>NZ_BAAHBR010000008.1:0-1325491 GCF_054776575.1 Spirosoma humi
TACTGCCGATGGTACTGCTGTCACAAGCGGGAGAGTAGGAAGATGCCACCTATTGAAACCAGCGAAGGTCTGTCCCACAAGGACAGGCCTTTTTGCTTTTTAAGGCTATGAACTTTTATAGGCATTGCTAGATATAGTAACTTTACTTCTTTGTTTTACGTGATCAACGGACAAGGTTCGAAGCTACTTAATGCGTATAGTTCAACTCACACTAGCGTGCTTTTTGTGCACCGCCATTCCCTGTTTCTCTCAGGTAACTTCTCAGAAATTTGACCCAGTTGATCTAATCAATCCATTGATGGGTACGGCTTCGAAGCCAAGTCTATCTACCGGGAATACTTACCCCTCTATTTCTCTGCCTTGGGGAATGAATTGCTGGATGCCACAGACTGGCAAAATGGGCGATGGATGGGCCTACACGTACGATGCTGATAAACTTCGTGGATTTAAGCAGACGCACCAGCCTAGTCCCTGGATCAACGATTACGGCCAGTTTGCTATCATGCCAATCACGGGTAAACTACGGTTTAATGAGGATGAACGGGCTAGCTGGTTCTCGCACAAATCGGAAATCGCCAAACCGTATTATTATAAAGTTTATTTGGCTGATCATGACGTTACTACTGAAATAAGTCCAACAGAGCGCGCGGCCGCTTTACGGTTCACGTTTCCACAAACAGAAGATGCCCATGTCGTAATTGATGCACTCGACAAGGGTTCATACATCAAGATCATTCCTGGCGAAAACAAAATCGTTGGCTATACAACTAAAAACAGCGGTGGAGTACCCGCTAACTTTAAAAACTACTTCGTCATTCAGTTTAACAAGCCTTTTGCAAACACAGCTGTGTGGCACGATAAGCAGCTTGAACTAAAAGAACTCGAACAAAAATCGGGTCATGTTGGCGCTGTTGTTGGTTTTAAGACCAAAAAAGGAGAACAGATTTACGCTCGTGTTGCTTCGTCTTTTATTAGTGCTGAGCAAGCTGAACGGAATCTGAGCGAGATTGGTAGCGATTCTTTTGATACAGTTAAAGCAAAAGCAAAAGCTATTTGGAACAAGGAACTTGGTAGGATTTCGGCAGAGGGAGGAACAGATGAGCAGCTCAGGACTTTTTACTCCTGTCTTTACCGGACAATGCTTTTTCCCCGAAAATTCTACGAGCTGGATGCTGCGAAGAAAATTGTTCATTATAGCCCCTATAACGGACAGGTTCTGCCTGGTTATATGTTCACGGATAATGGATTCTGGGATACGTTTCGGGCTGCTTTTCCCCTTTTCAACTTGACTCAGCTCACCCTGAATTCACATATCATGGAGGGCTTGGTAAACGCCTACAAAGAAAGTGGATTTCTGCCCGAGTGGGCTAGTCCGGGCCATCGGGACTGTATGATTGGCTCGAACTCGGCCTCTATAATTGCTGACGCTTACCTGAAAGGGGTTAGAAGTGGTTACGACATCAATACGTTGTACGAGGCTATCTTGAAAAATACCGAGACCGAGGGGCCACTTAGCTCTGTGGGTCGAAAAGGTGCGAGTTATTACAACAAGCTTGGTTATGTACCCTACGATGTGAAGATCAACGAAAATGCGGCCCGGACGTTGGAGTATGCCTACGACGACTTCACAATTTACCAATTGGCGAAAGAGCTGAAGCGGCCCCAGTCAGAAATAGATCGCTTTGCCAAACGTTCACAAAACTACCGGAATCTCTTTGACCCATCGACCAAACTCATGCGGGGGAAAAACGAGAATGGTATATTCCAGGCGCTATTCAACCCATTCAAGTGGGGCGATGCCTTTACCGAGGGGAATAGCTGGCACTACACCTGGTCTGTTTTTCACGACGTACAGGGGCTGGTTGGCCTAATGGGCGGGCGGCAGGAATTTGCTAAAATGCTGGATTCGGTTTTTGTCGTGCCTCCGGTTTTTGATGATTCGTATTATGGCACGGTTATCCATGAAATTCGTGAAATGCAAATCATGAATATGGGCAATTACGCCCACGGTAATCAGCCGATTCAGCATATGATTTACCTATACAATTATGCAGGCCAGCCGTGGAAAACGCAATATTGGTTACGCGAGGTAATGAATCGGCTATACCAGCCGACACCCGACGGCTATTGTGGTGATGAGGACAATGGACAAACATCGGCCTGGTATGTATTCTCCGCTATGGGTTTCTATCCCGTTTGCCCCGCTACCGATCAATATGTACTGGGTGCTCCACTGTTCAGGAAAATAACGGTGAAGCTTGAAAATGGCAAGACATTAACCATAAATGCGCCGGCGAACAACGCGCAAAGCCGGTATGTCAAAGCCTTAACTGTGAACGGAAAGATGTATAGCCCGAACTGGCTAAGTCATAAAGAATTGATGCAGGGTGCCCGGTTGGACTTCCAGATGGTAGACAAAGCCAACACCCAGCGGGGTACTGATCCAGCGAACTTTCCTTATTCGTTCTCGTCAGTTAAAAAGTAAGGAAAAAGGCGAGTTCTGGGCATTAAAGGTTATCCCAGAACTCGCTAATCTGTTTTAAAGCGTCGTCGACCGTATCGGCCACCAACAACAGAGAGCGATTCTCTGCCCGCAGAAAACCGTCATTTACCATCCGATCGAGTTGTTGAAGCATAAGATCGTAGAAGCCGTTTGTATTGACAATGGCAACGGGGCCATCATATAGCTTGAGCTGTCGCCAGGCCAGAATTTCAAATAGCTCATCCATTGTTCCGTAGCCGCCGGGCAGGGCAATGACGCCCTTAGCTAACTGCACCATCTTGAATTTCCGCTCATGCATGGTCTCCACAAAATGTAGTTCGGTGAGCGTCTGGTGAGCCACTTCAAGGTCAGCAAGAAAATTGGGAATTACACCCGTCACCTCGCCCCCGTTTTTTAGCACGGCGTTAGCGACATTGCCCATCAGGCCAAAACCGCTACCGCCATAAATCAGCCGGATGTTGTTTGCCGCCATTTTCTCGCCAAGTTCAGCAGCTACTTCATTGTAAATAGGATTGACGCCAAGGCTCGACGCGCAGTAAACAACAAGACTATGCATGAGTAAGTCAGACTTTCGTTTGGTTATAGTACAGGGCTTGAACCCTGATTCAGGTTATATCAGCTGATCAGCAAGTGCCGCTAAATTTAATCCGCCAAAGTCGCCGGAACTCATGAACAGGAAAACGTCGGCTGTGTTGCGATGCTCGGCGAGAAAAGCCTGCAAGTCGCTCGAAACAGTAAATACGCTTAAACCGGGTTTATCAAACGCCGAAAGTATATCATTGGCCGTTAAAGCGTCAGAATCGCCTTCTAATGCCTTTTCATCGACGTAAACTACACCAATATCCGTGGCCTCTAAGGAGCCCTTATACTGCTCTAAAAATGCTTTGTTCAGACTGCTGAAGGTATGGAGCTCAACAACGGAAACCAGTTTCTTGTCCGGGTATTGTTGCTTGACGGCCTCCGTGGTCGCTTCGACCTTCGCGGGGGAATGGGCAAAATCGCGGTAGATGATTCGCTGATCGGTTTCGGCCAGTTTCTCCAGCCGCATAGCCACGTTCTTAAACGTTGGAATAGCTTCGTAGAACTGCTCTTCCGTAATGCCAATACGGTCGCAAAGGGTCATGGCCCCGGCAATATTTTTCAGATTATGCTGGCCAAAGATCTGTACGGGTACTTTTGACCCTTTCTTGGTCAATAAAAAAGTTTGCCCATCCGTAACCGTAGCCGGATGTGGCAGGTAAGGAATTTTCGTAATGTCTGTACGTTCCTTCTGGCCAATAACATCGAGCATGTCATCTGATTCGTCGAAAATCAAAATCCCCGCTTTGGGCATGGCTTCGGCCAACAATTCGAACGCATCGACGTACTCGTCCCAGGTTGGGTAAATATTGACATGATCCCAGGCAATACCACTAATGAGCGCAATATGCGGCTGATAGTGTAAAAACTTTGGTCGGGCGTCGATGGGTGAGGAAGGGTATTCATCACCCTCCAGAATAATAACCGGCGCGTCAGGCGTTAGTTGAGCCATGGTGTCGAAACCGTCTATCTGCTCACCAACCAGGTAATCGAATTTCCGATTGTGGTGATTCAGCACATGCAGAATGATGGCCGTTATCGTCGTTTTTCCGTGGCTTCCGGCAATAACAACCCGTTGTTTCTGCTGGCTCTGCTGGTACATGAATTCGGGATACGAATAAATGGGTAGCCCTAACGCCATGGCTTTTACAAGCTCAGGATTGTCTTTACGGGCGTGCATGCCAACAATGATCGCGTCTAACTGAGCGGATATCTTGTCGGGATACCAGCCGGTTTGGGGCGGTAACAAGCCATGTTGTTGTAAACGGGTTCGGGATGGCTCGTAGATTTCATCATCGGATCCAGTAATGGTATAACCTTGTTGTTGCAGCGCTAGAGCGAGATTGTGCATGGCACTGCCGCCAATAGAAATAAAATGAATAGCCTGAGACATTCGGTAAAATCAATCTGTGTCGAGTGACAAAAGTAGACGTTCTTTTTGGTTTGAAGAAAGAAGACAATCCGTTGATGGAGAAAGTATGTTTCTACACTATTAATTTTCTGTTATTCCCGAATCAAACCCCCTACTTTTTCGTTGACTATCATGCGCATGTCCTTTCTTTGGAAAGCCCGAATTTCGGGGTCAATTTCGCAGCTGTTTTTTCAAATCAAAACCGCAACGGCCCATACTGTGCCGCAGTAGGACAACCCCATTTTATGCTCTAAACGCAAGGATGAAGACATATTATGACCTGATTGACCAGACGTTCGAATTTCCCACACGGGAATTTAATGTCGAGAATAATGAATTGATGTTCAATAATGTTCCGCTGATGGACATTGTCAAGGAGTACGGTACGCCCTTGAAACTGACCTATTTGCCGAAGATTACGGAGCATATTGAACATGCCAAGCTGCTGTTTAAAAATGCAATGAAACGGTATAACTACAAAGGTAACTACACCTATTGTTACTGTACCAAATCATCTCATTTTCGGTTTGTACTCGACGAAGTTCTTAAGAACAACGTACACCTCGAAACGTCTTCGGCATACGATATTCAGATCCTGAGGGAGTTATACAAGTCGGGTAAGATTAATAAGAGCACGTACATCATTTGCAACGGTTACAAACGGCCGCTTTACACGCAATACATCAGCGAACTCCTTAATGAAGGGTTTACCAATTGCATTCCGGTTCTCGACAACCTGAAAGAAATTGAAGCCTACGAGAATTCAGTGACGACCGACACAGTGAACTTTGGTATCCGTATCGCAACCGATGAAGAGCCAAATTTCGCCTTCTATACCTCGCGCTTAGGCATTCGGTATAGCGATGTAAACGAGTTGTACCGGAGTAAAATCCAGCCTAATGAAAAATTCAAGCTGAAAATGCTGCACTTTTTCATTAACACGGGCATCAAAGACAGTGCCTATTATTGGAGTGAGCTGAGCCGCTTCATGTATAAATATTGTGAACTACGGAAAATGTGCCCCGATCTTGACTCCATCGATATTGGGGGCGGCATGCCGATTCAGACATCGTTCCAGTTTACGTACGATTATCAGGCCATGATCGATCAGATCGTGGAGAGTATTCAGTGGATTTGCAATAAGAACAACGTACCGGTACCGCATATTTTTACCGAATTTGGTTCCTATACGGTTGGTGAAAGCGGAGCCGTCATTTACAAGGTAATTGACCAGAAGTTGCAGAACGATAAGGAGTTATGGTACATGATCGACGGTTCGTTCATTACACAGCTACCCGACTCTTGGGGCTTAGGGCAGAAATACATTATGCTGTCGGTCAATAACTGGGAAAACCCTTACCAGAAGGTTAACTTAGGTGGACTGACGTGTGATTCGCATGATTTTTATAATACAGAAGCCCACAGCGCCGACTTGTATCTGCCCATTTTTGATCAGGATACCGAAGACCAGTACATCGGCCTTTTCCATACAGGTGCCTATCAGGAATCCTTAGGTGGGTACGGTGGCATTCAGCATTGTCTTATTCCGGCTCCTCAACACGTTATTGTGGATAAAGATGAAGAGGGAAATCTTAGAACCCGGTTGTTTGCACCCGAACAAAATAGTGAGGTAATGCTTAAAATTCTGGGCTATGGCAATGCCGAGCCCGGCATGACGGAACTCGAAGCAACCGAAGCCGCCGAAGAGCGCGAAGAAGTAGCTGAGTTAGTGAAAGAAGAGAACTAAATAATTATTTTGTTAGGTTACTACCCGCAATGGAAGGAAGTGGTAGCCTGACAAAAATTAATAAGTCGTATAGTTTTTGGCACTATATTCGTTTATCAATCTGAAGGTTAGGGCAAAAACAGAACGTGTATTCATGAAAAAATTACTAATTTTTGGCGCTGTACTGGCAACGTTATCGCTTGGCTCGTGTTCGCGCAAGGCGAATTGCCCTGCATATGGAAGTGTACAGAAACCTGCCTCAAGCCAGGTTCGGGCGTAAACGGAAAATTCAGGCAAAAAAATACCTCCCGTCTTTTTAACAAGATCGGGAGGTATTTTTAGTTCAGGCGTATTCCAATACGAATCGGGATGCTTCCAGCAAACTGGTTGCACACCCGTCGTAGTCGGGAGAAGACTGCAGTTCATGCGCAATACGAACGGTTCGCACACCCACGCGCCTGCCCGCCTGCATATCGCGAAGCGCATCGCCGATCATCCAGGATACATCCGGTTCAATATTATACTTGGCTATCGCTTTTTCGAGTAATAATGATCCCGGCTTCCGGGTGAGTGATTCACTATCGTATTTGGGATGATGAGGACAATAATAGATGTCGTCAATTAACTGGCCGCACTGATCCTGCAGGTAATTATAGCAGGTCATTACATCATCGCGCGTATATAAGCCTTTGGCAATACCCGCCTGATTGGTAATCACAATCAGTAAATAACCTGCGTCTTTCAATAAGCGAAGTGCTTCGGGCACACCATCGGGAATAATAAAATCCTCGACTCGATACACATAGTCCGTTCGGTCTTCGTTCAGCACTCCGTCGCGGTCTAAAAAAATGCACTTGTTCATCGATGAAAAAACCAGTTGTGAAAAAGCAATAATACAATTATTTAGTCAAATAATCGTATTATTGCGCTGAAAATATTAATAAATGTTCTGAACAAGGGCAAAGCGTCTTGCTTTCAACCATTCAGGTTACACCAATTGTTGCTTTGCTTATATGGCTAAGTCCCTTAACCGTTGTTCTAACGCCTGAATTTTAGCGTCGGCATCGGCGAGTTTTTGGCGCTCCCGATCCACAAGATCAGGTTTTGCATTAGCAACGAATTTCTCGTTCGATAGTTTTTTTAATGTTGATTCCCGGAAGCCGATGTTGTAATCTAACTCTTTGCGGGTACTGGCAATTTCCTGCTCAACGTCAATTTCTCCAGCAATATCGACAAAGAACTCGTCGCCTTTGATCAGGAACGAAAGCGCCAGCCGATCGGTAGAAGCGACCTGCGATTCACCATCCAACTTTTCATTGACGTAGCTGATGGCCGAAACGTTAGCCATTTTTTGTATCAATACGTCAAGTTTTTCAAACCGGCCAGGTGAAGCTGTTTTAATGGCCAGTGGAAGTTCAGTTTTAGGCGAAATCTGCTTGGCATTCCGAATGTTCCGAACATTGGAGATCACATCGAACAGCGTCTCAAAGTCGGTCAGTATTGACTCATCGACAGTTCCAGCTTTTGGAAACGGCGCGATACAAATACTGTCGCCGTCTTGCCGTTCGCGAATATCTTGCCAAATCTCTTCGGTAATGAAGGGCATAAACGGATGCGCCAGTCGCATAAGCCGTTCAAAGAAGTCGATCGTGGCCTCGTACGTTACCTGATCAATGGGTTGGGGCGTGCCCGTTTCGGAGTCAAATGGGGGCTTAATGAGTTCAAGGTATTGTGAACAAAAATCATCCCAAATGAGCTTATAAACCGCCTGCAAGGCATCGGAAATACGGAATTTACTAAAATCATCTTCGATTTGAATCAGCGTAGTGTTTAACTTCGATTCAAACCATTGGATGGGTAGCGATGACGCACGTGCTATCTCTGCGTTGCCATCGCTAACTGTCCACCCTTTTACCAGTCGGAAAGCATTCCAGATTTTGTTGCTGAAATTCCGGCCCTGCTCGACCAGTTTTTCATCGAACATCAGGTCGTTACCCGCTGCCGAACTGAACAGCATGCCCGTGCGAACGCCATCGGCGCCGTACTGATCGATAAGGTCGAGTGGATCCGGTGAGTTACCCAATGATTTCGACATTTTCCGACCGAGTTTGTCCCGGACAATACCCGTCAGGTAAACATTCTTGAAGGGGGCTTCTCCCCGGTATTCGTACCCGGCAATAATCATCCGGGCCACCCAGAAGAATAGGATTTCAGGAGCCGTAACGAGGTCATTGGTCGGGTAGTAGTAATTGATATCAGCGTTGTCAGGGTCTTTCAATCCGTCGAAAACGGATATAGGCCACAACCAGGACGAGAACCAGGTGTCCAGTACGTCTTCATCCTGTGTCAGATCGGCCTCCGTCATCGCAAACAGCAGTTTTTCGTGCTGTACTTTTTCTAAGGCCTCGTGTTTGTTTTTAGCGACGACAATAGTGCCATCCTGCATGTAAAAAGCAGGAATGCGCTGGCCCCACCACAACTGACGGCTAATACACCAGTCGTGTACGTTCTCCATCCAGGAGCGGTACATATTTTTGAACTTGGGCGGAACGAGCTGAATGGTATCGTCCATGACGTTCTTAAGCGCAGGCTTCGACAGTTCATCCATTTTCAGGAACCACTGCAACGAGAGTTTCGGCTCAATAACGGCGCCTGTCCGCTCCGATGTACCAACGTTAGACTTGTAGTCTTCGGTTTTCTCCAAGTTTCCGGATTCGTCGAGCAGCTTGATAATGGCCTTACGTGCGGCAAAGCGATCCATGCCCACCAAGATCTGGGCTTTCTCATTCAGCGTACCATCGTCGCTAAGAATATCCAGCACGGGCAGGTTGTGCGTAATACCCAGGGCATAGTCATTCGGGTCGTGGGCGGGGGTTACTTTCAGGCCACCCGTTCCGAAATCCATAGTGACGTACTCATCGGTAATAATGGGAATTTCCCGATTAATGAGCGGTATAATGGCTTTCCGACCATGCAAGTGCATGAAACGTTCATCATTTGGGTTCACGGCAATGGCGGCATCGGCCATGATCGTCTCCGGCCGAACGGTAGCAATCGTAATAAACTCCTGTCCGTTGCTTCCGGCTATCTCATACCGAATGTACACCAACTTCTGCTGAATCTCCTTCGTTATAACTTCTTCGTCGGATACGGCTGTGCGTCCCTGTGGATCCCAGTTAACCATCCGAACGCCCCGATAAATCTGGCCTTTTTCGTAGAGGTCAACGAATACATCGATAACAGAATCGTACAAAGGCGGCTCCATCGTAAAGCGCGTGCGATCCCAATCGCAGGAAGCGCCCAATTTGCGAAGCTGCGACAAGATAATGCCACCGTATTTGTGCGTCCACTCCCAGGCATATTCCAGAAATTCTTCGCGGGTCAAATCTTTCTTATTAATGCCCCGCTCTTTGAGCATAGCTACTACTTTGGCTTCGGTAGCAATGCTGGCATGATCGGTTCCGGGCACCCAGCAGGCATTTTTACCTTCCATACGCGCCTTCCGGACCAGTACGTCCTGAATGGTATTATTGAGCATGTGGCCCATATGCAGTACACCGGTCACGTTTGGCGGTGGAATGACAACGGTATAAGGCTCCCGCTCGTCCGGTGTAGACTTAAAGAATTGATTGTCAAGCCAATATTGATACCATTTGGCTTCAATTTCCTGGGGGGCGTATGTTTTTGAAATCATAAATCAGTTGAAATCCCGTCTTCCTTTATCGTCGGGACGGTTGATATAGTAAAAACCGACGGTGAGCACTACGGCTAAAAAGCAAAATTAACTAAATTGGGTAGGGCGAAAAAACGAAAGCGTGTGTTTGCCGTTTTATAGGTACACTTCATGACTAGGCGAACATGGAATTCGGAAAAATACACAATCTTGATACCGTCAATTTCAACTTACCGCCCGGAGCGGCCTTTAACGGTCGAATTTGGGCCGCTGTTGAACCGCTACCCGTCAGCGACCGCTACAAACCCTCCGTTTTTATTGGTGGCCCTATATGGGCTAACAAAGATTATGTCGGGAAAGTGTACCCATCCCATGCCAAGGATAAAGATTTCCTGCATTACTACACCCGGCAATTCAATACGATCGAGCTGAACCTAACGCATTACCAAATCCCGACACTGGGTATGATCGAGAAGTGGAAATCCGAAGCAACGGAAGGATTTACCTACTGCCCCAAGTTCCCGCAGGCGATCAGCCACGAACGTCATTTGATTGCCGCCGAGGGTCTTACCGAAGAGTTTGTCAATGCGGTCTTAAGTCTGGAGCAGTTTCTGGGTATGACGTTTCTCCAATTACCCCCCACGTTTGGCCCCGACAAATGGCCGGTACTGGAAACCTATCTCAAGAGCCTGCCCGACGAACTTGACGTAGCCGTGGAGTTTCGCCATCCCGACTGGTTCAGCAAAGCGCAAGTCTGGCAGCAAACCCTTGAACGCCTTTATGGCCTGCACCGGCATGTGGTAATCACCGATGTGGCCGGCCGACGCGATGTGTTGCATATGGGCTTGAGCAGTCCCGTTCTTACCTTACGGTTTATCGCCAATGAGGGCCATCCAACAGATTATTTGCGTACCGATGCCTGGGTACAACGCCTAAAAACCTGGTTTGACAAAGGATTACAGAAAGCGTATTTATTTGTTCACGGTGGTGCCGAAAACGACACCGCCCCCGAACTGATTCTGTACTGGGTCCGCGAGCTAAACAAACACTGCGGTTTAAATCTGTCGGAACCTGTTCTACAACCGAAAGTAGTGCAGGCCAGTTTGTTTTGATTTAAACGTCTGAGCGTTACCTTTGCTTCATGATTCTACAAGCAAAAAACCATCGGCATCACCATTCTGGGCGGTAACGCAGCAGAACTAGATGCGCTTGTTTGTGAATTTGGTGAGATACTCCTGATTAGCACACGATACAAAGCCCGGTTCTGCAAGGAGCCGGGCTTTTTTATGTATGAAAACTGTCATTATCAAATACAACGCGGGTAACGTTCAGTCAGTGATGTATGCCCTGGAGCGGCTGGGAGCTAGTTATCTGCTGACCGACGATGAAGCGGAGATTCGCTCGGCCGACAAGGTCATCTTTCCCGGCGTTGGGGAGGCCAGTACCGCTATGGCTTACCTGCGCGAGCGGGGTCTCGACAAGCTGATCCCGTCGTTGAAACAACCCGTTTTGGGCACCTGTGTGGGCATGCAACTGATGTGCCGCCACTCGGAAGAGAACGATACGACCTGCATGGGCATCTTCGATATCAACGTCCGGCGGTTACCGAATGAGCCGGGCTTTAAAGTGCCACATACGGGCTGGAACAGTATTCATTCATTTCGGGGGCCGTTAACGCAGGGACTACCCGACAACGCCTACGTTTATTTCGTGCACAGCTTTGCCGCTGATATTTGCCCCGAAACCACAGCTGTCTGTGATTATGTTCGGCCCTTCAGTGCTATGCTGCACCGCGATAATTTTTATGCCGCGCAGTTCCATGCCGAAATTAGTGGAAACGTTGGGCAGCGGATTTTAGAGAATTTTTTAGAACTGTAACGCGGCTGGGCTGGCGTTGCAGCCTCCTGTCCAGATATCGTGTTTCATTTTAATAAGCGGACTGTCCGCGTTACTCATGCATATTATTCCCGCTATTGACCTGATTGATGGGAAAGCCGTTCGGCTTACCCAGGGTGATTACAGTCAGAAGAAAGAATACAACGCTCGTCCGCTGGAAGTAGCCCAGCAATTTGAAGACGCTGGCCTGACTCGCCTGCACCTGGTTGACCTCGACGGAGCCAAAGAGAAACGGGTTATAAACTGGAAAGTTCTGGAACAGATTACAGCCAAAACCAACCTGCACGTTGATTTTGGCGGTGGCGTACAATCTGATGAGGATTTACGGGTCGTGTTTGAATGCGGTGCCAAACAAGTAACGGGTGGAAGCATTGCCGTAAAGAATCCTGACCAGATGGAGCGCTGGCTCGCCCAACTCGGTTCGGAAAAAATCATTCTGGGTGCCGATGCAAAAAACGAGAAAATTGCTGTAAGTGGCTGGGAAGAAGGTACCGACGTATGGATTTATGACTTTATGGAAAACTGGGTCGAGAAAGGTATCAAGTATGTGATTAGTACGGATGTTGCCAAAGATGGTCTGTTACAGGGACCCTCATTCGATCTGTACCGGAACATGCAGGATCAGTTTCCCAATCTAAACATTATTGCCAGCGGGGGCGTCAGCAACATGGCCGATATTGAAACCCTGGCTGATATGAACGTCTTCGGCGTTATCGTCGGAAAGGCGATTTACGAGGGGCGCGTGACGTTGAAAGAGTTGCAAAAAATTAATAGCCTATGACCAGCGACTACATAATCAGCGACGATAAGAAAAAACTTGACCTTGACATGATTCACCGCTTTTTGAGCGAAGAAGCGTATTGGAGCAAAAATATTCCGATTGAGATCGTTAAGCGCTCCATCGATAATTCACTATGTTTCGGTGTATACCAGGGAAGCAATCAGGTTGGTTTTGGCCGCGTCATAACCGATATGGCGACCTTCGGGTATCTGGCTGATGTCTTTATCCTACCCGAACACCGGGGCAAGGGCTTATCGAAACAACTTGTAGCCTTCATTAAAGCATACCCCGCCTTGCAGGGCCTTCGCCGGATAATGCTATTCACCTTAGATGCCCACGGTCTCTACAAACAGTTCGGCTTTGCACCAATTGAAAATCCCGAAAATTTATTAGCTATCAAAGCGTTTACTGCCTACTAATGCTTACGAAACGAATCATTCCCTGCCTCGATATCAAGGACGGCCGTACCGTAAAAGGAACCAATTTTGTCAATCTTCGCGATGCGGGCGATCCCGTTGCTCTGGCGGCTGTTTATGCCGAACAAGGTGCCGACGAACTGGTTTTTCTGGATATTACCGCCACCGTTGATGAACGGAAGACCCTCATTGAACTCGTTCGTAATGTGGCGCACACGATTAATATACCGTTTACGGTTGGCGGGGGCATTTCGTCAGTGGCGGATGTGTCGGCGTTACTCAACGCGGGTGCTGACAAAATTTCCATTAACTCGTCAGCCGTTCGCAACCCCGATTTGATTAACGAACTGGCCTTAGAGTTTGGAAGCCAATGCGTAGTGGTAGCCATAGATACGCGTTATGTAGCTGGTGAACACATTGTTCATACCCACGGCGGCCGCAAGCCCACCGAACTACGTACGATTGCCTGGGCAAAAGAAGTGGAGAATAGGGGTGCCGGTGAAATTCTGCTGACATCAATGGATACCGACGGTACTAAAGCAGGGTTTGCTCTTGAGCTAACGGCCCAGATTTCGGGAGATGCCAATATTCCGGTTATCGCATCGGGTGGTGCCGGTTCAATGGATCATTTTGTGGATGTATTTACCGCCGGAAAAGCCGATGCCGGTTTGGCGGCCAGTATTTTTCATTTTAAGGAAATTGATATCCCCAATTTGAAAGGGTATTTGCGGGCGAAAGGAATTGAGGTGAGGATTACCAGTTAGCGTGTATCAAACAGCCAGAAGCTGTTCGGTACATCAAAACTTAAAACCCAGATCTAACGAAACGACCCGGTTTTTGGATGTCAGTTCACTGGCTCTCGCTACGTTGATTAACCCACGCTGATAGCTCATGCCAACATTAAATGCATTGTTCTGGTTGATTTTGTATTGCACGCCCGCACCAAGTAACAGTTCTATATCCCCAAAACCGTACTGTCGGCGTGTGCCGCCACTTTCGGCCATGTAGAGGCCATTGCGTGCGGGTTCCAGCGCTCTTTCGGCCAGCTTAATACTGATCAGACCACCGGTCTGCACATACATCCGCATGTTCGGGCCAATGTTGTTGGCAAATAGTTTCACCGTTGCCGGAATTTGCAGGTACTGCAAGTTATAAATAGACTCTTTTTCGGGGGCACCCGGATTCCAGACGGTCTGGCCAAACGAGCCGGGCATCTGAAAGCCCGACCGTTTAATGGTATAGAAAAGGCCGGTGCTGAACGCGTAGCGATCCTTAAAGAAAAAATAATCGAGCGTGGGACCAACGCTCATCCGAACGCCCGCACCGTTGTTGCCAAACCCGCGATAAGTGCCTGTTCCTTCGGCCGTGTTCAGATCGAGCGAGGGCGCAAACCGTATCCCCATCTCGATGAGGTGACTTGGCCAGGCATAATCGGGGCCAGAGCCATACCCGTTGTTGTCGGTTGTTTGGTTTTCAGTCGCCTGCTGTTTCCGACGTCGGCGCTTGCGGTCGTCATCATAGTCGCGCCGGTTTTTGTCCTGACCGTCGTAATTATCACCCAAAATTTTGCGAAATCGCTTTTCAGTAACGCTCGATTCCTTCGTTCTCATGTGGTAAAGGGCGGGCGAAGTGGATTGCGCCCAACTATTGCCAGCAGCCAACATGACCAAAATCAATCCAAACCCTGCAACTTTTTTCATAATTTTGCACGTTTTCTATATTGAAAACACGTGATTTTCATGCAAATACGGTTGGCCATCGTAGGCCTTTTTTGTTTCTTTCTGATGGCTTCGTGTACTAAAAACGAAGACATTACTTTAATTCGGCTTGACCAACAGCTCTTCTCCGGTAAATCACCCGACAGTGTTCGAGCTTTACTGAACCGGAATCAGGGTGTATCTCAATTGTACTTTAACGCGAACGGAGCCGGAAATGATACGGGACTCGTCCAGGATTTGACCAACCGGGTTAACAACCCGGCTCTGAATGAATTCAATAACCAAATTCAGAACGAATTTGGCGATATGGCCGACCTGAAAAATCAACTGGCCGAAGCCTTTACAGCCATCAGAAAAAACTTTCCTGACTTTAAAGCGCCCAAAATAGTAACGCTCGTAACGGGTTTTCTCGGGCCTGACCTGGTAGTTACCGATAGCCTGATCGTTATTGGGATCGACTATTTTGCTGGACCTAAAGCCAAGTATCGTCCACCGGGGCAGGAATTTCCGCAGTACATCCTGCGCCGTTACCAGAAAGAATACATCGTTCCGGCCATTATTTTCGCGATCTCTGACAAATACAATGCCGCAAACCGGGCTGACCAAACCATGCTGGCCGATATGGTCTATTATGGCAAAGGCTATGTATTCACCAAAACAATGCTTCCTGAGGTCGCCGACAGTTTAATTATCGGTTATTCAGACAAGCAACTCACCCAAACGTTTAACGCACAGGATGTTGTTTGGGCGCATTTTATTGATAATCAATTGTTATACCAAACGAGTCCTGCCATAAAACAGCGATATTTGAACGAGCGGCCCTTTACGGCCGAAATTGGTCAGGCCTGTCCTGGTGCGATCGGGCGTTGGGTCGGCTGGCGAATTGTGGGCCGGTATCACGATGAGCACAGTCGTGTGAGTATCTCAGAGTTAATGCGTATGGCCGATGCCCGCATGATTTTCGAGCAATCAGGATATAAAGGACAAAAAGAGTAAAGATGCAATCCGTTGCGTCTATGTAGCGACAAACTAATGGCAAAAAGAGCAGGGAGTTTTGGCGAAGAAGCCAATCCAGAAGATAAAAAGAAATTTAGCCGCGACGGATTTAAAAAAGCCGTCAGCATCTTTCGGTTTGTGAAACCCTACCGGATTCAATACATAATCGGGTTTGTGTTCTTGATCTTGTCGACGGGCACAACCATGAGTTTTGGATTGCTCATCGGGCAGATTACGAGTGTCATCCAGGGAAAATCGGCCTACACGCTTAACCAGGTTACGCTGTTTTTTGTGGGCGTGCTTATTGCGCAGGCTATTTTCTCGTTCTTTCGGATTTATTTCTTCTCACAAGTGAGCGAACGGGCCATGGCCGATGTACGGCGGGCCGCTTATAGTAAAATCATTACGTTGCCGGTTTCATTTTTTGAGCAACGGCGCGTGGGCGAACTGACGAGCCGAATTTCGGCTGATATTTCGCAGTTGCAGGATGTGCTGACGCTGACCGTAGCTGAATTGTTTCGGCAAGTGGGGACGCTGACGATTGGCACGGCTATTATTTTCTATGTTTCCTGGAAGTTGACGCTGTTCATGCTGGCAACTTTCCCAATTATCATTGTGGCGGCCATGTTCTTCGGACGCTTCATTCGCAGGCTTTCCAAGAAAGCGCAAGATTTGTTGGCGCAGGCCAATGTTATTGTTGAAGAAACGCTTCAGTCGGTCAATGTAGTCAAGGCATTTACCAATGAAAAGCTGGAGATTAACCGCTATGGCACTGCTTTACAACTAGTTGTCAATACAGCCCTGCACGCGGCCCGTTTCCGGGGTGTGTTCGTCTCGTTCGTTATTTTTGCCCTCTTTGGCGGCATCATTGGTGTGGTGTGGTACGGTGGGTCGCTGGTGATGTCCAACGAAATGCCGTTTGCTGATCTGCTAACATTTATTGTCTACACGACCTTCATCGGTGGCTCGGTAGCGGGAATGGGCGATTTGTACGCTCAACTGCAACGAACGATTGGCTCATCGGAGCGGATTCTGGAAATTCTGGAAGAGCCCTCTGAAGTCAATGCTGAGGAAGAAACTCCCTTGTTTGTGCCCGTGCATGGCCATGTTCAGTTCAACGATGTCCGGTTCTCGTATCCTTCCCGTCCGGATGTGCCCGTGCTGAAAGGTATTTCGCTCGACGTAGCCGCTGGTCATAAGATTGCGCTGGTTGGTCAGAGTGGGGCCGGGAAATCGACCATTGTACAGTTACTGATGCGTTATTATCCAATTGGCGGTGGTCAGATTACGGTTGACAATCGCGATCTGTCGGGCTTCAACATAACGGAGTTAAGGAAAAATATTGCCGTAGTGCCTCAGGAAGTAATGCTTTTTGGGGGTACTATTCTGGAGAATATTCAATACGGTAAACCAGGGGCGTCGGAAGCTGAAGTTCGTGAAGCAGCCCGGAAGGCCAATGCCCTTCAGTTCATTGATTCTTTCCCGGAGGGATTACAAACCATCGTTGGGGAGCGGGGTGTTAAACTGTCGGGTGGCCAGCGGCAACGAATTGCCATTGCTCGTGCCATCCTGAAAGATCCCGCCATTTTGATTCTGGATGAAGCCACAAGTTCGCTCGATTCCGAATCGGAACGGTTAGTGCAGGAAGCACTGGACGTTTTGATGCAAAACCGAACAACGATCATTATTGCCCACCGGCTGGCAACGATTCGCAAAGTGGATATGATTTATGTCATGCGCGAAGGGCAAATTGCCGAGTCGGGTACGCACGACGAACTAGCTACCCAGGAAGACGGTATCTATGCCAATCTGGTTAAATTGCAGTTTGAGACTACAGAATAAAGATTCATGACTTGTTGAAACTACGAGTCACGAATCACAAACGTTTACTAAAATGACTCCTGCTTCCAAAACGCTGAAAAACTTCAACCTCCGTCATACGAATGGCCGGGAGGAGGTGCTCGATTTGTTTCTGAACGCGGGTCACGCGCTGGCGCACAATGATGTTGAAAATGGCCTTGGTCCCGATCATGACCGGGTAACGATCTACAGAACGTTGCGGACTTTTCTGGATAAAGGCTTGTTGCACAAAGTTTTGGATGACGAGGGCGGAACAAAGTATGCCTTATGTCGCGACAATTGTTCTGCCGGTCACCACCATCATGATCATGTACACTTTAAATGCGAAGCCTGCGGACAAACAACCTGCCTGGATAAAGTTAGCATTCCATCTATCGCATTGCCGGAAGGCTATAATCGGAAGGAGATGAATCTGCTCATCCAGGGCGTATGTCAGGACTGTAATAAATAGCCCTCATTGTTTGTAACGCGACTGACCTACCCGTTCTGGCCAGGCAGGGTATTGGTGTCGCTACGATTTTATCCACTAGTTGCGACTTTTTCCCGCGTTACCGAATGCTCCCCGAAACCACTTTTCACGAACGTCAGCAACAATTCAGTCAGCAAGAGCAGGTTGCTCAGCGTAAATACAACCAGTTGGCATTCTGGCGGCTTGTCTGGTTTGTTGGAAGCGTTGCTGTCGTTTGGCTGCTTATCCGGCTCGATCAGCAACTCGCGGCAGTCGGTGCCTTGCTAGTGGGGTTGATTGGCTTTTTGGTCTTGTTAAAACAGCATCAGCGAGTACGGTATGAACGCGACCTGAACCATCAGTTAACGTTCATTAACCAGGATGAATCAGCTCGGCTCAAACGCCAGTACATACGTCCCGAAACCGGTGAGCAGTTTACGATTCCTACTCACTATTACGCGGGTGACCTGGATGTATTTGGCAAGCATTCCCTTTTTCGGCTGCTCAACCGGACCCATACCTACTGCGGTCAGAAACGGCTCGCTACGTGGCTCACAACTCCGTCGGGAGTCGATTCTATCCAACTCCGTCAGGAAGCTTCAGCGGAGCTAAAACCAAAGATTGACTGGCGCCAGGAATTTGAAGCGCTGGCTTACGTCGAATCGACAATCCAGCAATCGCCCGACGCGCTTATCAAATGGATCACGGCCGAAGTAGCGCCTATACCGAATTACCTGACAGCCGTCCGGTTTATTTTGCCAGTCATTACACTGAGTTTATTTGTTGCGTGGCTGATCGGATACGTTCCGGGCGTAACCATATTACTGGCCCTGGCGGTGCACGGAATCGTACTAAGTCAAACGTCAGCGCGGGCTCAGGAGGTGAGCGAACAGACATTCGAGATGTCAACGGCGCTGAAAGCATACAGAGCTTTATTCAGTCAGGCGGAGCAACTAAAAGGGGAGTCAGTTCGGTTGCGGGCGATCCGAAAGGCATTGACGGCCGACGAAAAATCAGCGTCCGAAGCAATTAGCCAGCTAAGCCAGCTTACCGAAGGATTGAACTATCGGCGGAATCCCTATTTCTTTCTTTTTTTTGGTGTAGCCACACTCTGGGATATCCACTATCTGCTCCGGCTCGAACGCTGGCGACAAACCTACGGGCCATCGCTCAGCTACTGGTTCGAAGTGCTTGGCGAACTAGAAGCCCTGAACAGTCTGGCGGGCTTCGCCTACGCGCATCCGACCTATGCTACCCCCGACATTGTCGATGATCAGTTTGTATTAGAAATGACGTCGGCGGCCCATCCGCTATTAGTCCAAAAGAGCAGCGTTGCCAACTCACTTGTGCTACGAGGTTCTGGCAGAACAATATTGATTACCGGCTCCAACATGTCGGGTAAAAGTACATTTCTTCGTACGGTGGGTACTAATGTCATACTGGCGCTGGCAGGGGCTGTCGTTAGTGCTGAGCGATTCACGTGCTCGCCTGTACAGGTGTTTACAAGTATGCGCACGCAAGACTCGCTGGAAGAAAGCACATCGTCGTTCTACGCTGAACTTAAGCGTCTTCAGACACTCATCGGTCTAACGGGGTCTAACCAGGCGAAGGTCTCCTCTGGCGCAAAAGAGTTGCCGGTTCTTTATTTTCTTGATGAGATTTTAAAAGGGACAAATTCGGCTGATCGACACCGTGGTGCAGAGGCCCTGATTCGCCAATTGCATCGTACAACGGCGTCGGGCTTTGTCTCGACACATGATCTCGAGTTAGGCCAACTTACCGATGCAGATGGTTTTGTCCGAAATTACCATTTCCAGTCTGATCTCAACAATGGCGAGTTAGTATTCGATTATAAACTCCGCGATGGCATTTGTAAGAGTTTCAATGCCAGTCAACTCATGCGGGCAATCGGTATTGAGATGGACACCGTCCAAAAATAGAGTCAGTGTGCGTGTAACAAGTCCTGTTTGTTCATACGAATCATATACTGAAATTACGCAGATATATCTGGGCTAAATCCCAAACAACCGCGCCCCCCCCTTGTTAGCTACAGTGAAAACAGTATATTTGCTGTCAGTAAAATAGTATGCATGCATACTATTGATAGCTGAACGAAGTAAATGACTGACAGATTTAAGCTTTTGACAACTTGGTCCATAAAAAAAGCCTTCTCAATTGAGAAGGCTTGCGTTAGGGTGGTGGTGATGGACGGAATCGAACCGCCGACACAAGGATTTTCAGTCCTTTGCTCTACCAACTGAGCTACATCACCCTGAAACGTGGGTGCAAAAGTAGGCGTTCCTCGCCTTTTTGCAACACTTTTACTGAAATATTTTTAATAAAGTTATAACGCCTTTGCCAATTGGTTGATTTTCAGAGGTAGTAAGCCACTCTAAACGAATGGAAATTTTTCAACAAATTTTGTTTGTCGCAGCTTTAGCCGTTGTAGCCTGGTACATTACACAGCGAATTCGACTTATTTCCCGTGCCATTAACCTAGGCCGACCCGAAAATCGGTCTGATCACGCCGATGAACGGTTGAAAACGATGCTACTTGTGGCGTTCGGTCAGAAGAAGATGTTTACCAACTTGTTGGTTGGAGTTATGCACTTTGTCATCTATGCCGGTTTTATCATCATCAATCTTGAGATATTGGAGATTATTCTGGATGGCGTTCTGGGCACGCACCGCCTGTTCGCGCCCTACATCACACCCATTTACCCAATTTTGATTGACGTATTCGAGGTACTGGCTTTCGGTGTACTGGCTGTTTGCGTGGTTTTTTTGTGTCGTCGATTTGTGTCTAAAGTGGCTCGATTCCAACCCGAGCGGCACCGTGAAATGACCCGTTGGCCTCGTATGGATGCCGCGATCATTCTGACTGCTGAAATTTTATTGATGATTGCTTTCCTGACTTGGAATGCATCGGACAGCGTTCTGCGCGATCGTGGTGTTGGCCACTATGGCGAATTGAAAGGCATTGTACCTGATTTTATCATTAGTCAATACCTGAAACCACTTTTTACCAATTTTAGCGATACGGCTCTGGTGGCCTATGAACGCATTGCCTGGTGGTTTCATATTTTAGGCATTATGGCATTTGCCATTTACGTGACCTACTCGAAGCACTTACACATTGCCCTGGGTTTTCCAAATGTTTACTTTTCGGATCTCCAGCCGAAAGGGGAAATGCAAAATATGCCCGAAATTACCAAAGAAGTGCAGCTCGCTCTTGGCTTGCCTGTCACTACCGAAGCCGATGGGTCGCAGGCCAATGACAATGGTCAACAGCCCGCTGAAATTGGCCGATTCGGGGCTAAGGACGTGCAGGATCTTAAATGGATAAACCTGATGAACGCCTACAGTTGCACCGAGTGCGGTCGTTGTACGGCGGCTTGTCCGGCTAACATGACGGGGAAAAAGTTGTCGCCCCGTAAAATCATGATGGATACGCGCGATCGGCTTGACGATATTCAGCGAGGGTGGAAACAGAATGGGAATGACTATCAGGATGATAAATCATTGCTGAACGATTACATTACTGCCGAAGAGTTGAACGCCTGTACTACCTGCCAGGCCTGTGTGATGGCCTGTCCGGTCAACATTAATCCGCTGGATATTATTCTTCAATTGCGTCGGTATCGGGTAATGGAAGAATCCGAAGCGCCAGCTTCCTGGAATGCTATGTTCAGTAACATCGAAAACAACATGGCTCCCTGGAAATTCTCGCCAAGTGACCGGTTTAACTGGGCTGATCAGGTAAATGACTAATAGCTTATGGTATTCGGTTTTTGACTTAAGGCTAACGCGGGGGCAACCAATGCGCCAGCCTTAAGTCAAAAACCGAATACTGAAAACATACCAACAATGTCTGCAACGGAAAGAACATATAAAGTGCCCACCATGGCCGACATGGCGGCCTCGGGTGAAGAACCAGAAATTCTGTTTTGGGTCGGTTGTGCTGGCTCGTTCGATGATCGCTATAAACGCGTAACGATCGCCTTTGTCCGTATTTTAAATCATGTAGGCATCAAATTCGCCGTATTGGGGCCGGAGGAGGGCTGTACGGGTGATCCAGCTCGTCGGGCCGGAAACGAGTTTCTGTTTCAGATGCAGGCGATGTCCAATATTCAGGTTCTGAACGGCTATAACGTTAAGAAGATTGTGACCGCCTGCCCTCATTGTTTCAACACGCTTAAAAATGAGTATCCTGAACTGGGTGGTCATTACGAAGTGATTCACCATTCCCAGTTTTTGCAGGGCCTTATCAACGAAGGGCGCGTTCGTGTTAAGGACGGCGAATCGTTTAAAGGCCGTCGAATCACGTTTCATGACTCCTGCTACCTGGGTCGGGCCAATAAAGTATACGAAGCACCTCGTGAGGTACTGGCAGCACTAGACGCCGACTTGGTCGAGATGAAGCGCGTGCGGGCAAACGGGCTCTGCTGTGGTGCCGGTGGAGGGCAATATTTTAAAGAGCCAGAACCGGGCAGGAAAGATGTGAACGTCGAGCGAGTAGAAGAAGCGCTTAGCACAGGGGCCGATACCATTGCCGTTGCCTGTCCGTTTTGTATGACCATGATGTCTGATGGGGTTAAAAACAAAAACAAGGAAGATTCCGTCCGGGTCTACGATATTTCGGAACTCATCGCACAAGGGCAGGGGTTTTGAAACAGATGTCTGATAGGTGATATAGGCTATATTTTCCGCAAATCATACATCCATTTAGCTATGTATATTGATTTTGATAAATTGTCTGACAAGGCCCGCGTGTGGGTATATCAGGCAAACCGCCTTTTATCAGATGGCGAGGTAAATACGATAAATGAATCATTACAGTCGGCTTTGGGTCAATGGGCAGCTCATGGACAGCCACTGCTGGCGTCGGCGAAAGTGGTTGAGAATCGGTTTGTGATTGTTGGTGTCGATGAGGACTATACCTTGCCAAGCGGTTGTTCGATCGACGCTTCAGTACGTACGGTGCAGGAAGTTGGTCGACAGATAGCGGCTGACTTTTTTGATCGCAGCGTAGCTATACAGGCAGCGAATGGATCTGTTCAGGCATTTGCTTTACTAGCGCTCAAAGCTGCTGTAGCCGATGGTACACTGACACCCGACACAATAGTGTTCAACACGCTGGTCAAAACAAAAGCCGAGCTTTTGTCAGATTGGCGCATTCGGGCCGCCGATTCATGGTTGAAGCGCTATTTTAAGGTTACACCTGCTTAAAATAAAGAATTGAGTAAGTAAAGCCGGTCGATTGCTTCCCTAGTTGGGACAGTTGACCGGCTTTAACGTTGCTACCTGTCGAAACGTTCACTGCCAAATCGTCATAGTGCCTGGTTATAAACCTTTTTTTTGAACAAAGGATTGATTTTTGCAGTCAACATCAGACAAAGCCTGGCGAATTGGTTTTCATAATTATTGAATTCGTTGGGTTCTGCCGACGGTAAACGGCAATTTACTCTTACTTTTATGGCGACTATACCCGAAGTTATGTCAGATACGCCAACTCGCGATGACCAGGACCGCACCGGAATGCCGGACCACGGCGGCCCGGATGGACCAGACCAATTGCTACCAGACGGAGATTCCGTTGAACAGCCCTCGGCTGACACCCCTGCTCGCCGGTATACGGACGAACAGAAATATCAGGTTTTCAATAAGGAGTTCATGCCCCACATCGACTCCATGTACAATTTTGCCTTTCGCCTGACGACCGATGAGGACGACGCCAATGATCTGGTGCAGGATACGTATTTAAAGGCATTCCGGTTTATTTCATCCTTTGAACAAGGAACTAACGCCAAAGCATGGCTGTTTCGGATTCTGAAGAACAGCTTCATTAACGATTATCGGAAAAAGAGTAAAGAGCCAGCTAAGGTAGATTATCAGGACGTTGAAACGACCTATAACTCTGAAGATGCTGAATCTGAACATACAGTTGACCTCCGGGCCGAGTCTGTTTCTGATCTGATCGGCGATGAAGTGGCAACAGCTCTGAATTCGTTGCCGGTTGATTTCCGGACGGTTATTATTCTCTGTGATATCGAAGGGTTCACTTATGAGGAAATGGCCAAAATCCTGGATATTCCAATAGGAACAGTACGATCACGTTTGCACCGAGCTCGTAACCTCTTAAAAGAAAAATTGCGTGATTACGCATCTTCAATGGGTTATAAAGAAGAAAGTGAAGAATAAACCGAACTTTTTATAACTCTATATTGGTTCTGCTAATAACTTAACGGTATTATTATTCTTGGAATAAATTAAATTTTTCCAATGCAAACGTCATTGTCACCCTCATCTTCATCAGATGCAAAGCCCGAGATGAAAGAACATTGCAGCCACCAGGCTGACTGCCTGAAGATGATCCAATTAATTTTGGATGGGGAAGCCACAGAACAGCAACTCGCCCGATTGAAAGCAAATCTGGTATCCTGCCAACCGTGTATCCAAATGTATCACCTCGAAAAAGAGGTCAAAGAATTACTGACAAAACGAATAGAAAAGAAGTGTTGCCCCGACCAACTAGTGGAAAGGATAAAAACCAAAATTCTGACGTTCAGTTAAGCAATAAACGCGTTCAATTGGGGTAATTAGGGCCATGCTTCGGGCACCCTTAATTACCCCAATTTCATTATATACCCATCCAATCCAGTACTACCGTGGACGGTAAACTCATTATTTTTTCTGCCCCTTCTGGTTCGGGCAAGACGACCATTGTCAAACATTTACTAGCCGAAAAGGAGAATCTTGGGTTCTCTATCTCGGCCTGCACGCGTGACCGTCGGGGCCGGGCCGAAGAAAATGGGAAAGATTACTACTTCCTGACTCCGGAAGAATTCAAACACAAGATCGATCTAGATGAATTTGTTGAATGGGAAGAAGTATACGTGGGTGCTTTCTACGGCACATTGAAGTCTGAAATTCAGCGCCTTTGGGATAGTGGAAAACATGTGTTGTTCGATGTAGACGTACAGGGTGGCTTAAAATTGAAAGAATACTATGGCGATAAGGCTTTAGCTGTTTTCGTGAAAGTGCCGAATGAAGAGACGCTTCGCCAGCGTCTGATTGGGCGAGGTTCCGAAACCGAAGAAAGCCTGTCCAAGCGGCTTTTTAAAGTCCATTTTGAAATGAGTTTTCAGGACCGTTTTGACGTTATTCTGGTAAATGATGACCTGGAGACATCGTTGCAGAAAGCTCAAAAACTGGTCGACGATTTCGTGAACGAAAACAAGGTACCGGAGAAAGGAATAACAATTTAACCGGATCAAGAGCGAATGGTAAGCGTGTGGTAGATGGGTTGCAAGTGTTGATAACCCAGCCATTACTGTTTCTTATTGTCGCTCCACACGCTTATGAACATCGGCTTATTCTTTGGCTCCTTCAATCCGATCCACGTCGGTCACCTGATTATTGCGAATACA
Source organism: Spirosoma humi (assembly GCF_054776575.1). Lineage (NCBI taxonomy): Bacteria > Pseudomonadati > Bacteroidota > Cytophagia > Cytophagales > Cytophagaceae > Spirosoma > Spirosoma humi. The sequence continues at coordinate 25,438 of NZ_BAAHBR010000008.1, forward strand.
ATGGCCACGACGACCGATCTCCAGCAGGTGTGGTTTGTTGTGTCTCCCCAGAACCCCTTTAAGAAGACCAAAAGCCTGCTACACGAGTTTGATCGCATGGACATGGTTGAACGAGCCATTGCTGACAATAGTAGCCTGAAAGCAACAAACATCGAATTCTCGATGCCTAAGCCCAGCTATACAATCGATACGCTGACACGGCTTAGCGAGAAATACCCACAGCATACATTCCGACTGATTATGGGGGAAGATAATCTGGAGCAGTTTGCTAACTGGAAGAACTACGATAAAATTCTCGAATACTACGGCCTATACGTATATCCGCGACCGAAAAGTAAGGAGAGTGCGTTTAAAACGCACCCGAACGTCCGGCTGGTTGAAGCGCCCCTGCTGGATATTTCAGCGACGTTTATTCGGGAGAGTATCCGTACCAATCGCTCTATTCGGTATATGGTGCCAGATGTGGTCGAAGAAATGATTGCCCGGAAAAAGTTTTATCTGTAATACCAGCCCGGCCGTGTTACTCACGGAATGCCGTTCTGAAACGTAATTTCCGTTGCCAGACCAATAGCACTCATGCGAATGGCCACCGATCGGCTCATTGATTTGCCGCCAGGCTGGTTGCAATGGGGTCCTTTCGCAAGAAAATAAATGTAGAATTTCTGATTCCGGTCCGCAATTTGATTAACATCGGGTCGGCCGAGTAATTCGCCAATCGTATTCGCGGTTTTGCCTTTTAGATTTTGAATTTCTGCTTTAAAGTCGGCTTCGAGCGTTCCCCGAACGCCATTGCATCCGCCCCGATCTCCGCGCCATTTTTTCAGGTTCAGTTTGCCAAATTGGTCAGGCGGTGGATTACAGCCACTGATTAAAACAGCTGCAAGTAGTACATATACGAATTTCATAGTCTGTCAATTGACCAGAAAAGCCCCGATTACTCGGGGCTTTTCGTTATTCATTATTGCTCGTTGTAGAGTACCTGCAGCAGCGTCTGACCGACTGCCTTGAGCGTAGCCCGATCAATGTTGCTCATGTTATCTTCAGCGGTATGCCAGGCGGGGAAAAAGCCACCCGTACCAATAGTCGTGTGAATAATGTCAATCATCGGAATCTTGGCAATTGTATTCGGCGCTACGTGATCATCGGTGATTTGCCCGCCGGGCGTATCAACGAAATACTGACTGTACCCTGACCGACTGGCCGTCTGCCAAACGTTGTTAACAACCGTCGGCGCGAATTGCATTGAAAGTCCTTCTTTTGCAAAAGTGGCTCCCTTTGCACCAACCATGTCTAACAAAATACCGTAATAGGCTGAGTAACCCGGTTTATGAAGATTTTTGGCCCAGTAACGCGAGCCCAGGCAGAAACCAATGTAATCGAACTGGTTGCCGCTTTCTTTCTCAAAATCATTGCTGGCTTTTTCACCATTGCCCCAGTCTTCGGCGTCGAAGAAGATAATGTCGATACCAACGGTTGGCTTTTGCTGGCTCTGTTGAATGGTACGGGCTAGTTCGAGTAGAACACCGACGCCACTGGCTCCGTCATTGGCCGCTATAACAGGTTTCTTTTGATCGGCTACGTCCGCATCCTGATCGGCATGTGGGCGCGAATCCCAGTGGGAGGCCAGTACAATACGTTTGGTCGCTTTAGGGTTGATGCTGCCAATAATGTTGCGGGCGTTCAATTTCTTGCCATCCCAGGTGGTCGCGACAAACGATTGCTCCGTCACCTCACAACCAAACTGCTTGAGCTTGGCCGCCAGATAGTTTCCCGTCTGCACATGAGCCGGGGTATTGGGCACCCGTGGGCCAAAGGCTACCTGCTGATCGACGTAACTATAAGCGGAGTCGGCATTAAATGATGGCGCCGAGACGGTAGCAGTAGCCGGTTGTTCAGTTGTCTGCGTGGCATCGCTTTGTGATTGCTTCGTTCGACAGGCTTGCGCCGATAGCAGCAGCAACGCTGGAATAAGAAAATAATATGATTTAGTCATTCAAGTAAGGCTGGGCCAGTCTCCAGATTAGCCCGTCATTTTTACACTCAGGCCAAGCTGGAGCTTGGCCCAGATGCTACTCTTCGTAGGCCCAGTCAATCTGGTGCTTCATGTCTTTAATGGCCAGCCCTTGCGCTTTAAAGTACGAACGAATCTGGTCTACCTTGTCATATTGGCGCTGCTCTTTGTATTCACGATAGAGCGTTAACAAACCTTCCAGTACGGGCTGGTTGTCGGTTCCTTCTTCGAGTAAACCCAGTACATCCTGCATGAACGTGATGAACGACTCTTTCAGCAAACTGAAAACCTCTTCGCCCAGCGCCGACGCCTGAAGCTGATTGAGGTAAAGCATGTTGATGTACTTCAGCAAAGTGAACAGCTGCGCAATGCCAACGGCCGTATTCAGGTCATCATTCATCGCATCGTAAAACTGTTGGACAGCCTGCCGAATATCCTGCTGTTTAGCGCTGTCAACAGCTCCGTCACCAGCTTGATAGGTCATCGCTTTCACAACCCGCAAGCCATTGGCCAATCGCCGGTAGCCTTTTTGAGCCGCCTTGAGGGCATCGTTCGAGAAGTCGAGCGTGCTGCGGTAGTGCGACTGCAGCATAAAGAAGCGCACGGTCATGGGGCTATACGCCTGTTCGAGCAGGTAATGGTTACCCGCAAAAAGCTCCGAGGGTAAAAACGAATTCCCCAATGACTTCGACATTTTTTGCCCATTCACGGTCAGCATGTTGGAGTGCATCCAGTACCGAACCGGGTCAATTCCCGTCAGCCCATCGCCCTGCGCAATTTCGCATTCGTGGTGGGGAAATTTTAAGTCCATGCCGCCCCCGTGAATATCGAACTGTTTACCTAAGTATTTCGTACTCATGCAGGTACACTCCAGGTGCCAGCCGGGGAAGCCTTCGCCCCAGGGGGAATTCCAGCGCATCAGGTGCTCGGGAGAAGCATTCTTCCAGATGGCAAAATCAAGCGGACTGCGCTTTTCTGACTGTCCGTCCAACTCGCGGGTCTCATTTAGCAAGTCGTCCAGAATCCGACCTGACAATTTGCCGTAATTACCACCCCGCCTGTTGTATTCTTCGATGTTGAAATAAACCGAGCCGTTTGATTCATAGGCCAGTCCATTTTCCAGCAATTTCTGAACGGCTTCGATTTGCTCCACCATGTGGCCCGTTGCTGTTGGTTCGATACTGGGCGAAATGGTATTGAACTGCGCCATCACATTATGAAAATCATTCGTGAAGCGCTGCACAATTTCCATAGGCTCAACCTTCTCTAATTTGGCCATCCGGCCAATTTTATCTTCACCCTCATCGCCATCACCGACCAGGTGCCCGACGTCGGTAAGGTTGCGGACATAGCGTACTTTGTAGCCGATGAATGTAAGGTACCGGTACAGCGTGTCGAAGGTTAAAAAAGTGCGGACGTTGCCCAGGTGAACATAGTTGTAAACCGTAGGGCCGCAGACATACATACCCACGTAGGGAGCATTGAGGGCCTCAAACAGTTCTTTCTTGCGCGATAGGGTATTGTATACCTGAAGTGGCTGCATTCTATTTTTAGTCATGTTTCCATTCGCCCAATCCGACGAAGGAAGAGTCTTTCTATCTTTACCTGTCTACTTACGAAAGGGAATCCTTCGTTTGGCGGGTTGGCCCAGAACAGGTAAAACGAGTGCCCAAAGTTAGGGATTGTTCGTTGGAAAACGGTAGCCCGGATGGTTTTGGCTATATTCGCCTTTTGTTTTGATATTAGACGCGTTCAGGTTCTGAAATGCAGGTAGTTGAGGTAGGCGAAAACGCCCGATATAAGAAAGAATTCATTCAGTTTCCCGTACGTCTCTATCAGGCTGACTCCAACTGGATCAGGCCACTGGATACCGACGTCGAAGAAGTGTTCGATCCCGAGCGCAATAAACGCTTCGAGCATGGCGAGTGCGTCCGGTATCTATTGCTGAACGACAACGCCGAAACCATTGGCCGGGTGGCGGCTTTCATCGACCATGAAATTGCCAACCTCGACAATGATCAGCCCACGGGGGGCTTGGGTTTTTTTGAGTGCATCGAAGATCAGACGGCTGCTTTTCGGCTATTTGACGCCGGAAAAGCCTGGCTGCAAAGTCGCGGAATGGAAGCAATGGATGGGCCAATTAATTTTGGCGACCGTGATCGCTGGTGGGGGCTGCTGGTAGATGGGTTCGACAGGGAACCTAACTATTGCATGCCGTATACCAAAGCCTATTACATTCCTTTCTTCGAGAATTACGGATTCAAGGATTATTTTAAGCAATACACATTCGGTATTCCGACCACCTGGTCGAAACTGGTGGATATGTCGCAGGCTGTGAAAGACCGGGCTCAGCGCATTTTCCAAAATCCGGACTACACTTTCCGCACGATCGACAAAAAGCAATTGCCCGCAGCCGCTGAACAGTTCAGACATATATACAATGCAGCCTGGGGAGGCCATAGCGGGGTAAAGGAAATGTCGGCCGCTCAGGCGCAGCTACTCATGCAGAAGCTGAAGCCGGTAATCGATGAGAAAATTATTTACTTTGCTTACTATCAGGGTGAACCTGTTGCTTTTTTTGTCTGTTTGCCCGAGCTCAATCAGGTATTTAAACATGTAAATGGCAAGCTGAATTTACTGGGTAAGCTGATATTCTTGTGGCATGTCCTCCTGAAAACCAACCACAAAGCGTTTGGCGTCGTGTTCGGTGTGGCACCGGAGCATCAGGGAAAAGGCGTTGAAGCCGCCATTGCCCTGCGAATGCCCCACGAAGCCGACAATAACCCGAACTTTCAGTATACGGAGCTGGAAATGAATTGGGTAGGCGATTTTAATCCCATCATGGTGCGGTTTGTGAGCCAGTTAGGCTCGAAAATTGTGAAGACGCACATCACCTACCGTAAATTATTCGACGAGACCAAACCCTTCAAACGCTGTCCCGTTATTGGGCGGAAGAAGTAATATTTAGGTTGATGTTGGTGATTCGTTGTTAAAATGGATCACTATATCAAACAACAAACGACAAACTTTAAACCAAAATAATGAGCTTACTTACCGTTGGTTCCGTAGCTTTCGATGCGCTGGAAACCCCGTTCGGCAAAACTGACAAAATTATCGGTGGAGCCGCCACCTATATCACCCTGTCGGCTTCGTACTTCACAAAGGAAAATAATCTGGTTGCTGTCGTTGGCGACGATTTCCCTCAGTCTATGATTGATGACCTCAATCAGCACGGTATCAATACCGACGGGCTAGAAATCCGGGTGGGGGAGAAGACATTCTTCTGGTCGGGTAAGTACCATAACGATATGAATACCCGCGATACTGTGGAGGTACAATTGAACGTAATGGAGGATTTTGATCCGAAAATCCCGGAATCGTACCAGGACTGTACGTACCTGATGCTGGGAAATACGGCGCCGTCGATTCAGCAAATGGTCATTGAACGCTTGGCCAGGCGGCCCAAGCTGATCGTGCTGGACACAATGAACCTCTGGATCGAGATTGCCAACCCGGACTTGATGACGTTGCTTAAACGGGTCGATGTACTGGTCGTTAACGATGAGGAAGCCCGCCAGCTTACGCATGAGTATTCGTTGGTAAAAGCTGCGGCAAAGATCAAGACGATGGGTCCTAAAACCGTCATCATTAAAAAAGGCGAGCATGGCGCTCTGTTGTTTAGTGACGATCAGATTTTCTTTGCTCCAGCGTTGCCGCTTGAGGAAGTATTCGACCCAACCGGAGCTGGCGATACGTTCGCGGGCGGCTTTATTGGCTACCTGGCCAAAACGGATGATATTTCATTCGATAACATGAAGCGGGCTATCATTTATGGGTCCGCTATGGCGTCGTTTTGTGTGGAAAAATTTGGCGCTGAACGGATCATGAACCTGACGCAGGAAGAGATTAAAAGACGCGTAAACGAGTTCGTAACGTTATCAGCCTTTGGCCTGTAAGAAACAGTTATTTAGTAAAAAAGCCGCTGATCACATGGTCAGCGGCTTTTTTACTAAATAACTAGTTGCATTCGTTAAGCCAGGAAAGGCGTAACAAGCTTGAGTACGTCATCTTTGGTAAGAATTTCGTCAAAAGCCTGGCTCACCATATTAGCGTCGACGCGAGAATCACCAGCTAATGCCGTAGCCAGATTTACACCAGCCTGCACCAGGTTTTCTTCACCTTTATAATTGCCTTCTACAACCAGAGGAAGACCTTGCAAAGCAGCTGTGCCACCCGTGATCCATCCTTTCTGACCCCGCATGTAGCGTACGTTTGCTGCGTGAGCGGCTTCCGTAGCGTGAATTTGCAGAGCTACCTGTAGAATAGCGGGAGCTGGCATTAAGTTACCCGCCTGGCCTTTGTAAGCGCGAACGCCTGTGTCTTCCAGCGTTTGAGCCACGGCCGAGAACGTAGCAAAATTACTGAATACATCGTTGAACGTACCTTTTGCGGTGAAGTCAAACTTGGGTTCAGCTACAGCGTCAGCACCAAGAACGGATTTCAACAAGCGTACGTGCACTTGCTCGTGCTGACGAATCAATTCGAAAGCAGCTCTATAATCGTTCGGAATCATCGACAGGTTGCGGCCTGCGTCGTAAAAGCGGTATTCGAGGTACTCCAGGGTAAGCGCAAAGTTGAGCACATCTTTTACGCCCTGTGGTAATGCACTGGACTGACCATAAGCCGTTGTCAGTGCAGAAGCCATGACAGCTGGTGCCGCTACGGCAATGGTTTTCTTCGTCAGGGAGCTAAATAAACCCCGACGCGAGACGTGTGCTAAGCGATCGAAGATCTCGCCATCCACTTTCTCAATTTCGCTAAGTATGTTCTGTAAGTTCATTGGAGTTGAGTGGTTTAGGCGAGGCTGGCTACTAATGCGCTTGCGTCGAGAGTTTCAAAAATGTATTTCTGTGCGATCGGCAGTACAAACGTTGGCTCGTACGCAAGGTGCAGGCCCGTGTCACTCGTAACGATCGTTGGCCCGGCAAATGCATCCGAATGAGGGTACTGCAATTCGCGAAGGATCGAATGGTGACGAGTTTCAACCGATACAATTTTACCCGCCAGCGTTAGGTAGTCAGCATTTTTGATGTATTTACCAGCACCGTTATAAGCGCCTACACCCACTTTCTCAAACGCTTCAGCAGCAATTAATACAGATGACCGGCTGTTGAAGTCGATGCTTGAGAAGTCAAATGTCAATTGTGGTACCAAACCACCGACCGCTGCTTTGAAAAGGGCACGGTGAATGATTTCGTGGCCACGGATATCCGTCCATAACATTTGGTCTGCCGACGACATGTTTGGGTATGGCTTGGCAAGTACCATCTCATAAAAAGCTGCCTCCAACTGCTCGAGCACGTAAGCAAAGCCAAGAATACCATTGTCGCCCGTAGGTAATGATACCATTGGGCCAGCGGCACGAGCGCCACTAGCAGGTACTACAGAAGTTTGATCCGCATTGGAGCAAGCTGTTAGCAGGCCGCCGGTTACGGCTGCTGCTCCCGCCACTCGCAGAAACGACCGACGGCTGGCAGCGGCCTCTGAAGTTGTCGTCTCAGGCCGATTTGTAACGTTTTCCATTGAGTATAACTAGTTAAGTGTAACGTCTGGCTGTTTATCAACCAGGACGCTCATATCTACGCCAATCAGGAAAATAGAGATTTTGAATAATTGGTAAACGATTTTAAATACTAATGAACGTTTATGTATATGTTTGATATTCAGTATGTTATAGGTTAATACTCTAAAATGTTCATAGAATAAGATAATATTAAATTTATAAAATAGGGGCCATTAGCTACTTAAGGAGCGCGCTACAGGCCGCCTATCTTGATAATCTTTTTCTTAGAGGATGGATAGTACAAGTTCTTTATTAATGTCGGTTACTTGTAAAATACCGTTAATTTGGGTCTGAACTACAGTTGATAGGAGAACAATAACATGGCGGATTTTACGAACCAGGTCACCTTCATTACGGGGGCTGGGTCAGGTATTGGACGGGCTACGGCACGGGCTTTCGCTACGGCCAAGGCCCGTGTAGTTGTTGCCGAGATAAATGAAGCGAGTGGCCGGGAAACCGTCGCGCAACTACAAGCGCTGGGTGCTGAAGCGCTGTTTGTGCCGTGTGATGTAGCGGATACTGTCCAAATAGAATCGGCTATCAGACAGACTATTCAGGCCTTCGACCGATTGGATATTGCCATTAATAACGCAGGTATTGGCGGCAGGTATGGGCGTATTGTCGAGCAAACCGCTAATGATTTCGACCAAATGATGGCCGTAAATGTCGGGGGCGTATTTTATGGTATGCAGGCTCAGATTCGGCAAATGCTCGTTCAGCAAGCAGCCGATAGAGCGAAGACCAGCAGGGCCGTCTCTAGCGGGAAAATCGTGAATGTGTCCAGCATCGCAGGGGTTCGGGGAATGCCGATGGGAGCCCTGTATAGTGCCGCCAAACACGCCGTAATCGGCCTGACCAAAACAGCCGCCCTGGAATACGTGCGGCAAAACATTCGTATCAATGCCGTTTGCCCGGTTTATACGCATTCCACCATGGTCGATGAGCTTATCACGACGGCACCCGGTATGGAAGAGCGTATGCGCCGGATGATCCCTATGGGCCGCTTAGGGCAACCGGAAGAGGTCGCTCAGACGATTTTATGGCTTTGCTCGGACGAAAACGCCTTCTGCACTGGTCAGGCCATTCAACTGGATGGTGGCCTGACGGCAGGCTGAACGATTTCAATTTGATTCGTTAGTCCGAGCCTGTCGTTACTGGCTCTTGGCCAACAGTTGCTGAAGTTCCTTCAGCCATTCATCTTCCTTCCGGCGCATCTGAACCTCTTCTTCATCGGTCTTATCGCCATAACCGCACAGATGCAACATGCCGTGGGCCAGTACCCGGTGCATTTCCTGCTCCGGTTCAATGGCTAGTTGGCTGGCATTGTCAGCAACCCGATCGACACTGATAAAAATGTCACCTTCCAATAAATCCTCTTCTTCGCTCTGATCGAAGGTGATGATGTCGGTGTAATAATCGTGCTGAAGATAATCCCGGTTAACCTGTAGCACGTGTTCGTCGGAGCAAAAAATATAGTTTAAGTCGCCAATGGTAAAGCCTTCCAGAACGGCCTGCTTTTTCAGCCATTGAGAAATTACCCGCTTCTGAAGAAGTTTGTACGGAACGTCTTCGTTGAAAAAACGAATCATGCGTGATAAGAGTAGTCGTTTATTGACACAATAGATTTATGGTCGGCCAGACATAGCGGCAAGCATCTGACGGGCTACCGTCTGGACTTTCCAGAGTAACCAGTTCCTGATTGATAGCCCCTAGTTTTTCGTAGAATTTTCGGGCACCAGCATTTTCTGGCAACACCCACAAATAAAAACCCGAATCGGGATTAATGGAGGCTGCCCACCGAGCGGCTGATTTGATAAGGTGCGTACCAATTCCCTGCCCTTTCTGGCTTTTGAGAACATGCAGATTATCGAGTAACGTTCCCCAAATGGCATCTTGGTCTACGTATACGCAGGCGAATCCACAAATTGATTGACCAAACTCCGCAACAATAACATGCTGATTCGCTGCTGGCTGACTCAGGCGCTGTTGCCAAACCAGGCGTCGGTTTTCGAGAACAGCACCGTCTAGAAATTCATCACTCCAAATACCCCTGTAGTTTTGCTGCCAGCTGAGACTATGAAGTTGGGCAATAGACTCCATATCGTCAATACCGGCCTTTCGATACGTTATCATACGGATTCGCGTTGTTTAATGCACAAAAATGAGGTATTTCGCTCTACATTCATCTCCCAGTTTACGCGTCAACTCATGAAAGCAATTTTGCTTACCGAAAAGAATCAGCCGGTACAACGTATTGAGGCTCCCAAGCCCACTGCCGGGCCGGGAGAAGTGCTTGTAAAAATCGACGCTGCGGCTTTGAATCACCGGGATGTATTTATTCAGCAGGGATTATATCCGGGTATCAAACTTCCCGCTATTCTGGGTTCCGATGGCGCTGGTATCGTGACGGAGGTTGGCGACGGCGTGGATACGGCCTGGCGTGGGCAGGCCGTTATCATTAATCCAGCCATGTATTGGGGCGATAATCCACAGTTTTACGGACCTGATTTTCAAATTCTGGGTATGCCCACGAATGGCACCTTTGCCGAATACATAGTCGTGAGTAAAACCTATATTCATCCTAAGCCTGGGCATTTATCCGTCGAGCAGGCAGCCGCACTTCCATTGGCCGGTCTGACTGCCTGGCGGGCGCTTATGACGCGTGCTGCCCTGCATACATCCGGCACACCCGAAAAGGTACTCATCACCGGTATTGGCGGTGGAGCGGCTTTGTTTGCTTTGCAGTTTGCGGTAGGTGTCGGCGCCGAAGTTTGGGTAACATCGGGCTCTGACGAGAAACTGGCCAAGGCCAAGGCGTTAGGCGCTTCTGGTGGCATCAATTACCGTGACCCAGACTGGGCTAAAACGCTCATGAGCCAGACGGGTGGCGGGCGAAATGGCTATTTCAATGTTATAATTGATAGTGCCGGTGGTCCAGGCTTTGCTAAATTGATTGATGTGGCCGCACCGGGCGGACGAATCGCTTTCTTCGGCGGGACAACCGGAACGATTACCGACATCAATCCACCAAAAGTATTTTTCAAACAGCTGTCTATCTTTGGGACAACGATGGGTACCGAACGCGAGTTTGCCGATATGCTTTCGTTTGTCGATACGCAGAAAATTGTGCCTTTGGTGGATGAGGTTTTACCGCTCGACGAGATCGAAGAGGCTATGAAAAAGATGGATTCCGGCCGACAGTTTGGCAAGATAGTTCTTAAAATAAATGGCTAATGGGCTCGATAAGTTGATTCAGTAATGCGTTTTGGACCTAATTCGTGTACATTTTTTGATAAATGGGTCTTCATGTTCTAGTTATCCACATTCAAATTGTGGATAACTAGGCACTTACGCACATTTTTGTAATTGATGGTAAATTGTAGTCAACCGTTCGTGCCGTGCGTTTTACCTTTGTGACATGCTTACCGGGACGCACTCAATAAAACAAACCTTATCGGAGCGATTAGCCGCTTATCAACAGGCGGGTTTGCTACGGCAGCTCCGGACGGCGGATGAGTTTGTCGACTTTTGCTCCAATGATTACCTGGGTTTCGCTCGTTCTACGGCGCTTAGGCACGCCATTCGACAGGCCGATTTACATAGCGATGGTATGCGTACGGGTGCCACTGGTTCGCGGTTGCTGGCGGGTCAATCGGCACTGGCTGACGAGGTCGAACAGGAACTGGCTCAATTTTACCAAACAGAAACCGCCCTGATTTTCAATTCAGGCTACGACGCTAATATTGGCTTGCTGTCGTGCCTGCCAAAAGCGGGTGATACGCTGCTGACAGATGAATTGATTCACGCCAGCATGATCGATGGCGCACGACTTAGTTATGCCACACGCCATCGGTTCAGGCACAATGATCTGGCTGATTTGGCAACAAAACTTCAACAGGCAAAGCAGCAAAGCGGCCAGATTTTCGTGGCTGTGGAATCGTTATATTCAATGGACGGCGACATGGCTCCACTTACGGATCTGGCTGACCTCTGCGAGCAGTATGGAGCGGCTCTTTTAGTAGATGAAGCCCACGCCACGGGCGTGTATGGGGCTGGACCAAATGGCCAGGGTGGAGAAGGTTTAGTGGTGGCGCTGGGGTTACAGGATCGGGTGCTTGCCCGTGTGCATACGTTCGGAAAAGCACTGGGCGTTCATGGTGCAGCTATTGCTGGACCGGCCCTGCTTCGGCAATACCTTATCAATTTTGCCCGCCCCTTTATTTATACCACTGCGCTGCCTCCTCATAGCCTTCTGGCCATTCGGTGTGCGCACGAATACGTAAAACAGAATCCGGATGCTTCAGAGAAACTTCATCGACAACTGGCCTACTTTCGCCAGCGGGCTGCGGAGCTGTTGCCTGATGCAACCTGGAAGGATAGTCAGTCGCCTATTCAATGCTTACTCATTCCCGGAAACGGCCGAGCACGGGCAGTAGCAACCGAAGCGCAACGAATCGGACTGGATGTTAGGGCTATTCTGAGTCCTACAGTACCAGCGGGGCAGGAGCGGTTGCGCCTGTGTATCCATGCGTTCAATACAACAAACGAAATAGATAATCTGTTGGCTAGTTTACGAATGGCCCTGGCGGATAACTCAACCAATGAATAAGCAGACATTAATTGTTGCGGGGATCGGAACGGAGATTGGAAAAACGGTTGCTTCGGCGGTGGTGGTTGAGGCCTTGCAGGCTGATTACTGGAAGCCGATTCAGTCGGGAGGGTTAGAGGATTCCGACACGGATACCGTGCGTCGATTGATCAGTAATTCGACGTCTTATTTCCACCCCGAAGCTTACCGCCTTACGCAACCGTTGTCGCCCCATGCCGCGGCCGAAATTGACGGAATAACAATTGAACTAGACAAGCTTACCCCACCCCAAACGCAGAATAAACTCGTTATTGAGTTGGCAGGCGGCCTGATGGTGCCGCTTAACAACCACGATCTGACGATTGATCTGGTGCAGAGATTAGGCTTTCCTGTCGTACTCGTGTCACGGAATTACCTGGGGAGTATCAATCATACGCTGCTATCCGTTGACGCCTGTCGAAGCCGCCGTATTCCACTACTGGGTATCCTGTTCAATGGCCCGACCGTACCCGCTTCAGAATCGTTTATTTTGACCTATACGGGTTTGCCCTGCCTTGGCCGGATCGGTCAGGAGGAACGCCTTACACAAGAAACGATACGAAAATATGCCCACCTCATAGGGCAGAATTTTTCGGAAAAAGACTCTTCAAACATCTAATAATTACCAGGCTTTCACTAGCTCATCGAAGCGTTCCAGCAGAAATTTGGCTTTTGGCCCAACGTGACCGTTGCCAATAGACAACTCACCAATTTGAGTAATGGGCAGCACTTTCTTGGTCGAACTGGTTGTAAATGCCTCATCGGCATCGTAAAGTTCGGACAGGAGTACGGGCCGCTCGTCGACCTGGAAATCGCTCTGGGCTAGTTGAATGATTGTTTTTCGGGTAATGCCGTGCAGGATATGCCGATCTGGCGTGATGAGCCGATCGCCTTTCACAATGAAAAAGTTGCTTCGGCTCAACTCGCTGATTTCACCTCCTTTCTGGTAGAGTAAGTCGGAGGCACGGGCGGCCCGAATGGCTTCGGCCATGAGAATAACCCGTTTGTAATCGGTACTTTTTACTTCGGCCATCTCCCGAACGTATTCATCCAGAATCACTTTAATACCCTGTTCGTACTGAATTGTAGGGGTTGGGTGAATCATCTCTGTAAGGATAAGCAGATTAGGCCGTACCACACTGATACTATCAGCTGAGTAACCGCCTGTCAGAATGAACCGAAATGCCAGATCACCGGGTGTGATCAGCCCGGTTTTCAGACCCGCTTCGTTGCTTTTCTCTACCAGGTTCATGACGATCGCGTATGTTTCATCCTTGCTTAACGGCAAGGGCAAATGCATACGTGAAGCAGAGTTCTGAAACCGCTCCCAATACCAATCCCATTGAAATGGTCGGCCATTGTAGGTCAGAAAATAGTCAAACAACCCATATCCCCGAAGCAGGCTGAGGTCTGTAATACCAACTGCAAGCTGGTCGGTAGGCGCAATAGTACCGTTGAAATAACCGTAATACATGAGAGATGTGTTGGGTAAACGCATGTCAAAGATACATGAAAGGCGCGAAAGGCGTTGGTGGCAGGCTTGATTGGCCAATTTTAGCCTACGTCTTTAACCACCAATTGCACCGTATAGCGGCTTTTTTGCTCCAACAATAGTCGTTTGTTGGGTAACACGCGCTCTATAGTTCCCTGGTCGTAATAACGAATGGTAATCAACTCTAGGCCATCGTTGTAGCTGACGCGAAAATCCTGTTTCAGCAAATTCAGTAAAGCAGGTACCCGATCCGGATTGTCATCGACAACAACCGAAAAACTGATGGCTGTATTCTGCATCAGGTTTATTTTGACGCCTGCCTGGGCAAATCGCCCGAAAATACGACTCAGGTTGTCTTCAGCTATAAACGAAAAGTCATTCGGATGAAGCGAGATCAGCACCTGGTTGACTTTGAAAATAAATGACGGAATGGTCAGGTGACGTTCGTAGTTGCCAATAACGGTGCCGGGTGCATCGGGCTTCAGAAACGACTTGACATAGAGTGGAATTCCCTTGTTCTGTAACGGCTTGATTGTTTTCGGATGAATAACTGTAGCGCCGTAATAGGCCAGCTCAATGGCGTCCTGGTAGGTTAATTTTTCAAGCAAAATTGTCTCATCGAACCATTTAGGATCGGCGTTCAGCACGCCGGGCACGTCTTTCCAGATGGTAACACTTTCTGCCTGCAGGCAATAGGCAAAAATGGCGGCTGTGTAATCAGATCCTTCGCGGCCAAGGGTCGTGGTTCGATTGTCGTCCGTTTGTCCGATAAATCCCTGGGTTATATAAATTCTTTTTTTGTCGACTACTTCTTTTATTCGTCGATGAGTTGTTTCCCAATTGACGCGACCCTCCCGAAACGTTGTATCGGTTCGTATCAGTTGCCGGGCGTCGAGCCACTGAGCCGAGAGCCCCGTCTGAACTAAATAGGCGGCAATGATCTGCGTGGATATGAGCTCGCCCAGCGAAACAATCTGATCGTAGACTTCGTCGTAAAAGCCGCTAACGGGCCGGCTGACATAATTTTCAAGGAACGCAAAGGTCTGGTTAACCGGACTGAAATCGCCCGATAACTCGCTCATTATGCCGTAGTGATAGGCTTTCAGACTGTCGATCTGGCTATGAACACTACTCATGTGTTGATCTACATACGACCGGACAAGGCTTTCCAGTGCGTTGGTTGTTTTGCCCATCGCCGAGACAACCACTACCGTATTCTGGCCCTTCGATTTGACGATTTCGGCCAGATTTCGCACGCCGGCGGCATCTTTAACGGAAGCACCACCAAATTTGAAAACTTTCATACCGGTAAAAAAAGAGACAGGATCAACAGGATTAACAGGTTTTGTCATCCTGTCAATCCTGTTGATCCTGTCGAAATGAAATTAATTAAACGCTTATCGTTCGGCTTGTAAAGAGTAACTCACGCACGGAATCGGCAATGCCTTGTGGATCGAATCCACACTCGTGGTGTAGTTCAAGCTGTTCACCATGCTCAATAACGGCATCGGGGATACCCAGGCGTTTTACACGAGCCGCGTAGCCATTGTCGGCCATAAATTCTAGAACGGCACTGCCGAACCCGCCCATCACACAACCGTCCTCAACCGTGAGAACGCGGTCGAAACGGCTAAAAATCTGATGCAATAAAGCCTCGTCAAGCGGTTTTACGTACCGCATATCAAAGTGAGCAGGCTTAATACCTTCTTTTGCCAGCATGCGCGTGGCCTCAACAGCATAATTTCCAATATGACCAATCGTCAGAATTGCCACCTCTTCGCCATCGGAGATCATTCGACCTTTACCGATGGTCTGTTCTTCGAGTGGTGTGCGCCAGTTGGGCATTACCCCTTCACCACGAGGGTAGCGAATGGTAAATGCCTGTTTGCCCTGTTGAATAGTATCAGATTGCGCGGTAAACATCATGTTGCGAAGCTCCTGTTCGTCCATAGGAGCCGCCACAATCATGTTGGGTATACAACGCATGTATGCCAGATCGTAGGCGCCGTGGTGCGTAGGGCCATCGGCACCCGCAAAACCGGCCCGGTCGAGGCAGAAGATAACGGGTAACTCTTGAATACAGACGTCATGAATAACCTGATCATAGGCCCGTTGCATAAACGTCGAGTAAATATTACAAAAGACAACTTCACCCTGTGTCGCCATACCGGCGGAGAAGGTAACCGCGTGTTGCTCGGCAATACCTACATCGAAGGCCCGCTTTGGCATGGCCTTCATCATGATATTCATGGACGATCCGGATGGCATTGCCGGTGTAACGCCCACTATACGAGGATTTTTCTCGGCCAGCTCAACAAGCGTGTTCCCAAAAACGTCCTGGTATTTAGGAGCCTGGGGCGTATCGTAAATTTTCTTCTGGATAACACCTGTTACTTTATCGAACAGGCCCGGTGCGTGCCATTTGGTCTGATCTTTCTCAGCAGGCGCGTAGCCCTTACCTTTCACCGTAAGAACATGCAGCAGTTTTGGACCCGGAATGTGCTTCATGTCGTCCAGAACACTGACCAGATGATCGATGTCATGGCCGTCGATTGGTCCGAAATACCGAAGGTTAAGTGACTCGAATAGGTTGCTTTGTTCGAGCAGTGAGCTTTTAATGCCTGATTGCACCTGCGATACCAGCTCCTGGGCTGTTTTGCCCAGCTTGTCCATCTTCCCGAGCAAATTCCAGACTTCATCTTTCACCCGATTGTAGGTTTGCGAAGTCGTGATGTCGGTCAGGTACTCACGCAGGGCACCCACGTTAGGGTCGATGCTCATGCAATTGTCATTGAGGACGATGAGCAGATTGCTATCCGTTGCGCCGGCATGATTCATCCCCTCGAAGGCTTCGCCCGCCGTCAGGGCACCGTCGCCAATAACGGCAATGTGATTGCGTTGCGAATTGCCCTGTAGCTGTGAAGCTACGGCCATGCCTAATGCCGCCGAAATAGACGTAGAGGAGTGGCCGACCCCGAAGGAGTCGTACTCACTTTCTTTCCGTTTAGGAAAGCCGGAAAGCCCTTTGTAAAAACGGTTCGTATGGAATTTCTCCCGTCGACCTGTCAGGATTTTATGCCCATAAGCCTGGTGGCCTACGTCCCAAACCAACTGGTCGTCGGGGGTATTGAAAACGTAATGAAGGGCAACGGTTAATTCTACCACGCCCAGACTAGCACCAAAGTGTCCACCAAAAACAGATACATCGTCAATGATAAACTGACGTAGCTCATCAGCTACCTGAGGTAAGCGGGATTTATCGAGTTTACGAAGATCGTCGGGAGTCTTGATAGTGGCAAGCAGGCTGCCAGGGGTAATCAGCATGGTGGTAGCAGATAAGCGTCTGTCTCACAACAACACACGTATATAAACCTTTGTTCTATCGGCGGCTTGCCAATAGTATTTGTACAACGAAGCTACTACAAATTTTACCAATTGTAAAAAACATAAGCCTTCAGTTACCTATATGCATACGTAGGCGCTGAAGGCTTATGTTTTTTATAGAAAGATAAGTACTTTTCCTATACCTTTTTCTGAAGAGACCAACTTTCGGGTAGCTATCTGCCAGCGTATCTACCTGTTAATTCCGTTGGCTGGCCCGGAAAAGCTTCTGCTTTTCTTCGCGGGTCAGGCTCTCATATCCGGAGCGGGATATTTTATCAAGAATTGTGTCTACTTCGTCCTGGTCGGGCGTTGACGCCGACGTCGCTGTAGCTCCTGACGGTGATGCATACGTACTCGCCTGGGTATTGGCGTTACTCCGTTGCCGATAGGATACTTTAATAGCTGGTTTAGGTCTTAGCAAATTGCTCCACCCGTCAGCCAGCCAGTAAATTGGACGTCCGAGATCCGTGCCGTTCTGCAACAATTTGACGTAGGCAAAGCCCATCAGGGCACCACCAAGATGAGCTAAATTGCCACCCGCATTCGAACCGGCCGATTGGGCAACCGAAAGAATAATGAAAAAGAAGACGATATATTTGATACGTACCGGACCAAAAAACAGCAAATGGAATGTGTAATTTGGCAGTAGAGTAGCAGCACCAACGGCCACCGAAAACGCAGCCGCGGAAGCACCCAGCATGCGGGCGGTATCGGCCTGGTTCTGAAAATAAGGTACCAGCGTGTACATGGCCAGATACAGTAAGCCACCAGCTACTCCGCCCATTATATACAAACCCATAAGCCGACGATTACCGAGGTACTCATCAATTAGCCGGCCAAACCAGTATAAAAACAGCATGTTGTAGAGAATATGGAAAATCTCTTCATGCGTGAAAAAGTACGTGAATAGCGTCCAGGGTTTATGCAGGAATGCATTTAAATCTCCCGGAATCAATAATTGAGACATGATGAAGCCATACCCCGAATTCTGAGCCATTGTCAGGCTGACTTTTGTCACTAACAGAACCAGAAATATGACGACATTAATTAATATCAATTGCACCAACGTGTTGTTGGGCTTATTGAATTCGCTCCGAAAGTCATCGAACAACCCGCTCATCCCTAATAAAACGTTTTTCGTTGTGAACCCCAGTATTTCACCAATATAAATGCAAACAACATGCCGCCGATATGGGCGAAATGAGCAACGTTGTCAGTCTGTGCCCGATAAACTCCCGAGTAAATTTCAAAGGCTCCATAAAAGATAACGAGATACTTAGCCTTAACCGGTATAGGTGGAAACAATAAAAACAGTTGAGTGTTCGGAAACAATAATCCAAACCCCATAATCACACCAAAAATTGCCCCGGATGCCCCGACCATGGGTTCGTCGACCTGATTCGTGAAAATCCGATTCACAATCGTTACGCTGTCCTGAAGATTGTTACTATCAGTGGGATAGACTCTGAATTTTTCAATAAACGGAGCTAACCCATCGTAGTAGGATCCTGCGTGTTGATCTACGAACGCCAGAAAACCTTCATAACTGGGATTTGCCCGGTAAGTCTGAATGGTTTCATATACGTCGTGCATCTCGAAATAGTTTATACCAGAAAATAACAATGCCGCGCCTAAACCCGTAAAAAAGTAAAAGAACGTAAATCGCTTGGGTCCCCAGTACCGTTCCAGCATAGGGCCAAATACTACCAGACCAATCATGTTGCTGAAAATGTGGTTGAAGCCACCATGCAGAAACATGTGTGTTAATAACTGGATCGGGTTAAATTTATCAGACAGAAACGAATGTAATCCAAATTGCTGAATTATAGACTCGTTTGTAATCAAAAAAACTAATACGTTTATTATTAACAGAACGCGAACTACCGGAGAAAGTGAAAACATGTTGTATTGACAAGTTATGCTGATTAACTCAATTATCAGCGAAAAAGTCCCGCAATTTTATCCAACGATAACACAACCGTTACAGGTTCGCCTGTGGGTGTATAACTTGGATTTGCAGACGCGAATAATTGATTGACTAAGGCTTTTCGTTCCGTTACACTCAGGCGGTTTACGTAACGCATAGCCGATCGACGGGCCAGCGAACGCGCCATTGACTCAACTCGGTCCAACTTAAGTCGGCCAGTATCGGCCCGCAGTTGCGCCAGCAGGTTGGCGAACAATTCCTCTTCATTCTCGCCCATGATTAGTGCCGGTACGCCCCGAATCACGAATGTATTGGCACCCAGCTCGTCGAACTCAAATCCCAGGTTCGTTAAATCGTCACGCAGGTCGAGAGCCAATTGGAAATCGACAGGCATCAGCGTTATTGTCTTTGGAAACAATAATTGCTGAGAAGCGCCATTCCGCTTTGTCAGGGCTGCGTGAAACTGGTCGTACAGAATGCGCTCGTGCGCACGCCGTTGGTCGATCAGCAACATACCCGATTTGATAGGAGCCAGTAAGTAGCGATTCTGTATCTGAACAATGGTATCATCATCAACTAATACGGGCATGTCTTGTTCGGGTTGCTCCAAACTGACCTTTAACTGATTAGCTCGACTTCCTAACGTAATCGGTTCACCTTCGGTCGACACCTGTTCTGGCAATGACGTGGCTTGAACTGCGCTTCCCAGCCAATCACCCCCGGTTTCGGATGCATCCTGTGGTGCTGCAGAACGATCGCTCAAGACGGGTGTGGCAATACCATCGTATAAGGCCTGCCAATTGTTGACAGAAGGTTTCTTGGGAATATCGAAACTGCTACCTGCTGCTTTGTCCAGCGAATCATTTCGCAATGAACTACGCTCATTTACGGGCTGGGTTCCACTCGATGCCCATGATGGACTGATAGGCCGGGGACTTATATTTGACTGAACTGTGGACAAAGCAGGGCTATTCACTTTGCTTTCCGACGGTTCTGATTTTGCCGCACCCGGACGAACACCGGCCAGGAAGTTAACGTCCGAGTCAAAATCAAGCGAAGGGGAGAGGTTATAAAGACCAACCGCTTTTCGAACGGCGGCCATCATGATCGCGTATACCGACCGCTCATCGTCAAATTTTATTTCTGTTTTGGTCGGGTGAATATTGATATCGATGTGCGACGGGTCAATATCAATAAACAAGACATAGAACGGGTGACTACCCTCGGGCAACGTACCTTCGTAGGCGCCAACGACGGCATGATGCAGGTAATTATGCCTGATAAATCGATTGTTAACAAAGAAAAACTGTTCATTTCGGGCCTTCTTTGCCGACTCGGGCTTTCCGATATACCCGTGTACAGTTACGTAGGGCGTTTGTTCTTCGCAAAAGTTAAGCTGCTCGCGATAACTTTTGCCAAACATGTCAACAATCCGACGGCTCAGCTTCCCGGCCGGAAGATTATAAATTTCCTGATCGTTATGAAAAAGAGAGAAAGCGACCTCTGGATTGGCCAGTGCTACCCGCTGAAACTCGTCAATAATATGCCGCATTTCCACTGAATTCGACTTCAGAAAATTACGTCGGGCCGGTACATTGAAGAACAGATTTTTGATCAGCAGGTTGGTACCGGGCAGGCATGAAATGGATTCCTGGGCTTTTATATCAGAGCCTTCGATCCGAATCAATGTGCCCAGTTCTTCCTCCGCCCGCCTTGTTCGCATTTCGATTTGGGCAACCGCGGCAATCGACGCCAGCGCTTCTCCCCGAAAGCCCATCGTGCGGATACGAAATAAATCGTCGGATGTACGGATTTTAGACGTTGCATGTCGTTCGAAACTCATGCGTGCGTCGGTTTCAGTCATGCCAAGGCCATCATCGACGATTTGGATCAGATTGCGACCAGCTTCGCGAATAATGACCTGTACTGATTTCGCTTTGGCATCTACCGAATTTTCGAGTAATTCTTTTACCACCGAGGCCGGACGCTGAACAACCTCCCCAGCGGCTATCTGGTTAGCAATCGAATCGGGTAGTAGCTGAATGACGTTTAACATAACGGATAAAATCTCCCTGAATGGATAGCTGCCTTGAAATACAATATACGAAAATAACCCGTTAAAAGCCCTTATAATTCAACGGAATGTGCGGGAAATTTGCCAGATGCAAAATGCCGCCAGTCCGAAACGCATGAGGTCTCGTACTGGCGGCATACTAAGCCTTTAGCCAGAAATCGTTAGACTTTGATTTCTACATCAACACCACTTGGCAACTCGAGCTTCATCAGCGCGTCTACCGTTTTAGCACTGCTGCTATAGATGTCTACCAACCGTTTGTACGTGCAAAGCTGGAATTGCTCCCGAGCCTTTTTGTTAACGTGGGGCGACCGCAGTACGGTGTAGATTTCTTTGTTCGTTGGTAGAGGGATAGGGCCGCTTACGATGGCACCCGTTGATTTAACCGCTTTCACGATTTTCTCCGCCGACTTGTCAACCAGCATGTGGTCGAACGACTTTAGCTTAATGCGAATTTTTTGACTCATTGTGTTTTGGTTCGTTAGGTGAAACGTACCGTCGAAAGAACCATTTACTCCGACGACACAAAAAAAGGTAGTCGACCGGTTTTGACCGACTACCCTGTATTCATAAGAACTTATTATTTGCCTTTTTCTTTCGCAACGACCGTATCCGAGATGTTCTGCGGCACCACTTCGTAGTGAGCGAACGTCAAGTTAGCCGTAGCACGACCCGACGACATTGTCCGTAGGTCAGTTACGTAACCAAACAGTTCAGACAGGGGAACGTCGGCTTTAATTACCTGCGAACCCGCTTTCGTATCCATACCCTTCATCACACCCCGGCGACGGTTCAGGTCACCTGTGATTGGTCCTGTATACTCTTCTGGTGTCAATACTTCAACGGCCATGATTGGTTCGAGCAGTTTCGGACCTGCCTGACGGGCAGCTTCGCGGAAACCTAACCGAGCGGCCATCTCGAACGACAGTGCATCGGAGTCAACATCGTGGTAAGAACCGTGGAACAACCGGACTTTCATGCTCTCGAGCGGGAAACCGGCCAATGGTCCGTTTTTCAGCGATTCGTCGAAGCCTTTCTGAACGGCTGGGATAAATTCGCGGGGAATCACACCACCCACAATACCATTCACAAATTCCAGGCCTGGCTGGATAACGCCCGTTTCGTCCTCGGCCCGTGGTCCAAGTTCAAACACGATATCCGCGAATTTACCACGTCCACCCGTTTGCTTCTTGTATACTTCGCGGTGCTCAACATTTTTGGTTAACTTCTCTTTGTAAGCCACCTGTGGAGCACCCTGATTTACTTCAACTTTAAACTCACGACGCATCCGGTCAATGATGATCTCTAGGTGAAGCTCGCCCATACCACGGATAATGGTCTGGCCAGTTTCTTCATTCGATTCAACTTTGAGGGTTGGGTCTTCTTCGATTAGTTTACCAATTGCTTTCGAGAAGTTGTCTTGGTCAGCCGACTTCTTAGGCTCGATCGCATAACCGATAACGGGATCGGGGAATACCATCGATTCCAGAATGATTGGGTTCTTTTCATCAGACAGGGTATCTCCCGTTTTGATGTCTTTGAAACCGACAACCGCACCGATGTCACCAGCTTCCAGACGTTCGATCTGGTTTTGCTTGTTGGCGTGCATCTGGAAAATTCGGGAAATGCGCTCTTTGTTGCCCGAACGGTTGTTCAGGATGTAAGAGCCTGATTCAAGCACACCCGAGTAAGAACGTACAAAGCAAAGGCGACCTACGTAAGGGTCAGTAGCAATTTTAAACGCAAGGGCAGAAAACGGCTCCGTTGACGAAGGCTTCCGAGAAATTTCTTCGCCTGTATCCGGGTTCGTTCCTTTGATGCTTTCTTTGTCCAACGGCGATGGCAACAGAGCCATCACATAGTCAAGCATCGTTTGTACGCCTTTGTTTTTGAAAGAAGAACCACACAGCATTGGAACGATCTTCATCGAGATCGTTGCCTTACGCAAAGCCGCCAGGATTTCATCTTCCGAGATCGATTCAGGATCCTCGAAATATTTCTCCATCAGCGAATCGTCGAATTCGGCAACGGCTTCAAGCAGTTTTTCCCGCCATTCGGTAGCTTCGTCCAGCATGTCAGCCGGAATGGGGACAACCTCAAAGGTCATACCTTTATCCGACTCATTCCAAACGATACCCCGGAAGTTAACGAGATCAACAACACCTTTAAACGAATCTTCTTCGCCGATTGGCAACTGAAGGGGAACGGCGTAGCTGCCCAGCATTTCCTTCACCTGCTTGCACACGTTCAGGAAATCGGCACCGGAGCGGTCCATTTTGTTAACGAAGCCTAAACGAGCTACGTTGTAGTTATTTGCCAGACGCCAGTTGGTTTCCGACTGAGGCTCAACACCATCAACAGCGCTGAACAGAAACACCAGGCCATCCAATACACGCAGCGAACGGTTCACTTCCACCGTGAAGTCAACGTGGCCAGGTGTGTCAATGATGTTGATGTGATACTTATTTTCGCGGTAGGTCCAGTCAACAGTTGTGGCGGCTGAGGTAATGGTAATACCCCGCTCTTGCTCCTGCTCCATCCAGTCCATCGTGGCGGCACCATCGTGTACCTCACCGATCTTGTGGCTTACCCCTGCGTAATAGAGAATTCGTTCGGTTGTGGTCGTCTTACCCGCATCAATGTGGGCAGCGATACCGATGTTTCTCGTGAAATTTAAATCGCGAGCCATTAGCTTGTTATACTGAAAGTTATGTTTTTCTAAAATCGAAGGAAGAAACCGCTACCGTTTGTAGAAGGCTCCTTTGCAAATCAGGACGCAAAATTACTGAAAGTCAACCACAAATCAAATTGAAACACAAAGAATATAGTGAATGCCCGTGTTTGTACTAAGCCTATACGACACTAGTTTCGTTTGATCAACATATACCATAACTTGGAAATGACAGAAAACTTGTGCGTAGCTCTGCTACATAGTACCTGGTCGTACAATCGGCCTAAAAACAGCCATTGATTAGCAACCGCCGACGAATCCACATTGAAAAGGGCCGGGCCACTTATTTGAGTGGCCCGGCCCTTTTCAATGTGGGATATTTTTATATGCCTACTCCACCGGCGCTTCAACAATAGCAACAATTTTCCAGAGTGCCCGAATGTCCTGCAACGGGACAGTTACGTTGCCGCCGTTGGGATTATCAGAATGGAGCGTTAGGTATTTGCGGGTCAGAAGCTCATTGTCCCGAATGCGTTTGACAACGAAATAATCCCGATACATAACGGCATACACGCCCCCTGACTGGTATTCCCAGTTGTTTTCACTGACAGGTATTGCCAGCACTTTGGCCCCATGAGTTAGCTGAGGGCTCATGCTGCTCCCCGAAATCTCCAGAACAACGCCATTCTTGTGCCCCTTCATAATGGGTTTTCGAACGCGAAACGATTCTATATCATTCGTGCTGATGCCATCGCTGAAGGTCTCAACAAAACTGGCGTAAAATTTTACAGGTACAAAAGGCACCTCAATCGTATCATCGTCCGAAGGCATAATGCGGGCGTTCGCCTGCGGAGCATTCAGTATAGGGGTGATCCCCCGAATCAGATAGTCGGCACTTATTTGTGGATAGCAGGCCAGCAAACTCATAATGGTGTCATATGAGGGTTTGGCCCGGCCATTCAAAATATTGTAGAATTTTGAGGGATTTTCGCCTAACTCTTTGGCAATCTGATAGATAGTTATGCCAAGGGCATCAAAAACCTGCTTTAGTCGATCTTGGACGGTCACGGAGGTTACAGTTTCTTCTAGACAATTTTTAGCCATTGTCGTATGGATAGCTAGCATATATAATACAAGTAAAATATATTGCGCTTGTATTACAGCAAACATAGTCAAAATATAGACGAGTTCGTGTACCAAACGCCACTTTCTTACTTAAATAGTAATGAATCATAACCGACTTTCTACCCATACGCTACCAACCGTTTTGTTTGTGGACATGAACAGCTTCTTTGCCTCCTGCGAACAGCAGGATAATTACTGGCTGCGTGGGCGTCCTGTTGGCGTATGCGTTTATACAGGGCGGAAAGGGTGCGTCATTGCGCCTTCCATAGAGGCAAAGGGGCGAGGTGTAAAAACGGGTATGCGGCTGGACGAAGCCATGGCGTTATGCCCGGAACTGGTGCCGATAGAGACTCATCCGGCGCGGTATCGGGAGTACCATGTCAAGATTATTGATGTTCTCCGTGCATTCTCGGACGATGTTATTCCTAAAAGTATTGACGAGGCTGTCGTCGATTTAACAAACTATCAACTGGTTTATAAAGACATGCACCAGACAGCCCTGGCGATCAAGCAGGCTATCCGGCAGAAAGTGGGTGACTGGCTGCGTTGTTCGATCGGTATTGCGCCAAATGTATTTCTGGCCAAGCTGGCGTCGGATATTCAGAAGCCTGATGGCCTGACGGTAATTACCCCCGAAACGATAGATCAGGTATTGCAAACGTTGCGACTTACCGACTTGCCTGGTATTGGGCACCGCATGGCCGACCGTCTTCGGGCAGGTGGTGTACATACCCCGCTCGATCTTAGATACGCTCCTCCGGAGCACCTCCGGGCAGTATGCAAAAGTATTATCGGGTGGCATTGGCACCTACGGCTCAATTTTGGTGGTGAGGTCGATCTGGATACGAATGCTGATAACAAAAGCATGTCGGCTATGCGCACCGTTTCGGCCGATCAGCGCAATACGCCCGAACGCCTGGAGGAGTTAGTCCAATCACTCTGCCTGACACTTGAACGACGAATGGTGCGTCAAGGCGTTTTCTGCCAGGATATGTCGTTCTCCTGCCGCTACCAGAGTGGCAAAACATACAACTACGAAGTTCGCTTTTCGGAGCCAAAGCAGGATGGTCCCGAATTGTATACCCTTATTATGGAGCGTTTGCTGAAGTTTCAGAAAGCACATCAATGCGAACCTGTCCTGAACGAACATCTGCGGAGTGTATCTGTAGTGGTATTTCGATTTATACCAACGGAAGTCGTGCCGTTAAGCCTGTTTGGCAACGATACACGGAAAGATAAATTCCGCCAGACACTCTACGACCTGAAGTCAAAATTCGGTTCCGACAAATTGATTCGTGCTACCGAACTGCGCGACAATCCGGCCTATCGGGACGTCATTGGCTTTGGAAATATAAAAGATCTTTAGCGTCAGAGCTAACCATAAAGCTTAGCTCTGACTCACTGATCAATGTAATGCCCCCATTTTACCGGCCTGGAAATCGCTGAAGGCCTCCATAATTTCCTCCCGTGTGTTCATCACAAATGGGCCATACACCGCTAATGGCTCCTGAATGGGCTCTCCGGCTAGTAGAAGTAGCTTCGTTCCCGAAGTAGTCGCCAAATTGATGGTGTCGCCATTGATATCTGTAAGCGCGACCTGACCACGCTCAATCGGCTTACCGTTTATGGTTCCCTGGCCGCTCAGCACATATACCATAAGGTTATGATCAGCAGGAGCCGTGATTGTTTCAGATTGACCGCTGGTCAAGGTCAAATCCGCAACAATGATTGGGCTGAACGTATTCGCTGGGCCCTGTAAACCGGCCAGTTTGCCTGCTATAACCCGTAACTGCCCGCCATTGGGCAATTCGCCTGTGGGAATTCGTGAAGAAGCAATGTCCTGATAACGTGGTGGGCTCATTTTGTCTCTGGCCCGCAGATTTACCCACAATTGAACAAAATCGAGTTTTCCTCCCTGGCGGGAAAATGCCTGTTCATGTTTCTCTTCGTGAATAATACCCGAAGCAGCGGTCATCCATTGAACATCACCGGCAAACAGTTTTCCGTGATTGCCCGCCGAATCGCGGTGCTCCAGGGCACCCTCGTATACAATGGTTACCGTCTCGAAACCCCGGTGCGGATGTTCATCGACACCTTTGGGGCGGTCGGAAGGCTGCACCTGCATAGGCCCGTGGTGATCTAATAGTAAGAATGGATTGAACGGCCGGGATCCCTGCGGATGAAAAGCATTCAGACCAATGAAACCATCGCCAACACTATTGGGTGTGGCGGTTCGTATATCGGAAATTGTACGTTGCGTTGCCATAATACGTGTAGATACATGTAATTTGAAAACCAACTTACTCACCGACTAGTTCATTTGTGCCTGGGTTGACTCCTACGCTTATTGACCAACCAGAACTTGTTCTTTTGGGCAGAAGAAGGTTGTTCGCCCACCCACTACCGAGCGCTCTATGCGGGTATGGCAACGGGGGCAGAACTTGTGCGCTTCCACATCGTCGTAAGGCGAATCGTCCCACTCCCGAACGTGGATCAGGAAATTATTCGGAAAGTCCCGATAGGTGGCCTCGTAACGGATGGCTGTCTCAAGGACGAGCCGGATGGCATGGTAGAGCGCGCTCATCTGAGCATCCGTGAGCGTATCCGCTCGTTGTTCGGGATGAATGAATGCTTGGAAGAGTACCTCATCGACAATCCAGTTGCCCAATCCGGCTACCACGTGTTGATCGAGTAAAACGGGTTTGATAAAGGCTTTTTTACGTCGGACCTGGCTGGTCAAAGCGTCCAGAGAAATAGCGAGACCATCTTCTCCAATCTTTTTACGGAGCAAAAACGTAGGTATGTCATTGATCAGGCCGACACGCTCGAATTTTCGGGGGCACAGAAAGCCAAGATTGAAGCCGCTGGTAAACTCAAAAACGATGCGGGCGAAGCGGGGCCGATCGAGCGAACTGTGATAATATTCCAAATCACCGGTCATACCAAAATGCATGTGTACAATGGTGCCGGGGTCATCGGTCAAGACGAACAGGTTCTTCCCCACGCGTTGTGTACCCGTGAATTGCCTGCCAATGAGCGCGTTTTGTAATGTTGATAAATCAGTTGTTAACAGCTTTTTATCTTCAACCTCAATGTGGGTTATCGGCTGGTGAAGTGATGATGTCTCGAGGTACTGGCGTCTGATTTCAACTTCTGGCAGCTCTGGCATTGGTAGTGAGTTTGCAAAACAACCGTTGGTTTACAGGAGTTGTTTTTCCCTATTGCCAAGCAATACACAATGAGCATTTAGTATTATCAGGAAAAAGTATTTATTTTGCGGAGTATTCGTCTGATAGTCAGAAGCCGTTTTTGGCATCATCCAGGCTTGAGTTAGAAACATTTTTAGAGGGCTATACGTTGTAGGAAGGCAATAGGTTGACCTGAACGACGTTCCATTACAAACCTATGCTGGCTTAGCCCTCGTTTTTATTGCTGATCATTATTTTCGCATTCACTAAAAAACCTCAGATGTAACAACCTCTACACAACCGCGAAAGCGGCTTTTTTTACAAGTCTGTGCATGTTCAATTGTTAAACTGATAATTTTCAATGGAAAATAATCCGCAAAAGTCCAAAACAAACGGTGCCCTTCTGGCGGCTCTCATTATTATGACGGGTCTGGCTGGTGTATCGAGTTATCTGTACTTCGACCAGAAAAAAGTCTCTGAAAATCAAGAGGTAACTATTTCTGAACGTGTTGAAGAACTGTCGACGACTCGTGTTAAGCTTGATTCGATTTCGACTGCTCTGGACGCTAAAATTGCTGAAGTACAAAAGTTGGGTGGCGACGTTTCGGAATTGGAAAAGATGAAAGTGCAGCTGGAGCAGGATAAAGCTTCTCTGCGGAGAGGAAATCGAATTTCCATCGCTAAATACGATGCTAAAATCAAGCAGTATGAAGCGTTCCTGGTCGAAAAAGACACGCTCATTGCTAATCTACAGCGTGAAAACGTAACCCTAGCGTCGAACGTTAAGGTGTTGGATGAAGAAAACACGGGTCTGAAAACGGAACGTCAACGCTTGACAGATTCGGTAACAACAGTTGTTTCTCAGAACCAGGAACTTTCTACCAAAGTTACCCGGGCTGCTGCGTTGAAAGCGCAAAATGTGAAAGTATTTGCGGTGAACGCCAAGGGCAAAGTAAAAGAGGATGATTCTTACAAGGCCAAGCGGTTAGACAAAATTAAACTCGTTTATACGCTCCTCGACAACCCGCTGACCAAAGAAGAACCCAAAGACGTATTCGTCCGTGTACTTGATCCATCGGGCGCTGTTGTATCCGATATGGCTAACGGGTCAGGAACGTTTTCGGTAGATGGTAATGAAACCATTTATACCACCAAACAGACAGTAAACTACACCAGCAATGGTCAGAATGTCGAATTGCTTTATACCCGGGGGATTCCATACAAACCTGGAAAATACACTGTAGAACTTTATTCGGAAGGTTTCCGTATCGGTTCAGGTGAGTTTGCAGTTCGTTAATCCCTGCATAGATCTTACTAAAAAAGCGCGGTACCCAACGGTGCCGCGCTTTTTTAGTAAATCATTTTCCGGATGGTGCTGCTCTTAACTATTGTTTATTGCTTGACACCAGCGAAGTAAAGCAGATCCTGAGGATCGTTCTGTAGATTAATGCGCAGTAACTTACCCTGCTTTTCCATACCGTTATCGGTAAAAACCCGGTCTGTCTGTAAAGTGCCGATGCTCGAATTGGCAACACGTAGTTGAACGCCACTGGCCTGACGGCTTAAACTGACATTCTCGATTGAACGGCTGGTTTTAACCGGAGAGAACTTGGTGTAGACCAGCGTAACCGTGCTATCCGACTGCGCTTTCAATTCGGCATAAGGCATTTGTCCGGCCGCAATGGCGACACAGGAAGGATCGAGGTAAAAATTGGTTCGATATGTACCCACTACTTCACTGGCCAATGAGGTAGAGTTAGGTTGAATATCCCCCTCATGCTGGCAAGCTGTCAGCGTTCCTAATAAAGCGCAGAAAAGCAGTTGTTTTTTCATATCAATTACCTATTTGATTGGGAGACCCGATTGAGCTTGAGAAGGTTGGAGCTTGGTCCGCTTTTTTTTCAGTCTCTCCAGGCTCTGGATTAGCGGCATCGACCCACACCTTCATATCGTTCAACGTCATTTGGCCAAACTGCGTTGTAAACGCTACATCTGCGGCATCGCGACCATATGCTACTGTTATACGATTACCGAGTGGTTTGGCCTGTGTGGCGTCGAACGTAAACCAGCGTCCGTCTACGTACGCTTCGAACCAGGCGTGAAGATCCATCGGATCGAGCTGGTAAAGATAACCCACAACCATCCGGGCCGGAATATTCAATGCCCGGCAAAGTGATATGCCCAGATGCGTAAAGTCCCGACAAACACCAACCCGGCTAGCGGCTGTGTCGACTGCGGATGTACTGGCATTACTGGTTCCGTACTGGTATGTTATCGTTTCGTTAATCCATTTACGAATCGCTTCGGCCTGATCGTAGCCCGATTCCACGTGCTCTGTAATCTGAGCGGCCAGATCGCCCAACTGATCCGATTGGCAGTACCGACTTGGGAGCGTGTAGTGCAGCACATCATCAGGTAATTCTTCGACAGGCGTATAGGGCGCACCGGGAGCTGTGTCGATCAGGTCGGCTGTCTGAACAGTTGCCGAAAAATGAATGGAGAATGGGCCTTCCGGGGCTACTACCCGTTGGCAAAGGTTACCATACATATCCGTAAACTCAGTTATGTTGACAGCGGGGGTAATTTGATATTCTTCCCGAATGATCCACTGTCCGGCACCAGATCGGGGGCGGAGCATCAGGATAAGCGGAGTTGGCGTTTTGGCAAAGAAGGACAGTTCACAGCCAGCGTTGAGTTGCATTTTTGCTACTAGTAAGAATGATTGGGAGTTAGTTTAACATATACCCTAACACGCGTCAAGGCTGATAGTTAGTGAATTGAGCCGCTTTATTTACTCATTTTCTCACAATCACAAATTCCACGCGTCTATTTTTCTGGCGCCCATCGTCCGTATCATTCGTGGCGATCGGTTTCGACTCGCCAAAACCTTTGCTGGCGATCCGGTCTGGTTCGATACCCTTACTGATGAAATACTCACGGACAGAGTCGGCCCGATCCTGCGAAAGTTTGGCGTTTATTTCGTTTGAACCCGTATTGTCCGTATGCCCACGCACCTCAATAACCATTTTTGGGGTTTCATTCAACGTCGTCACAAGCCGGTCGAGTTCGGGCCCTGACTCCGGGCGAAGCTCTGATTTGCCGGTGTCGAAAAAGATGTTGTTCAAACGCACAACGCTTCCACTCACCAGCGGAATCATGTTCAGTTGCTTACCCGTAATCTCTTGAAAGCCTTTAGCCTGGGTCAGATCAATGTTATCCCCTTCGGCAATGAAATCTTTCGCGACAGCCCGCATGGAGTATTTCTGGCCGTACGGCAATACGATCTTGTATTCGCCTGTAAGCGGATCGGAAGTAGCCTCACCCACTTCGGCACCATCGGGCAAGGTTTGATAGATGATTCGGGCTTCTACGGGTTTCCCGGTTGTTTGGTTAATAACTTTACCACTAATGAGCGCAACGGGATCAGGACGAGGGGCTTCCGTTTTACCGGCCACCTCATCCCCTCCACCACCCAGTTTACCGGGTTGGTTGGTGGGCTGAAGGTCGCTGAGTTTAACACGAACAATATCGCCCTTGCCAAGCGTGTTTTTGAAGGTGGTCAGATAAGCATAATCACCTGAAGCGCTGAGCGTGTAATAGGCATCATACCCATCGGTATTGACCTTTGGCCCGAGATTAACCGGCTTCGACCAGTGTTTCCATGTTTTGTCCACGCGCTTGCAGACATAAACGTCATTGCTGCCCTGACCGCCCTCCCGATTGCTGGAGAAATACAGCGTAGCGCCGTCTGGAGCGAGGAAAGGTGTTGTCTCGGTGAATTTCGTGTTGACTTCGTCACCGAGATCCATCGGTTTGGTCCACGATCCGTCTTTCTGCCGGAAACTAACGTACAGATCATCCTCTTTACTGTTTTTCCTCTCGCTAAATGCCATGAGCAACACTTTCCCATCAGCTGACATAAAGCCGCAATCGAACTGCCCTTTGCTCATGCTGACATAGCTGGGAATGTCCATTTTCTGCGGTGGCGACCAGCCGCTGGCCGTTTTCTTGCTCAGTGAAAAGCCCCTCGTTTCGTACGTTCCGTTGTTGTATTGCCCTTTGATGAGCATGCTATTCCCATCGGGCGTGATACTATAAGCACAATTGTACTCATCCTTATTAAGTGGAAAACCCATCCGTCGGGCCGGTCCCCACTTACCACTCGCTGGGTCGAGTTCAGAATACCAAATGTCCTGGCTGCCTTTGGTGCCGTGTGTATTATTGGGATGGCTGATCCGGGCGAAATAGAGCGTTTTACCATCCGGCGAAATCATTGGATTGATCTCGTTATATTCTGAGTTTACCTGATTGCCCAGGTTTTCAACCCCTGCATTTGTGCTGGCCGTCTGGGTTGAGTCTGTCTTGGCTTGACCGTTTACAAGCAACGAGAAATGGACTAAAAAGCAGGCTACAATAGCGCCGGAAGCATTCATGAACGTAAGATGGGACAGTAAGGTGCTTACAAAAGGAACGCTGGTCGTGCCCGGTTTTGTATGAAACCGACTTTGTTATACCACCCGCAGCTTCGCAAAGCTTAAAAGCAAAACTTTTTCACCGGCTTTCTCGAAGGCTATGGTTGCTTTGCGCTCGGTTCCATTTACATCTACAGCTTTAACCGTGCCAAACCCAAACTTGGCATGCTCAACGCGCTGGCCAGCTGCCAGCTCGGCCGTACTGGTTGGCGCAAAGTCAGCCGAAGGCGTATGCGATACCAACGGTTGCGGTGCCTGCGAACGGGCTGTTTTCTGCGCCAGTGACCGGACAAAATTCATCGAGCCGGTCGAGGTACTTTCGCTCCGATCCCGCTCCGGCCGGTCGAAATCCATTCGGCTGGGGGCTGATCGCTGCTTGGACATTTTCAGGTACTGCTGGTCCATCTCCATCAGAAAGCGACTGGGCTCGCACATCTTCAGGCGACCATAGTGGTAGCGTGTTTCGGCATAGGACATGGTCAGGCGCTTTTCAGCGCGCGTAACGGCGACGTAAAACAAGCGTCGCTCTTCTTCCAGGTCATTCCGGCTCTCGAGCATCATCTGGCTTGGAAACAGGTCTTCCTCCATGCCAACAATGTGTACGTTTTTGAACTCCAGACCTTTAGCCGCGTGAATGGTCATCAGGGTTACCCTGTCGTTGTCGCCATCGTCCTCTTTTTCGTCGGCTGTGGTAAGCAGCGATACAGATTGCAGGAAAGCGCTCAGGCTTTTTTCTTCATTGTCGGGGTTATCGACAAATTCCTTGATCGCGTTCAGCAACTCCTGCACGTTCTCGTAGCGGGCCAAACCCTCAACGGTCTTATCATCGTACAGTTCCTTGAGTAATCCTGACGCTTTGGCAATGTGTGAGGCTACTTCGAACGCATCTTTCTGATCGAGCAGCAGTTTGAAGCTTTTGATCAGATCGGCAAACCCTTCAATGGCAATCGCCGACCGGCCGGCAACGTGCTTTGTTATTTCGGCAACAATCTCCCAGATCGAGTCCTGCTTCTCGGCCGCAATCACACTGAGCTTGGCAATGGTTGTATCGCCAATACCGCGTTTGGGTAAGTTAATGATCCGCTTGAAGGCTTCTTCGTCCTGCTGGTTGACGGTAAAGCGCAGATACGCAATTAAGT
This sequence comes from Spirosoma humi, assembly GCF_054776575.1. Lineage (NCBI taxonomy): Bacteria > Pseudomonadati > Bacteroidota > Cytophagia > Cytophagales > Cytophagaceae > Spirosoma > Spirosoma humi. The sequence continues at coordinate 59,171 of NZ_BAAHBR010000008.1, forward strand.
CCTTGATTTCTTTGCGCTGGTAAAACGATAAGCCGCCAATGATACGGTACTTGATGCTCACTTTGCGCAGCGCTTCTTCAAAAGCCCGCGACTGGGCGTTGGTTCGGTAAAGAATGGCAAAGTCGTTGTTGACCAGCGAACCGTTCATCTTAGCCTCGAAGATAGACGAAGCGACCAGCCTACCTTCCTCATTATCGGACGACGCTTTGATCACGTCGATTAGTGTACCGTCTTCATTGGCCGTGAAAACGTGTTTTTCCAACTGATTTTTATTCCGGGAGATAATGGAGTTGGCCGCCTGAACAATCGTTTTGGTCGATCGGTAGTTCTGCTCCAGCTTAACGATCTTGACGTTTTCCTTGCCATAATCACGCTGGAAGTTGAGAATATTCTCAATGTTAGCTCCGCGGAAGGCGTAAATGCTTTGCGCATCGTCGCCCACGATACAGATATTCTGGTGAACGGCCGCCAGCTTGCGGGTAATGAGGTACTGGGAAACGTTCGTATCCTGAAACTCATCGACCATGACATGCTGAAACTTGTGCTGGTATTTGTTCAGAATATCCAGATGGTCGCGGAACAACACATTGGTGTTGAACAGCAGATCATCGAAGTCCATGGCATTGGCCGCAAAACACCGCAAGGCATACTGCTTGTAAATTCGGCCAATGTGGGGCATACGGGCCGATTCGTCGTCGGCCAGAATCACCGCGTTGTTTAAATAATCTTCCGGGCCGATAAGCCGGTTTTTCGCACCGGAAATACGGCCAAAAACAGCGTTGACACGATACACTTTATCATCGAGCCCCATCTCTTTAACGATACTGCGCAGCAGCGACTTTGAGTCGTCGGTGTCGTAGATCGAGAAGTTGCTCGTGTAGCCAATGGCTTTGGCTTCGATCCGTAAAATCTTGGCAAAGACCGAGTGAAACGTACCCATCCAGATGTTGCGGGCTTCGGTGCCGACAACTTTCTCGATACGACTTCGCATTTCACCAGCCGCTTTGTTGGTAAATGTCAGCGACAGAATGCGGAAGGGGTCAACCCCGGTTTCAATTAAGTGGGCAATGCGATAGGTCAGTACGCGGGTTTTCCCCGAACCGGCCCCAGCTATAATCATTAACGGGCCACTGCCGTGCATAACGGCCTCCCGCTGAGGGTCATTTAATCCAGAAATATAGTCAACCATTCCGCTCGTTTCTCTTCCTTCTATAACAAGTAAAAGTACGAAAAAATTTAGTCGGGGCAGGCAGGAAGATCAGTAATACTTACACCATCGGGCCCATGTCAACGCCCATCAGGTCAGAAAAAGACGACGCCGTGGCGGCTCCGCCATCTCCTTTGCGGTAGCGGAACCACTCGCGGCTCTTGTAATTATAAACGAACCCTTCTAGAATGCCGTAGTCATCGTCTTCAATTAACCGAATGACTTTTTTTATGTCGTATTGGGCAGTTCGGGGTTGCGTTACTTCAATGATGATACGAGTTAATTGAGCCGTATTATCGAACAGTATTATATCGGGGACCTGGTGGCCCGGTCCCTCGCCTAATGGCGTTTCGGGTAACGGTTCTAATGGAATAGCGTTTTCACGATAAAATAAAATGCCCAGGCCTACGGTCAGCCGGCTAATTACTCGCTGGTGGTCGAGTGGAGAATTGGTGCCATCTTCCTGCACCAGAAAGGGAGAGTTATACCGTTGTTCGTACATGGCTATTGGACAGGTTTGCTTCCTTTAAGTTACAGAGAAACAGCTCATAAACAGAGAATTGGCAAAAACGCTGAAAATTTCTGAATTATTGTGCAACGTTCGCTACTTTACTACCTCTTTCTCCTGTTAACAAACTAAACTACCCCGAAGACGCTGAGCCTTTTGGAATCGAACCGAAACGTGGGGCCGCCATACCCGGACCGTCATGCCGACCTCGTCAAACGCTGCCAACAAGGCGAGCGACGAGCACAATATGACCTGTATCAGCAGTACGTAAAGGCAATGTATAACGTTTGTTTGCGCATTGTAAACCATGAGGCAGAGGCTGAAGATGTGTTACAGGAGGCCTTTATGGATGCTTTCAGTCATATTAACTCATTTCGGGGGCAAAGTACGTTTGGGGCGTGGTTAAAGCAGATCGTTGTGCACCGCGCAATCAACCATCTGCGTAGTAGGCGGTTGGAATTGGTGGATATCGAGTCGCACCGGCTGGGCGAAGATGACGGGCTGGACTTTGCGGATACGGAATCTTATGATGAAGACGGCACATTGCTGGAGGTCGAACGAGTTCGGCAGGCCATGCAGAAGTTACCCGAAGGCTATCGGGTGGTATTGTCTCTGTATTTATTTGAGGGATACGACCATGAAGAGATTGGCAACGTTCTGAAAATCAGCGAGACTACCTCCAGAACGCAGTATCTGCGGGGTAAAAAACGATTGCTGGAGTTACTATAAGATGGCTCCTTATGAGCCGTCTATTGAAAGAAGAAAACAACTGACAAATACGAACGACGAGTCAATTAACTGATTCGACAAACCTAACATGAAAAAGGATAATCTTGAACGCTTCGTCCGTGACAACCGCGAAGCCTTTGACGACAAAGAGCCACCGAACAATTTGTGGCAACGAATAGAAAGTGGGCTGGATAAGCAGCAACCCAATCGGGAGTCGCCGTTTACCCAGATTCATAAAAATCCCGACCAAACCCTCTCCGCCGATGGTAAAGGATCGCGGATGGGCGGTAGGCAGATTGGCTGGCCCTCACTTGATTGGCGCGTAGCAGCATCCATTGCTGTACTCCTGCTGGCGGGCGCTTTTATGTATATGAATCAACAGTACGGTGTTACGCACCAGCCTGATGTAGTAGCCGCCAGTCCTATGTATGCCAAAGAAGTTGTGCAATACACGCGGTTGATTGATGATAAACGGGCTGAACTGAAACAGATGACGGAAGACAATCCGGCGCTTTACCAAGAGTTTGCAACCGACCTTGTGCGGCTCGAAAAGTCATATAAATCATTAAAAGCCGATTTGCCTCAAAACCCGAATCAGGAAGTGCTCATTCAGGCCATGATACAGAATTTGCAACTTCAGATCAACCTGCTCAATGAACAGTTGCGCGTTATTCAGCGCATTAAACAACAAACTCATGAAAATCCTGTGTAGTCTATTGTTGTGCCTGCTCCCAATGCTTACCTGGGCCGAGGAGCAAGTAGAGCTTAGCACAATTGAAAAGAAGAAGACCATTATCAAACTGTTTGATGTGAGCAGTAATGATAATTTGTTGATCGACAATCAGTTCGGCCAGGTATCGGTTGGCTTATGGGACAAGAGTGAAATTCGGGTTCAGATTACAATCGTTGCCAATTCTGATTCCGACGAACGTGTTCAGAAGTTTCTGGACGCGGTCTCGATCGAAGAAAAACGTACGGGTAACCAAATCATGGTTCGTACAAATTTTAGCCAAAACAGCGTTTCAAACTGGAGCTTCGGTAAGTGGAAAGACGGCGGTGAGCGCAATTTTGTCAAGATCAATTATGAAGTGATGATGCCCCGGCAGAATGCGTTAAGCGTACGAAATAAGTTCGGGAACACAAACATCCCGGCGTTTCAGGCTCCCTTAACGGTCTATAGCCGATACGGTAACTTTAGTGCCGATGACCTGACCAGTCGTCAGAACGATATTGATGTCGCTTATGGCAAAGCCGATATTGGTAATTTGGGGCAGGGTAAGGTCGATATGGCGTATGGCGATCTCGAACTATCCCGAGCAAATGTGCTGGTATTAACCAATAAATTCGGTAAAATGAGCATTGGCAACGTGGGAAAACTGGACGCCGATATCAATTACTCTGGGGCCAAAATTGGTACGCTGCGCGAATCGGGTAAGATTAAAATCGAGTTCTCGAGTGGCTTCCGCATTGATCAATTGCCCAAAACGGCCGAGAACCTGAATATCCAGGCCGCTTATTCGTCCATTGGCTTACCACTGAACAACGATAACGACTGCGATTTCGATGTAACCGTGAGTTATGGCAATTTCAATTACGGATCAGGCTCAGCCATGCATTTTAGCGCGCAGCCCAGTGATAACGACAATCACCGTGGGCCACGGCTCACCAAGCAGTATGTTGGCAAAGTAGGAAGCGGCTCCGGTACTAAAGTACGGGTTGTGTCAAAATTTGGGAATGTGAGTTTCAGATAGTTTCTCAATTACCTCCTTGTGTTGTGGGAATTCACGCAGGAGCGTTTCCTGATTGGCCATTTCGAAATCGGTAAAATCGAAGCCGGGTGCTACGGTGCAGCCTACTAAAGAGAAATCGGAACCCAAGGCTGGCTTGGAACCAAACCAGCAGCCCGCGGGCACAACCGCCTGAAACACATCACCCTGTTCGGGATCATTACCCAGGCGAATAAGGGTTAACTCGCCAGTTGGTGTAATAACAAAAATGTCAAGCGCACCGCCAGCGTAGAAATGCCAGATCTCGTCGGATGCAATCCGGTGAAGGGCCGAAATATGGTGACTTTCAAGCAGAAAATAAATCGCGGTACCAAATGAACGGGCCCCACCGAACCGATCCGGTAGTCCTGTTTGCGGAATCAACTCAGCAGAGCGGTAAGTTTCGACAAAGTAGCCACCCTCGGGATGAGGTTGCATAGCAAACTTGTCGATGTAATAGGCGGCTGTCATAACCAGTTATGAATGTTGACTGATAGAATGCCTGAATGATTGAACAGCTGAAGTATCTACCTATTCAATCATTCAGGCATTCTATCAGTCAACATTGAAGTTTATTGTGCCGCCTTCACGACGGTTAGAAAATCGCGGGATTTGAGGGAGGCTCCACCAATGAGGCCGCCATCTACATCGGGACGTGCGAAAAGCTCTTCGGCATTTTGCGCGTTGGCGCTGCCACCGTACAAAATCGTTGTATCCTGCGCTACTGAATCTCCGTATTGGCTGGCAATGTGCTGACGCAATTCAAAGTGCATATCCTGCGCCTGTGCCGATGAAGCCGTCAGGCCAGTGCCAATTGCCCAGATCGGTTCATAGGCAATAACGATGTTGGCAAACGACTCGGCCGAAAGATGAAACAGACTTTCGGTGATCTGGTCTTTGACAAAGGCAATGTAATCACCGTTCTCGCGCAGATCGCGGGATTCACCGCAGCAGAAGATAGGCTTCAGCCCATTCTCTAGCGCCATGTTCACTTTCTCCGCCAGTTGTGCATTTGTTTCGTTAAAATACTGTCGCCGTTCACTGTGGCCGAGGATAACGTATTCAACACCAATTGATTGGAGCATAGGTGCCGAAATCTCGCCGGTGTAGGCACCAGACGCTTTCTCGTGGCAGTTTTGGGCACCCAGCGCAACCTTACCACCAGCTGTTACGTATTGCCGAGCAGTCGCTAGGTACAACGCTGGCGGGCAGAGCACAACTTCTACGTCACCCGTAACCTCATCTTTTACCATGTTGATTACTTCCGATAACAGCGCTTTCGCTTCTTCGGATGTCTTATTCATTTTCCAGTTGCCGGCAACGATTTTCTTACGCATAGATCATTAATAATAAATTCAGAATCAGATTCTTAAGCCCGATAGCAATATAGCTTCACAGGTATTTTTGGGCGAAATTAGGGCTTTTCAGCCGAAGACCTTGCCCCGCAGACACTAAATTTTGATTACCTATCAATAAGTATAAACCGCTATCTGAATAGCGCATAAACTAACTTTATGATTATTGTGTTATTCGGATAAAAAAATGAGTATTTTTAATGTAAAAAATCTACGGTATGAAAACGCTGGCATTGATAATCGGGCTATTAGGCATCTATGCCGTTGCCTGGGGAGATGATCAGGAACGCAAAGCCGCCAAGGCCAAAGATCGTACACCCGATAAGGAGCGTTATGGATTTTTTATTGCCGACAATCGCTCCTGGACGCGGATTCCATTTCAGCTCCATTCGAATTTGATTATCGTTCCAGTGAGCATCAATGGGTCAGATACACTCCGGTTCATTCTGGATACGGGCGTTAGCAACACCATCATTACCGACCCTAGCGCTTTTCGTAAAAAGCCGCTCACACTGACGCGTAAAGTGAAGATCAGCGGAGCAGGCGAGGGGGGAAGTCTAACCGCTTCTATTGCCATTGATAATACATTGATGATGGGTGGCCTACGGGCAGCGCACCATAATCTGGTTATTCTGGATGAAGATATTCTGAGGTTGTCAGAATACGTAGGAACACCTGTCCACGGTATTTTTGGTTACGAGATCTTCGCCAACTTCGTCGTAAACGTAGACTTTCAGCGGCATGAAATAACTCTGATGAAGCCGGAGCGATACAGCTATAAGAAGCGGAAAGGCGACCGTTATCCGATCACAATCCAAGATACAAAAGCCTATACAGATGCCTTGTCGGTATTTGATGGAGAAAAGAGTCTGCCGCTACGCGTTGTACTGGATACGGGTGCCGGGCATGCGCTGCTGCTCGATCGCTCCCGGAGTACGGCCTCCATGCCAATGCCCATAAAGAGTATTCGGGCCCAGTTGGGGCGTGGGCTCAACGGTGTCATCAATGGGGTTATGGGGCGTATTCAGAAAGTTCGGTTTGGGCGCTATGAGCTGGATAATATCCTGGCATCGTTTCCGGATAGCCTCGGATTTGGCATGAAGTTGGTCGACATGCCGGAGCGGCAGGGAAACGTAGGTTGTGAATTGCTCCGCCGTTTCAATGTCACGTTCAATTATCCGGATCGTTATATCGTCATGAAGCCCATCAAGCGGCTCCTGAGAGAAACCTTTGAGCATGACATGAGTGGCATGGAGCTTCGTGCCAAAGGTGAACGATTTCGTAATTATTACGTCGATAAAGTCGTTGCAGGCTCACCCGCCGATCTGGCCGGTTTAGTAGAAGGAGACGAAGTATTATTTGTCAACAATAACTCCAGTAATGAATTGACTGTCAGTGATATCTATAAAATACTTCAGAAAGGAGAAGGCAAAGAAGTATCGATTCTGGTTCGGCGAAATGGCCAGATTATCGTGACGAGCTTTGTACTGAAGCGAATGATTTAATTCAATACCATCAGGTCACATCAGTCCATACGCTCCAGCTTAAACCGGAAGGTGGTGCCCCGATCTACTTTGCTCATCACTGAGATCTTAGCTTTATGAGCATTTAGAATATGTTTGACGATCGCCAGACCCAGGCCTGTTCCGCCCCGGTCTTTGGAGCGGCTTTTTTCAACCCGGTAAAAGCGTTCGAAAATGCGGCTCAGGTGTTCAGGCGGAATGCCGGGCCCGTCGTCGCGAATGGATACAAGTACGGATTTTTTATCGTCTTCGAAATTTACCTGCACACGGCCATTTTCATTGCCGTACTTCACTGCGTTTTCAATCAGGTTTGTCATTACCTGAGTGATACGCTGCACATCGGCCTTTACCCACACAGGCCCGGAATGAGCGCTTTTTAGCAGAAGCGACGTGTTTTTTGCATGGGCGATAGTTTCCAACTGTTCGAAAATATCCTGCGTAACATGCGCCAGGTCGACCCGTTCGAAGTTCATACGCACTTCGCCCGTTTCCAGTTGCGAAAGGGCGACCAGATCCTTAACCAGCGCATCGAGACCATCGAGGCTTCGGGCGGCTTTGGCCAGAAATTTGTCGCGCACTTTTTCGTCATCCACGGCACCATCAATCAGCGTATGAATAAAGCCCTGAGCGGCAAAGATCGGCGTCTTCAGTTCGTGCGATACATCGGCCAGAAACTCCCGTCGGAAAAGTTCCAGCCGCTTTAGTTCGTCAATCTCTTTTTGCTTCCGGGCGACGTACACAAAAATCTCATCGTTCAGTTTCTTGAACGGATTCGTGTTCTTAATGATCGACTTTCGGGAGATGTTGAAGTCGCGAATCTTTAGTTTGTGAATGGTTTTATACATCTTATTCACCTCCCGAAACACAAGGAGCTCGATAGCGTAGTAAACCAGAAAAAAAGAGATAATAAACGACGAAATGCCCACCACAAAGAGCATGGTGCTGGTAACGCCTTCCACAAACGTCAAAAACGCCAGCGTCAACGCCGAGATCAGGCAGGCCAGTAAGAGCGCAATTAAGCGGGGGCTCAGGGACATGAGGTAAAGATAAAAAGGTGAAAGAATGAACGAGTGAAAGAGCGAAAAACATACCAGTGTAATTCGCTCGTTCACTCGTTCATTCTTTCGCTCTTTATTCGGGTTGGTCGGTAAACATATACCCAACGCCTTTGAGGGTGCGAATGTGGGTATCACCGATTTTTTCGCGGAGTTTGCGGATGTGAACGTCTACCGTGCGCTCGAGTACATAGATATCGGCACCCCATATCTTTTGCAATAGCTCTTCCCGGCTGCAAACTTTGTTGGGGTGTTGAGCCAGAAAAAACAACAGTTCGAACTCTTTCTTTGGCAAAATCACCGACTTATCATTCTGACTAACAGAATAGTTTTTGCGATTGATCAGCAGGTCTGCAATGGCAATCTGTTCGCCAGGGTCTGCTTTCTGCGCTTCACGCCGGAATAGAGCATTGATCCGGCTCATCAGGGCGCGGGGCTTGATGGGTTTGGTAATGTAGTCATCGGCACCAACATCGAAAGCCGCTACTTCGGAGTATTCTTCCGAGCGGGCTGTCAAATACAGGATGAACGTCTGGCGCAATTCGGGTATATTGCGTAACTGGCGTCCGGCTTCAATGCCATCCATATGAGGCATCATAATATCGAGCAGAACTAATTCGGGCATATACGTCTTGGCAATTTCAACGGCTTTGCGGCCATCGGTTGCGGTACGGACATCGTATCCCTCCTTGTCTAGGTTGTATTCGAGCATCTCCACAATATCGGCGTCATCGTCAACGACTAAAACGCGGTGCAGAGGTTGAGCAGCCTTGGCAGCACTCATACAGAACTGGTTTGATAAGAATGGTTTACCTTGTTGCAAGGTTACCGATTGATCGGCAGCCCGAAGTTACGCGGCTTATCCGCAACGTTACGAATCAGGAATGCATACTTAACAAAAACTTAACACCTCCGAACGGTAGGTTTTCGTCGGCTACCATGTGAAAATGAGTTTGTTATTCCTGACGCAGGACGGCTAGTTTATTGAACAAATACGAAATTTTCGGGTTGGTTACATCAGTCCACAAACCAAAATTAACAAAAATAACGGCTACAGTTTGCGCTTTTCCCTACATCTATCATGAATATCCGCCCACGGGAAATCAAACTCCCTGCCTATGCAAAATTAATTTGTGTACTGCTGTCTATCGTCGTTATTGTCTACGGTCTGCATGTCTTACAAGGGTTACTAATTCCGTTGGTTTTTGCTATTCTGTTTGCCGTTTTACTCTTTCCATTAGCAAATCGGCTCGAAAACTGGCGTGTGCCCAGGGTACTGGCAATCGTTCTGTGCCTGGTATTGACATTAGGTGTATTGACGGCTTTGTTCTGGGGTGTCTCGGTTCAGATTAGTAATTTTTCGGAAGTTATACCCAAATTTGTTGAAAAGGGAACGGCTTATATCAACAGCCTGCGGACTTTTGCGGATGAGAAGCTGAATATTGATCGGCAACGACAGGTATCGGAAATTCAAAAGTACCTGAATCAGGCCCTGGCCGAAGGGGGCACCATCCTGACAACAACCTTGCTAGCCACCACCAGCATTATCACGAATCTCTTCCTAATCTTGTTGTTTGCCTTCTTTTTCCTGCTTTACCGCGACTTCTTTCGCTCGTTCTTCTACAAAGTATTCGAAGATACGCGCCGGTCGAAGATTGACGATGTAATGAGCCGGATTTATGAAGTAGTAAAAGATTATCTGGCTGGTCTGGTGCTGGTCATTCTTATCATCGGCACCCTGATGACAGTTGGACTGCTCATTCTGGGTGTTGATTACGCTGTGTTTTTTGGCTTTTTTGGAGCCTGCCTGGTGCTCATTCCTTATTTCGGTATCTCGATGGGGTCATTGCTCCCGGCGGCCTATACGCTCGTAACCCAGGACAACCCAATTAAGGCGCTGGGTGTTATTGGGGTTTTTCTGTTTGTACAAACGCTGGAAGGCAACTTTATCACCCCGTACATTGTCGGTTCTAAAGTTAGTATCAATCCACTGGCGGCCATTGTTGTTCTGATCCTGTGGGAAAATGTCTGGGGCCTTCCAGGCCTTGTACTGGCCCTACCCATGACGGCAATTCTGAAAGTTGTGTTTGACTCGATCGAAGCCCTTAAACCCTATGGCTTTCTGATCGGCGAGGCCGAGAAGCCACGTCCACCCATTAAAAACTTCCAGGAATTGGCCGACCAACTGCCTAAACGAGCCAGGAAAGTCGGAAAGGTAGAAGAGAAAAATTAATGGTTAAGGGAGGGAATCACTGGTTCATTAGAAATTCAGCGGGTCAAGGTTTTTGAAATGGCCGTTCATCCGAATGCGTTGCTTAGTCCGCTCCATATCGGATACAACCGGCAACACATTGTTGAGGTGCTGGATTAGAAAAAGCTGGCGTTCGGCTTCGGTTTCAAGGGTTAAAAGCTCGTATTCCTGTTCAATAGATAGGCCAACCTTATGGGCTACACGGTAAGAGAGATTTTCGGTTGAAGGGCCATAATCCGTTTCAATCTGGAGCAGCTCATAAAGTCGCTCCAGCCGCTCGGTCAGTGCCGAAGAATGGGCGCTAAAACTATCTCCTGATTCAATTAATTCGACTTCGCCACCGGCATAGAGCTTGCCGGACAGGGGATTTTCGAAATTCACCAGGCGGAAAACGCCCAGACCTTTCGATTTAATGTCCATCCGGCCATCGGGATAGCGTTTGTGCAGCGTTGTTACGTGCATTTCCGTACCGTAGCCAGGTAGTTTGTTATTCAAAAAAGCGGGTATGCCAAAAGTCTTTTCTTCCTCCAGGCACTCGTCGATGAGTTGGCGGTAGCGCGGTTCGAAAATGTGCAGATTTAAATCCTCGCCAGGATAAACGACCAGATTGAGCGGGAACAGCGAAAGCGTCTTTTCCATAGAGCCGAAAAGATAGAGGTTTTTGCGAAAAATAGTCTCTTCAACGGCGTCTAAAGCGCCGAGTCATTTGAAAAAATAGAACCAGAATCAATAAAACGCACCTGTCTGGCTCGGGCTTCGGCATAAATTGGATCAGCCAGATGCCCCAAACCCGTTACGTCCGACATGCAATCTGTTACGACAACGACCTTGGCCACCAGCTCGGAGGCAACATCCAGCAATTGCTTCAGGCTGTTGGCTACACAGTGCGATTTCGCTTCCCCCATAAGGTAAACGGCATCAAAACGGGCTAAGTCAGCAATAAGATTCGTGTTTAGTTGAGTTTCGGGGATAACTGGGTCAGGCACCTGCGCCCGAAAAATGCCAAAGTGTTCGGTTAATGGATACAGCCCTTTTTGTATGGCTACATAGTCCAGATCCCGCTGACGAGACCAGTCCTTAAGTGCATTGAGTAGGGTATCGTGCAGGGCAGCTCCGCGTGAACCGATCAGGCAATGCTCGGGCCAGATGAAATGCATGAATTGCCCATCGGCTTCGAGCGCATGGATGTAATGGCAGGCTTTCTCGGCCGAAAAACGGGGTACCCACCGACCAGCATCCACATCGGACGCCGTAATCTGGGTAAACGGTTCTGGATGCTTCCCCGCGGCATCATGCCAGAAATGCGGATGGGCGATGTCCAGCACATGATGGGTATCGAGCGTAACCACAATATGGTCAATCTGATGGGCGTGCTCCCGGATAAGGCCCGCCATGCGCTCAACATCCTGCTCCGCCCCTGGTACAAATAAGGCCCCGTCTGGATGACAGAAATCAAACTGCGTATCGATGATCAAAAAAGCATTCGTCATGGTAGACAAAGTAAAGAGTAACAAACGTAAAACAACACACATTGCGCCCGTGAAGGCGGGCATTTGTTAAGGAATGGTTACGTTTTTATGCCCGGTTTATTCATTACCCAGATAGTGGCTAGTTTGCTAATCAATCACTTGGAGTATTTAATTGTTTCCATATATTTCGAGTCCATATCTTCAACTTTACCCACGTATGAAAGTCGTTTATACACTACTAGTCTTACTGACATTAATTCCTGTACTATCGCCTGCCCAGGGCATTGTTTTTGAAAAAGGCACTTGGGCTGATGCCGTAAAGAAAGCCAAAAAAGAAAAGAAACTATTGTTTCTACAGCTGGATCAACCCAAGTGTGGAGGCTGTGGAGAAGTCGCTTCAGCGGCTTTCAGAAGCCCCCTGATGCGCGAGCCATTTCAACTCCATTATATTAGTTTTCGTACAGATGGAACAAGCGGCATCGGTAAAGAGCTGGTCGAAAAACTTGAGGTAGAATGTACCCCATCATCGGTATACCTGGATGCCGACGAAAATCCGCTGACCCGCTTTTGTGGCACAACAAGCTTTGACAGAGCCTACCTCGAAAAAGCAGAAGAAGCCCTGACCAAAAGTCGGGAGCGTCCGCTAAAGGCACTGGCCGACGCTTATGCCAGGGGGGACCGTTCGTCGGGGTTGATGCGCAGCTACATCGATCGTTTGGCGAGCTAGGCCTGTCGAACGCCGAACCACTGGATGCCTACGTGGCGAGTTTACCCGCCGATTCGTTGACATCCGGGCAGGTGCTGCGGTTTATTTTTGAACAGGCACCCATCGTCGGAAGTAAGGCTGATTCGGTATTTCGACGTACATATCCCAAAGTGGACAGCCTCTACAAGGCGGTTGGCTGGAACAAGGCCGTCGAACTGAATAATCGCATTACCAACAACTCTTTGCGAAAGGCAATCAAAGACAAGAACGTCCAGTTAGCCAACAGAACCGCCATCTTCAGGCTGAGAACGTATCAGAACGATTACAAAAATGGACTGGCCGCCCACAACTGGGTAATGATGCGCTACTTTCGGGGTGTTCAGGATACGCTTCAATACCTGCGGATGGCTTCTGACTATTACGACAGGCAATTCATGACTGCCCGGGTTGATTCGATTCAGAAACTGGATGAACTGGAGAGCCAGCGCCGGATGCGGGGTGAATTTCCGGGGCCTAATGGAAGCGTTACCCGACCCTCATCGCCCGGACAGGTGATTTCGGTTATGGCTTTCCCGAATACACAACGCTATGTATCGGCGTTGAATCAGGCTGCCTGGGAGTTTCAGGAAATGACGCGTGATTCCATATACCTGAACAAAGCACTGACTTGGTCAAAACGCTCACTTGAGTACCGGGAAGACGGGAGCCTGATGGATACGTATGCGCATATCCTTTACCGGTTAGGCCGCAAGGCGGAAGCGCTGGAGTGGCAGCAAAAAGCCGTCAGGAAAGAAAAAGAACGGAATTCGCCCATGGTGACTTCTCTAGAAGAGTCGCTGAAAAAAATGAAAAGTGGTACATTATAACGAATCAGCAACCGGGTTTATCTACCAGCCAAGGCCAATGATCGCGTTAACCCGTAAGGATAGTTGCGTTTTTGAACCGTTATTGGTGTTGTAAGCCCGATTCGCATCCAGAACCCGTACTTCGGGGCCAGCATTCAGGTCGATGTAACCCCGGCGACCCAACCGTTGCTGAATTCCCCATAACAACCCGAAAGAAGGTGTGTTAAGTGTACCTAAAGGCGGTATCTGAGTGTCGATACGATATTCGCCGGTTGTAAACTCCCGATTACGCGTCTGAGTATATGATAAAGTGGGTCTCCTGGCCTGAAAAGCAATATAGGTGCCCGAGAAATTATTGGCCGATTTACCTTCTCTAATTCGCCGGGCCATGCTGTAATAATAGCGAACGGCCACTTTAACGGATGAATTTATAATTATACTACGATCAGGAAGCCATAGTGGATCTTGGCTGGGAAGACTACCAGATTGATTGAATAAACTATTCTGAAAATGAGAAATCTGGAATTTATTGTCGAAACCGAAAAGCAATGAAAAGGATGGGGTAAGTTTTCGCTCGACACTAAGCTCCATATCGATGCTACCACCATTTGATGTATTCGCTTGGGTAAATGAAGCCGTGTTAGGCAGGATGCCAACCTTGATCAGCGTTTTTTCTTCAATGTTGGCTCGGGTAATGTACCGGATGACCCGCTGAATTTCGCTTCGGGAGATAGCATCAGTTTTTGTTTTCTGCTTTGTCTTAACCGAATCGGATTGTCCAAACGTATAGGTTATGGTTGACCAGACAACGAATAAAAAAGAAAGAATATGGCGGACGTTCATGATATTGAGAGGGTTAAGATGAGGTAGTAATCCCGGATGAAATGGACTTCAGAATGATCGAAAATTTCTTACCAGCCTAAGCCAATGACGGCGTTAATCCGTAAGGACAGCTGTTGTGTTCTTGGCAGGTTGTAGAGTTGATTGCTGCCAAAGAAGGATAATACCGGGCCAGCGTTCAGGTCGATGTAACCCCGACTACCCAGCCGTTGCTGAATGCCCCAATGTAATCCGAACGAAAGCGTATTGAATGACCCTGGCGAACTTGACGTTTTTTCAGTGCGGTACTCGCCTGATGCGAGTTCACGTCGACGAACCAGCGTATACGCAAAAACAGGACGCCTGGCCTGAACCCCCATGTAGGTACCCGAGAAATTATTGGCTGATTTTCCTTCCCTAATTCGCCGGGCCATGCTATAATAATAGCGAACAGCTACTTTGGCTGATGCCTGGATAGAGAAACTACCATCGAAGAGCCATGTCGGCTGACCGGAGCTAGCAACCAGCCGAGCGTAGGCATTATGTGGGACATCGTTAGCCAGGATCTGGTTATCAAGGCCTAAAAGCACCGAGAAGGAGGGGCTAAGTTTTCGCTCCACACAAAGTTCCGTATCGAAACCAATGGTGTTTACGTAGCCGTTTTGCGTAAACGAAGCGGAGTTTGGAAGCACCCCAACCTTGATCAGCGTTTTCTCCTCAACATTAGCACGTGTAATGTACCGGATGACCCGCTGGATTTCGCTCCGGGAAATAGTATCATCTTCCGTTTTGTGTTCGGTTCTTATGGAATCCGACTGGCCGTAGGCATGGCTGATGAATTGACTCAGGAAACAACAGAGGGTAATAAAGTGGTGAAATTTCATGGTGTTGGAAGGGAATTTAGAGGGAGTCTAGCGGCCAACAAGTGATTTGTCATCCTGGATAAGTACAGTATTGTAGCTATTTCGAATGATGACCTCGGGTTTTCGACTGAGCAACTGGTATTTGAAAAGCTGTTTGCCACTTTGCCGACTGAGCTGACTGGTAAATTCCTGTGGAAGCCGAATTTCGCTGTAGGCAGTACTAACATCAAATCTAAAATCAGACAGGCGCTTGGTGACGACCAGAATCTCTGTCCGGGCCGCTTCAATCGCTAGTGAAGTAAGGGCTGAAGCCAGTTCTGATGACAATCGGCCATACTGGCTCTGTATCTGTACCGTTCCCCCTAATTCCTGTAAGACAACATCTGCTTTCTTGGCCTTTATGGTCAGCGCGGCTGCCAGGTTGTGGCCATCAACATCGCCGTAATTGGATATAACGGTTAGTTTTCCGCCAATGTCATTCAGCGTAAGTTTCCCGAATTCGAAGTTTACAGAAACATCACCGGCTATATCGCTCAAACGAATGTCGCCAAAAGAGTTTATCAACGTCAAGAGTATCCGACTGGGTAAACTAACTTCGTAAACAGCCTTGAGCTGACTTTGCAGTTTGGCAGCCCTTTGCGGAATGACAAACTGGTTCGATAGGTCAATCTGTCCATTCTCTAACTTTAGGGCGTATTGATGATAGGCTACTTCATGTTCTGCAACGGACCGGTCGGGGTGCTTGGCAATAAGCCGCAACCTGACAGAAACCGATGAACGGCTCCAGCCCTTTACGATTACATCAGCTTTTTGGGCGGCCAAACGAATGCGCTGGCCTTCAGAATATGTGAATTCTTTCTCAATCACCTTGGTCACAACCTGTACTGGTGTTTGGGCGAAACTAAGCGATGCCGTGAAAAGCAATAAGAGGAGCAATTTTGCCGGTATAAACGGACGTTTCATGAGCGCAGGAGGGTGATTAATTCTTTCGTGACTTCGGCCCGCTGATTTTCAATCTTGACTTGCGCCCGAACTAAATCTGGGTCGCTACCGAAAATTTGCTGTTCGCGCTCGATGCGCTGTTGTTCGGCGGTAAGGCTCGTCAATTGATTACGGAGTTCGTGCACCTCGGGCCGTTGGCAGGCCAACTGCTGCTCGGCGCATTGTCGGGCAATGAACTCTTCGGCGCGCCTGTCGGCCGACGATGCATCCGCGGGGGCCAGCGGCTCTTTGCCGGGTACAGTATCAGTTTGCTCAACGGCATATTCTATCCGTACATCGTCCGTTGCTTCGGGGCGTAACAAAAGCCAGCTGCCCACCAACACAACAACGGCAGCTGCGGCTATACTTGCCCAAAAGGGGCGGTTTATACGCTGAGTCCAGAGTGGGAGCACTCTCGCTGGTTCATGGGTGTTCAGGTCCTGCTCGATGGCGTCCCATAAACTTGCTTTGGGTTCGTAGGATGGTAGATCAGGAAGGCGACGGCTCAATTGCTCATCGGTCCGTAAATCGGCCTCAATTAGGGCCCAAAGGTCTGGGTAAGGGTCGTATTCGGGCAGTTGGGGCATTAAATCGCTCATGATAGTCGATGTCTCAGTAATTTTTTGGCGTAACTCGCCTGTGATTTCGACGTGCCTTCCGAAATGCCTAGCATCTCCGCCACCTCTTTGTGGGTATAGCCTTCTACCTCCACTAGCAGAAAAACGGTTCGGGCACCATCGGGCAATGTTCGGATAGCGGCATCCAGTTCTGCCCCCGTAAGAGTGTCTCGAAACGGTGCGGGCTGGTCGTGTAGGGTTTCGTCGATAGACAGAAACCGGCCTTCGAGTTGCTGTTTTCGAATGGCCCGACGAACCACGATAGTCTTAATCCAGGCCCCCAGCGTTGAGCGGAAAGTAAACTGGTCGAGGTTGCGAAAGACATCGACGAATGCATCCTGAAGCGCGTCGTTGGCATGATCGTAATCGTTGAGAATACGGTAAGCCGTTGAGAACATGGCCCGCTTATACTGCTCAAAGAGTTGCCGCTGGGCTGCCCGTTGTGCTACCGGCTGGTCAGCGACCCGGCAGCGTTCAACGATGTCTTTATCGACCGGGTCGCTCCAGACTGGCTCACTCCCAACCGGGTCGGTAATGACTCGGTCCTGTTCATGTTTATCGGTCGGAGTTGCCAAGCGGAACATCAGTTTAATTGCTGCTTCGGATCAAAGGGCAGCCAGGTGGGCAAAAGGTTGGAAACGGGCGAAAAATAAAGTGAACGTCGGCAGATAATGCATTGTAAATCGAAGAGCTTGCCTGTTTTTCGTTACTTTGACGTATGAACTATAGTGAACTTCAATTGCGCCTGTCGCCCGATTATACCGACATCCTTACTGCCGAACTGGCCGAGCTTGGTTACGAGTCATTTGTGGAAACCGATGAGGGGCTGAACGCCTACATTATCGAACCTGATTTTGATGAGCAGGCAGTACAGGAATTGATTGCTAAATACGCTGGGCAAACAGCAATAGCCTATGAAGTCAATTCGTTAGAAAAAAGGAACTGGAATGCCGAGTGGGAGCGTAGTTATGAGCCAATTGAGGTCGGTGTCGGGTCAGACGCATCCGTACGGGTGCGGGCGTCTTTTCATACTGCGAATCATACCGGCAGATCGGGACCATTTCGGTACGATATTGTCATCGATCCCAAGATGTCGTTTGGTACGGGTCATCACGAAACCACGGCAATGATGCTGGAACAGCAACTTGGCCTTGATTTTGTGGAGAAGAAAGTGCTCGATGTTGGTAGTGGAACGGGCATTTTGGCGATACTGGCGGCAAAAATGGGCGCAAGCGATGTGCTGGCGTTCGACATTGAAGAGTGGGCCGTTGAAAACACCCGCGAAAACGCCGAGCTAAACGACTGTCCGCAAGTCAGGGTGTTTATGGGTACGATTGCTGATGTTGACCCAGGCAGTCGCTATGAGATTGTACTAGCCAATATTAATCGGAACGTGTTGCTGGCCGAAATTCCCACCTATACCAAGCTATTAACCGAAAACGGGCATCTGGTGGTCAGTGGCTTCTACGAGTCCGATGCTGCCGATATTGAACAGAAAGCCATTGACACTGGATTGGTCCTGGCCAATCGGCTGACAAAAAATCAATGGACGTCTTTATCCTTTTATAAGAAGTTGCCTGCAAACCCCTAAATCCCCTGAAGGGGACTTTGCTCACTCTTAGATAAAGTCCCCTTCAGGGGATTTAGGGGTTTGCAGACTGAAAAAGAACTATTTTCAGACAGTTTATAAACGTTGATAGGAGCGTAGTCGACCGCGCTTCTCTCGGCTATCGACTAGATATGAATCGCATACAGTACAGCCTGATCGTAACACTCTTAACCCTAACCACCGCCCTCGGTCAGGCGGTTCGGCTTTCCGACAAGCCCGATCAGTTCATGGCCGAAGTGCAAAAACTGATGGCAACGGGTGGACCAGTGGCCGTTCGGGCCGGTACCAATTTGCAATCACTCTGGTCGGAGAGTAAGCTATCCGCACCCCAGCAGGAACGGGTGATGGCCTTAAGTCGGAAACTGAATCAGAAGCGGCTTCCGGCGGCTACGCATTTCGCGCCTTTTTACGAATCACTTTACCTGGCCGCTACTGCACCGCAAGCTGGGCCTGCTACCGTTGACGGCATTCTGACGATTGCCGAGAAGTTGTTCGAGGCCAACGACCCTAAGGTGTTTGCCCGCAGTCTGGAAACCGCCCGACGATTCATGGAACGGCGCGAACTGTATGTCAGCACCTACAACAAGCTCTATGCGCTCGGCGGCACTTACCAGTTTCGGTATGTAGAGGGCGTGCAGCCTGTGCAGCCCGGAGCCGTTCAAACGCCCGCCGATTCGCTGGCTGCGGTTAAAGCCTCTATCGAGCGTTCCCGATTCGATGGCTGGGATACACCTGCTTCGACAGACTCAACGCAGCCCCGTCAACTTGGCCCTCAGTATATTCCGCAACGTCGGCCAATGCCAGCTGTAGCGGGTGTGGTGCTTAGCCTGAAAGACGTTTCGCTGGCGATTAAGGCCAACGGTGATTCGGCTGTTTTGGCCAATACCAGTGGTGACCTGATGCTTAAGGAGGGAATGCTGGTTGGACAGGGCGGCAAATTTACCTGGGAAACAGCCGGCCGGCCGGATATTTTCGTGACCCTGAGTGATTACGCCATGCCGGTTATAACCCCACGCCTTCAGGCCGACGATGTGACCCTGACGTATGGCACCAGCAAGCCCGTAAAAGGCGTTTTCGAGTATGTCAGCAAGAAAAAAGGAGGGCCCGTAACCTATCCACGCTTCATGTCCTGGCAGAGCGACGTGAAACTGCCCGACCTGGGTCCTGATCTGGAATACCGCGGTGGTCTGGCTTTATCGGGCACGCAGATGGTGGGGGCGTCGGCCAGTGGCCAACCGGCGCAGATCATCGTGAAATACAAGGGTAAACCAGCCTTTAAAGCCAGCAGTCGTCGATTTGAGTTTGGCACAAGTGACACGACCCGATTTGTCAGCAATAATGCTGGTGCCCAGCGTTCTGATTCAACGCAGGCTGGTCTGGCTCAGTCGGGTTTTAATACGATACCCGAACCCACCAAAGCCGTCGGGGGTAATGCGCGCTCCATGATCTCGGCGGCCTCGGCCGCGTTTGTGGGTTATGTCGATACAGATTCGATCTCGCACCCATCGGTGATGTTCCGGTATGACAAAAACCAGCGTATTGCCTGGCTCGACCGCGAGCAACGGACCGATTATGCCCGGGTGCCCTATGCTGATTCGTATCACAAGTTTTACATTATGCCCGAAGTAGTGCGCTGGGATTTACCCCGTCGGAAAGTCGATTTCTATCAGGTAGGTGCCAAACGTGAAGTGCCGGTTCGTTTTGAGTCGTACGACTACTTTCAGCCCCAGCGCTATGCCGACCTGACCGTTGATTATGGCTTCCACCCACTGCAAATCGTAGCGAACTACATCTCGACCAAAAAGCAACAGACATTCCTCGACGACGATATCGTCCAGTTCGCCAAAAATGTCAATTCAAAATCGTTGCGGGGCGCACTTAACCGCATGGTGCTGGAAGGCTACATTGACCGTGACCCGAACACCTCCCTGATGCGACTGAGTCGTAAAGGATATTTATACGTGTTGGCCTACACCCAGAAACGGGATTATGACAACTTCCAGGTACAGTCGCTGTTCGCGTCGAACGACAGCATCAAAAATGCGACGATTAACCTCGACGATAAACTGCTGACCATTCGGGGCGTTGAGCGGTTTGTGCTGTCTGATTCATTAAAAATAGTTGGTTTTCCATCCGACAAAACGTTGCGGGTTGGTAAGGGCCGGGCCTTTACGCTGAATGGTCAGCTAAAAGCGGGTAATCTCCGGTATGCAGGTCGTGATCTTAAATTTGATTATGACAAGTTTGGCATGACCATGAACAAGATCGACTCGATCACCTTCTCGTCGCCAAAACTGGCGGCTCAGGGGAAAGAAGGTGAAATTGGGGGCGATATCAAATACGAAAATCCCGGAACGGTTTACCTGGGTAGTGCCGACAATAAATCGGGCCGGATCGCGGGAAAGAAGACTACTCAGCGCCTGGTAATGCCCGAAGGGATGACGGTTTATTTTAACCAACCCGT
This sequence comes from Spirosoma humi, assembly GCF_054776575.1. NCBI lineage: Bacteria > Pseudomonadati > Bacteroidota > Cytophagia > Cytophagales > Cytophagaceae > Spirosoma > Spirosoma humi. The sequence continues at coordinate 79,938 of NZ_BAAHBR010000008.1, forward strand.
TCGGGGCGATATTCTTTATAATCAGAAAGTTTATTTCAAGATTCCGGCCATCGACAACGACAGTCTGGGCAAAGGCGATATTTCGTTTATGGGGACGTTTTATTCCGACGGCATTTTCCCGCCTTTCAAAGCCGAGCTTAAAACGATGCCCGATAACACCCTCGGTTTCGTTCATAAAGCGCCGGCAACGGGCTATCCTGTATATAACGGCAAGAAAGGCACTACGCCATCGACGGTTAAATTTACGGGTGAGTTGACTATGGATAAGAGTGGGCTTCGTGCCGAGGGCGTCCTGAATCACCTGACCGCCAGCCTGAACACCAAGGGTATCTTGTTCATGACTGACTCGTTATTGGCGTCGGGAGAGAAGGGTGAAATCAAGGAAGGTGTGATTGGAAAAGGCTACTTTCCGCAGGTTCAGCTCAATAACTATAGTCTGAAATGGTGGCCCAAAGCGGATAGCATGGTCATTACGACGCAGAAAAATAACTTTAATTTCTACAACGCTACGACCAACCTCGAAGGGGGCCTGGCGTTGCGTTCGTCGGGTTTGTTTGGCAATGGAACCTTACGGCGGAAAGATTCTGAAGCTATCTCGGGTAGTATCAAATTCAATAAGGAAGGATTTATTGCCACCAATGCCCAGTTTAAAATAATAGCCGATAAAGAGACACCGGGAACCCAGATTGGTAAACCCATTCTGCTGGGCAATGGCATCGACGTTGATTTCAACCAGACGAAAGGAATTGTTGGTTTGTCGATCAACAAGAAGGAAAGCCTCGACGACACCGTAAGCGCCAGCATGGAGTTTCCGTTTGCGGCTTATAAAACCAGCATCAACCGGGCGGTGTGGAACATTAACGCGAAGACAATTGCCATGAAAGGCGATGTGAAAACATCGACCTTCACCGCTACGGCCGAAGAGCAGGAAAAGCTGACCTTCAACGGCTCGGCCGCCCTGTACGATGTAGAAAAACGGATGCTTAACATTAGTGGTGTGCCCTACGTCAATTCGGCCGACGCCCGGATTTTCCCCGAGAAAGGCCAGCTAACGATCCGTCGAAATGGAGAGATGTTGCCGTTGAAAAACGCCCGGCTCGAACTGGATACGATCAGTTTGTTCCACCGCCTGAAAAACGGAAACATCCAGATTCTGTCGCGCACCCGCTTTGCGGGCGATGCAACCTATCAGTTTGCAACCGCTAAAGGCGACACGGCCAGTATTAAAATGGGAAGTTTCGAGTTAAAGGAAGCCCCCGCTGTAGCATCCGCAACCCTAACGGCGGATACCAAGAAAACCGCCAAAGGTCGCCGGAACAGCAGTAAAGCCGCAGCGACTACAACCTATTTTACCGTTGCGCGCGCCGAAGTGGATGAGGACGACAACCTGCAACTGGCACCGAAAATGCTTTTCAAGGGCGCTATTGTGATGCAGGCTCCGGCACCTGATCTCGCCATGGATGGTTTTATCAAGCCAGCGTTGAAAAAACGGCAGGATCTGGTGGGCGGCTGGATTCCTTTTAAGGAAAAAGTCGAAGAACGATTGGAGGTTAAGGTAGACAAAAACCTGAAGAACGAAGGTGGGCAACTGCTGGTCGCTGGTATTCATTTCCGGCTGGGTGGTGCCGGTCTGTACCCAACGTTTCTGTCGCCAAAAGAGGATTCGAAAGACGACGACCTGTTTACGGCCACGGGTATTATGCGCTATGACGAAAAGGATAAAGTGTACCGGATCGCGTCGAAAGGTAGCGATCTCGCTTCCGCAGAGCCTGTGGCTGTAGCGACAATGCCGGACAGCGCCAAAACAAACGCAGTTAAAACGGATAGTACGAAGACCGACAGTACAAAAACGGATGCCATTGTGGCTACCGTTGACGATGAGGTTGAAAACGCCTTTACGTTTAACGATGCCCGTGGCGTCATGACGTTCAAGGGTAAACTGAACCTGCTCAATGCGGCCCCACACGAGTATCTGCTGGCGTCAGGCTCGGCGCGGGTCAACATCGACAGTAGCCAATATCGGTTCAATACGCTGTTGGCATTTACGTTTCCAGTGCCGGATCCAATGACTAATCTCATTTCAGATAAACTTGTCAAAGCGAATCTGGAGGAGAAAAATGACGAGGCTGCTGACGATGACCTGAACCGACTGTCGGATAAGCTACTGCCGCTGCTTGGACAGCAGGCGGTGGATGCCTACCGGGTTAAGGCGCAGAATCAGCACGCACCGCTCAATCAGGCATCGCCAAAGCTGAATGCTATGCTGGTGCTGGCAAACGCCAATCTGCGCTGGTCTACAAAATACAACGCTTTCTATAGTACAGGGCGGCTAGGCGTCTCGAACATGATGGCGACGGATATAAATGCCCAGATGGATGGCTTTGTCGAAATTCGGAAAGGCGCCAATGGTGACGAAGCGAGTATTTATCTGGAAGCGTCGCCGGATGTGTGGGTATTCTATGATTACAAACCGGGCAGCACACCAACCGCTCTCGGGCAATTAGCCATCGTGACCTCGGAGCAGGACATCAATGACCGGTTGTTAGCGGGATCTAAGAACTCATCAAAAGCCACCCTTGAAGTCGTTGCTGCTACGGCGGATGAGAAAGCTCTTTTTGTCGATCGGTATCTGGACCAGTACAAGACGAAAGTTAAAGCGGCTCCCAAGCCTAAGCCACAGCCAGGTCAAAAAGTGGTGAAGGAGGAGAAAAAGAAAGACGAGAAGAAAAAAGACAAGGAAGCCGAGAAAGAAGGGTTTTAATGGCTGTTTAGTTGTCAATATAAACCGATGGCAATGATACGGGCATTTTAAAGATGCCTGAAAATGCAGTTTTAAATAAGGTAAGAAGCTGTTTAAACTTGCCTTTTTTAAATGAAAAGTAAGGCATTTTTTGTCCTTCCGACGACAGGAGGAATCTTGAGTTTTCCTCGCAGGTAACTTTAAGATTCCTCCTGTCGCCAGAAGGACAAAAACAATCAAATTAAAGCGTGATTTCTAAGTTTAAACAGCTTCATAGTATAGTTTTTTTCGATAAGAGAAACTGCAGGTAGTACGACTGAAATTTTTCGTGAGAGCTCTATGGCGCGATTTGCGCACCCACCTTCGCGCCGACTTCCGACCTGACCTTTATGGGGCCACGGCTCTTTGGGTGATCTTTCTTATCGCTGTCAATTATTACGTTGACCTCGAGGACGCGTATATTGATTCGCATCAGGGTAAACCCATCTGGCCACTTCTGTACTTTTGCCTGTATGCCACCGCTTATTATGGCAGCGTCTGGCTTTGGACACATTTCCATCGGCGCCCCGACATCTGGCGTAACCGGGGTTTTTGGCTTCGAAGCGGGACGGCCCTGATCTGTTACGCCATCTACGCTGGTTTTTATGCGCACAGTTACTGGAGCCGACAACTATTCGATGGGCAGATTTATGTATTTGCCTACTACTGCCTGCACAACCTACAATCGGCACTGACCATCGTCTTACCGCTTTATGTATTCTATAAATTCCTGGAGCCCCAGCCAAGTCATTTTTATGGGATGGCGCCGAAGCGAAAGGGGCTGGTGCTTTATGCGATTCTGTTGGGACTAATGATTCCGCTTATAACGCTGGCGTCATTTCAGCCCGATTTTCTTCGGTCATACCCGACGTACCATGATACGAATGCCAACGAGTTTTTTGGGGTGCCCGAGTGGGTAACCGCACTCCTGTATGAGCTGTGTTATGGCTGGGATTTTGTGCCTACCGAATTGCTTTTTCGGGGCTTTCTCGTGATCGGCATGAGTCAGGTACTGGGCCGCGGATCTATATTGCCGATGGTCGTCTGGTACTGCACCGTTCATTTTGGCCGCCCTTTAGGCGAAGCCGTTTCGTCGCTGTTTGGTGGCTATTTACTGGGCGTTCTTGCCCTGAGTACCCGTAGCATCTGGGGAGGGTTACTCATTCATATTGGCATTGCCTGGGGAATGGAAATCGCGGCCTTTCTGCAGGGGGTAAATCGGTGATTAGCTGCGAATAAGGCGTTTGGTCGGGAGCAGTTCGCTGTTTCTCAATCTTCCCGCACGCGGATATTGGCTTGGACAACAGCGGCTGTTTTGCTACGAACGGCGGATGTGATGAAAAATCCCGTCGCCTTTCGCCCGGTAGTATTCGTGTTGATAATATTGGTTGGTACGTTGACGGCGGGTGTGGCAAACAACCCTCCATTCGTGATCTGGGTGCGTAGCGCCTGCCAAAAATCAAAGGCGTCGGCCGTAAGTGACTGGAGCTCTACGTTTACCACATCATTCAGGGCGTACAAACTATCCGGGTTAACCGACCGTCGGATAGGGGCAATAAACGTCAGGCCATCGGTAACCGTGTTTGCTCCCCGAAACCCACCATCCTGCGAGGTAATGATGTTTTCCGGTTTGTTCTGAAGCGTTCCGTTTCTGGAAAACCGGATTCGGTAATAATCAACGCCACCGGCAATGTCGACGGCGTAAAATTCCGCCCGGTATCCTTCCGTTTTCGAGATCGGGTTAATCTTTCGTTTTACAAAAATGATCGAGTCGATGGGAGGCAACCGATTCATCTTGGAACTGGCCCGATATGTATCGCCCTGGTAAGCAACGGTAAGCTGATACGTGCGACCAATATGACCCAGCGTGTCTTTACCCGTTGGCTGCCAAACGTAGTAGCCATCATTGTCGGGGTCTGAGAAGGGGTATGTCTTCCCGGCATCATCCGAAACCGTAACCGTTGCGCTGGTAGCAGGCGTAGGCTGGCTATTATCGAAGTAAGCAGCTGTCTGGGTGAGTCGAATGGTTTGCTTGCCAGGCTGATCGGTCAGTGTTCCATCAACGGATAGCTGGATCGGGCCTGTATTGAGTTTTGCGTCGATCACCGTTGTGCAACTGGTTAGCGTCTGAACAGCCAAGGCGATAAAGAAAACGAAAAGCGCTGATTTCATACTACTTGTGCCGCCCTTTTGGGCCAGCCATTACTCGATGTGTTGAACCCGGAGGGTACGATCGCTAAAATTTGAAGTTGTACGTTACGGACGGAATCAGGGTCGCAAAAACAGAATAGCGGATTGCTTCCGTTATGCGGGGGTTGTCCGCATTGGGCTGAAAGTACACCGAAAACGGGTTTTTCCGGGCGTATACATTATAAACGGAGAACACCCAGTTATCCTCTTTCCGTTTGCCCGGCCGTTTGCGTCCTTGCAGGGTAGCTGCCAGATCGAGCCGGTGATAGGCCGGAATTCGGTAATTATTCCGGGAGTTATCGGTGTTTTGTGGCACCACGAACCCTTCATATTCAAAGCGGTTCGTGGGGAAAGTGCCGGGCGTACCGCTGGCCAATGTGAACGTCGCCGAGAAATTCCAGCGCTTGGCTTGTGGCGGGTCGAACAGCAGTACTGACGTCAGGGTGTGTCGTTTGTCGAAACGCGTTGGGTACCAGTTGTTATTGTTGATGCCGTTGACCTGCCGCTCGGTTTTAGCCAGCGTGTAGCTAATCCAGCCGTTGACAACGCCCGTGTTTCGTTTGACGAAAAATTCAGCCCCGTAGGCGCGCCCTTTTCCACTCAGCAGATCACCCTCTAAGTATTTGTTGAGGATCAGGCTGGCCCCGTCAATGTAATCGATCTGGTTCTGGAGCCATTTATAATACACTTCAACGGAGGCTTCAAACTCGCTGCCTGCGCCCTGTGAACGACCGAAATTTTTAAAGTAACCGCCCGCTACCTGATCGCCAATCTGCGGTTTGATGTTGTTAGTCGATGGTGTCCAGATATCCAGCGGAGTCGACGCGGTTGTATTGGAAACCAGGTGGATATACTGGGCCAGTCGGTTATAGCTAAATTTAAGTGAGCTATTGCTGGTCAGGTCATACTTGGCCGAAAAGCGGGGTTCCCAATTTCCGTATGTTTTAATAACATCGCCACCCCGATAGGCCACCGTCGTAACCACTTCCCGCCGGGCACCCAACGGTACATCGGTCTGAAAAGTATATGCTTCGCCCGGTCCTACATAGTTAAATAACGAATAGCGCAGCCCATACTGGAGCTGTAACGTAGGCGTTAGCTGTTGCTCGTTGCCAACGTACAACGCGGCTTCGAGCGCATGCTTGTTGGCAATGCCAAACGTGCGCACACTACCCGAACTGGCGGCTGTGGCCATGCCTGGCTGGAAATCGTGAATAATGGCCTGCCCACCAAAGGAAATCGTGTTTTTGCCCAGAAATAGCGAGAAATCAGGCTTTAAGCTGTAATCGACGATACGGGAATCCGTACGGAAAAAGTCGTTCGGCCGTTTCTGTTTCAGGTCCGAATTCAGGGAGTAATCGTAGTTACTATAATACGCCGTGGTGTTCAAAAACAGCCGGTTACTGAATACATGATTCCAGCGGGCCGACAGCGTTGTGTTGCCCCAGTTGAAACCAAAATCAGACCCGAATACATCACGGCCCAGATACCCCGATAAAAAGACCGTGTTCTTGTCGTTAATGTGGTAATTGGCTTTTGCCGTAAGGTCGTAGAAATAGAATTTCGCCCCTTTCAGATCACCCGTCAGGAAAGGTTGCGCCAGAATGTCGGCGTAGGAGCGTCGGGCAGCGACGATAAACGAGCCTTTGCCTTTGAATAAGGGTCGCTCGTATGATAATCGACTGAAAATAAGGCCAATGCCGCCATTTAGTTCGGCTTTCTTGGCATTGCCTTCTTTCAGACGAACATCAAGAATCGACGAGATTCGGCCACCGTAATTTGATGGAATGCCGCCTTTTATCAGCTTTACATCTTTGACTGCGTCGGGGTTGAATACGGAAAAGAAACCAAACAGGTGAGATGAGTTGTAGACGGGCGCTTCGTCAAGTAGCACCAGATTCTGGTCGATACTACCCCCGCGTACATTGAAGCCTGTCGCCCCTTCGCCAACGGTCGATACGCCCGGCAGCAGTTGAATACTACGGATTACGTCGACTTCGCCGAGCAGTGCCGGAATTCGTTGCAGTGTTTTCACGTCGATCCGGTTGACGCTCATTTCAATATTTTTCACATTGTCGTCCTCACGCGTCGTTGACACGATAACTTCCTGAAGCTGTTTGCCTTCCTGGCTCAGTTCAAGATCTAGGCGAACGTTCTGATCGGTCAGATTTACCGTTTTATTCTGCTTTTCGTAGCCGACATAGCTGATAACCAGGTTGTAATTTCCCGGTTGTAACGTTACGGCATAAAAGCCGTAGCTGTTGGTCACCGCTCCTGTACCGGTTTCTTTAACGTAAACAGAGACACCAATCAACCCTTCGCCGTTACCCGCATCCTTTATGTATCCGCTGATGGTCAGGCCCGCCGACCGAATTCCTTTGTCGGGTACGTTGCTTCGGGTGTTCAGCGATCCCTGGGCCTCGGCAGCCCGTAGAGACATAAAGTTTATAAGAAGGCCGAATAGCCAGAGCTGTATGGTGTATTTCATAGTGTTACCAACGAGCCACACATACGGGTGATGGTGGTTTAGGTTGCTAGCGCAAAAATACGTTTGGGTAAGTTAAGCCTGGGTGAAAAATAGATGAAGCACCTAAATAACGGGGTGAGCGGCAGTCCATGCTGGACAAAACAGGATGGCTAGCCGTGGCGCTCCTTCACCGCTCCAAGGCTAACTATCCTGTTTTTTGATTTGGTTGATTAGCTTTTTTGCTTCTTTATCGTCTGTTTCTGGAAAACTCACGGGTAGCGATTCGAGAATCTCGGTCAGAATTGTCGCGATGATCAGTTGTTGATTCACCCGGTCGTCGCTTGGGATCACATACCAGGGATTCTTCCGGGTAGCGGTTGCGTTGATGGTATCTTCGTAAGCCTGCATGTACTGGGGCCAGAATTTCCGCTCTTCCAGGTCCGTGGGGCTTAGCTTCCATTGTTTTTCAGAGTCTTCCAGCCGGGCAATGAGCCGCTGGCCCTGCTCTTTCTGGTCGACATGCAGGTAGAATTTCACAACAGGGAAGCCATTCCGAAACAGGTAATCTTCAAAATGGACAATATCGCCAAACCGTTGTTTCCAGAGCGTTTCTTCGTTAGTCGGCAAGAGATTAACGGGAATAGATTGGTCCTTAAGCCGCTCGGGATGGACACGTAAGGCAAGTACTTCTTCGTAATAGGAGCGGTTGAAAACACCAATGTTGCCGCGCTCGGGCAATTCCTGCCAGAAGCGCCACAGAAAATCATGCTTTAAGTCGCCCTTTTCCGGTTTCTTGAAGGGCGCTATCTGAAACCGTGACGGGTTAACGCCTTTAAATATCCGACGGATACTACTGTCTTTTCCCGCGGCATCCATAGCCTGAAAGACGACTAGCAGACCATAATGCTCATCGGCATGCATTTTATTCTGAGCCTGATCCATGCGGGCCGCGAGGGCATCCAGCTGTCGGCTTTGATCGGCCTCGTCAGTGTAAAAGGGATCAATGCGAGTGGCCATCTCCTTATACGAAAATGACCGTTTTTCATCGTACCGGAAATCTTTACTATTTATTTTTTTCATAACGTAGCTGAGCCATTCGAAAGCCGCAGTTTAAACTAAGAATAGCGGCTTCACTGTGTTAGGTGACACATTGGCCGCGCTTTTATTGTGCCTGAATAACCGGAATTAATTTCTGCAGAGCCTTGAAGCGTTCATCATTGGGCTCAGGTTCGGCAATCGGCAGTTTTTTGAGTTCGTCGATAATAATCCGGCCTACCAGCAGACGCATATTCTTCTTGTCGTCGGCCGGAATTACATACCAGGGAGCTTTCTCGGTGGCGGTTTCACCGATGCAGGTTTCGTACGCATCCTGATAATCGTCCCAGAATTCGCGTTCCTTAACGTCGCCTTCTTCAAACTTCCAGTTCTTCTCCGCATCCTCAATCCGGGCAATCAGACGCTCGCCCTGTTCTTTTTTCGACACGTGCAGGTAGAATTTAACCGTTGGGAAGCCGTTGCGATAAAGAAAGGTTTCCATATCCCGAATAGCCTCGAAGCGGTGCTTAAAAAGCTTATCCAGGTCCTCCGTTATTTTTTCGGGTAATCGCTGGCTCTCCGTCAGAATCTCGGGATGGACTTTGGTGACCAGCACTTCTTCATAATACGAGCGGTTGAAAATTCCGATCGTGCCGCGTTCAGGTAGTTCGCGCCAGCTGCGCCACAAAAAGTCATGGTCAAGCTCCTGGTCGGTCGGTCGTTTGAACGAATAGACCCGAACACCAGCGGGGTTAGTGCCTGTGAATACGTGCTGGATGGTACCATCTTTTCCGGCCGCATCAAGAGCCTGGAAGACCGCTACTAACCCAAACCGATTGTGGGCAAACATACGCTCCTGCCACTTGTCGATCTCGGCCGCCTGCTGCCGAAGCAGCGCTTCGTAGTGGTCGTTATCTTCATAGAGGTCATCTACTTTAGTGGGTGCTTTTTTTAGTTTAAATGGCTTATCGCCATCGTAGCGGAAACGGTCGGTATCGAAGTCTTTCACAGGCAAGGGGGCGTAAACTTTACGCACGAGAGTTATGTTAAACAATCAGGAAAAATAACCTAATTAAACCTATAAGGTTTGAGCAACCCTTCGGTAACCCGGCCTGCAGGTTTATAGAAACACGATTTATGACCACAAATCAATCGGCCAATCTGGCCAAAGCGACTTTTGGAACGGGTTGTTTCTGGTGCACAGAAGCTTTGTATGAATCGCTCGACGGTGTCCTTGGCGCTGTCTCTGGCTACGAAGGCGGCCAAAAACCAAATCCAACCTACAAAGAAGTATGTACCGGAACCACGGGCCATGCCGAATGTGTGGAGGTTACGTACGACCCGGCCAAAATTACTTACCCGGAATTGCTGGAGGCCTTCTTCCGTGGGCATGACCCCACGTCGCTTAACCGCCAGGGCGAAGACGTGGGTACGCAATACCGGTCGGTGATTTTTTACCACAATGACGAGCAGAAACAATTAGCCGAAACGGCGAAAGCTGAACTGGACAAGTCAGGTGCGTATGATCGCCCGATTGTGACAGAGATTAGCCCTGCCGAAACCTTTTATGAAGCTGAAGCCTATCATCAGAGCTATTTTGCCAACAATCCTAACCAGGGCTATTGTGCTTTTGTGATTGCACCCAAGCTTGACAAGTTTAGGAAAGTGTTTAAAGAGAAATTGAAGCCGGAAATGGCCAATTAGTAGAATTCTTGCCCATTTAGTACAAACAGAAAGAGACGACCCCGGAGGGGGTCGTCTCTTTCTGTTTGTAGAGATATACTAGTATTAACATAAGACGCCGGATAAAAGTGAACGCTTTATGACAAGTTTTTTACTTCCGTATATACACATAATTCGACAGCATATTAATTTTGCGCTCCCTAAGAGGATATGACCGAATAATAAGTGGGTGTTCTTTTTGCTTGGTGGCCCAAAAGATTCCCACTTACTTTGTCCCGAATTTTAACATAAATCAATTTCGTCACATGAAAAAATTTCACTTTTCTCTTTTACTTGTTCTTGGATTGCTGGCCGGAACGCAGTCGTTTGCACAGCTCGCTGTTGATAAAGGCACCAAATTTATAAACCTCGGTATTGGCGTAGGGGGTTATTCCAGCGTAGGGGGTATAGCTTTTGGGGCCTCTGCTGACTTTGGTGTAGCGCCAAACATTACGGTAGGTGGTCAAGTGGCTTATCGTAGCTTCAATTCTGGTTATCTACAATTTAATGATAAGATCAATTATCTCTATTTTGCCGCTCGTGGTTCTTATCACTTTAATGAACTTTTGAACTTAAGCACTGATAAAGCTGACTTGTATGCTGGTATTGGCTTAGGCTACGAAAGCGTCTCTTATAGCAATAGTATTTACGGAGGTAGCTCGTTTGGTAGCGGTATTTATGTGCCTATTCACTTAGGTGGCCGTTACTTCTTTAGTCCCAAAGTAGGTGGTTTTGCTGAATTAGGAACTGGTATTGCTCCTCTTCAATTAGGTGTAACGTTCAAACTGTAAGTTAACAACGCTTTACAAAAAGGGCCGCCTGAAATTCAGGCGGCCCTTTTTGTTTACAGGAGACAGATTATTTACTCGCCACTTCTTTCAAACTTTTGATTCCCATGTTCCAGAGAATGAACGAGTAGATATCGGCGGCTGTTTCGATGTTCTTTTTGGTATTGCTGGCTCCGTGACCGGAATTCGTATCGATTCGGATTAGTACTGGATTTGTTCCTTTATATAGTTCCTGCAACGTAGCCGCGTATTTGAACGAGTGAGCCGGAACGACCCGGTCGTCGTGGTCGGCGGTGGTGATCAGCGTGGCCGGGTAGTCAATGCCGGGCTTAATGTTGTGAAGGGGAGAGTACGCATAAAGCGCCTTAAACTCGTCAGCGTTGTCGCTGCTGCCGTAGTCGGCAATCCAGTTCCAGCCGATCGTGAATTTGTGGAATCGCAGCATATCCATAACGCCCACCTGCGGAATCGCTACCCGGAATAAGTCGGGGCGCTGGTTCATAACCGCGCCAACCAACAAGCCGCCATTCGATCCGCCCTGAACGGCAAGTTTGGCCGGACTTGTATATTTCTGCGCAATCAGGTATTCGGCTGCGGCAATGAAATCGTCGAACACATTCTGCTTCTTGAGTTTCATGCCCTGCTCGTGCCATTTTTCGCCGTATTCGCTGCCGCCCCGCAAATTGGCCTGTGCATACACACCGCCCTGCTCCAGAAACGGAATTCGAAACGGGCTGAACGAAGGAGGAAGGCTAACGTTGAACCCGCCGTATCCGTACAGAAGTGTTGGATTGGAGCCGTCGAGTTTTAAGCCTTTACGGTAGGTCAAAAACATAGGTACTTTCGTGCCGTCTTTGCTGGCATAAAATACTTGTTTCGTTTCGTAGTCTGATGGGTTAAAATCTACCTCGGGCGCGCGGAAAACGGTGCTCTTGTGCGTCGCAATGTCGTACCGGTAAATAGTTGGCGGGAAGGTGAAGGATGTAAACGTGTAGAAAACAAACTTATCATCCTTTTCACCGCCGAAGCCACCTGCCGAGCCGATGGCAGGTAACTTAACTTCACCTTCTGACTTTCCGGCATAGGTAAAGACCTCGATTTTTGAGGTAACGTCTTTCGCGTATTCAACAAATAGTTTACCCCCGGCAGCGCTGACACTTCCTTCGGCAATAGGCTCGGGTTTTTCGGGAATCAAAGTCGAGAAAGCCTTCTTTTTCGTATCGAATGCAATGACTTTGCTGTTAGGGGCTTTCTCGTTCGTTAAAATCAGAAGCCGGTCGCCGTCATTATCGACCACGCCGTAACTGAAGTTGGTAATCTCTGCCACGACTGGAGCAAACGTTTTTCGAGCAGAAGTGGCGTCTAGGAACAGCAGCGAGTTACCGTCTTTTCCCTGGCCCCGGTCGCTGATGGATAATAGGGCGAAGCGCTCATCATCGGTCGTACTGACGATGTGGAAGCGCTGCGGGTGTTCAGCATCTTCGTATACCAGTCGGTCGGCCGATTGGGGCGTATTCAGCTTGTGAAAGAAAACCTGGTGGTTTTCGTTTTTTGCCGCCAACGCGCTGCCTTCGGGTTTGGGATACCGGCTATAATAGAAACCATCGCCCTGCCAGGCCGCTCCCGAGATTTTTACCCATTCGATTTTGTCGGGCAAGTAGGTCTTGGTCGTCAGGTCCATAACCTGGTATTCCTGCCAGTCGGAGCCTCCTTTCGACAACCCAACAACGGCATGTTTACCATCTTTCGAGAGCGAAAAAGCACCCAGACGAGTGGTGCCGTCGGCGGATAATTTATTCGGATCAATGACTACTTCGGGTTTGCCATCGAGTCCTTTCTGACGGTATAAAACGGCCTGATTCTGCAAGCCGTCGTTCTTCGAGAAATAGAACCAGTCTCCTTTTCGGCTGGGTGCCGAATATTTCGGGTAATTATAGACCTGTTCTAGCCGGTCCTGAAATTGTTTCCGGTAAGGAATTTGGGCCAGGTAATCAAACGTGACTTTATTTTCAGCTTTTACCCAGTCGGCTGTTTCGGGAGAGCGGTCATCCTCCAGCCAGCGATACGGGTCGGCGACCTGCGTACCATGGTACTGATCGACCTGGTCGGTTTTCCGGGCTACAGGGTATTTTATGGGGTTTGCTGACTGACCCAATGCGACAGATGAACTCAACATAAAAGATAAACGGATGAAGGTAGAAACGCGCATACGTTGATGATGATTAAGGCGAAGACGAAATGTATAACTAGTTACGGCGGGGAGCCTGAAAAACCAAATAACCAGCAATGGGTCGCTCAAGCCAGTCAGGAAGTGCCTGGCACAGGTAGTCCACACCGTTAGCCGAATAAAGGACTAACGGGTATATTCGATAAGAGGACTAATGCGGGGAATCAGGCCCTGGGAGTCAGTACGTAACAGCATCTCAAACAGCAGGACTGTTGCGGCCGCGTCTCCCTGGGCGCGGTGGCGTCCGTTCAACGGAATGTCGAGGGAGCGGCAAAGCTTGCCTAAGCTATAAGAAGGGTGCCCCGGCAACAACTTGCGGCTCGTCCGAACGGTGCACAGTGTGCGCCGTAAATAGTCGTGACCCAACCAGTTCAACTCTTTCTGGATAAAGCCAAAGTCGAAGCCAACATTATGGGCGACGAAGATAGCATCCTTCGTGATGTTCAGGACATCATTGGCGACCTCGGCAAACGTAGGCGCGTTCTGGACCATCTCATTGGAGATGCCCGTTAAATGCCGGATAAATGGGGGGATCGGACATTCCGGATTTAGCAGGGAGTGAAACGAATCAACAACCTGCTGCCCGTCGTGGCGGAAAATGGCAATTTCAGTAAGTCGGGTTGGGCCTTTTACACCACCCGTTGTTTCAACGTCAACGATGCAATACACATAGAGAAAGTTTACGGCCGTAGCTTGACTGCTTCAGTACCTGATTCGCTACTGCCTCAACAGGAAGTGGCTTATGGTTTATGTAGCACTGAACGTTGTCGACAATGAACCGAATACAGGATAAAGGTACGATTTTACCGCGAAGCCTGCAATGCCCGGTTTCGAATTGGCTGTTTGTCAACGCCCGGACGAATCACAACACCCTCCCGAATGAGCCGAAGGGTGTAATCCAAGATATAATCCCGATTGTTCATCAGGTCATCGAAGCTGCGGGTAACAATAAAGTCAGGTTCGACGGTGAAGCCATTGGCCCGTTCGGTTTCAACGGCATGCGTCAGTTTTTTGAGCGGAATGCGCACCTGAAGCCTGGAATTTGGCAGGGTTATCGTTTTAAAATGCCCCGCAAAGTCGCCCCAGTAGGCACTACCGCTCGCTTCGCCGACATAAGTACCCAAACCGGCATCGAGTGTTTTGGCCAGCACGGTTGTGGTGGCTGAAAACGACGCGCCATTTACCAGAAAGTATAAATTGCCGGCAAAGGAATCCCGCTGCCGGGGCCGATAACGTCGGTTGGCCGAACGACTGGAAAACCCACCGTTGTTGTCGGTTCGGTATTGCAGGCTAAAATTTAGCGCCGAAAACGGATTCCAGCGGGTAACGAGTTCAGTGCGGGCAGCCCGTTTCATTTCTTCATGGTTCATGATTCGAAAGGGCTTGGGCATCCAGTAGCGTAGCAAACGGGCAGAGTTGACCACAATGCCCCCACCGTTTCCCTGCATATCGATCACCAGATTCTGTACATTTTCCTGACGTATTTGCTTGAATGCCCGCTTTAGTCGCCGGTTGAAGCCCCATTGAAACAGGTCTTTTTTCTTGGTGCCCATGAAAGTCGATACGCGCAGTACGGCCGTATGGGTGAGTGTATCCACCATACGTACCGACAGATTGGGGCGTCTGTCAAGCTCAACACCATATCGGCGCTGGATCCTGCCCCGGAAACTATCCAGCGTCAGGCAGCGTAAACGCGCTTGCCGAACGAGCGTATCGGCAGTCAGTCGATACGTGATCTGAACAGAGTCGGCCGAACCAAACCAGGCTGCATAATAGTCGGCAAACTGGACCATACTCCACTGTCTTCGCCCGGTGAGGTTATCGCCATCGGAGCCGGAGTGATCGGCATTCATCAGTTCACGATGCACATCAGCCACTGGCCGACCATTGATGGTCAGTAGTTCGGTACCCCGCAACAGAGTCGTATCGGAGGATACATTATGGCTAATGAAATACTGGGATTCGACCAGTCGAATATAAAATGGCAGGAACCGGGTGTTCGTGCCAATGTAATTTTTGCGGTGGTTCAGGTTGGTGTGTCCATCTTTAATGGCGGCCACCAGCGGGCTGACATGATGGTAAAACGATAGGTAGTCGGTTGGGGAATTCAGGTGGTTATACAATGAATCGTATAACTGTTCCATCCGGGCCTGGGGCGTATAATAACCCATGCCTGGATGGAGCAAATCGAGTTTCCGTTTGAGGTAGCTTAAATCAGCACGGGTCTGAGCAGGTGTGAGCACCTGGGCCAACGAAATCTGGTAACTTAAGCTAATAAATAAACTTACTAGACGCAGTGTTTCCTTAATCTTCATCGTTTCACGTTACGGTAGGAATTACCCCTATAGGGTTTCCATTAATTCGTTCCGTGAATATAAAGTTTAGGGTAACTATAATCAACAAAAAATGTTTAATACTTTATTAAAATTTTGTTGTAGATCGGTTTGACGGCTTATTTCTAATCGTCTTTCCGATGTGGAATCACCGTCCAGTGCTTCACGCCGGATAGGTGATCAGCCACTATTGCCGCAGCAACTTCTTCTAAATTTTCTTCATTCGTGCTGAAAAACAAGCTTTTAGGTTGACCCTCGGTCTCGGTTGTTCGCACCTCATAATACTCGTTGTGGTGTTCGATTGCGTGTTTCTCGACAAGCTGGTATTGTGCCATAGTAGTAAACTGGTTTGGTAACGATAACTCTTGATTTGAAAGATGGTTAGCCAAGAACCACAATTAATATGGCTCCTGCAACCATACTAATTGCTCCAATCAGCTTTCGCATACTATTTCCTTCGTTAAAAAAGCAATAACCGTAAAGCTCATCGGCCAGCGCTAGCTCTGAAATAAAGCCAGTGCATAGCCCGGCATGACTAATCCGTGAGTTACCATCAAAGAGATAGCCCCACCCGTTATGTCAGTTGTTTCTAAAATACATTTAGGAATTAACTGAATACGATACGGATCAGAACCGCTAGCGAAAGACAGGTAGGCGAGATAAAAGCATAGGTGAAAACGTATGTAAACCCGACTACCTCGCTTGCCAGAAGGCCAGCCTGACGGAATTGTACCGAAGCTAGTGCCGAATTTGGCGCGTTCATTCAAATAGTAAGACGCTTTTTTTTGCGCAGCACTTTCCTGATTAACAAACGTTTCGTACCTTTGCGGTCTTATTTTTTGGCCGGGCTAACCGGAGAGGAGGAGATACGAGGTGAACACATTACGCGCATACGATATCAACATCGTTGGCCTTGACAATAAACGCTACGAGTACGATTTCACGTCGGACAGTTCGTTCTTTGCCGCGCTTGATCAGGAATTGATCAAAACGGGAAACGTTGAGACGCATGTAGTGCTCGAAAAGTCGGAAACGATGATTCGGCTGGACTTCCATATTGTCGGTACGGTTGAGCAAACCTGCGATCGTAGCCTCGACGAATACGACGAGCCGGTCGATACGAGGCAAACAATGTTGCTGAAATTTGGCGACCATAATGAAGAGTTAAGTGACGAGATCGAACTCATTGAACGGAATACGGCGACTATCAATGTAGCGCGGTATATTTTTGAGTTTCTGAGCCTGTCGCTGCCGATGAAGCGGCTTCATCCCCGCTTCCGGGACGAGGATGATCAGGACGACGAGCAGGAAGTAAAGCTCATCTATAGCTCCAGTGATGAAGCAAATGATGATGAAGCAAACGGCCAGCCAGAAATTGATCCTCGCTGGGCGGCTTTGCGAAAACTAAGTGACAACTAATATTAGTTGTAGAGTAACAAGGTTGTAAAACGGCTCGCCGTGGTGGTTATTCAGGTAATAACGCCTATGCAATCTGCCAACTCGAAAACTAGGTGACTATATAACTTTATAACTATAAGACTGAATCATGGCACACCCCAAACGACGCCACTCCAGCACCCGGCGCGATAAGCGCAGAACGCACTACAAGGCTACGCCTGTTGCGCTGTCAACCGACGCCCAGACTGGCGAAGTACACGAGCGTCATCACGCCCACGTTTTTGAAGGCAACCTGTTCTACAAAGGGCAAATGATCATTGAGAATTACGCAAAAACAGCCTAAATCTCATTTATTTTTGAAAAGTATTTCGTTGACGTCTTTCCGAAGATGAACGCGAAATACTTTTTTATTGCCAGCCACCTCCCTATTTTTACGCGTATTTAGTTTGAAAACCAGCCTAACTGGGGAGATATTGAACAAACGGAGTCAATGAAAATTGCAGTGGACGCAATGGGTGGCGATTTTGCTCCCGACGCTATCGTGGAAGGAGTATTGATGGCCGCTGCTGAATTGCCAGAAGATATAACGGTTGTCCTGATTGGCAGGGAGGCTATTGTGCAGGAATTAATCCAGAAGCACAAGCCATATCCAGTCGCCAATATCGAATTGGTAAACGCCGACGATGTTATTGAAATGAGTGAGCATCCTACCAAGGCGCTCTCGCAGAAGCCCAATTCCAGCATCGGGGTTGGGTTTAAACTTTTGAAGGATGGTAAGGTTCAGGCGTTTTGTAGTGCGGGAAATACCGGCGCTATGCACGTAGGAGCCTTGTTTAGTATAAAAGCAATTGAGGGTATTTTGCGACCCTGTATTGCCGGTTTTGTTCCACAACTTACGGGTGGTTATGCGGTTATGCTCGACATTGGCGCCAATGCCGACTGCAAACCCGAAATGCTGGCTCAGTTCGGGCATATTGGCTCTATCTACGCCCAATCGACGTTTAACATCGCTAAACCGCGTGTAGCGCTGATGAATATCGGCTCAGAAGAGCAAAAAGGATCATTGGTTGCCCAGGCGGCACACCAACTCCTGAAAGACAATAATCGGATTAACTTTGTGGGCAATATGGAAGGAGGAGACTTCTTCGCTGGTCATGCCGACGTTATCATTACGGATGGCTTTACGGGCAATGCCATGTTTAAACTGGGTGAGTCATTCTATAATGTGGCCGCGCAGCGAGGCTTAAGCGATGAGTTTCTGGACAAAACCAATTACGAGTCGGTTGGGGGAAGTCCAATTCTGGGAGTCAACGGCAACGTAATTATTGCCCACGGTATTTCATCGCCGTTAGCGATCAAAAATATGATCAATCTGGCTATTCGGCAGGTTGAGTCCGACGCATACACTAAAATTGCACAGGCACTCAGTTGAGCGGTTAAGCGTATCGGTGAATAGTAAGCAGGTTTTTATCTGTCAGAATCCACTGATGCCTGTTCACCGGCTACTGTTTACTGATAACTGTTCTATCATCCTATGAGTAAAGCTGCCATAACTGGAGTTCATGGTTATGTTCCCGATTACGTGCTGACCAATGCCGAATTGGAGCGTATGGTGGATACAAACGATGAATGGATTACGAGCCGTACGGGTATCAAAGAACGGCATATTTTAAAAGGCGAGGGCATGGGCTCGTCGCACATGGGGGCAAAAGCCGTGGCAGGTTTGCTCGAAAAATTAACTATTAAGCCTGAAGAGGTCGATTTGCTGATTTGCGCGACGACTACACCTGATTTCGTTTTTCCCTGTACCGCCAATTTGATTTGCGATATGGTGGGCATTCGCAATGTCGGGAGTTTTGATATTCAGGCGGCTTGTTCTGGTTTTCTATACGCCATTACGGTGGGTTCGCAATTCATCGAAACGGGTAAGTACAAAAAAGTAGTTATCGTTGGAGCCGACAAGATGTCGGCCATCACCGATTATACCGATCGAACAACCTGTGTTTTATTTGGCGATGGAGCCGGGGCCGTTATGCTCGAACCCAATACCGAAGGACTTGGTATTCTGGATACCATAATCAAGTCGGATGGTGTAGGGCAAAATCATCTTTTTCAGAAAGCGGGCGGTAGTCGCTATCCACCCACGCACGAGACTGTCGAAAAACGTTGGCATTACGTTTATCAGGATGGCCCATCGGTATTCAAGTTTGCCGTGAAAAACATGGCCGACGTATCGGCGGAGATTATGGAACGCAATCAGCTTACCGGCAGTGATGTGGCGTGGCTGGTGCCGCATCAGGCCAACAAGCGCATTATCGACGCTACGGCGCATCGAATGGGTATTCAAACCGATAAGGTTATGATGAATATTCATCGGTATGGTAACACGACGGCTGCCACGATACCACTTTGCCTGTTCGATTATGAATCGCAGCTGAAAAAAGGCGATAATCTGGTATTGGCTGCCTTCGGTGGTGGCTTTACGTGGGGAGCCGCTTATGTAAAATGGGCGTATTAATTTAACTGTATGCGCTATGGTAGCGGTTATAGGCTTTAAAAGGCAAACCAGTTCCTATACCATACATCGTATATTATATATTTTTCAACATGGCAACGACCGCAGATATCCGTAATGGATTGGTTCTTAATTACAACAACGACCTTTTTCAAATCACTGAATTTCAACACGTAAAACCGGGAAAAGGCGCGGCTTTCGTACGGACTAAACTGAAAAGCCTGACAACGGGCCGGGTAATCGATAATACGTTCAACTCTGGCGCAACGATTTACCCGGTACGGGTTGAGCGTCGGAAATTCCAATACCTTTACAAAGACGAATCGGGCTATAACTTTATGGACCAGGAATCGTTCGATCAGATAAACCTGGACGAAAAAATCGTGGAAGGGGCCGATTTGATGAAAGAAGGACAGGAAGTAGAAATTCTAATTAACGCCGACAGCGATACGCCCCTCTCGTGCGAATTACCTCCTTTCGTTGAGCTGGAAGTGACGTACGCTGAGCCAGGGATTAAAGGTGATACGGCCAACAGCCCCAAGAAGCGGGTAGAAGTAGAGTCGGGCGCAAAAATTATGGTACCTCTCTTTATTGAATCAGGTCAAAAAATCCGGGTCGATACACGCACCCGTGATTATGTAGAACGAGTGAAATAAGTTTGACTGGTGAAGTGTACATGACGGATAAGCCAGTGCCTGTTCATCATCCCCAATTCATCATCGCTCCAGCACCCGTTATCATCAAAAACTATGAATACAAAAGACATACAGCAGCTCATCGACTTCATCTCGCAATCGGGTTTAGACGAAGTCAACATCGAAACGACTGATCTGAAAATCAGCGTTAAGCGCTATGGAGCCGGTGCGCCGGCCGCTACCCCGGCACCGGCCGCTCCTGTGGCTCAGGCACCCGCTGCGCAGCCACAGGCAGTTGCTGTACCGGCCGCTCCGGTCGCGGTACCGGCAGCCGCCCCCCAGGCTGATACGTCAAACTACATTACCATCAAATCGCCGATGATCGGAACGTTCTACCGCTCGGCTAATCCCGACTCGCCGATGTTCGTTGAAGTAGGCGACAGTGTGACCGAAGGTAAAGTGGTTTGTATTATCGAAGCCATGAAGCTGTTCAACGAAATCGAGTCGGAAGTATCGGGTCGTATTGTGAAGATTCTCGTTGAGAACGCTACACCAGTCGAATACGATCAACCGCTATTTTTGGTAGAACCCATTTAATTTAAAGAGCGAAAGATAGAAAGAGCGAAAGCCTGGTTCCTGCCATGTTCGCTCTTTCTATCTTTCGCTCTTTTGCTCTTTAATCATGTTCAAAAAAATCTTAATCGCCAATCGGGGAGAGATCGCCCTGCGTATCATTCGGACGTGTCGCGAAATGGGTATCAAGACGGTAGCCGTTTATTCGACCGCCGACCGCGATAGCCTGCATGTGCGTTTCGCCGATGAGGCCGTTTGCATTGGCCCACCCATCAGCAAACAATCTTACTTAAGTATTCCAAGTATTATTTCGGCCGCCGAAGTAACGGGTGCCGATGCCATTCACCCCGGCTACGGGTTTCTGTCCGAGAATGCGGAGTTCTCGCAAATCTGCACCGACTACGGGATTAAATTTATTGGTGCCACTGCCGAGCAGATTAACGGAATGGGCGATAAAGCAACGGCTAAAGCTACCATGCGGGCCGCTGGTGTTCCCGTGATTCCGGGTTCGGAAGGGCTGCTGGAGTCTGTTGAGCAGGGTAAAAAATTATCGGCAGGCATGGGCTATCCGGTCATTGTCAAAGCTACCGCTGGTGGCGGTGGTCGCGGAATGCGCATTGTTCGGTCAGAGGACGAGTTTGAAAAAGCCTGGAATGACGCCCGCACCGAAGCCGGAGCGGCCTTTGGTAACGATGGGCTTTATCTGGAAAAATTCGTTGAAGAGCCGCGCCATATCGAAATTCAGATTGTAGGGGATCAGTATGGCAAAGTTTGCCACTTGTCAGAGAGGGATTGTTCCATCCAGCGTCGGCACCAGAAGCTGATTGAAGAAACGCCATCGCCCATTGTTTCGCCCGAATTGCGCGAGCGGATGGGCGAAGCGGCTATTAAAGGGGCGCAGGCCATCGGGTACGAAGGTGCCGGAACGGTTGAGTTTCTGGTGGACAAGCACGGGGATTTCTATTTCATGGAGATGAATACCCGGATTCAGGTAGAGCACCCGATAACGGAAGAGGTAACGGATTTCGACCTGATCAAAGAGCAGATAAAGGTGGCTGCCGGGGCCGAAATTTCGGGCCGCAATTACACCCCCAAACTCTACGCCATGGAGTGTCGGATCAATGCCGAGGATCCAGCAAACGGTTTCCGGCCGTCGCCGGGCAAAATTACCAATTTGCATTTCCCCGGTGGGCACGGCGTTCGGATCGACAGTCATGTATACAGCGGGTATACCATTCCGCCCAACTATGATTCCATGATTGCCAAACTGATCGTATCGGGGCAATCGCGGGAAGAAGTTATCACCCGGATGAAGCGGGCACTCCAGGAGTTTGTCATTGAAGGAATTAAAACGACGATTCCTTTTCATATCAAACTGATGGATGATGCTACCTTCCGCTCCGGTCAGTTTACGACGGCTTTCCTGGAAACCTTCGATTTCAGTAAAATATAATGAATAGGGCGCGGGAGCAAACCGCGCCTTTCTTTTAATAATTTAGCTTACAAGTACGGGTTTAACTCGTGTTACATTAAAAAAACGGGGTGTCTTGCTTTAGTGACAAGACACCCCGTTTGCTTATACTTACCGCATGAATCACCTCGCTACGGCCGATTACGTTGTTTTTTTCGTCTACTTCATTATCGTTGTTGGGTATGGGTATTGGGTTTATCGGCGGAAGCGCCAGGCTCAAATGAACACGACCGACTTTTTTTTGGCCGAAGGGTCGCTAACCTGGTGGGCCATTGGTGCTTCGCTGATTGCGTCTAATATATCGGCAGAGCATTTCATCGGTATGGCGGGTTCGGGTTTCGCGATGGGGCTGGCTATATCGTCTTATGAGTGGTTTGCGGCCGCTACGCTGATTCTTGTGGCCGTATTTTTCATCCCTATTTATCTTCGAAATCACATTTATACCATGCCGCAGTTTCTGGCGCAGCGGTATAGTGACACCGTCAGTACCATTCTTGCGGTATTCTGGCTGGTCGTTTATGTACTGGTCAACCTTACGTCGATCCTGTATCTGGGCGCAATTGCCATTGAGTCACTGGTCGGTATATCCTTCACGACCTGCACGATCGGGTTGGCCCTGTTTGCCATTTTTATTACGCTCGGGGGCATGAAAGTAATTGGCTATACTGATGTTATTCAGGTAGTTGTTCTGATTTTTGGCGGACTGGTCGTTACGTATTTAGCCTTACAGCTGGTTGCGCAGCAGACGGGTTCGGCGGGCGTCTGGAACGGATTGCTGTCTATTCATAAACAGGCCGATAGCCACTTTCACATGTTTCTCCCAAAAGGACATCCGCATTATGACGTATTGCCGGGCATGGCCCTGGTAACGGGCGGCATGTGGATCAACAACCTTTCGTATTGGGGCTGTAATCAATATATTGTTCAGCGGGCGTTGGGGGCCGATCTTAAGACCGCTCGCTCGGGTATTCTGTTTGCCGCCTTTCTGAAATTATTGATTCCTGTCATCGTGGTTATTCCCGGTATTGCAGCCTTTGTGTTGTACCAGAGCGGCCCCTTTCGCGACGCCATGACGGATGCCGCAGGCGTGGTCAAACCCGATCATGCCTATCCTGTTTTGATGAATCTGTTGCCTGTTGGGATGAAAGGGCTGGCCTTTGCCGCGCTGACGGCAGCCGTGGTGGCGTCGCTGGCTGGAAAATGTAATTCGATTTCTACAATTTTTACGCTCGACCTGTATAAAAAATACGTCGACAAATCGGCATCGGAACAAAAACTGGTAAACGTTGGTCGCTGGGCCATCATTGGGTCCTTTGGCGTGGCCATTTTGCTGGCGCCTATGCTCCGTTCGCTCGATCAGGTATACCAGTATATTCAGGAATACACCAATTTTATCACGCCAGGGGTGTTCGCCATTTTCCTGCTTGGTTTCTTCTGGAAACGGGCTACGAACCGGGCTGCCATGACCGTGGCTATTCTGACCATTCCTTTGTCGACCCTGCTTAAGTTCTGGCCTGAAGTGATGGGCCTGTTCGACGTTCAGGTTGATTCCATTCCGTTTCTGCACCGGACAACCCTGGTTTTTTGCATCGACATGGTGCTTATGGTGGTTGTGTCGCTCACCGATCCGGCGGGGTATGCAACGGGGAAAAGTATTGAGGTGGATACGAGTCTGTTCCGGGTGACCCCGTCCTTTGTAGCTGGATCGGTCGGAATTTTTGCCGTTCTGGCGGTTCTGTACACCATGTTCTGGTAACGCTAATTCAGGTCATTTTAAATGAGTAAATAGACCTGTCCGATAGTCTCTGGCTCAGTGAGTAGATTGCCCGATAACTTTTGCACTATATCGCTGGTTAACAGCAAGAAATTTATAAATTTGCCTCCTAACTTTATTTGGCTATGATGAGTGAAACCGCCCCCCTTGCCAGCCTCGATCAGTGGGAAGACGATGTACTGAGCCGCTACCCTGAACCTGAGCATAAGTCGAAAGAAGATTACCGGAACTACGATTCGCCAGCGCGCGATACGGTACGGGAATTTTACCGCCTGAATCACACGTACCAGACGTATGATTTTGTCCAGGAAAAAGAGCGTGAGTTCCTGGCCTTCGACAAAAAGGAATTACCCGTTTGGGGGGCAATGGAGTTTTTGAATACCCTGGTAGATGACTCAGATCCAGATACTGATCTTGACCAGCTTCAGCACCTTCTTCAAACAGCCGAAGCCATCCGGGCCGACGGTCATCCCGACTGGTTCGTGCTGACAGGATTCGTGCACGATATGGGTAAAGTGTTGTGTCTCTTCGGCGAGCCGCAGTGGGCCGTTGTTGGCGACACATTCCCCGTTGGCTGCAAGCACTCTGACAAGATTGTTTATTCCGAATATTTTGTCAATAATCCGGATGCGCACGATGCTCGCTACAACACGAAGTATGGTGTTTACGAGCCTAATTGCGGGCTTCGCAACGTGCACATGTCGTGGGGGCACGACGAATACCTGTACCAGATTATGAAGGACTATATGCCCGAACCGGCTTTGTATATGATGCGGTACCACTCGTTTTATTCGCAACACCGGGAAGGTGCGTACGATCACTTGATGGATGCCCATGACCATGAGATGTTCAAGTGGGTCAATAAATTTAACCCATACGATCTGTATTCGAAAAGTCCGAAACCACCCGTCGTCAGTGAATTGAAGCCTTATTACGAGGATTTGATCGCCAAATATTTACCCGCTACGCTTCGGCTGTAATTTTCTTTCAAGCACAAAGACACGGAGTCCACAGATGTAAAGCCCTGTGGACTCCGTGTCTTTGTGTATACCCCTTTGCTTATGCTCCTGCTCTTCATTTCCCTGTATCTATTATCCAACGTAGCGGTTGGCGTATGGGCCGCCCGGCGTGTAACAACCTCGCAGGATTTTGTCCTGGCGGGGCGCCGGTTGCCGCTTATGCTGGCGGCTTCGGTCACATTTGCGACCTGGTTTGGCTCGGAGACAATCATGGGAGCACCCGCTATGTTCGTTGAGGGTGGTTTTCTGGCCGTCATCGAGGAGCCATTTGGATCGTCTCTATGCCTATTTCTGGTAGGCGCTTTCTTTGCCCGGCCGCTTTATCGGCTCAACATCACGACATTTTGTGATTATTTCCGGATTCGATTCGGCCGGTCGGCCGAGTTGTTATCGGCAATTATGGTAATACCGTCCTATTTTAGCTGGATTTCGGCCCAACTGGTAGCCATCGGCATCGTGTTGAGTGTAGTGACGGATATTCCACGCGAATACTGCATTGTGGGTAGTGCCGCTGTTGTTATGGCCTACACATTGCTCGGGGGAATGTGGTCTATTTCGGTAACCGATTTCTTTCATAACCTGATTATCATTCTGGCGCTGGCGGTTCTGGGCGTTCTGCTCTGGCGCGAGGTGGGCGGTTGGGAAACTATCCAAAAACGGACGCCCGCAGGCTTTTTTCGATTTCTTCCCCAATCGACGACTAAAGATTGGCTGGCCTACATAGCCGCCTGGATAACCATCGGACTCGGTTCCATTCCCCAGCAGGATGTCTTTCAACGGGTCATGGCAGCCAAGACCGAGAAAACAGCTGTTCGGGCTTCGTTCCTGGCATCGGGTATGTACCTGACCGTAGCTCTGTTGCCCTTGTTCATTGCGCTAAGTGCTAAGTTGCTTCATCCCGATTTGCCAAGAGACAATCAACTGATCATCCCTAACATGGTTATGCGGCATGGAAGTCTGCCGTTACAGGTCTTGTTTTTTGGTGCCGTTACATCGGCTATATTGAGTGTGTCAAGTGGAGCGATACTGGCACCCGCAACCGTTTTTGGGGAGAATGTGATGAAGTTTTTTCGACCTGACATCAGTGATCAGGGGTTGCTGAAAACCATCCGATGGGTTGTCGTACTCATTACCATCATCTGCGTGGGGATGAGCATTACCCGCGACGCCAATATTTTCGACCTTGTCGGTGAATCATCCGCCTTCAGTCTGGTTTCGTTATTTATCCCCTTAA
Source organism: Spirosoma humi (assembly GCF_054776575.1). Taxonomy (NCBI): domain Bacteria; kingdom Pseudomonadati; phylum Bacteroidota; class Cytophagia; order Cytophagales; family Cytophagaceae; genus Spirosoma; species Spirosoma humi. The sequence goes on from NZ_BAAHBR010000008.1 coordinate 106,098, forward strand.
CGGCGGGTATCTACTGGAAACGCGCCAACCTGACAGGGTGCCTGTGGTCGATGCTTGTTGGCTTCGGCGTCTGGCTTATCTGTCTGTGGCTGGATACGGCCTATTCGCCAATGCTGTGGGGTTTACTGGCCAGCACGATAGCCATGATTCTCGGCAGCTTACTGAGTCGTTCTACCCCAATTACGCATCCAGCAACCGTCGATGGTAATTGATCTGGCCAAGATGATACGTCAAGTGTGTAGTCAGATGTACCAGAAAGTAACCGGTTGACGTTTTCTCATCAAAAACCAGCGTCGGGTATTCTTCATCAAGCTGTGCTTCCGTCAGCATGTTTAGCGCGTCATCGACAACGGCCATGGTGTCGTCGATTTTCTTCAGAAGCTCCCCTTTGGGAATGCCCTTGAGCGAAAATTCCAGTTCCCGATTTCGTACGTAGCCAGTTTTGCCAATCTCCGCGCCCAGATACGTATTCAGATTGCCAACCAGATGCAGGCAGAGATTTCCCGCTGAGTTGGCAATACTCCGCTCGGTATGCCAGATCAGGTCCTCGTTTTTGTACTGGTTAATCTCGTGGCTTAACTTTTTGAGATCTCGGCGAAATAGCGTTCTTATTGTTTGAATAAGCATACCTGATGGTGGTTATTCCCAGCGTCTCCAGCTGGCTTTAGCCAAAGTACTGTTGTTCAATTCGGCCAACGTAGCCCAGGTAGGTAGCGCTGCTAAACCAGGGTTGGAGTTTCGGGCCGATGTTTGGATAGAGATTGAGTTTATCCAACTCGGCAACGGGTATCCAGACTAAATTGAGTGCAGTTGTCTCCGCGGGATTTAGAGCAGGCTCACCCTGGAGGTTTCGGGCCGCAAAAACCACATGCAAAACATCGTCATTGCGTTGCGACAGCAGCATTTCGCCCGCCAGGATCATCTCACCAAGATCAACGGATACCCCCAGCTCTTCCCGGATTTCGCGGATAACGGTTTCGGTCAGAATTTCGCCCCGGTCGGGGTTACCACCAGGAAGGGCAAAAACGTCCTGCCCGCCATAACAATAGCGCATAAGCAAGACTTGGGTCTGACCCTCAGATTGACGCCAGATAAGAGCAGACGGACGAACTTTCATAAAGAACAGTTAACGGGTAAATCTCCGCCAAATTAACAATCGCAGGAGTAATTCCCATAACCAGGGTAGCGGGGCGATAAGTTACCCGAGACGCTAACAACACGGTCGAGGGGTACCCGTTCGCCGGTGGCTAGTGCCAGTATATCGGTACCGTCCTGATGAAGAAGTTGCTTGATGGTTACGTCGGCTTTTATGAACTCGTTTAGATCGGTCAGGTATTCGAGCCGCACGAATTTGCCGGGGATGATCGCCGACCGAAATGCATGTTCATCGGCAATAGAATCTGGATTACTCAGGTTTGTTTCCATGACAACAGAACAAGTCCAGTAACTGAAACGTGCCCCAGTTTTAGTTGGGGCACGTTTCGGTTTTCAGCATGACAAAAAGGATTTAATAACCTGTTGTTTCTAGATCCTTTTGAAGTTCGCGCAGAATCGTTTCTTTCATGGCGATCTTACGTTTCTGCGTGTTGATCTTGTTCAGAATTTGCTTGTCTTCGTCTTTGTTGGGGTCAAGTCCGTCGGCATCCTGCAAAGCAAACTGCAGATCGTTCTTTTCCCGCTTAACGAGGTATTCCATCTCCCGGATCTTCGTTCGAATCTGCTCCGACTTGCTCTTGAGTTCAAACGCCGGATATTTTCGGGTCAGTACGCGGCCCAGGTAGCTCAGTTCAAAGATCTTATCGCAGGCGGCCCGGAACCGTTCGTTCACCACTTTGTCCTGAAGCTTAAACGGAACGCGAATCTCTTTCCAGCTATTGAGAAGCACTTTTGCCCGTTCGGCAGCCGCAAAGATGTCCTGCTGTTTCGACAGCTTTTCCACCTCATCCGCCATTTTCATCTGAGCCTCAATGCGGGGGTCAATTTTCGGAACGATAACAATGCCCTTCGCGTCGTTGTACTTGGTGTAGAACATGGTCGTGGCTTTCTTAAACTGCTTATACAGCTTACCACTTTTCTTGATCGGTACTTCACCAACTACTTTCCAGGCGTTATTGAGCCTCCGGACTTCCTGGAAGGCGGCATCCAGATCTCCCAGTCGATTGGCCCGGAAAGCCAGACGGATAAGCTCGTCGTACTTGTCGAGCCGCTCCTGAATGACTTTGTTCTGTTCGTTGAAAAACTCGCGACGGCGGGTAAAGAACCCATCCAGAAGTGCCTGGAAGCGCCCTTCAACTTCGGTTTCAGCCGCTTTGTCGACCGGCCCCGTCTTGATCCACTTTGTCTTGATTTCCTGGAGTACATCCGCCGTTTCACGCCAATCGGTGCTATCAACAACGGCTTCGGCTTCGGCAATAAGGGCCCGTTTGATTTCCAGGTTTTTGAGCTGATTGACCGTAATCAAATCGGCGAGCAATTTCTCCTGAGTATCCAAACGGTCGAGTAGGGGCGGAAAATCACCCAATGCATCGAAGCCAAGCAGCTTTTTGCGTAGCTGCACCAGTTTTGTCAGATAAGAGCCTTTGTTTTGAGCTTCTTCGATATCTTTTTCTAACTGGCTTACTTTGTTTTCGGCGATAATGAAGCGGTTTTTGAAATAATCGAGCGCTTCCTGCTCGGTTCGTTTGACTTCGCCGATCTGGCGGTCTTCGTAATTCAGGTAGCCTTTCAAAAATACCTTTCCGTCTTTGACGTAACCGTATTCATCTACCAGTGAAGCGTTTTCCATTACTGTGCTTGGTTAAGGCTGCGCTGTGGGTTAAATTTGAGGGTAATTGCCAACACAAATCTATCAGAAATTAATGAGTCAGGAAACCATAATTTTCTCAATGGCGGGCGTGAGTAAAAATATTCCGCCTAACCGACAAATCCTAAAGAACATATACCTTTCCTTCTTTTACGGCGCTAAAATTGGTGTTTTAGGGTTGAACGGTTCCGGTAAATCTACTTTATTACGCATCATTGCCGGTATCGACAAAAACTACACCGGCGAAGTCGTTTTCTCGCCCGGCTACTCGGTTGGGATGCTTGAGCAGGAGCCGCAGTTCACACCCGGCCGTACCGTTCGGGAAATTGTGGAGGAAGGGGCGCAGGAAGTGGTCAATCTGCTGAAAGAATTCGAGGAGATTAACGAAGCGTTTGGTGATCCCGATGCCGACTTCGATAAGCTAATTGCCCGGCAGGGAGAAGTTCAGGAGAAGATCGACCATTTCAATGGCTGGGAGCTTGACCAAAAGCTCGAACGGGCCATGGACGCCTTGCGTTGCCCGCCATCCGATGCGTTGATCGACAACCTCTCCGGGGGCGAAAAACGCCGGGTGGCGCTGTGTCGCCTGCTGCTTCAGCAACCGGATGTCCTGCTGCTCGACGAACCGACGAACCACCTGGATGCCGAATCGGTGTTGTGGCTGGAAGAACATTTGCGGCAGTATACGGGCACCGTTATTGCCGTAACCCACGATCGTTACTTTTTGGACAACGTAGCTGGCTGGATCCTCGAACTGGATCGGGGCGAGGGTATCCCCTGGAAAGGAAATTATTCGTCCTGGCTGGAGCAAAAGCAAAATCGCTTGGCGAAGGAGGAAAAAACCGAATCGAAACGCCAGAAAACCCTGCAACGGGAGCTGGAATGGGTAAAGATGGCGCCTAAAGCACGTCAGGCTAAGTCGAAGGCGCGTCTGGGTGCCTACGAAAAACTCCTGAACGAAGACGCGAAACAGCGGGACGATAAACTCGAAATATTCATACCGGCCGGGCCACGCCTGGGGTCGAAAGTTATCGAAGCGGAAGACGTTGCCAAAGCCTTCGGCGATCGGCTGCTGTTCGAACATCTGGGTTTCCGGCTGCCCCAGGGGGGAATTGTTGGTATCATCGGACCAAACGGGGCCGGTAAAACAACCCTGTTTAAACTGATCACGGGTCGCGAAAAGCCCGACGCTGGTACATTCGATGTAGGCGAAACGGTAAAAGTGGCCTACGTTGACCAGGAACACGATGGCCTTGATCCAAACAAGACAGTATTTGAAACGATCTCGGGCGGGAATGAGTGGATTATGATGGGCGGAAAGCAGTCGAACGCGCGTGCGTATGTGAGTCGTTTTAACTTCGCCGGAGCCGATCAGGAAAAGAAAATTGGAACCCTATCGGGCGGGGAGCGGAACCGGGTTCATTTGGCCATGATCCTTAAAGAAGGTGCTAACCTGTTACTTCTCGATGAGCCAACCAACGATCTTGATGTAAATACCCTGCGGGCGCTGGAAGAAGGGTTGGAAAACTTTGCGGGGTGTGCTGTCGTCATTAGTCACGATCGCTGGTTCCTGGACCGCATTGCCACCCACATACTGGCCTTCGAAGGCGACTCACAGGCCTACTGGTTTGAGGGCAATTTCTCGGAATATGAGGAAAATCGGCGCAAACGGTTAGGCACCGACGCCACGCCAACCCGAATCAAGTACAAGAAATTAGCCTAAGGTAATCCTGATGATTCGTTTTAATGAGTTAGGGTATATTACGCCTTCAGGAGTGCATAGTTTGACACTTGAGGAGTTTGAACAGACGTTTGTTCCGTTGAAAAATACGACTCATCGGCGAACTCTGTTTAATTCCTATAGGCTGTATCTATCTGAACTACGTAAGATTGTGAAACAACCTTTCTTCCAATTGATTGGAGGAAGCTTTGTGACTTGTAAAGTTTGGCCACAGGATATCGATATTGTGACCTTTGTTCCTTACCTTTTTGAACAGGATGATGTGTCAAAACAACAACTTAGGGCTCTTTTTGAACGATATGAGTTTTCGCAACAAAAATCAGGATTACATACGTTTTTTTCCTTGATTCCTGACGCAAACAATCCGTCTCAAGCAAAATTTGAAGCGCACTATCAATATTGGATTGACACGTTTAGCTCGACAGTTGAAAATAACTCGGACTCAAAAGGAATAATTAAAATCCAGTTTGTATGATATCGCACGAATCGCCGACATTGAATGAGGTAGTGTATCGACTTGAACAAATACGCCGGATAAACGAGCAAATGAGTCAATTCTCTGGCACGACATCAGAAAGCGGTTGGGACAATTTTATGCGTCAGCAACTCACTCTTCAAAAGAGTGAGTTGCTGGACAAATTAGACAGTACCCTGCTGGCACTCAACCTAAAGCCTGTTCTGGAGGAGCTTTTGCAAACGCATCCATGAACGAGTTGTGGTGCAAGTGACATCTCAAAATAGGTACCACGCCAACCCGAATCAAGTACAAGAAATTAGCCTGAATAAAAGCGGGGCCGATACTATATCGGCCCCGCTTTTATTTAAATCCTGTTAAAATTTCGGACAAGGCAATTTTTTATCCCGTCGTTTTACTCCGGCTCGTCGGCCTTCGGGTTTTTCGAAAATGTAGGACAGCGACAGCTCGTGGGAGCCACCGCTGTTGCCCAGCGTTGAAACGGTAATGTCGTAGCTGTAGCCAATCGAGAACTTCTCCATACGCCAGCCAACCAGTGCCGCTACCGCATCGTGATTATTTAGGGTCTGATTGTATTTTTTGAACGGAATGCCCCGATAATAAGCGCCAATCGTCAAAGGCGAATAGGTCAGGTAAGCACCTATATCTAACTGGTCATATTTCCCCTGGTGCTTATACATAATGACGGGCGAAAGGCTAATCTCACGGTCTTCTTCGTCGGCCAGACCCGTGAAGCCTCCCAGCGGAATGCGCAGGCCCGCCTGAATACTGGTTTTCATGGGCAGCCGCTCCCGGTTACCCGCGAAGAAGCCCTGATCGGGCCTGTTGATATGATGGGCCGATGCGCCAACCCAGAACCAGTCTGAGTAGAACAAGCCACCTGTCGAAAAATCCGCGTATTTAACCGCGGGCAAACCGCCCTGCAGGGTAGGGTCGCCGGAGACGCTGCCGGTAATGAAGCCCCGGTCGGTAAACTGATCACCCGTTGTCAAACCAAAATAGTTAACACTTCGGTTTACGTAAGAGCCCTGCAGTCCCAAACGCACAAAGGAGGATTCACTTACCTGGAATTGATAGGCATATTGCAACCCTATATCCGTTGATTGAATCCTTCCCTGACCCTGGTTATCACTCTGGATCATTAGACCGACACCACTGTTATATTTTTCGATGAAGTGATCCACAGCTACCATCGTTGTCACATAGTTAGTAATGGCGGGCCACTGGTTCCGGTAGTTGGCCGTAACGCGCGGAGCCAGAGCCGACCCGGCAAAGGCTGGGTTCAGGTACATGGGGGCTGCGTAAAATTGAGTGAACTGAGGGTCCTGGGCAAATGCCGTTTGGCCCAGTGTCAGTGTCAAAATAAGTAGTATATATTTATTGAACATAATAGCAGAATGAGGCAAAGACTGGGCCAATAGTATTGATGCAACGCTGGCCGGTGAAACGAAGTATTTAGGAGAACAACAACCGCTAAAATTAATTGGATTTTAGGCGCTTTGGTGGGGATAAAACGATAAAATTTAAATGGAACAACGTCGTTTATACTAACGTAATGCCCCGGTTGTTGTTATGTTGAGAATCGAATTTGCGTAGGTGGGCTTTATTCAACGTTTCTTCATGTTAACTTTTACTAAGCATATTCGGGTAGTTGGACTTTTGGCCATGCTGTTCTTGCTGGTCGGGTCAATTACGGCCTGGGCGCAAACAAGCACGGGCATCAAAGTCAGAGGAAAGTTTTGCGTACCTGATGTGGAGTGTAAAGCCGACTCCGCCGTGTTTACAGATAGTATACAGGCAGGTGTAACAAACCGTGTCTGGGATTTTGGGGATGGTGGTGCCGCCACTACAACGACTGCGCAAAAGGATTCAATAGCCCGACACGTCTTCTTACAGCCTGGTACGTATACAGTTACACTAACTCGGACCGTTAACGGAGTCGTATCAACGTCAAGAAGAACCGTTAACGTTGGTAATCGACCACAGTCGTTTGCAAATTGGCGAACGGATACAACAATTTGTAAAGGAGAAGTCATTACGCTGGACCCTTATGCAGGAAGTCCCCCGCAATCCGGGCTTCAGTACCTTTGGTATCCAAAAGGGCAAACCACACAAAGTATCCAGGTCGACAGCTCAGGTTGTTATTCGGTCGAAGTAACCAACTCGGTTGGGTGCTCTTACCAGGATCGGATTAATGTCGACGTCTGTGGCGAGCAGAAAGAGTCGCAGGGGGTAAAATGGTATTTCGGGCAAAACGCGGGACTCGATTTTAGTGGAGGAGGAACGCCAAAACCCATCACGGATGGTAAACTAAGCACCATTGAAGGCTCATCTTCCATTGCTAACACCAAGGGTATCTTGCTGTTCTATACCGATGGAACTACCATTTATGATAAGGATGGGAAGCCACTGAAATCGCTTGATCCTCGCGATTCTTCCGCAACAGCTACCCCCATACCACTTGGTGGTAATAAGAACTCGACGCAATCGGCTCTGATTGTACCGAAACCCACCTGTCGGGGTTGCGAATACCTCTATTATGTGTACACGACATCTGAAATACGTGGGCAGAAAACACTGACGTATAGTATTGTCGACATGCGCCAGAATGGGGGCAAAGGGGCCGTGGTTGAAAAGAACATTCCGCTGTCAACCGCCGGAACGGAGCAATCGGCCTCAGTCGAAAACACGCGGGACTCAACTTTCTGGGTGATTACCAGGAAGTATGGCACCAATGAGTTTGAGGTTCGCCACCTGACAAAGGATGAAAACACATCGCCCATATTGCCTAATCCGAAAGGCGGTCAGGTACTCGACTCGCTGACAAATGCAGAAGGGTATATGAAAATTGGCCCGGCCGACACTACGGGTGGAAATAAAGGCAATCGTCCAATGGCGGTTGTTGTTCCGGGGCCGCCCAAAAATTCGGTCGATCTCTTCACGTTCAATGACTCGACTGGTGCCTTAACCTTTAATCGAACGCTCGATCTGGGACCCGCTCCCCCCAAGGCATACGGGGTAGAGTTTTCGCCGGATGGCAAGAGTTTATACGTGACCATGCTGGCCGATACCAACGCCGATGGGAGCCTGAAGGGGTCATCCTATATCTTGAAGTATGATTTAAATCAAAAAGACTCGCTCCTGACCAAGTCAAGGACCGTTGTCGATAGTAGTACGACGAGGCAATACGGCTCGATTCAGATCGGACCCGATGGCCGGATTTACGTCGCCATCAAGGGCAGTCGCTCGCTTGGTACAATCGAAAATCCAAATGGAGGGTTGCTGGATAGTCTGATTTATAACCCGGCCGGTCAGTCGCTTGGTGGACAGACGAGCCAGTTAGGCTTACCGAACTTAGTCGCCAATTTCAATGATAATTCGAGCGGCCCCGGACTGACCTATAGTGATACCTGCGTGAATGCGCCGACCGTTTTTCAGATCAGTCCAAACTGTCCGAAACTAAAAGAAGCCTATACACTGGATTTTGGCGACGGAAGCAGGCCCTCGTCAACAACCGCGACTACGCCCATTACGCACGCCTACAAAACGCCTGGGCAATATTTTGTGAGTCTTCGGATTATAACAAGAACCAGTGCTGGCGGCATTTGTAAAGACACATTGATCAAAGATACATTAACGATTGTCGAACTGCCGCCGGATATAAAGCTGGGGGCTGATACGGCCATCTGTAACAAGCGGGGTATTACACTCGATATAAAAGTGCAGGCCAAAATGTATGTCTGGCTTGTGAACGGAGCCCTAGTCAGCAGGCAACGAACCCTGACGTTGACCCGGCCGGGCTATTACATTGCTGTAGCGTTAGCGGCCAATGGCGAGTGTTTCAAAAGTGACACAATTCAGGTTCAGATCAAGCCTGTGCCCTCACTTGACTTGGGCCCCGATACCCTATTTTGTTACCGCTCGAAAGTTGACCTGACGGTGCCCCAAGCAACCTGGACACAGTTTCAGTGGAGCAACGGCGGGACTACTAAAACGATTAGCGTTACAACGGCCGGCGTGTATTCCGTAACCGCGCAGTCAGCCGTTATTGATGGCACCACTTGTGTAAACTCGGATACCATTCGGGTAACTGAACTGCCTAAGATTCGCTTACAGGCTGCCTTAACTGGCCCTACGGCGTGTACCTCATCGGATGGAACCATTGTGCTCACGACTACGCCTACCGGCACCTATCAGTACGCCTGGACGGGGGCTGATGGAACGGCCCTCAACGGCAATGTGAATCAACTGACGGGCCTTGTGGAAGGGGGATATAAAGTTGCTGTAACCGATACGCTTCATGAATGTAAAGTCGATTCAGCTTTCATTCTGAAATCACCGGCCAACCAGCTCCGGCTAACACCCAATGTGAAAGATGCCCTGTGTAGTATACCGAACAGTGGCACCATTACATTGACCGTTGCGGGAGGAACTGCCGCCACCTATTCATGGCTGGATCAGAATAATAATGTCGTTTCGACAACGGCCGTATTCGGGCAGGCTGCGCCAGGACTGTATACGGTTCAGGTCGTCGATATTAATGGCTGCAAAGCCCTCTCAGATAGCATCAAGGTCGGGCTTGACAGCACCGGATTTGCCCGACTGGGACCAGACACATTGAAGTGTAATGGCCTGGCCGTAGCTATTCAACCTTTGGTGGGCGACGTTCCTGGCAACGTATACCAGTGGAGTACGGGAGCCAGTACACCCACAATCAACGTGACACAGCCGGGAACGTACAGCCTTGTGTTACGTAATACGCAATCAGGGTGTGTGGGGCGTAGTAGTATTCGGGTCGGTGACCGACCGCCACCCGCTTTCTCCTATACCCAGCAGGCGGCCCTGTGCGAAGGCGATCAGGAAACAACTATACTGTCGGCAAATGGAGCTACCGGCTTAAAATACCTGTGGGTAAATCGAAACGATACGACCAAAACCATAACGGTCCAGCGCGCTGGCGATTATCCAATTCAGGTGACTGACCCATTGGGCTGTACGGCAACGGGCGTGGCCCGGGTATTAAATCTGTGTGAACCACGAGTTAATGTGCCGGATGCGTTCACGCCCAATGGTGATGGGACCAACGATCTGCTGCAAGTGTTTACGGCCTACATAAGCGATTACGAATTCAGGATATATAATCGTTGGGGCGAGGTCATTTTTGCCAGTAACAACCCTGAACAGAAATGGGATGGCACCTATAAGGGAGCGATCTATCCGTCCATGATTTACCCCTATGTTGTGGTCTTCAAAAGCGAGTATTTTCCAGAGCGTGAACGGGTCGTAAAACGTGGATCTGTGCTCCTGATACGGTAGTATTTGTCTTCTTTTTTGCGTAAATTTGAGGTAAACGACTTCGCTGAAATCGCCTGTTTTTTGGGTGTATCTGGAGCGGGTTTGTACCAATCAAAACCATGCGAAACGACTTTTTGAAAGGTTCAGGAGACGGGATGACCACTACCGATAAAGAGATCGAACGGGCACTTCGGCCACTTTCGTTCGAGGACTTTACGGGGCAGGCTAAAATACTCGACAACCTGGAAGTGTTTGTGAGGGCAGCTATGCAACGGGGCGATGCGCTCGATCATGTGCTGCTCCATGGCCCGCCAGGTTTGGGCAAAACGACGCTCTCGCACATTATTGCGAACGAACTCAATGCGGGTATCAAAATGACCTCCGGTCCGGTGCTCGATAAGCCCAGTGATCTGGCAGGTCTGCTGACAAACCTGCAGCCTAATGATGTGCTCTTTATTGACGAGATTCACCGGCTCAATCCCATTGTGGAGGAGTACCTGTACTCGGCCATGGAGGATTACAAGATTGACATCATGCTCGATTCCGGGCCAAACGCCCGAACTGTTCAGATCAAACTAAATCCGTTCACGTTGATCGGCGCAACTACCCGCGCGGGTATGCTGACCTCGCCGTTGCGGGCCCGGTTTGGCATCAGTGCGCGGCTGGAATATTACGACGCCAAACTGCTAACCAGTATTGTGCAGCGCTCGGCGGCTATTCTGGGAACGCCAATCGATGAGACAGGGGCCTATGAAATTGCACGCCGGAGCCGGGGAACACCGCGTATTGCCAACAATTTGTTACGCCGAACCCGCGACTTTGCCCAGGTTAAGGGGAATGGATACATCAACGTAGAGATTGCTGAAATTGCCCTTAGCGCACTGGAAGTTGATCAGAATGGACTCGATGACATGGATATTCGTATTCTAACGACCATTATCGAGAAGTTCAAAGGCGGGCCGGTTGGTTTATCTACCATTGCTACCGCCTGTGGAGAAGAGTCAGAAACGATCGAAGAGGTTTATGAGCCGTTTCTGATTCAGGAAGGTTTTTTGAAACGAACCTCGCGTGGCCGGGAAACAACCGAACGAGCCTATATTCACCTCGGTCTTACGCCACCGTACAGGCCGGGCGAGCTGTTCACGTAGTCACCAATCGTATGTGTAAAAAAGAAGGGTACTAAGTAGCTGGAATGGCTTCTTTGGTACCCTTTTTATATGCCTATGTTGTAGGCTAATTAATTAAGTATCTTGCTCCTATAGATACAATCGATTACTTCTGCCACAGCCGAATCCACCAGGAAATAGTAGATGTTTTTTCCGCTCCGCCGAATATCTAGTATGCCTTTGTCGCGCATATTAATCAGGTGATGAGAGATAAGAGATTGTTCGGCGTTCAGGTTTTTATAAATCGCGGATACGTTTAGTTCTTTGTTATCATTCAGCATTTGAATGATCCTAATTCGCAATGGATGGGCTACCGCTTTGAGTACATACGCAGCTTTATCAACCCGCTTTTCATCGTCAATTATTTTTTCAGTTGCCATAAGAACGTCATCTTTTTAATAGGTATAGTGGATGAAAGGTAAGGTATAATGCCCACTAAGGCGCTGAAAGTGAGTTGGAATTTATTTAGTGGCTACTTTTTCTATCCTATAATGCGATGATAATTTCTTTATGTATCCGGTTGGTTACCTTTTGGTAAGTAACCAACCAAATCCCTTAAGTGTTTATACTTAGCTAATAAACAATCGATTAGTTCCTATTTTCCGCGCCAGCCAATTAGAAATACGCCCGCTAATACCAAACACGTACCGGCTATCTGAGCATAGCTAATCGTTTCGTGAAGAACCGTTGTGGAAAGGAAGATGGTAAAAATGGGTCCAACGCTGGCAATGATTGACGCGTTGCCTGAACCAACTCGTTTGATACCTTCCGCGATCATAAATGTGGGTATAACAGTCACAAACACAGCCATGACAAATCCCAGAAAATAAACGGGAGCCGGGTAGCCCGTCAGCGGCAAGCCATTTTGTACGATACAGTGTATAACAGTTGGTATAGTGGCCGCTATCATGGCGTAACACGTGTATCGCTGCGATCCGATCCAACCAATTACCCGATCGCTACCCACTAAATAAATGGCATACGTCAGACCGCTCAAAATGACCCAGAAGGCTCCCAACACCACATTTTTCTGAACAGCGCTTTCAATGTTACCCCAGAAGGCCAGTAAAATACCGATGTAGGTTAATACCAGCGCCATAAGTTGTAGCCGGGTTACCCGCCGACCAAACCCGATGGCGTTCATTAACAAGACAAACGTCGGGTAAACAAAAAGTAAAATACGCTCCAGGCTGGCGGTGATGTAGACGAGGCCAAGAAAGTTGAAGAAACTGGCAAAATAATAGCCCGTTATGCCCAGCATAGCCAACGTCGCCCACTGCTTCAGGTTCAACTGTACGGGTGGAAGTCTGCGGGCCAAGTAAATGGAAATGGCAACATAAAAGGGTAACGCAAATAGCATTCGCAGCGTCAATAGCGAAATAGCATCAATCGAATACTGGTACGCGAGTTTAATTAAAATGCCCTTCAGAGCGAAACAGAAAGCTGCTAGAAAGACCAGACCGGCACCAAGCCAGTACCGAGAGCGGGCAGGTTGCAGAACCATAGAAAATCAGAAATTGGGTAGGGTATAGAAAAAGGCCAGGAAGTAATGGAGCATTTGCCCTCAACTCCCTGACCTTTTCAGTGTATGCAAAAATCCGGCTGTGGTATACCCAGAAAGTAGAGCAACTGGCGGTTTCTGCCAATAAAAGTCAACAGCTATAGCCTGGCCAAAAGGTGAATTTATTTCTGCCGGAAAAAAACCGTAATCGGAACGCCCGTAAAATCGAAGTGTTCCCGAAGCCTGTTTTCCAGAAACCGCTGGTACGACTCCTGAACGTACTGGGGTAGATTACAGAAGAATATGAACGTCGGTGAAGGCGTAGGAACCTGCACCATATACTTGATTTTCACAAACTTCCCTTTCATACTGGGCGGTGGAAACTTCTCGATCTCTGCCTGCATAGCCTCATTTAACTTTGAGGTTGCAATTTTCTTGGTCTTGTTCTCATACACCTCCATCGCTTTTTCCATAACCTGGTAAATTCGCTGTTTCTCGTGAACCGAGGCAAAAATGATAGGAACGTAATCGATGGGCATCATCCGCTGGATCATCTCTTTGCGCAATAAATCGGCCGTGCGGTGATCCTTTTCAACGGCATCCCACTTGTTGACCATAATCACGACACCCTTCTTGGCTTTTACCGCCTGGCCGATGATGTTCAGATCCTGAGCCTCCAAACCCCGCGTAGCATCAAGTAAGATGATACACACGTCCGAGTCTTCCATCGCCTTGATGGAACGCAGAACGGAATAAAACTCAACGTTGGAGTCAATTCTGGCTTTACGCCGAATGCCAGCGGTATCGGTCAGAATGAAGTCTTTACCGTAAGCTTTATAACGCGTGTTGATCGCGTCGCGGGTGGTTCCGGCTATGTCCGTAACGATACTACGCTCCTGACCCGTCAGAACGTTCAGAAAGGATGATTTGCCGACGTTCGGACGCCCCAGAATGGCAATGCGGGGAATGCCAGCATCGGGGTCTTCAACGCCATCGCTCTGAAAATGTTTAACGACCTCATCCAGCAAATCGCCTGTACCGGTCCCGGTTTGTGACGAAATGGCGTACGGATCGCCGAGGCCCAGGCCATAAAACTCAGCCGCAGCGTGTGCCCGTTCGGCGGTCTCCGCCTTGTTAGCGACGACGTAAACCGGCTTTTTCGACCGGCGCAATACATCGGCGAAGTCTTCGTCCAGGCCCGTGATACCCGTCTGCGTATCGACAACAAATAACAGAACAGTAGACTCCTGTATCGCCATTTCTACCTGTTCGCGGATCGACTCTTCGAAAATATCTTCGGAGCCAACGACATAGCCACCGGTATCGATGACGGTAAAATATTTTTCGTTCCACTCGGCCGTGCCATAATGCCGGTCGCGGGTAACGCCACTTTGGTTGTCCATGATGGCCTGTCGCTGTTCCGTCAAGCGGTTAAACAGCGTGGACTTGCCCACGTTTGGGCGGCCAACGATTGCAACGATGTTTGCCATGATTGTTTTTAGTGGTTACTGATTCGTGCCAGACCGCCCTTGCGGTTGGCAACTGGTGAAGCGTTCGTGCTGTACCAGCCAGTGACTACCAGCCACTATTCGTCATACCCCAACCGCTTGAGCATGCGCTCTTTTTGCCGCCAATCGGGTTCTACCTTAACGAATTGTTCCAGATATACTTTTTTACCAAAGAAGCGTTCGAGCTCCTCGCGAGCCATAATGCCCGTCTTCTTTATCATTCGGCCACCTTCGCCGAGCAAAATTGCCCGCTGGGTAGCCCGTTCAACCAGGATTTCAGCCTGAATGACAATAATATCGTCTTTCTCGTTGAATCCTGTTACAACAACTTCACTGCTGTAGGGTACTTCTTTCTTGTAGTTCAGAAAAATTTTCTCCCGGATAATTTCCGAAGCAAAGAAGCGCTCCGGTTTGTCGGTTAGCTCGTCTTTTGGAAAATAGGGGGGGTGCTGTGGCAAACGGCTCATAACGGCCTCAAATACGCGGTCGGTATTGAAAGCATTCAGCGCCGAAATTGGAATGATCTCCTGGGCATTGAAGTGTTCCTGCCAGTAATCGATTTTCTCATTAACCTGCTCCTGCGTAGCCTGATCGATTTTATTGATGATCAGAACAACAGGAACTTCTGATTTCTGAAGCCGTTCGATGACGTCATTTTCATCGTGTTGCTCAAAAATATCGGTTACAAACAAAACCACATCGGCATCTTCGATAGAACCGCGAACAAAACTCATCATGGATTCATGGAGTTTGTATAACGGCTTAATGATACCGGGCGTGTCAGAGTAAACGAGCTGGAATTCCTGGCCGTTATGGGTTCCGTTGAGAATACCCATAATGCGGTGGCGGGTGGTCTGTGCCTTGGCGGTAATGATGGACAACCGCTCGCCGACGAGTTGGTTCATCAGTGTTGATTTGCCTACGTTTGGCTTACCGACTATACTGACGAAGCCAGCCTTATGATCGGCTGGAAAATTGGCAATGATTTCTGTATTCATTCTTAGGTGATCCCGCTGGCTGATTACCAGTGGCTTTAGGAAACAACTCTCTCTGGAAAGAAAACGTTTCGGTTGGGCTAAAAACTTTTTTTTGCAAAGGTAGTTGTATTTCTAGAAAGTTGTTGTACTTTTGCAGACCAAACACCGCGGGATGGAGCAGTTGGTAGCTCGTTGGGCTCATAACCCAAAGGTCGCTGGTTCGAGTCCAGCTCCCGCTACTAAGCAAACCCTTAAAAATTGTTCGACAGTTTTTAAGGGTTTTTTGCTTTAGTCAGGTAGTGGTTCAACGAATGAAAATTCCGGCAACGCTACTAAGGATCGTGGGTGGCCCTGTCAGTTCGCTTTCATTGACGAGATACATGACAAGTCGGCTTTCCTCACTCCTTGTACACAAAAACGGTGAAATCATCAGGCCAGTAGCCAACCTGGATTTGCACCCTTTTGGACAGGGTCCGGCAAAAGTCGAGTATTTTATCGGGATTGTATGTCGTCAGCAGTGTGTTCGACTCCACTCCTCCACTCAGTAAGTTAAAGCCTAAAGCAATACGAGATTTGGCAAATAAGGTTTCAATAGCGTTGTAGACAAAATGGTCATCACTATGCCGGTAGCTAAGTGAGCCACTGACCAGGACGAAATCGGTTATGGGTATTGCTTTATCGAGAAAGTCCCCCTGCAATAGTACTACGTTGTTCTCGCGTTTGTATCGCTGGGCAGCTACCTGGAACAAATCCGGTATTTGCTCACACCCGTAATAGGTAACTGACGGAAACCTTTTCGTTAAAAACGGGAAAAGATCGGCATGCCCACAGCCTGCATCCAGCACCGAGTGCCCGTTCAGATCACCTATCCGGCATAGTATATCGAAGCGGGCAGACTGCCCTTCGATTTTCTGCCACCCCAGGGCCCGAGTGGTACCGGCACCATGCCGCTCGATCAATGTTTTGTGATACTGTAAAATACTGGCCACACTGGACCGATTTACGACTTCCTTGCTCATACACAATTATTTCATATTCCACTGATATAGCCACCCCAGGCTGGCCTATGAAAACCTGTATTAGGGCAGAAGGGCAAGGGACCTGAAGGATGAGAAGGTAAATTACAGGTTTATATCAATTTTAGGGCAGTTACCCGTTTACTCCCAACATTCTCCGTCCAATGTGGTAATACGTAACAGGACAATATTTGGATCATCTTTGCCTTCGGGAAACCAGTCGAGCATGGACTCATTCCAGAGTGCATTCACTTTGGCTTGGTCGTTAACAATTTCGGCCTGTCCAGCGGTCGTCACCGAAACCTGAGACTGGATGTCCGAAAAGCCTAAGGCAATGGCTGGCTGTTGACGAATGTGGGCAACTTTTTCTGAATCAGCGCGGGTGAAAAACCACATAGTCCCATCTGGATCGAGCTGATGAGTGGCCATTGGCCGACTACGTAAGGCCCCCGTGCTCGCCTGAGTCGTCAGTAGGGCAATCCGGATATCCTGAATGTGGTGTTTGATTTTATCGAATTTGTCGGGGGAGATTGTTTTCTGGGCGTTCATGTTGGTTCCTGGTCAATGCAACAAGGTAAGCCCACGTTGATCTCAAAGGTTTTCACGTATTTCAGTTTGACAAACGATATTTTGTTGCTAATGCAACTGGATACCAAATCCTGAAGCAACTAAGTCACATCAGTAGTTGCCATTGGCCAACAGACCCGCTCCAACGTAGTCGATGTACAGGGTAAATTCATGGTAGTATAATCGCGTAGTCTGATGAGTATTTGCCAAACCATATGCAGCAACTCAACTAGTAAAGACCCCATACCTCAAGCCATAGGTAACTCCGGCGTTTCGGCAGGGTTAGGGATCGGCTTCTTGCGTGGCTTCTTCTTGTCCAGCTTCCGAGGGTTTTCTTTGGCCCGATCCGAAACAGGTAGGCTGTGTTTGGTCAAAATACGGGTCTGCTCGGCCTGGCCTACCTCACTGTGGCGGGGCTGATGGAGTAAGATGCGGGCTTGGCGAGCCGTCGCGGAAGCGTCGACGATCGGAGCAGGATAGTCAATGCCGACCCGGAAATGCTCCATGGCCTGTTCCAGCGGAGGCATCGTCCACGGTTGATGAAGATAAGCCAGGGGGCACTTGGCCAATTCAGGTATCCACTGTCGAATAAATAACCCCTGCGGATCGTGGTCCTGCGACTGCTTGACGGGGTTATAAATTCGGATTGTATTGGTTCCCGTCATCCCCGACTGCATTTGAAGCTGGGCGTAATGAATGCCCGGTTCGAAGTCGGTATAGAGCCGGGCTAAGTGCTGCCCCCCTTCCTGCCAGTGCTGAAACAAATGATGAGTCAGAAAGGAGGTTAGCATAGCCCGCATGCGAAAGTTAATATAGCCCGTGGCGGCCAGGCATCGCATACACGCGTCGACAAGTGGATAGCCCGTGCGTCCATCCCGCCAGGCAGCGTATTGATCAGGGTTGTCATTTTTCGGGAAAGAGTCGAAGGCCCGGTTCACATTCTCAAACTCCATGCGATCCTCATCCTCAAACTTTTGAATGAAATGGCAATGCCAGCGCAGCCGGGAGGCAAAGGCCGCCAACTGCCGACCCATACCCGCCTGCACCGGATTTTTAGTGACCTGTCGCTGAGCCTGATACACTTGCCGAATACTCAAACAACCCCAGGCTAGGTAAGGCGACAGACGGCTACACCCCCGTCGGCTTGCGAGGGGTTTAGAGATAGAGGCTGCATACTGTGCGATTCGCTCTTGCAGAAAGCTGGCTAGATAACGGTGTCCGTTGTATTCTCCACCGGGTTGAAACGAGGCATTCGGTATCTGCCAGGATGAGGGTAGGTCAGGTCCTCGTTCGGTTTCGAACCACGCAAGAGGCACTTTGGCCGGATACCAGCAGGCCAGATCGGGATGCTGCTGGGGGGCTTGCATCGTCTGCTGCCAGTCTGCTGCCCAGGTATCCCGGTTTTTTAAACGTCGAATCACACCGTTAGACTGAAACTCGTGCCAGCCAATACCCTGCTGTCGACAAAACTGGGCGACGGCTTTATCCCGGTTGTAGGTTACGGCCAGCCCCGTCTCTTCATAAGAAAAGATTGTGCCGATGGTGAACTGCGTCTGTAAGGCAGTCAATGTGTCTGTTACTTCCCGGTGAAACACCCAAACGGCGGGCGGGCCCGTTTCGGGTGCGCCATCATCGGGATCATCCTCAAATTCGAACGGCAGCCACTCGTGCACCATACGATTCGTGATCGGCTGAGAATCGGGGGGCGGGGGCATTGTCGCCAACTGCTGCCGGAGGTCGGCCAGACATTCGTAAACAAACCGCCAATGGCGGAGATCGTAATTCGGTTCGACGATGAGAGATGGTTCGAAGCAATATAACAGGAGTAAGGACCGCTTGGGCGCGCGCTGTCCTCTGGCAATGGCGGCCTGGAGAGGGGCGTGGTCGCGCAGGCGCAGGTCCCGCTTGAACCAGAGTATATCAATAGTGGGCCGGTTGGGCATGTCGGAACGAGATACCCGTTTACCCGTGAGTCACTTTCGACCTTGCTTGGAATGGGTTTCTAGACCTCAGTAACGGCCTGATTAAAGGATGTGTTTTACTCTCAAGACCTTATCGTTCCGTGTCTTGCTTATCAGGCTTATTTCACATCAGTTACTTAAAAGCAGCTGAGATTGATAGAAGAGAAAGGCGAGCTCAGTTAACAAAAAACGTCCTGAGCACTCAGGACGTTTTTTATCATTATCTAGTAACTCCAGTATCCCTGAACCCAAACTCTCCCTCGAGGAGTTTGCCGCCAATAACCTGGATTCCAGGTTTTGTAGCGGGCTGGTTTCGAGTAGGCGGCATATCGAACGGGGGTATTCCGATAATACCCATCTACCCACAGATAATCCCTACCTCGACGAACATAGTGTCCTGGAACCCATTGTTTCCCTACTGCCGGAGCCCTGGGAATAACAATGACCCTTCGGGGTCCAGGTACCTGGGCTGTAGCCTTCTCTGAATCGATTAGGCACAAGGTGGTGAGCAATAAGCCCACTACTACCATCACTTTCGTATTCATAGCGTTTATCGTTTTAAGTTCGGCAAAAAACGAGCTCTTGATCGACTGAGCTGGCTATTTTTTTCTCTGATTAGTTTGACTAGGCTATTATTAACAAACCGAAAAGTTACCAACCTGGCACTTTATTAACGTCCCTAGAATCAATAATGTTAGGTCTGATTAGTAGACAGTTGCGCAGATATGTCGATGACAGGAACAACATGAATTGTATTTTTTGTAGTAATAATTGTTTGGGAGTCTACTTTTATATGAATATTCTAAAAGTAGACGTGAGCAAAAGCCTATTAAAAAAAGGTTGATGGCTGCCCCTAAAAGTAACCTGCCACTCTGTTGAATGTGGCTAGCCATCATGAACAAAAGCCTTTACTGAGGCAAAGCCACTTCCTGAACACATATCTGCAGCATTGACTCATCCTCTGAACAGGATGAGTCAGGTGAAAACAAGTTAGATACCGGACTTTTTTTTTACTCATAAAGCTGGATTGTCCAGCATAACCGTATATATTAAATACAATGCGTAGTTTGTCCAGGGTTTTAGTATACTATGTTTCTTCTGATCTATTCTGTTAACTCTGTTTTTTAGTCAAGGCAGTTTCATGGCTACTCGTTTTTTATACTTATCCGCTTTTAGTATATGCTTTTCTTTAGCCGTATCTGCTACTCCCTTCCTGCATCAACTTGAAAGAGCGACGCCCGCCCGTCGGGTAATCCTGCTGCTGAATAAGTTTGACACCTCGGTGGTCATCACGCAAAACCGTGCCTATGCGTTTCGGCTTCTGGAGGAGGTTGATGAACTGGCAGACAAGACCGATGATAATCAACTGGCGCGCTACAGCCGGTATTTAAAAGATACATACGCTAAAAATACCCCGCTGAGCAATGTCCAGAAGGCCGCTTTGTTTCTCGCCGTCGGCAAGCGGGCTGCCGAAGACGACGACCCGCAGATTGCCGCTGTTTGTCAGCACTTTGCCGGGCAGTATTATTTTCTGAGCGAAGACTATGGTAAGGCCTTTGAACACCTACTGGCTGCCAACGAAGCTTTTCGAGAAATTGGTTACCAGCGCATCCCCGAAATCAACCGGTACCTCTACGAACTGGCGTTTAATTATTACTACTTCAACGAGTACGACAAGGCGATTCGTTTGCTGCAGGAAGCGGCTCGCTATCCGCCCTTCAACTCGAACCTGGCCATCCAAAACTACAATACGCTGGGAATGGCCTACAGCTTTCTGGCTTACAATAAGATGGAAAGCGCCGACTCAACATTGTCTGAACGAAGTTTTCTGAAAGCCCGTCAGGTAGCCGTTGCCTATGGCGATTCGTTGTGGGTAGGCATTGTTTCTACCAATCTGGCCAATGAGTACGCCTACCAAAAAAAATGGTCTGCTGCGTTGCGGTTATACCACGCGGGTTACAAGCTGGTGCGCCGGTTCGGCCAAACGCGCGAATTACCCGACGAGGCAGCCATGCTGATCGGAAATGTGTTTTATCAGCTTGGTCAATTGGATAGCTGTCGCTATTACCTGGAACGAACTGCCCTGTTTCGCCAGCAGAAACGAACCCACCAGTTTGCCACAAATCTACAGGACGAACACGAGGCCGTGACGTATTATAACCTGTCCCGGCTTTACTACAAAGCGGTTGGCAACTTACCTCTGGCCTACCGGTACCTGGATAGCCTGACAGTTCTGAAGGAGCGCATCAACAAGCGGTATAACTCCGAACGCCTGTCGCTGGTCAATAAACGGCTCATGATTCAGCAGCACCAGTCGGAGGTGGCCGCGATCAATGTCGAAAAAAAAGCCCAGCGAACGTTGTTTTGGCTGGTAGTCGCCGGGTTGACGTTGCTGGCCGGGCTGTTTTTACGGCTTTATTACCTCAGCCAGTTCCGTCGTCGACAGGAGCGGGTTATTGAAGTCGAAAAAGAAAAATCGCTGCGTCTGGAAAAGCAATTAGTAGAGGAAGAACTTGGCCGGGCCAAGGCAGATTTGGCGGGATTCATGGAGAACCTGAGTCAGAAAGATGCCCTCATTGACACCATTACCGCCCAACTGGCAGAGCGTGCCCTCAGGGAGCAAGTTACCCACAATGCCTACCCAACTGCCGAGACCCGCCAGAATTTGGTCAATTCCAGTCTGCTGACTAATGATGACTGGGACGAGTTTCGCCGACGATTCGAGCGTGTACATCCGGGTTTTTTCTGGCAGTTAAAAACCCAGTTCTCCGATCTGAGCCCTGCCGAAGAGCGGTTGCTGGCCCTTTCCAAACTCAGGATCGATTCCCGGCAAATGAGCCGGATGCTGGGTATCTCGCCCGAATCGATCCGTAAGACCCGGTATCGACTCCGCAAAAAACTGGGCATCCAGGGCGATTCTCCGCTACTAAGCCTGCTGAGTGAGCCACAGGACACGCCGAAGCCGACTGATTGACAAAGGGTTATAGTCTTGTCCACGCGTTTGTCCATGCCCGGTATTGAGGCCTAGTCAGCGACTATATTATTTTTGAGAACGCTAAAAATTTAAATCGAGGCTTTCCCAGAACCAATATCGAGTGTGGAGTATGTATTCTATTTATCTGTTGTGCGCCAATTCGGTGGATTGACCGCCCTCAGTCAAGGATTGTCATTTTATCCATAGGTGGTGACTCTGCGTACTTATTTTCATTGTCTAAATGCCTAAGCGGCTTGTAAAATCAACGAGGCTTCTTGGCTCCGGTAGCCTTTTCAGACGCCCAGATTTTTCAACTATACAGGCCTGTGTCTGGTGAGTAAGTATAGGTTTTCTTATCTGTATTCCTCTCGTTATGAACTTTCTAAAAAAGCTGTTTAAAAAGGAGTCGACGCTTTCTGAGGAACTAGCACCCGCTATTGCTAAAGAAGTTGCTGCTCGGTTGAGCCGGGCGGCTGAATTGCGGTTGACTGGTGAGTATGAGCAGGCCCTACGCGAATGTAACGAAGTTTTGTTGCTCCATCCTACCAGTCAGCTCGCCTACCATATTCGGGCGTTGATCCGCTACGACATGAATGACCAGCCGGGCGCTATCCAGGATTGGAACCGGCATAAATCGTTGCAGAAATCTCATACCAGATAAGGCCGCCTTCCAAGCCTTTGTCAACCATTATTCATCGGCTCAGGATGTAGGGGGCTTTCCTTACATATCGGTAAAATTGAGTAGATGGAAAGCTGATGCCCAACAACTGTGCGGAGAAGGGCTGGCGTTGGATTGCACCTAAGCGTAGTCTCCCGCAATAAAGTCGTTTCATAGTAAAGGTGTCGGCTTTAGGTTAAGCCGTTGATACAAGGATGAAAGGTTGCGCTACAGGTTACCCTTAACCAGTTGCTGCTGGTAGAAATCTTAACAAAAGACCGGTCAACATTAATAACCCATCCAAATAAACGTAATACCCATACTCCGATGCGCGGCTTACGATACTTCGAGCCACTAACAGTAAGATAATCATAGGCAGGCATACGCAGGAAAGCGTCCAGGCATCCCAACCGAGGCTAAACAAGGCAACTACCGTCAGCCCGAAACACAGGGCAAGAGTGCCTAAAAATAATTGTGCCTGCCGCCCACTTAGCCGCGACACAATGGTTAGCCATTTCGATTGCCGGTCAATCTCACGGTCACGGTAGTCAAAGCAAAGGGCAATGCTATAAATCAGCAGAAAACGATTCAGCAGCCAGACGCCTGCCAGTGTCCAGCTAATACGCCTGCCTGGGGTGGCCAGCAGGATGGGTAGGGCAACCGTTGCGTACGTCCAGACCAGGGTCAGATAAGCCGTTTTTAAGACGGCAATCCGGCGAAGGGCACGGAAGGGGCGCCAGTTGATTTTGGGTGCCGTATACAAAAACGTTAGTACGACAACAGGCAGTAGATCGGTCAGATAAGCGTCTAGCTGCATCAATAACCAGCCTCCAATCAGCAGAGAGGCTATAAATACGCCAAAAAGCCCTGGTTTGTGCGCTTCAATCCAGCGCTCCCTGTCGGAATGTCCTGCCGACACATTGGCGTCAGATGTATCGGTTAGACAGACGTGGAGGCAATAACTGCCTAGTGTACCGGCAAAGATGAATGGGAGAAATGGACCCGGTACGTGAAGATGAAACAGCTCGATCGTCGTCTGACACATCACCACCGCGCAAAGGGCGATGTAGCCATTACCAAAAATAACGAGTTGAAAAACAGCAGTCAGCCATCGGTGCGCGACTTGATACATAGTGCCAGGGCAGGGCAAACGCTGATTTACTGAGCAAGCCTCTGCGGTATACTTTCCAACGCGTACTGAAAGCAAATGGATGCTTGTTGACGGATTTATTTATTGAGTTGTTCGGTAGCCACTATTGGAAGGCAGAAGAATCCTTTATAATTCACGAATTCTTCAATCAGAGCGTGCTTAATTACCCTGGCACGCAGCTTATTGCCATCCGCTTTTTTTCCTTTGTCAGAATAGTCGATGCCTGTTAATGTCTCGCCGGATTGCGGGGCCTTACTGTCACCGTCCGATTGACAATTTTCTTCCCCTGGCCAAGTGCTTTGCTGTTCAGCGGCAGGAGGTACCGCGAAAAAATACTTTAGCCAGGCATATAATATGACTGCCAATACGAGTCCGTTGGCTAAAAGCATAATAAATACCCGCCAGCATAACAAAACAACCTACCGATTTCCACAGGTAAGCATTAATGACCAAAAGCATACGAATAGCTAATTTAAAGTAGCTTGTTACAAGCGTACATCAGATAGACGATTGCGATGGTCCATTGATGGAAACTCATTCCAAAGAAATTTGTGTAGTTAGTATAACTACTTATGAGTAGACAAATAGTTTTTCATTTTTAATAAAATGATTATCAGTTACAGGTCATTAGAATCACACTTAAGTGATCCGATTAACAGATGCATTCTTTGCTGCGCTCGTATTGAGACCTTGTTGACATCCAGATACATCATCGGTCATTTCTGATGCTGCCACCCTCAGTCTGTGCTGGCTCATTCCACCAATCAATCTGCTGCCTGATTAACACAGCAACTCTACAAAAGAAATCTGTTTATAAACCAATATATTAAGACCGTCGACGTCTTTGGTTGGCATAGGCACACTTAAGAACGTTTTATGGCAGCTGATTTCAGGCCACTGGCTCACCAGGAACTTTGGCTCCGCTTCAAAGCAGGGGATGAATGGGCGTTGGGTGAGCTAGCTAAAGAACATTATCCAAGCCTGTACAACTACGGCCTGCGGTTGACAACCGATTCTGAACTGGTTTGGGATACCATTCAGGATTTATTTCTGGAGTTATGGGATCACCGGGAATCGGTGGGAAATGCCGTCTTCGTAAGAACTTATTTGCTGAAAGCACTTCGCTATAAATTGTTGAAAACCCGGGGTCATCAGCAGCCAGCTCATCTGGATGATTTTGAATTCAGTAAGTTACCTTTCACCGGGTCTATAGAAGAAGAAATTATTGATAATGAGCTGCATACGGAGCAAGAGCGTCTGCTGCACCAATTGATGGCTATGCTGACCAAGCGCCAGCAGGAAGTGCTGTATCTGCGTTTCTACCAAAATCTGGACAACCACGAAATTGCTCAGATCATGGGAATGGAGCGGCAAAGTGTGGCCAACCTTTTATACCGCACGTTTAAAGAACTGCGGAGCCAATGGTCGCCTGATCTACTGATGGGCCTGCTGGTATTTATCCTGCCACGGGAGTAGTTGCCAGTAAATTGTACTCTAGGCGAAAATATTTTTCATATTTTTTGAGTATCACCAGGCAGAGAACAGCACTATAGAGCTAGAAGCAGCAATGCGCTACTGGCTCCGTCATGAATTATAAGACTTATACCGCTGAAGATTTCCTGTTCGACAAGTCGTTTCGCCAGTGGACGAGTGGAGCCTCGGCCGAGGCTACTGCTTTCTGGGAGCAATGGCTGGCGCAAAATCCTGACCGGGCTCACGTAGTCAACCAAGCGCAGGAGCTTGTCCGGGCTTTGACCGATCACTACCGCGACGATGCAACCGACGCCCGGCTGACCCACGAACTGAACCGCCTGATGGAGGTGGCTGCCGAACACCGGGATGCCGAGTTGGAAGCGCCTGTCATACCGCTTCAGTCGCAATTATGGTGGCGCTGGGCCGCAGCTGCGGTCGTTCTGCTCACGATGGGGGTAGGCGTCTGGTTCTACAGTCGGGTTCTTCTGAAAGAAAGACCTGATTCGTACGCATATCTGACGAAGAAGGCCTCAATTCCGCTTCAGGAAAAAGTCAATACCAGCAAGCATACGATCAATGTCCTGCTTAATGATGGCAGTCTCGTTACGCTACGGCCGAAAAGTCGCCTGAGTTACCCAAAACAGTTCGGCAGGAGTAACCGAACGGTTTATCTCGACGGAGAAGCCTTTTTCGACGTCGTGAAAAATCCGGCTAAACCGTTTTTGATATACGCCAATCAGACGGTTACTAAAGTGCTGGGTACCAGTTTCCTGGTCCGGGCTTTTGAAGAAGAGAAGGCTGTAGTCGTAACCGTGCAAACCGGCCGGGTATCGGTTTATTCCCAGAAAGATTTCGAGAAAGCGCAGACATCGGGGATACGCCGTATCCAGGGCGTCATCTTGACACCGAATCAGGAAATGACCTACAATCTGGATGACAATCGACTTCAGAAAGCGCTGGTCGAGAAGCCCAAGGCGGTGATACCCGAAGCCGCGAGCCATGAACAGGTATTTGAAGACGCACCGGTGGCTAAAGTCTTTTCAACCCTTGAGAAAACCTACGGCGTCAAGCTTATTTATAACGAAGACGACCTGTCGGCCTGCCTGATCAATTTCACCTTTTCGAATGAGAGCATGCTGGAGCGACTCGATGTCATCTGTCAGACCATCGGAGCGTCGTATGAAGTGCTGGATGGGCAGGTTGTCATCACCAGTAAAGGCTGTAAATAAACTAAAATCCAACGCTATACTCGCCTGCCTATGACGTAATCATCCCCATTTTTCACAAAAAAAGCCAGTGATGATTCCGGCATCACTGGCTTCACGTTCGCCCTTGTTCGAGACCCTCATCCAGGATGAGGCAGGGGGTTCTTTGTCCATTCCTAAATTCAAATAGCCAAAAAACAAGTAAAAGTATGAAAGAACTTCGACAACCGCTTAGCCTGTTGCGCAGCCTTATGAAATTTACTGTCTATCAGTTACTCCTAGCGGCTATATTAGCCGGTCTGGCAACTGCCCGTCCGGTTGAAGCACAGCGAGTTATGGATCAGCATGTTACACTCCGTGTGAATAACCTGAGTCTGAAAACTGTCCTGAACCAACTGGGTCGTCAGGCCGATGTACGCTTTGCCTATCGGTCTGCGCTTGTTCAATTAAATGACCGCATATCCCTTAATGCTATAAATCAGCCGCTGGGCGATGTGCTGAATACACTGCTGACGGCTCACCAACTGATGTATCAGGTAAAAGGGCGACAAATTATTCTGAATCAGGAGCCTGCGCCTGCACTCATCGAATTGCCCTATGTGAAAGATGCGACCTCCGCCGATCGGAATCTTTCCGGATCGGTTACGGATGAAGGGGGCAGTAAGCTGCCCGGCGTAAGCGTTGTGGTCAAAGGCACTAACCGAGGAACCACCACGGATGCCAATGGCCAGTTTCGGATGACGTTGCTAACGGGCGACGATATACTGGTTTTTAGTTTTGTCGGTTACCTGTCGCAGGAAGTTACGGTCGGCAATCAGACGGCGCTGAATATCATGCTGGCGACGGATACCAAGAACCTCAACGAAGTCGTCGTTGTCGGATACGGTACGCAGAAACGATCAGACCTGACGGGCTCGATCTCCTCGGTGAAAGCGGAAGAGGTCAGAAACCTGCCTGTCCGGAGCGTTAACGAAGCCTTGCAGGGCCGGGCCGCGGGGGTTCAGGTGACACGTAATGATGGCGCGCCTGGCAGTAGCTCGGACATTGTCATCCGGGGCGTCGGTTCCATCGGGGGCATGTCTCCCCTGTATATCGTCGATGGGATACGGATGTCCGCTGGAAACAACTTTAACCTTCAGGATGTCGAGTCCATCGAAATTTTGAAAGACGCCAGTGCGGCCGCTATTTACGGCGCTCAGGCCGCCGGTGGTGTGGTTCTGGTGACGACCAAGCGCGGAACCAGTATGGACAAGATGAAAATTAATTTCAACGCCTACTACGGTGTCCGGCAACCACTGAATCTTTATAAAATGCTGAATACGGCGGATTATATTACCGCTAAGAAAGCCTTCGGCGTCAGTACCAGCGGCTGGGGTGATCCCGCTACGTTGCCCGACAACGATTGGGTGAAAGACCTCTATACCAACGGCTCGGATCAAAGCTATTCGCTGTCTTTATCGGGTGCCACGGCTAAAACCAACTACTACCTATCCGCCAACTATCAGCGGGAAGGTGGTACGATGATCGACAACTGGTTTGATCGGTACGGACTTCGCTCGAATGCAGACTTCAAAATCAATAAAAAGCTGAAGGTTGGCGAAACGCTCTATGCCTGGAAAACCGGCAACAACCCCACCGTGACTACCACGTTCCCGTTTCGTTCGGCACCGGTCGTCCCTATTTATGACCCAACCAACTCATATGGTGGCTGGGCTAAAACCGGTACGTTTTTTACCGGCCCCAATCTTGTCGGGCAGGAATACCAGAACCACCAGTTGAATGAGCAATACGCGCTGGAGGGAAATCTGTACGCTGACTGGGAAATTTTGCCGGGCCTTAATCTGCGCTCAACGGTTGGTGCGTCGATCTATAACGTAAAGAATTACCGGTTCGTCGAAGCCTACGACTACGGGACTGTGGCCAATCGCAATGCCTTCCTGAGCCGCGACGTCAATAACCAGCGTAATCTGACGGCTAACTTTGTGCTGACCTATGCCAAAACGGTTGGGCTGCATGAGTTCAAAGCCCTGGCCGGGTATGAAGCGTACCAGTCGGACCTGAGCAGCCTACATGCCGAAGCGCAGAGTTTTCCGTACGTGACGTATAACCTGGGCCTGACCAGCAATCCCAGTAGCTACGTGGCCAGTGGTGGCGAATTCCCGCAGACCCGGTTGCTGTCTCAGTTTGGACGGATAAATTATACATACAACAATAAATACCTGCTGACGGCGACAGTGCGTCGGGATGGGTCGGACCGGTTTGGGCCAGCTAATAAGTTCGGTGTTTTCCCTTCGGCGTCGGTAGGCTGGAAACTAAATGAAGAAGCGTTCATTCGGGACAATCTAACCTACATTACAAACCTGAAACTCCGGGCCAGTTACGGAAAATTGGGCAGTACCAGCAACATTCCTCAGTATACCTATCAGGCGTCGTATGCGGGCAATGGGGGCACCAACAGCATGGGCCTACCTGATGGCTCTCGCGCAAAAGGCTACGCCCTGACCGCCCAGTTAGCCAATCAGGATATCAAATGGGAGTCGGTCAATCAGACGGATATTGGGTTAGATGTCGGGCTGATGAACAACCGGCTGAACATTACCGTAGACTGGTATAGCCGCCAGACAAACGGCATGATTTATCAGGTTCCCGTAGCCCTTTCGGCCGGATTCAGCACCACGTCGCCGACGGTTGTTTACACCAACATCGGTCAGATGAGTAACAAAGGGCTCGAACTGGCGGTCGATTACCGGAACAAAAAAGGCGCATTCACGTACGGTATTACAGCCAATGCTTCGTTCAATGCCAATCTGGTAAAAAAACTGGATGGTGTCAATAATAACCCGATCAACGACGGCCCGGCTGGCGATTACCTGGAAAGCACGGTATCCCGCACCCAGGTGGGCCAGCCGCTGGGTCAGTTTTACGGCTATAAAGTAGCCGGAATTTTCCAGAGTGACGCCGAAGTTGCCACACTGAACCAGAAGGCTCAGGAAGCAGCCGCGGCAACGGGTGGTACAACGACGGGAACGTACTACCAGGCGGCTGCCACCGGAGCGGGTGATCTAAAGTTCGTGGATGTGAATGGCGATGGAAAAATTACAACGGCCGACAAAACGTTCATCGGCAATCCGTGGCCCAAAATGACGTATGGGGTTACGTTGAATCTGGCCTGGAAAGGACTTGATTTTTCGGCCTTGTTCCAGGGCATCACCGGCGTCGATGTGTTCAATGCCAACAAATACTATACGCCAATTTTTGTGGGCGATTACAACACCACCCGTGACATCTTCAATACGTCGTTTTTCAATGGCAATGGCCTGACCAATCTGCCGCGCGTAGGCTATACCGATGCCTCGGGCAACTACGTGCGCGACCCGAATGCCAACTACACCCGGATTTCAGATTACGCCGTTGAAAGTGGTGCTTTTCTCAAACTGCGGACGGTTCAGATCGGCTATACGCTACCGGCTTCGCTCATGAAACAGTGGAAAATGTCGGGGCTGCGGGTGTATGTGCAAGGCCAGAATCTGCTGACGTTCACGAAGTATTCCGGCCTCGACCCTGAAGTGCTGGGCCGTAACGGCACGACGGCCCGGGGCGTCGATACCATTTACTCGTATCCGCGCACCTCGCTTGTTTCGGCGGGGCTTGACGTGACTTTCTAAACATCATTCACGGTATAAAGTGACATCAAACGATCGTTCATTATGAAAATATTAGTCAAACTCTCCCTTTTTATCTTTGTGCTGGGTACGTTATCCTGCAAAGAGAGTTTTGTAAATGTTGACAATCCGACAGCTATTTCTACGGCCAGTTATCCGGCTACGGTGGCGGATCTGGAGCAGCTTCTGCTGGGTGTTTACGCAACGCAACACGCGCCAAGCCTGTACGGACACAACATGCTGGCCAAAAACTCGTATCTGTGGGATCATACCACGGATTTGAGCTGGCAGGGCACGACTACCTGGATTCAGTTGGCGCAGAACAATTCGCAGCCCAACGACAGCTTTCTGCAGGGAACCTGGCAGGATCTGTGGCGGGGTGTTCAGCGCTGCAATACGCTACTGGCCAGTATCGAAACCTTCAATGCCAAAGCCAATGCTGCGGACGTGGCTTCGGCTAATCTGATCAAGGGGCAGACGCTGTATCTGCGGGCCTGGTATTATTTCAACCTCACGACCTTGTGGGGCGAAAGCTTTATTGTAGACGGACAGGGGGGCGATAAAATGGGCGTTCCACTGATCACCAAAACGTCGACCAGTCTGCCCGAAACGCAGGTTGCCCGATCTACGGTCAAGCAGTGCTGGGATTTTATTACCACCGATCTGAAGGCCGCCGAAACGTTGCTAAAAGGAAAAAGCTGGACGGGGGCTACCGACAAGTATAAGATTGGCGAGTGGGGCGTTAAAGCCTTTCTGGGTAAGGTATACGTGTATACGCAGGACTGGACCAATGCGAAAACCTACCTGGGCGATGTCGTTACCAATAGTGGCAAATCGCTGGTTCCGTTCGATACGTACAAAACCATGTTCAATGGCCAAAATGAGTTCAACGCCGAATCCCTGATCGAACTCAACCTGAACGTCGATATGACGTATCGCGGTACAGACGACCGTTCTATGGGGTCCAGTATCGGAATGGTGATTGCCCCGACCTATGTTGGTACCAACGGCGCACAGGCCGCATCGGCCTGGTCGAATGTTTTTCCGCACGCCAAAAATATCGCTCGGTTTGGCTTTAATCTGGGACACTATTTCCCGACAGGCACGGCGACGGCCAATGTTGCCAACGTCGACAAATCGTACATCACCCGCTCCGTTGCGGCCCGAACGAATAAAACGGTAGACCCTCGGTTGTGGGTTTCCTGCCTGCAACCCTATGTCGATTCGATGATTGTGGGCGGGGTCAAAAAGCCAATTTCTCACTACCTGGATATTTCGGAAATCGATATGGAAGCCTGGAGTTTCCGGAAGTACATTTATTTGAACGGGGCCGAAGGGGAGGTGAACATGGCCAACGGCGACAACATTCTCTGGCTTCGGCTGGCGGATGTATATCTGCTCTATGCTGAAACTCTGACTCATTCCGGCGACAATGCCACTGCGCTGGAGTACATCAACAAAGTCCGACGAAGAGCGTATGGGTATCCCACCAATACGCCCTCGACCGTTGATTACAAA
The DNA here is from genome assembly GCF_054776575.1 of Spirosoma humi. NCBI lineage: Bacteria > Pseudomonadati > Bacteroidota > Cytophagia > Cytophagales > Cytophagaceae > Spirosoma > Spirosoma humi. Next base: position 137,748 of record NZ_BAAHBR010000008.1, read on the forward strand.
ACCCTGACCGATCAGACCAGTGCGCCGGATAACGTGCTTAAGAACGATCCACTCAAATACGAACGATGGGCGGAACTGTTCGGGGAGGGCCACTGGTGGTTCGACGTTTGCCGGTGGAAAATTGGTGATAAGGAAGCCGCTTATTATCAGCGGGTTCGTGGGGGTGCCATTCAATGGAATGCAACCGATTATGCCCAGCCGATTCCCATCAATGAAATCACATCCAACGTCAATATAAAGCAGAATCCGGGTTACTAAAGGGCATGTACAGCAAGTACCCCATAGCAGCGGCCAACGGTTGCTGTGGGGTAGTTTACGTCAGCCAAATTCGAACACCTGACCATTTCTAAAGAGTGCCTATGAAGTACATTACCTATCTCGGATCGATTGGGGTATTGGGGTTGCTACTGACGGCCACTTATCCCAGTCGGGAAGTGGTAACCACGGAGCCGCCGGGCCAATCAGACTGGCGCAATTACGGTGGCAACAAGGCGGGGAACCGTTATTCAACCCTTAGCCAGATTAATACCGAAACCGTTAAAAACCTCCGCGTAGCCTGGACCTACAATGCCGCCGAGGCCGACGGTAAAGCTGGACGCCAGCCGGAAATTCAGTGCCAGCCCATTGTGGTCAACGGCATTCTTTACGGTACCACGCCCAAGCTGAAATTATTCGCGCTTCGGGCCAATACGGGAGAGCAACTCTGGACATTCGATCCCTTCAAAGACAAGCAGGCCCGGCTCAATCCGAATCGGGGCGTTCTTTATTGGGAAGATGAGACTCACAATGGCCAATCAGACAAACGAATTATTTACACGGCAGGCCCTACACTCTTCGCCATTGATGCCCTGACGGGTGAGCCGGTTGCGCAGTTCGGTAAAAATGGCGAGGTCGATATGCGGGAAGGGCTGATGGACGACCCGAAACAGGACATTACCAAACTAGCGGTTACGGCAACCAGCCCAGGCGTTATCCACAAGGATTTACTGATCATGGGCTGTACCGTCTCTGAATATGGTGATGCCGCGCCGGGACATATTCGTGCGTTCGACATCCGTACGGGAAAGATCCGCTGGACATTTCATACCGTTCCGCAACCGGGCGATGCGGGCTACGAAACCTGGCCTAAAGACGCTTATAGGAAAATTGGTGGTGCCAACAACTGGGCCGGCATGGTGCTCGATGAAAAGCGGGGCATGGTTTACCTGGGCACTGGCTCGCCAGCGGTCGATTTTTACGGCGGAAGCCGGGCCGGCCAAAACCTGTATGCCGATTGTATTCTCGCCCTGAACGCCGAAACAGGCAAACTGAAGTGGTATTACCAAACCGTTCACCATGACCTGTGGGACCGGGATCTGCCTTGCCAGCCCAATCTGGTTACGGTAAAACACAATGGCCGGATGGTCGATGCGGTGGCCCAGTCTACGAAAGATGGGCTGGTTTACGTGCTTAACCGCGATACGGGGACTTCGCTTTTTCCGGTAGAAGAACGGGCGGTTCCAACGACGGGACTACCGGGTGAGCAGCCCTGGCCCAAACAGCGCTTTCCGCTAAAACCGGCACCTTTTGCCCGGCAGGTGTTTACCGAAGCGGACATTACCGATCGCACGCCCGAAGCGCACGCGTTCGTGAAAGAGCGGTTCGTAAAAACCCGCTCCGGCAATAAGTTTATGCCACCGAGCCTGGAGGGAACGCTGTTTTTTGGAATTGGTGGCGGTGCAGAATGGGGCGGCAACGCGGCTGATCCGGACGGTATTCTGTATCAGAATTCGAACGAAATGGTCTGGGATCTGAAAATGGCGGACGTGGCCGCCCGGAACGCCGAAATTTCGTCGAAGGGTACGGCTTTGTATCGGACCAACTGTGCGGCCTGTCATGGGCTGGATCGCAAAGGGAGTGGCGATGCTTATCCAAGTCTGGTCGATGTTGGCAAACGACTGTCAGGCCAGGACATTCAGGCAGTTCTGAAAACGGGCCGGGGACGGATGCCATCCTTTGAGCATATTCCGGAGCAGGATCGGATTACACTGGTCCGATTTTTACTTAACACGGAGCCTAAAGCCAGCGAAACCGACGATCACCACAGTGCTGCGGCCCCGACAGTTGTTGCTAGAAAATCGGAATTTCCCTACATACCGCCCTATATCAACAACGGATGGACCCGTTTCGTCGATCCCGATGGCTATCCGGCCGTAAAACCACCCTGGGGGACGCTCAACGCCATCGATTTAAACACCGGTGAATACGTATGGAAGGTTCCGCTGGGCGAGTTTCCTGAATTGACAAAAAAAGGAATGCCCATAACGGGTACCGAAAACTACGGTGGGCCCATCGTTACGGCAGGTGGGCTGGTCTTTATCGCGGCTACCTATGACGAGCGTATCCGGGCGTTTGACCGGAAAACGGGCAAGGTTGTCTGGGAGTACCAGCTTCCGGCGGGCGGTTTTGCCACACCGATTACCTATCAGATCAATGGCAAACAATACGTCGTTATTGCGGCTGGCGGGGTGAAGAACGGTCACAAGCCGGGCGGTTCTTACATCGCCTTTGCTCTGCCGTAGCCGTGTTCGTCAAGCATCAACAGTATAATTTATAAATGCATTAACCCGTCAAACCTTAATTCCATGAATACAAACCCTGAATCGCACGAGTCTCAGCCGGATCAAAGTCGCCGTGACACGTTAAAAATGCTGGGCTTCGGCTCCTCAGCCGGACTACTTAGCCTCTTTGGCGGCATGTCCACCGCACAGGCCCGCGAACAACAAACTAAACCCCAATACGCCGTCGGCACCCCCCCCGTCAAAATCAAATCCGTCAAGGCCATCGCCACCGCCCCCCAGGGGTCCAACCTCATCGTGGTCAAAGTCGAAACCACCGAACCCGGACTCTACGGACTGGGCTGCGCCACCTTCACCCAACGTGCGGCCGCCGTCGTGGTCGCCATCAACACCTACCTCAACGAGTTCTGCCTGGGCAAAGACGTCGATAACATTGAAGACCTCTGGCAGTCAGCCTATGTGAGCTCCTACTGGCGAAACGGACCCGTGCTCAACAACGCCCTCTCCGGACTCGATCAGGCCCTGTGGGACATCAAAGGTAAACGAGCCAAGATGCCCGTCTACCAACTCCTGGGCGGCAAGGTCCGCTTCGCCATCCCCTGCTACACCCATGCCGGGGGCAACACCCCCGAAGCCACCGCCGACAGCGTCAAGAAGTTTATGGAGCAGGGCTTCAAGTACATCCGCATCCAGCAGGGGGGCTACGGGGGGGTGGGCAGCAATGTCGACAAGCCGGACTTCAAAGCGGCCGGCTTCGGCTACGAGGGCGATGCCTACATGAACGTAATGGGCTACTTGAAGTCAGTACCCAAGATGTTCGAGACGGTCCGCAAGCAGTGTGGGGAGGAGATCGAACTACTTCATGATGTCCACGAGCGGGTGCAGCCCATCGAGGCCATCAACATGATCAAGCAGGTGGAAGATTACCGGCCCTTCTTCATCGAGGATCCCTTCTCGCCCGAGAACATGAAGTGGTTTGCTCAACTGCGGCAGACCACCACGGTGCCCATCGCGATGGGGGAGCTGTTTAACAACATCAATGAGTTCAAGGAGCCGATGGTGAATCAGTGGTTCGACTACATCCGGATACACGTATCTCAGATTGGGGGCATCACCCCGGCCATGAAGGTGGCCCGGCTGGGCGAGTGGTTCAACGTGCGGACGGCCTGGCACGGCCCGGGGGATGTTTCGCCGGTGGGTCACGCGGCTCATGCGCACATTGATCTGGCGGTGTGGAACTTCGGGATCCAGGAAGCGGTGGCCTTTTCGGAGAAGACGCAGTCGGTGTTCAGCGGCTGTCCGACGATGGAAAAGGGGTACATGTCGGTCAACGAGGTGCCGGGTCTTGGGGTTGACATCAACGAGAAGGAAGCGGCCAAGTATCCCATCAGCACCAAGTCCAACTGGCAGGTGCGCCGGATGGATGGAACCATCATCCGGCCGTGATACGCACTAGTCAGTGAGTAATTTAGTCTGTTAAGCCGCTTTCGGGTACGTCTCAACTTCGAAAGCGGCTCAACAGAAATGCGCGTACCAATAAGGTGTTCGTAAACTGATAGAACTGATATTCATGAAAAAACGGATATGGCTCTACAAAGGCATCGCCTTATTGTCGCCTTTGCTGATACTGGCACTGCTGGAGGGATTTCTGCGACTGTTCGGCTATGGTCATGACGTCCGTTTGTTTATTGAAGATCCTCAGCACCAGGGCTATTGGATTATGAACCCGTACGCATCGGAGCGGTATTTTACCGAGACGGAAAACGCAACGATCGGTAATTTTGAATCCTTTCCACAACGCAAAGCCGAAGGGACATTGCGTCTTTTTGTCTTAGGCGAATCGACCACGATTGGCTATCCATATATGCACAACGGGTCGTTTCATCGGTGGCTTCACTATCGATTTTTACACACGTTCCCCGACAAAAATATCGAGATCATCAACCTGGCCATGACTGCCGTCAATACATATACCGTGTATGGCTTTGCCAAAGAGTTAATCAATTACGAACCTGACGCCGTACTGGTATATACCGGCCATAACGAATACTACGGGGCATCCGGGGTGGGTTCTACCAGCACGTTGGCCCATAATCCTGCGGTGATGCGACTACTCATTAAACTGCGGGAATTTCGATTGATCCAGCTCATTAATCGGGGGGTAAATGGCATTCGGAAGGCCGTATCAGGGCGCGACCTTGATTTACGGGAGAACCTGATGAAGCGAATGGCTGCCGAGCAGCAAATTCCATACGGATCCGAACTTTTCCAGGCCGGTCTCGATCAGTTCGAAACAAACCTTACAGACCTCTGTCAGCTTCTGAGTGATCGACACATTCCGGTTTTTATCAGCAATCTGGTCAGTAACGAAAAAGACCTGAAGCCATTTAGTAGTGCGCCGGGCCAAGGGGCGGCATCCGCGCAGGCTCATTACCAGCGGGCTACTCAGGCCTATACAAAAGGCAATTTTGCCCAGGCAAAGAAAGAATACATACAGGCCAAAGAACTGGATTTGCTGCGGTTTCGAGCACCGGAAGCTATCAATCAACTTATTCAGGAGCTGGTCGTTAAGTATCCGGGAGTTACGCTGGTAGATACGAAGCGATACTTTCAGGAACGCTCACCACATGGAATTCTGGGGCAGGAAACCCTACTGGAGCACGTTCACCCAAACCTCTATGGATATGCCTTGCTTTCCGAAGCTTTTTACGATGCGCTGAAAAAGAGCCAACTCATTGCGGATGGGGGTAATAACGAAATGTCGTTTGCCAGGTTGCGGCAGCAAATGCCGCTTACGGCGGTGGATTCGCTTAAAGGTGCTTACGAGATCATGATTTTGAAGGAAGGCTGGCCCTTCAATATACCGATGCCAGCGGAGGAAAAGCGAGCCAAGACGTTTGAAGAGCAGTTGGCTGGAGCGCTGGTTGTGAAGCAAATTACCTGGCAGGAGGCCATGAACCAGTTGGTCAGCAGCTACGTCTCGCAAAAGAAACTGGCATTAGCCCGGAAAGTGACCGAAGCATTATCGCTGGAATATCCATACGACGCGGCTTTGTATAACAGGGCGGGAAAGCTGTGTCTGAGCCTGAATGACCCTGAACCAGCAATCGTCTATCTGAAAAAAGCCTTTAGGTTGACGAATTCGTTCGATACGGCTCAGCAATTATTTATTGCTTTACTCAAACTGGACCGGCCCGAAGAGGCCTTGCCTTACCTTCAATTCGCAGCAAAAAATAACCAGACCCAATTCGGGCTGAATGAGCTGGAATCGTTTGTTCAGCAATTAATTACGGTCAAGCAGCAGTTTACGAAGGATACGACCAACGTACGACTGAGCAATCAACTGGCGGCTGGTTACCTCAAATTTGCCAATACCACCGCGGCAGCCAAATATGTAGAGAACACATTACGAGTGGATGGGCACAATGCAATAGCCCTGCGTTTGAAGCAGCAAATTCACCGGCTAAAAAACTAACATCAGGGGCGTTTGTCGGACCGTAAATCCGCTACGGCTCGGTGGATGGTCAATTTTCACCGTCACTTGTTAATCCGGACAGAACAACCTCTGATGAACAGCAATAATTAACGAATAATAGGTAGATTGCTCCCTCATTAAAGCCTGGCGTAAAGCTAGTTTTCATTCCTATAATCCTGATCAATTATGGTAAGACCATTTCTTATTCTGGTGGCATCTGGTTTGTTAGCCAACCTGAACTTTTCGGTTCAGGCCCAGTCCGTTGACCTGAAACCTGTGTGGGAAACCGATACTACGCTCCGCACACCGGAAAGTGTTTTAGTTGATCCGGGGCAGAAAGTCCTTTATGTAGCCTGTATCAATGGGGGGCCAAGTCTGGAAAATAAAACCAGTTACATTGCCAAAGTGGGCCTGGACGGTAAGGTGATTCAGATGAAATTTACCGACAACCTCAACTCAACCAAAGGGATGGGTATTCTGGGAGATAAACTGTACGTGACTGAAATGACGCAGGTTGCCGAAATCGCTCTGGCTACGGGAAAAATCCTGAACCGCTACCCCATCGAAGGCGCTAAGTTCCTCAACGATATTGCCATTGACGCCAAAAAAGGGATCGTGTACGTCTCCGACTCAAACGACAGTAAAGTGTGGGCCATAACGAATGGAAAGGCCAGCCTTGTTCTAGGCAGTGCGCCCCTCAAAGGAACCAACGGACTCTTGTTTGAAAACAATCAACTACTGATTGGAAACGGCGACGGCTCTCTGCTGAGCCTCAATCCCGCGACAAAACAACTCAGCACGATTGCCAAGGTTTCGGGCGGTATCGATGGAATTGTGGCTCTGGGAAACAAGACTTACATGGTTACCGAGTGGGCCGGTAAAGTCTGGTATATTCATGCTGATGGCACGACTGAATTAAAAATGGATACGTCCCCCCAGAAAATAAACTCGGCTGACATTGGCTATAATCCAACGACCAAAATGTTGTTCGTTCCTACCTTTTTTCACAACACGGTCAAAGCGTACTCGCTCAAGTAAGTCGGCTCCGGCGCTGGTTAACTCGTCCGAGGCAATACGATTCTTTGCTGACTTTACTTTTTAGAAACCCTCCGCTTATTCATCCGGAAATGCCAGTTGAATAGGCGGAGGGGAATTCGATCAAAGGAAAAAATAATGATAAATGAGAATCATTATTTTTTATCAATGCGGTATAACCGTCCCTGGTCAGTAATCGCGTATAAAGCGCCGTCCTTTCCCTGCGTTATATCCCGAAAACGCTGATATTGATCCGCCAGCAGCCGCTCTTCACCGACTACTTTATCATTTTTGATGATAAGTCTCAGAACGTGCATTCCACTTAAGGAGCCAATGAAGAGGTTGTTTTTCCATTCAGGGATACGATCACTGCTATAGAACGTCATACCACTGGGCGAAACGACCGGGTCCCAATAATAGACCGGTTGTTCAAGGCCTTCTTTTTGCTGAATGGCGTTGCCTACTTTTTCGCCACTATATTCAATTCCATACGTAATGGTTGGCCAGCCGTAATTCTTGCCGGGTTGAATATGGTTCAGTTCATCTCCTCCACGGGGTCCAAATTCAGCTTCCCACAAATCGCCTGTCACCGGATCAAAAGCGAGGCTTTGTACATTCCGGTGCCCATAGGAATACAATTCTGGCCGAGCACCGGCCTGGCCAGCAAATGGATTTCCCGCAGCGGGTTTACCTTCTTTTGTAATCCGAATAACTTTTCCCAGGCCCGAATTGAGCGACTGGGCTTGTGGCCGGGTGACCAGATCCGAACGCTCTCCGGTGCTAATAAACAGATTTCCATCCGGGGCGATGAGTATACGGCCGCCGTAATGCAGGTTGCCTTTGTAAGCGGGTGTAGCCCGATAAATGACCGTTGCCCCCTCTATCTTTTTCTCATCGGCAGACAGTTTGCCTTTGGCAACCGCCGTCAGATTTCCCTCAGAGCTTGGTTCCGAAAACACCCAGTATACCATCCGATTCGTTTCAAAAGCAGGATCAACGCGAATCCCTAACAGACCACCCTGGCCGGAAGGATTAACTTTGGGAAGCCCCGTAATTGCTTCTCCCACCTTACCCGCTGGCGTAACGATGCGCATCGTTCCCTCCCGCTCGGTAACGAGCAGTCGGCCATCGGGTAGGCTCGTAATGCCCCAAGGGAATTTTAACGTTTCGGTCAGGACTTTACCCTCGTAGCTGGTCGCTGATTTTACACCCGCAATTCGGGTTTGGCCCGCAAAGGCAGGTTTATAGGTTGAATTGGGCTCTTTAGTTTCTACGGGAGCCGCCTGGCCAGAAGACGCCGTAGTTTCACCCGTAGTTTGGCCACAGGACGGCAATGCCAGGGAGGCACCCGCTATAAGTAGCAGAATTTTGGTTTTCATGATTGATTCAGATGCGTATTGATTATAAATGTTGAATACGTTTACGAATAAAAGAGTTTCGTATGTAAAGATCCTACTTGGTTCCTGCCAAAACAAGGTTGACTATGGCCGAAGGAACTGTCCTGAGCCAGCGGTGTCTTTCGTCCTGGAAGGAAGGGGGTGTTTACCTAAAAACAGATTGGATAGGAGGGTAGATGACCGATCGGGATAGCTATGCTCTGTTGTCCAGCGCCAGACCACAGAGCTGGTATCGAAGTAGCCAGTAGGCCAACAGCCGACCGCTTACTAGTTAGGGATCAATCACTGATCAAAATTAATTTTTTAACGTAGGATAGGAAAAATGTCTATGACAGACTACAGATTTTTAATTAGTATCATCCGTTTACTAGTACTTACTTAGTCGTATATTTTTGGTTATTAATTTACATAAAATCAGGAAATTTGGTCGCTTACCAAAAAGTACGTCCACTGGATAAGGTAAATATTCTGATTACTCCATTTTACGAGTGTATTGAGCGATTTATTGGGTATGTTTACGTTTGCTTTATTTCGTATATTAAATCAGTTATTGCCTTTTTATCTTTGATTTATGCCTGTCCACCGCCTGCCTGTTATCTGGATTGTAGACGACGATGAAGACGATCAATATTTGTTTGAGATCGCTTTTAAAACCTTGAAACCACCAGTCAGTGTCAGACGATTGAATGACGGAGAGGAACTGTTGCCCGCTCTCAATCAAAGTGATGGTAAACCCAGTCTTATTCTGCTGGATTTAAACATGCCTTACCTGAATGGATTTGAAGTCCTGCAACAGTTGCGGGCCGAGCCAGCCTATAAAAACCTTCCTGTGGTGGTGCTAACAACCTCCAATCATCGTGAAGATGAAGCGAAAGCTATGGAATTAGGGGCCAATGCCTTTTTAACCAAACCTGGTTCATCGGGGAAATTATTGATGCTGTTCGGGCAATTGGTTGAGGAATGGAAAATCAGCTAAGCAAGCTGTCTTCAGTTGCGGGCTATAGCTTCTGACCGAAGTTGGGCAGTTGACCCCGCTAGAATCGGTAAAGACGGGTAACACTTCAGAATTGTAACCTACCTGCCCAAACGATGACTGGCTTCTTCTCAGTAACGTATATTCTTATGTGTTTATAACATATTCCATCGTCGTGCAGTTTATTCCATTTGACTTTCACAGTAAGCTGTCAAGTGGCCACCATCGAAAAAATAATTACCAGATATTGTCAGGCAGGTTGTTTGATGATGCTCGTTGCGTCGTCGTCAGCAATGGCACAAGCAACCAACCCCTGGCCCGCCCAACCGAGTATTTACTTTCCCCAATCACCTCCGGCCGCAAAATGGCGAAGATCTATCGGGGCCGTATTCACCACTACACCACCCGAACTGACCGAGGAGGTCCGCGTTAGCGTACCCGCCATTGATTTTAACATCCAGCGGGCTTTGGGCCAGCATCTGTACGCAGTAGGCCGAATACAAACTCAACTCGTGCAAAGTAACTTAGGGCTGGGCTTACGGTGGGCCACGCCAATTACCAATCGGTTGGCGGCCTCGGTTGGCTACGATATAAATGGCTGGTTTGGGGCACTGCTCATTAAAGATGTATTCAATAGTCAGGCGTATGGAATCCAAACGTTCCCAAACCTGTCAGTGGGTTATCGACTAACCAGAGATTTGCAACTGACGGTTAAATCGGAAGCTATTATTGACCTGTATTATAAATCGCAGGTAGGTTCATTGGCGGTTGAATACAACCGGAGGCAAGTTAATGGAGTGGCTTTCACGGCTATTTTAGAACAGCCCTTTTACAATAAAACCCACGTTTCGGTTGGCATACGGGCTGCTTACTCCAATTTCAACTGGCAGTTGTGGTCGCTCTACGACACGTTTGATCGCAACCTGTTTTATCCTCAACTTATTTTCGGATTTATCCTGTGAAACTGACCTATCTTATTTTTCTGGGCTTAGTCCTCATAGGCGTCAATAGCTGTAGAAAAGATTACGAAGCGCCCGTTCCGTATGCCTTCAGCAACACGCCTGGCTCTGGCCGGTTCGTACCTGCTGTCAGGCAGGCAATGGAAGGCGTATATACTGTGACGGCCGGGTCAACCCAGTTTGGCGATCAGGTTGCGTTAAAATGGACCTACCTGTTAAATGGGTCCGATACAACACACTATTTATCTATTTTCACCGGGCTCGACGCCGGATATTTCAATCTGGAAGTCGGCTCTCAGACAGATAGTTTAGTCGTAAAGGGGTATTGGCGTAAGTTGGTCAATACTGTCAACGGGTTAACCAGCCTGACTGTTAAAGCCAGGCATAATGGGCAGTTACAGCCTTATACGGGTCAACTAGCTGCGGGGGATACGCTGGTGCTAACGGGATTATACGGCGAAAAAACAGCCCAGCCAGCGACACCTTTAGTGCTTACTTACAAGCGTCCCCTAAACCCGCGTCCTTTTGCCATTATGGCCCACCGGAGCGGAGGACGCACGTCGGATTTACTGCCGGCCTCAGAAAATTCGGTTGAGATTATAAAACTGGCGTCGCGTCTGGGAGCAACCGGAATCGAAATCGATGTTCGTTATACGAAAGATGGCGTTCCAATTTTGTATCATGACAATACACTCAACCTTCGGCTTATTCAGAAAAGTGGTTTAACCGGTCCTATCGAGAATTACACCTATCAGCAACTAAGTTCGCTGGTGCGCCTGATTAACGGAGAGAAAATTCCAACTTTAGAGGAAGCGCTGGAAACCGTTGTCAATAATACATCGCTGAGTTTTGTTTGGCTCGATACCAAATACATTGGTCCAATGGACAAGGTGCAGGCTATTCAACAGAAGTATATACAGAAGGCTGCACAGGCCGGGCGAAACCTTCGTATTGTGATTGGGCTGCCGAGTACCGATGCGGTAAAATCGTACGAGGCTTTGGCCAGTAAAGAAAATACCCCCATCCTATGCGAGTTAGACACGGCCATCACGCGTAGCCTGGGTGCCCGGATCTGGGCACCCCGCTGGACCCTTGGCCCGCAAACCGAAGAAGTTGCCGCTATGAAAGCCGAAGGGCGAACCGTATTTGTCTGGACGCTGGACGAAACCGAGTTTATTCGCGAATTTATCAGCCAGAATAATTTCGACGGCATTTTGTCCAACTACTCGCCAGTCGTTGCTTACTATCACTATGTTGAACAGCAGTAATCCTATGCGTGTTTGTTTACAGGCCATAGGGCTGGCCATCGGCCTGCTTGTGGGCCATCTGTCGGCCAACGGACAGCCGGTGACGATGCCCGACTCAATGGCTGCCCGGCGTGGACCGTATACAATTGTCGTGACGGCCGGGGGGGGCTTATCTTACTATGCAACCCACCTTGGTGTTCCAAACACAATCGAACAGAAACGCCTGAGTCGGTTCGGAGCACCTGGATCATTGCGGGTTATGTGGTATCCAGATCACCGTTTGCGAGTGGGTATAGAAACGGGTTGGACTACGATGTACAGTTACCGGGGGCGGGTGGCCAATGACCCGGTGCATGTGTACGTATCGGCTGTGCCGGTTCTGCTGGTTTTTTCAATGCCGCTGGCCTGGCTGAAGGGCACAGACCGGACATTGACCCGGCGATTGGCAGTGACGGCCGGAACAGGAGCCTATTTCAACTACTCCCGGCTGGATTACGTAGGTACGGCAACGGCCAATACAACCAGTTTGGGCTGGATGGCCGCGGCTTCATACACGTATCCGATTGGCCGTCGTTTCAGAGTAGCCGGTGAATTGAAATGGTTCGATGCCGTAGCGGCTCAGAATGCGGCATTTACGGCCGAAGTTCAGCTTGTTTGGCGAGCATTTTCATGGTAGTAAGTTCTAAGTGAAGCGTTATGGAACAGGATGTCAATAAAAGAGATATATTATTTCTAAGCGATACGCAGGCTCCCATGTGGGTAGAGCGGCTGGTATTGCGAACCCACCAGAATACTAAGGCAACCACGACTATTTTTAATGAGATAGTACGCTTGAAACCGGCCGTACTGTATTGGCTGGGTGATATTGTTTCGCTGGGTTATCGTTCGAACAAGTGGCGAATTATCGACCAGTTTCTGGCAAACTGCACCGCCGTTGGAACGGCCGTTTATGCCATCATGGGCAATCACGATGTAATGGGTCGCCCACGTAAAGGGGCAAAAAACTTTCAGCTTCGTTTTCCGGAGCACAGCCCCACCGGTTATGTGAAAACAACCGACGCAATTGCGGTGGTTATGTTAAATTCTAATTTCAGCATCCTCTCCGTAGCTGATCTGGTTAAGCAGCAAACCTGGTACGAACAAACGCTGAAAGACCTGGATGAAGATCCGGCCGTGAAGGTAGTCATCGTGACCTGCCATCACGCGCCTTATTCGAACAGCAAGCTGGTTGGTTCGTCTAAGCTTGTTCAGCAACGGTTCGTACCGGCCTATATACGCTCGCAAAAGGGGCGGTTGTTCATTACGGGGCACTCGCATGCCTTTGAGCGGTATCAGTTCGAAGGCAAAACATTTCTGGTCATTGGCGGGGGCGGAGGGCTCAAGCAGCCACTCAACGTGTCACCAAGTCGATTGCCTGATCTGGCGACAGATTATAAACCGCTGTTCCACTACCTGGCTGTCCGGCGCGAAGGGGAAGGTCTTTCCTTGACGTCGTATTGTTTGAAAAACGATTTTTCCGGCTTTGCGGTCGGTTATCAGTTCGAAATTCCGGCCGGAGAAACGGTCGCCTGAACGACATTTACTGTTCCTCTACCGTACCGGCACCTAAGTCTGAAAACAGCGTTTGCCAGTATTGGGTAACGGCCGGATTGTTTTGCTTAACGGATGCATTCGGCTCAAACGGCAAAATCATCGTGATCGTGGGGCTGCCAATTGTATAGCGTTTTAGCTGCTCCGCGTCGGCTTTGGCCCATTCGTCGGCCTGGGCGTTATCTTTAGGCGGCTTCACCTGAAAATCGCGTCGGGTGGAGCCTTTTACGCTTTCGATCATATCGCTCAGGTAATATACGTTTACGGTGGCACCCGACTCGTTGGCTTTCGCGATAACGGGCAGGCTGGCCCAGATGTCCGTTTCCTGATTGGAGGCTCCCGCATTTTGGGCACCCAATTGTTGGAACACCCGCTGGCGTATCTGTGCTTTTTCCCGGCTAAGACTCAGGTCGAATTCGGTTTCGGCTGCTTCCCGATCCGTAGCGCTGGCTGCCGATACGTCCTCCATCTCGGTGCGTGCAGTAATGGTCAGCGCACGGGCTTTGGAGGTATTTTCATGAATGAAATAGATTTCGAGTTTGTCGCCCTTCTGCCGGATATTCTGGTCAATAATCTCACTCAGTGCCTGCTGGTATTTTCGGGCAACAAACGCATTGTTGACGTTGACGCTACGGGTTTTATCTAAAAAAATGAGCGTATAAACAGGCTCGTTCGTACTGACTTTGGCCTTGTCACCATCGCCGGAGCAAGCCGATAAGAGGAACAATAAAAAGAGGGCAATGTATTTAGTCATAAGCCTTTCGGGTTGTAACCCGCCAATACGTTAATGCTTGATTCCTTATAGTAAAGTGTGGTTAGCGGGGCAAAAGTTCGGTAGTTTCGCTTATCTTACAACTGTTTAGCTGAACGATCGTCCTCAACATGGCCAAAATTTATACGCGACTGCTCCTCTCAATTAGTGCTGTATTCTTCACAGTTCTGGGTTCATTCGCTCAGGTCGAAAAGGCACCCGCCCGTCGTGAAGGCGACGGCCCATTCGGGAAACTCATCATTCGAGGTGTCACACTGGTGAATAGTACGGGCGCGCCACCCTACGGTCCGGTCGATATTGTGGTGGAGAAAAATCGCATTACTCAAATCAGGCAAGTCGGGTATCCGGGTGTTCCTATCGATCCGAAAGGCCGCCCCCAGGCTTCTTCCGGCGATAAAGAGCTGAATTGCGAGGGCATGTTCCTGATGCCCGGCTTCGTGGATATGCACGGGCACATTGGTGGTCAGGCGCAGGGGGCTAATGCCGAGTATGTATTTAAACTCTGGCTCGGTCATGGCATCACAACGATCCGCGACCCATCCTGTGGCAATGGCCTCGATTGGGTACTGGAACATCGGGCCAAGAGCGACCGAAACGACATCACGGCCCCGCGCATTAAAGCGTATACGGTATTTGGACAAGGGGCCAAAGAACCTATCAGTACACCCGAACAGGCGCGTGCCTGGGTGCAGCAGAACGCCAAACGCGGAGCCGACGGAATCAAGTTTTTTGGCGCGGAGCCCGCTATTTTTCGGGCGGCTCTGGAGGAAAACAAGAAGCTTGGCCTGCGGTCGGCCTGTCACCACGCCCAACTGGAAGTTGCCCGCATGAACGCGCTGGCAACGGCTAAGGCGGGTCTGACCTCGCTTGAGCACTGGTACGGCCTTCCCGAAGCCCTTTTCGATGACAAGACCGTTCAGAACTACCCGGCCAATTATAATTACAACAACGAGCAAAACCGGTTCGAGGAAGCGGGCAATCTCTGGCAGCAGGCCGCCAAACCCGGCAGCGATCGCTGGAACAAGGTGATGGACGAACTGATCGCCCTTGATTTTACCCTCGATCCTACCTTCAATATTTACGAAGCCAACCGTGAACTGATGCTGGCCCGGCGCGCCGAATGGCACGATGAGTATACGATGCCGAGCTTATGGCGCTTCTATGGGCCAAGCCGGATTTCGCACGGGTCGTACTGGCACTCGTGGGGAACGGAGCAGGAGGTGGCCTGGAAAAAGAATTACCAGCTTTGGATGGCCTTCATCAACGAATATAAAAATCGGGGTGGCCGCGTCACGGCGGGCTCTGATTCCGGATTTATCTATCAGCTTTACGGATTTGCCTATATCCGCGAACTTGAACTTCTGCGCGAATCGGGCTTTCACCCGCTTGAGGTTATCCGGGCTGCCACGCTGAAAGGGGCCGAGGCCTTGGGTATGGCGGATCAGATTGGATCGGTGGAGGTGGGTAAGCTCGCCGACTTTGTCATTGTCGATCAGAATCCACTCGCCAATTTGAAAGTGCTGTACGGTACGGGAGCCATTCACCTAACTGAGAAAAATGAAGTTGAGCGCGTTGGTGGTGTTACGTATACGGTGAAGGACGGCGTTGTTTATGATGCCAAGAAACTACTGGCCGATGTTCGGAAAATGGTGGCCGACGCCAAGCAGAAAGAGAACTTTGAGATTACGCAACTGGGTGTTCCGGCCAATGCTGGAAAAGTGTCAAGCGGCAAAAATTAACAGAGAATAGCCTATACTTATCATGGCGTGTGTTCCGAGTGGGAAACCGACTTGCGAGCGATCAAAATAGGCAGTAGCAGGAAGCTGACACTACTCAGCAGCAGGTTGAAGCCAAAGCCAACTGCATGGAGGAAGGTGGCTGTTACAGCACCCTGTGTCGCTGTGAAGCCATACAAAATCAAGGCTCGGCTAACAAAAAAATGATACGTTCCAATGCCCCCTTGGGTAGGAACCGCCAAGCCACCCAATGAGCTGACGGCCAGAATGGTCAAAGCCGCCACGGGAGGTAAGTTACGTGTATCTTCAGTGGTGAGCAGTAGCACATAAGTGGATAACCAGGCCAGCCCTTGAATCAACAGCGTTAGCGCAACGAACAGGCCGGGGTTTGGGAGTTGTCGAATGGCCATAAACCCTCGCCCAAATCCTTGTCCAATGCCTATCAAACTAGCCATTAGGGGGTGTTTTCGTAAAACCGGATGCTTGAGTAATTGGTAGATAGCTACACCTACCCCAACCAGACCCAATACGCCTATAACTATACCTAGCGTATTGGGAAGGGCCAGTGTCAAGCTGGAGAAGAAGTTTTTTGCCCGACTGAATTCCAGCGTAACTGTTAGGAGCAGTACCAGCGCCAGCATAAACAAATCGATGATCCGCTCGGCAACTACTGAGCCAATACCCTGCGAAATGGGAATGCCGTCTGTTCGTTGAAGAGAACCGCACCGGGTTAACTCGCCTGCACCCGGAACGATCATACTCGCCAGCGATCCGGCTAACAGGGCCACCGTTGCCCGAACTAACGACGGCTGGTAGCCAATGGCCTGAAGCGTGAGTTGCCACCGGGCCGCCCGGACAACATAAAATAAGCCTATCAGTAGCCCTACCACCGATAACCAGCCATAATTAGCCCGGCGGAACTGGTCGCCAATCTCCTGCACTGGTACATCTCGTATAACATACCATAGAAGAAGTCCAGCCAGTAAAACCGGTACTGTCCGTTTTAGGATAGCCTTACTCATGCGGGCAAATTACCTATTTTCGGAAAGAAAACGCCCGATGTTGGCAAACTGGCATGGTATTAGTAAGTTTGATTAGGCGTAATACCACCGCTAAGTCAAACTGAATATTCGTCCAGAACCAGCCTCATGTCGAAGAAACAAAAAGGCCGAACCGCCGTTGTTGGAACCCCCCCAGCCGTCAAGACCGTGAGTTCGACACCTGCGAAACCCTCCGTATCAGACTCCCCTATACCTGCTGATGTACCCCAACGTGAGCAGCCGTTTGAACTGATTCGCTTCGATAAGCGGGTGAAATGGTTTCTAGGTATCTGCGCTGTACTTTTTGTTCTGTTGACAATGGCAAAAATACACCCGGTATCGCTGGCTATCTGGAACCAGCTCTTACCCGATGGTAGTTCGGCAAGGCGGGGTCTTATTTCGGGCGAGCCGCGGCAAATCAGAATGGACGATTATGCGGTTAGTACCCCTTGGCTTCTTTCGCAGGTGAATAATGATTTTCCAGACCAGAACGAAACAATTGGGGGGGAGAAGGCGCCCGTACTCGTAGCGCCTGCCAAGCATTTCAGCCAACTTTTTAAGCCACAAAACTGGGGGTTTTTCATTCTGGATTCAGAACGGGCCTATGCCTGGACCTATAGTTTCTACTTTGTCTTTGCCCTGATTGGTGCTTCGTTCATGTTGCTGCTCCTCACTCGCAACAATTTTTGGCTATCGGTTTTTGGTGGATTATGGCTGCTACTATCTTCGGGTACCCAGTCCTGGGTTTATGGCCCCGCCGTGATGATTGGCGCCATTGGATTCATATTTGTCGCCAGCGTATATCTGATTTACAGCACTCAGTGGAAGCATATTCTATTAATTTCCATGGCTTTGGCGTGGTTACTAATGGTGTATGCCTTGATACTCTACCCACCATACCAAGTGCCACTAAGTTATGTGCTTTTAGCGTTGCTGATCGGTTACGGTATCAATAATAGAGATACTAAGCGGATGCTTACGTTGTGGCCGGTGAAATCAGGTGCTGCTTTACTGACATTGATCCTGCTGGCGGGATCATTCCTGGTATTTTATACAGATATTAAGCCTACGCTCGATGCAATTATGAATACCGTTTATCCGGGTAAACGGAGTGAACTGGGCGGAACAGGCTTCATTGGCAACTGGTTTTCGGAATATTACTCCTGGCAGATGAATGACCGATTGTTTCCTGCCAAATGGCTTAATAACTGTGAGTTATCTCATTACATCACGTTTGCGCCAATTATTATCCCCGCTATGATCGTATCCTTCTGGCAGACGCGCCAAATCGACTGGGTATTGGTTTTGCTGAGTGTGTTCATCGCGATTGGCTACGTGTGGATTGAGATTGGCTTTTCCGATTGGCTAGCTAAGTTAAGTTTATGGAGCATGAGTCCGACACGCCGGACCCAAATACCTTTTGGCATTGCCAACGTCCTGTTAACGGTAATGTATGTACACTACCTGACGACGATTAAATTTAAGTCAAAACCATTGTACGCAGCTCTTGGCTTTATTGGGGTAGCAGCCTTCATGATTTATGCCGCTGAGCTTAACATTGGCGATTCTGATGGTTTTTTTAAGTGGCGTCAGTTGTTTGTGCCCACTGCTTTCTTTGCTGGCATGGGTATACTACTTCTTCCAACCTGGCAGCCTTCTTATCGGGCGAGCATTTTTTGTGCTGGTATCCTGTTGTTTTTATTGCCTAACCTACGGATGAACCCTGTTGCAAAAGGCCTGACACCCATTACCGAGCATGCGCTTTATCGCGCCGTGCAGGATATTCGTCAGCAGGATCCAAACGCCCGTTGGGTAGTCAATGGCAGTCAGTATATTTCGTATCTCGTAACGGCTACGGGGGTTAAACTCCTGAGTGGCGTTAAGTATGTTCCGGCCCGAAATATAACCCGCGTGCTTGATCCACAAATGAAGCGCGACTCGGCCTACAACCGCTATGCACATACGGTGTACAACTCCTACATCGACCCGGCAAAACCCGATTCAGTTATTATGGTAAATAATTTCGAAGATGGGTATGTTGTTGCCATGGACCCCTGTTCACCCCGGCTCAAAAAATTGAACGTGAAATACGTTATTTTTGATAAGCAACCACAGCCTGTTGAAATCCGCTGTATGAAAGAAATTTCAGTATTGGGAGGAATTCATATTTATCAGATAAATGAGTAGGCTATCGAGTACATCGCCCAGAATCCTGATTGTCGTACCCTGCTTCAATGAGGAAGCGGCCATAGCAGGCGTTGTTACCGATATAAATAGAGTTAAAGCCAAACATGAGTTGACGCTCGATGTTCTGGCCGTAAACGATTGTTCAACAGATAATACACTGACGGTTCTCCAAACTCTGAACTGCCTATACCTGGATTTGCCGGTTAACCTGGGTATTGGGGGGGCTATGCAGACGGGATACAAATACGCCTGGCGGAATGGTTACGACATTGCGGTGCAAATGGATGGTGATGGGCAGCATCCTGCTCAGGAACTCATGACGATTCTACAGCCGATTATGGAAAGTCGGGCCGATGTCGTTATTGGTTCTCGTTTTCTAACAAAAGAAGGGTTTCAGTCGTCGGCGATGCGTCGACTGGGAATTAATTATTTCCGCTGGCTTAACCGGACGTTGGTCGGACAAACGATTTATGATAGCACATCTGGTTTTCGGGCGTTTAATCGTCGAACCTTAGCCGTTGTCAACAAATACTATCCTGACGAATATCCTGAACCAGAGGCTATTGTGCAGTTTGGTCTATCAGACCTCAAGATGTTGGAGGTGCCGGTGCAGATGCGTGAGCGACAGGGTGGGGTATCGTCTATCAATAACGGTCAGGCTATCTATTATATGCTCAAAGTGACACTGGGAAGCTTGTTTGTGTACGCCCGGCTCCATCGAAAGAAAATTCCAAATGTGGCTTAGTATATGGAATCGTTATCGGTTACTATTCAGCTTATTAGCCTCTTAGGAGCAACCCTGTTTATGGTCATGATTTTCCGTCTGATCGTACAGGGGCGTTTGCGCGAAGAGTATTCAATCGTATGGATTTTTTGTACGGTTATCCTGATTTTTTTCTCGATCTGGCGGAAAGGCTTAGAGAAGATATCGTTGTTGTTAGGTGTTTACTACCCGCCCTCTCTGATTTTTTTGGCGGCTATTTTTGCCATCATTGTTTTCCTGGTACACTTGTCGGTTGTTAATTCCAAACTACAAAACCAAATCAAAGACCTGTCGCAGGAAATGGCCTATCTGAAGAAAGAAGTACAGGCCCTGCGGGAAAATTCGCAAAAGGCTCCCATTACGGAGACCGAACCTGTCACCGCATCTTAGTCGTGCTCACTACGTCTTCACCCGAACTCAGTATCATTATTGTTTCGTACAGTAGTCTGGATGATCTGAAACGCTGCTTGCCAACAATATATCATCAGCCTACATCAGTAGAATTTGAACTGATTATTGTCGACAACCATGGAAATGATGGTGTTGCGGAGTGGCTGCCCCAGGTCCATCCGTCGGCTATTTTTATCAAAAATCCAACGAATTCCGGCTATGCTGGCGGTAATAACCTTGGGCTAGCTCAAGCCAGGGGCCAATGGGTTCTATTTCTAAACCCGGATACTGAACTGACACCTGATTTCTTACGTCGGCTGATGGCAACGGCAAGGCAGCACCCGACGGCCTTGATTACGCCTAAACTGCTCAATCCTAACGGGACCATTAATGCCTGTGGCAACGAAATGCATTATACTGGTCTTACTACCTGTCGGGGAATAAACCAGCCCTCATCTGCATTTGAGAGCCTGCAAGTGGTTCCACTTCTATCGGGAGCAGCTTTGTTGGCTCCTCAGTCGGTCCTTCAAACTATAGGCTCTTTTGACGAGACCTACTTCATGTATTTTGAAGATACGAACTTATCCCTGCGAGCCAGATTGGCCGGATTTGAGTTATTGTGCGAACCCGCAGCCGTGCTCACGCACTATTATAAACTAGGGATGTCACCGATGAAATTTTATTATCTGGAACGCAATCGGCTCCTCACCCTTTGGCAAATTTTATCCCGTACAACTTACTCTCAGTTACTGCCTGCTTTACTGTTGACGGAGCTATTTATGTGGCTGTATGCGCTACGGGGATGGTCCTATATTCGGGCACGATTTCGAACCTACGTATATTTACTGCGCCACCGGGCAATGATTCGCCACCGTCATCAGGCTATTCAACATAGCCGTTGCCTTTCCGATGCGCAGCTAATGGCAGGAAGCCTGATTTCGCTCCCGTTTGATCAGCTAATTGGAGGAACACTTGGGCAAATTTTTGACGCCATCACCCGCCCGATTTATCTGTTTCTACGCCCTAAGTCGTTATCCTGAGCGATAATGGCCAACTTATTTATCGACCTTATAGCGGTTTAAGACCTCGCCAAAAACCATCTGAAACATGTTAGTCCAGGTCGAAGCCTTCAACAAAAACTGGCTTGGATTCTGGCGTATTTTATGGTATAACAAGCTGGCTTCATACACATTGGTTGCTCCGTAAGTAGCGGTATTGAAAAACAGAAACGGGTGCGAATACCGTTGCAGATCGTACCAGACAATGTTAAACTTCCGCTTATGCGCTTCGTCAATTAACTTGTTGACGTACTCGGGGCGGAGGCCTCTCTTATCTGCAAAAAAGCGAGTCGCTTTTATAATACCGTCATATTGGTTATTCAGTCGGGTGTTGGCTTCTTTTAGTGCTGTTTCGATGAACGGAATCACGTCGAAGTCTTTTGCTTCGGCCTGGTTAAGGCCAGCATCAAAGGACTGCAGAAAATTTTCGGCAATCATATAGCTATACGACGCTGAATAAATCATGTCGTGATGAAACGGAATGCTTACTTCGCTCGAAAACAAATCGGCAGCCTGTTGATTGGCATTGTAGTTAAATTGGGAGGAGCCTGTGCTGTGCGAGGAGATGCCATTAAGCCGTAGTCTTCTTTTTGCGTACACATAGTTGCCAATCGTATTGGCCAGCGCCACTGCCGAATAAGAGTCGGGAATCTGCGACCGGAAAAACGTTTTTGATACGCTCTTAACCCGGTTGATGACCGACATATCGATGAAGGACGTGTAAACACAGGGAATTGGTGAATGCTCCTGCTCGCACTTCATCAATTTTTGCAGTTCTGTTTTTCCATTTCTAATCTCGTAGCCGTTCTGAAAACTGACTTTCATCATGTTGGCCTGTTGTTTCTTAAAATAAGAAGGCCACAGATACAAGTCAGTATTGGGATTCATATTGATGGCCGAGAGACCAGTCTCGGCCAGTATCGTGTTTGAGTCAATAACGGCATTCGGGAGTAAGCCGTCATCGTCACCCAGATAGGTGACGAACCCATCCTGTACATGATTCAACGCAAATTCCCAGTTGTGTGACATGCTTAGTCGCCTGCCCGTATTGACGTACCGAATGCGCGGGTCGGCAAAGGACTCGACGACATCGCGGGTGTCGTCCCGGCTACAATTGTCCGAAACGATGATTGTCAACTTGTCATAATCCTGCGTAACACAGGTTCGGAGCGAATGCAGCAACGTATCTGCTCGTTCCCGGGTAGGAATGACAATCGTGAACGGTTTATGGTCCATAAGAAGTCTGCTGGCGGAACGGTCGGTCTTGCTTAACAAACTCGTTTTAGATAGCCTTCCGGTGCCACTGAAATAAGCAGCTTGTTATCCATGGCCTGATCGACTTGAAAGCAAGTGTTTGTTTTCAAAAACTCCCAGACGGCCGTTTTAGGATTGTTTCCCTTATCCCAGGGACGATCATACATCTGTGCGGGCATATCTTCGACAATGGTGTCGAATACAACACAATACGAACCCACCGTAACAAAGGGGGAATACAGCTCCAATTCACGCAAGACGTGTTCGTGCGTATGGTTAGAGTCCAGCGAAACCATAACTGTCTTTTTGCCGTCGACCAGTTTGGCTACTTCAGCAACCAGCGTTTCATCAACCGCTGATCCTTCGAGCATCGTAATGCGTTTGAACATCGGATGTGCTTCAATTTCGGCTCGGTTGTGCGCTCGAATATCAATGTCAATACCGACCACCTCGCCTTTGCCAATCAATTCAAACAAGGATGCATAGTAAATTAACGAGCCCCCATGCGCAATACCCGTTTCAATAAGTACGTCGGGCTGGATGCGCCAGATCAATTCCTGCATAGCAATCATGTCCTGCGGGTACTGAATAATAGGGCGGCCCATCCAGCTGAAGTTGTACGAATACTTTTCACGATTGGAAGCAACGTTGAACGCCTGGGCTGCAGCCAGTAAGTCGGATTTTTCGGGGTAAGTTGCCACGCGTTCTGCGCATTCCTGCTGAAATTCAGTTATCGGATCAGGTGTAGTCATAGAGGTGATACGGTTAACAGTTTTTGGTTGTCTCCCCAAAAAGCCAGCGGCTCATAATCGGGGTATGGATAATAGCCTAAGTTAAGCGTCAGGTGATAGTTATGTTCCTGCATAAACCGTTCCGCAAATGTTCGTACGGCTGTGGGTTGTCCGCTGCAACAGTTAATAATACCTGTTATCTGCTTTTGAAGAGCCGTTTTAATGATGTGTCGGGCTACTGCCGTTACGGGTAAATAATCTCGAAGTTGTTCTCCTTTCGACATGTTGAACGTCGAATCACCCCGTAAGGCAGCCGCTTCGAGTTGGGCGAGGAGCGACTTCGGATTTTGGCCAACACCATGCATGTAAAACAGACGTAACCATTTGAACGATACCAGTCGATCCACGAAAAACAAGCCAAGGGCCTTTCGCAGGGTATCCTTTCCTAAGCCGTAGGCCGTAGTCGGCAGTGTGGGCAGGTTTTCGTGAAGGCAGCCCTCCTGTAGCCCATATTCCAGACAAGTGCCTGTTACGGTAAGGTCATCCAGGCCGTTTTCGATCAAGCTGGTCAGAAACCGGTACTGTTGCAACCAATAAATCTCGATGTGTTTTGTTGATTTGTAATCAGATAGGCCTGGCCAGGCTAAGTGAATAACGGCATCGGGACGACCGAAATGGGTATACAGGTCTGTATCTGTTGAAGCGGTACCTATATCAAAGGGGATAAACTCAGTCTTCGATAACCAGGTAGCCTGGTCCCTTTTCGACTCTGTTCGGGCCGTGGCAATTACACGGATACCATCCGTAACCAGCAGTTGTTCCACAACATGCCGACCAATAAAGCCGGTAGCACCCGTTACCAAAACCGTTTTCACGTTGTTCACTGGATCGTAAGTTCTGGGATTGGAATTACAAATTGGCCGCCCCAATCGCGAATGTAAGCTAACTGCCGGGTGATTTCGTCGGTCAGGTTCCAGGGCAGGATCAGCACATAATCAGGCTTGTTCCTTTTCAGAATGTCTTCCTGAACAACGGGGATATGGCTGGCAGGCAGAAATTTAGTCTGCTTAGATGGGTTGGCGTCAACGACAAACGAAATCAGGTCATTTTTAACGCCACAGAAATTCAGCAGCGTATTTCCTTTGGCTGCGGCCCCGTAGGCTGCTACCGATTTGCCCGATCGTTTTTGCTCGATCAAAAAACGTAGCAGATCAAGTTTTACCTGAAGTGCTCTTGGTTGAAGACCGGAGTAGTAAGCCATACCTGTCATCCCGGCGTCAACCTCTTTCCGGAGTAAAGCTGCCACGTTTGGAGACTGGGGCAGTGTATCGTTATCCGCCTGTTTCGCGTAGATGCGCAAGGACCCGCCGTGCGTCGGAATCTCGTCTACGTCGAACATCGTCAGTCCTTGAGCCGCAAAAATTTGGCTCACCGTATGGAATGAGAGATAGGAAAAATGCTCGTGGTAAATTGTATCAAACTGATTATAGTCCACCAGGTTCATCACATGCGGAAACTCCATCGTAATAATGCCGGTTGGTTTCAGCATAAGCTGCATTCCCGCCACAAAGTCGACAATATCGGGCACGTGGGCCAGCACATTGTTGCCCAGTAATAGATCGGCTTTCTGGCCTTGCGACGCCAGTTCGTTCGCTAGTTCAGTGCCAAAAAAACGGGTAATGGTAGGAATACCTTTGCCAATGGCTACGGCTGCGGTATTCGCTGTCGGTTCGATACCCAATACCGGCACCTGCTTTTCGACAAAATACTGAAGTAAATACCCATCATTCGACGCAATTTCAACCACCTGAGAATCCGTATTCAGGTTAAAGCGGTCGGTCATCATATCGACATACCGCTTGGCGTGCGCTAGCCAACTGGTTGAAAACGACGAGAAATACGCGTAGTCATTGTCGAAAATGGCATCCGATTTCTTGTACTCATCCACCTGAACTAAAAAACAGGTATGGCAGGTGAAGACCTTTAACGGGTAAAATGTTTCAGGCTCATTTAATTGCTGAGACGTTAGAAAGGAATTTGACGCTGGTGAATTGACCAGATCAATGAAAACATGTATGAGTGGAGTTTTACAGAAGCGGCAGTGCATAGGTGTCAAACGGTTAACCCAACGAAAGTGCTGTCAAGATATGGGTGGGTGGCGTCACGTACTGACAGGTCAGCGACCGGTAGTGGCCAGTCGACATTAATGCGAGGGTCATTGTATCGAATGGCTCCCTCACTATCGGGCGTGTAGGGGTGGCTATGGCAGTATAGTAGCTGGCAGTCTGTTGTCAGCGTTTGAAAGCCGTGGGCAAACCCTTTTGGAATGTATACCATTGCCTGATTGTCAGCTGACAGTTCCGCACCGAACCACTGGCCCAGGGTTGGCGAACCCGCTCGTAAATCGATTATTACATCGAATATCCGACCCACAACACAGCGAACTAGCTTGATTTCGGCCTGAGGTGGTTTTTGAAAGTGCATTCCCCGAACGGCTCCACGCTGATGGGTCAATGAGTGATTCATTTGTACCCAGTTAGCCATAAAGCCAATTGTTGCGAAACTAGCCTGATCATAAGTGCGCATAAACCAGCCCCGGCTATCCGGACGGGGCGAGGGCGTAATGACGTAGGCTCCGGAAAGGGGTGTTTCATCAAACGTCATTGGGTCCAGATTAAGTTAGCGGCCTGGGCCTGTTGTATATAATCGCGGAGGTCAGCTTCGGTATTAAGCTGATTTTGCTCGTAATACCTTTTGTACCAGTCGATGGTCCGTTTGATAGCTGTTCTGGTGTTCCAAACCGGATACCACTTAAGTTGCTGATTTGCCTTGGTGCAGTCGAGAGTCAATAAATGGGCCTCGTGCGGATTCTGTTTCGATGGAACTTCATTGTAGTTAATCGCATCCCACCGATCTTTTGCCTGCTGAATAACGGCCCGAACGGGCAGGACGTCCAAGGGTTCTGGACCGAAATTCCAGCCCGTTGCGGCTGATGTGTCGCCACTCATTAATTGCTGACCCACTAGTAAATAGCCTGACAATGGTTCGAGTACATGTTGCCACGGGCGCACGGCATCCGGGTTTCGGATCGATACTCGTTGATTCGACGCGCTGCCCCGAATTAAATCAGGAATTAGTCGGTCGGCCGCCCAATCGCCCCCGCCAATCACGTTACCCGCCCGAACACTGGCTAGCAACGTTTGGTGAGTCTGTCCATACTGATTTACGTTGAAAAACGAATTCCGGTAGCTGCTCGTGACCAATTCAGCCCCGCCCTTCGACATGCTATAGGGATCATAGCCTCCCATTGGATCCGTTTCGGTCAATGGGCGACCATCTTCCGGATTTTCATAACACTTATCACTCGTAACAATAACAACGGTCCTCACGGATGGTGTTTGCCGAACACACTCTAATACGTTAGCTGTTCCGAGTATGTTGGTTTCCAGCGTTTCTAATGGGTGCTGATAGGAATAGCGAACCAGCGACTGGGCGGCCATATGAATAACCATGTCCGGTTGGCAGGCGGCAAAGACATTCGCCAAGTAACGTTGCTCATTAATAGTACCGACTTCATCCTGAATGGGTAACTGAAGCAAGTTCCAATGGCTTGGTTCCGTTGCTGCGGGTAGGGCGTACCCAACCACCCGGGCACCGAGCTGAGTCAACCAATAAGCAAGCCACGAACCTTTAAAGCCTGTATGGCCGGTTAGCAGCACAGTTTTATTCCGGTATTGATCGGCGAAAAGCGGTCTCATATAGAAAGGGCGTACTTACCAGGTTTTCCATTCGGCAGTACCGGCACTCCAGGCTGTTTCAAGTTCGAGTTTATCCCGTAATGTATCCATGGGTTTCCAGAAGCCGTCGTGCTGAAAAGCCATTAGTTCATCTTGTGCGGCCAATGTTTCCATTGGGTACCGTTCCCAAATAGTATTATCGCCACCAATGTAATCGAAGACTTCGGGCTGACAAACGAAAAAGCCACCATTAATCCAGGCACCGTCACCTTTGGGTTTTTCCAGAAATGACTTCACGTTTCCGGTACTACTGACATCCAAGGCGCCAAATCGCGCTGATGGCTGCACCGCTGTTAATGTACATCGTTTACCATGTGCTTTATGGAAAGAAACCAGTTTAGTAATATTTATATTGCCAACGCCGTCGCCGTAAGTCAACATAAACGGTTCATCACCAATGTGATGTCGAATTCGCTTGATGCGTCCGCCTGTCATACTGTCTTTCCCGGTATCAACAAGTGTAATTTTCCACGGCTCAGCATATGAATCGTGGATATTCATGTGATTCCTCCCCAGGTCGATTGTCACATCGGATTGGTGTAAAAAGTAGTTGGCAAAATATTCTTTAATAAGATAGCCTTTGTAGCCAAGGCAAACGACAAACTCATTAAAACCATGGCTCGAATAAATCTTCATGATATGCCATAGAATAGGCATACCACCAATTTCAACCATCGGTTTGGGCTTAATAACGGTTTCTTCGCTCAGGCGAGTGCCTAAGCCCCCGGCAAGAATGACAACTTTCATGAGGAGAGGGTCAGAATGGCTATGACTGAAACCAAGTGTAAAGCCGTCTGACAAATATCGTGCGAGACTGTACACCCAGATAACTCAAGTCGGTAAATAGTTCAAAAAGTAATCAAAAACAAAAGGACACCGCCTGTAAGTTTGCAGCAACGGGTCAGCAAATTGCACGTTTTGACGTAAATTTGAGTTTCCATTCAAACGAAAAGGTGGGCGATCCCGGCATGAAACTAAAGCTTCAACAGACAGACCTATTTGAAGACCGACATCACGGTCAAACCGACGCGGCCCTGGCCGAGATACTCCAGACAGTTGGCGTGGAATCAATCGATGCGTTGATTAGCCAAACAGTACCCGACGCCATCCGACTGGCCGAGCCGTTGAATTTACCCGCGCCAAAGTCAGAAACAGCCTTCCTGACGGATTTTAAGAAGGTGGCCGGGCAGAACAAAATCTTTAAATCATACATTGGTACGGGGTATTACGATACCCTGACGCCAAACGTCATTCTTCGTAATATTCTCGAGAATCCAGCCTGGTACACGGCGTATACGCCTTATCAGGCTGAGATCGCCCAGGGTCGGCTCGAAGCACTGCTCAATTTCCAGACGGTGGTATCGGACCTGACAGGTATGGATCTTGCCAATGCATCCCTGCTCGACGAAGCGACGGCGGCTGCCGAAGCCATGCACATGCTTTTTGCCATGCGTCCGGCGCAAAAAAAATCGGCAACGACGTTTTTCGTTTCGGATCGCTGCCACCCGCAAACCATCGATGTACTGCTGACGCGGGCTACGCCTATTGGCGTTACCATCCTGACGGGTGACCACCGTACGGTTGACCTGACCAGTGGGCAGATCTTCGGTATGCTGCTTCAATATCCGGCCTCGGATGGTGAAGTATTCGACTACACGGATTTGACTGCAGCCGCTCACGAACTGGGCATCACAGTTGCCGTTGCTGCCGACTTACTGGCGCTAACCTTATTGACTTCGCCCGGTGAAATGGGTGCCGATGTGGTGGTGGGTTCGTCGCAACGGTTTGGCGTACCCATGGGCTACGGCGGACCGCACGCGGCTTTCTTCGCCACCCGCGATGCATTTAAACGGCAGATTCCGGGGCGAATTATTGGTGTCTCGCAGGATGCGGAAGGCAAACCGGCGCTGCGGATGGCCCTTCAGACGCGCGAGCAGCACATTCGTCGCGAAAAAGCAACGTCAAATATTTGCACCGCTCAGGTACTGCTGGCCGTTATGGCCGGAAGCTACGCGGTCTATCATGGTCCACAACGGCTTCGTGCCATTGCTGAGCAAGTGCATGCGCTCACCAAAATATTCGCAACGGCGTTGCGCTGGAATGGCTATGAGGTGAACACCGAAAACTACTTCGATACCGTTACGGTAAAAGTATCGGATACCGAATCGCTGAAGAAATCGGCTAAGGCTGCGCAGATCAACCTTCGGTATTTTGCCGATGAAGAGCACGTAGGCGTTTCATTCGATGAAGCCAAATCGCTGCACGACGTAACCGAACTGCTGACTGTATTCGGTATCAAAGCCGATATGGACGCTATTCTGGAAACGCTGGAAATTACGTGGCCTGATCAGCTTATCCGGCAATCGGACTACCTGACCCATCCGGTATTCAATACACACCATACGGAGCACGAAATGCTCCGGTATCTGAAGTCACTTGAAGAAAAGGACTTGTCGCTGGTTCACTCCATGATTTCGCTTGGGAGCTGCACCATGAAATTGAACGCGACGGCTGAAATGATTCCGGTTACCTGGCCTGAACTTGGCAAACTACACCCATTTGCCCCAAAAGACCAGACGACGGGGTACCAGCAAATGTTTGCCGACCTGAACGCCTGGCTTTGCGAGATAACGGGGTTTGCGGCCATGTCGCTTCAACCGAACTCGGGTGCTCAGGGCGAATACGCCGGGTTGATGGTTATTCGGGCCTACCATGAAAGCCGGGGTGACTTCCACCGCACTATTTCGCTCATTCCACAGTCGGCGCACGGAACCAACCCCGCCAGTGCTGTTATGGCCGGCATGAAAGTCGTTATCGTCAAATGCGATGAGCGCGGAAACATCGACGTGGCCGATCTGAAAGCGAAAGCTGAACAATACAGCAATGACCTCTCGTGTTTGATGGTAACGTATCCATCGACACACGGTGTGTTCGAAGAGAGCATTAAGGAAATCTGTGCCATCATTCACGAGCATGGTGGGCAGGTATATATGGATGGTGCGAACATGAACGCGCAGGTTGGCCTGACGTCACCGGCTACGATTGGTGCCGATGTTTGCCACCTGAACCTCCATAAAACATTCTGCATTCCGCATGGCGGTGGGGGGCCAGGCATGGGACCAATCGGGGTGGCACCGCAGCTGGTGGCGTTTCTGCCCGGCCATGCCGTGGTACACATTGGGGGCGATCAGGCTATTCATGCTGTTTCGGCAGCGCCGTATGGATCGGCCAGTATCCTCACAATTTCGTATGCCTACATCTCGATGATGGGTGGCGAGGGACTAACAAATGCAACGAAACGGGCCATTCTGAACGCCAACTACATCAAAGCTCGTCTGGAGGGTCATTACGATACGTTGTATACGGGCACCAATGGTCGTTGTGCCCACGAAATGATCCTCGACTGCCGTCCGTTCAAGGCAACGTCCGGTGTTGAAGTCGAAGACATTGCCAAACGGTTGATGGATTATGGCTTCCATGCGCCAACGGTCTCGTTCCCTGTGGCTGGTACGCTGATGATCGAGCCAACCGAGTCCGAATCGAAAGCCGAACTCGATCGCTTCTGCGAGGCCATGATCGCTATCCGGAACGAAATTCGCGAAATTGAAGCAGGTGAAGCAGACCGGGCCGACAATGTGCTGAAACATGCGCCACACACCGCTACGGTTGCCCTTAGCGACAACTGGACTCGTTCGTATAGCCGTGAGAAAGCGGTTTATCCATTGCCGCAGGTGCGGGCCCGTAAGTTCTGGCCAAGTGTCAGCCGCATTGACTCGGCCTATGGTGACCGGAACCTCGTTTGTGCTTGTGTACCCGTTGAGGAATATGCAACGGAAGTGGCCGAAGAGGCTGGTGTAGCCCAGCAGGCGTAAGAAAATTGTTTACCTAAGGCGGGTGGAAAGCTGTGCTTTGTAATCATCAAAACGGATGTGTACAAAGCACAGCTTTCCACCCGTTTTTACTAGCAAACAATCCTCAATAAAAACCAATTGTAATCGTTAAAAGTAAGACCCGCCCGAATTTGCATTATCTTGGGCGAGAATCAGCGATTTGCTTTTTTAGCCTTATGAAAACCAATACGTTATCTGTACTGCTCGTAGTGTTAGGTCTGGCCAGCGGACTAACGGGCTGCAATTCGGCCATGCAGGCGTATAAGAAAGGTGTCCGTCATTATGATGCTGGCGAATACAATCTAGCACTGACTCAGTTCCAGAAGGCAGCAAAAGGTACTATTGACCCCGCCCGCCTGAACTATTACACCGCCGAATCCTATCGCTTATCGAACCGATTTGGCGAAGCCGTTCCATTTTATCAGAAGGCCATCGAGGCCGGTACCAAAGAGCCCGATGCTCGTTTCAATTACGCGTACGCCCTGAAATCACAGGGGAATTATGCCGGCGCGCTGGAGCAGTTGCAGCAGTACGTTGCCAATGCTCCCAAAACAACCGCAAAGCCTACGCTCGACAAAGCCAAACGCGAAGTAGAAACCCTGAAAGCTATTGATGCCATTGCTCAGAACAAATCACTAATTACCCTGCGGAACATGGGTAATTTGAACTCGCCGGGTGCTGAATTCGCTCCTGTGGTTCGGGGAGAAGATTTAGTGTTCACGGCCTCTCGCAAAGAGACAACGTATAAGAACAACGGTCAGCCCATGCTGGGTCTGTATAAGACGAAGCTAAACCAGAAGCCCGACGAAACCGGAAATCCGGGTGGTGCATCGGGTAGTCCCGAGTTGTTTAGTACGAACATTTTTCAGGGCGATGTAAATGAAGGGACACCGGCTTTCTCGAAAGATGGGAAGACCATGGTACTGGCGCGGGGTAACAACGGTAAGCGGAAAGGTGGCCTCGATGTCGATTTGTACATTAGCCGTCTGGGAGACAACAATACCTGGAGCCAGCCATTGCGTTTGCCCATTAGCGATTCGCTGGCCTGGGATGGTTCGCCTGCATTTTCGGCCGATGGAAAAACGCTTTACTTTGCCTCAAACCGGGCGGGTGGTGCCGGTGGTATCGACCTGTACCGCACCAGCATCGATGCATCCGGCCGCTTCAGTCGCCCCGTTAACATGGGTCGCGATATCAATACCCCCGGTGATGAGATGTTTCCGTATGTTGGTGCCAACGCCAAATTGTACTTCGCTTCCGATGGGCATCCGGGTTTGGGTAAACTGGATGTGTTCGTGGCTACGCGTTCAGGCGGTGTTACGCGGGTCGAGAATATGGGACAGCCCATTAATTCACCCGCCGATGACTTTGGCTTGATTTATACCGAATCCACCAAAGGCTACATGGCTTCGAACCGGAGTGGAGGTAAAGGTGACGACGATATTTACTTTTTCCAGGAAGGGCCGCCAACCGATACAACAACGATTATCGTCCAGACGCCACCACCGGCCAATGCGCCAAAAGTGGTGCGCTATTTTATTGCCGGAACCGTTTTTGCCAATGAGACGCCCGCAGCCCCGCTTGATTCGGCACGTGTCCGGATTCTGGACGATGCAACAGGCCAGCCCATTGCTGAAGTCACCACAGGTCAGCCCGGAACATTTGGAAAGTATCCATTGACGGAAGGGAAAGATTATACGATTCTGGCCGAACGGAAAGGCTTTCTGACCCGCCGGGAGCCATTTACGATGCAGGGCAAAAGCATACCGGCCGTCTTCCTGACCAAGCCACAGACTGATACAACATTCAACGTAGACCTTCTGCTCGACCGGTCGCTGCTGAACAAGACGTTTGTTCTTGAAAACATTTATTACGATCTGGATAAATATAACATCCGATCGGACGCTGCACCGGAACTTGACAAAATCGTCGTGATTTTAAAAGATAACCCGACGCTCAAACTTGAACTTAGCTCACATACGGACGTCCGGGCGCCTGATGCCTATAACATGAAGTTGTCGCAGAATCGGGCAAAAGCCGCGGTAGACTACATTGTGTCGCAGGGCATTTCGGCTGATCGACTGGTGGCAAAAGGATACGGCGAAACGCGACTGGTCGTTAAAAATGCCAAAACCGAAGAGGAGCACCAGCGCAACCGTCGAACAGAAATCAAAATCCTGGAATTGTAGCGCTTCCATTTCGGGAAACACTACCTTGAAAGGCTTGGTTATCACTGGTAACCAAGCCTTTTGCTATATGAAATCCGATAAACTACGTCAATTTTTTGTCATGTTTAGTATCATCACGCTTATTGTGATGAACTATCTCTCCAATACGGGCGCCTTTGGCGGACAGACAAACAAGGTGGTTTCTGATAAATACCATACGTTGATTACGCCAGCAGGTTATGCCTTTTCCATCTGGGGAGTCATTTTTCTGGGCTTGCTGGCCTTTGCCATCTACCAGGGGCTGGATTCCCAACGGGAAAATCCACGGTTTCGCGCAATTGGCTGGTGGGTAGTTATCAACGCCTTCGGTAATGCAGCCTGGAGTCCACTGTTTAATAACGAACGCATCGGAGTTGCCTTACTGGTTATTCTGCTGATGCTGTTCTCGCTGGTGATCATTGAACAACAGTTGCTCGTTCGGCGGGGCACACGGGGAACCACGACGCCCTTGGTTGACGCTGATCCGGATGCGACGTTACCCGAATCACCGGCCTCCCCGGCCGAAACATGGCTGGCCCGCATTCCCTTTTCTGTCTACTTCGGCTGGCTTACCGTGGCTACCATTCTGAACGTAACGGTGTATTTAAAGTCGACCGGCTTCAGCCTAATGGGCCTCAGCGAACAAGCGTGGGCCATGGCGCTGCTCATTGTTGGGCTGGTGGTGGGAGCAATCGTTTTCAATCGATACCGGAGTGTAGCCTACATCCTGGTTTTTACCTGGGCTTATGTGGCAATTGCGGCCGAGCAGACCGGCTATAGTCAAGTCCAGCTAATTGCCGGGGCCGGAGCGATTGCCGCGGTTGGACTAGCCATTTCGGGACTTATTTCGAAGAAGGCGCCTGTGTATAGTTGAAAAGATCAGGAAGCGAACTGGCCAAGCCAACGGGTGATTGCTCTAGTCCCGTTGGCTTGGCCAGTTTATTTCTTGTAACGTACTGGTATTTTAATCTTCCAGCACTGTAATGCTGTTGATTTTATCGCCCTGTTGGATTTGGTCGATAACGTCCAAACCGTCAACTACTTTACCAAAAACCGTATGGTTGCGGTCGAGGTGGGCAGTATTCTGGCGGTTATGGCAGATGAAAAACTGTGAACCGCCCGTATTACGTCCCCGGTGAGCCATCGAAAGAACGCCCCGGTCGTGGTACTGGTTTTCGCCCGTAAGTTCACAATCGATGGTGTACCCTGGTCCGCCTGCGCCGGTACCCGTTGGGTCGCCCCCCTGAATCATGAAGTTTGGAATAACCCGGTGAAATTTAATCCCGTCGTAAAAGCCTTTTTTGGCTAACGTAATAAAGTTATCGACCGCTTTAGGAGCATCCTTCTCAAAGAACTCAATAAGCATTGTACCCTTGTCGGTATTCATTTGTGCCTTTGGCATAACTGAAATCAGTTTTGTTTGACACAAAATTACGATGATTTATGCTTCAACCTTACTATTCGGGTGTGTTGCTATAAATGTACTAAAAGCTTTTAGTACCTAAATAATTATTGGATTAAGAAGATTTACGGCCAAATAAGTACACTCGTAATTACCGAAAAATTAATTATGTAGATATTTAGTTATGTATATACTAGGATTTATTAAATTGTTAGCTAATTATATTGATTTAGAGGCATTACCATACAGATACCTCTTCAATTTACAGTTCATACTATTTTTCCTGATGGCCGTATCCCTACAGATATAAGAAGCCAATCTATATAGGATAAGATTATTCGTCTGGTAAATCCAGCGTCGATGTAATCTGGAATATCAGCTTAATAACCATAGAGGTTGTTCATTAAACCACACTTATTCGCCAGCTATATTAATCATGAATCAGCGCAACGGAAGTATAGATGTCTTTCGATTTCTGGGAGCTTGCTTAGTTTTTTTATGTCATAGCATCTCTTGATCTGTTAGGCTTATCGGGGCGATGGGTCGTTCCCTTCTTCTTTGTCGTTGCGGGCTATTGGGTATCCCAACTGGCTGCTTACCTGTTAATTATTATTGGCATTGGTGCTCAATTGATTGAAGTTTGGTTCTTCTCTGGCATCATGACCGACGCCGTCAGGGTGACTTTTCTGGCAGGAACCTTACCACTTGCGGTCGGAATTTTTCTGTTATCACTACGGCTATCAATCTCTCCGGATTTTCTGATTAGCTATTATGGAAGGCGCTACTCCTTACCGCTCTATCTGTGTCACCCTGTCATCAACCTTATTTTTTACCGAATCTTCGCCAAATCAATGGTGACGGGTGGATTTATTTACTGGGCTAGCCCATTCGTGGGACTTAGTCTTTGCATAATAATCTTGATAAGCCTCGATAAATTTGCCCCGGCTGTATTTAAGGGTTTGTGTGGCGATTTTAGTCGGCCTAAGTATAAAGTAGAGGAAAAGCCCGCTGGCGTATCGGCGCCACGATAAGGGGAAGAGCGTACGAGTCGCTTAAGTGGGTTAGGCGAACTTACCAACGTCGTATCGATAAACGACAGACGCCAGTCTGTTGCTGAAGCCCATCCTTGAACTTTTCTAATACATTCTGGACTTCTGCGGACAAGGGTAATTTATTCTTCGAATTATTCAATTATTTGGTTCAGTTTTTTGGAATAATACAACTAAATTGCCTGTTGTTAAACGGGTTGCGGCAGAGCATGAATGCTGGCTTCCTGTCTTTATAAGACCAGCGTCGAGGTAGTTGCCATTTTTAGAAAGTAATACGCTCGACTGGGTTTGCGTCAATAAATGCGTTTGTCTAGCCTATGTCTTTTGCCAGCGTGGAAACTCAATCGATTCCGTACTACGACAATTTGCCGGATTTTTTGAAGGCCGTCAAATCGATTGACTCCACAAACCGCTGCTTTGGTATTTTTCCGTTTGGACAGTTTGGCGGACCGGGTGAACTAATTCCGCCTTTTCGGAGCAGTACCTACGTAGCGGCTCTGGTAACGGAGGGAACCGGTACAATTCATCTGGATGGTGTGCCGTACCGCGTTCGGCCAGGTACGCTCTATTTCCTGCGTCCCTGGACGGTTCGCTCAATTCACAAGGAAGATCAATGGCAAGGCCATGTGTTGATGTTTACGGCTGAATTCGTGACCAAGCGGTCTATGCTCTCGGATCCCATGCAGGAGTATCCTTTTTACCGCAAGGGGGCTCAACCTTTAATTCACATCAAGTCAGATGAGGCCAGCGAATTAGCGCGTCAGTTTGAACTCATTGCTGCTGAGTCCAGCCACCCGACGCGTTCCAAACCTGATCGACTGGATTTGATTTACCATTTACTCCAGGCGTCGCTGATCAAAAGTCGCCAGATTTACCGCCAGACGCTCTCGGCCATCGAGTATTCGCAACCGGTATCGCTGGTCGAACGGTTTCAGAGCCTGTTGCAAATGTACTACCTGCCCGACCCCAATCAGGAGTCTACGGTACTGCTGACTGTGCATGAAGCGGCTAACCGGCTGCACATTCACCCGCATTACCTCAGCGATATATTGAAGAAGTACACGGGCAAAACGGCGCTACAGCACATCCGGGAACGAACAGCGTTCGAGGCTCAAAATTTAATTCGAAATACAAACCTCACCGTAGCCGAAATAGGCTATCGGCTTCACTTCGATGACCCCTCGAATTTCACCAAATTCTTTAAGAGCATAACGGGTTTAACTCCTCGTGCCTATCGGGAACAACAGTATGCATTAGCCGCATAGGATAAGGATAGCTGGTAATTTTTATATCCTAGGTTTTTGTATCTGCACTTTTTACCAGTGAATCTACAAAACGTACCTGTTGCGCTGCCTGGCCTATCCCTAATTTTGACCCGTTGCGTAAGTAGCCCCGATGCTTAACGCTGTAGCTACTAATCACTTACCCGATTCATCATGTGGATTGTCCGCCTTGCACTTGAAAAGAAATATACCATCGCCGTAATGGCGCTGCTAATCATGATTATGGGCGGGTTGGCGGTCACCCAAATGCCAACCGATATCTTTCCCCGAATTAACATCCCGGTTGTTTCCGTGATCTGGGGATACAGCGGTCTGTCTACGAATGAAATGGAGAAAATGATTACGAATTTCTCCGAAACCTCCCTGATTAACAACGTTAGCGATATTCAGCGGCTCGAATCCCAGACATACAATGGCACGGCTGTTCTAAAGATTTTCTTTCAGCCATCGGTCAAAATAGAAGAAGCGCTGGCTCAGGTAACCGCTATTTCGCAGACGATTCTGCTTCGGATGCCGCCCGGCACGCAGCCACCACTCATTGTCCGGTACAATGCGACAGACGTGCCCGTGCTGCAACTCGGCCTGTCGTCCGATAGCCTGACCGAAGCGCAAATTACCGACTATGCTCAAACGCGGGTACGGCCGCAGATTTCGACCGTACCGGGGAGTCGTCTCTCGCAGGCTTTCGGGGGGAAAACCCGGCAGATTGCAGTCGATCTGGAGCCCGAACAACTGCTGGCTTACAACGTTACCCCCGAAGAGGTGACGAATGCCGTAGCTGCTCAGAACCTGACGCTGCCCGGTGGCTCGCTACGCCTGGCTGAGCGCGAATACAATGTCCGGCTGAATTCCAAGCCCGATGTGATTACAACGCTCAACGATATTCCGATTAAAACAATTGGCGGTACGACCGTACACATGCGCGATGTCGCCAACGTGCACGATGGAGCCGCCGTACAGGCTAACATCGTTAAGCAGGACGGTAGCAAGGGCGTGCTGATGCGGATCGTGAAAACAGGGAATGCATCGACCACCGAAATCGTCGACAAAATCAAGAACCAGATTTTACCAACCGTACGCGCTGCTGCTCCATCGAATCTCCGTATCGAAGCGTTGTTCGACCAGTCCGTTTTTGTGCGGGCGTCCATCGAAGGCGTATTGGTGGAGGGAATGATTGCCGCCCTGCTCACGGCGGGCCTGATTCTGCTGTTTCTGGGAAGCTGGCGCAGCACACTGATTGTGGCTATTTCTATTCCCCTGTCGATTTTGTCCTCGCTGATCGTACTTTATTTAATGGGGGAAACGCTCAATATTCAGACGTTGGGTGGGTTGGCCCTCGCCATTGGTATTCTGGTCGATGACGCCACGGTGACTATCGAGAACATTCACCGGAATGAGGAGCTGGGGATGCCCTTGCGGCAGGCTATTCTGGAGGGAGCTCAACAAATTGCGACCCCAACACTGGTGTCAACGCTCACGATCTGTATCGTCTTTACATCGGTACTGTTTCTGGAGGGACCGGCGCGGTTCCTGTTTGGCCCACTCGCCGAAGCGGTGGTGTTCGCCATGTTGGCGTCTTACGTTCTCTCGCGGACACTGGTTCCGGCGCTGGCTGATCTGATGTTAAAAGGCGAGTCGCAACATGGGCACGAGGCAACGACAAAACGACCGAATGCTTTTGCTCGATTCTATAACCGGTTCAATGCGGGTTTCGACCGCTTTCAAACCCGCTATATACGGGCGCTGGAGTGGGTACTGAATAATCGCCGGGTGGTGTTGGGGACGTTTCTGGTCGTGATTGTTTTCACGGGTGTATTGCTGCCCTTTGTCGGGCGCGATTTCTTTCCGCAGGTCGATGGGGGACAGATTCGGTTGCACCTGCGGGCACCAGCCGGAACAAGGCTTGAATCGTCGGAGCAGATAGCTGCCCAAACCACGGAGATTGTGCGCGAAGTAATTCCGGAAGAAGAAATAAGCTCGGTTATCAGTAACATCGGCCTGACCTCGGAACGCTACAATTTTATGTTTTCCGATAACTCCTCCGCTAGTTCCGCCGATGCGGAGTTGTTGATCTCACTTGGTGAAGAGCGGTCGCATCCAACCAACGACTACGTACGGGAACTGCGGACCCGGTTGCGCGAAGAGATGCCCGATGTTACGTATTTCTTTCTTCCCGCCGATATCGTTAGCCAGATCCTGAACTTCGGTCTGACGGCTGCCATCGATGTGCAGGTGTCGGGGTTTGACCGGGCGAATAACCTAAAGGTGGCCCGTGAGATGGAAGCCAAAATTGCCCAGGTGCCAGGCGCTGTCGATGTGCATCTACACCAGGTACTGGATGCACCCGAACTGTTTCTGGATGTCGATCGGGAACGCGCCGGGCAATTTGGCCTGACGGAGCAGCGCGTAGCCACCAACCTGAATATCTCCCTGAGTGGAACCGGTCAAACCCGTCCCAACTTCTGGCCCGATCCGGTTAGTGGCTTTCCGTACATCATTGCGGTGCAAACGCCCCCGTATAAACTGGACTCATACGATAAGCTGCTTCAGACGCCCATTGCTGCGGGACAGACCGACCGGGCTACCCCGCAACTGCTCAGCAACGTGATGACCATGAAGCGTACTACAGCGCCGGTGATCATAAACCGGGTCAATACCCAACCGACTTACGATGTGTATGCATCGGTCGAGAAAACGGATCTGGGCTCTGTAGCCAAGGCACTAGAAGAGATTACGGCTGAATACAAGACACAACTGAAACCCGGCAATGTCGTCTCGATTCGCGGCCAGGTGGAAAGTATGGAGAGTGCCTTTAGTCGATTGGGTCTGGGTATTGTTTTCGCGGCTTTGCTGGTGTATTTGCTCATGGTGGTAAACTTTCAGTCGTTCCGTTATCCGTTCATTATCATCACCGCTTTACCCGGTGCCTTATGTGGCATGGTCTGGATGCTGTTTCTAACGGGAACAACCTTTAGCATTCCTTCGCTGATGGGCGCTATTATGAGCGTCGGGGTGGCTACCGCAAACAGCATTTTGTTAGTCAGTTTTGCCAAAGATCATTTACCCGAAGTCGGTGGTGATGCCTACGAAGCAGCTCTTGAAGCGGGCCGGACGCGGCTACGGCCAATTTTAATGACGGCCATTGCCATGATCATCGGTATGTTACCCATGTCGCTGGGTTTGGGCGAAGGAGGAGAGCAGAATGCGCCGTTGGGCCGCGCCGTTATTGGTGGTCTGCTCCTCGCTACGTTTACGACCCTCTTGTTTGTTCCCGTCGTCTTTAGCTATCTGGCCCGGAAGCCTAAAGAAGATAACCAACCATCAACTGTTATCTAATGAGTCTGATCTATCATATCGTTTCGGCCACCGACTGGGCAAAGCAGGAAAGCCAGTCCCGTTACGAAGCCGCCAGCCTGGCAACGGAAGGATTTATTCATCTGTCGACAAAAGAGCAGGTGGCCGGAACAGTAAGCCGTTATTACCAAGGCGTGCCGGACTTGTTGCTTCTGCACGTTGACACCGATAAACTAACCAGTAGTCTGCGTTATGAACTGGCTACCAACCAGCAATCATTTCCCCATTTGTACGGGCCACTCAATAAAGACGCCGTTGTGCAGATAGAACCATTAGACGGCCAATCATACCTATGAAAGCACTCCGTATCCTCATTCCTTTACTACTGCTTGTGGCGGTATTTGTCTTTTTCGGCGTAATGCCGCGCATTCGCAACACGCAGGAGTTGAAGGCCGCTGTCTCGGAAGAAAAGAATCGTGATCCTATTGTGAACGCCGTTCCGTTAAAGCATTCGTCGGATACAACCGGTTTAACGTTGCCGGGCCAGATTCAGCCCTTTCGACAAACTCCGCTTTATGCCCGGACACAGGGCTTTCTGCGTCGCTGGTATGTCGATATTGGCGGGAAGGTGAAACAGGGGCAACTGCTGGCTACGATCGATGCGCCCGAACTCGACCAGGACATTGCCCGCGCTAAAGCCGACCAGCAGTTAGCACAAGTCAATCTGGATCGCTTACAGAGCGTTCAACTACCCGGTGCCATTGCCCGGCAGGATATTGATACCCGTAAGTCGGCCTTGACCGTGGCGCAGGCCAATCTGGGTCGGCTGGAAGCGCTGAAAAATTTACAGCAAATACGGGCGCCCTTCAGTGGAATCATTACCAGCCGTACCGCAGAAAACGGAACCATTGTATCGCCGGGCACCGGGCAGCCGCTGTTTACTTTATCTGAAGTAGGCTCGCTGCGTGTCTTTGTCGATGTACCGCAAACGTATTACCAGCACATGAAAATTGGTATGCCGGCTACGGTGGTTATTCCTGAATTGAAAAATCAGGCCTTTAAGGGGACAGTTAGGCATACATCAGGGGCGTTGCGCAATGATTCCCGAACATTATTGGCCGAAGTAGTTATTCCCAATCCCAAACAAGGGTTACCTTCGGGCCTTTATAGCTTGGTTAAATTTGATATGATCAGCGCGCAGGCACCCGTTCTGATTCCAGCCAATGCTTTACAGATAACCGCCGAAGGGCCACGTGTTGTCGTTGTTGATGCGGGTCAGCATGTTCACTTCGTTCCGATTACGCTGGGCCGTGACTATGGCACAACCCTGGAAGCCGTAAGCGGTCTGACGGGCCGGGAACTCGTTGTCACCAACCCCAACGACCGGTTGCGCGATGGGCAAAAAGTAAGATTTCGTAAGGCCGTAGCCGGCAAAACAATAGCTCAGCGATGATCAAATGTCTTAGTAGCGTTTTTATTTTTAGTCTGTTTGTCGTTCATGTCAATGCACAAACGGCTCCCCTGAATGCGCCCGGCGGTTCTGTTACGGTTCAACCTGGTGCTGGTCCTGCCAATGCGCCCGGTACGGTGCAGCCGCAGGCCCCTAGTTCGGGTGGTAATGCCATACCGGGAGCTACTGTAGCGGCAATCGATATAAGCCCAGCCTTGACTGTAAGTGGCTTTCGACGGTTCGGCGATCCCATGCTTGAATCGTTGATTCAGTTGGGGCTGGATAATAGCCCTAACATTCGGGCTGCCCTGAGCCGACTGGAAGAATCCAGAATTCGACTGCGGGTAGCGCAGTCGTTTTTGTCGCCCTCCCTGCGCAGCTCGGCTTTAGTTACGACCCAGAGCTTGTCGGAACGCCGACCGCTCTCTGTCGCCAATCAGTCGGATTTGCTGCCGCGGTTTCAATTGAATACGTTTCAGCTATTACCGATTGATGCCAGTTATGAACTGGATCTGTTCAAACGTATTCGGGGTGGCATAACCGTCGCTAATTTACAGGCTCAGGCCAGTGATGCCGATTACCTTTCGTTCCGACTTTCGCTGGCATCGGATATTGCCCGGACGTACATGCTCATTCGGGGCAATGATGCTGAACAGGCAGTTTTTCGTCGGAATATTCAATCGCGCGATACAACGCTATCCATTCTTCGGGAACGCTTCCGGGTTGGCTTGATCAATCAGATCGACGTGCAGCGGGCCGAAACCGATTATGCCGGTTTGCAGGTTACGCTCAAAGGGCTGGAACGCGCTCGTGTCGAACTCGTAAACGGATTAGCACAACTTTGTGGACAGGACCCTACGGCGTTTTCAGTTCCATCGGGGGCGTTGCCGTCCACAGTGCCGACCTATCCCTACGCCAGCGTTACCGCCGATCAGCTCCAGCGCCGACCTGACCTCGTCCAATACATCCGGCAGAATCAGGTTGCTGCGGCTCAGGTAATTCTTCAGCAAGCCAGTACGCAGCCGCGGGTTACGCTCATTGGTTCCGGTGGTATTTTATCGGGCAAAATTGGTACGTGGCTTACGCCCAGCGCGGCTACCTACATCGTGGGCGTCAATGCGTCGGTGCCGATTTACGAAGGGCATCGGGCCCGCCAAAACATCGCTTTGGCTAAGCAACAGACGCAAACCAATCAGCAAATTTATTTACAGGCTCTTCAACTGGCTCAGCGGGATGCAGAAACTGCCTTGGATAACCTGACGCTGTTGCGGCAGCAGCTTGATTTACAGACGCAAACACTGGCGCTGGCTCGTCGAACGGAGCAATATAACCGTGAATTGTATGTCCGTGGACTAGCTACCTACCTGGAAGTACTCGATGCCCAACGAACTATTTTAACCACGGAACAGCAGTTAGTACAGCTCCGTAGTCAGGAAGTTCAATATGCTGTCGTTCTTCTTCGAACAATTGG
Source organism: Spirosoma humi (assembly GCF_054776575.1). Taxonomy (NCBI): domain Bacteria; kingdom Pseudomonadati; phylum Bacteroidota; class Cytophagia; order Cytophagales; family Cytophagaceae; genus Spirosoma; species Spirosoma humi. The sequence continues at coordinate 180,756 of NZ_BAAHBR010000008.1, forward strand.
GGGCGACTATTAGGTTTTATAAGGTGTGTTCGTTGTACAGTTTTTTGTTTATACGGTAACTGATATTCGTAAACTTTATGGATACTTTTGACTGTGTATTGAAACTGACACTTCGTAAATTAACTTTATAATGGCATTTTTGCCATAAATTAGTCTAGCATCCATGAATCATACCTACGTTGTAATCATGGCGGGGGGCGTCGGAACGCGCTTCTGGCCTTTCAGCCGCACGAGTTACCCTAAGCAATTCCACGATGTACTCGGCACAGGACGAACCCTGTTGCAACAAACCGCTGATCGCTTCGATGGCGTTTGCCCTCCCGAAAATATCTATATCGTTACCAGTTCGCTTTACAAAGACCTGTGCCAGAAGCAGCTTCCGCAGCTTTCCGACGATCAGGTGTTATGCGAGCCTATTGCGCGCAACACAGCCCCCTGTATTGCCTACGCTTGTTACAAAATTGCTCAGCGTGATCCGGAAGCAAACATTGTTGTGGCTCCCGCTGACCATATTATCCTGAAAGAAGAGGAATTCAAGCGGACCATTCAGTCGGCTCTTGACGCGACCAAAGATCAGGATATTTTAGTGACGCTGGGTATTCAACCGAGCCGCCCCGATACCGGATATGGCTATATTCAGTACATTGCTGAATCGGGAAATAACACCAAAAGCCAGGCTCCCCGGCGCGTGAAAACCTTTACAGAAAAGCCTCACCTTGAACTGGCGCAACAGTTTGTGGAAAGTGGTGAATTCGTCTGGAACGCCGGTATTTTTGTCTGGAATGCAAAGTCGATTATCAAGTCATTTGAAAAATACCTGCCGGAAATCGCCGAGATTTTTGCCGAGGGTAATGATGTCTATTATACCGAGCGTGAAAACGCGTTTGTCGATAAAGCCTACTCGCTTACGGGAAGCATCTCCATCGATAACGGGGTGATGGAAAAAGCCGACAATGTTTATGTCGTGTTGAGTGATTTTGGCTGGTCGGATCTCGGTACCTGGAAGTCGCTCTATGAGGTATCCGACAAAAACGACGACCTCAATGTGATTGATGGGCACATCATGTTATACGACACCAAAAATTGTATCATCAAAACGCCAAAAGATCGATTAGTAGTAGTCAATGGCCTGGATGGCTACATCGTGGCCGAGTATGATAACGTACTGATGATCTGCCGGAAAGAAGAAGAGCAGAAGGTGAAGAGCTTTGTGGCCGATGCGAAAGAAAGAGGCATAGAGTTTGTATAGATTTCACGGGTCAATTCGACTTTATGGCTCCGGCTACCCAATCTGCTAGCCAGGTTGTGTGGCCGGAGTCATTATGAAAGACCAGACCAGTTGAATAAGCGGAGCTACACAAAGCAATGGCGAAAGCCCTCTGTTCGTTAGCTTCACGAACGTCTATCTACCTCGTGAAAAAAACAGTTTACCTTAGCCTGGCCCTGTTACTGGCCAGCCTTCTTATCGAATGTAAAGACACCACGACCAGTTTCTCACCTGGGCCGGGCGATTCCCGCGTTACGGGTACCTGGCGGCTTGTGGAGCGCTATTTTCTGAAAGACTCAACAAACTCGGTTCTTACCGAAGTCCTCGTTTCCCGTCGCGATAGCGTTTTGGTCACGGTGGGAGGTCAGGTTATCAAAAAGGACTCGCTTATAACGGAGAAAGATACTGTCTTTGTTAAACGGGACACCTCGTTTTATACCACAAAACAGTACCCGCCTACACCGGCTCAAACCCTTACGTTCGGTACCGATGGCCAACTAATGCCCAGCGGTACTGAAATGACTTACTATACCTCGACCAAGTATTATCGGGTTGATGCGACATATCCGGATAGTCTTTTTATTAATTACTTCATTAATACCAACCGGGCGACAATTGCCTTTCGGCAAAGGATGCTCGTGCAGCAGGATATGCTCATGCTGCTGACCAATTGCAATCAGACACAACCCTGTTATTCGAAATTCGTGCGGGTTAAGTGAGGAAAGCTGCGGATTTGACTGCATTTTTGATCTTACGATCATCAAACGACTCTTTTATAGGTATGGGTTTCGCGCAAGGTAAAGCTGGCTTTCTCCGTGTGGTTTTGTTGTGTTTGTCGGCTGGTTGGCTATCGGCCTCGGCTCAGTCCCGGCTTACAATCCCTCAGTTACGTGAACAGGTAGAACGGGAGTTGAGTAAAAAGCCCGGCGTTTTCGCGGTCGCCTTCAAGGATTTAGCTAGCGGAAAAGAATTGCTGATTCGGGAGCGGGACGTGTTTCACGCTGCCAGTACGATGAAAACGCCCGTCATGATTGAAGTCTACAAACAGGCTGCTCAGCACAAGCTGGCGTTGTCGGACTCGATGACGATCAAGACCGAATTTAAAAGCATTGTCGATGGGAGCACCTATAGTCTGCACGCTACTGAAGACAGCGACACCGCTATTTACAAAGAAACGGGCACGAAACGCACACTAGCATCTCTGGTGTATGACATGATCATCGTGAGCAGTAACCTGGCTACCAACCTCATTATCGAGCGTGTCGGGGCGCAGAACGTCACGCAAACCATGCGCGATCTGGGAGCCAAAGACATTCAGGTCCGGCGCGGAGTAGAAGATAACAAAGCGTTTGCGCAGGGGCTTAACAACACCGTGACGGCTTACGATCTGATGGTGATTTTTGAGAAAATTGCCACGGGAAAAGCGGTAAATCCGGAAGCATCGAACGCCATGATTACGACCTTGCTCGATCAGAAGTTTAACGATGCCATTCCGGGAAAGCTACCTAAAGACGTAAAAGTAGCTCATAAAACGGGCGCTATTGTGGGCATTCGGCACGATTCCGGCATCGTTCTGTTGCCCGACGGCCGAAAGTACGTTCTGGTGCTTTTGTCGAAAGATATCAAAGATGACAAGGAAACGACGGCTACGATGGCTACCGTGTCCGAGATGATCTATAAGTACGTTAAATAGGCGTATTGTATTTGGAGCAATGTTGATGCACGGCTTGTCAATACACCTTGGCCAGTGCCCGCACCGGAAATGTGCCAACCCCTTTGAATTTAGGTGGCGTAGCACTAAACGTAAATCCCGTCGTGGGCAATAGGGCCAGGTTACACAGGTGTTCAACAATCAGTATTTCAGCCCCTAACAGTGTGGTGTGCACCGGGCGGCTTTTACCCGTTGTATCATCGATGTTGTGCGAATCGATGCCAACCAGCTTGGCACCACAATCCCGCAGATACAGGGCAGCATCGGCGGTCAGAAAGGGGTGATGTTCGTAATAGGCTTCTGTGTTCCAGAAGTCAGACCAGCCGGTATAGATCAAAACCGCCCGGTCTCTGATTTCATGCTGTTGCAAATGCTCCGCCGTGATCGCCAGCGTGTCGGTATGCAATACCTGAATGACCGTTCCTTCCAGATCGGTGAAGGCTGCGAGGCTAATTTCGGACAAATCCTTCCCGTGTTCGTACCGATGAAAAGGACAATCCAGATAAGTGCCTGTATTGGTTACCATCTCGATTTTGCCAATCTGAAACTCGGTTCCCGCTTCGTAAAGGTGACGGGAGTTTTCCCGGCTCAGGTAATCGCAGATAATGGGAGCGGGCAACCCTTTGTAGGTAACAAGGCCTTCTTCAATGGTATGACTCAGGTCAACCAGCCGATTGCGCTGGCCGGATAAAGCGGCCGACTTGCGTTTATGGGCTTCAGTAATGACCTCTTTGTTAAAAATACGGGTTTGGCCAACCATCAACAGCCGTAGGTCACGAATGAGATAGTCGACCAATGCCTGATCCGAAATGTCCTCGCCGTCAATATCCAGCCGGAAGTCCTGACCGCTTAGGCTGCCGCCGTTCGTAAAATGAATCTCGAAATCGAATTGTACCCGTTTCTGCATCTTTCTTTGAGTCAGCGTATTAACTTAATCTGTATTCCAGCCCTGCGCCCGGATCGGCGTCTGCTGCCCGGCTTTGGTGGCCAATACGATCTGTGATGGGTTGTCGGTCAAATAGCCAATGGCGGTAATGCGGGCATTGGTGGCCAACTTTTCGAACTCCTGCGGACGAACAGTAAACAAGAGTTCATAATCTTCACCTCCGTTTAAAGCCGCTGTAATGGGGCTGATCTTAAACTCGTCAGCGGCCAAATGCGTCTGATCATCGATAGGTATATTTTCGTCAAAGATCACCGCTCCAGTACCGGACTGGTGGCAAATATGAAGTAGCTCAGAAGCCAGGCCGTCCGAAATGTCGATCATTGCTGTCGGGCGTATGCCGAGGTCACGGAGTTCGTGAACCATGTCGGTACGGGCGTCGGGGCGGAGTTGCCGCTGAACCAGATAAGCCCGTTCTTCAGACAGGTTAGGCTGCATATTGGGGTCGGCCAGATAAACCTGTTTCTCCCGTTCCAGCAGTTGCAGACCCAGATAGGCCGCCCCCAAATCGCCGGTGACGCACACAACATCGTTTGCCTGGGCGGTGTTGCGATAGGTAATCAACTCTTTGGCGACCTTGCCCACCACCGATACCGAAATAATCAGACCTGACCGCGATGCTGTTGTATCGCCACCAACCAGGTCGACGTTGTACGCTTCGCAGGCCGCCCGGATGCCGTCATACAACTCATCAATGGCCTCTACCGGAAACCGACTGCTCAGGGCAATGCTGACGGTTAGCTGAATGGGTAACCCATTCATGGCCGCAATATCCGACACGCCATACGTGACGGCTTTGTAGCCTAAGTGTTTCAACGGAACGTATGTCAGATCAAAATGGATACCTTCTACCAGCATATCGGTAGAGAGTAAACCATAGTCATTGCCCCAATCGAACACAGCGGCATCATCGCCAATACCCCGTATCGTTTCCGTATGGGTTGGCGTCGTTGTTGCCTGCCGGATACGCTCGATCAGGCCAATTTCGCCGATTTTATTAAGATCAGTCATTCTTATTTGTGTTGGTTAATGTACCGAACAGTTCTAACTGTCTGGTTCGTGAGGTCAGGTGTGCTAAACACCAAAAGCCGCTCCGATTTGACATACGGAACGGCTTTTGGGAAGAATTGGTTTGCAGAGGCCTTACGGATTCGTCAATGTATAATCATTTAGCGTGCCACCGGTTTTCAGGCTTTTCGTTGTGCGTGATAAACTTAGATTGTTATCATCAATTGAGTTAATGGTAAACTCAATGGTGTTGCTGTTATTGTCGCTGGTTGGTGCGGGGTTCAGGTCAGTCAGTACAAGGCGTGTATCGGATGGAAGAGAGTATTTTCCAACGAATGTATTGCCATCAAACTCTGTGTATTTTACAACGGGTGCCTGACTCAAATCCAATTTAAATGCAGTGTAGTTACGAACATTGGTAGCGCCACCTCTTGTGTATACCGTTATCTTGTCTTCGTCTACTTTGCTGGCTGTCCAGATTTTGGCGATACGTTCGGAAACGGGAGCGGGCTTGCTGCCGCTACAGCCCATCAGGGCACCTAATAAAACTAAAAGCGAAAGAAAAGAGATATAATGAGTCTTTCTCATGGTTAAACAAATGCAGTAGGAACAGAAGTGGCTAAAGTTACGCTAATTTTGTCGTTACTAACAAAGGTCATACTTAATAATTATCCTTATTTGATTGATTGACTACCATGCTCTTACAAAACACGTCACTGCCTGCCTATACCCGTTCCCAATTGGCTCTGCGGAATGGACAGGATCGTGACGAAATCTGGTGTGCTTATGAGGGTATTATTTATGACCTGTCGGCCTCCCGGCTCTGGCGAAATGGTAAACATTATGAGCATTGGGCTGGTCAGGACCTGACCGATGAACTCAGCGAGGCTCCCCATACCGCTGGAGTTTTCGCCCGGTTTTCCGCCATTGGGCAATTAGTTTAGTTTTATTGGAAATCCCGTTTCCAGGCTTGAGTAGCTATCCGGAATCGTAATTCGCACAATATTCCATGTTTTTAATTGCTGATAGTGGATCGACAAAAACCGACTGGCGACTTGTCGATAGCAGCACGGGTCAATCCCTTGCTAGTCAAACGGATGGCTTCAATCCATATTATCAAGATGCGCAACAAATAGCGGCTACGCTGCAGGCGCAATTGCTGCCGAATATGAGGCAGACCAGCGTAACAAAGGTGTTTTACTATGGAACTGGCTGCACGGGCCCATCGGTCAATTACATCATAGCCGATGCCCTGCAATTGGTGTTGCCGGGGCTGCAACTTGTGGAAGTAAACAGCGATATGCTGGGAGCCGCCAGAGCCGCCATGGGTCATCAGTCGGGTATTGTTTGTATTCTTGGCACAGGCGCCAATGCCTGCTGTTATGATGGGACTAAAATCACTCGTGGAATTCAATCGCTGGGCTTCTGGCTGGGCGACGAAGGGAGTGGAGGATATCTGGGTAAAACACTGATTCGGGATTTTTTTCAGGAACGGCTTCCGGCTGAACTGCATGAAGCCTTTCAGAAGCAGTACGCCCTTGACCGCCCATCGTTATTGGAAAATGCCTATCAGAAGCCATTTCCGAATCGCTATTTTGCTTCGTTTACGCCCTTTTTGCTTACCCATTTAACTCACCCGCACATTGCCAGGTTAGTTACCGACGCGTTTGTCTTATTTCTGACGACTTACGTCAAGCGCTTTCCGGAAGCGAGCCAATGGCCGGTTCACTTTGTCGGGTCGATAGCCTATTATTTTTCCGATTCATTACAGCAGGCGTTGAAACAAACTGGTTTAACGATGGGTCGTGTCATTAAAGCCCCTGCTGATGAGTTAGTTGATTTTCATAAAAATGGGTAAGTTAACGGTGTTCACTTGTACATTTGTATAAAAGAATTCAATGAAATAATACGGGGAACAACGAAAACGGAGCTGCTCAGGCGGACACAATCTGCCCATAGTGCATTGCTGCTTAACCCGTTCGCCCGGTAGTGAAAGACAACCTGAATAGTAATGGCAAATCGGTATTTTTTGAAAGTAAAAGACGTTAACCGGGAAACGGACGACGCTGTAACCATAAGTTTTTGGCACCCGATCAATGAGGAAATTCGTTACCAGCCGGGGCAATTCCTGACATTTCTGCTCAACATTAACGGTCAAAAAGTGCGTCGGTCATACTCTATGGCCTCATCGCCCCATGTCGATGTATCTTTATCGGTATCGGTGAAGCGGGTGCCGGGCGGGTTAGCGTCCAATTATCTCCTTGACCGCATAAAACCGGGTGATATTCTCGAAACGCTGGAGCCGATGGGTACGTTTGTCCCAAAGCTCGACCCGCAAAGCCGACGAACTATTGTGTTGATTGGAGCAGGTAGTGGTATCACACCCCTGTTTTCGATGGCAAAATCGGCCCTGCATGTAGAGCCAAACAGCCGTATCTGGCTTATTTACGGAAACCGTAACCAGGAGTCGATCATTTACAAAGCACATCTGGATGCGATGGAACAAGCCTATGGCAAGTCGCGCTTCCAGGTAACGCATGTGTTGAGTCAGCCATCGGCTAGCTGGACAGGCGTCGAAGGGCGGTTGAATCAACACACGCTTACCCGCTTATTCGATCAGCTACCAAAAGCTGATTTGCAAGATGCGAGCGTTTACCTGTGCGGTCCCGATGGAATGATGGCGGAGGCTCGTTCGGCTCTGTCGCTGGTGGGCGTGCCGACCGAGCGTGTCCATAAAGAAAGTTACGCGACGGCCCCTGTTACGGCTGGCGAAGTAGTCGAGGAGCCCCTAACGGCGGCCGAGAGCGGTTCGCCCGAGGTAACGGTACTGTATGAGGGGAGTGAATACAAATTTGCCGTAGCACCCCATCAAACGATTCTGGAAGCCGCTTTGGATCTGGATATCGATTTGCCCTATTCGTGCCAGGCGGGCATGTGTACCGCCTGCTTGGGCAAATGTATTTCGGGAAAAGTTAAACTGGACGAAGAAGATGGCCTCTCGGAATCAGAACTGAAAGCGGGCTACGTACTCACCTGTGTGGCGCATCCCGTTGGCCGCGACGTGGTGATTGAAATTGAGTAGACTTTATTTCCACAACTTCCGTATAGACCAAACAATCCGGCAGGGGCTAACAGCTTCCTGCCGGATTGTTTTTAGTTGGGGCACTAGAATTGCTCCTGAGTTGGCGCTAGAGCGGGTTTGGGGGTAAGGGTTCGGCCATGCCAACCACGTGCACGAGTGGCTGGAGCCGGGGCGGCAGGGGTTGGGGCCACTGCGGGAGCGGATGGAGCAGAAGCTGGCTTTGGAAAACGTATTGTGCGAACTTTTACTCCGGGTGGAATTGGCGGGGCTGGTGCGGCAACTCTTCCTCGTGGCGAGGAAGGTGGTGTTGGTACGCTGGGTACATTTATTGGCGACTCAGCCTTTTCTGGAAGTTGTGGTAGTAGCCGCATTAGCTCTCCTTCGTTTATCCGGAGCGAATCGGTTACCCTGTTTAACCCCTTAAAAACTTTAGACATACTGTCTGAGTACGGCTGGATCTGCTTGTCAGTTAGATCGTCAATGCGTCGGCTGAGTTCCGACAACTTCGCTTCGATAGACGAAATATTCGTCAAAATAGCATCGCTTAGAGGGCGGAGGTCAGCTCTGGCGGCCTGTTTACGCAAGTAGGCTGTCTGTTCCTGAGATCTCGCGCGCTCCATTTCTAAGCGCTGATAATTCTTTAGAGGTTCACTCATTTGGGCACTATACGCTTCCTGGGCTTTTTCATAATCCCTTAATTGATTATGGAATTGCTTGTATTTAAACTGTAGGTTCAAAAACTTATTTTTCAACTGTTCCGGAAGGCTATCGTTGTCATCTAAGGCTCGTTTATCGAGTGAGTCGGGGAGGGAGCCTACAGCCGGGTCAGATAAGGACGCAAGGGCATCCTTAATAATATCTCCATAATTTACGTTGGCCAAGCCTTCCACCGTTCCGTCCGGGCTAAGCGGAACATTTTTCAGGGCCGATGCGACAATGCCCCTGTAATCAAGATGCGCCAATCCTTCCGCATAGGCTTCTAGGTCGTCTGGTTTAGTGGCATCTGTTGCCGTCGTCTCAATGATATTTAACAGAATATCCCGGTCAGGTTGCTTTACGGCATCGAGCGAAAGCTGACCCGACATAACCTGATCGAATTGCTTTTGAAGCTGGGCAATGCGGCTGGCAGGCAACTTTTTGCCTTTCCAGATGATCGAATTAATCTTTCTGTTATCGGTAACACTCAGTTCTGTACCGTTTCCCGCCTTGTGCCGACCTGTTGCAAGCGACTGTCTTTTCGTAGGCTTGGGTTGTGTCTGTTTTTGCACTGCGTAAACGGACACGCTCATCAATAGAATCGTTGCCAGCGTTAAGCCGGCCAGGCTGCCGTTAGAGACAAACGGACGGGTAGGAACACCCAGCATCCGTTGAACCCGATGCAGTAATTGTTGTCGGTTGGTTGCCAGCGCCATGGCCAATGCCGGGGTCGTCACTGTCGGCGCTAGTCGGAATTCTTCGACGTGGGCCAGGGCTCGTGCCAGAAGCCGTCCGTCGCCACCGCAGACATGTATTGCCAGGTCGTCACAGCAATGTTCGCGTTCTTCCCGCACCCGCGCCGATAGCCACCACAAAGCCGGATGGAAGAAGTAAAGCACCTCTATCACCGATTGAAGCAGGTTAACGGCATAATCATGGCGTTTGACATGCGCCAATTCATGGGCTAGAACCGCTTCAATTTCGCGCGATGTAAGATTGGTGACAAGCCCGATTGGCAGGAGCAGCACAGGTTTCAGAATACCGACGACCATGGGCACGGCAATGCGTGCAGACTCTCGTACCTGAACCATGTTTTTGATGGCCAGCGTCGATCGAATCTGGTTGGTGAGTTGCAGGCATATGGATGTAGCAGGCTGAATAGCCGTTTTGGTGAGTCGTTTCAGGTACAACCAGCCGCCTGCCAGTCGCAGTCCGAAGAGGGCTACACCAATCAGATATATAAGTACAAACTGACCCAGGTGATTTTCCAGAAACAGTTGAAGTTGCTGGTGCCAGGGCAACGTTTGAGCAACGGCCTGCCAGCGAACGGGCAATGGCTGAACCGCCGTCATCATAGACGTTGATAAATTGGTCGTGGCTGACGATGTATAGTACCAGACAAACGTAGCGGCCGAGATCAGTAGCTGACTAAGCAGCGTAAGCGTACCGATCCGGTAGCGTAGGGCGCTCGACCGATTCCGTAGCAGATGCAACGCTATTGCTGCGGATACTGCCAGCGCAAACCCTTGCCAAACCGCGTGGAGCAATGTCCAGCCAAGGGCATCGGTAATCGGACTTGATAGAGAGTTGAACGAGTTCATAAACAAGTTGTCTGTTGGTTTAGAAAATCGACCTATGGTTTCTTAAGGCATATAGGGTGGCAAGGCTTTCGTAGGCAGAAGACGGATTAGAGGCCTATGAATCGCGGTCAAGATCATTCAGTAATCTTTTTATTTCATCCAGCTCCTGTCGCGATGCTTTATGCTGACCCAGTACCTGCATGACTAATTTCGACGCCGACCCCCGAAAGGCCGTTTCCACAAAGCGATCAACCAGGCTTCGCTGCGTATCTTCTTCACTGACAATAGCAGTATAAGTGTGCGAGCGGGCATCTTCTTCGCGCGACAAAAAACCCTTTTCATGCATAATCTGCATCAACTTCAACGCTGTTGTGTACCCGATATCGCGGCTTTGGCTTAGTTTTTCATGCACTTGCCGCACCGTGCTCGGGCCATTGGCCCAGAGGACATGCAGAATTTCCAGTTCGGATTCCGTTGGCTTCATTTCTATCTACGAATGATTTCGTAGTAAACATATACGAACGTTTTCGTACTTGCAAGTTTATAAACAAAAAAGTTTCTTTGTCGCTTACTGTAGCGTAGCTTTTGACCCACATAAACACCCTAAATCGTGGAGGAAAGTCCAGCTTAAGGCTAGGTAGCTTTTCGTTCACGTTACAAAACATCATCTATGACAGCAGATCAAACCTTGAACCTTCCGGCCCGGCCAACGCGCTCATTTATTGGTGAACTAATCGAATTAAACAGCTGGGACGACGTGAAGCCGCTTTACGAAGAACTACTGGGCCGCTCGATTGATAATGCCGAAGAACTTAAACAATGGCTCATCGATCGGAGTGAGCTGGAATCCTACTTATCGGAAAATTTTGCGTGGCGGTACATCCGGATGACCTGTGATACCGCCAATGAAGAATTGGTCGATAAATTGAATTTCTTTATTTCAGAAATTCAGCCACCTATGGCAACGTACGGCAATGAGCTGGATCTCATCGCCATAAACAGTCCATTCCTGAGCCAGCTAACCGACGATGGGTATGATGTAATGGTTCGGGGAATGAAGAAAGCCATCGATATCTACAGAGACGAAAATGTTCCGCTCCAGACCGAACTTCAAACGGAGGAGCGCAAATACGGGGCAATCGTTGGAGCAATGACCGTGCAAATCGACGGCCGCGAGATGACCCTGCCCGAAGCCAGTGACCTGCTTCAGTCGACTGATCGGGCTGTACGCGAAGAGGCCTGGCGCAAAATATGGGAACGGCGGTATCAGGATCACGAAGCACTCGACCAGCTTTTTAACCGGCTGCGCGATCTACGGAACCAGATTGCCATCAACGCCGGCTTTGACAACTTCCGCGATTACGCGTTTGCCGCTTTGGGTCGCTTCGATTACAGCCCGCAGGATTGCTTTGATTTCCATGATTCAGTGGCACGGGCCGTTGTACCATTCGTGAATAAACTCGCCGAAGAGCGCCAACAGAAACTACAGCGGGCTGATCCTTCGGTTGACCCACTTCGGCCCTGGGATGCCAAAGTCGATGTAGAAGGGCGCGCACCGTTGAAACCGTTCTCGACCGGCAACGAACTTCTCGAAAAGACAATCGTGTGTTTCGACCGGCTCGATCGCGAATTGGGCGACGACCTGCGCATCATGCGTGCCATGGGTCACCTTGATCTGGAATCGCGGAAGGGCAAAGCGCCGGGTGGCTACAACTACCCGCTCGAAGAAATTGGTGTACCGTTCATTTTCATGAATGCTACCTCGAGCCTACGCGATCTGGTCACGATGGTACACGAAGGGGGTCATGCCGTTCACTCGTTCCTCACGCGTGATTTGTCGTTGAAAGCCTTTCGTAATCCGCCTATGGAAGTAGCTGAATTAGCATCGATGAGCATGGAATTACTGTCGATGGATCACTGGGACGTATTTTTTGAAAACCCCGATGAACTGCGTCGAGCCAAACTCCAGCACCTCGAATCCATTATTGAAACGCTTCCCTGGGTAGCCACGATCGATAAGTTTCAGCACTGGATTTACGAAAATCCAACGCACACGGACGCTGAACGGCGTGAAAACTGGGTTCGGATTTACAATGAGTTTGCCGATACGGTTACCAGCTGGGACGGCTTTGCGTTTTACCAGGAGTACATTTGGCAGCGGCAGTTGCACTTGTATGAAGTGCCTTTCTACTACATCGAATATGGCATTGCTCAGCTGGGGGCCATTGGTGTATGGCGTAATTATCGGCGCGACCCGAAGGCGGGTTTAGCCGGTTATAAAAATGCGTTGAGTCTGGGTTATAAAGCGCCCATTCGTGAGATATACGCAGCCGCCAATGTGCCATTCGATTTTTCCTATGCTCATATTCAGGAATTAATGGGCTTTGTTTGGGCAGAAATTGAAAGTCTGAAGAACCCGGCTCGTTGAGTGACGACATGACGTTTTCGGCCAGCCTGGCTGGATGGCTGTTCAGCAAGCCTGGCCGATCGGGTCGAAAAAATAAACGCATGCTGCCTCTGCTCAGTAAGAACTGGGTATTCTTGTTTGGAAACCTAAGTGGTCTAACCTATTTTTGCCGAATCAATTCGTAATCAAGTGGCTATGAAACGCGTACTAAGCATAGGTTTGTTGGCTGTAGCGGCATTATCGCTGACATCCTGCGACTATCAAAAATATAACTCAATCCGCCAGAAGGATTACCGGGTCGACGACTATCGGGCTGGCTATCGGGCGGGTGATCCGGAAGTATATGGCGCTGGCAGAGATTCCGCGGCTGTACAGACAAAATACAAATACACACCTAATCCAGATTTAGACGCCCGGACACAGAAAATCCGTGAGAAATTGTTTGGAGCTGGTACAAGCGGTCAGGGTGCTTAATTTTTCCTGCTCACTCGGTTGACAAAACGACAGCGATGGATTGGCGAATAGACGCTGATTCATCGCTGTCGTTTTTCCCGATTACTAACTTGCAACGCCTGTTTGCCTGAATAGGATAATAAAAGGAATGTAAGTCTGGATTTTTGCGTTACTTTGTCTACTCAAATCCTCGAAAAATAGTATTATTCGGATAGGAGAGTTTCACTACGACCTAAAAACGATATGAAAATTGCATTAGTGACGGGCTCTGCCGGCCTGATCGGTAGCGAAGCAGTAGCCTTCTTCGCGGATAAATTTGATCTGGTTGTTGGTATAGACAACAACATGCGGCAGTACTTCTTTGGCGCCGATGGTTCAACAGAATGGAACCGCAACCGCCTGGCAGAAGCCTATGCCAATTACCAGCACCGACCCGCCGATATTCGGGAAGTCGCTCAACTGGAAACGATTTTTCAGGAATTCGGCACCGACATTAAACTGGTGTTGCATACCGCGGCTCAACCCAGTCACGACTGGGCCGCCCGCGAGCCATTTACGGATTTTGGCGTGAATGCTGTCGGAACGCTCAATATGCTGGAAATGACGCGCCTGCATTGCCCCGAAGCTGTATTTATTTTCACATCGACCAATAAGGTGTACGGTGATAATCCCAATTTTCTGCCGTTGATCGAAACCGAAACGCGCTGGGAGATCGACCATAACCATCCGTACTTCGAAAACGGTATCGACGAGCACATGAGTATCGACCATACCAAGCACTCGGTTTTCGGCGCATCGAAAGTAGCGGCTGACATTATGGTGCAGGAATACGGGCGGTATTTCGGTATGAATACAGGTGTGTTCCGTGGCGGCTGTTTGACCGGCCCGAACCACTCCGGCGCTCAGTTGCACGGATTCCTGTCGTACCTGATGAAATGTGCCATTACCGGAAATCAATACACTATTTTTGGTTATAAAGGCAAGCAAGTCCGGGATAACATCCACAGCTGGGATCTCGTGAACATGTTCTGGCATTTTTACCAGAACCCGCGTCCGGGTGAAGTCTATAACGCAGGCGGTGGCCGGTATGCGAACTGTTCTATGCTCGAAGCCATTGCACTCTGTGAGGAAATTTCGGGCAATAAGATGAACTACCAGTACTCGGAAACCAACCGCAGCGGTGACCATATCTGGTATATCTCCGACCTGACCAAATTCAAGCAACATTACCCTGGCTGGGACTGGACGTTCGATTTGAAAGAAACGATGAGTCAGATTCATACCAGCATGGCTTCCCGTTTAGCCCCAACGATTTAATCGATATACCCACAGAGAAAGCCGCGTTAGTATCAAACGCGGCTTTCTCTGTGGGTATTCCACCTTCTATAAGACCTGATTTGAATGACTTGGCAGAAAAAAGGACTTGTTTATAAACCCGACGGTTCCAAACCGTTTAGCCGCACGCACGCGCAGGTTCCATTTGGTTATCCCATGCAGGATAAACTGCGGGTGTATTTTTCTACCCGCGATGAAAATAGTTCCTCGGCCGTTTCGTTTGTTGAACTGAACCCTGATAACCTGTCGGAAATAACCTATATTCATGACAAAGCGTGCCTGTCGAAAGGGGCTGTTGGCATGTTTGACGAAACAGGAACCATGCCTTCCTGGTTCTTACCTGTAGGTGACGAAATCTGGCTGTATTATACCGGCTGGAACAAAAGTGAAACGGCCAGTTATCGGTTGGCCATTGGACTGGCCATCAGCCGTGATGGAGGGTTGACCTTCGAACGAAAATATACTGGACCAATTCTTGATCGGTCAATATATGACCAGGTTTGGATTGCCCAGCCCTGCGTAATGCGCGAGGAACAGGTCGATGGCTCCATTCGGTGGCGGATGTGGTACCTGTCATGTACGAAGATTGAGGTGATCAATGGTCATCCCGAGCCTTTTTATGATGTGAAATATGCCGAGTCCACAGATGGAATCCGTTGGGAGCGTACCGGTCACGTTTGTGTCGGTTACGATCAATTCACGGATGCCATTGGCCGACCAACGGTATATAAAGACAAAGACTCAAACGGTGCTGATTTGTACAAAATGTATTTTTCGTACCGTAACGCAACGAACTATCGGACCGATGTTCAACGGAGTTACCGGATTGGTTATGCTGAGTCCAAAGATGGTATTACCTGGGAACGCAAAGATGAATTGGCGGGAATCGAACGGTCGGTTGATGGCTGGGATTCACTAATGATGGACTATTGCCACATTTTCAAACAGCAAGACCAATGGGTAATGCTGTATAATGGAAATGGGTTTGGTGCATCGGGATTTGGCTACGCAACTCAGCCTGCAGACTGATGAAAATCAGTATCGGGAGGGTTGTATTTTCTCCAGATACCGCCCTACTTTGTGACACCATTTAAAACAAGTAAGAACAGCCGCGAGCAGTCGCGCATTTACACGTTTTTGTTATGAAAGAAGTTGCAAAATACCTGATAAAAATTGATGCGGAGTTCAAGGACGGCAGAATCGTTCCTGAGGTTTCTTATGAAGAGGTGATGCGGTTGGTCAATGAGCCAAACATTGTCATTGTCAAAACGGGTATTCCCGAAGAGACACTGCGTAGTGTTATCAAAACCACCCACGAGTGGGCTTCTAAAACGCCCCTGGCCGAAGGTCCTGATCCGTTTGACAATAATCAGCACAAGCAGCGGCTGCATATTGCCAAGATTCAGCAGGCACCCCAGTTGTTTCATGACCATACTTTTGATGCCATTCTGGATCTTGAGGAACCCATGCAGCAACGCCTGATGGACGTTTTCAAACCCATGCGCCAGTTCTGGAATGATCTGACGGGTAACAACGAAGAATATGGCATCCGAAAAGGACAACCTTATTTTCACCCCCAGGTAACTCACTACCCATTGGGAGGAAGCTTCTTCGGGCGGCACTGGCACCCACTCAATCCGCAGAAAGTTGGCACTATCTTAGCCCTGAACCAATACGGAAAAGATTACACCTCGGGCGGTACCGGTTATGTCATCAATGACCATATTGTCGAAACAGAAGGCTTCCAGGATATAGGCGACCTGATCCTGTTCCGGTACGATTTGCCGCACTGGGTTAGTCCGTCGAGCTTTGCTGATCGCTTTAGCTGGGATGATCCTGCCGGACGTTGGGTGGCCATTCTGCCATTTTACGATCCCTGGGCGAAGCCAGCCGATAAGGATGAACCACAGGGATGGAAAGCTCAGATTCAGACGCCTAAAAACGCCACCTCAGCGGCCGTTATTTAGTTTACAGCTTACAGTTTATGGACAAAAAAGCAGCTGACGCTGTTGCCTGTAAACTGCACACTCGATTGTTATGCCAAAAGTTAGTGTCCTGATTATTACCTACAATCAAAAAAATTTCATTCGTCAGGCTATTGACAGTGTTCTGGCCCAGAAGACTCTATTTCCAATTGAAATATTAGTCGGCGATGATTTTTCGAGCGATGGTACACGGGAAATTATTCAGGAATATGAACGCCAGCATCCCGGCTTAGTCAAAGGGGTACTTCACCCGCGTAACCTGGGTAAAAATGGCGGCATTAATTTTCTGGAAACACTAAAACGGGCAACCGGTGAGTATTACGCCTTAATCGATGGTGACGACTATCTGACCGACCCACTGAAGTTACAGAAACAGGTCGATTTGCTGGACGCTCACCCCGATTACTCGATGGCTTTTCATAATGCCCTGATCACGTACGAGGATGGTAGTCCGTCGCACGTGCTCAATGGCCCCGATATGAAGCCCTTCTATACAATAGAAGATCTGATTGGGGAAGATGAAATCTGGTTTATGGCTACTTCCAGTACGCTGTACCGGAACTCGATCAAAGAGTATCCTGCCTGGTTTAGTGAGTCAGTCAGTGGCGATATTCCCCGATTGATTCTGAAAGCGAAAATGGGCAAAATTGGGTACCTACCGGATGTTATGTCGGTTTATCGGAAAAACAGCAATGGAACCAGCTTTACGGACAAGTATGATGATGCTGTTTTTTTGCAAAACCGGATTGATATGTACAGCAATATCAACCGCGAACTGAACTACCAATATGATCGGCTACTGAAAAAAAACATAGCCCGTTATTATCGGATGATGCTGAAGAGCAGGCAGTTCCGAGATTCATATCTGGGAAGGTTAAAACTGGTTTCCCGATATTACTCGTTGGCGAAACCAAACTTGACCGATCTGAAAACGATTGTTTATGACCATTTAACCCCGCCTGTTCTACAGCGTGCTTACGGCGTCGTGGCTATCGGCCTTCACCGTATTCTAAATAATTGAGTAACTCGGTTTCCCTCATTTGGGCAACTGTTACACTTTTCCTATTTTGTGAACTAAATAACGAAACTAAAGAGGCTATGAATTTTTTTCAGCAAGTTGCCTATACGACGCCGGAAGAAACGATTCAGAACGTGAAAGAAGCCGTTCAGAATAATAAACTGGTTTTCCTGTCTGATTTCCGTGAAGATCTACCCGTACACGATTTCTACAGCAAGCTATCTGAATCGGTTGGTCGTATTCATGCTGCCGACGAAGACCTGGCTACCGGTAAAATGACTGGAAATCGTTGGATTGACATTACATACGATCCTCAGATTCCTGATCGCTACCGGTCGAGCAACACACGTCAGCCATTGCATACGGACGATTCGTACGTTGAACTGGGTGGCGAAGAAGCGGTAAACTTCTTCTATTGTGCATCGAACGCAAAAGTTGGTGGCGCAACGACGTTCTTCGATTTACCGAATCTGGTAGAGTGCATGAAGCTAGACGGCGAAGATGCGCTCTTGGAAGAATTGATGAGCACCGATGTAGTCCACTCGAAAGGGGGCGCTCGTAAAGTGCGGAAAATAATCGACAAAGATGGAGAAGGCTATCTGGCAAACTGGAATTACTTCTGCCTGTCGCGCGAAGAAAATACGCCGGAAGTACTGGACCTCTGTGAGCGTTTTCACCAGTTCCTCGAAAGCCGGATTATGAACGCGGGCATCATCTTGCCCGTTCAGTTGAAAAAAGGAGAAGCCGTCTTCTTCCACGATGACCGTGTTCTGCACGGACGTAATGCGTTTTTCGCTGAATTCCCAGGCCAGCGGAGCCTCATTAAAGGGAAAATCATCATCACGCCGGCTGCCGATGCCGTTTATTAATCATACATAGGAAGACGACCGGATTAACCTCCTTGGTAGCCGATATACTCCTAAATATGCAGTCTGATATTGGTTGAATGAAGCGACTTTGTTGCCTGATTCAGCCAGTATCAGGCTGTTCTTTTCCTATGAGCGTATTCATAAAAGAGCAGTTAACATCTCGTCTGGGCTTTGGTACCTGGCAGTTTGGCGGGCCAAATGTTGTAAATGGCCACCCAACGGGTTGGGGTGAGGTCGATAAGGCCGACGCCATTCGGGCAGTGCACAGCGCCCTGGAGCAGGGAATTAATTTCTTTGATACGGCTGACAGTTACGGTCGTGGACAATCTGAGCGGATTTTGCAGGAAGCCTTCGCGCAAAAGCCCGACGTGACCAAAATCATTTGTACAAAGTTTGGGAATCGTCAGTCGCCGGACGGCAAACCGATTCAGGATTATAGTGCTGATTATCTGACTGAAGCCGTCGAAGGAAGTTTAGACCGGCTGGGTGTTGAGACACTTGACCTGCTGTTACTTCATAGCCCACCTGACGCGTTCGATTGGGCCAACTACGACCCAACACCGTTCGAACAATTAAAACAAGCCGGAAAAATTCGGGCCTATGGTGTAAGCTCGCGTTCTGTATATGGTGCTAAACGTGTTCTAGAGGCTGGTTTCGGTAGCGCGCTGGAAGTGATTTACAATGCCCTGGACCGCCGGGCTGAAGAATTGTTGTTTACGGCTCCCAACGCTGGCAATTATTTATTTATAGGACGAGTGCCCCTGGCATCTGGCTTTTTAAACCCGGCTTACCTAATGCAGGACCCCGTTTTCCCCCCCGATCAATACCGACATTATTTGCCCGACCGTGATCGTGATTGGCTAATAACATCGACCCGCAGTCTGGCTTTCCTAAATGATCAGCCTGGAGGGCTTGCAACGTCTGCCTTACGATTCAGTTTGTCTAACGACGCTGTGGGCGTCGTTATTCCTGGTATGCGTAACGAAAAGCAGGTTTTAGCGAATCGTCAGGCTGAAAAGTTAGGGCCTTTGTCGACCGATTTGCTGACTCGTATTCGGCAGGCTGTTCCCGACGTAGCTGATCACTGGAAACCCAAAAGCTGATTTTGATATAGTTATTTTTTATTTTTGTCTATGAAACTAAGCGTCGTCATACCTGCGTACAATGAGGAAGAGTCGTTACCGCCAACGCTCCGTGTTCTTTATCAGACATTGGCTAAACACGGGATTCCGCACGAAATCTGTGTGACAAATGACAACTCGAAAGATGGCACGCTGGCTGTCCTTGAACGCCTGGCTGCGACTGAGATTCCAACGCTTGTGTACTACACAAATCCTGGGCCCAATGGCTTCGGTTACGCCGTACGCTACGGCTTAGAGCGGTTCTCCGGCGACTGTGTCGCGGTATTCATGGCCGACCTCTCGGACGACCCCGAAGATTTGGTGCGGTTTTACAACAAAATGCTGGATTCTGACGTAGACGCCGTCTTCGGCTCCCGTTGGGAAAAAGGTGGCAAAGTGATTGATTACCCAACCCTGAAAAAATTCATTAACCGGGTCGCCAATTTCATTGTCCGGGTGGTAATGGGTATAAAATACAACGACACCACCAATGCCTTCAAGCTGTATAAGCGCGAAACGATTGAAGGTGTAAAACCCTTTCTGGCTCCTCATTTTAACCTGACGGTCGAGTTACCGCTTAAGGCTATCGTTCGCGGCTATTCGTATACAGTGGTACCTAATAGCTGGACGAATCGAAAGTATGGCGAGTCGAAACTGAAAATTAAAGAAATGGGAAGCCGCTACTTCTTTATTCTAATGTATTGCCTGATCGAAAAGTATTTTTCTCAGGGCGATTTTCGCAAAAAAACAGCGTCGGTCCCACAGACCGTGAGCCGCTAAGCTTTGTTAGCTAATTATGCCTTTCAGTCCTGGGATCAGGTAAAAAAACAGTGTCTGAACAATTGCCCAGGGAACGGCGCTAATAAACATTGACAAGATCACTTTTCCCCGGTTAACCCCAAACGACAGGGCTAGGATTGTGCCACCGATGGGCGTTAAAATTAGGGGCGTCAAAAACGCGATGCCTGTCATACCAAAGCGTTTCCAGATTCGAATGGCCATACGCGTTCGTTTGGTAAACCGCTTGGGCGGGGTTGATCTGAACCGCCTGACCAAAGCTTGTATGGCTGCTCCTGCGTAGGTAACAACTACGACACTGAT
Organism: Spirosoma humi; assembly: GCF_054776575.1. Taxonomy (NCBI): domain Bacteria; kingdom Pseudomonadati; phylum Bacteroidota; class Cytophagia; order Cytophagales; family Cytophagaceae; genus Spirosoma; species Spirosoma humi. Next base: position 201,332 of record NZ_BAAHBR010000008.1, read on the forward strand.
CATCATACCCAGCATCGTACAAATAGCCGTCTCGATCCAGGTTAGGCCGAGCGCTGCTCCTGATAAGGGTCCACCGGCAAATTTGATCGTGCTGGTAACGATGACCGAAAGATATTTTGCGAACTGCATTGCGTTGATATGTTCTGAAACAACGCCATAAAAGTATACGTTGTTTAGGAATATGCCGCTCATTCTGTCTACTTATCCTGGCCCACCCTCTTATCAGTATAACGGTCACCTGCAAACCATCATACCAAGCTTGATGCGGAAGGTGCAAGGCGTTGTCTATCAGCGCGAACGGCTGATCCTGCAGGATGGTGACTTCGTTGATTTAGACTGGGTTAAGAACGGAAAGAATCGACTGGTCATTTTGACGCATGGTTTGGAGGGTGACAGCAATCGACAATACATTCGGGGCACAGCTAAACTTTTTGTCGAGAATAGTTACGATGTACTGGCCTGGAATTGTCGTTCGTGTAGCGGGGAAATGAATCAGGCATTCCGATTGTATAACCACGGTGAAATTGGCGATTTTGGCGAGGTGATTACCCATGCGATCCGGTACAAACAGTACGAGGAGGTAATGCTGGTGGGTTATAGCATGGGAGGCAACATCACGCTGAAATACCTGGGTGTTCACGGCTGTCAGCTCCCTGATGTGATTAAAGGCGGTATCGCCATTTCGGCTCCTACCGATCTGGGTGCCAGCGCGGGCTTATTGGATCGGCCATCGAACCGGTTCTATCGAAATCGGTTTATGCGCAAACTAGTCCTTAAAATAGCTCAGAAAGCTGCTCGTTATCCAGGCCGACTGGATATGACCAAGTTAAAGGAAGTAAAACAGTGGCGGGATTTTGACGAGTTTTTTTCGGCACCGGTCAATAATTACCGCGATGCCGACGACTTTTACACCCAGGCGTCAGCTGTTAATTTTATGGCCGGCATTTGCATACCAACCCTGTTGCTAAACGCCCAGAACGACCCACTACTGTCACCGGAGTGCTCGCCAGTCTGGCTGGCCGAAACGCATCCTCATCTATTTCTGGAAACGCCCCGAACGGGTGGCCACGTTGGCTTTCAGGTTACCCATGACCTATACACGTACGCCGAACGGCGTGCTCTTTCATTTGCCCAGCAAATAGGCTGAACACGGCTTTCTCTTCACTAGGATTGACATCAATTAGTCGAAATGTGCATCAACTCATTGATTTGATTGATGATTGCTGTGTTGCCAGGTGTATCAATATCCTGGCCAACTACCTGGTAGCCCGTCATAAGTATTTGCGAATTCGGGAAGGCCTTCGCTATTCTATTCACAAAGGGCTGCACTTCATGGTTGGCTGGTACAGATGTTAGCACCGTGAAGATATAATCGGGCTGGTGGATCTGATAGGCGAAGGCTAATTCGTTCAGCGGTAGATTTTGCCCCAGATAGACTACTTTGTTGGATCGGGAGCGAATAATGTAATGGGCAAACAGGAGGCTAATCTCATGAAACTCACCCTCCGGTAAGAAGAGCATGTATTTTTTGCCAGATGAATCAGGCGTACCTATCAGCCCATTGATGGCTACAATGATTTTCTGCCGGATCAGGTTCGTAATAAAGTGCTCCTGCGCTGGCCCAATGGATCCCGTTACCCACAAGGTGCCAATACGGCTCAGAAATGGGTAAATAATATTAATCATTGTATTCTCGAAGCCAGACTGGGCGATGTTAGCGCTAATGATTTTTTCAAACCGCTCTTCGCTCAAATCCAGCATCGATATGGTCAGGGCATGAATTTGGTCCGGGTAATTTAATGGCCTCTCCGAAATCTTGACGACTTCGCGATTCAGGTCTTCCGAAGAAAGCTTGGCAATCTCAGAAATCTTGTACCCATGGTCTTTGAGCAATGAAATGTTGAGAACCCGCTTGAGGTCATCATCGCCATAGGTGCGAATGTTCGTATCTGTCCGGTCAGGCGAAAGAATGGCGTAGCGCTGCTCCCAAATGCGTAACGTATGCGCTTTGATGCCTGAGAGTTGTTCTAAATCTCTAATTGAGTATGTACTCATGAATTGAAAAATTCAAGGGTTTTTGCTCAGACCCGCTTATTGGTGCTGGTTCTAACTTGATTTTCGGCTCTAAATGAAGGTGGTAAAGTGCCACAGGTTCCAACCAATTAACGACAAAAAATGATTTTTTGTTTAATGATGGCCTGGAATCTTTAAACAAAATATACGAATATACAGCACGCTTAGATTTAGTATAGCCTAAATAAATGCCCCTGCGCCGGAAGGTTTCGTAGGGTTAACGAGATAGTGAAGGGTAAAGAAACTAATAAACACCTGGTGTCTAGCCTGTAACAATCAGGCAACAAAAAAAGGCCTTGATCAATCAAGGCCTTTTTATTAAAGGGTGAAAGACGGGGCTCGAACCCGCGACCTCCGGAACCACAATCCGGCGCTCTAACCAACTGAGCTACAATCACCGTTTTAGGAGTGCAAAAGTAACAATGATTTGTGAATTATGAGTTATAAATGACGGTTTTTTTACAGCCTGAACCGCAAAAAAATCATTTATAACTCATCACTCATGATTAGTTAAGCCTGTTTGCCCTGTTGATACCGTTTCTCGGCGGCAGCCCAGTCAACCACGTTGAAGTAAGCGGCAATGTAGTCGGGCCGACGATTTTGATACTTCAGGTAATAGGCGTGCTCCCACACATCGAGGCCAATGATTGGAAATCCTTTTACTTCGGCAATGTCCATCAGTGGGTTGTCCTGATTCGGAGAGGAAGTAATAGCCAGTTCACCTTCGGGAGTAACGATCAACCAGGCCCATCCTGAGCCAAAGCGAGTCGTAGCCGCTTTCGTGAATTCTTCTTTGAAGGCGTCAAACGAACCAAATTTCTGCGTAATTGCATCAGCCAGGGTACCTGTAGGCTGGCCACCACCACTGCCCGAAATGGTGTTCCAGAATAATGTATGGTTATAATGACCACCGCCATTATTGCGAACAGCAACAGGAGCCGTGCTCACGCTGGCCAACAGATCTTCGATGGATTTGCTTTCCATGTCGGTGCCGGCAATGGCGTTATTTAAATTCGTCACGTACGCATTGTGATGCTTGTCGTGGTGAATTTCCATTGTCTGTTTATCAATATTCGGTTCGAGCGAATCGCTTGGGTAAGGAAGTGGGTCTAGTACAAAAGCCATTTTACTAATCAGTTAGATGGAAGATTATTCGGTTGAGTTAACAACCCTGTGGTGAATTATGTTCTTAAGCGATTAAAAAACTTCGCCAGCAACGCCTGGCTTTCTTCGGCGAGCACGCCCGTTTCGAGCCGGGTTTTAGGATGCAATAGCGCGGATCCAAAGCGACTGTAGCCACGCTTCGGATCGCTGGCACCAATTACCAGACGACCGAGCTGCGCCCAGAAAAGAGCCCCTGCACACATGACGCAGGGTTCAAGGGTTACATACATGGTGCAATCAGGAAGGTATTTACTGCCCAAATGCTGCGTAGCCGATGTTATGGCCATGAGTTCGGCATGAGCCGTTACATCCATCAATTGCTCGGTTTGGTTTCGGGCTTTGGCAATAATTCGATTTCGGCAAACAACAATAGCACCAACAGGAATTTCTCCATTATCGGCAGCGTCCTCGGCCAGTGTCAGTGCCATCTCCATGAAATACTCGTCGGGCATGAGCGTCTGCAATCGGCTGGAATTTATTGTTTCATTATTTTTCGAACCGTTTGCCGATCTCCGACCTGTACTCGCATGAGGTATTGACCACTTGGCTGCGAAACAAGATCCAGTTCATTGCGCTGGTTGCGCGTTGTCTGCTGCAAAATGGGTTTACCGCTCAAGTCCGTTAACGTAACTACAGCCGGATCATGCGTTAAGGATAAGTTTAATTCAAGAATCAGGATTGTTTCCGTCGGAACAGGATAAGCTTTTATAAATGGATCGAGCGAGTTGTCATCAACGCCCAGCAACGGCATTACCGAAACGACTGCCGTGCCGGAAAGGACTCCATTTCCACAGCTGTTACTCACACTGGTCAGGCGATACGTAGTTGTACGGGCAGGCCGTGCCTCAACCACATAAGGACTGGTAGCCACCGTTAGCGGGTAGCTGCGAAGGCTATCGGCATAAGTTACGTTCCAGGGGCCGTCTCCGCCAAACGTGAGCGTCAAATTAGCTGGTACTCCTTCGTAAATGTTTTGCGTACCGGTAAGGGTAGCCGTTGGCAGCGATCGAATTGTCAGAAGGGTAGGGCTATTGCTTCCCGTAATACCTATCTCTGGATTGTCTGCTTTTACACGAACGTAGTACTGACCTCCCGGCAACGTTGTCGGTAATGAGCTGGTTATCGGCGAGCCGCTGGCACTTGTCGAAGCCGCATATTTTTTTGTCGTATCGGCTACGCTGACCATCTCGATTCGAAACGCATTTCCCGGATTGAATTCGCCAGTCGTGGTAAAAGGAACCGAAAGGGATGTGCCTGCACACAGGGTTGTTGTGCTTAAGTTGCTGGTCGATACGGTTGGTACACGAACCGTTATTGTAGCCGTATTTCCGGGTAATCCTGCTCCGCACCCATTGACAACAGATGTCACTTGATAGGACGTATTCCCGCGGGGTAATACCAAAATCGTTGTGTCCGTGCGGACTGTACCGGAGTAGCCGCCAGTAAGGCTGTAACTATAGGGGCCTGATCCCGTAAACTTAAGTTGCAGCGGGACTTTCAGGCCCAGGTTGACGGTGGTGGTTGGAGCAAACAAAGATAGGGTTGGCGTCGTGTTGACGACAACCCGAATCATAGCTCGAGCGCTGTAGCAGCCATAGGAAGCAATCTGATACACATAGAAGGGATCGCCCTGAAGCTGCACGTTTGTATTTAACGTCGATGGAGTCGGAGCATTGGATGTTACATTGCCATAGGGATCGACCCACCGTAGCTGGCTTCCTGTTTCGCCTATGGCTTCTAACGGTACGGCTTTGTCATTGATGCAATACGTGATCAGTGACTTCGGGGTAACCGGAGCGGATGGTGTGAGAATGGTTACCTGAAGTGCCGCTTTTTCGCCTTCGCAATCATTAACCGTTTGGCTGACCTGGTAGGTCTGTGTTCCCGTTTGGTCGACAGATGGTATAGGCGCACTAGAAAGTAACTTGTTATCTGTCGTGTACCATTTCAGGGTGCCTTGGCCGCTGGCGCTCAAAGGCGATAAATTTTGTGGTGGTTGATCTTGTTGGGCCTGGCAAAATGTGAGTGGTGATACACCAGGCTTATCGGGTAATGGTTTAATCGTGACAGTCAGGTTAGCCTTAGGACCTTCGCAATTTTCGATTGTTTGTGATACCTTGAATACCTGACTTCCTACGGCATCTGAACTGGGCGTTGGTGCACCGCCGTTCAGTAAGTTGTCGGTTACATCATACCATTTTAAGCCTGATCCATCAGCGGTCAATCGCTGCGTTTGGCTTTTGTTACAGAAGCTAACCGAATTTGCCACCGGTGCGCCGGGGGTAGCCTTAACCCGAACGCTAAGACTAGCCCGCGGACTCTCACAACCCGCTACTGTCTGACTGACATAGTAGACCGTGGTAACCGCATTATTATTGGCTGGCACAGGTGCTGTAGGGGAGGCAGAGCCGCCTGATGGATTTGTTCCGTACCAGTTAACCGTTGCGTCAGATACCAATGTTGCGGTCAATACGGGTGCGCCAGTTCCCTGACAAAAGTCAATGGACGACGTTCCGGGTGCATTGGGCGTATCTTTTACCTGGACGACTATTGCGGTCCGTTCGCTTTCACAGCCGTTTACCATTTGTGCTACATAATATGACGTACTACCAATGGCGGTTGATGATGTACTGGGCACAGTGGCGCTGCCAGATGATGAGCCACCCGTAGCATTGGTGCCATACCAGCGGAGATTTTGACCACTAGCCGACAATGGCTGTGCCGTTACACCTTCACAATACGCTGCGGGGGGCGTAGCTAGGGGGGCTGCTGGAATGGCATTTACGGTAACTATTAGAGCAGCCCGAGCACTTTCACAGCCATTGACTGACTGACTGACATAATAGGTAGTTGATCCTAACGCTGTGGTTGTTAACGCTGCCGGAGTCGTTGTTGGGGTTCCGTCGGTTGCGGCCGTGCCATACCAATTCAGCGTACCACCCGTAGATGGTGTTGCCGTAAGCGTGTAGCCCGATTGGTTTTGACAGGCAATTAGCGGACTAGAAACACCTGGTGCGCTGGGCGTTGCTTTGACGGTTACGGCAATGGCGACTCGGGGACTTTCGCAACCATTTAGCGTTTGACTGACGTAGTAATCAACACTTCCCGCTTTGCTTGTACTGGGCGTGGTTGCTGTTGTAGAGGCCACCCCCCCTGATGAATTGGTGCCATACCAATTTAAGGTTGCGCCGGTAGAGGGCGTTGCGATCAATGACGAAGCGGGTTGATTTTGGCAATAAGCAGGAGGGACTGTAATGGTCGGCGCACTGGGACTATCTTTCACCTGCACCGTAATCCCTGTCCGTGCACTTTCGCAACTGTTTACCATTTGAGTTACGTAGTAGATTGTATTGCCAATAACGTCTGTCCTTGGAACAGTAGCATTACCAGAGCCTGAACCCCCGGTTGCATTGGTGCCATACCACTTAAGGCCTTGACCGCTAGCTGATAATGGTTGCGCCGTTACACCTTCGCAATACGGTGCGGGAGCAGTCACTGTAGGGGCTGCTGGAATAGCGTTCACGGTAACTGTTATGGACGCACGTGGACTTTCGCAGCCATTTAGCGTTTGGCTAACATAGTAGATTGTAGTGCCCGATGTTGATGTTGGAGGAGTAGGTGCTGTAGAGGACGCGGAGCCGCCCGTTGCATTGGTGTCATACCAGTTGAGCGAGCCATTGGTAGAGGGCGTTGCTATTAATTTACTTGCAGGCTCGTCAACACAGTAAGTCAACGGGGTTGTTATTCCGGGAGTAACCGGCGCTGTTACCGTAAGTATTTGTGTACTGGCTGATCCCGTTTTGACTGAATTGCTGGACACAACGCGAATACGATACCCGGATCCATTTGCCGTTGTTGCCGGAATGATTGCATTGATCGTTCCGGCAGTAGCCCCTGCCAGCGTACCAATGACAGGAGAGCTAGCTGAAAATGTTCCACTGGCATCCGATAATTGGGCCGAAAATGTGTTTGACGCGGCAAATGTCCCGCTTATTGAGAAGGGAACCGTTAAGGCCCCTCCTGGGCAAACAGAGGTGGGGGAAATGGTACCAGTTGTTATCGTCTGGGCAAACGTATGATTGCTTAAGCCAGCCCAAAAAAGCCAGAAAAACAAGCAGAAGTAGATGATACGTCCCTTCATAGAGTAGGAGAATAAAGCAGTTAAAGGCCTAAAGTTAGTGCATTTATAAACGATATGCAGAGTTGATCGCAGCGCTTGCGTTCAGAGAAATGTGGCGTAGAAGTAGCTTGCTTTGTATACTATTGCTGATGTGAGTAAATAATAGCGCATTGATTACTCACATTAGTTTATCTAAATAAACATACATAGCAATAAAAATGCCACTTCTACTCAGAAGTGGCATGGGTCAATGGGGATGACTAGTCGCTCAATCGACTATAAAGTTTTCAGGCCACCAACAATTATTGGACGGCTGAATAAATTACTTCATGAATACGCCGACGCAGTTTTGTTGTATTAATGGAGTTGTTGCCGGCTGTAGGATAAATGCGATTGGAGAGAAAAATAAAAATCAGTTCCTGATCAGGATCAACCCAAACGACGTTACCCGTAAAACCCGTGTGCCCGAATGACCGGGGTGACACCTGCTGAGCCATATAAACGCTGCTGGCACTCTCCGGATTTGGCTTGTCCCAGCCGAGTGCCCGATGGCTGCGGTTACTGAGCGTTTGCGTAAAATAGGGCACCGTCATTGGCTGCAGAATCCGTTCATCGCCATATACCCCTTTCTGGAGGTTCATTTGCAGAAGCGTAGCAATGTCATGTGCATTCCCGAAAAGGCCCGCATGGCCAGAAATGCCTCCTTGTACGGCCGCCATCTGATCATGAACGGTACCGACTAGAAGCTGATTTCGATAGTATGTATCCTGTTCGGTTGGCGCACATCTGGGGTTGGGAAGCCGCTGCAACGGTGTAAAACCGAGCTGGTGAAGACCGAGCGGTTTATATACATTGTCCGTAACGAACTTATCCAGAGGTTGCTTGCTAACCCGTTCAACCACTTTTTGTAAGGTCAGGAAATTAAGATCGCTGTAAACGAAAGCGGGTTTGCCCGTTTCGTCGTTTTTCTTGGACATCGGCGACTGAACTACCCATTTCCAGACCGAATCCCGCAAGGCCGGAACACCCCAAAGTGTGGGGGCAATCTGAAGGGTATGCAAACTGTCGTGCACGGCCGAATAGTACTCGGCTTTCAGGCCTCCACCAGGCAGCCGGGTACGATCCCAGGTGGTTGGGTAAAACGAAACCATGCCCGACTGATGCCAGAGTAAATCCTGAAGGGTAATATTCTGCTTGTTTGTGTTCCTTAATTCGGGAAGGTAAAACGATGCTTTCTGAGTGAGATCAATTTGTTTCCGGTCATACAACACCATAACGGATTGTAGAGTTGCCAGCACTTTCGTCAGTGAAGCCAGATCGTACAACGTTTCGTCCGTTACTTTTTCGGCGTTTGGCGCGTAGGTTAGCGCGCCAAAGTTTTTGCTGTACACGATCTTGCCTTTCCGGGCGACTAGAATTTCGCAGCCGGGCACCACATGGTTTTTTACCGCTCCCTGCGCAATGGCATCGATCTGATTCAGCACCGTCGACTTCATGCCCACACTTTCCGGTGAGCCAACCGAAAGCCGTCCTTCGGGGCTTAATGTCAGGCCCATCCCTACTTTCATGTCCCCTATCGAAATCGGTAGCATACCTTGTGAGCCCAATCCACCAAACAGTATTTGCGGCACCACTCGCTGCATATCATCTAATTCCTGATAAGCACAAACCAGCGCATCCGCCCCGGTAAATTGTTGCAGACTATAGGGCGAGCCAAAGGCGGTCACAACTACTTTCATCCCGCGCTGTTTCAGGCGGGTAATCAAGTCAAGCGATGGTTTCGTTATGCCATACTTTCTGAGCGACGATTCACTCATTCGGTGATAACTGACAACAACCGTATTGGCATCGCCAACCTGCGCCAGCATATTGGTCAGATCAGCTTCCGATACCGGTTTTTCGGGATAGGCAAGCGTCTGGAATGGGGCATACTGATTCAGCGTCTTCTGAAAAACATTGCCTGGTTCAGCGCCAATCGCAATGGATGCCAATCGCAAGGTATCCAGGTGTTTGAGGGGCAACAAACTATTTTTGTTGTCGGCTACCGTGACCGATTGCTCACAAAGTTCCTGCTTCAGTAACTTGGCTTCGGGCGAATTAAGGTCCGTGGATAAGCCCGCCAGATTGATGGGTTTGTACTGAGCCAGGCCAGCCCAATACTTAGCCCGAAGAATTTTTTTAACTTTCTCGTCGATCAGCTCCTGCGAAATAACGCCCTGCTGAATAGCATTGAGAATATTCGTTGTGGCTTCCCGTACATTTTCGGGGTACAGAAGAATGTCGTTTCCAGCCATTAAAGCCCGCAAATTGACATCCATTGTCTTGGGCGACCGGCTGATTCCGCCCATGTTTAACGCATCGGTAAAGACCAGCCCGCGGAATCCCAACTCTTTTTTGAGGAGTTCCGTAACTATTTTTTCCGATAAGGTTGCGGCTAAAGCAGGCGTATTATCCATCACAGGTACGTGTAGGTGACCCGTAACGACGCCCATTAAGCTATCGGCAATAAGTTTCCGGAACGGATACAGGTCAATTTCCCGCATTTGCTCCGACGAACGGCTAACGGTCGGTAACGTGTGGTGCGAGTCAGCGTTTGTATCGCCATGACCTGGAAAGTGCTTGGCCGTAGCGATGACATGCGTGCCCTGCAACCCCCGCATATAAGCCGAAGCTTTCAGCGCAACGTTTTCTTTTGATTCACCGAAAGAGCGCACTCCAATAACTGGGTTGGCTGGGTTGCTGTTGATATCGGAAACGGGGGCAAAATTGATATGGATACCCAGACGCTGGCACTGACGACCAATTTCAGCGCCCATACGGTAAATAAGGTCGTTATTCCGAATCGCACCGAGCGACATCTGTTTTGGAAAGTCCATTGTACTGTCCAATCGCATGCCAAGTCCCCACTCGCCATCAATGCCAATCAGCAACGGTACTTTTGATTCGGCCTGGTAGCGATTCGTCAGAACCGCCTGTCGATACGGCCCTCCCTGAAAAAAAATTAACCCGCCAATATGATTCGTTTGGATAAGATGATCGATGTACTGGTAGTGATTGTCGTGGCGGTTGGAAAACGTGGCCACCATGAAAAACTGCCCGATTTTCTGTTCAGGTGTCAACGTATGAAAGACGCTGTCTACCCAATGCTCACCACTGTCAGACATTGCAAATACTTCCACAGGCCGGGCGGCCGGACCAAATTTATAAGAAGCAAGAGCTATCCGATTGGCGTTGGCGGCAGCCGTTCGTTTAGCAGCTGCTCTGATCGCGGTTGTGCGGGCAAGCTTCGCCCAGAAGTTACGACCGGGCTTTGTTAGGCCAAAAGCGGTTAACAAGCTGGCAAGCAAGAGGCCAACGAGTAAAATAGGTCGTACAACAATATTCCGCATGGGCACTCGATAAAGAAAAAATATTATTCAGTTGACGGCAGTATTTGGACAGACCATAAAAATAGCCAAAGCCTGTCGTAAACCACAACTAATCATTGAATTGTCTAAGTTTTTAACGAAATAATTTATAGAAATCGTTCTGACTACTGGATTAATACAAAATTAAATTGCCCTGCGAACTGATTTTTATTCAGATAATCAATGACTTAAAGAGGGCGGCACCGATCAAAAAATGATGAAGTAAATTCATTTATGGGGTAGGCGAAGGGGCATATTGGTTTGGTATAAAACAAAAAAAGCCCGTAAACGGGCAAATTATAAACCAGCGCAGCGGATTCTGACCACTGGTAAAGCAGGAAAACCAGGTAATTTAGTAAGGCCGGGCAGGGCGCACATTCATCAGGGCTGCCAGAAAGCGCTCGCCAATAACGACTTTCGTTTCCTGAACAGTTTGCTGCCAGCAAGCTAAAGTGGTCGATTTTGTTTTGGCTATTGAAGCCGCTGCCTTCGTCCGCATCTGTTTCCGGGCAGCAAACATATTATGAGGATGCCCCATACTGAATGCCTGGCCGCTAATGCCTAAAAGTAAAATGCCGACAACCAAAAGAGTTTTCATGACCGCTTATGTCTAAGAACAATACAAAGATATAGGTTTAGTTTGGTATCTTGCAATACATAGTACTAAATTTTTGAAAATATTTTTTAGCTGATTGACGATCCATTTCTGATTCATCAATATTGATAAATCAGAAATGGATCGTTAGGTATTAGTCGATTACGACCCGTTTAACAGCACCGTCTTCATTTTGCGTAACGGTAATGAAGTAGGCACCCTGTGCTTTTTTGCCCAAATCTATTTGTCCAACGAACTCGCCTGAGAAGTCCTTGACCTCCCGTTTAGCTACCTCTTTGCCTTTTGGATTGGTGACAACTATGCTCACATCTCCTTTGGCGGGAGCCGTAAAGCGAACAGTCAACTGGTCATGGTCCGGGTTGTTTGGAAAGGCATCCAGCCCCCGAATGGTCGACGCTTTGCCGTTGACATTGCGTGCCCAGTCTTCGAACGGTCGAACGAGCTGACGGTCAAAATCTCTCGGTATCTGTAATTTGAGTCGATTGAATTGATCGGCAAGCGAATCGGCTCCCCGCCGAAATTCGTAACGCCAGTTCTGGTTATTCCAGAAATCCTGATCGACACTGCCCCGCTGTAGTTTGCCGCGTTGTGCATAGGCATCGGCTGGAGCACGCCGTTTGCCTGGCATGATCCGTTCCCGGGTCACGGTTCGATCCCCATCGGCATCATCAATAATAATCGTCATTTGGCGTTTGCCGCCGTCTTTGCGGGAGGCTTTGAGTGAATCCACCAGTTTCATGACTATTTTGTCTCGCTGTGGATCGCTCAGGCCATCCATGTGGTAGATACGTTCAATTTCGCGAACTTCATCGCCATTACGTTCGATGATCCGTACGTTTACGTCACCCTTACTGGCTTTCGTGGATGGGCTGGTTTGCTGCTGAGCCAAAGCAGCTCCGCTAAACGTGAGCGCCACCAGCATGGCCGCCACGAACTGGTATCGGACAAAAACTGTTTTTTTCATAGTACTGGTTAGTTGCAAACGAAGGAGTGATAAGTTGCTGAATCAGTTGGTACAGGGGGTGTTAAAGTTTGTTAACGAGCCAATGACTAGCTAACTCGATTCGTACTTTTACTAACCCTTCTGACTGGTTTTTTATAGACGGAATTGTTAGTTGAAGGTTGCATGAGGGGGTAAAAAAATGTCAAAAGAACGCATACGCTGGATTGTAGCCCTGATGGCTATTGGGCTATTGGGGCTGGTAGGGCTACAGGTCTACTGGATCAGTAGTGCCTTGCAGTTACAGCGGGAACAGTTTGCCTACAAAGTGACCGATGCCTTGCAGGAGGTGGTACGGGCGCTGGAGCGACAGGAAATTTTTTACCTGACCAACCAGCGCGTTCAGGCCCGCGAACACCAGAATCGGTTGATGGCCATTGCTAAAAAAGAGGGACGTTCGGTGCTGAAGGCAGATGCCGAAAAATCGCTTGCGGCTACCAGGCCAACCCGCCCCAATCAGCAAAAACAGGCACCCATACCAACGCTCGATCAATTGGCGGCTCGACAAACAATTCCCCCTGGAATGACATCCGTTGGGAATATTGTTGTCCAGTCGGATGTATTGCACCCAATTGTCCGTCCGCTGTCGGCAGAGCAAATGGCGGTTGTCGAAGAGTTTGTTCGCCAGCAGGATGAACTAATGGCGGTTGGCGACTGGCAGGCGCAATTGGCACAACAACAGCAATTTAACCAATGGGCCGAGGGCCTCATGTATACCGAACTGAATCGAATCAATAATCAGGTTCGGCAGGATTCGGCAGCTCGGGCCGCCAAAAATAAGCTTCGGCGGGCAACGCAGCGCCGGAAGAATCAGGCCGACAACAGGCTGGCATCGGCTAAACCCGGTTTGTCAACAGATACCGCTGGTGTCAGTCAGCAGCGGAGTAAATCGGCCCGGACTGAGGAGCAGTCGCACATGATTAAGGATGTGCTCAAAGGGTTGCTTCTATCTGACCGGCCTATTGAAGACCGCGTTAATCGATTGGCGCTCGACACCTTACTGCGGCAGTCGCTGGTGGAGAGGGGCATTAGTATTCCGTTTGCCTATGCCGTTCGAACCAGCCAAAAGCCAAGATTTCTGTTTACCTCGAATGGTATCGAGGCACAGCAGTTTGATGTAAATGGCTATAAGGCCGCCTTGTTTCCCAATAACCTGATGGAAACGGGCAATTACGTGTATGTCTATTTTCCGACCCAGCAGGAGTTTATTCTTAGTCGACTGGGCTTTACACTGGGGGCCTCCATTGTGTTGATTCTGGTCATACTGGCGTGTTTTTACATTGCCATCAGTACCATTGTTCGGCAGAAGAAACTAGCCGATATCAAGAACGATTTTATTAACAACATGACGCATGAGTTCAAAACGCCAATCTCGACGATATCGCTGGCGGTCGAAATGGCGCAGGAACAATTGCGCTCGGACATGGTAGCCCAGCGTTCGACGGCTTTATCGAACGTAGGTTCAGGCGGATTTGGCACCCGGTCCGGCTCGCCCAGCGATGGGCCCCCGGATCAGAAAATGCCCGAATCGAGTATACCGGATTCCCGCCTGACGCGCTACATGAGCATCATTCGGGATGAAACCCGACGATTGGGGTCGCATGTCGAGAAAGTCTTACAAATGGCGTTGCTGGACAAAGGCGAAATCAAGCTCAATATAAGTCCCGTCAACGTGCATGATGTCATTGAGAAAGTGCTGAACAACCTGAGTCTGCAAATTGAGCAGCGGGGGGGCGAAGTCGACCTTCATTTCGATGCCGACCGGGAAGTTGTGGAAGCCGACGAACTCCACCTGACCAATATTGTCTATAATTTGCTGGATAACGCGCTGAAATATTCGCCCGAAAATCCGCACATCACCATTAGTACGCGGAGCCTTCCCGACGGAAGTGCGACAGGCGGATCATCCATAGCGGGTGTTAGTATCATCGTAACGGATCAGGGGCTGGGTATGAGCAAAGAGCAAACCAGTCGAATTTTTGAAAAATTTTACCGGGTGCCCACCGGCAATCGCCATGATGTAAAAGGCTTTGGTCTTGGACTCAGCTATGTAAAGAAAATGGTTGAGGAACACCACGGTCAAATTCTGGTTGAAAGCCAGCCCGGAAAAGGCAGCTCATTCGAGGTCATCTTACCCTATAAAATTTTGAATGAGTAAGTGATTAAATAAGCGAATATCCTGCTGGATGCGTCAGTCCTATTCGTTCATTCAAGCACTTACTCATTCACTCATTCACTTATGCCGACCATTTTACTCGTTGAAGATGACCCGAATCTGGGTCTTTTGGTGCAGGAATACCTGACCATGAAAGGATACCAGACCGACCGGGCTATTGATGGCAATCAGGGCCTGCAACTGTTCATGGCGGGTCACTACGACCTGTGTATCTTCGACGTGATGATGCCTAAGAAAGACGGATTCACGTTGGCTAAGGAAGTTCGAATGGACCATCGGGATGTGCCCATCATTTTCCTGACCGCCAAATCCATGCAGGAAGATACGATTCAGGGATTCAAGGTAGGGGCGGATGATTACATGACGAAGCCATTCAGCATGGAAGAATTGCTGCTCAGGATTCAGGCTATTCTCCGACGGTATCAGCGCACCTCCGACTCCGTCGAAGCAACTACGTATCAGATCGGCTCATTTTCCTTCGATTATCCCCACCAGCTTCTTTCACGAACGACTGATGCAACGGCCAGCCAACCGCAAAAGTTAACCAGTAAGGAGTCCGAATTATTAAAATTGCTGGCTCAGAACCTGAATCAGCCAGTCAGTCGTAGTTTTGCCCTGAAGATGGTTTGGGGCGATGATTCGTATTTTAACGCCCGAAGCATGGACGTGTACGTAACAAAACTGCGCAAATACCTGAAAGAAGATCCATCGGTTCAGCTTGTTAATGTACACGGCGAAGGATTTAAATTGATTGTTTAAGGGTTTTTGGTTTACAGAATACGGCTTGATGCCTTGTCATCAATTGGTAAGTAAACACCGTTAACCGTAAACCAGATACCATAAACTAGAACGCATGAACCTAATACGCCGTCCGCGCCGGAACCGCCAATCGGCAGTTATCCGCGACATGGTGCAGGAAACCCGCCTGTCAGTCACTGATTTTATTTTGCCGGTCTTCATTACGGAGGGCCAGAACATTCGGTCGGAGGTATCCTCCATGCCGGGTATTTACCGGTACTCACTGGATCTGCTGCTCAACGAAATTGGGGAGTGTGTCGATCTGGGTGTGAAAACGTTTGATCTGTTCCCTAATATTGCCGAGTCGAAAAAAGACAAGTACGCTACTGAAAGCTATAACCCCGACGGTTTGTACATGCAGGCGATTCGGGCGATTAAAGATCGGTTTCCTGACGTAATGATCATGACCGATGTGGCCATGGACCCTTATAGTTCAGATGGCCACGATGGCATCGTGGAAAATGGGAAAATCGTTAACGATCCAACGTTGGAAGTGCTGGGTAAGATGGCTCTCGCTCAGGCCCAGGCCGGCGCCAACATCGTTGGCCCCTCCGATATGATGGACGGTCGCGTTGGTTACCTGCGGCAGGTGCTGGATGAAGGAGGGTTCCACGAAGTAGCGATCATGTCGTATGCAGCCAAGTATGCGAGTGCTTTCTACGGGCCTTTCCGCGACGCACTTGAGTCGGCTCCCAAATTTGGCGACAAGAAAACCTATCAGATGAACCCTGCCAATAGTCGCGAAGCGCTGATTGAGGCCCAGCTTGACTACGACGAAGGGGCAGATTTCCTGATGGTAAAACCTGCGTTAGCGTACCTGGATATTATCAAGTTACTGAACGATAACTTCCACTTGCCCATTGCTGCCTACAATGTCAGTGGGGAATATGCCATGATCAAAGCGGCTGCACAAAACGGCTGGCTCGACGGCGAACGCGCCATGATGGAGTCGTTAATGGCTATAAAGCGAGCCGGAGCCAACGTCATTCTGACGTATTTTGCGAAGGAGGCCGCCCGTTTATTACAAAGCTAGGTAGACTAGCGCAGGCTATCGACTTTTATTCCCCAACGAGCTGTGATCATATCAACCTCACAATTCGTTGGGGAATTTGATAATTCTGAATTCCGGTTCCGTTCCCAATCTTTTCTATAATGACCAAACTCCTGATTCGTAACGCCCGCTTAGTAAACGAAGGGCAGATCATTGACACCGACGTATTAGTAGAAAACGGATTTATTGCCCAGATCAAGCCCGGCTTATCTGAGGTGGGTGTCGGTCAAGTTATTGACGCCAGGGGTACCTATCTGTTGCCCGGCGTTATTGACGATCAGGTGCATTTCAGGGAGCCCGGCCTGACGCATAAAGCCACAATTGGGTCCGAAGCGCGGGCAGCCGTGGCGGGGGGCGTTACCAGTTTTATGGAAATGCCTAACACTGTTCCCAATGCCCTGACGCAGGAATTACTGGCCCAGAAATACGCCATCGCAGCCAATACGTCGCTGGCCAATTACTCGTTTTTTATGGGGGCCTCCAACGATAATCTTGACGAAGTTCTGCGAACGAATGTACATGACGTTTGCGGAATCAAGGTATTTATGGGATCCTCGACGGGCAACATGCTGGTAGACAATGAAGGAGTGCTGGACCAATTGTTTCGAGAAAGTCCCATGCTCATTGCTACTCACTGTGAGGATGAAGCCACCATTCGGGCTAATACTGAGCATTACAAAGCTGAGTATGGCGAGCATGCCACGGCCGGGCTTCACCCTTTGATTCGGAATGAAGATGCGTGTTTACGTTCTTCGTCTATGGCCGTTGAACTGGCCAAGCGGCACAATACCCGGCTGCATATACTGCACATTTCTACCGCTGATGAACTACCGTTGTTCGACAATACAATACCCCTTACCCAAAAGCGTATTACGGCAGAAGTCTGTGTACATCATCTCTGGTTCGATAGCGAAGATTACGCAACACTGGGTAATCTGATCAAGTGTAATCCGGCCATAAAAGCGCCCTACCATAAAGAAGCGCTGTTGGCCGGCCTTCTGGATGACCGTCTGGACATTATTGCTACTGACCATGCGCCCCATACCTGGGCTGAAAAGCAACAGCCTTATTGGCAGGCTCCGTCGGGTTTGCCGCTGGTACAGCACCCGCTTCTCCTGATGCTCGATTTTGTCAAACAGGGAAAATTATCGCTGGAGACGCTTGTCCGGAAAATGTGTCATGCGCCCGCCGATTGTTTTCAGTTGGATCGGCGCGGGTATGTTCGGGAAGGCTATTGGGCTGATCTGGTCTTGGTTGATCCCGCGCAACCAATGACTGTTTCTGCGGAAAACATTCTGTATCAATGCGGTTGGTCTCCGCTGAATGGTCACACCTTTGGTGCCAGCGTAACCCACACCATTGTTTCGGGGAGGCTGGTTTATGAAAATGGTCAATTCAGGACCAATCAACCCGGAGAGCGGTTGTTATTTATCCGCTGATACCAAAAAAAATAAGTTAAAATCTTGTGCAATCGGGTTAGAGACCCTTATCTTTGCAGTCCCAACACGGGGAAACGCGCTGCCGAAGTGGTGAAATTGGTAGACACGCACGTTTCAGGGGCGTGTGTCTTTACGGACATGCGAGTTCGAGTCTCGCCTTCGGCACAAGTAAAAACGCAATCAATTGTAAAAAGTTGATTGCGTTTTTTTGTTAAAGCTATTCAGATTGGCTTACTCTATTCGTCGTTCTATTTAGTCTTACGAGGTAAGTCGTAGCGTGCCCTGTTAAACTAGTACCGAGGGGGCCTAACGGACACGCTTCCTGTTCACTCTTGCCAGCACTTTATCTTTTTTGCCCGGCCCCCACAAGGCACGACCAGGGAAAATCCCCGTGTGGGTTCCGTCGCATAATACCTGTTTGCCATTGATGAATACGTGCTGAACTCCGACGGCGTATTGAAAGGGCTTCTCAAAAGTGGCTTTGTCGCCAATAGTTGCCGGATCGAAAATAACAATATCGGCAAAGTAGCCGGGTTGGAGCAAACCACGGGACTTGAGTTTGTGATTGGTTGCGGGCATGCTGGATAGTCGGCGAACGGCTTCCTCCAGAGACATAAGCTGTTCCTCTCTGACATACCGGCCCAGCACGCGGGCGAAGTTACCAAAGGTGCGAGGATGCGTGGTGCCATTTAAAGAATCTCCTTCCTGAATTGAGGCCGCATCCGATCCAAAACTGACCCAGGGCTGTTGAATTTCTTTCCGGATATTCTCTTCCGACATCAGGAAATAAATGGTCCCGACGCGGGCCTTATCCTGCACAATCAAGTCCATCACGGTTTCGAGCGGATCCTTTCCCCGTATGGCGGCTACCTGCCCCAGTGTTTTCCCCGTGTATTTCTTCAGAGAGTCCTGTTCAAAATCTGCTAAGACAATGTTATCAACGGAACCCGCCAGGGCAAACAAATTCTCCCATTCCTGGGTCTGATGAATCACTTCATGAGCAATTTTGCGACGTTCGTCAGGATCCTGCAATCGTTTCCAGCCTGCCAGAAAACCACCGTTGAAAACATAGGGGGGCAGGCAGGACGTTAAGCCCGTCCCACCGGCTGTGTATGTATACATGTTGGCGGTTACGTCCTGCCCGCCTTGTCTGGCCTGATTAATCAGCGCAATGGCTTTATCTATTTTAGGCCAGTTGCGTACGCCACTTGCCTTGAAATGATAGAGTTCAACAGGAAGTTTGGCTTCCTTGCCTATGCGAATAAGCTCCTGAATGCCCTCTTCCAGGCGGTCCCCTTCGCTCCGCATATGAACAATGTAGCGGCCTCCGTAGCGGGCAGCTTCCCGACTGAGCGCAATCAGTTCGTTTGTATCCGCAAACGTATTAGGAGGGTAAATCAGCATGGTTGTTACTCCCAGTGCACCGCCTTCCATTGCCTCACGAACCAAGGCCTGCATCTGGACTAACTGACTGGGCGTGGGCTTCACATCATCTTCTCCCAGTACGTTCATACGCACTTCGCCCGCCCCTACATAAGAGGCAATGTTTGGCGTAATGCCTTTGCGCTCCAGTTTGGTCATAAACTCCGCCAGCGTTGTCCAGGTACAGGTATCGGCCCCCGTACCAAACGTAGCCAGATTACGGTTAATCCGTTGGCGCATGGCCTGGTTCTTCACCGGCCCCCACGATAGTTCTCCAAAAATTTCGGTCGTTATGCCCTGCTTCAAATCGCTCATGGATCGGCTGTCCTGCAGCAGATACGCTCCTGTGTGCGATAGGACATTGATGAATCCCGGCGCCACGGCCATACCCTTGGCGTCAATGATGGTGGTCGCTTTGGGCAGGGATCCCGATGCGGTGGTTAGGGCACCCACGCCCACGACCCGGTCTGCCCGAATGCCAACGTCGCCTTTGTAAGGCTTTTGACCGGAACCATCGTAGATGAGTCCATTGCGGATGAGGATGTCGTAGGATGCGGGCGTTGGTGATTTTACCTGACCAAAACAAGTGAAGGATAGAGTCAGGTACAGGATAGTGACGGAGAGTATTTTCATCAGAAGGCGAAAGATGAGCTAAACTCTCAAAAGATAAGGATAATGTCTTTACGAGGGGCGTTTAAGCCGTGTAATTACGACGAATCTACAACATCCAGGCCATAAAGGCATTTCTCCACTGTCTAGACAACTGGCTAAGCACCAGTTGTATCTGCCAATACTCCATTCGTCCACGAGCGTTTACCAGCCAACGTTGACCTAAGGTGATCAAATCCTGTGCTTTTTCGCTCTATGCTGAATCGTCAGTTTGAGTGACCCTTCGAAGAAGTCGAGCAGGGCCTTTTCTAAGTGTTCTTCCAGATCGACAACCTTATAAATTTCCCCATTAACCTCAAGTACTTCTTGCTGATCGGGCTGATGGTGACCATCTGGGCTAGTCGAACCAACTACCTGACCTGAGTGACTACTAGACCAGCTCAGAACGCCATCCCCCTGTTTACTCTTGGTAAAATTCAAGTTCATGGCCAGCTTTTGACGGGGCTTAACTACTTGCCTTAAAGAAGACTTGATTCCAGGATTGCTTAGTGGATCGGATAGCTTTTGGGGAACCGTTTTTTTGAGTGGTTCCGCAGTAGCCTTAACTGAACCTGATCGGGCAAGGATAAGAAATCTGTCCAGCGACATGTCTGGTTCAGCAGCCCAACGCTTGCCTTTATGGTAAACCGAATTCGTCAGGCTCAGGAGATCCACTTCGACTAGTTGTTTTAAAAAGGCAAAGCTTAACTGATAGGTGGTTACCAGTTGATCAGTGGATACGGAATCCGTTCTGGCAAAAGCTGATCGAACCTGTTTGATTTGATGATGAAATCGGATGCCTTCAATACTCATAGCAAAGGGATAAAGTAGAATCGGCGACGTCAACAGGAATTTGAAGGATGTGTTCCTGCGAACTGCAGAGTCCATGAGCCGGACAGGCTGTCGAGATTATCAACCACACGAAATTAACCTGAACGAGGTGGTTAATTGGCGAGGGTTTAATCATCCTAACGCTCCTTGGGCCATAGTTCGTCTGCAAAGCAATTGGTTGTAGCCATAACCAGACCGTTTTTTCGACCAACGACCCGATAGCGCTCCTACATAACGCGCTAGGCTAATTCTACGTTGTTGATCGGATAAATCAGTAGTTGGTCGCATAAATCAGTCGTTGGTCGAATGGATAAATGATCAACAAACTTCATCGGTTAATATTGTTCTAAATATTAGCTAAATACTACAACCTGACATGAAGACAAATTTTTACAAGACCTTTCAGGTTTTGCTGCTGGGCGTATCAATGCTCCTGGGATGTCTAAGCGTTTCCGCACAGGACCGCCGGATTACCGGTACTGTCACCGGTAACAACGAACCCCTACCAGGGGCTAACGTAGTTGTGAAAGGTACCACTACAGGTACCTCTACAGATGCC
This sequence comes from Spirosoma humi, assembly GCF_054776575.1. NCBI lineage: Bacteria > Pseudomonadati > Bacteroidota > Cytophagia > Cytophagales > Cytophagaceae > Spirosoma > Spirosoma humi. The sequence continues at coordinate 222,636 of NZ_BAAHBR010000008.1, forward strand.
AATGGGGCCTTTACGCTAACCCTCAGAGGGGCGGCTGATGAGCTCGCTGTCTCGGCGATTGGGTACAAATCGGTCGTGGTGGCGGTAGGCAACCAGACAGCCATTACGATTAAGCTTGAGGAGGATGCCTCGACGCTGAATGAGGTAATCGTGACAGGGTACACCACCGATAGCAAACGCGACAACACCGGTGCTGTATCCACAGTAAAAGCCCGGGATTTAAAAGCTGTTCCCTCCGCAAACATTGAAACCCAGCTTCAGGGTCGGGTTGCCGGGGTTACCGTTATTGCCAGTGGTCAGCCTGGTGCCAGCAATACCATTCGGGTACGGGGATTTGGCGCATTTGGTGGTAACACGCCTTTGTACATTATCGATGGCGTACCAACGGGTAGCAGTGGCTTGTTAAGTCCTGATGATATTGAGTCTACGACCGTTTTGAAAGATGCTGCAGCCGCGTCTATCTACGGTGCTCGTGCGGCTAACGGCGTCATTGTTATCACAACCAAAAAAGGCCAGCGTAAACCGCAGAAACTCACCGTTTCGTATGATGGCTTATTTGGCTTCACGGATCCGGGCAAATCGCCGGCGGTGCTCAATCCGCAGGAGCAGGCTGACTGGACCTGGACTGCCGTACGCAACCGAGAAATCGCGCTAGGACAACCAATCGACTTTTCGGGTATCGCCAGCGGCCAGTATGGGGCAGGAGCAACCCCCATTTTACCCGAATACATTCAGGTTGGGAATCGATTTGGGGTAACGGGTGGTGTCGATTTGGCCGCCGAACGAGCAAAATATAATGTCGATGTGGCCAATGGGCCTATTTATCAGGTAACGCGGGCTAACCAGGAAGGTACAAACTGGTATAAGGCCATTACCCGGACAGCTCCTCTGATGCGCCATACCTTAGGCTTCTCGGGCAGCAGCGAAAGTGGTCGTTATTACGTGAGTCTTAGCCAGCAGACCCAGGCGGGTATTCTGCTGAATAATAACTTCAGCCGGTACTCGTTCCGGGCTAACTCGGATTTTGACGTTCTTAAGAATAAGAAACTGCGGTTTGGCGAAAATATCCAGGCTACCTACATTGATATCTCTGGTCAGGTAGGGGGTACGAATGGACAAAATCTGTCACAGGAAGAAAGTGAAATTCTAACCGCTTTCCGGATGGCGCCAATCATTCCCGTCTATGACGTATTTGGTGGCTATGCCGGTACAGCCGCTAAAGGATTTAACAATCCTCCTAACCCAAGAGCTAGCCGCGACGCAGCTAAAAATAACAAACAGTTTAACATCGGCCTTTTTGGAAACGCTTATCTGGAGTATGATGTCATTCCCGATCTGACAATCCGGAGCAGCATCGGTGGTTCACTGAGCAACTATTACAACAAAACGACCACCCGCAATACCTACGAAAATGCCGAAGGAAACAACGGTGGTTTCCGGATCAATGAAGGAGCCGGTTATTCATTCGCCTGGACGTTCACGAACACGGCTCAGTACAAGCGGAAATTCGGTATTCACAGCATCGACCTCCTGGGCGGTATCGAAGCCCTGAATACGGAATTTGGCCGGAATATCAGCGGTGTCGGCCTGAACCCGTTCTCGACCGATCCAAGCTACGCCAGCATCTCTACTTCTTCGGCGACGGGTCGGCAGTCGAATAGTGATCTGTTCAGCGGTGTAACATTCTACTCGCAGTTCGGACGCGTCAACTATAGCTTGCTGGATAAATACCTGGTCACCGCGGTTGTTCGTAGAGACGGTTCATCCCGCTTTGGCTCTGCCAATCGGTATGGCGTATTCCCGGCTCTCTCGGCCGCCTGGCGTATATCGAGTGAGGATTTTATGAAAGATCTGACATTCATTACTGACCTGAAAATCCGGGGTGGCTGGGGCCAGATGGGTAACTCGAACAACGTAGATCCGAACAACCAATACAGCCTGTTCCAATCGAATATTGCTAACTCGTACGATATTACGGGTAGCAACTCAGCGGTAGACCCTGGCTTCTTCCGGAGCCGGATCGGTAACCCCAATGCGAAATGGGAAACCAGCACGACTTCCAACATCGGTATTGATGGTTCGTTCCTGAACAACAAACTGGAAGTGGTCCTCGATATCTGGCGTAAAGACACCAAAGACCTCCTATTCCAGGTGCCCATCGCGGGTGTCATTGGCCAGCGGGCAACGGCTCCTTCGGTGAACATTGCCAGCATGCGGAACCAGGGGATCGATATTCAGGTGATTACCCGTGGTAAAGTAGCAAACGATGTTGGGTACGAAGTGAACGTAACGGGTAGTTTATTGAGCAATAAGATTCAGACTTTGGCACCGGGTGTTCCTTACTTTGACGTTGCTCCCGGTACTAACCGGTTGTCCTTACCAGAAACCCGAAATGCACCTGGCCAAAGTCTGGCCGCGTTCTACGGTTACAAAGTAATTGGTCTGTTCAACTCGCAGGAAGAAGTTAAAGCAGCTCCAACGCAGGAAGGCGCTGGTGTAGGCCGATTCCGGTATGCTGACATCGATGGCAACGGTATCATCGATAACAACGACCGTACTTTCATTGGTAGCCCGATACCAAAGTTCACGGGTGGCTTAAACCTGCAATTGAATTACAAAGGTTTTGATGTGGCCACTTATTTGTATACCTCGCTGGGGAGCAAGATTTTCAACATGTCGAGATGGTTTACTGATTTTTACCCATCCTTCTCGGGAGCGGCTATCAGTGCACGGGTAAAAGATTCGTGGACACCGACCAACACGAATACGACACAGCCGATCTTCGAAGACGTCTCCAATTTCAGTACCAATATCGTTCCTAACTCGTTCTACGTTGAGAGCGGCTCTTACCTGCGGATGCAGAACATCACGCTGGGATACACCTTACCCCCAGCCCTTCTAAGTAAAATAGGACTGAGCCGGGTACGATTCTCGATCGCGGCAAACAACGTCTTCACGGTTACGGGCTACAAAGGACTGGATCCGGGCGTTGGTGGTGCTGCTGACCAAAACCTGGGTATTGACGTGGGTAACTACCCAATTACACGGAGTTATAATGCAGGCTTAAGCATTGGTTTCTAATAGGCCAGGGCAAAAAGTCAATCGGAATACTTGACAAATCTATTTTTTCAGAAAAACATAAAATGAGAAAGTCAATTACAAAAGGGGTGGGTCTTACAGTGCTGTTGACGGTAATTTCGCTGGCTTGTAAAGATTCGTTCCTGAATGTAGCCCCAACGGGTCAGTTGGTCGGCTCTAATCTTACAACGAATACTGGCCTGCAGGGGCTGCTGATCAGTACCTATGCCCAGTTGAATGGACGGGGTTACTCGCAAACGGCCAGCCCAACCAACTGGGTGTACGGCAGCATCATGGGGGGCGACGCCAACAAAGGATCCGATCCCTCCGATTTCAACGCCATCACCCCCTTCGAAACCTACCTGGTGGCTGCATCCAGTGCAGAATTAAACTTTCGCTGGCAAGCCCTGTACGAAGGTGCAAGCCGGGCCAACTCCGTACTCCGGCTCCTGCCTTCGGCTGACCCGACCGTGACCGCTGCCACCAAGCAGCAGATTGGGGGCGAAGCCCGCTTCCTCAGAGGGCTCTACTACTTCGACCTCAAGCGGACCTTCAACATGGTTCCTTACATCGATGAGACCAAAGATTACGGAACGGGCGCTACCACGGTAAAAAATGACACCGACATCTGGCCGAACATCGAGGCTGACTTCAAATTTGCCTACGACAACCTGGCCGAGACCAACACCTCGGCGGGTCGGGCCAACAAATGGGCTGCGGCTACTTATCTGGCCAGAACCTACATGTACCAGAAGAAGTACACCGAAGCCAAAGCCCTGTACGATCTGATCATCGCCAACGGCAAAACCACCAACGGCAAGAAGTATGGCCTGGTGGCGCAGTATGCCCAGGTGTTCAACGCAGCCAACGAGAACAGCGAAGAAGCCGTTTTCTCGACCCAGAACGTAGCCAATGCGGGTAGTTCGGATGCAGCCTCGGGCGACTTGAACCTGAACTATCCCTACAGTGCCGGCATTGGGGCCACCTGCTGTGACTTCTTCAAGCCCAGCTTCGATCTGGCCAACTCGTTCCGGACCGATGCCACGGGTCTGCCGATCGACATGGCCCAGGCTAACGGGGCGTACGACAACGCGACCAACGAGCTGAAAACGGACATGGGTCTGCTGCCCGGTGATGCGTTTACTCCCGACACCCGCACGGTCGATCCTCGTCTTGACCACACGGTTGGTCGTCGGGGTATTCCTTATCTGGATTATGGCAACTTCACCAGCGCCTGGACGCGTAACCAGGCCTTCGGTGGTCCCTACTCGACGAAGAAGTATGTTTTCTATCTGGCTCAACAAGATAAAGTGGCCGACGTATCGAACTGGACCAAGGGTTGGTCGGCCACGAACATCGTTTTGATGCGTTACTCGGACGTGCTGCTGATGGCGGCCGAAGCCGAAGTGGAAGTGGGTAGCCTGACAACGGCGATGAACTATGTCAATCAGGTGCGTAACCGGGCTGCCAACCCCGCCGGTTTCGTGGTGACTGCCGACGGCAAGCCGGCGGCCAACTACGTGGTTGCTCCTTATCCGGCTTCTGCCTTTGCCTCGAAGGATGTGGCTCGTAACACGGTCCGGTTTGAGCGTAAGATCGAGTTAGCCGAAGAAGGTCAGCGTTTCTTCGATCTGGTGCGGTGGGGCATTGCGGCACCGACGTTGAATGCGTTCCTGGCGTACGAAAAGACGAAGCTGTCGAATGCTTACAGTGGTGCTGTATTCACGGCGGGCAAGAACGAGTACCTGCCACTGCCACAAACGCAGCTTGACCTGCAGAACGGTAGCACGGCTATTTTGAAGCAAAACCCTGGCTACTAGGACAGCTAACGGTTTATTCTTAAAATAGACTGCATGTTTTCATATAGATTCCGGAAGGCATTTGCCTTTCGGAATCTTTTTTTTGCCATTTTCATGACTGGTACACTTTTTTTTGGCAATATCCACAGACCAGGAGAGGGCTTGTCGAACTACTCGCCTTTACTCGGTTGGGGATAAAGCCGTTGATAGACTCGCCTGTGAGCTGCTCGTTAAGCTGGTGCGGACAGCCTTTGACGAAGGGTTCATCATCCGGCAAGAAATAGCGGATGGCAATCAGTTTATATTGAATTTTAAGACGGCCAGAAACTGACTACCTTCGGGCAGTGTGACTAATTCGTAATTGTCGGGGAAAAGGATATCCAGTCGCTTTTTTAAGTTCGTCAGACCTAATCCTTTAATTGCTGTGAAATACGAGCCGTCGGGTAAGGAGTTTTCTGCCGAAAAAACCAGTCGATTTCCATTGCGGGACAAACGAAATTGAATCCAGCAAGCTTCTTCAGTCTGCGCGGCTCCATGTTTAAACGCATTCTCCACGAAGGGTAATAATAGCATCGGTGGAATCATCAGATTCGTTAAATCGGATAGTTCATCGAAGTTCGTCAAGACATCAAGCCGGTCGGCATACCTAATTTTTTCCAGCGAGATATAGTCCGTTAAGTAGGCTACTTCCTTCGCAACGGATACCATCGATTGGTGGCTTTCGTGTAGTTGATAGCTAAACAGTCCAGCCAACCTTTGCAGCAAATAGGGCATCCGGGCGGGTTGATGGATAGAGACAGAAATTAAGTTATTGAGTGTATTGAAAAGAAAATGGGGCTGCACCTGGCTTTGAAGCAGACGATACTCGGCCGCGAGTTTTTCCCGGCGGTAACTCTCACTCAATTGTTGCTGCTGAAAGGCGTGTCGTATCAGATTGACTGCGACAAACAGCGCGACAATCAAGTGCAGTTGCATGGTTTCGGCCAGAATTTTAGGCCAGTACCAATAGGGTTTGAGCAAGCCTTGAGGAAAATAGACAGGATACAGCCAGATGTAATTAATAGCTCGGCGAAGCAGGCCAAAAATCAGTAAGCCTCCGGCCAAACTTGTCCAAAAACCAGCCATTCGGGCGAAAAGCAGAAAGTGACGAACGGTCACCAATAAATGCCAATAACCGGCGACTATCAGCAGAGGCAAGTTCAGGGTGATGAAATGTAGACTTTTCTGAAAATCATCCAGGTGAGCGCCCATATTGAGCCATTCGAACAAGAAGCAGCCTAACCAGAAAAGCCCTTGAAACCCAATATCCCGATTAGGTATACCCATCCTGAAAGGAGCCATCACCAATGCTATTATTTCTCCAATAAATACCAAATATAGGCTTTATTGGAGAAATAATAGTAGATAATCCGTCTGAATGCGTACTTACCTGCCTAAATCGAGTTAACGTACCACAAACGACCAATTTTACTGAAGTTGGTTAACTGATTAGGCGAAACGGTAGGTTTGTCATTCGTCCAAAAGGCGCGGAAGCCGGGTAGCTATTGGCCTGACTACCTGTCGTTCTTTTATTCGCGCTGGAGCACTTCCTCAAGTTTTGTTTTATAGATTCGCCCAATGGGGATTTCCTCATTGTTGATTCGAATATAGGTGGCACTAATGGCCTGAATATGATCAAGTGCGACGATAAACGATTTGTGAATCCGCACAAAACGATCCGTGGGCAATTTTTCTTCGAGGTAACTGATGCGCAGGTAGGACATAAGCGTTCCTGACACCGTATGAATCCGTACGTAATCTTTCAGTCCTTCAATCCATAAAATATCCTCCAGATAAAGTTTGACCATCTCTTTGTTGACTTTGAAGTACTGATAGTCTTTTCCAGTTTTGGCTGGCTCCGGCGATTCAGCAACCACTGGGGCCAGTGGGGCAAAACGGTAAATTTTACCTACTGACTGGAGAAACCGCTCAAACGATATAGGTTTCACTAAAAAATCCAGCACATCGAATTCATAACTATCGAGGGCGTATTCTCTGTAAGCGGTCGTAAAGATCACTTTCGGCTGGTTACCTAGTGGACGCAGCAAATCAAATCCTGTTAATCGAGGCATCTGAATATCCAGAAACAGGATATCGACCGGAGCACCAGCCGCCGATGTTTGCTGCAAAAACCGCAATGCCTGAGTAGGGCTGTTGGATACACCCACCAGGTCCAGATCCGGTAATCGATTGATGTATTCCCTCATCAGATCAGTTGCCAGAGGTTCATCATCGAGTACAAAACAACGAATAGCCATTAGTTTACATTAAATTTTAAGACGGCCAGAAACTGACCATCTTCCGGTATGGTGAGCAGTTCATAGGTACCCGGAAAGAGAAAATCCAGCCGTTTTCTAAGATTTGCCAAGCCAGTACCTGTCGTTGTTGAGGTGCTTAGCCGATCGGGCATGGAATTTTCCGCCGAAAAAACCAGCCGATCGCCTATTCGGTACAGGTGCAGTTGAATCCAGCAAGCTTCTTCGGTTTGGGCCGCTCCGTGTTTAAACGCATTCTCCACAAAAGGTAAGAGTAGCATTGGTGGAATCAGCAGATTTGTTAACGTCGGTACCTCATCGAAGTTCGTTATAATGTCCAGCCGATCTGAATAGCGAATCTGTTCCAGTGAAATGTAATCCCTCAAATAGGCAATCTCTTTGGTGATGGGTACCGTCGGTCGATGACTTTCGTGCAACTGGTACCTGAGCAACCCCGCCAGCCGCTGCAATAGATTGGGCATTTTAGCGGGTTGGTGCATAGACACCGATATCAGATTATTAAGGGTATTGAACAGAAAATGAGGCTGAACCTGAAATTGTAGCAGGCGGTATTCTGCGGTGAGTTTTTCCCGGAGGTATGTTTCGCTTATTTGCTGTTGAGTTAACGCATGACGAACCAGATTAACGGCGATAAACAGGGCAATCACCAAATGCAGATGCATGGTTTCGGCCAGAATTTTAGGCCAGTACCAATAGGATTTAAGCAAGCCTTGAGGAAAATAGACGGGGTAAAACCAGGTGTAGTTGATGGCTCGTCGTAGCAAACCAAATGCCAGCACACCCCCAACCAGACTAACCCAAAAACCTGACATACGACCCGATAACAGGAAATGACGAACTGTAATCAGCAGGTGCCAGTAACCAGCCATGACAATTATCGGTAAATTCAGGGTGATGAAGTAGAGGCTTTTCTGGTAATTTTCCATGTATGCCCCCGTGTTAAGCCATTCGAACAGAAAGTAGCCCAACCAGAAAATACCCTGAACCCAAATTTCCCGATAGGGTTTAAGCGTACTAAAACGAGCCATTGTTGATGATTTATCTTATAACGAAAATCTAATTTACATCCTCTTCAATTCCCCTCCCATTTTTTTCGTGTAAGTACTTGAATAAGCAGCCCGAGAGCAGATTTTCCCGATAAAAGGCCGATTTGCTCAGTCAAGTATTGATCTACATCAACAGGTTTAATTATCATACCTCATCGGTTTGCCGGAGCTGGTGCTAGTAAGTTTGCTTCCAGATAAAGAGAGTAGACGTTATGCTACAAAGAACCATTTCCCGACTATATACACCGCACAACGAACAGGGCTTTCTGGGCGCAGGTCATGTGGCCCGTACGGTTTTAACAGGTGGCTTTGCCAAAACAGATCCGTTTATTTTCCTGATGGACGATATGCTGGACAAAAAAGATGACGAACCCGCCGGTGGACCACATCCTCATGCCGGGTTTGAAACGGTCTCGCTTCTGATCGATGGGGAGATAAAGGAGATGCTGGAGTCCATGAAAAAAGGAGATTTCCAGATCATGACGGCCGGTAGTGGCACGGTTCATACCGAAACCATAGAGGGTCCTACCCAAGGGCGTTTGTTTCAAATGTGGCTGAACCTTCCCCGGAAAGACCGCTGGGTTACGCCCCGTATTCAGATGTTGCCAGCCGAACGGGTGCCGGTACTGGACAAAGGGGGCGTCAGCATGCGGTTATACAGTGGGACGCTAGCCGGTATTCACTCACTGGTTAAGAATTATACCCCCCTCATTGCCGCCGAATTTATCATGCAAGCAGGCGTTGAGACCAGCGTTCAGTTTCCGGCCCGTTTTAATGCGTTTCTGTATGTCATCAGTGGTTCGGTGCAGATCGCGGGTGAAGAAATAAACCATGATCAGGTAGCCTGGCTGGATTTATTCGAGACCGAAGAAGACAGTAACCTGACGATGCTGGCAGGGGAGAGCGGGGTTCGTTTCGTACTGTACGCGGCCGAGCCTACCCACGAAACCATCGTTTCCTATGGCCCCTTTATTGCCGATACCCAGGCTGAGATTGCCGACTTATACAAACAATACAGGAGCGGGACAATGACACACATCGCTGCCGCCCCGGAAGCCCAGAAACTGACTTATTGATTTTTAAACAGAACGAGCATGAGTTACACAATCGGCATCATCGGTTCAGGCCATATTGGCCACGGACTGGCTGCGCATTTGGCCAGAACAAACTACCCCGTGTTGATCACCAACAGCCGCGGGGCGGCATCGCTGGCGGACCTGGTGGCTTCCATTGGCGGATCGTTAACAGCCGCTGACTTCAGCCAAACCATTGCCCAGGCCGACGTTTTATTTATTGCCGTTCCCTGGACACAGCTACCGGATCTGGCCAATGAATTACAGGGTTATAACGGGAAGATTCTTGTCGATGCCACCAACAATATCGTATCGGTCAGCCCTTTCCGATTGGCCGATACGGCGGGTAAATCAACGGGTGAGTACGTAGCGGAGTTGTTTCCCAGGCAACGGGTCGTAAAAGCGTTTAATACCCTCGCGGCAGCTACGCTTGCCCAGCCATCGCCAACCAGCCTGGGCCAGACGGTCATTGTCATCAGCGGTGATGATGCCGACGCGAAAAAAGAGGTAGCCGATATTACGAAAGCCATGGGATTCGAGCCGGTCGATCTGGGCACATTCAGGCAGGGCGGACACCTTCAGGATGTGGGCGGGGCTTTGTCGGGAATTGAATTTATTCAGGTAAAACGATAAGCAGCAGGTTACGCTGGAAACGGCATAACGACTCTGGTACGTATAGACGAATACGAATCATACATGGACATTCAGCATAAAGACAACGGGCAAAAAGGAATATTTTACGTAGAGGTAGACGGTAAAACAGAAGCTGAAATGACCTACATATGGTCGGGTAATCAACGAATTATCATTGACCACACCGGCGTAAGCGAAGCGCTGAAAGGGCAGGGCATTGGCAAACAACTGGTGCAGGCAGCCGTCGCTTTTGCCCGTGAAAAACAACTTAAAATACTACCACTTTGTCCATTCGCCAAATCGGTATTCGAGAAAACGCCTGATTATGAGGATGTACTCTTTTAGCATTGAACTTTGCCAATTTAGTTGATGTACATCAACGGCGTTTTTTATCATACCTTAATGCCTACCGCTTTCGCGACCGCTAGTTTTGTCGCATCCTTAAAGAAATTAAACTTTTCTGGATCTATCATTTTACATCATTAAAAGCATAACGGCTATATCCCATGAGCAGCACGGCGCAGGAGCGTCCTTTTAAGGGCGAGCAGGACCCACAGATATTTTCGGAGGTCAGGACTTTTTTGCAGGCACTGAATTCAGGCGGTGGTAAGCCCGTAGAAGCCTTAAGCCCTACCGATGCCCGGCAGGTATTGACCGGTGCCCAGCAATCGGTCGGGATCGATTACTCGGGTATTACCGAAACCGAAAAGACGATTTCGCAGAACGGCTATCAGGTAAAAATCCATATCGTAAAGCCCGAGCAGGCGCCGGATGGAGCACCCGTGTTCCTGTTTATCCACGGGGGAGGCTGGGTGCTGGGCGACTACCCCACACACCGGCGGCTCGTGCGCGATCTGGTGGTGTACAGTGGAGCCGTAGCCGTCTTTCCCGATTATACGCCTTCGCCCGAAGCCCAGTACCCAACGGCCATCAACGAAATCTATGCAACGCTACAATGGGTAGCTGAAAATGGCCGCGAAATAGGCGTGGATGGCAGTAATTTGGCGATTGCCGGAAATAGTGTTGGCGGTAACATGTCGGCGGTTGTAGCCTTGATGGCTAAGCATAACAACGGTCCCAAAATCAAATTACAGGTACTGTTGTGGCCTGTTACGAATGCTGATTTTGATACCGACTCGTACAACCTGTTTGCCAATGGCCGGTTCCTGACCAAAAACATGATGAAGTGGTTTTGGGACAATTACCTGCCTGAGGCCAGCAAGCGGAACAATATTTATGCGTCGCCCTTACAGGCAACCCTGGATGAGCTGCAAGGCTTGCCACCGGCATTGGTCCAGACCGCCGAAAATGATGTATTGCGGGATGAAGGTGAAGCCTATGCCCGTAAGCTGAACGAAGCGGGTGTACCAGTAAGCCATACCCGATACAACGGCCTGATTCACGACTACGGTCTGCTGAACCCCATTGCTACCGTTCCGGCAGTACAAACGGCCCTGTTGCAGGCGGCTGCGGTGATCAAGTCGGCTTTGAAGGCCTGATCGTTGCCGAAAAAACGATCCGTGCACGGTTGGTTTATTTTAGAATAGACAACGGTTACAGATTAACTAATCCATTCACGATAGAAAGAAGGCGACGCTTACTTTTGGGCAGCATCGTTGTATCATTTTAAGAAAAAAACTAGCCAGTCTTCCTATGGATGCTCAGTTAATGAATATGCTTCAGCAAACACATACCGCTGTCTGGAATGAAAAAGACCGTACAACGCGTGATGCACTGATGCAAACCATCTATGCCGACAATATGAAAATGTACGACAAGGATTTTATTCTTGTTGGCCTTGTTGCCGTTTCTGACTTTATCGACAAGCTATTTGCGGGTGACGATAATTTCAATTTCACGCCAACAAAGCCCATAGAAAGTACGCAACATGGAGCCCGGCTATTCTGGGATATTCATACTGGCCCGGATCGATTGACCGGTATGGATTTCTTTGTCCTGGAAAATGAAAAGGTGGCGCACCTGTTTGTCTTTATGGATGCTCACTAAAGGAGCGTCACAGGCCAGCGCCAGTCTAGACGAGTGAATCACTTTGGCGAAGGGCCATACTTCAGTGCAGTGGGCACCATGCCAAACTTTTTCTTGAATGAGTACGAGAAGTGTGACAGGCTTTCAAATCCCAGGTCGAGGTAAATGGCTGAGGGACTCTGATGTTTGGTTTCAATGAGGTGCCGGGCTTCGGTTAGCCGTTTGTCCTGCAGCCAGTGACGGGGCGGAGCACCGAATGTTTTCAGGAAATCGCGTTTGAAAGCTGCGAGGCTGCGGCCGGTAAGCTGCGCGAATTTTTCGATAGGAACGTTGAAATGAAAGTTAGTGAGCATGAACTTTTCCAGGTCGATCTTGTAAGGTTCAGAAAAGTCGAATAAAAAATGGTGAAGTTCCGGTAGGGCAAGTAATAGCAATTTAACACCTTCTTTCACTTTCAGAATGCCCATTTCATCGGTCATGCTTGCTCCTGAGCTGCGGGCGTAGGGGACAATAGAGTGAAAATAGCCCTGCAGGAATTCGTTGGAAGGAATCAGGAGGTTTGGCTGACCGGTGTATTTTCGGTCTGCTTCGAGCTTTTCTTCTAACGCAATCTTCCGCAGTAAGTCCTCCTGCAGGGATATTACGATTGTTTCATAGTTGCCGCCGGGGAGTGGTGTTTTGGTGAGCGTCCCCAACTGATTTTTGCCGATCAACAGCATCTGTCCCCCGGCCATCGAAATGGTTTGCCCAGACGTTTCCAGAGTAAACTGTCCTGAAACCTGCAATATCAAGGTGTGGTGGTTCCAGAAGCATACTTTCTCCCTCCGCTCAGCGGAGAGGTAAGAGTAAAAAATCACGCCCGGAAGAATTTCGGCTGGACTGGTCATTTAACGTTGTAAGTAAGTGCCGCCTTGTATAGCGCCTGGGGCAAACGTAGCGTTCAGGATGTTTATTTCCTCTGGCGTAAAAGTAATATCCATCGCTGCGATATTCTCCGGCAAGCGCGACCGACGACTCATACTGACCAACGGCATAATTTGATCGCCTTGCTCCTTCACCCAGGCAATGGCAACCTGGGTTGGCGTACATCCTTTGTTGCTGGCCACTTGTTTTAAGACGTCGACTTTTTCCAGGTTGTGAATTAAGTTTTCCCCTTGAAAGCGGGAGAAATGGGTACGGTAATCGGTTTCGCCGAGCGGTGCTTTCAGGTCACCGGTCAACAAGCCTTCGGCCGTATTGGCGAAAGCGACTACGGCAATGCCTAATTCCTTCGCTGTCGGCAGCAGTTCGCTTTCTATCTGACGATCGGCCAGTGAATAGCCAATCTCCAGCGCGCTTATGGGGTGAATGGCATTGGCTTTACGAAGTTGGTCAGCCGTAATTTCCGATACACCAATATGACGCACCTTACCTTCTTTGATCAGATCGGCGACCGTTCCGATGATGTCTTCCACCGGTACGCTGTCATCCATTCGGCTGGGCTGGTAAAGGTCAATGGTATCGATACCTAAACGGGTCAGCGAGTAGTTAATAAAATTCTTGATCGCAATGGGGCGCAGATCCATACCCAACCATTGACCGTTGTGAAAGATAGCGCCGAATTTTACGCTGATGAAGGCATCGTCGCGTCGTTCTTTAATGGCTTTGCCGATCAGCAGTTCATTATGACCAGCTCCGTAAAAGTCTCCGGTGTTCAAAAAATTAATACCGCTATCCAGCGCTTCATGAATCGTAGCGATGCTTTCTGTTTCGTCGGGTGTCGGACCGCCCCAGATAGAAGACATGCGCATACAGCCTAAACCAAGTTTAGACACGAACGGGCCCTGTTGACCCAACTGAATTTTTGTGCTGTTTTTCATGACACAAAGATCAACTAGCGAAGCACGGACAAGTTTCTTCTATGGCTCAAATCACTTTCCTGTACGGCTCATCTAACGTTGAGTTGTGCAAAAAATAATTTCGGGTAGTAAACCCAGAAGTCGGCCCGCTTCATTTTTTTGTCGACTGATGTCGGATACGGCTCAATGTTTCTTTGGTTATACCCAGGTAAGAGGCTATAACGTGTTGAGGGAAACGCTGCAGAAATTCGGGATATAGTTTGATCAACTCCTCATAGCGGTAATCAGCAGTGTAGTTCTGGGCCATGTTCAAGCGTTTTTGAGCAGCCATGTGCTGATTATCATCAAGCTTTATCCGCATTTCGTTAAAGGCCGGAATGGCATTGATCCGTTCGTAGTAGCCGTTGGCCTTGGGCAGTAACAACAACTCCGTATCTTCCCAGGCATCGATGTTGTAAATAGAGGGTGTTTCTTTATGAAAGCTCTCACGGTCGGACGTCCACCAGTTTTCGATGCACAAATTGAGTACGTGCTCATACCCTTTTTCATCGACCGTATATTGGCGCGTAGCTCCTTTCACAATAAAGGCGATGTATTTGCAGACTTCGCCCTCCTGTAATAGAAATTGTCTTTTTCTTAATTTTTTAGGGACGAACGCTCTCTGAAGCAAATTGATATCTGCTTCAGAGAGCGGACTGGATGACCGTTCTTGTATGTAATGTATAAGGGATGTGAGCATTAAGGCCGGACTGGACAAAGGTATCGTAAGGAACGGACGTTTTAATCGTTCTAATTTGTAAAGATAATGGCTGGTAAAACAGAGTTTACCGAAAAAGAAAAGTTGTATAAGACGATGACTGTCTACGTGTTCGCGACTAGTAACAGAAACGTTAACAGGTATTAAAATTTGTGTATAGACCTCAAACCTCTCGGACTCTTTCGTCAGCCCATGAACCTAACCATTACAGGCTATTCGACAGCCCTATTTGCCACCTGGTACTTTATTGAAGAGTATCGACTTCTGTTTGATGCCGGAGACGGCGTTGCGTCTTCGCTGCTGCAAAAATCGCGTAAGATCGACCATATCTTCCTCTCCCATGCCGATCGGGACCACCTGACAGGGTTGTTGCGGCTCAATGAACTCATTGCGCGAGATGGATTGCCAAACCTGTACTTTCCAACCGATGCGCATTCGTTTTCAGCCCTGGAAATTTTTTCGAAGCAGTTTGATGCACGCGTCGGTCAAACCAACTGGCAGGGGATGGCCGATCAGCAATGGACTATGATCCAGAAAGACATCTTCGTACAGGCACTGCGCAACAACCATGTTGCCAGTGCGCATCCGTCGCAGGTAAAAAGCGTGAGTTATCAACTCTACCAACTCAAACAGAAGCTTAAAGCCGAACTGGTAGGTTTACCTCAGGAGCAACTGACTCAACTGGCCCTTACGGCCGGGCGAGAAACGATGACCGAGCCGGTCCGCCTTAACTTGATAGGTTATTCGGGCGATACCCCCGCGGACCAGCTCGGACAATGGAATGACACGAGTATCTTAATTCATGAAGCTACTTTTCTGAGCCACCAAGATATCAAAGAAATAGACCCTACTCGAAATCGGCATAGTACGCTGGAAGAGGTTTTGCGGGAAGTGGCTCAGATTAAGATTGAGCGGTTAATCCTGGGCCACTTTTCTTCCCGTTACTCAGCGGAACAGATCGATTCGGCAATTAAGAAATACTGTCAGTTGTACAAGATTCAGATTCCAGTCTATCGTTTATTACCTGGACAAATACAGTGGGACATATTACAAAGCCAACCGATTAATTAACAAAGTTGTAAGTGGCCTTGGCTGAACGAGCTAACCTTAATGATCGTCTAGACGATAGAAAAAACCAGCCCACTTATCAGGCAGGCTGCCGCGATAAGCACAAGAAGAATACCCCAAACCAGTACAGAGCCTGACCTCCGTTCCCGTATTTCGAGAAAGATAGGTGTTTGTGTGTGGGGCATGGCTGCGTTAGTTGGCCAGCCGAGTTGGTATGTCCCCGCCTGAGCCCGGAACGTAAAAAGCTGAATACGGCCCTCCCAGCCGTCGTTGACCCACATACCGGAAAAACTTGACTGTACCCTGACTGGTTTGCCAGTCTGCAGGGCCGAGATGACTGGCGTCGGCATCTTCACGGGTACTCGCTGTATGGTTCTGCCGGATTGCCAGATGGCGTACTCGCCGGCATGGGTCAATACAAACTGGCCGCTTATTTGGGTCAAGGGCAATTTGAGCAAAACCGGAGCGCCAACCGCCTTTTGAATTTGTTTAATGCCCAGGATGAGTAGCCAGAGGCCAAGGGCAAAAAGGCCCAACGAGATAATCCAGGTAGTTGCTACCAGGGCGATTTGGGTAGTTAACGAACACATCCTTGTTGTAGGGTACTCATCAGATCTGGAAAAGGGTCAAGGTAAGGGACCCATTCCATCGAAACAACGGTATAGTAGCGGTGTCAATGTCTGAAGTACGATCGACGAAATCCCTACAAGACAGACTCCTTCAACGTTGTCGATGGGTTGGCATATTGTAATACACCCTTCCACTTTCCTTTAAAGCTGTGCTGTTGGCCCGTTGTTATATTCTCCACAAGGCCCTCAAAGGAGCATGTGAGTTGATAAACCGTGACCTGACGGCTGATGTCGATTCGGGAGTTGGGTGGAATCTTAACGGTCAACAGGCCTTTGGTACCAAAGCCATAGGGCTTTTGTTGTTGAAAAGGGGTAATTGAATACGTTTCAACCGAGCGATCGAACAGGCCGCTCCCATACCAATGCTCAGGTACACCCACGGCGAACGTGCTGAGGTCAATTTCGTTAGGGACCTGGCTGGTAGGATCAATAGTAAACCAGGAAGTTTTCATTAGTTCGCCAAAGCCCTCTTCAACTTGCTGCGTGGCGATGACAGAACCTGGATTCTGCACACTCAACGCTTTTAATTGCAGCGTTGTGGTGTCAACTTTGTCGCCTTGGTTGAAGAAATACCGCATGGCTTTGAGTTCATACTGAGCTGGTATCGGCGCAGGCGAATCAACCTGTTCGGGTTTGGAACAACCACTCAGCAGAATAAATAACACGAGGCTAAGGACTGAACATTGAGCGAAAGACAAATTACCAAGCAGTTTGTTCATCTGGATTCGTTGAGTTTAATCAAGGTTGGGCTGGTACCAGGTTCATTCTCCGTTAAGAGTAGGATTCAGTAACTTTCTACTGAATAAGTGCCAGCATGTGATAAATGCTTGATTGAGCGTGCCAATGCGCTGACTATGATAACTCAACGGATTGGCTCTTTTGACGAGTGAAATACAAAAATACCTGAGGGTTTTTGTATTTCTCCGTACGGTTAACAACTTTGTGTACTGGCAGCTGTTTAGGAAGTTAATATCCTATTTGTCCTATAGAATTTATAATTATGTTCTGTTCGGATAAATGATTGATGGAAACCAGGGATAAACAGCCGCTAATCTGTTTAGTACACCATTCCGAAGATTGCCTTGTGTAGAAAATAAGCACCACTATGATTTCGAAAAAAGCTAAATATGCCTTTAAGGCCCTAAAAGTTCTTACCGAGGAATATGGGAAAGGGCCGATCTTGATTGCCCATATCTCAGCGAAGGAAAACATTCCTCAGAAATTTCTGGAAGCTATTCTTCTGGACCTCCGCAATCATGGATTGTTGCAAAGTCAGAAAGGGAAAGGGGGCGGCTATATGTTACGGCTTGATCCACAACAAGTAAATCTGGCACAGGTACTACGTATTATCGATGGGCCAATTGCACCCACTCCCTGCGTATCAAAGCATTTTTACGTGCGTTGCGACGATTGTGCCGACGAGGAAACTTGTGTTATTCGGCCTCTTATGGTACAGGTGCGGGATGCTAATCTGGCCGTTTACGAGCAGGTTACTTTGCAGCAGTTTGCTTTGGCAAATGGGCAGTTAATACAATGACGAGTGGGGTAGTATTCTTATCCCATCTGAATTCGGCTCCAGTCCGTTTTCTTGTATTGCTGAAGTAGAATCAGAAACAGGGCAACCGAAAAGGGCAAGGCTATCCAGGTCCCATACGGTAAAATGGTTAGGCCATAGTGCGACAATCCGATAATGCCCAGAATAAGACTGGTGAACAACCCCCGTGCGGTATTATTCTGCTTGAGGGCATCGGGCTCAACTGAAAACGGCATGAAGCGTGTAGCTAACAGCGCCGTACACAGAAGCATAATCAGCGAGTTACTGAAGGCCAGCAGCACATCGCTGATTTTATCGAGGCCGTAGCGGTATAGAATATAAGCGGACAGCAGTGCGTAAAACGGGATAAGCAGTTTCACGATTAAGGCTTTTAACGAGCCGGAGAGTACATCACCGGGCGTTTTAATGGGTGCACTGCCGTAAACCCAGGACGCCCGATAATTGTCGGATATGCCTAGTTGATACTGCGCAACCATAACATAGAGTCCCGCAAAATAGAGTGCCAGGAGGTAGAAAAATCCTTTCGAGCCCATACTATTCCGCTGAAAGGACATGGCCACTACATAGGCAAATCCAAACCCCAGCTGTGGGTAGGTTTTAAGCTTGAATTTACGGTCCCGGCCCGTTATTCGCCAGGTAAAAGCAAAGGCGGCTCGTTCGAGTGGATTTGTCGTGAACCAACTGGCTAGTAGGTCGAGCCAGGGCGTTTTGCCCGACGGTGTTCGTTGGTTCGCAACAGTTGACGTCTCGGGGCGGCTTTCATGGTCTATATGACTTAGCTTCTGGGTAAAGCCGGCGGTTAGAAACCGGTTCATGAACCACAAACCCCCAAATGGCATAAGGAGCGCCAGCAATCCGTAAATCAGGTGAGTCGTAGTGAATACAGGCCGAATCAACATATCGACCGTGCCCGCCATCCACATGGGCGGAATCAGATAATGCCACCATTGGTGGGCGATGGTTTGGGTCAATACATCCTGGGAGTCGATCAGGCGGGGGAGCAACTGGTAGCCGCCGTAGAACAGGATAGCCATCACAATCTGAAAATAGTTGATCACTTCGCGCAGTTTTTCTTCGCTGATGACCCGCATCAGAAGCAGGTAAAATACGTTGGTCAAGAAGACCATCAGCACGGCCGACAGCAAACTCATGACCAGAAATGCGAGCCCCACAATCGGGCCGAACCGATACGCCAGCAACAAAACACCTCCTACCGATAAAGACAAGGCAATGGCGAACAAATAGCTGGTGATGTGAATAATGCGAGCTAGCCATAGGGTGCGGTTGCCTACAGGACGGGGTAAAATAATCTGGTTGTCGGAAGAGTCCATAATGACCGATGAGAAATCGGTAATGAGCGTCATGGCGCACAGGGCCATAACATAGGAAAATTGCAGCGTAAGCGGAAAGAACAATTTGTCTCGCTCAGGTACACCCAATATACCGAAGCTAATCAAGCTACCAATGAAGGTATAAATGAGCAGCATTCGGGTGAAATTGCTGTTGCTTTCGGTCGCGGTTTTGCCATATCGGCCCAGGCTAACGAAGCTCCGCCGGTTATCCATTGTCAGCTTGACCTGCACTATGGCTCTCAACTGACCGTAATCAGCACCCAGCAGCCGAAACACTGGTTTCACCCAGTCGAGGAGCCAGAGAATTAGGCTTGTCATAGGGATCAGTTTTTGAGCGCGTGAACAAACTCCTCAGCCACACCCGTTTGCCCGTCACTACCGGTCAATTGGGCAAACAATTGTTCGAGCGATTCAGGTCGCTGGTGTTGTAGTTCGGCAAACGTGCCATCGGCAATAATCTGACCCTGATTGATGATAATGATCCGATCCGAAATCTTCTCGACCACATCCATAATGTGCGAACTGTAAAAAATGGTTTTGCCGTCATTTACCAACTGCCTCATGATCTCCTTAACCAGCACAACGGCGTTGGCATCCAGACCCGAGAGTGGTTCATCCAGAAAAATAACATCCGGGTTATGCAAAAGGCCAGAAATGAGCAGAACTTTCTGGCGCATTCCTTTCGAGAAAGTTGTCATACGGGCATTGGCATAGTCGCTGAGCTGAAACAGCCGAAGTAACTCCAGCGCTTTTCGTTCGATATGGATTGGGTCCAGGGCATACAGTTGACCGATGAACTGAAGGTATTCCAGCGGTGTCAGGCTGTCATAAAGAGCCGCGTTTTCGGGGACATACCCAATTCGACGTTTAATGTCGAGCGACTGAGTCTTCACATCCATGCCCAGCACGGTCGCTTCTCCAGTGAAATCGGGAAGCATCCCAATCAGAATTTTGATGGTGGTCGACTTCCCCGCGCCGTTGGGACCAATGTAACCCACAATCTGCCCCGCCGACACGGTTAAGTCAATGCCTTTCAAAACAGGCGTCGACTCGTAGGATTTATAGATATTCTGGAGTTGGATAACGGCCATTTTTGGTAAAGGAATAAAATTTTCAGCGAGACAATCTAAATTAAATCTACGCAAAAAGTCCCGTTCAGCAAGTAGCTAAACGGGACTTTCTGTAAATAAACAGGCAGAAAGGTTACACCGCTACGGCTTCGCGTTCAACCAGATTATGCTTCATAAGATACTCGGCAATTTGTACGGCATTCGTGGCTGCTCCTTTCCGGAGGTTGTCGGCTACAATCCACATATTCAGCGTTTTGGGCTGGCTCTCGTCACGACGGATACGGCCCACAAATACGTCGTCTTTCCCGTGAGCCGTTAGCGGCATAGGGTAAATTTTATTCGCCGGATCATCCTGTACAACAATGCCTTCTGCCTTGGTCAGTAAGTCAACTACTTCGCTCAAGTCGAACTCATTCTCGAACTCAATGTTAACGGCTTCGGAATGCCCGCCAATGGTCGGGATGCGTACCGTGGTAGCCGTAACCTGAATGGAGTCATCGCCCATAATCTTCTTGGTTTCGTTGACCATTTTCATCTCTTCTTTTGTGTAGCCATTGTCGAGGAAGACGTCAATGTGTGGCAACACGTTCAGGTCGATGGGGTGCGGGTACACTTTCGCGACGCCCTCCTGATTGGTTCGCTCGGCAAAAAGCTGATCGACCGCGGCTTTCCCCGTTCCCGTCACTGACTGATACGTGGACACCACGACTCGCTTAACGGTATAGCGATCGTGAAGTGGTTTCAGGGCGACAACCATCTGAATGGTCGAACAGTTTGGGTTGGCAATGATCTTGTCGTCGGGTGTCAGCGTGTTAGCGTTGATTTCAGGAACGACCAGTTTCTTGCTTGGGTCCATGCGCCAGGCCGACGAGTTGTCGATAACCGTAATACCTGCTTCGGCAAACTTGGGTGCCAGCGCCAGTGACGTACCGCCACCCGCCGAAAAAATCGCAATAGCGGGTTTGGCGGCAATGGCATCCTCGAAACTAACGACCGTGTATGATTTACCCTTGAACTCAACCTGTTTACCAACCGACCGCTCGGAAGCGACGGGAATGAGTTCTGACACGGGGAAGCTGCGCTCGGCGAGCACCTTCAGGATTTCGCTACCGACCAAGCCAGTAGCCCCAACGACTGCGATTTTCATTGTTTTGATGCGGATGCTCCGGAGCCGCCCGTGTGGGCTCTTGCCGTGAAATCCGCTTTATTTAGTTAATAAAAACGGGTCTGTCAGCACTAGCCAACGCCCGCATAATGATTGGCCTGCAAAAATAGGGTAAAACTTTGACGGACAGGAATTATCGTTTAAAAAAGTTAGAAGCGCCCTACCAGACCAACGCCCGAGTTAGCCATAGACGAGTAGGGCGTAAGTTGCCAGGATATACCCCGTTGTTTCAGAGCCCGGTTGTAATACTGCACCGAACGGCGCAGGTGTGAGCCAGGCATATTCAGCCCCCAGCCAATACCGGCCATTAGCACCCCACCCAGCAGGGTCAGGCCACCTGCTGCGTAGGTGTTTTTTCGCTGAGTATCCGTTACTGCCTGATAGCCCGCAATCTGACCACCATAGACAACACCACCTGACCCGCCACAGGCATAGCCCGTCGGACAAACATACGGCTGTTGTGCTATAAATTTCCCGTCGGACCCCGGCCCATTCGAACCCATGATGATTGCCCCCACAATAGCTGACGTAATTCCGCCCGCAATGAGCCAGCCACCTGCTTTGCGGCTGCTGATATAGGCATTGAACTCACGGATAGCGTTTGGGTCGCCGGATGCATATATGTACTGACCCAGATCTTTGGCTCGTCGAATATCGAGGCCATCATACACGTACTGTGTTTTTACTTGCTGTCCGTATCGTCCGTTATACGAAGGAATCAGATCGCTTTCGATTGGCTTAAGATTCTCTCCCTGAACGGGAAGTGGAATTTTGTCTTGTTGCGCCCATACTGACAGGGGACAGAGCAAGAGTAGTAGCAAAAGTGTTTTCATGACCGTTGTTCTTTTTATAAAGATAACGCCAGCCACCAGTTGTTTATATGGAAAAGTAAATAAACTATGATTAAATAGTCTTAATTGTAGCTATACAGTTGCCTTGGTGTTATAAAACAGTTTAAGGAAATATCTGTCGGTCCGATATCGTCAATGATGTTGATAGGTTCAAAGAGCGAAAGGCCAATTGTCAGGCAATCGGGGCGGCAACTGGCCAGAAAACGGTCATAATAGCCACCTCCATAGCCTACACGATGTCCCTGTTTATCGAAGATAAGTAAAGGTACCAATACGATGCTTATCTGGGCGAGATCGGTTTCATATCGGCTGCCAACGGCGGGTTCAGGAATGCCCAGTCTGTTTTCTATCAGCGCCGTAGACGGAAACAACGTGTAGTTGATCAATTGATTCGTGTACTCATCGGTAACCGGTACACTGATCTGAATGTGTGGAAGGTGCGTCCAGATCTGGTTGATGATGAACCAGGTATCTACTTCATTCCGTCGTTTAATGGGCAGAAATGTGTGCACGATTGCCGGACTGCTGTCAAGGTCATGCTGCTCAAGATAGGTGAAGAAGTTGCTGGCTATGCGCTGACTGTCTTGAGCAACTTCTTCGGCCGTAAGGATTTTGCGTTTAGCTAGAAACTCCCGACGTAACTCAGCCTTGGTCATAAAATCATGGGGGCTACCTGAGGAACTAATTATTCCAGGCAAAGCTGCATTTGATACGTGAACGGGTCGAAGACCGACAACATTTTTTGCAGAAACTGACGATCATTCAGGTAAAACGTCAGAAAGTTTTCGCTGCGCTCCTGTAATCCTGCGTTGGGGAAAAGGTCATTCTTGACGGCCAGCAACTGCCGGATACCCGTTTCCTGATTGCGTTCTTCGGCTCGGCGCATCTTCTTCTCGAGTCGGGCAACTGCGTCGGCGAATCGTTTTGTTTCCGCTAAAACGGCCTTTTCGAGCGTTGGGTCAACCATTTGGGCTTTATTCAAAATGGCGTCAAGCGCTTTGTTGATGGTTTTATTCTCGTTATCGAATTTAAGAATATGCCGGGTGTGCGTTTCAATAAACTCCCGTTTGAGCGCGAGCGTATCCTGAAATAATTGTTCGGGGGTAAGGCCAAGCTTGACAATACGTTTCGAACTTACGGCCGAAACGTACATCGCAAAATTCCGTGGCATCAGAATCGGGAACGTTGTTTTATACTCCTCAAACACACTTTTCAACTGCAACCAATACGGCACTTCCGATGGTCCACCGATGTAAGCCAGATTGGGGAGAATAGTTTCCTGGTACAGGGGACGCAATACCACATTTGGGCTAAATTTTTCGGGATGTTCGGCCAGCAAATCTAAGACCTCGCTCTCCGAAAAGCTTATTTTTGTATGAAGAACCCGATACGTTCCATCTTCCTTGCGCTCGATACGTTCCCGAATCTGGTCATCCAGGTAGAACAGATTTATATCACGGGGTGTAATAACTGTTTTGTAACCTAATTTCTCAAGCTCCCTGGTTCTTGTCTGTACCAACTCACCTGATTTTTGCTGGGTAAGCTCATCCCGCATAACGGGGGCGAAAACCCGTTTTAGGGCGGCATCGTCAGCATCTAAGCAAACCAGCCCTTCCGCTCCAAATAGTTCGTTTATGTAGTACCGGGCGGCATCGGCCAGGGTATTGTGGTGTAGGTAAGCCTTTTCAAACAGTGATAACTTTTCGGGAATTTGAGCGAAAAGGGTTTTTAATTCTTTCGGGTTCATGCGGCCAACGGCCCCACGCTGCTCTGTTTGCCAGGCGTAATTTTTGCCCATCAACGAAAAATGGTTGATCTCCGCAAAGTCATGATCTTCGGTAGCCATCCAGTAAACCGGCACGAAATTATAGCTGGGATAAGCTGCTTTGAGCTTTCTGGCCAGGTTTATGGTCGTGATGAGTTTATAAATGATGTAAAGTGGCCCGGTAAAAATGTTGAGCTGGTGCCCCGTGGTGACCGTGAAGGTATTGGGCTCCAATAATACCGAAAAGTCCGGTTTTGCGTCGAGAGACTGGTATTGCCGTTGGAGAGCATCAACCAGAACCCGCCGATTAGCTTCATCAAAGTTTTTCTCGTTAATCTGCTCCTTGAAGGCTGCTACATCGGGAAAGCGGCCATAAAAAGGTTTTAAACTGTCTTTATTCGAAATGTAATCAAGGAATAGGGAAGAAAACTGGCCGGTTGAAGCAAGCGGCAGGTACTGACAGTCCATGCGGTAGGCGGAAGTTGCGTTTACCGGATTTTAACAACGAAAAATCCGGCAAGGTTCGACACTGGGTTGTTCAGCCCACGACTTGAGTCGTGAGTCGGGAAAATTTGGACTATATGCTTGAATCGTTGACGTGATTTCTTGTCAGGGTTAATGGCTGAACTAGCCCATTTCATCACAATGTTTCGGCAATATGAATGAACAGGAATTTCAGATTCGGCAAATCATTTGTGATTATATGCCATATCAGTGCCGAATCAACCCCGAAATATTCATGCACCAGAATAGGTCGTAAGCCAGTGACTTTGCGCCACTCAACCTCAGGAAAAATCTCTTTTACTGATGAACGACATGGTTGCACGCTTCGCCAATTATTTCGAGCTGCTTGATGCAGGCAAATCGCATCATTGAATTTGCCAGGAACTGAGAAAAGGTCTGATTCGCTACATAATTTTCAATCTCAGCAATCGAATCAAGGGCATCTCCAGCCGTTGCTTATTACCGAACCGCCCTTTCATAAATCAGTTTTTTATCCTTGTCAATAAAAGGACGAATTCGGGGCGACAGGCCACTTGAAGAAACCAGATCAACGGGCTTATGCAGTTGTTCTTCCAATTTCATGCCAACAAATTCTAAACCTATAGGACGGTTATAATCAAGTTCTACCAGTAAGTCAAGGTCACTCTGCGGATTGGCTTCGTCCCGTGCGTATGAACCGAAAACATAGGCTCTCACTACTGGCTTATCTTGCAAGTAAGGGTGAATGACCTGTACTTCGTTCTCAGTTAGTTTCATGCCGGGCTAATTAAACAACTTCACCGTATAAATCAAACTCTTCAGCGCGATCAATGCGTACGTTGGCAAAGTCCCCGAGCCGGACATACTGCGTAGCGGGTACCAGTACTTCGTTATCAACTTCAGGGGAATCGGCTTCGGTGCGACCAATAAAATAGCCACCTTCTTTCCGGTCGAATAGCACTTTGTACGTCTGCCCGATTTTTTGCTGGTTTAGTTCCTGCGAAATACCCTGCTGAATTTCCATCAGTTCATCCACCCGTTCCTGCTTGATATCGGCCGGAATATCGTCGGGCATGGAAAAGGAATGCGTGTCGTCTTCGTGCGAATACGCAAATACACCCAGCCGATCAAAACGCATCCGCTCAACGAAGTCGTACGTCTCCTGAAACATAGCCTCCGTTTCGCCGGGGTGACCGGCAATCAGCGTTGTACGAAGAGTAATGCCGGGAACACGTTCGCGGATCGTATGAATTAAACTTTCCGTTTTCTCCCGGGTAATGCCCCGGCGCATAATTTTCAGCAACTCCGTAGAGCCGGTTTGCAGGGGCATGTCCAGGTAGTTGCAAACGTTTGACCGCTCGCGCATAACATCCAGCACTTCCAGCGGGAAGCCTGATGGGTAAGCGTACTGTAACCGAATCCAGTCAATGCCGTCAACATCCGCCAGTTTGTCGACCAGCTCAGCAAGGTTTCGTTTTTTATACAGATCGAGACCATAGTAAGTCAGGTCCTGCGCAATTAGAATCAGTTCTTTGGTGCCGCGTCGGGCAAGAGACTTCGCTTCGGTCAGCAATTCCTCAAACGGGCGGGACACATGGCCGCCCCGCATCAGCGGAATAGCACAAAATGAACAGGGACGGTCGCAGCCTTCAGCGATTTTGAGATAGGCAAAGTGAGCCGGAGTGGTGAGCAACCGTTCGCCAACGAGTTCGTGCTTGTAGTCGGCACGGAGCGTTTTCAGCATTCGGGGTAACTCGTTGGTGCCAAACCAGGCATCTACCGTTGGCATTTCTACTTCGAGTTCATCTTTGTACCGGTGTGAAAGACAGCCCGTTACATAAACTTTGTCAACTATGCCCGCGTCCTTGGCGTCCACGTAGCGCAAAATAGTATTGATGGATTCCTCTTTGGCATTGTCGATAAAGCCACACGTATTGATGACAACGATATTGGCGTCGTCTTTCTTCGATTCGTGCGTTACGTTCATACCGTTGCCCTTGAGTTGGGTAAAAAGCACCTCCGAATCCACCAGGTTCTTCGAACAACCAAGCGTGACGATATTGATTTTATTGGTACGTATTCCTTTGGTTTTCATTTTGTAACGCGGACATTCTGTCCGCAGTATTATGCAAATAAGGGCGGACAGGATGTCCGCGTTACTCAAAATACAGCCTGATGAATAATAGCCACCGTTACTGTTACTGATTTGTTTTTCTGGACGTTGACCGGAAAAATATTGTTTTTGCTGTCCGATAAATTCGCGTATAATCCCTTTTCTTCTTTCACCATTACGGTGTATTGACCGACTGGCAAGCTCACGCAAAATTTCCCATCTTTCCCGGATTTAACGGTTTTGACTGGCTTCGCATCCCCGACGGAATGGATAAATCCGTTTTCGCCGGCCTCAACCTGACTTCTATTCAACAGAGGAAAAATTAACACGTCGCGTTCAACCGGCGTTCCATCGGGGTTTTGCCGGGGTGAGTCAGGGCTTGGCATGTAATTGCCTCGTTTTTCCCGAACCACGCCACAAATTCCCTGTTTCTTCACCGATTTAGCGGCTTTTCGCCGGATAGATGTCTGAGCCGAGCCTGCAAACGAAATGCTAAGTAAGAAGACGAAATAGATGATGTATTTACGCATAACGCTCTTTTACAAAGCCAAGAAAGTTTTCGGCTAATTGAATAAGTTGATTTATCTCATCCAGTGAAAAATCGCCATCTACATCATAATCCGCTATTTGTCGGCGTTCGAACAACGTTGCAAAATCATCTTTAAATTGTTCAGGTATCTCACCTGATTTAATGTAATGAAGCGAAAACATCTCACGGGCAGCAGAATGGCGTTTTGTCACAATGTTCTTCTCCACGAGCAGACCGCGTACGAGTCAGAAAAAGCAATAATAGCATGATGTAATGGCTCCGTTGTAACGATCGTTTTAGCATTAGCTAAATATCCTTCCGCTTTTTTAATACAGTCGCTTAGGTCTTCACTCATAAATGCATTTGCCGTCCTTTCTAACTTCTCTATAGAAAATACGATTTGACGTTAGAAATTGGTTTTTCGATACAACGACAGCCGAAATCGGGATAAGTGTTCTAAGATAATAGTCGTTTTGGTCGGTTATTGTAGTAGCTACTTCCTTAAATGAAGAAACATTATCATCTCTTAAAACGACCAAATAGTCTACGTCGGACTCTTCATTAAAATCACCACGGGCATAGGAGCCAAACAAGATGACCCTGTCCAGCCGGTCGCCATAATGACGTTTCATAATATCGGTTACCTCCCGATTAACTTTATCCAAGTCTGTTACTACTGCCATGGGGCATATTCATTTTTTGAAGAACGAATCCACAAATTCCATTTTGTTAAACGTCTGAAGGTCATCGATTTTCTCACCAACGCCAATGTACTTGACCGGAATTTTAAACTGGTCCGAAATGCCAATCACAACGCCCCCTTTTGCTGTACCATCCAGTTTAGTGATCGCCAGGGCGGTTACCTCGGTTGCTTTCGTGAATTCGGTTGCCTGAATAAACGCGTTTTGCCCGGTAGATCCGTCCAGCACCAAAAGTACCTCGTGAGGGGCTTCGGACGTGAATTTCTGCATTACCCGCTTTATCTTAGTCAACTCGTTCATCAGGTTGATCTTCGTGTGCAATCGTCCCGCAGTGTCGATGATTACGACATCGGCACCTATTTCGGTTGCTTTTTTTACCGCATCAAAAGCGACAGCTGAGGGGTCAGTGTTCATGCCGTGCGAAATGACCGGAACGCCCACCCGGTCGCCCCAGAGTTTAAGCTGATCAACGGCGGCAGCCCGGAACGTATCGCCCGCGCCCAGCACGACTTTCTTGCCACGCTTATGAAATTGGGCTGCCAGCTTACCAATGGTGGTGGTCTTACCGACACCATTAACCCCCACGACCATAATGACATAGGGCTTTATACCAGCAGGCAGCGAAAAATCATCCGCTATGTCGACCGTATTATTGTCTGACAGTAGGCCCGCTATTTCTTCACGCAGAATTCGGTCAAGCTCTTCGGTACCTACGTATTTATCACGA
Organism: Spirosoma humi; assembly: GCF_054776575.1. NCBI lineage: Bacteria > Pseudomonadati > Bacteroidota > Cytophagia > Cytophagales > Cytophagaceae > Spirosoma > Spirosoma humi. The sequence continues at coordinate 251,169 of NZ_BAAHBR010000008.1, forward strand.
GCAACGCGTTCTTCGATCCTTCGAATTATTTTAACCGTTGTTTCAACACCTACATCCGATGAAATAAGTACGTTTTCAACTTCGTCCAGAACCTCTTCATCGACAGTAGATTTCCCAACGACGGCCCGGCCGAGTTTAGAGAAAAAACTGTCTTTTGTTTTCTCTAATCCTTTGTCGAGTGTTTCTTTCTTTTCCTTTGAGAATAAACCAAATAGGGCCATAAGGTAGAGTCAGTGAGTTGGTCGATTGATAGTCAGGTAGAATAGCGTATTTCCGGTAACGTGTAGGTGGCTGTGCCGCTACCTGCCCTAACTATTTTTTGATAAAAAAAAGTCCCACAGAACCGATTACGGCTGTGGGACGAATGTCTTCGTGCGGGAAGCTGACTTTTCAATGCCTAGCTTTTCAGCGCAGACTGTACTTCGTCAACCGGGACCATTTCTTCTTTGAAGGTGTAAGCGCCAGTTTTGGGCGATTTAACGGCTTTGATAATTTTGGCGAATGCCTTGCCGTTATCCTTCGTTTTCAGGGTTGCAACTACCTTTTTTGCCATGTCGATTGTTTAGTTTATGGTTTATGGTTATCAGTTTTCGGATGCGGTAACAGATTGACTCTACCTACCGTAAACGGAACACTATAAACCCAAAACCTATTTAATTTCTTTGTGCAGCGTTACTTTCTTGAGGAACGGATTGTATTTTTTTCGCTCGATACGAGCCGGCGTATTTTTCCGGTTTTTCGTAGTAATGTACCGGGACATGCCGGGAACACCGCTGTCTTTCTGCTCGGTGCATTCCAGAATAACCTGGATTCTATTGGCGCCTTTCTTTGCCATTGCTAAAGTTCGTTTTCTCGATAAGGAGCGCAAAGGTACGCAATGTCTTTCACTTGACAAAGAGCTTGTTAGAAAAAAAGCTATGATTTTGGATGATCGCTCTCAGAAAAGTCAGGATACGGTTGACTTTCGGACCCCCGCTTTCGACCTTTGACGTACTATTGTACCAAATAGCCGCGGGCTGTTTGATTTAAGTTACATAAGCAGCCTCGGCTGTTTGGTACCAAACATGAATACACAAACCATACAATACGAGTACGCGCCGGGGCATTTCAAAGCGTCGGAACCCACCGTGTATAAGCCCGAAATGCTCAACGAGGGCGAGATGATTCTGAATATGGGGCCACAGCACCCGTCGACGCACGGTGTGCTGCGCTTCGAGGTTGTTACCGATGGCGAAATCATTGTTGATGTGGTGCCGCATCTGGGTTATCTGCATCGATGTTTTGAAAAACACGCTCAGTCACTCCCATTCAACCAGACAATCCCGTTCGTTGATCGACTCGACTATCTAGCTGCTATGAATTCCGAGCACGCCTTCGTGATGGGCGTGGAAAAAATGCTGGGTATCGAGAACGACATTCCAAAACGAACCGAATACACACGGGTATTGGTAGCCGAGTTGAATCGTATTGCGGCTCACTTTGTCGGCATTGGCACCTATGCGCTTGATATTGGTGCGTATACCCCTTTTCTGTGGCTCATGCGCGACCGGGAGCATATTCAGCGTCTACTCGAATGGGTCAGTGGTGCCCGAATGCTTTATAATTATATTTGGGTAGGTGGGCTGTTCTATGACCTGCCCGTTGGCTTTGAGGAGCGGTGCCGGGAATTTATTTCCTATCTCAAACCGAAACTAACTGAGCTGCAGCAACTGGTTATCGAAAATGAAATTTTTGTAAAACGTACGGCCAACGTGGGCGTATTACCCCTGGCAGTGGCGATCGACTATGGCTGCACGGGGCCCATGCTGCGAGGCTCCGGATTGCGTTACGACCTCCGCCGGGTAGATGGTTACTCTGTTTATCCTGAACTCGACTTTGATATTCCCATTGGTGAAGGAAAAATGGGAACCCCTGGCGATTGCTGGGATCGGAACAATGTTCGTGTACTGGAGTGTCACGAGTCTATTCGCATCGTGGAGCAATGCCTCGATCAGTTGCTGGGTGATCATAAACGCACTCGAGCGTATGATCCGCAGGCCGTAGTCCCTAAGAAAATCCGGCCGAAGGCGATGGATTTTTATGCCCGAGCTGAGAGTTCGAAAGGTGAATTAGGCTTCTTCTTCCGAACCGATGGGAAGTCGGATATACCCGTGCGCTGCAAAGCCCGGTCATGCTGTTTTCACAACCTGTCTGTCATCAGTGAAATTAGTAAAGGAGCCATGCTTGCCGATCTGGTCGCTATCATCGGCTCCATCGACGTTGTGATGGGGGAGGTGGATCGGTAATTAGTACTAGTCGTGAGAAGCTATTTGGGTAAACAAGAGCTCTTGACCGCGCTCGCGTCAGTAACTCCTTATTCCTCGCTGCTCCCCACCAACTCCTCAAAAAGAACAAAGATTTCCTGCGTATTCCGGCCCAGTCCATCATAATCCAGGCCGTAACCCAGCACAAAACGATTTTCGATCTCAAAACCGACGTACCGTAAGTCGAGGGTTTCTTTCAAGGCGGTTGGCTTAAATAATAGCGTGGCGATGGAGACGGAGGCTGGGGCTTTCTCCCGAAGTTGGGCACAGACCTGGCGCAGCGTTAGACCCGTATCCACAATGTCTTCAACAACAATCAGATCGCGCCCTTCAATGGATTCACTTAATCCCAAAATCTCCTTCAATTGACCGCTGGATTCGGTAGCCTGGTAAGAAGCCACTCGAATGAAGGTAATTTCGCAGGGAATAGTAAGGTGTTTGGTCAGGTCGGCTGCGAAAAGGAAAGCACCGTTTAGTACGACCACAATGAGCGGTTGTTTGTCGGCGTATTCCTGATTGATTTGCTTGGCTATTTCCTGAATGCGTTCCTGAATGGCATCGGCGGGAATAAAGGGGACAAACGTTTTGTCTCTAATCGTTATCATATCGTCGTCTTGGGATGTCAAAGATACACCGATGCCAGGAAAGGGGGCAAAAATTTACTGAAAAATAAGCGCAGGCAAACGGACTTACAGTAGATTACGTTCATATACTATTAACGCTAAATTTAACGGATGAATAAGCTATTGTTGACGGTATGGCTACTTGGTATGGCATCTTTGGTGCATGCTCAGCTTTATGACCCGTCGGCGTTTGATAAAAAGTACGATGGGCTATTAAAACATCCCGGCGTTCAGATTGAGTCGGCGGAGGCCATCAATCTGATGTACAATTATAAATTTTACGAAGCCGATAAAGAATTTCGGTGGCTGCGGGTGCGCTATCCCAAACATCCGATGCCCTACTTCCTGATGGGCCTGGCCGAGTGGTGGAAAATCGTCCCGAATACGGACATAACTGATTACGACAGCCAGTGCATCGCCTATATGGATACGACTATTGCCCTGGCCGAGAAACTCTACGACAATAGCGAAAACAAACTGGAGCCTTCGTTCTTTCTGGCTGCGGCTTACGCCTTCAAAGGACGGCTGTACTCCGAACGTAAGAAGTGGACGAAGGCGACGTTTGCTGGTAAAAGTGCCCTCAAATATTTCGAGAAGTGCAAGGGCAATGCCGACTTTAGCCCCGAGTTATTGTTTGGCGACGGCATGTATGACTATTATGCCCAGTGGATTCCAGAGAATTACCCACTCCTGAAGCCTATTCTGATGTTTTTTCCTAAAGGCAACAAAGTAAATGGAATCAAAGAGCTGGAAAAAACGGCTAACACCGCCTTTTATACGCGTGTAGAAGCCCGGTATTTTCTGGTCCAGATTTACAGCATGGAGAATCAGTACGATAAAGCTTATGAAATGTCGAAGTACATGTATGAGCAATATCCTGACAACCCGTTCTTCGAGCGGTACTTCGCCCGGTCGGCCTTTGTAACGGGGCGCCTGGCAGAGGCTGAACGAATCTCTAAAGATATTCTGGCAAAAGTGGACCGGACGCAGGCGGGTTATGAGGGGGTAAGTGGGCGCACCGCTGCGTATATCCTGGCCTACGTCAATCATTTGTTCTACAAGAACTTACCGGAGGCAAAAATAAATTACCAAAAAGCGGTTGAATACGCTAAGCAAACAAATTCCACCAATGCGGGCTACTATTTGTCGTCGGTAGTAGGCTTGGCAAAAATCGCAAACGAAGAAAAAAATTACGATCTGGCGCAGACGTATTTTAGGGAAGTGCTGGATAAAGCCGAGCGAAAGTCCAGCCAGTATAAAGAGGCCAAAAAGGCGCTGGACGATGCTAAAAAATCAAGACGGGAGGAACGGCGGAAACGGAAAGAGTGAGCGTATATAGTGTATGGTATATGGTGTACTTATCTGTCCATATACCATACACTATGTATGTATTAAGGAATTGGCAACACTTTGCTTTCTTTAAACGTAGACATGATCACCATTGTCTGTGTGCTGGCAACCTCATCAATCTCGTTGATAACATCTAGCATCAGCCCCTGGTAAGACGAGATATCTTTCGCGATTACTTTAAGCAAAAAGTCTCCCGATCCTGTAATGTGGTGACACTCTATGATTTCGGCGATTTCGTTAACTTTCTCGACAAACGACATGGTGGTCTCTTTCTTATGACCGACAAGCGTAACCATAACAAATGTTGTGACGCCAAGGCCGATTTTTTCGCGGTTTAACTGGGCGTGGTAGCTCTGAATGATTCCCGATGTTTCGAGTTTTTTAACGCGTTCGAGAGTTGGTGCGGGCGAGAGGCCTATTTCTTTGGAAAGCTGAGCGTTGGTGATTTTAGCGTTGGCCTGGAGAATTTCCAATACGTTCCGATCTATCTGATCTAATTTCTGGCTCGACATAAATGATGCAGTCTGTTAATACTATGTTACAGGATAGCGCAAAGCTACCACCTTTTGAAATAGAAAATTCTTAAAACTTATTGGATTGATTCAAATTGCAGAACAAATAGTGCCAATAATGTTTTAAACCGGCACAAAAGTAAGTATATTAAGCCAGACGCCAAATCAGGAAAATTACCGTTTACTAACCTTGTTCAGCGAAATGACCCGTTGTTGAGCCGATTTAAACCGGGCATCTGGTACGGCCGACAAAGTCGCGTGTTTGGTTGAACGCCCCTGTACACGCGCCCGCCATCGGCGCCAGGATGCTTGTTTTAATTCCCGGCGCATCAGGTCAATAACTTCCTGCTCGGCTAAACCGAACTGTGCCTGAATAGCCTCAAAAGGCGTACGGTCTTCCCAGGCCATTTCCACAACGCGGTCAATATCGACGTCTGTAAGAGATATACTTGTTGTTGATGATTTCATGATAATAGAACTAAAAACAGATTGATGTACCTGGCAATTCGCTGAATAACGGGGGGTTAAACTGGCTAAGGTACATGTTTAAATAAAGTCTATTTGGTTACTCATAGATCTTACTTGTATGAGCTATACACAGGGATAAAAAAACGCCGGGCGAAGTAACAGGCGGATTCTGCTGGTAACATCTTGTGTGGTTGCGGAACGGGTGTTAGCATTCAGAACGTGCGAAAGCCAGAAAACTTGTTGCAGAAGATAAATGTTAGTGTTTTATGAAAATGCGTAAAAAGTCGGATTTGCCAACGAAAATATGTCCTGTATGCAATCGGCCTTTTACCTGGCGTAAGAAATGGGAGCGTGTCTGGGAGAATGTTATTTACTGCAGCGATGCGTGCCGGACGAATGGAAAAAAGGCAGAATTGCCCGTAAAGTAGGCTAAGGTGTGCCCGACTATCGTTAATTTTGGCAGTTAACCTATACTGCCCAATGCGTCTGATTGCTTACAGTAGTCTCTTGATTTTCCTTCTGCTCATCAATGGTTGTCGGCATGCCAAGCCTGTTGTTGCAAAGAAGCCCGCCCCCCGGCCCGCGCGTCCTGTTGTCGTTGTTCCGGCACCCGATAAACCCGTTGCCGTAAAACCACCAGCCCCCAAGCCTGCTGTTCCCAAGGTACTTGTTGTGCCTGCAGATACCCTTCCATTCGATGACGTAATTAACCCGACGCCTGCGCCCCCCAAGCGGGAGTTTCGGGCGGTTTGGATCGCTACGGTCAATAACATCGACTGGCCTAGTAAGAAAGGATTGCCCGTAGCCGACCAGCAACGCGAAATCTTGTCGATGTTCGATCAACATCAGCAAATGGGCCTCAACGCCGTTGTGGTGCAGGTTCGCTCGGCCGCCGATGCGTTTTATGCCCGCAGCTCAGAACCCTGGTCGGAATGGCTCACAGGACAGCAGGGATTAGCCCCTGAACCCTTCTACGATCCGCTCGAATTCATGATTGAGGAGGCACACCAGCGCGGCCTGGAATTTCATGCCTGGTTCAATCTCGACCGGGCAACAATCGGTAAAACGGCCAGCATTGCGCCAACGAACATCATCTACCGTAAACCGGAGTGGATGCTGAATTACGGGGGCAAAAAACTTTTTAACCTCGGCTTACCTGCCGTTCGCTCCTACATTGCAGGTATTGTGGCAAACGTTGTCCGCGAATACGACGTAGACGGCATTCACTTTGATGATTACTTCTACCCATATGCCGAACCAGGACAGGTTTTGCGGGATGACAGCACATACAAAGCAAATTTCAACGGTATGACCAAAGCCGACTGGCGACGCGATAATGTGACGAAGCTGGTTAAAGAACTGCGGGATTCCATTCGGGCCAATAAACCCTGGGTTAAGTTTGGCATTAGCCCGTTTGGGATCTGGAAAAACCAAAGCAGCGATCCGGATGGTTCTGCCACCAACGGTGGACAGTCCTATTATGAAATTTATGCCGACACCCGAAAATGGGTGCGCGAAGGCCTGATCGATTATATTGTCCCCCAGGTTTATTTTAGTTCTGAATTCAACAGAGCGCCTTATAAAACGCTAGTTGACTGGTGGTCGAACAATTGCTCCGGCAACTGCCATCTGTATATCGGGCATGGTGCCTATCGGGTCGGGCGGGGTTCTGAACGGGATCCCGGCTGGTGGCGACCCACGGAATTTCCTGATCAGATGCGTCATAACCGCCAACAGCAGGTTGTGAAGGGAAGTATATTCTTCAGTGCTAAAAACCTACAGATCAACCCACTCGCTATTCGGGATTCGCTGCAAACAAATTTCTACCGGCATCCAGCGCTTGTGCCCACCATGAAATGGCTGGATAGTATTCCTCCCTTGCCGCCCCGTGACTTGAAAGCAGCCATGACAGGGGAAGGTGTTGAATTATACTGGGAGCAATCGGCCGAGGCCAGCGATGGCGATGAGGCCAGTGCATACCTTATCTACCGGTTTGAAGGCCGTCGGCCGCGCTTACTCACCAACGACCCCCGCTATATACTGGCGCGATGTACGGGCGAATCGTCCACTCGCTTTCTGGACAAAACGGCCGATCCCAAAAAGAAATACACGTACGTGCTCACGGCCCTCGACCGGCTCCAGAATGAAAGCCGGGAAGTGTCCATCAAAGTGCAGTAAACTCACCAACCACGGCCTCCACGGGTCGTGCCGTAGGGAAGAAGCTAACGAGTTTGAGCAGGATGCCTTCAACCACGGCATCGGGGCAGGAGGCTCCGCAAGTCAGCAGCACGGTAACCGGGTTAGAAGATAAGCCATCCAGTCGGGGACCGTCCAGTCTGGGACCATCCAGTCGGGGACCGTCCAGTCTGGGAATGAAGTTTTCGGTTACGATCTCCTGTTTGGTGTGCCCGTTGAAATGTCTGATCAGTGTATCCGACAAGATTTTTTGCTCCGATTCGATGAAGTAAGTCGGCAGTTTCTCTTCGCAGAGCTCGACGATGTGCGATGTATTGGAGGAATTGTAGCCACCGGCCACAATGGCAAAATCAGCTGGGTAGTTCAGTAGGGCGTAAGTAGCATCCTGGTTATCGTTGGTTGCGTAACAAAGCGTATCGCGGGTATTGGCAAAGTGGGCGTCTACCGTATCGATCGTCAACGAATATTTCTGTGTCATTACCTGTTTTAGGTAGTCGGCAATGCTCTGTGTATCAGACGCTAGCATCGTTGTCTGGTTCACTACGCCAATGCGCTGTAGATCGCGGGCCGGGTCGAAACCAACGGAGAACTGGCCGTCAAATTCGGAGTAAAACTGCTCGGTTGGCAACTCGCCCGTGATGTATTTCGCCAGCCGTTGCGTTTGGGCCATGTCTTTGACCACAACCGTCGGGGCCGCTTCTTTGCTGTGTGAGAACGTAGCGCGGGTTTCTTCGTGACTTGGCTTGCCGTGGACAACAACGGTATAATTTTTCTGGCCAATTTGACTTGCCTTGTTCCATACTTTCTCGACAAAGGGGCAGGTCGTATCGTATTTCTCGACATTAAGCCCTAATGCCGACAACTGGTTTTGCGTTTCCAGCGTTGTACCGAAAGCCGGAATAATCACGACATCCGCCGGAGCTAGCGCTGACCAGGGAATAAGTTGCCGCCCGCTTGTGTCCATGATGAATTGAACCCCCCTGTCCTGCAAATCTGCGTTGACATCGGGATTATGAATCATTTCGCTGAGCAGAAAAATACGCTTGCCAGGATTTTCGGCAATGGCTTTGTACGCAATTTCGACCGCGTTTTCGACGCCGTAGCAAAAGCCGAAATGACGGGCGATCAGCAGTCTGATCGGACCAAAATCGAGTAGGGTAGGCGTAAAATCCCGTTTCAGCTTATCCCGTTTCCGCCGAAATTCTTTCAGAGGGGTAATGATGCTGCTGCGGTAATAATCTGGAATGTCGAACGATTTCATTGACGCAAAGAGCGAACGAGCGAGAAGCAAACGGTGCCTGTCAACCCAGTAAGAATCATTTATAAAGAGAACAACGGAGCAAAAGCCTTCGTTCGATGCAAAGGTAACCACGAACCGCATTGACCTGTAGCGGAGTCATAACCGGCTTTTATTATATTTGATAATCACGGTACACTCACCTTCAACCGTATCGCAAGCAGCAATGACAAATATGTCTACCCAATTGGCAGACCCCTGGACCGCATGGCGTAAAATCCTCTTTCGCTTCAGCTGCATTTATAGTCTCCTGTACATGTCGCCCCTGAATTGGCTGGGTGATGTTCCTGGCCTGAATCTGCTCGGCGACTATTACAGCAGGGCGGAGGATTGGCTGGTTAATTTAGGTAATACATACCTTTTTCATGTTAAGGATGTGCTGGTCCCGCTAAATGGTAGTGGCGATACATCTTACGGGTACGCTCAACTGTGTTTCTTCCTGTTGACGGCCTTCTTGGGCACTATTATCTGGACAATTGTTGATCGGCGAACAAACTACGATACGGCGTACTATTGGCTGTTAGTCTTAGTTCGCTATTACGTTGCAATGGTTGCCTTACGGTACGGAATTATCAAACTGTTTGGTTCCCAGATGGTATTTCCCTCGTTGAGTGCGTTGGCCACTCCGTTGGGCGATTATCTACCCATGCGATTTGCCTGGTATTTTATCGGGTATTCGACGCCTTACCAGTTTTTTTCGGGAGCGGTTGAGGTAATAGCTGGCCTGCTGCTCCTATTCCGTCGCACGAGCACACTAGGAGCTTTCGTTGCGGCCAGTGTGTTCCTGAACGTGATGATGATGAATCTTTGCTACGATATACCCGTCAAGATATTCTCCATTCACTTATTTCTATTGAGCAATTTTCTGCTGATTGGCGATGCCCGACGCTTATTAAACTTCTTCGTCTTCAATAAACCGGCGCCAGCGGCTACCCGGTTTACATTGCCTAAAAAATGGATGAAAAGAAGTCAGCTAGCGTTGAAAATCGCGTTCGTTCTTCTGTTTCTTGTGATGCCACTCAGTCAATTCGCATCTTCTTCCGATCGGGAACCTGCTCCTAAAAAACTAGCCACCGGATTCTTCACCGTTGATCAGTTTCAGGGTACTCCCGTCGATAGTTTACGCTGGAAAGATGTCGTTTTCGAGGCAACTAATTCGGGAAGTATTCTAACGGCAGATACATTGTTTCGACAGCGTTATCATCGGGCTTATTTTAGCTACAAGCTCGATTCTGCAGCACACACGATCGCGTTTAAAAAATTTGCTTCGGACACAACGGCCCTGTTCACCATGACCTACACGATGCCCGACACTAATCAGATTTTGTTGCGGGGGAAAATTCGGACTGATTCGGTCGTTATCGGACTTAAGCGGCAGAATCGTCATTTTCAACTGGCAGAACGGCAATTTCATTGGCTATCTGAAGCAAACCGATAGTGCCAAGCCCAGGTTAGTAAAGGAGATGATAGCCTATTACTGATATTACGTACGTATGCCCCGACGACTATTAAAATACAAGGATTACGATGTTCACAGCGTGACAACGGTAGCGAATGGAAAACGGAATGCTAACATCGTTACCTGGCTTATACAAACGGATATGAGCGGTAAAATCCTGGCCGTGGCGCTGTATAAGGTTGATTATACGATTGAATTGGTCCGGGAGAGTGGTATCCTGAATGTGAATGTATTGGCAGTCGACCAGCCAGGGCTGGTTCGTAAACTTGGCCAGCAGTCAGGGCGTGATAAAGACAAGTTTAAAAATTTGCCTTATGCCCTGGATGAACGGGGCTGTCCGTACCTGACTGAAGCCGTTGGCTACGTGCAGTGCCGCGTTAAGCACAGCACCGACGCGGGCGATCATGAGTTGTTCATTTGCGAAGTAATCAAGCAAGTCGTGCTAAATCCGGATAAGGCGGTAATGACCAATTCGTTTTTAAAAGCTAAGAAGTTGATACGAGGGTGAGTTAAATCAAACCTGACCGAATGAGATCATTTATGATCCATCATTTCTCTGAGAATATCGTCCAGATATTCCCGTGAGTTAGCCAGCCGGGGCACTTTGTGCTGACCGCCTATTTTACCACGGTGCTTCATCCAGGCATAGAATGTACCCGCCGGTACAACATGAACACGAGGGCGTTTGAGTACCATGTCATTGTATCGCTTGGCATCATAGTCGGAGTTGATTCGCCGGAGGGTCTCGTCCAGAACCTGGTTAAACCGTTGCTGATTGTCGGGTTCCTGCGTAAATTCAATCACCCATTCGTGACAGCCGTTGGCACCGTTGCTCATGTAGTTTGGTCCGGCGGTGTAATCGGCTATGACGGCTCCTGTCGCTTCGCAGGCCTGTGTAATGGCCGTCTCGGCGTTTTCAACGATGACCTCTTCGCCAAAGGCATTAATAAAATGCTTGGTCCGACCACTCACTTTCAGCCGGTGCGGATAGAGCGATGTGAACCGGACGGTGTCGCCGACTTTGTAACGCCACAAGCCTCCATTGGTCGACACGATCAGCGCATAGTTTTTGTCTAATTCGACTTCGTCGATCGTGAGCGCCTTCGGATAGGGTTGATCAGCTTCATGGATCGGGACAAACTCGTAAAAAATGCCGTAATCGAGCATGAGCAGCATCTCACCCACGCGGGTCAAGTCGTCCTGAATGGCGAAAAAACCTTCCGAGGCATTATAAACTTCCTGATAACGAACGGATTTCGACGGAAAAACATGGTGCTGAAACAATTCCCGGTAAGGCTGGAAGTTAACTGCGCCATGCATCATCACTTCAAAGTTTGGCCATACTTCCAGGATATTGGTTTTGCCCGTCAAGGCCAGAATTTTGTCGATCAGGACCATTCCCCAGGTGGGCGTACCAAGCATACTGGTCACGTTCTCCTGCGAGGTGATCTCGGCCATCCGCTCCAGTTTGGATTCCCACTCGTCCATCAGAGCAATCTGAATAGACGGCGTACGAATGTATTGCGCCCAACTGGGTAGATTTTTCATAACCACTGCCGATACATCGCCAACGGCACTGTTCGTGGCGAGTGCATTTGGGTGGAGGCTGCCACCAATGGATAGACCTTTTCCCTCAAAGGCCCGACTGTCGGGATTGTTGGCCACGTACAGCGCCATCATGTCTTTACCACCTTTGAAATGGCTTTCATCCAGCGATTCAGTGGTAACGGGAATAAACTTACTGCGGGCATTGGTGGTGCCCGACGACTTGGCAAACCAGCGTACGGGGGAGGGCCACAGGACTTTGTTCTCGCCCTTCATAACCCGTTCGATATAGGGAAACAGATCTTCGTAGCTCGAAACAGGAACCTGCTGTTGGAAATCGTGGATGGTCTGAATGGATTTATAGGCGTGCTTCTGACCCCATTCTGTTTGGCGGCCCGCCCGAATCAGTTGCGCGAAGACTTTCTGTTGCACCGCACCAGGTTGTTTCATCATAGCTTCGATGCGCGGCAGTCGCCGTTGCAGGAGCCATTTGAGTGTGGTATTTAGAACAGTCATGGGGCTAAAATAACATAAACTAACCAGATTGAGGAAGTTAGTGATGAAAACGTAAATCCGACCGATAGGGTTTATAATCCGTTTGCCCGGTCCGGGTAATCGGTAATCAATCCATCGACTCCCCACCTTTTAAGTCGTTCCATGTCTTCGCGCCGATTGACTGTCCAGGGGATTACTTTGACTCCCTGCTGGTGCAAACGAGCAATTTTATCCTGGTTGATCAGGCGGAAATGCGGACTGTAGATGTCGGGCTTGAAGTCAAGATCACTCAGGTTTTTTTCGGGACTTCGTAAGTTTTCAACCAACGCCGACAGCCGTACGCTGGGATAGTCGCCTGCCTGCATTCCTTTTTTCCATTGATTTAATATGGCAAAGTCAAAGCTTTGAATGACGATACGTTCGGGATTTGCCCCTTTTGCCAAAAGTTGGTTTCTCAACACAGCCTGCACCAGTTCGCAAAAGGCCGCGGGTTCCGGCTGGCTCCTGTTATACTCGGAGCGCTCACTTTTGATTTCGATGTTGTACGAAAATGAGGGAAGCGCCCTGGCCTTTCGGTAAGCTTCGGCCTGTTCGATAACCTCGCTCAACAGGGGCTTATGGGCTTCAATTTTTTGCTGCTCCGGATAGGCGGGGTTGCCGTTGGAGCCAACATCATACCGCCTGATGTCGGCGTAATTCATCTGATAGAGAACCAGATTTTTCTGTTCTTTTTTATCAACTGGTACGCCATTCGGGGCAATGCTGAAGGCCGAGTTGAAATAAGGTTCGTGCGACACAACGACCTGCCGATCTTTGCTGATGACGACATCCATCTCCAGAGTTGTTACCCCCAGGTCAAGGGCTTTCAAAAAAGCAGGCACGGTGTTTTCTGGCATCAATCCCCGGCAACCGCGGTGCCCTTCCAGATCGAAGGAGGGCGAATCTGACGGAATAAGCGTAACCGAAGCCATGAAAAACAGAAGTACGAGTAAGCGCATAAGCAAATGGGAAGGCTGCCAAAAGTACAGTTTCTTTGGTTAGCCATGTCATTTTTCTACATTTCCTGACGGAATAACCCGCGAGGACTGAGATAGATAGCCACCTCCATAACTAAACTCTACCTTTCTTTTCTGGCCAGGCCTCACCGATTCAGAAAGCGAAAAAGCATCATATCCTACGCGTTTGTACGTGATTTGATCGTTCGCTTCCCGGAACACGCGCAATGGGCCGTTGTTCTGCGTAGTTACGTAATACAGTTGTCCGTTGCCCAGCATAAGACAGGCCAGCGATTTAGCATCTTTATCGACAACGAAGCCGGAATGGGCGGGCGTAATTGCCTTAAAGTTTCCTCGCCCGTCGCCCAGCAAACCCAAGCCCAGACCAGCATCCTGCAAGCCCGTTAGTACTTCGGTGGCGTGATCGTTACCAACCAGCAAAACGTCCAGATTACCGTCATGGTCAATGTCCGTGGCCAAAGTGCCAAAAACAGGTGAGAACTGAGCCTCAATGGGTAGTTCGTGGAGGATGAACAGACCCGCCCGATTTTCAATATAGGCGGATTTCAAGTAGGTCGCTCGCTTGATGAGGGCCTGCTTTTGGTCATCTGCCGACAGTAAATTAGTTAGGGTCGTTTTGCCATAAGCGGCATAAGACGTCATCTTCTTTTTGAAAGATGGAATCTGATCGGTAAGCACATCACGGGGGTGAAATGGGTATTCGATGCCGCCGTTGAAGAAACCCAGGATAGGGTCCAGTGTGCCATTTTTGTCGTAATCGGCCGCGTATACGGAAACGGGCTGACTACTGGACGCCTGCAATCGGCTGTTAAGGCCGAAGTTGCCGGCGATGTAATCCATATCGCCGTCGTTGTCGAAATCACCAGCCGTCAAACTGTTCCAGAAACCCGTGGCTTTGGCCAGCTCGGGCGATGCTTTTGGTATAAATCTACGGCCAGCCTGATTCATGAAGACGCTAATCGGCATAAACTCCCCCGCCAGCATAAGGTCCTGCCAGCCATCGCGGTCCACGTCTGTCCAGAGGGCAGCGCACACCAGACCAGCCCGGCCAAGTCCGGGAGCCAGTTGGTCGGTTACGTCGGTAAAACGAACGCTTACGCCTTTTACGCTATCGTTGCGCAATAGATAACTGCGGGCGGCCTCTGGATAACGCTGCGGTACGACTCGGCCACCGATAAACAAGTCCAAATCCCCATCGTGGTCAAAGTCAGTAGCAATGACGCACGAGCCGCTGGACATGGTGTTGGGAAGGGCCTTGGGCGACGCCCGAAAATTTCCTTTGCCATCGTTCAGATAAAGGCTGTCCTGGCAACTGGCTTCATCCCGACCAAATTCCGTACTACCATGAACCGCGTACAGATCGAGATCGCCGTCGGCATCGGCGTCGAACAACAGAACACCCGTTTCTTCTGGCTTCTTGGCCGGTCGGTCTTTCCTGCGGAATGTCGCTTTGCCAATAGCGGTGTTCGTTTGCTGTAGCAGAAACGTGCCGCCTTTGTAGGCACTGCCCGCTATGTATATATCATCCAGGCCATTCCCATCCACATCACCGATGGCCAAGCCCGGCCCAATCTGCGAATGCTTGTGAGAAAGGAGTGTTTGCTGGGCCTTGTAATCAACGAAGTCGTCTTCCTGATGCTGGAAATCAAGCCCATTTGAAGCGGGAACCTCGGCCAGTAGAGGCTTGGCAGAGCCTTGTATCTGCATAAACGAAGGGGATTGACGAACAGCCTTTCGCTCATCCAGAACCAGCGTCTGATTGGGTGCCAGATTACGAATGACCTGACCAGTGCCGCCTGGCCATAAAACGTGAAGCGAGTCGATTCGTTTGGCAGCACCCAGACCCAAATGAATACCCGATGCCATGGTCGATTGATACCCCCGCTGTCGTGTGTATTCACTATAATATACCTTTCCGCCAGCCCAGACGGCTACTTTCGTGCCCAGGCCTTCCAGGTTACCGGGCATGCCCAATAGGTTTATTTTCAAAAAATGATTTGCCGATGAATCGCCAGCATTATCGATGGTTTTGTTCTGGTAAATGAACGCAGGATCATTGATGTTATTCATGACCAGGTCCATGTCTCCGTCGTTATCGAAGTCAGCGTAGGCAGTGCCATTCGTGAAGGAGGCCTCCGTAAGACCCCAATCGTGGGCCACATCTGTAAAATGAAGATTGCCCGCGTTATGAAAGAGGAAATTTGGCTTGTAAACAGGTTCTAAATCACGAATCCGTTTCAAGAGCTGCGTACGGCGGTCAGCATCGCTACCGAACGTGCCCGACTCACGGTTGTAGCTGGTAAAATCCAGATCGGTGATATCCTTTCGGTACCCGTTTGTAATCAGTAAATCCTGATGACCATCATTGTCCAAATCCGAGAACAGGGCGCTCCAGCTCCAGTCGGTTGCAGCCGTTCCCGCCAGATAACCAATATCCGAAAACAGAGGTAATGCCGGCGAAGAGGAAGATGGGTTTGTACCCTGCCAGAAACCTCGATTTAGCTGCAGCATGTTTCGGATGTATTGCGGCTGATAGCCCAGACGTCGGGCCATTTGAAAGCGGTCGTAGGGAATCGACGCGAACATCGTTTTCTGCCGCAGATTATCATCCGGTAGCATATCTACCACCGCAAGATCATTCAGGCCATCGTTGTTGATATCGGCCATGTCCATGCCCATGCTGTTGTGGCTCTGGTGCTTGAGGGTCTCGGCGATGCGATTGCTGAACGTCTTGTTTTGGTTGTTTACCAGCCAGACATCATTGGACTGAAAGTCGTTGGCGACGTAAATATCCGGCCATCCATCCTGATTGACATCGTTTACAATGACCCCTAGCCCCCAGCCTTCGTGCACCAGCCCAGCTTGCTCGGAAACATCCGTAAAATGTAAGGCAGCACACCCTAATGATGGGGCCTGACTTGCCGTTTGCGAATTGGAATCACGGGACGCTACCGACATGATGGCGTCATTGCGAAAAAGCTTATCCCGGCTTCGGGCGGAACCGTCGTTGCGTGGGCCGACGACGTTGTTCCGGTTGAAGGTTTCCAGGGCATTGGTCAGTAAGAAAATATCTAAATCACCATCGCGGTCATAATCCAGAAAGGTGGCTTGCGTTGAGTAGCTCGAATCGGCCAGACCAGCCGCCTGTGCCGACTCCTGAAAATGCGGAACACCGTTGGCATCGTTTCCCTGGTTGATAAACAAAAGGTTAGGGACGGACTTCCGACGGTCAGGATGAATCGTAGATACGTAAATGTCCTGTCGGCCATCCTGATTGATGTCGGCTACGGCCACGCCCGTGCACCAGTACGTTGTGCGCACACCTGCTGAATCGGTTATGTCGTTGAACGTGAAGTTGCCCTTATTGAGATACATACGGCTCGACACCTGATTGCCTGCAAAAAACACATCGGCCAGTCCATCGCCGTTAAAGTCACCCACCCCAACACCACCACCGTTGTAGAGGTATTCGAAATCCAGGACATTCAGTGAGTCGCTTTCGGTAATGGTATTGGCGAAGTCAATACCGGTATGGTCGGCGGTCAACCGTTCAAAGCGTGTAGGCGTTTGTGTACAACTGACCAGCGCAAGCAGCCACAATCCAGATAGCCTGACTAAGTAGTGCATAGTTGAAATAGAGACAAAATCCCCGGTCTGGCAACGAGGCCAGCCGGGGATTTAATTGATCGACCAGACATGTGGTCTGGCGTTGATACCGTATTAGTAGCCCGGATTCTGGTCTTTTTGAGTCAATTTACTGTTATTATCCAGCTCCTGCTGCGGAATGGGTAGCAATTCCTGCTTGCCTTTCGCAAAATAGAGAATCGGTTCAGTTTTGAATTTGTTTTGTGCCCGCCAGCGCAGAATGTCGCGGTTGCGAATCTGCTCACCGGCCTGTTCGACTCGCTTTTCGTGCATAACCGCCCGTAGCACTTCATCTTTGCTGTTTACCGGATATTTAGCCGTTGGGTAGGCGGGCATGGCTACGCTTTTCCGCGCCCGAATCTGGTTGAGAAGCGTAATCGCGTTGGCACTGTTGCCGGTCTCATTCTCTGCTTCAGCCATCATCAGCAAAACTTCGGCGTAGCGGATCAGGCGCATGTTGATACCCGACGTATAAAACGTCTCGTTGTTTTTATACATCGCCGTGTATTTGCGCCAGCTGATTTTCTGGGCTGTACCATTAAAGATCGACGTATTACCCTGTACCTGCGAATCCATCAGGGTGTTAAGCCCATTGTTATAGGTATCGCCAATGAAATAAAAATTGTACTTCAACCGTGGATCGGTTTTGGCGTCGCCTTTGGCCGTATGCTCGTATTCGGCCAGTAAGCTTTCCGACGGAATCAGGTTCCGCCAGCCAATAGCCGAGTACTCCTGACTCCGGGTCATGTTTTCATTGGCCCCGTTATCATTGCCGTCGGCATCCCAGTTAAAGCCACCGATCAGTGAGAATCCAATCTCAAAAATCGACTCGGAATTGAATTCCGCTTCCTCGATGAAGTTGTCGGTATACTCATCCGTCAGCTTATAAAGCCCTGAATTGATAATGGACTGAAGTTGGGTTTTGGCGCTGGCATAATCGCCTTTCTGCATGTAAACCCGGGCCAGCAGTGCCTGAGCGGCTCCCTTGGTAGCCCGGCCAAGATCAGACCCGCTGAAACTGGCGGGCAAATCGGCCTGAGTGGCCAGCAGATCAGTGGTCAGCAAGGTATAAATCTCGTCGATGGAGGCCTTGGCTTTGGTGCCATTGACCTCGGTTACGTAATCTGTATATAGGGGCACCGCGCCCCAAAAGGTAACCAGATCGAAGTAAGCCAATGCCCGGAGAAATTTGGCTTCGGCCACTACCCGTTTGGCCAGCGTTGCATTGTCCGTAACCTTTGCGCCATTATCAATAACCACATTTGCCCGGTGAATGGTCCGGTACAGGCCGTTCCAGACGGAGAAGGCTACGCCGTTCGTCGGATTTTGGGCGCCGATCAGGATTTGGCTGCGGGGGGCTTCCAACTGGCCACCACCCGTCGCTACATCGTCCGACCGAAGGTCATGGAGAAAGAACCACTCACGGCCGGTCAGGTTCGCACTTTGCCAAACGGCATAGACGGAGTTAACGCCTTTGAGCAGCTCGTCGGATGTTTTATAGTAATTATCCGTAATAACCTGATTCGGATTCACTTTGTCGAGGCTGCTGGTACTGCATCCGAAGAACAGTCCCATGGCCACTATACCCGTTGTCCAGTATGTCGATTTCATTGTGACGTTAGTTATATCTAATTTCTTAAAAACCAAGTTGTAAACCTACCATAAACGTGCGCGCCTGTGGAAACTGGCCGTAGTCAATGCCATTGGTCAGGGTAGGGTTGGTGTTGCTGGTGCGTGAGCCGACTTCCGGATCGTAGCCTGTGTATTTAGTGAAGGTCAGCAGGTTCGTGGACGCAACATAGACCCGTGCGCGGCTCAGCGTTCCGCGAGAGAACGATTGAAGAACGCCCGCTGGTACAGAATAGCCGATGCTGAGGTTTTTAAGCCGCAGATAAGAGCCGTCTTCGATAAACCGGTCTGATGTACGGGTGTTGCCGTTCGGGTCGCCGTCAACAGCCCGGGGTACATCCGTATTCGTGTTGGTTGGTGTCCACGCCCGTAGTACGTCTGTTCCTGCGTTGAACAGTCGCAGCATTCCCTGCTCCAGTACCTTCACGCCATTGTAAATTTTGTTACCCTGAACGCCCTGAAAAAAGAGGGCCATATCGAAACCCCGGTAATTGGCAGACAGGTTTAAGCCATACGTGAATTTGGGCAGGAAGCTACCCAGATTTACGCGGTCACTGGCGTCGATTTTGCCATCGCCATTCACATCCACAAAGCGAAGATCGCCGGGTTTGGCATTATCCTGTGTAGCAGCTGCTTTAACCTCATCGGCGTTCTGGAAGATACCAGCCACTTTATAGCCATAGAAATACTGAATCGACTGTCCGGCTTCGGTACGCGTAATATCGCCCCCGCCGTAATCGGCGTTAGCCCCGTTGAGCAGTGGAGAAACGGTTGGCCCCAGACTCAATACTTTGTTGCTGATAAAACTAATGTTTCCCGAGGCATTGAAGCGGAAAGCACCTTTTGTTTTATTATACCCCAGTTGCATTTCAACGCCGTTGTTGCGCATGCTGCCTACGTTTACAATCGGCGACTGCGAATAGCCAATGGAAGGCGCGATGGGTTGATTCAGAATCAGACCGTCCGTATTGCGCTGGTAGACTTCGGCCGACAGCGTAATGCTGTTGCTGAACAAACCTAAATCCAGGCCGAAATTGCTCATCTTGGTTACCTCCCAGCTCAAATCGGTGTTGCCCAGTCGGTCGAAGTACGTTCCCTGCGCCCGGGCGTCGCCCAGAATGGCGTTGGTGTTTTGAGAAACCGCTACTTGCCACGAGTAATCACCGATGCCGTTGAAGCCCATTGTACCATAGCTGGCCCGAAGTTTCAACTCGGAAATAGCCGGTACGTTCTTCAGAAAAGCTTCTTCGCTGATGCGCCAGCCTGCTGAGACCGACGGGAAATTTCCCCATTTCCGACCGGGGGCAAACCGCGATGAGCCATCACGACGAAACGAAGCACCCAGTAAATACTTTCCGGCATATTCGTAATTGACACGGCCCAAATAGGAAAGCAGCACGTTTTGCGAACGGGTGCCGGTTAAACCCGCACTCGTGCTGATAACGGCACTTAACTCACGGATGGTATTCGAGGCCGCCTGACCCGTACCCGTTATCTGCAAGGTATTACCCGCCTGTCGTTCGGCCACCGCTACCACATTCAGCGAATGCTTGCCAAATGTCTTCTCGTACGTTAACTGATTCGAGATAAGAGGAGACGCGTAGGTGTATCGGTCGTCGGAAATATTGGCCAGGGCACGCGCGTTGAAGCTTTCGCTATAAATAGGTAGGAAAGAGAATGTGCGCGCCGATACATAGTCGATACCGCCCCGTAGTCGGTACGTCAGGCCGTCGATGATCTTTACATCGACATAAGCACTACCCAGAATCTTCATACGTTGTGTATTACTCTGGTCCTGCAACGCAGCCCGCACTGGATTCTGCGGATCGGAGCCGTCCGACCCATCGGGACCCCGATAACCACCAAGCAACGTAGGATCTTCGACGGGCATATAGGGCGTCATCCGAATCATATTTTGCACCTGGGTCCGGCCGCCGGCACTGACTTCATTGAGCTTGTCGTCGTACGAGATGGTGAGTGTCTGACCAAACGAGAAACGCTTACTGATGGCATGGTCGGAGTTGATGCGGAAGTTACCGCGCTTGTAGCCCGTACCAATCATAATACCCTGCTGATTAAAGTAACCAACAGACGAATAAAAGCGGGACTTCTCATTCCCTCCCGATAATTGGACACTATGCTGCGTAATGGGTGCATCCCGAAAAACAGCCTTCTGCCAGTCGGTATCCGTTTGGGCATAGGTTTGCGTAGCTCCGGCATAAATGGGTTGATTCAGGTTGGCAAAGCGGGTAGGTACCGGCTGACCGGCATTGGTTCGCAGCGCCGTCCCAAACTGAATGTACTCATCCCGATTCAGCAGATCAAGCTGACGCCAGGCACTTTGCGTACCCACATACCCGTCGTAGTTGACATGCAATTTGCCATCGCCAGTGCCTTTTTTCGTGGTAACGATAATAACGCCGTTGGCCGCCCGAGACCCATAAATAGCTGCCGAAGAAGCGTCTTTCAACACATCGACCGACTCGATGTCTCGGGTATCGAAGTTATTGAGATCACTGGTCGGGAATCCGTCGATAACATACAGAGGATTGGCCGCATAGTTAATCGAGCCGATACCCCGGATGCGTACAATCGGAGTTTCGCCGGGCGAACCATTTCCTACTACAGTTACGCCGGGCACCCGTCCCTGAATCGCCTGCTCGACGCTGGGAACCGGCAATTGGGTTACTTCCTGCGCCGATACCGATGAGATAGCGCCGGTGATCGACGCCCGTTTCTGTGTACCATAGCCAACAACGACGACTTCGCTGAGCGCTTTAACGTCGTCCAGTAAGGTGATATTGATGCGACTACGACTCGAAACCGGCACTTCCTGAGATACGTAGCCTACAAAACTAAAAACCAGAGTCGCGTTGTCGGGTGCCGCCAGGCTATAGTCACCGGTGGCGCTGGTCGTGGTGCCGCGGTTGGTTCCTTTGATAATAACGCTGACGCCGGGAATACCCTGTCCGTTTTTATCCAGCACCTTTCCGTTGATATCGGCCAGCGGCTGGGTAGAGGTCATAGACCAGCCAATCCGTTCGAGTTTGTCAATTGTCTTCGTTGGAAACGTCACGGTCTCGCTCGCCTGATCGGGGCTGGCTTCCGTTTCGATATGCTCGATTTTACGAAAAAGCCTGTTGTTCTTTTCCTTGGTCGATACAATGGCGTAGAAGTTTGGCTGGACTTTTCGGAACGTCAGCCCTGTCGTCGTCAGTAAACTAGTTAATTCAGCCTCCAGGTTCTGGTTGTGCCGATTTGCCATAACGACTTTCGTATTGACCAGATTGGTTGGGTAAATAAAAGATACGCTGTAGTGCTTCTCAAGTTCACCCAATGCACTTTTAAGCGAGATCAGTCGGGTATCGGCTGAATGACTCTGATAGGTAGCGTACCGATTGTTGGAGGCCAGAAGCTGAGCCTGAACAGGTATACGACCAGTCAGAAGCAGCAAACCAAACGCAATTAGTTGTTTAGTCATAGTCTTGGAAGGTTGGTTCATTGGATAATGATTCGATTGGAGTGTTGGGTGATGTGGAGATCGAACAACGTGGAAAGCCCATTCAGAATGGTTTGCATAGATTGATTTGGAATGGTGCCGGATAAGGTCTGCTGGCGTAAGTCGGGGTCGGCGATAACGACTGTTACTCCGTATGTATCTTCCAGCATCTGCGCTACTTCCTGTAGCGTAGTGCCATCAAACGTTAGTTTACCTGTTTGCCAGGCCGACTGAGCTGCTGCATCGACACGCTTTCGGTAGTATACTTTGGCCTTTACATCCGCATAGAACAAATCACCGGGCTGCATTACTAGCTTATCCTTAGCCCGTTCGCCAACATCGAGTCGAATTTTACCGTTGTTCAATACAACTTTTGCCCGGTTTTCGCGCGCCATCACATTGAACTGGGTGCCAAGAACTTCGATGTTCAGCTTGTTCGGTAAGTGGACTACAAACCGTTCATGATTTCGCTGATGGGTCACCCGGAAAAAACCTTCCCCATTGAGCCACACTTCGCGAGTCTGATTGCTTGCCCAGCGAGGAGCATAACGCAGGCGGCTGTTGCCGTTTAAGGTGATAACCGAGCCGTCGGGTAAGGCGAACGTTGCCATTTTTCCAAAAGCCGTTTGGTGAATCAGGTCTTTGGGGTATAGTTCCTTGTAGCCGTAAAAAGCAGCCGTTGCCACTAATAAAGCGCCCACGAGTACGGCAGCCCAGCGCATGGGTTGATGCCACCAGGTGAGTTGCCGAATAGGCGTCTCCATGACATCTGGCTGCACCGGAAGCATTCGCTGGCGGAGCGCGGCCAGCAGTTGGTCCGCATCAGGAGCCGGAACAGTTGGCGGAGCGTGCCAGTCGGCTTTCCCAAATTGGGTATCGAGCCGATGGGTCAGATACGCCTGGCCCTCGTCGGTAGCAAACCAATCCAGCACTTGTTGTGCTTCGCTGGATGTAATCTGGTTGGCGAAATAGCGTTGGAGTAGCGGTTCGGTCATAGGTATAGGAAGCCTTCTTGCTTACCTATACACCAGCTACGAAAGAAAGTATTATTGGAAAGGAAAAAATATTTCTGAGTTAATTGCAAAAAGCGACGATGAAAAAGATCATAGCTTCAATTCCCGCGTGTTGGCGTAAGTAATTTCGGAGAAACTGGCAGGCCTGATAGTAATGTACTTTAACCGTATTTATAGAAATATGGAGTTGGGAGGCTACTTCTTCATTCGACAGCCCCTGCTCGGAGCGAAGCATAAAGACCAGCTTCCGCTGGGCCGGAAGCTGACGAAGGCCATCCAGAAAAACAGAGCCGTATTCGTTGAGAACGAGGGTTTCTTCTGTGGTTGTATCAATCTTAGCCTGGGTTGCCTGGTGGTCTAAGTGACGAAGAATCGTTCGTTTCTCGTTACGAATAACATTTAATACCTGATGCCGCATGGCGGTAGCCAGATAGTTTCTAAGGCATTGAGATTCGTCTAACTGGGCGCGGTGTGTCCACAGTTTAAGGTAAACCTCCTGGAGTGCATCCTCGGCCAAATCAGAATCTTTGACGTATTGAATAGCAATACTGTACAGATAATGGTAATATCGCCGAAACAATGTTTCGAACGCTACCTCGTCGTCTTGTGTCAAACGAAGTGTTAATTCCGTATCTGTCAGTTCCATATGGTTTTTTCTAAAGAACCTGTCGAGGGGCTGAGTCCGAATGGAGTTTCTAATTCAGCATTGCCGACAAATTTAAAAAAGAATTTATCTGATTAGGAAAAGAATACTTTTTATTTGCTGTGTGCAATAGTAAATGTCTATTTATTCTCCGTTGCTTGTCTTTATTATGCGTTATACGAAGGCGATTGCTGTATCGCTACTTACCGTACTGGTTGTTTGGGCGTTAAGTCGCCCCTGGGGAAGTGTTCCAGCCTTTGGCCCCCTTCTAAGCCCTTTTGTTGGGTTTTGGCAGAATGCCGAGTCAGTTAATAATGCCGATGAGGAGATTACTCTAAACGGGACCAAATCGCCCGTTACAGTTGTCTTCGATGAACTGGCTATTCCACACGTATTTGCTCAGAACGAATATGACGCCTACTTCGCTCAGGGGTACCTCACGGCCCGCGACCGGCTTTGGCAAATGGAATTTCAAACGCACGCGGCTGCTGGGCGCGTTTCTGAACTGGTGGGCGATAAAGCACTGGAGCTGGATCGGTACAATCGTCACCTTGGCATGGGTTTCGGGGCCGAACGGGCGGTAAAAGAAATGATGGCTGATCCGCGTTCGAAAGAGTCGGTCGAGGCCTACACTGCAGGGGTGAACGCCTGGATTAGTCAGCTAAAACCAGCCCAGTATCCACTAGAATACAAATTGCTCGGCTATGCGCCGGAGTCCTGGCAGCCCATTAAATGTGCGTACTTTCTGAAATACATGTCGGGTGTGCTGGCTCTTGGTGCGGACGACCTGAATATGAGCAACGTCTTGAAGAAGGTCGGGCCCGTCGTCACGGCTGATCTTTTTCCGGATTATCCATATCGGGAAGATCCTATTGTTCCGGTAGGCACAAAATGGGATTTTACGCCCCTTAAAGTGCCCCCTATGCCTGCCAGTATTTTGCCCGATACAAAGCCGGTTGCCATGACATGGCAGGAACATGACCCCGGCATTGGCAGTAACAACTGTGCCGTTGGTCCGCAGAAATCAGCAACGGGCTATCCTATCCTGGCCAATGACCCCCATTTGACGTTGAGCTTACCGTCGATCTGGTATCAAATGCAGTTGGTGACCCCAACCATGAATGTGTATGGCGCTACCATGCCTGGTTCACCGGGCGTCATTATCGGTTTTAATAAGCAGGTGGCCTGGGGCGTCACAAATGTAGGAGCCGATGTGCTCGACTTCTACCAGATTCGGTTTAAGGATGCATCCCGGCGCGAGTACTGGCACGATAACCGCTGGAAACCGGTTCGCCGTCGGCTGGAGGTAATCAAGGTAAAAGGGAAACCGGATGTTGTTGATACGGTGCTGTATACGCACCATGGGCCGGTTATGTATGAAGCTGGTCAGAAACCATTTGCCAAAAACGTGCCCGTCGGTTATGCGGCTCGTTGGATCGCCCACGAAGCCTCCAATGATTTCCTGACCTATTATTTGCTCGATCACGCTAAGAACCACGATGATTACCGAAAAGCGCTATCGTATTATGGTGCTCCGGCGCAAAATTTCGTCTTCGCCGACGTAGCCAGGGATATTGCCATATCGCCGAATGGGCGTTTTCCGCTCAAATGGAAAGATCAGGGTAAATTTTTGCTGGATGGTACCAATCCTGCCCATGACTGGCAAGGCTGGATTCCGGCCAGTCAGAATCCGCACGTGAAAAATCCGCCCAGAGGGTTTGTCAGCTCGGCCAACCAATCATCTACCGACCAGACTTACCCCTACTATATTAACTGGCAATTTGCTCCAGCCGAGCGAGGTACTCGTATCAACCAACGCCTGGCCGCTATGCGACAGGCTACTCCTGACAGCCTACGGATGTTGCAGAATGAC
Organism: Spirosoma humi; assembly: GCF_054776575.1. Taxonomy (NCBI): domain Bacteria; kingdom Pseudomonadati; phylum Bacteroidota; class Cytophagia; order Cytophagales; family Cytophagaceae; genus Spirosoma; species Spirosoma humi. Next base: position 276,735 of record NZ_BAAHBR010000008.1, read on the forward strand.
AACCTGAACCTCAGGGCGGCTCATGCGTTGCCGGTATTTCTGCCCTACGTGCAGGCAAAGGAGTTGACGGGAGAACAGGCAAAAGCACTGGCTATTATAAAAACATGGCGGTATAACCACGACGTTGCCGAAACGGCACCTACCATCTTTACGGAGTGGATGCGCCAGTATATGGACGGGATCTGGAAAGATGATTTCCCGAGCAATGACACAACCACACTGCGCTATCCAAGCTTCGACCGGACGCTTCAGCTTTCGGAGAAAGATCCCAACGCGCGCTGGTTTGATGATATCACAACGCCTAATCGCGAAACAATCAGTAGCGTGCTGACCCAAAGCTTTCGGATGGCCGTTGATTCGCTTACTCGCCAGCATGGGCCTATCGGTACCGCCTGGCAATGGGGAAATCATAAAGGAACCCGGATCGGTCACTTGGCCCGGCTGGATGCCCTGAGTGCCTTGAATGTACAAATTGGCGGGGGGCGCGACATTGTTAACGCGACTACCGAACGAACCGGCCCGTCATGGCGTATGGTCGTGGCCTTAGGGCCTACACCTAAAGCGTATGGCGTCTATCCGGGTGGGCAATCGGGCAATCCCGGAAGTCCATATTACCTGAATATGCTCGAAACCTGGCGCACAGGTCAGTTGAACGAACTGCTGTATCTACAGTCTGTGCAGGACAAAAGCCCTCGCATCAAACGGAGAATGGTGTTAAAATGAGGTAGCCGTTGGCCCTGCCGAGGAAGTATTCTCCCTCATTCAATGAATGTATGTTTTTTACAAAGGTGGTTTTCCTGCCGCCCCATATAGTATGATCGAACTCATTCTTATTGCCGTCATAAGCCTACTGGCTCAACTTATTTTGCCGTGGTGGAGCCTTGCCGTAGTAGCGTTTGTTATCTGTTACTTCCGCAGCCCAGGTAGTGGTCGTGCTTTCCTGGCTGGTTTTGTAGGCATTGCACTGGTATGGTTCCTCTACGCCGTTGTTATTCATACTCGTACCGACGGCGTTTTTACGGGCCGCATGAGCGAGCTGCTCTTTAAAACCAACACGAGCGTTCTACCCTTGCTGGTAACAGCGCTGGTTGGCGGTTTGGTGGGCGGACTTGCCGGACTGTCTGGCTACTTCGTTAGACAGGCGTTCGGAAACCAATCTGAAAACCAGACCGCCAGCCGCTCCCGCGCATAATTCCATAAATCCCTGTACCTTTGTCGTATAAACTGCTAACTAACTGATTCGTTTCCTGTGAAGAATGCCTCATTAATTCTAAACGTCATCCTGACGATTGCCGTAGCTGTACTGTACTACCTACATTTTAAAGATCACCAGCCTGAAGCCGTTTCTACTGTAAAGGCACCTGCCGAAGCAAAAGGTAAAGCGATCGTTTATGTAAATGTTGATTCGCTGTTAACAAAATACGATTACTTCAAAGACACGCAGAAAGTCCTTGAGAGCAAGCGTTTTCAATTGGAAAACGACCTGGCTGCCAAAGGCCGTAATTTGCAAAACAAAGTGGCCTTTTTTCAGCAGCGAGCCGCTACCATGACCCAGGAGCAGGGGCGGGCCACCGAAGCGTCGCTCCAGAAAGAGCAACAGGACATTCTGGCGTATCGGGAGCGGGCTGCCCAAAACCTGGCTGCTGAAGAGCAGGCAAAAAATAAACAGCTTTACGATCAGATTTTTGATTACCTGAAGAAAGAAAACGGGCAGAATAAGTACGAATTCGTACTGGGTTACACCAAAGGTGGTGGCATTCTATTCGCCGATCAATCCGGCGACCAAACCAGTAAAATTCTGGCCGGTCTGAACAAAGAATACCAGGAAAAACAGACAAAGAAATAAAGCCTGATCGTTCCAGACGACTGCTTATTCATCCGGCTATCAAGCGAAAGTTTGGTAGCCGGATTCGTTTCTAATGGCATTCTATTGAGTAGGCTCATCAATTTTTTCTACTTGGGTAAACCTCTCTTACTTTTCAGGTGTTCGTGTTCTTACCGGGTTTCAGCCTAGCCCGATTTATTTATTATTTAGGCTGCTGAAAAATAACCAGGGCGTCATATAGCCAACATTACCCATTCTATAGCAATACATGGCTTCTGCATCTATCGTTAAACAAGTTGATATTCGAAATCGTCGGGCTTCATTCGAGTATTCGTTTCTAGAGACCTATACCGCTGGCATCGTTCTGACGGGTACCGAAATAAAATCCGTTCGGCAAGGGAAAGTGAACTTGCAGGATGCTTACTGCCTGATTCATGGCGAAGAGCTTTTTATTCGCCAGATGAGCATTGCGGTGTACACGGAAGGAACTCACTACAATCACGAACCGCTCCGGGATCGTAAACTGCTGCTGACAAAGCGGGAGATCAGGCGGCTTGCTGAAAAATTGAAAGACCAGGGCCTGACCATGGTGCCGATCCGCATGTTTACGAATGAGCGCGGCTTTGCCAAAGTCGATATTGCGCTGGCAAAAGGTAAAAAACTGTTCGATAAGCGGGATAGCATAAAAGAACGGGACGTGGAGCGTGAGATGCAGCGGGAGCGGTATTAGGCCACCTAAAAGGGAAAAGCTAGTGACTTTGTAGAGTAAAATAGCATTCGCGAATTTTTTGCCTGTGTTACCTCATGTTTATTTTCATCTGGTGTTGCCTGATATATTTTTCATAAGTATTGCCGATATGTGGATAACTCTGTAACTTGCTACCGTACAGAGGCTCTAAACGCAATATGGGTAGGAAAGTATTAGTCTTAAATCAAGATTACAGTGCCTTCAGCATCTGCTCCGTTCCCAAAGCATTCTTGCTGGTTTACCTGGATAAAGCCGAACTCGTCGCTGAATCGGAGCAATTCATGCTCCGTACTGTTTCGGCAGAGTACCCGATGCCATCGGTCATTCGTCTGCACCGGTACATAAGTTTACCCTATAAAGGGGTTATGCTCACTCGGCAAAATATCTTCAAACGGGATGGTCACCACTGCCAGTACTGCGGTACCACGGACGATCTAACGCTCGATCATGTGCTGCCAAAGTCAAGGGGTGGCAAAACAAGTTGGGACAACCTGACTACGGCCTGTAAACGGTGCAACTCACGGAAAGGTGATTACACGCCCGAAGAAGCGAATCTTAAATTACGACAGCGGCCCTTCAAGCCAACATTTCTGGTATTCCTCCGTGAGTTCTCGGGCTCTCTCGAACAAAGCTGGATGCCATTTTTAGCCAAGAAAGAAAAGGCCTTTAAGTAGGTCCGTCAGTTACAGGAAGAAAATGCCGTGGGTACGGTCCATAAAACAGGCGATTTACGCTGACTTTATGGGCCGTACCCACGGCATTTTCCATCTTCTGCCCTCAACCTCAAAGAGTTTTGCCTGTAGCGAAACTTTTTATGGAAAGCAATTGCTATCTTTGCAGTCCTTTTTCGAAAGGAAAAAATTTACAACTAAAGTCAGCCCGCCATTGACCCACGGGCTGATGTACTGAGGGGGTCAGGAAACATTTTTTTATGAGCAAAACGCAGCAACGCGAACTGCCGGCATTTGATTGGGACCGGGCAGACAACAAAGGGTTTGGAAGCGGCTATTCGGTTGAAGAACACAACCGGATGTTGGAACTTTACGACAACACACTGTCGGAAGTAAAAGAGAAAGAAGTGGTTATGGGAACCGTCGTTGGGATAACGGATCGGGAAGTACTGCTCAACATCGGCTTCAAGTCGGATGGCTTAGTGCCAGCTTCTGAATTCCGGGATATGCCGGACCTGAAGATGGGTGATGAAATTGAAGTTTACGTAGAAAATCAGGAAGACCCAAATGGTCAGCTGGTGCTTTCGCGCAAGAAGGCGAAGGTGATCACGGCCTGGCAGAAAATTCAGCGTGCTCTGGACGAAGACCTCGTTATCGATGGTTTCGTTAAGCGCCGGACGAAGGGTGGACTGATTGTTGATATTTTCAGCATCGAAGCGTTCTTACCAGGCTCGCAGATCGACGTGAAGCCAATTCGCGACTTCGATGTGTTTGTTGGTAAGAAAATGGAGGTTAAAGTTGTCAAGATCAATTATGCCAACGACAACGTTGTCGTTTCGCATAAAGTCCTGATCGAGAAAGACCTCGAAGCACAACGCGCTCAAATCCTGAACAACCTCGAAAAAGGTCAGGTACTGGAAGGCGTTATCAAGAACATGACAAACTTCGGTGTGTTCATCGATCTTGGTGGCGTAGACGGTCTGCTGCACATCACGGATATCTCGTGGGGTCGTATCAGCCACCCATCAGAAGTTCTGCACCTCGACCAAAAAGTCAACGTTGTTGTTCTTGATTTCGACGAAGATAAAAAACGTATCTCGTTGGGCATGAAGCAACTGCAGGCTCACCCATGGGATGCTCTGGCCGAAGACATTCAGGTTGGCTCGAAAGTGAAAGGTAAAATTGTGAACGTAGCCGATTACGGCGCGTTCCTCGAAATCCAGCCGGGTGTAGAAGGGCTAATCCACGTATCAGAAATGTCGTGGTCGCAGCACCTGCGTAACCCACAGGAGTTCCTGAAAGTTGGTGATGAAGTGGAAGCCCAAGTGCTGACACTGGATCGTAACGACCGTAAAATGTCGTTAGGCATCAAACAACTGACAGAAGATCCCTGGACTCGTCCTGAATTGCGTACAAAATACGCCGTTGGTACGAAGCACAAAGGTATGGTACGTAACCTGACGAACTTCGGCCTGTTCCTCGAACTGGAAGAAGGCATCGATGGCCTGGTACACGTATCTGACCTATCCTGGACGAAGAAGGTAAAACATCCTTCAGACTTCATCAAAGTAGGTGACGAACTCGAAGTTGTTGTGCTGGAACTGGACGTCGACAACCGTCGTCTGGCTCTGGGTCACAAGCAACTCGAAGAAAACCCATGGGATACGTTTGAGACCGTATTTGCTGTTGGCACCATTCACCGTTGCACGATTCTGAACAAGAACGACAAGATGGCTACCCTCGAACTACCTTACGGTATCGAAGGCTTTTCGTCGCTCAAGAATCTGGGCAAAGAAGATGGTACCTTCGCTGAGGTTGGTGAAACACTCGACTTCAAAGTGACGGAGTTCTCGAAAGAAGAGAAACGGATCATGCTATCGCACACGAAGACGTGGCAGGAGAAAAACGAACCAGTGAAAGAAGCAAAAGCACCGAAAGCCGCTACACCAAAGGCAGCTTCGGCACCAGCTCAGGCTGAACGTGGCGCTACGCTTGGCGATCTGGACGCCCTGGCTGCTCTGAAGGAGCAACTGGAAGGTCGGAACTAAGCTGGTTCTGATTACTTTAAGCATACGTAATGCCCCTGACCTTTTGTGTTAGGGGCATTTTTTTGGATAAGAGTTTCCTTATACCGGATAAAATCGTATGTTTGCACTCCCGAATTCGTGACCTGTTCTGAATTCGGTCTCACAGGGTTCCGTGGCCGAGTGGCTAGGCAGTGGTCTGCAAAACCTCGTACAGCGGTTCGAATCCGCTCGGAACCTCATCTTATATGGAAGTGCCATTTGACTAACATTCTCGGTTGAGAACTGGTCAAATGGCACTTTTTTTTGTTACAAAAAGATTAAATCCAGAGCCTAAAATCGAGCGGTATGATGTTGCTTAATTAGAAACAATATAAATAAAATGGGCAATCAAATAACTAAAGAGCAAGTTTTGACTATACAGCAATCGTGTCGTACTTTTGGGCGCTAATAAAATGGCGGTGGTGATTATGTCAATCAACTCAATAAATATAGTTCATAAAATGAGTCGCTTCTATAAGCTTTGCGTGGCTATTGTTCTATCGCTGACACTGTTGGTTTCCAATAGTCAAGTGAAAGCGCAAGATACAGCAGCCGGTGGTGCTCCAGCTGCAGGTGCGGCAGCCCCCGCCGGGGGCGGTGGTGATGCCGAAAAAGGAAAATCGCTGTTCACAAACAACTGTGCCCAGTGCCATGCGGTAACCGATGAGAAAGTTGTTGGTCCTGGTCTGAAAGGAATCGAAGGACGGGCACCTAGCAAAGACTGGTTACACAAGTGGATCAGAAATTCATCAGCAGTCATTGCATCAGGCGACGCCTATGCAAACCAGGTTTTCAATGCCAATGGCAAAGTACAAATGTCAAGCTTCCCGAACTTATCGGATGCAGACATTGATGGTATTCTGGCTTACATTGATCAAGCAAGCAATCCACAAAAGGCAGCTGTGGATGGAGGTGACAAGACAGCAAAGAATACAGATGGTCCCGGAAATTCATCGGGTGGTAGCACAGGCGGCCCATCAGAACTGTTCACATTCGTTCTGGTTGCGTTGCTAATCGTTATGTTACTGGTGCTTGGTGTACTGTTAGCCATCGTGACTATTCTGTCGAAAGCCGTAACACCTGCCACGGTCGATGGTACGCAACCTGCCGGTTCATTAGGGCAACGGATCAAGACAGGTCTTTCAGACGCGTTCAATAACCCAACACTTCGCTCGATTGTCATCTGGTTGTTTCTCTTAGTCGTTACGAAAGCAACAATCGATGGCGCTTATGGCGTAGGGATCCAGCAAGGTTATGCACCGAAGCAGCCAATCGCCTACTCGCACAAATTACACGCTGGTCAGTACAAGATCGATTGTAATTACTGCCACACAGGCGTTAACAAAGGTAAGAGTGCTACGATCCCATCGGCGAACATCTGTATGAACTGCCACGGTGTGATTAAGAAAGAGTCGCCGGAAATTCAGAAAATCTACGCGGCAATTGAAAATAACCAACCTATTGAATGGGTTCGGGTGCATAACTTACCTGACCTGGCTTACTTCAACCACGCCCAGCACGTAAACGTAGGTAACGTACAATGTCAGACTTGCCACGGTGCCATTGAACAAATGGAAGTAGTTGAACAACGGTCGTCCTTAACGATGGGCTGGTGTATCGACTGTCACCGTCGTACGGAAGTTAATACCAAAGACAACGCTTACTATGATAAGCTGGTTGCTTTGCACCGCAAGGAGAGCAAAGAGCCGCTCAAAGTAGCGAACATCGGTGGTCTGGAATGTTCTAAATGTCACTATTAATTTGATGTATCATGAGCGCCGGAAAGAGACACTGATTTCGGGCGTATCTCACTGCATACATTACTCATTTTAACCATTGCCGCATACAACACGCATGGAAAATACATCTAAACGGTATTGGAAAGGGGTTGAAGAGTTACGCAATGACGCGACGTTTGTTAAGAACGCCAACAGCGAATTTGCTAACCCCGATCTAAGTGAATCATCGAAAGATCTGGACGGTCTGCTCGGGGGTTCGAACACCCAACGCCGTGACTTTTTAAAAGTAATGGGCTTTGGTATGGCCGCTGTCTCATTGGCTGCCTGCGAAACGCCGGTACACAAGGCTGTTCCATACATTAACAAGCCAGAGTTTACATTCCCGACAATCTCTGATTATTACGCGTCTACCTATGTTGAAGGGGGTGACTACCTAGCTGTTTTGGTAGAAACGCGTGAGGGTAGGCCTATCAAGATAGAAGGTAACCCACAGTCAAGCATCACGAAAGGTGGTACAACTGCTCGTGCCCAGGCGTCTCTTCTGTCGCTCTATGACATTGATAAGCTGAAAGGGGCGAAACGTGGCGAAGCAGATATTGACTGGGCTACAGCTGACCGTGAAATCGTTAGCCAATTGAATTCAGTTGCTGCTAAGGGTGGCGCCATTCGTATCGTATCGTCAACGATCCTTAGTCCAGCGACAAAAGCAGTTATTGCCGATTTTGCTGCCAAATACCCGACCGTACGTCACATTACTTACGATGCAAACTCTGTGTTTGGTATTGTACAGGCTAACCAGGCATCGTTTGGCAAAGCGGTCATTCCTTCTTATGACATAAGCAAAGCTGAAACGATTGTAAGCATCGGTGCTGACTTCCTGGGCGCATGGATAGCCCCCATTGAGTTTATGGGAGACTATGCCAAAACTCGTAAGATCGGTGCAGTAGGCGGAGGCAACAAAGCTATGTCACGCCACTACCAGTTTGAAACAGGCTTATCGATGTCGGGTGCTAATGCTGATTATCGGACGCCGATTAAGCCTTCGCAGGAAGGACTGGTTGTAGCAGCCCTTTACAATAAAGTTGCGGCAAAACTAGGTGGCACAGCCATCAGCACACCATCGATAACGGTTGACAATCTAGATAAAGCCGCTAACGATTTAGCCAAGTCACGCGGCAAGGCCGTAGTTTTGTCAGGTTCTAATGATCCAAACGTACAGATCGTAGTCAATGCGTTGAATAGCCTGTTAGGCAGCTACGGAACCACAATTGACATCAACACACCGGTTAATTACCGTCAGGGTAATGATCAGCAAATGAATGCCTTCATCAATGAAGCAAAAGCTGGTCAGGTCGGGGCTGTACTATTCTACGGTGCCAATCCAGTGTACGATCATCCAAGAGGTGCTGAATTAGCCGAAGCGCTGCCAAAAATTCCGCTGTCTGTATCGTTTGCCGACCGCGCTGATGAAACGGCTTCGTTAGTTAAATACATTACGCCTGCTCCTCACTACCTGGAATCGTGGAATGATGCTGAGCCAAAACAGGGCTACTACAGCCTAATGCAGCCAGCAATCACCCTCATTTATAAGACGCGCCAATTCCAAACGAGTCTGTTAAAATGGGCTGGTAAACCAAGCGATTATCAAGTCTACCTGAAGAATTATTGGCGCGCAACGCATTATCCAAAAACATCGGGTTTCAGCTCATTTGATGCCTTCTGGGTACAGTCGTTAAATGATGGCGTATTTGAGCCAAATAAAGGTCAGGTCGTAGCAGGTGGTGCCTCGTTTGCAGGCAACGTAGCCCAGGCCGCTGCCGGTATTGCTCAACGGTATAAGCCAACGACGGGTATGGAGCTTTCGCTGTACGAAAGCTTTGCCATAGGCACAGGCTCAATGGCCAATAACCCATGGCTGCAGGAGTTACCGGATCCCGTTTCGAAAGCTTGTTGGGACAATTTCGCTGCTGTTTCCCAGAAAACAGCCAAGGATATGGGCGTTGCTCAAAATGACTTGGTGACAGTCTCTGCAAATGGCAAATCAATAGAATTACCTATTCTCATCCAGCCTGGACAGGCGGACAATACGGTTTCCATTGCCGTTGGTTATGGTCGTGAAAAAGCGGGCCGGGCAGCCAATGGCGTTGGTAAAAATGCATTCCCCTTCGTAACCTTGACGAATGGCTATGTTACGTACGGTTCAACCAGTGCTAAAGTAGAAAAAGCGAGTGGTCGGCATGAAATTGCTCAAACGCAGACGCACGATACCGTAATGGGCCGTAAGGCTGTATTGCAGGAAGCGAGATTAGCCGCTTACCAAAAGGATTCGCAGGCTGGTCGTTATAAGCCGAAAGTGCAAACATCGGTGGGTCCCACAGATCCAACAGACATCACGTTGTGGAATGGATATGGCAAGCCAAACCATTCCTGGGGTATGGTTATTGACCTGAATTCGTGCATTGGGTGCAGTACTTGTATCGTCGCTTGTAACGCAGAAAATAACATTCAGGTCGTTGGTCGTCAGGAAGTCCTGAATCGGCGCGAAATGCACTGGATGCGGATTGACCGCTATTACAGCAGCGATGCCGAGGCTGAAGATTACTCAGCTCTGGAAGTAGCTTCGGCAAACCCTGAGGTCACCTTCCAGCCCATGCTCTGCCAACACTGTAGCAATGCTCCCTGCGAAACAGTTTGTCCGGTTTTAGCCACTACACACAGCACAGAAGGCTTGAACCAAATGACCTACAACCGTTGTGTAGGTACTCGTTATTGCGCCAACAACTGTCCCTACAAAGTACGCAGGTTCAACTGGTTCAAGTATTTCGATAATGACAATTACGATTATCATTTCAATAATGATCTTGGTAAAATGGTCATTAACCCTGACGTAACCGTTCGTTCACGTGGGGTGATTGAAAAATGCTCTTTCTGCGTACAACGGATCCAGGAAACAAAACTAACGGCGAAAAAAGAACGTCGTCGGTTAGCCCCTGATGAAGTGCAAACGGCTTGTGCTCAATCTTGTCCAACCAACGCCATCATTTTTGGTGACATGAATAATCCAGAAAGCACCATCTCCAAAGTTCTTGAAGTAGAGGGAGAAGGACGCGCTTTCCATGTACTGGAAGAGATCAACGTGAGACCGCAGATTTCGTATCTGACGAAAATCCGGAATAAAGACGAAGAGCCTAAGCAGAATAAAAACGCTACTCAAGAGTCACACGCTTAAATTAACCACGAATTGCAAGGGCTGGTAGTTGAATTTAGAACAATCCATTACCACAAATCGTAATTCGTGTATCATAAATCATACATTGTAAATTAGTAAGATATATGTCGCATGTAACATCAGCCGTTAGAACTCCCCTCGTCACCGGTGGCAAGACCTATGCCGATGTGACGGAGGATATCAGCAGGCAGGTTGAGGGAGCTCCCACCCGTGAGTGGACAATTGCCTTCACCATATCGGTGGTTGTGCTAATTTATGGAGCGGCCTGTGTATTCTGGACCTGGTGGGAAGGATTAGGCGTTTGGGGGCTGAACAAAACCGTCGGTTGGGCATGGGATATCACCAACTTCGTATGGTGGGTGGGTATCGGTCACGCTGGTACGCTGATTTCCGCCATTCTCCTGCTTTTCCGTCAGAAATGGCGGACGGCGGTAAACCGGGCTGCTGAGGCTATGACCATCTTTGCCGTATTGTGTGCTGCCAGCTTCATCCTGATGCACATGGGCCGTCCATGGCTAGCTTACTGGGCATTACCTTTGCCTAACACATTTGGCTCATTGTGGGTAAACTTTAAATCTCCACTGGTATGGGACGTATTTGCCATCAGTACATACTTTACGGTATCGCTGGTATTCTGGTACATGGGTCTGGTGCCTGATTTAGCTACGATTCGTGACCGTGCTCGCAGCAAAGTGTCGCGGTACATCTACGGTGCTTTCTCGTTAGGCTGGAATGGTTCGGCGAAGAGCTGGGCTCGGTATGAATACATGAGCTTGATCCTAGCTGGTCTGTCTACTCCTCTTGTATTATCTGTACACACGATTGTAAGTATGGACTTTGCTACCTCGGTTATTCCGGGCTGGCACACGACCATCTTCCCTCCTTACTTCGTAGCGGGGGCTATTTTCTCTGGATTTGCCATGGTGCAAAATCTGGTTCTGATTATCCGGGTAGTTTTCAAACTGGAAGATTACATTACTATCGAGCATATTGAGTCGATGAATAAAGTCATCACTCTGACTGGTTCGATTGTAGGGGTAGCCTATCTAACAGAATTCTTTATTGCTTGGTATTCGGGTGTTGAATTTGAAAGCTATGCGTTCATCAACCGGGCAACCGGCCCATACTGGTGGGCATACTGGGCGATGATGACCTGTAACGTAATTACACCACAGCTATTCTGGTCGCGAGCTATTCGCCGTAGCATTGTCTGGACATTTGTGCTGTCAGTAATTGTGAATATCGGTATGTGGTTCGAACGGTTCGTTATTATTGTGACCTCTCTTCACCGTGATTACCTGCCATCGAGCTGGGCGATGTTCCACCCAACCTTGTTTGACATCAGCGATTACATTTTCTCGTTTGGTTTTTTCTTCACCTTATTCCTGTTGTTTTCGAAGTTCCTACCCGTCGTGAACATGGCTGAAGTAAAAACTGTCATCAAGTCATCATCCGAGAAATTACCTCTTTCTGTATCGGGTGTGGCTAAAGGTGAACGTGTCACAAACCCAACGTTTAATAAAAATGCAGAGTAAGACTGTTTCAAGCTTTATGCTTGGACTGAGTTATCAGCTCCTAACAGCATAAAAGACGAAACTTGAACCCTGAAATAGATAACAAAAGTATGTCAGACGTAAATGGTAGCGGTAAATTCTTAGTCGGCATCTACGATGATGATGATGTCGTATTGAAAGCCGTTAAAGATGTTAAGGAAGCAGGTGTTCGGATTCACGAAGTCTACACCCCATTCCCGATTCACGGATTAGATATTGCCCTGGGCCATCCCCGTACTCGTCTGGGTATTGCTGCCTTCCTGTTTGGTTTGAGTGGTACGCTTACAGCGCTGGCGTTAACCTTCTATACGGAAGGTTTCGACTGGCCAATGATCGTTGGTGGTAAAGATTCTTATTCGCCAGTTATCTATGTACCGATCATATTTGAATTAACGGTTCTCTTTTGTGCTTTAGGCATGGTAGCTACCTTTCTAATATCGAATGGACTAGGCCCAACGGTGAAACCACTGATGTATGATTTAAGAACGACCGACAATAAGTTTGCAATGGCCATCGACCTGAGTAAAAATAATATTGTCGAAAGTGATATTGAGCAGATTCTGAAGAAATCAGGAGCTGCGGAAGTAAATATTAAGCAGTTCTAATGTTCAGAATAGGCATGATTACGAAACATACAAGTGTAACAACACTGGCTGTTATTGGGCTGCTATTTGCAGGAACATCCTGTAAAAATGGCCATGATGACACAGGGGTTGTGTATGCACCGCAGATGTACGAACCCGTTGGCTATGAGCCATACAAACAAATAAAGGCTAACCCCATCAATGCCAGAGAGCATGGTCTGAACATGCGTCTTCCAGCGCAGGGTACAGTAGCACGGCCCAATTACCATACAACATTTGGGGAAGGTGCCAATAAGACAACTGACTTGATGATGTACAATATTCCAGCTGATAGCATTGGAATAGCAGAGCGGGTTCTTACAAATCCAATAGCAGATTCTGAAAAAGCACAGGCGGAAGGCCAGGTGTTGTACACACGCTATTGCAGCCATTGCCATGGTGCTACGGGTAAAGGTGATGGACCAGTAGCTGCCCAATACAAAGGCGTGCCCAATTATTCGACTGATGCTTACAAGACTATGAATGACGGGCACATCTTCCACGTCATTACACATGGTAAAGGTCGTATGTGGCCACATGGATCGCAGATAACACCAGAAGATCGGTGGAAGATTGTACAATACGTTCATAAACTCCAGCAAGGATAATTCAACGTAGAGCGTAGTGAAACTAATTCGTTATTATCCGCGCTCATCGTGTTTTAATTAATTGACAAACCAATAAGAATGGCATCGGCTCACGCAATACCGTCCTTAGACGAAGAATTTGAATTTACTGCGGACTCCAAACGCCGGTTGATGATTGGCATTGGAGCCGGAGTCGCGTTAGTAGCAATTGGCGCCTACCTGTTAGCGTCTGGTGCTGGTTCGCATGAAACTCATGCCGTGGCGCACAGCGCCGGTGGGCACGAATCACACGGTGCTGGTCATCATGCATACAAGTGGACAAACCGTTTGTGGGCTAACGTTTGGTTAAACGCCATTTATTTTACAGGCGCATCAGTTATCGGGATGTTTTTTATCTCGTACAACTATTTGGCGCAAGCAGGCTGGTCATCGGCCTTCAAGCGTATCCCTGAAGCATTACCTGCTTTCTTACCTTTCACAGGGATTGCTATAATCGCTGTGTTCTTTCTGGCTGGACATGATTTGTTCCATTGGACAAACCCGGGCCTGTATGACGTAAATAGTCCCGAGTTTGATCCAATCATCAATGGCAAAAAGGGATTTTTGAATACGCCTTTCTACCTAGGTCGTATCGTTGCTTACTTCGGGCTGTGGTACTTTATGTGGCGTATGATACGCAACTACTCTTTACAGGAAGATTTACAGGGTGGTACAGAGTATTATGATAAGAGTATCAAATTAGGTACTGCCTTCCTGCTAGTATTTGGCGTTACTTCGTCAACTTCGGCCTGGGATTTCGTTATGTCGATCGACACCCACTGGTTTAGTACCATGTTTGGCTGGTATACCCTAGCCAGCTGGCACGTAACGGGCTTGGCAATCATTACATTAACGGTTGTTACACTCAAGGAGCGGGGTTATCTGAAAATTGTTAATGACAGCCACTTACAGGACCTGGGTAAATTTATGTTTGCCTTTAGTATCTTCTGGACTTATGTATGGTTTGCTCAGTTTATGCTGATTTATTACGCAAACTTACCTGAAGAGACTATTTACTACCGGGAGCGTTTTAGCGGGTTTGGCGGTATTTATAAAGCCCCTTTCTTTGTTAACTTATTCCTGAACTTTGTTTGTCCATTTCTCATTTTAATGACAAGGGACTCGAAGCGCACATACATTATTTTGAAGCTGGCAGCGTGGTGTATTATCATTGGTCACTATTTTGACTTCTACGTTAATATCATGCCAGGAACAGTAGGTGAACACGGTGGTTTTGGACCGGTTGAATTCGGCATGATTCTGATTTTTGCGTGTGGTTTTATCTGGACAGTTTCTTCGCAGTTGACGAAAGCCAATCTGATTCCTAAGAATCACCCGATGCTCGAAGAAGCAATACACCATGATATTTAATTAATAATCCGTATTGAAATGGTTTATATAATCGCTTTATTATCGGTAATCTTTTTGGGTCTGGCCATCATGGTCGTCTCCAAGATGGGTGCTGTCGTGAAAAATGCAAGTGGGCCTTCCATTGAAGGTAAAATAGGCATGAGCAACCGGATCAACGGGGCTATGTTTATGATCTTCTTTGTGGTTGGTTTGATCGGTGCGGTTTGGTCATTCATGTATGCCCGCCAGTTTTTCCTGCCAGAAGCGTCGTCTCCCCACGGTCGGCGGACGGATAATCTGTTCTGGATTTCCATGGCTATGATTACGGTAGCATTTGTGATCACCAATGCTTTGTTGTTCTTCTTCGCCTGGAAATACCAGCATAAAGAAGGGCGTAAAGCTGCCTACTATCCAGAAAACCACAAGCTTGAATTAATCTGGACAATTGTTCCAGCTGTTATCATGGCTGTCATGGTGTTCACTGGCTGGCGCGCCTGGCGTGATATTATGGCGGAAGCACCAGCAAATGCACAAGTGTTTGAGATAGTAGGAAAGCAGTTTAACTGGATTGTACGGTACCCAGGTGTTGACAACAACAAACTTGGCTCCTACAATTATAAGTTGATCGACAACAACAACGACACTGGAATCGACTATACAGACGAAGCGTCGTTCGACGATTTCACTTCTACATCTGAATTACATATCCCTGCTAACAAGCCTGTTTTGTTGAAGATTCGTGCTCGTGATGTATTGCACAGTGTATTTATCCCTCACCTACGGGTTAAAATGGATGCTGTACCTGGTATGCCGACAAGATTCTGGTTCATCGCTGATAAAACGACGGACGAAATGCGGAACATCACGGGTAATCCAGACTTCGGTTACGAGATTGCTTGTACTGAAGTATGCGGTCAAGGCCACTTCTCCATGCGTATCCGCCTAATTGTCGAGGATGAAGCTTCTTGGGCTGCTTGGTGTAAACAACAAAAGCCTTTGTTGACATCGACTCCAGAACTAGCCGTTCGTATTCCGGCTAACCTAAAGGCAAAAGCGGCAAAATACTTACCCGCTGATGCTACAGCTGCTCCAGCGGACAGTTCAACCGCGTCACTACCCAAAACAGGTGGAGTAACAACAGCCGTTGCGAAACTCCGTTAACTCTAACCTTACAACAAACCAAATACTATGGCGACTGTAGCAGCTAATTCAGCGGTTGTGGCACATGCAGCAGAGCATGACCATCATGAACCGCAAAGTTTTTGGCGCACGTATATTTTCTCTGAAGACCATAAAACCATTGCTAAACAGTATCTGATTTCTGGTATTGTTTGGTCAATTATCGGCATTAGTTTGTCCGTTATGTTTCGGCTTCAGTTAGGTTTCCCAACCATGAAGCTTGAATTCCTGCGTCCTATCTTAGGTAGCTGGATTAATGAAACGGGCAAATTGGATCCTGATTTTTATCTGGCACTGGTTACCATGCATGGTACCATTATGGTGTTCTTCGTGTTAACGGCCGGATTAAGCGGTACGTTCTCAAACTTCCTGATTCCATTGCAGATTGGTGCCCGTGATATGGCATCGGGTTTCCTAAACATGCTATCGTACTGGTTCTTCTTTCTGGCCAGTGTAATCATGTTCTCATCGATGTTTATCCAAACTGGACCTGCTGCGGGTGGTTGGGTAATTTACCCACCATTGAGTGCATTGCCACAGGCGCATAAAGGTTCTGAGCTAGGTATGACCCTTTGGTTGACCAGTATGGCCTTATTCATCGTGTCGCAATTGTTGGGTGGTATCAACTACATCACAACCGTAATTAACTTACGGACACGTGGTATGTCGTTCAGCAAGCTTCCGTTGACAATCTGGGCATTCCTGCTAACAGCAATTTTGGGCCTGATCTCTTTCCCCGTACTTCTTTCTGCTGCTCTGCTGTTAATCTTTGACCGTAGTTTCGGTACTAGCTTCTATCTATCGGAGATTTATATCAAAGGTGAAGCGCTTCCTAACGTAGGCGGTAGCCCGATTCTGTTCCAGCATTTATTCTGGTTCCTTGGCCACCCAGAGGTGTACATCGTGTTGTTACCCGCACTTGGTATGACGTCAGAAATCATCGCAACCAATGCTCGTAAGCCTATTTTTGGTTATCGGGCCATGATTGCCTCCATGATGGGTATCGCGTTTCTGGCCTTTATCGTTTGGGCTCACCATATGTTCGTAACAGGTATGAACCCATTCTTGGGCTCTATCTTCATGTTCTTAACGTTGATCATCGCGGTTCCATCGGCTGTAAAGGCGTTCAACTACATTACGACATTATGGCGGGGTAACATTCGGTTTACTCCAGCCATGTTATTCTCTATTGGGCTGGTATCATTCTTTATCTCTGGAGGTATCACAGGGTTGATTCTGGGTAACTCGGCACTTGATATTCAACTGCACGATACATATTTCGTTGTGGCTCACTTCCACTTAGTAATGGGTGCTGCGTCAGCTTTTGGTTTGTTAGCTGGTGTCTATCATTGGTTCCCAAAAATGTTTGGGCGGATGATGAATGAAAAACTTGGATATGTTCACTTCTGGTTGACGTTTGTCGGAATATATCTCGTTTTCTTCCCAATGCACTATGTCGGTATTGCAGGATTCCCTCGTCGGTATTATGCATTCACGAGCTACGATTTCACGAAGAATATCTTCGCTGATATGAATGCATTCATTAGCTTGGCTGCAATCTTCACCTTTACGGCTCAGTGGGTATTTGTATACAACTTTGTTCACAGTCTGATAAAAGGACGTAAGGCTACCCAAAACCCATGGCAATCAAACACGTTGGAATGGACGACACCAATCGTGCCGGGACATGGTAACTGGCCAGGTGAAATACCTGCGGTCTATCGCTGGCCCTACGATTACAGCAAGCCGGGGGCAAAAGATGATTTCATTCCTCAAAACGTGCCTTATTCTCAAACACTGGAATCAAATCTTCCTCATGAGAATGAACTGATCGGTTTGGAAAAAGAGATAGAGGCACAAAACCTGAATGACCAGTTCAAACAGCCTCATTGATAAAAAAGAACAGCGTTTCCGGAGCCTAGTATCGTTGACAATAGTTGTTATTTACCTGCTTATCTTGGCAGGTGGTATTGTCAGGGGTACGGGTTCTGGAATGGGCTGTCCAGATTGGCCAAAATGCTTTGGCCGATGGATTCCTCCCACAGAAATCTCGCAGCTACCAGCTAATTATCAAGAGATTTATGGGGCAAAACTGCAAGGCGAAGTTTTGTTCAACCCCGTAAAGACCTGGATAGAATACACCAATCGTTTACTGGGTGTTTTATCCGGTTTTCTTGTTTTTGCTACCCTAATTACCTCACTTTCCTATTTCCGCAAGGATAAGACCATCGTTTGGGGAAGTTTCATCGCTTTCATTTTAATCGGTTTTAACGGTTGGCTTGGTTCTCGTGTAGTGGCTACTGAATTAGCTCAGTACGTAATTACGCTACACTTGTTATTAGCAATATTGCTCGTTTTTACGCTCCTATACGTTTGGGTTAGAGCAAATCCACATCGTCGGTATGTAGAAAACGGGAGAACAAGTAAATTGCGTTTGTTGCTGATTGTCACACTATTATTGACGTTAGGTCAAATTGTGTTGGGTGCACAGGTGAGGGATGTGCTTGATAGCGTAGTGAAGAGGCTTGGTTATGACGAGAGAAACAACTGGATTAGTCAGTTAGACTGGCGCTTTTACGTCCATCGCTCTTTTTCGATCATAATACTCGCCTTTCACATAAGCGTCGTCTACCAACTCCGTAAGCATACTAAGAAAGGCCAACTGGGTAAGCTGACGAACATATTAATCGGCCTTGTTGTCGCTGAGATTGGTACTGGTATAGTTATGGCTTACTTAGGTGTGCCAGCATTTGCTCAACCTATCCACCTGGTTTTAGCCATATTAATAATTGGTCTTCAATTTTCGATTGGTTTGCTTTTAACGCCTATGCTCACAAATGCTGGCAGCCTAGAGCAAACAACTCGATTAGTAAAAGCTTAAAATGGAAAAAGTATTGGATTGGGCTATCATCAATGAAAAAGCGAAGGCATACGTTGAATTAATAAAACTTAAGCTCACTCTGGCTGTCGTTTTCTCTGGGGTATTTGGTTATTGCCTGGCCATTGATCAGGTTAGTTGGTGGAAGATCATTATTCTAACAATCGCATCGATCAGCATCACAGGAGCCGCAAACATCATCAATCAGATCATTGAGAAAGAATCGGATAAAGTAATGAAGCGCACGGCTGTGCGACCGTTGCCAACCGGTCGTTTATCAGTAAATGAAGCTGCCGCATTTGCCTTTATCTTGTTTGGCTTGGGCTGCTTCTTATTTGTCGATTTTTTCAACATCAGAGCAGCTGCTTTAGCGGTCTTATCGCTTTTGCTTTATGGATTCGTTTATACACCCTTAAAACAGAAAGGACAGATCGCCGTCTTTGTGGGGGCGCTTCCGGGTGCATTTCCGCCAATGATCGGATGGGTTGCAGCTACTAATCATTTTGGCTGGGCGCCCGGCATATTGTTCGCTATTCAATTTTTCTGGCAGTTTCCGCACTTCTGGGCAATTGGCTGGCTGGCTTTCGATGAATACAAAAAGGCTGGTATTCAGATGATGCCCGGTAATGGGAAAACAACGGAAACGGCGTTTCGCATCATGATTTATACCCTGTTTCTAATTCCAGTGGGTTGGTTGCCTTACCTACTCGGTATGACAGGTATAAATTCGGCCCTGGTTGCTATGGTGGGCGGAATCTTGTTTCTGGCGCAAACGTTTCACTTAATGAGGACTTGTACGGATAAAGCGGCTTTACAAATGATGTTTGGATCATTATTATATCTGCCTGTCGTACAAATTGTTTACCTACTAGATAAAGTATAACAACAAATCATGAGTGAATTAGTCAATGATATTGCAATTGCCGAAGAGCCGCAGGAAACGCTCTCGATGAACCCCCGCAAATTCATCATGTGGTTGTTCATCGTCAGTATCATCATGCTTTTCGCAGCTATGACGAGCGCCTATCTTGTTCGTCGGGCCGAAGGAAACTGGCTGGAATATGATATTCCTTCCGTGTTTACGTATAGCTCTGTCGTATTGGCCATTAGTAGTTTAACTATGCACTGGGCGTATCTGGCTGCAAAAAAAGACAACTTTGGCAGTCTTAAAATAGCGATAACTGTTACTTTTGCACTTGGAATCGCATTCTTGTACATGCAGTTTCAGGGCTGGGTCGAGTTAGTTAATGAAAATGTCTTTTTTGTTGGTAACCCGGCGGGTTCGTTTATGTATATTTTTACCGGCTTACACGGCTTTCACCTGATCTCTGGTTTAATTGTACTGGTGTTTGCGCTGGTTGCTGCTTTTAGATTCCGTATCCACGGGAAGAGTCTGAATCAGCTCGAGATAGCAGCAACTTATTGGCATTTTTTAGACATTTTGTGGTTGTATTTGTTTTTCTTTTTAGTCTATTTTCATTGATAATCCTTTTAGACGCATGGCGGCTACTGTAACGCACGATACCCTGACAACCGACTCGGAGCAAGTGTTCGACAAGAAAACCTGGATGGGTGGTGTTGAACCGATGAAAGTGAGCTACGGCAAGCTGATGATGTGGTTCTTCCTGATTTCGGATACATTCACCTTCTCAGCATTGCTGGTGACGTATGGCTTAATCCGATACAGTTATCCCGCCTGGGATCCAGCCATTTATGGTGAAGTTTTCAAGTTCTCAAATCTGTATTGGCCAACGCCGGAAGCCGTGTACAACTCGGTACCATTCTTACATGGTGTCGACCTTCCACTGATTTTCGTTGGTATTATGACCTTTATCCTCATCTTCAGTAGCGTAACAATGGTACTAGCGGTAGAAGCTGGTCATCGGATGGATCGCAAAGATGTCGAGAAGTACATGTTATGGACTATATTGGGCGGATTTACTTTCTTGGGAAGTCAGGCGTGGGAATGGAGTCACTTCATCCACGGTACAGAAACCGGTACGACGATTAGTGAGCTAATAAACGGACAAACGATTCAGCGCACGATTTTTGGGGCCAATTTAGTCGAGAATCAATACGGTCCACCCGCATTCGCCGACCTGTTCTTCTTCATTACAGGTTTCCATGGTACGCACGTATTTAGTGGTGTTGTATTGAATATCCTGATTTTCTACCGGGCTGCTACTGGTCTTTACGAGAAGCGTGGTCATTACGAGATGGTTGAAAAAGTAGGGCTATACTGGCACTTTGTCGATCTCGTTTGGGTATTCGTATTCACATTCTTCTACCTGGTTTAATTACCTACTATCATGTCTGATCAAACACACGGAACACACGAAGTTGGTGAAATACCACCAGCAAATACAGGTCTAATCTGGCGTACTTTTGTCATTCTTTCGGTTATTACAGCCTTCGAATTTACGTTGGCGTATTTTATGAAAGCGGGTGGATTCAGAACGTCCATTTTCGTCATCATGACCCTGGTGAAAGCTTTTTACATTGTTGGTGAATTTATGCACCTTAAGCACGAAGTAAAGAGTCTGATCTGGGCCATCGTTATACCAATCGTTTTCATCATTTGGTTACTGGTTGCATTATTGACCGAAGGCGGTTCAATATTTCAATTACGATAATTCATGACGGTCAATCGAAAAGCCGGGATCCTGCTCGTTACGCTGCTGGTCCCGGCTTTACTGTATATTTTTCTGCGCTTTGCTACGCAGAACCACTATGTTCTGCCGCGTTACTTGCCTAAAATTGACTCAACGAAAGGTGAGCCATTGATAGGGAAAGTAACCCTTGCTGATGGTAGTGTAGTGACCGATACTATTTACAATCGAATTCCGCATTTCAAGCTCATTGACCAGGATGGAAAAACGGTAGATGAGTCGGTTGTAAAGAATAAAATCTACGTTGCCTCTTTCTTTTTCACGCGTTGTGGGACTGTATGCCCCCGTATTTCCTCACAACTTAGCCGAGTGCAGGATATTTTTCGAAACAATCCATCAATTGTTTTTTTATCCCATTCGGTTGATCCTGAACACGATCGCCCGGCCCAGCTAAAAGCCTACGCCAAGAAGTACGAAGCCATCCCCGGCAAATGGTATTTTCTAACAGGGAGTAAGGCTGACATTTATGATCTGGCCATGCATGGGTATTATCTGCCAGCGGTTGACGCCGGAGTGAAAGAGGGAAAACCAGACGAAACTTTTATTCATAGCGAAAAGTTGGTGTTAGTAGATAAGGAAGGCATTGTCAGAGGGTTTTATGACGGAACTGACAAAGAAGACGTGGATCGGCTGGTACTCGAAATGCGCGTGTTACTGGACATTTACAGCAAAGAATAATCTACTGCTTATGGAAGCATTACAGCCCGTTAAAGAGCAGAAAGCGAATCGGGTTATTACGGTTCTCTCATTAGCCATTCCTATTGCTGTTGCTGTATTGTTAGGCATTCGGCAGAAAGTGGACCTGGGTAGTTGGACAACTTATTTGCCACACGTAAATGGAATCATTAACTCCATTACCTCTATTTTACTGCTGTTAGGATTCTATTTTATCCGTCAAAAGAATATTGTGGCCCATAAGCGCACAATGTTAGCTGCTTTTACTTTCGGCTCTTTGTTTTTGGTTAGTTATGTATTGTATCATCTAACAAATGAGTCAACACCATTTGGTGGTCAGGGATGGATACGACCAGTTTATTATTTTCTGTTAGTATCGCATATTGTTCTTTCTGTAGTCGTGGTGTGGTTCGTATTGAGAGCCGTTTATTTTGCGTTGAGTGGGCAAATCAGCCGACACAAACAAACGGTTAAGTATGCGTTTCCAATTTGGTTGTACGTAAGTGTTACAGGCGTCATCGTGTATTTGCTGATTAAGCCGTATTATATTCATTAATGCAGGAGGGATCATGAGAAGTTGGAAAGTGTGGTTAGTTTTTATTACCCTGATGAGCAGTGCGCCAAGTGTGATGGCGCAATGTGCTATGTGCCGGGGGACGGTGGAAAGCACGGTAAGTAATGGGCGTAGCGTTATAGCGTCCGACTTGAATATTGGTATTGTTTATTTATTAATGATTCCTTATCTCATTGTAGCCTCAATTGCTTATCTGTGGTATCGAAACAGCAAACGTGAGTATGGAAGACGTCTCGAAATTGCAGGCCGCGTTAAAAGGGCTATGTCCTAGATGTCGGAAGGGCAAAATCTTTAAAAAACCCTTTTATTCGCCCCGTGGATTCGACGAAATGTATGAGCACTGTCCACATTGTGGATTGCGTTACGAAGTTGAACCGGGTTATTTTATTGGGGCTATGTATGTTAGTTATGCCATCTCGGGTGGAGTAGCCTTAGTCCTGGGATTTCTGATCTTCTATCTGGGCCATGATCCTGACGGTTGGGTGTATGCCAGCGTTGTGGCTCCCGTTATGATTATCATAGCGCCCGTCAATTTTCGAATATCACGCGTTATTTGGCTACACTATGTAGCCGGAATCAAGTATGTAAAAGGGCTGTAAAGGCCCTTTTTTTTATGCCTTGCTGTGAAAGAAAAATAAGTGGAAATTTTTATTTCGTCCATGCAACCAGCCGCTTTTATATTGCATCTGATAGACGAACCTAAACAAATATGCTGCGACTTATACCGTTTTTTACGACAGAGGCACAACTGATTGTTGCGCTGAAGCGGGGCGAAAGTCGTGCGCACAAAATCGTATACGAGCGGTTTGCGGGTAAAATGCTGGCCGTCTGTACGCGTTATTGTGCCAATAGAGATGATGCCGAAGAGGTAATGCTCGATGGTTTTATGCGT
Source organism: Spirosoma humi (assembly GCF_054776575.1). Taxonomy (NCBI): domain Bacteria; kingdom Pseudomonadati; phylum Bacteroidota; class Cytophagia; order Cytophagales; family Cytophagaceae; genus Spirosoma; species Spirosoma humi. The sequence continues at coordinate 300,032 of NZ_BAAHBR010000008.1, forward strand.
GTGTTCGAGAAGATTGAGCAATTTCGGGAAGAGGGTAGCTTTGAGGGTTGGATCAGACGCGTTATGGTTACGGAATCGCTGATGTTTCTACGAAAAGCAAAACAATGGCGGCAGGAAGTCCCCATTGACGAAGTTACCGTTGAACCAGACTATGAATGGGCCGACACCGCTGTGAATGAAAACGATCTAATGCGTTTGGTTAATCAACTGCCCGATGGGTATCGAACAGTATTTAACCTATATGCGATTGAAGGCTATGCGCATGCTGAAATTGCGGAAATGCTCGGTATTTCCGAGGGGACGTCAAAATCGCAATTGAGTAGGGCCCGCATGATGCTACAGGCAAACTTAAAAAAAATGGAACAGGACTTCAGAAATGTATCCTATGAAAAAACATACAGAAAAGCTGCCAATTGACGAGCTATTTGCTCGGAAACTTGGCAACGCATCCTTAACGCCCGATTCGGATGGCTTTGCCCGACTACAGGCTCGTATGGGTCAGCACAAGCCAGAGCCCCAAATGGTGTTCTGGCGCAATCCCGCCATACAGCGGTATATGGCGGCTGCAGCCTGTCTGCTGCTGGTTGCTTTGTTCGGGTGGCTCTATTGGCCATCTGCCGATAGTACAGAGCGGGGAGGAAATCAACTGGCAACGAACCAACCAGTGGAGGCCGTAACGAAAAAGCCGGTTCAGAAAAACCTTAATAGGCCGCAAGACAACCCGGATAAACAGCTCCCTATGGTATCGGGCGAAGAAGAATCAATGCCGGAGATTAATACCAACCAGGCCGCTAATTCGACTGATTTGGCCAAAGTTGACCGTGTTGTCACTAGTAAAATCAATGGGGGCGTCAAGAAGCAAAACGGAGTTCCATCAAATCAGGCGGTACCAACAGCCCCCCTGCTGGCACAGGAAAAGCCAATGGAGAACAAGCCCAAAGTCGATGTAACTCCACCCGCTCCAGTTGCCTCTGCCATACCAACTCCAGCCGAGCAAGTAGCCGATGCTAAACCGATTGCAAAACCTAGTCCGGTAGCCGAACGGGTACTGGTGGTCACTATTGCCGAACCAGCAGCGCTGGTGGCTGCTCGACAGATGGCTAAAGCTTCTGTGGAGGAAAAAGCTGCCCTGGCTCAACATGATAAGTCTTCTAAAGAAACGAAGGGCGGTGGATTGTGGCAACAGCTAAAGCGCGTTAAAGAGGGAGAGGTATTTGCTCGTCAGGATAATACAGATAACGATGAAAGCGGATTGCTGGGACGGGCCTACAACGGCCTAAAACATAGCTTGGAGAAAGATAAAACGACAAAACAATGAACCGACTGCTACAGACATTCGCTATACTGAGTGGCTTATTTGTAACGATACAGGCTCAGGCCAAATTTATAAATCCAACCGATTCGTTGGTAATTCGATTTGCCAACCGTACGCGTCTGGTCATTTACGCACCCGATAAAGCGGGAATCCAAGCCCTGTCAAACTACGATCTGAATAAGATTGTGCGGGAAATGGGCATGAAACTGGATTCGGTGCCGGGTGGACAGACCGCTATTTCACAGGATGGCGGTCGCTTTCTAAAAGACACAGTACTGGTCATTACAAAACAGAAGGATGGGGTTTCGATCGTCGTTAATAGTGACGGAGATACAACGAAAACTTGGTCACAGAAGAAAGACAATACGGACCGGGACTACGATCGGGCAAGACGGAGAAAACGGGGTGACGGAAACAACTTCGATTACACTGTTAGCATTGGTCTGAATACGCTGGTTCAGCAAAGTGCAAACCCAGCCTATCCAGAAGACAGCTACGCGTTGAAGCCATTAGGATCGCGTTACTTCGCTTTATCGGCGGGCGCAATGCCAACGCTGATTCGGGGTAAGTACGCGTCCTTAAAGCTGTATTATGGCGTTGAAGTAGCGTGGAACAACTTCATGTTTGAGGACAATAAAATTGCTGAAAAAGGGCCAGCGGGGGTTGCCTTTACCGATGCAGGCAGGGAATTGCAAAAAAGTAAACTAACCGTTTGTACGTTGGGTATCCCGGTCGTGCCACGTGTAACCTTCTACAACAGCGATGGACGGAAAGTTTGCCATATTGGTTTTGGGGGATACGTAAACTACCGGCTCGATAGTTACCGAAAAGTTAAAGAAGCGGATGGCAGCAAAGATCGTCGGCACTCTGACTACTACCTGAATAGCTTCCGGTATGGTCTGGTTGCTCACCTGGGCGTTCGTAGTTTCGACTTTTTCGCCAAGTATGATCTAAATCCATTATTTGAAACGGGTAAAGGTCCCGACGTTAGAACCCTTACCTTTGGTATTGGATTCTAATATATGTCTCAGAAAACCATTTCGATCATTGGCTGTGGCTGGCTGGGTACACCGCTGGCCGAAAAACTCCTTGCCAGCGGATATACCGTAAAGGGTAGCACAACCTCGGCTGAGAAGTTAACCCTGTTGCGTCAGAAGGGAATCAATGCTTATCAATTAAGTTTAAACCCGGAACCGGTTGGCAATCTGTCTGCGCTGTTGGAAACGGATATACTGGTCATTGATATTCCTCCCAAAGCCGGGAAAATGGGGGATGCCTTTCATCCGGAACAAATTCATCACCTGACCGATGCCGTGCGTAACTCATCCGTGTCGCACGTAATTTACGTAAGCTCAACATCGGTCTATCCTGAACTTGGCCGGGTTGTGGTGGAAGCGGATGTTAAAACGCCGACAGAAGCTGCCGCGCCGGGACTGGCACAGGCCGAACAACACATTCAGCAGCTTGTATCCCCTTGCCGGACAACTATATTGCGCTGCGGTGGCCTGATGGGATACGACCGTATTCCAGGAAAATACGTAGCTGGACGAACCGTTGACAGTGGCGCTGTCCCCGTTAATTACCTCCATCGGGATGATGCCGTAGAGTTACTGGCTGCAGTAATTAACTTGAGCCTGACGGGTATATACAATGCGGTTGCGCCTGAACATCCAACTCGTGAGGCTATTTATCGCAAAAGCTGCGCTGACTTCGGTTACCAATTGCCAAATTTTGTTACACCCGAAAAGCCAGTTTCGTATAAGACTATTTCTGTGGAAAAATTGGTGCAGGCAACGAACTACCAATTTCAGTATCCTGATCCACTACAGTTTCTATACCGGCTATGACCGGAGCAAATGCCGGACACGCGTTGATAGAAAACCACCCGACGACGGCTTGCCGGACGACCGTACAGCCCGGTTCAAAGCGCCCAGGAATAAGAAGTAACCCTGGGCATGCCAAGTCCGGAATCGTTCGCTGACCCGTGGGTCATGCTGAGGGATATAGGCCAGGAGCTGATTCAGGTCAAACCGGTCTGAGGCAATGCCAGCGCCCGCCCGCTGGCTATCGATAGCGTTGCAGGACTGTTCGTAGTGATTGGGTTGGGGAATCATCAAGGCTGGTTTTCCCAGGTACAACGCTTCACAAACCGATTCAAATCCGGCTGTGGTCACCATTGCCTTGCAGCGAGCCATAAAGTCCAGAAACCGTTTTCCATCGATAGCGTGGTAGGTCAATGTATCGTCGATGCGTTGATCGGGGCCGGTTGCGTCTGAATGAAAGGCATGCATCTGAACGTCGGGCCGTTGCAGGTGTGCTTTTTCCAATTCTATTTTTAGGCCGGGCTGCGTGACATAAGCCAATAGGAAATCCGCGTTCGCATCCGTGCCAGCTGCTTTGGGCTTTAGTTCAGTTACCTCCCGGCGTAGTAAAGGAGGCACAACGCGAAGTCGTTTTCGGGGTTCGTTCGCTTGTTTATCGAACGATAGAGCAAGTAATTCCTGTGCCCCGAAGCAGGTTAGCAGCGTGTTAAACTTGAAGGCCTGTCGATAGAACCACTGGCCTTTTGGGCGCTGAAAGTCTGGATGGAAAGCCATGTATTGATGAGCAATACAAATCATTGGGACAGACGGCCGCATAAGGGCATAAGTCATGCCACCCAACATCTCGTAAAAGTTGACGACTACATCGGGTTTTTGGCCGTTAATGTGGTCACGTACCTGCTTTAAACTGCGCCAGAAGGGGCGCATGCTGCGAATGGCCTGTATGGTTGTTTTGCCTGGTTCCAGGGCATTCGTGCCAGCGTTATAAACCAAACCCGGACTAAAAACAGGTAAAATTGGCGCCTTAAACTGATTACTGAAAAATGTTGGGACCGTTCGCTCTGCCGTCACGCCAACGATAGCGCCAATCACTTCATAGCCCGCCATCTGTACCATCTGCGCGAGTGATAGCGCTTGGGTCAAATGACCACGCCCTTCTCCCTGAATTAAGAATAAAATACGCATGACAAGAAGGAATTAGGTTGTCTGAATCGGTAAACTGGCGCTCCCGGCTTGTTTAGTCAGGTCTTTTACAGCCTTTGTCGCTTCTTCATCGTCGGAGTCGGAAGAATAATAGAGTAGACTCCAGTCGCCGTCATGGTCCTCGACCAGCGCACTGAGTGACTCAACCCAGTCGCCGGAATTCATGTAGATGATACCATCGTATTCGTGGATAGCAGCCTGGTGAATATGGCCACAAATGACGCCATCGCAATTACGGGCGCGGGCTAACTCGGTTAGTTTCTGCTCGTAGTCGGAGATGTAACTGACGGCCTGCTTAATGCGGGACTTGACCAGCTGAGAGAGCGAGTAATAAGGCAATCCACGCCAGGTACGGTACTGGTTGTAAAACTTATTAACCCAAAGCAGAAACGTGTAGCCTATATCGCCCAGGTAGGCCAGCCATTTCATATGGGAAGTAATGGAGTCAAACACATCACCGTGAGTGACGTAAAACGTTTTTGTGCCCGAAGCCAGGATGTAGTCTTTCTGAATAGAAAAATTCTTGCCCACTTTGAGAGGCATGATCTGATCCAGAAAATCGTCGTGATTACCCCGCAGATAGATAACTTTGGTATCGTAATGAACGATTTGCTTTAAAACCGTTTTAAAAAAAGCAGTGTGTTTCTTTTTCCAGGTCCCATACTGCTTCAACTGCCACCCGTCAATGATGTCGCCGTTGAGGATAAGTTTCTGGCAGGAGTAATTTCGCAGAAACTCAGTAGCTTCTTTAGCCTTCGATCCGGTTGTGCCCAGATGAATATCTGATAAAACAATCGTGCGAAACTGGGTACTTAATTTCATGAACGAAACTAAACGCCAGACGTTAAATAGGATTTACCACATTGTTACCAAATTGCCAAGATTAATTGGCTATAAGACAAGTAATTAACATTGACTTAACAAATTATAGATAGATGGAGAATCCGGTGCTTATTTTAGGGGCAGGTAGCCTTGGGCTGACAGCTCTGGACCTATTTCAACGGAATAATGTCGTTGTGTACGGTCTGCTGGATGATAATAAAGACTTGCACGGGAAGGAGTTCAGTGACGTGTCGGTGCTGGGAGAGACGGATGATGATGGCTACTTGAAGCTTATTGGGCAAAAGTGTGAAGCTTTCGTAGCGATTGCCGACAGCCGTGTTCGCAAGCGGCTCGTTAAAATGCTTAACGAACGGCGTAAGGTGCAGCCTGTGAATGCAATCCATGATACCGCAACCCTATCAGCGCTGGCTGTTATTGGCCATGGCAATCTGATCGCGGCCCACGTAGTCGTGAACCCATTCGCCGAACTGGGGCAGCACTGCATTATTCAGGCAGGTACCGTTATTGAAACAAAAGCCAAAGTCGGAGATTTTGTCCACGTTGGCACGGGTTGCACGATCAACAGTGGTGTAATTATCGAAGAAGGAGCCTTTATTGGTACTGGCGCCACGCTTATAGCGGGCATTACCGTAGGGAAAAACGCCCGGATAGGGGCCGGTTCGGTTGTGGTTGAGAACGTAGAGGCTGGTGCAACCGTATTTGGTAACCCAGCAAAAAAACTGTAGAGACGCAAGTATTCGTCTCTACAGTGTGTTATATATTACTCAACGTACACTACTTCGTTTGCCAGGAAATCCTGATACGTGCGTTGGAGGCCGTCTTTCAGCTCGGTGGTATGTTTCCAGCCCATAGTATGTAGCCTGGACACATCCATCAGTTTTCGGGGAGTGCCGTCAGGCTTATCGGTATTCCACCGTAATTCGCCCGTAAAGCCAACCGTCTCTTTAATCAATTCGGCTACTTCCCGGATCGTAACGTCTTCACCCGTACCAATGTTGACGAACAGCGCATCGTCGTAATTCTCCATCAGGAAGAAACAGGCCGCAGCCAGATCGTCGGCATGAAGAAATTCGCGTTTGGGTGAGCCTGTTCCCCAGACTTCGACCGTAGGCTGGCCATTGATTTTAGCTTCGTGGAATTTGCGAATCAGGGCCGGGAGTACGTGCGAACCCTGTAAATCATAGTTGTCATTAGGACCATACAGATTCGTTGGCATGGCCGAAATGAAATTGCAACCATATTGACTCCGGTATGCTTCGCAAAGTTTGATGCCGGTAATCTTGGCGATGGCGTATGGTTCGTTTGTTTCTTCCAGAAAACCGCTCAGCAAATACTCTTCTTTGAGCGGCTGAGGAGCTAACTTTGGATAGATACACGACGACCCCAGAAACAGTAGCTTCTTTACCGCCGTCTGATAAGCACTATGAATGATGTTGGCCTCAATCAGCAGGTTATCGTACAGGAATTCGGCACGATAGATGTTGTTCGCTAGAATACCCCCAACTTTGGCCGCAGCCAGAAATACATAGTCGGGACGTTCCTGCTCAAAAAAGTCAGCAACGGCAGCCTGATTGCGTAAATCAAGTTCCGACGATGTACGGGTGATAATATTAGAAAAGCCTTCGGCCTGGAGTTTACGGACAAGGGCTGAGCCAACCATACCTCGATGTCCGGCAACGTAAATGCGAGCGTGTTTTTCCACAAGATTAGAGTAGTAAATAGACTGACTGGAAGGTAGTCTGTACCGTGGATAAAATAATAAAGCTTTTTACAGCGTTGCAAAACTAACAAACTTAAGGCACCAATCGTTTGTCTATGCCATGTTTGCACCTAACTTGAAACGACTGATCCCCATCTTATTATCGAGTGGTCTCCTAACGGTTGCCGCTCAGGCACAAACGGCACCGGCTTCGCTCACAACGGCGTCGAAGCCGGTGATTGCTCCATCGGGGGCGGCTCCGTCGCCTTTATCGGGTTTTTCCTCGGTGCCGTCGTCGCTCACCACCCTTGGTTTGCCAACGATGTCGTCTCTGAAAGATCAGAAAGATGCTTACCTCGCTGGCATCATGCCGGATTTAGGCCTGAAAGTAAAACAGCTAAAGAAGCTAAAAGCGGATCGAAAAAGCAAGAACAAATTATCCAAAACGGAATACGAAGGGCTGTCGATGATCAAAGCCTACACTAAGTTTGGCAGTGGCGACCGAACTGTTGTGGAGGAATTTTATGTGCTGCGTGACAAGGATGCTGCCAAGCCGCACGCTCATATTCGAGATGTTTACCGCTATTACCAAAAATCAGCTCGGGTAACCAGTTCCATTGTACGTGATGAAGGCACAGGTTTATTGCTGCATGGCCCTTATAAGCGCTACCAGAACGGCGATCTTGTTGAAGAAGGCTACTATTATGCGGGGATGAAAGATGGTCGCTGGGAGAAATACGACAGCAAGTTCATGCTTACGGACAAGGTGCGCTGGCACCAGGGCGTACCCGCCGAGTCTCGCTTGGTATTCTATGACTCAACCCATCACAAAATCAAGGAAATTATTCCAGTGGAATACGGAAAAGTGAAAGGTACCTACATGGCCTTTTACGAGAATGGGTTATTGGCTGAAGAAGGGAAATACGATAATGGTATCAAAGTGGGTCGATGGACAGAATATTATCCTGTTAATCCAAACGGTCGGCGTATGCGACGGAAACTCACCCAGTATGCCAGCAGCCAATGGGACACCGAGTTTGAACCTTATGTCATCAGCGAATGGGACGAAAAGGGTAAACTAACCTTTGAACGAGCGAAGGAAAAAGTCGTTCAGGACGAAGAAACGGAGAACTAGGGGGATGGAGCTACCTCGACGGACATCTAGGAAGGACCTAACAAGTTCGGCATGACGCGTCGGAGAATCCCTGTTACAAGCCAAATCAACTTTAAATAAAAAAGTCGTCGCCATACAGTTGCGACGACTTTTTTATTTAAATATCTTCTTGGGATCAGGCTGTTTAGCCAATAACTCGTTCAAATAACCCAGGTCGAGTACGGACATATCCAGGCTGTGCGTCTGGTGAAAATATTCCCACGCCTTTGCATAATCGGCCTTCAGAAAATACACAACTGATAATTTCTGATACGATGGAGCACTATTGGGGCTTAGCGCGATCGCTCGTTGTAAATAGCCTTCTGCCTCCGTGAGTAGCTCCGATTCAGGCTTGGCCTGGTATTGCTTTATCTCCACGGTAGCCAGATCGGTCATCAAAGCTACATTGCTATCGGCGATGGTTATGCCTTTTTTCAGCATTCGGATCGCCGTAGGCAACTGATTTTTCTGGTAGTAAACGACACCCAACCCCCAAAATGCGTCGGCGTTTCGGTCGTTGAGCAACCACGATAAATTGAATCGGTAAGCAGCCGTATCCAGTTGCCCATCGGCAACATAATCCCAGCCACGGGCCGCAAAAAAATCACTGGCTTCGGGACGGCTGGAAAAATTACGGTCGCAGTCGTTCAGGAAATGGATTTCAGCATCAATCTGGTCCGCCGTTTTTGGCCGTTCACCAAAGAGAGGCAGGCTATTTAACGAACTACCAGTCGATTCAGCTACATCTGTTGACACGGACTCGGCGAGCTGCTGAGTGATCGGTTCAACGGGGCGTTGAGCAGGTCGAGTCTGCCGTGCTGAATCGCCCGAACGGGCTGATATAACAAACTGCTTTGGCTGTGCTACCGTCAAAATAGGTAGCGCAACAAAAGCCCATTGTATCAGAGTCATCCGAACATTCATAGAAAATACTATACCGGGGAGTGTTGTCTCGATAGAACGAAATGAGCATTCAAGTTAGTACATTTTCAATCGATTACCGGCGTCCCCCGCGCGGCCCCGACTTCTTCGCACCACCTGATTTGTTAGCCGATTTACCTTTGAATCCACCCGAACGCGAACCCGTGCCCGATAGGGCTGCCGGCGCAACACCCATCCGTTTGGCTTTTGCTTTCAGACGAGCCTTGTCAGCAGGTGTGTTTACCGTCTTTTTTTCGTGGAAAGCACCCAGGAAGGTCGGATCTTCTTTCCGACGTTGTTCGTCGATCTCCCGCAGCATCGCCTGTTCCTCGTCGAATGGCGTTTCCGTTACCGCTACGTCAGCTGGCAGCGGTTCGCGGGGAATTGTCATGCGAATGATCCGTTCAATCTTCTGCACATGATACTCTTCCGCTTTGGTCAGAAACGTGATGGCTTCACCTGAGCGGTTGGCTCGGCCCGTCCGGCCGATCCGGTGAACGTAATCCTCGTAGATGAGAGGCAGATCGAAATTGATCACATGGCTTACTTCGGCTACATCAATCCCGCGGGCAGCCACATCGGTTGCTACCAGCACTTGAATATTGCCCTCTTTGAAGGCTTCCATGGCATTGATGCGCGTATTTTGCCCTTTGTTGGCGTGAATCACGCGCACTTTGTCCGGGTTTAATACCTTGCGTGACAGAAATTTATAGATATTCTCCGCCGTGCCTTTCGTTCGGGCGAAGATGATCACGCGCTGGAAAGCTTCCTTCGTGATCAGGTGATCCAGCATGTTAATTTTGGTGCGGAAGTTGGGTGCTTCGTAAATCACCTGATTCACCATGTCGGCAGTTGATGCCTGCGGAGAAACCTCAATTTTGATGGGCGCTTCCAGAAATTCGGCCGATAACCGTTCGACCCGCCCGCCAAACGTAGCGGAGAAAAGTAAGTTCTGGCGTTTCCGGGGAATGACTTCCAGAATTGACCGGATTTGGGGCATAAAGCCCATATCCATCATTTTATCGGCTTCATCGAGAACCATTGTGCGAATCTCCTTCGTCACAATTTCGCCGGTGCGGTATAAGTCCATGAACCGGCCGGGGGTGGCTACAATCAGATCGATTCCTTTGCGAAGGGCTTCTATCTGAGTTTTCGGACCAAGACCGCCATAAAGAGCTACATGGCGGAGGTCCGTGTATTTGCCCAATTCGCTGATCGCCTGGTTAATTTGCATGACCAGTTCGCGGGTAGGAGCCAGGATCAGCGCACGCGGGTTCTGCCCCTGTGCGTATTTCACCTTCATCAGAATCGGAAGCAGGTAAGCCGCTGTTTTGCCCGTTCCGGTTTGGGCAATGCCCAGTACGTCGTGGTTTCCCAGACTCAGCGGAATGGTTTGCTGTTGAATGGGGGTCGGTTCTGAATAACCAAGTTCAGCAACGGCGTTTAGCAACTGCCGGTTCAGCTCGAACTGTTCGAACGAAGTAATTTCCATAAATGTCTGGCCTAGTTTCCTGCGTAGACCGTTTGAATAATGCGTGGATAATCTCCCGATTAGCCTGACTGTTAGAACTGTTTTAGTACCCGTTCTACGCCACTAACGTAGCCCGAGCCAAACAGATTCACATGAACCAGCAGTGGATACAAGTTATAGATGGCTATGCGCTCACCGAAGCCATCCTGAAGGGGGAATGTTTCGTGATACGCGTCGTAAAAACGGTCGTCGAAACCGGCAAATAATTTGGTGAAGGCAAGTTCTGCTTCGCGAAAACCATAATAAACTGCCGGGTCGATGAGCGCTGGTTGCCCATCTTCCGTAACGAGCACATTGCCCGACCACAGGTCGCCGTGAAGCAGGGCGGGCCGCTCATTGGGTAGCAAGTCCGGTAAACGTTCGCGGAGCCGTAATAAAGCGTCGTACGTTGTTTTGGTTAGCAGCCCTTTATATAACGCCAGACCCGCCTGCGGAAGCAGCCGGTGTTCAAAAAAGAAATCGTAGCCGTTTGCCGTTAGCGTATTGATCTGTGGGAGCGTGCCAATGTAATTGGCAAAATTTAATCCGAATGTTGTTTGTGTGTGTGAATGTAAAACGGCCAGCGAATGCCCCAGGGTTTCCCAATACGCTTTATCGGGTGTTCCGGGGTCAATATAATCGAGAATCAAGTAAGACTTTTCCAATTGTCGGCCATGACCAATGACGTTCGGTATATGCAATGCATCGGTCTGTCGAAGCAGATCCAGGCCCCGGGCTTCAGCCGCGAACAAATCAGGTTGCCCATCGGTAGCTGGCTCTAGTTGATTCCATTTTACGAAGAAGACACCTTCCGACGAAAACACCTGAGCCGATGTGTTAATGTTGCCACCGGAGATAAACTGCATTTCAATCACCTCGACCGATTGGCCCAGGGCTGAAAACAGAATGCTTTCGAAAAAAGAAAATTGCTCGTCGCCCCAAAAATCCATGCGTTATTTGCGTGTCGGCTGTTCTGTTTTAAAGGCTACTGGCCAAGTGGCCGTCTCTCGCAGCCGCGTTCTATTTTCCTGATTGTCTATGAATCCACAAATTCAGCACCTCTACGATATAGCTCAGAAGCCGGATCGCCGAATCCTTGGGCTCATGTCGGGCACCTCACTCGATGGTCTTGATGTGGCCTTATGCCGTATTTCGGGCAGTGGACCCGCCACATCGGTTACCCTCGAACGGTTTGCGACGATTCCCTTCGATGAGGAATTCAAAGCCGAAATTCGTACCATTTTTGCCCGACGGACCATTGACTTTGAACAGCTTTGTTTGTTGAACCCATACATTGGCCGGCTTCATGGTCAGCTTATTCTCGATTGCCTGCATAACTGGGGCATAGCCCCCGCTGAAGTGGACCTTGTGGCCAGTCATGGACAAACCGTCTATCACGCCCCCAAAAGTCAGCACCGGCGCGATAAGTTCCCGAACGCTACCCTCCAGATTGGCGATGGCGATCATATTGCTGCGGTAACGGGTATTCTGACGTTCAGTGATTTTCGGCAAAAACACGTCGCTCACGGGGGAGAAGGGGCCCCGCTCGCTGTGTACGGCGATTATTTTATGTTTTCCAAACGGGGCGAAAATCGAATTCTGCTCAACATGGGTGGGATTGCCAATTTTACGTATTTACCTGCCGATGAAGAGGCCAGCCGTGTCTTTACCACGGATACCGGACCAGGCAATACATTACTGGATGCCTATGCCCGAAAATTTCTGAACAAACCCTACGATGAGGACGGTGCATTAGCGGCTCAGGGACAAGTGAGTGCTGATTTATTATTGGCCTTAAAAGAGAACCCTTTTTTTGACGCTCCTTTTCCAAAAACCACCGGACCCGAAGTTTTCAACATAGCTTACGTTGAAGAGGCTCAACTACGCAGCCGGACACTTGATTTGTCTGCTGCCAATCTGATGGCCACGCTCGTGCAGTTTAGCGCCGATACCATCACGCAGGCCATAAAGCGCATTTTACCCGATTCCATTGAAGAAAAGGAGGCCCTTTTTCGGATTTATATGAGCGGAGGAGGAGCGCACAACCCACAACTTACGCAAAGGCTTTATGAAGCGCTTCCTGATTGCCAGTTCGATACGACAAGTAGCTTAGGTATCAATGGCGATGCGAAAGAAGCGGTCTTGTTTGCAGTCCTCGCTAACGAGAGTCTGGCTGGCGGAAAGACTTCTTTTGGCGACAGACAGGGTGTTCCAACTGTTTCCATGGGAAAGGTTAGCTTTCCGACGTAAAGCCACCGAAAAGCTAACCTTTAGGTCTGAAAACAACCATTTTATCTTCGTGTGTGGTCAGAAATGGGCCACCGATAAGATCAATGCAGTATGGAATGGCCGGAAAGACGACCGATAAGCACTGGCCAATCGCTTTCGGCTTGCCCGGTAAATTAAGGATGAGCGTCTGATTACGGACACCCGCCGTCTGCCGTGATAAAATGGCTGTGGGTACGTATTTAAGACTTTCCTGTCGCATCAATTCGCCAAAACCGGGCATCATTTTCTGGCAAACGGCCTCGGTCGCTTCTGGAGTGACGTCACGTAGGGCGGGGCCGGTACCCCCCGTTGTGACGACCAGACAGCAGCCTTCGGTGTCGGCCAGTTCAATCATTGTGGCCTCCAGTTGGTCCTGCTCATCGGGAATGATGCGGTATACCGGTTCCCATTCGCAACTAAGCCAATCAGTCAGAAAGCCAACTACGGCTTTCCCTGGAATGTCTTCATATATACCCGCACTAGCCCGGTCCGAAACGTTTATAATACCAATTCTTGTCATAAAAGCGTAAGCGATTAGGCAGCACACAGCCAGACGTTCAGGTATACGATGTCGTCGTATGTTGAGCTATGGTTTCCGCCGTTTTAGGGCTAAATCATGCGCGGTATCGTAGTAAGAACGGAGGCTGCTCCAGTCGAAAACATCGGCAATGCTCTCAACGCGGTTGCGTTGCTGAATCCGGTCACGCTGGGCCATTCTGACAAAGCGATAGAGGACATCGGCCAATTGATCAGCCGCTTCTTCAAACGATTGTGTCCGGCGATTGATTACGTAGATTCCCCGGTTCTCGTAGTCACGCATAATCTGCATGATAAAATCGCCGAAGCCTGACTGATCGCTGGTTACGGTTGGAATGCCCCGGACCACGCACTCGAGAGGTGTATATCCCCAGGGCTCGTAATAGCTTGGGAATACGCCCAGATGGCACCCGCGCACAAACTGGCTATAATCTAAACCAAAGAGCGGGTTCGTCGAAGCAATGAAATCAGGGTGATAAACGATTTTTACGCGGTCGAATTCATTATTGACCAGATTCGCTCTCTGAATAAACCGCGTCATGTCATCCTCCTGCACCAGATTATGTGTTACGAAGGGTGGTAGGTGCTTGGTTTTCCAGCTTTGCACCGTACGACGAAGCCGGAGTCGCCAATATTCATCGACAAAATTATTCAGGTCCGGTAGCGCCGTGCCCTGCGGATCAGAAGCGGCCGCCTGAAATAAGCGTTCGCCTACCTGTTTCTCGATGCTCTCACAGGTCTCCTGGATTTCATCAAGTAATGCCCGTGAGTGCAGCACCTCGGGGTTGATGGATGTATAGGGCTGTTTCGTAACCATGAACATAACGACCGTCATGTCCATGCCTGCCTCGCGCATCCGATAGTTCAGGCGTGCCAGGGCCTCGAGCGTAAGGTCATAGCCCTTGTTCGTAAATTCGAAACGACCGGATGTAAAGAAGTAAAGCGTTTTTTCCAGATCGAATGAATAACTCTGGAAGAAATGGCCCATCACAAATTCATGAATCTTCTGCTTGTAGCGAACGTGCAGATTCTGAAACTCGTGAACAGCCGCAAAACGCGTTACGTTGAGGCCGTTGGGCAAAACAAGATCAGGATTTCGGCCCAGAAAAACCTCACATTCACGGGCCGTAACATCACTCACTGTTGTGAAAACGTGCGCTTGTAATGCGGATAGTCGCTCAATAGTAGCCTGGCAATCAATACCATAATGCTGGGCTTCCCGCTTCCAGTCAAAGAACGGTAATTTACCATAAAAGCCGGGTTCGTTCTGCGCCAGATAACGCCCAAGCATGGTGGCGTGGGTGGTGAAAACGGTGGCCACTTTTACATTGTCACGACGCAGATCGGGCAAACCCGTGCTCGCCATCCATTCGTGGAAATGCGCCACGAAATCGACACGCCGGGCGTGATCTTCGGCCAGCAGCGTAATAAACAGGCGCACCATCTCACCAAAGGCAATCGTCTGATTGACGAGGTCTTCAACGTTAAGCGTGGAGAGTTGGTAATTAAGCCAGAGATTGGTTTTTATCTGATTCAGTTGATCAGGTGTAATGCTGCTGATATCGAACAACACAACCCGCGGACGGCCGGTAACGAGCCAGTATCCATACTCGACACGGTACCCCAACTGGCGCATCTTACGAACCGTCTGGCCGATTTCGGTTTCGTCAGAATCCGTGATGGGCTCAAATTCAGCGGCTGCCCGCTGCGGAAAATAAGGCCCTAAGGCGACGTAATTATCATCCCATTTTTCAACCATTGCCGGCACTTTCGACCGGATAACCGTATAAATCCCGCCTACCTGATTACACACCTCCCAGGCGATCTCGAGTAGTAATTTCCGCTTCGATGTTGAGAATACCGCTTCCAAATTGATTAGTTGTTTTGGCGCAATGGTTAATTACGACGACTTCCTGGCTGTTTTTCGTGCAAGTAAACAATATAAACAATGCGAGATAAATTTGTTTATTTTAAATACGACTTGGCGTCTGTCACCTGCGTCTGTTTATCCTGAGATAAAGTGAAGTTAAATCCTGGCTGAATGCTGAAGGCACCGTGTTCACCTTTCTTGTTAACAGCCAGAAAACCAACCTGTATATCTTTAAACTCTTGCTTGTTAACGATACGTAAAGCCGCTTCTTCGCAGGCCTGCTGCGGGGTTCGTCCCTGTCGCATCAATTCCACAACTAAAAATGAGCCGCAGGTACGCATCACTAATTCACCAAGTCCGGTAGCACAGGCCCCGCCAATTTCATTGTCGACGAACAGACCTGCGCCGATAATGGGCGAATCGCCCACGCGGCCGCGCATTTTATAGGCCAGTCCGCTGGTGGTGCAGGCTCCGGAAATATTGCCTTTGCTGTCGATGGCCAACATGCCGATCGTATCGTGCCGCTCAATGTTGGCAATGGGCTTATATTTGGCTGTTTTCAGCCATTCACGCCATTCTTTCTCGGCTTTTTTCGTGAGCAAGTTCTCTTTCTTAAATCCCTGGGAAAGTGCAAAGCTAAGCGCCCCTTCGCCCGAGAGCATCACGTGGGGCGTTTTCTCCATGACGGCACGTGCCACCGAAATGGGATGCATGATATGTTCCAGAAAAGTCACAGAGCCTGCATTTCCTTTTTCATCCATAATACAGGCGTCGAGCGTAACATGACCATCGCGGTCGGGACGGCCCCCATACCCGACGCTCATATCCTCAGGGTCGGCTTCGGGTATACGAACACCAGCTTCAACAGCATCCAGAGCGCTCCCGCCCCGATCAAGTACGGCCTGGGCGGCTGCATTGGCTTTGGGTTGTTTCCAGGTTGAGATAACCAGCGGGGATGGCCCGGCTGTAGTGGTTTCAGGATCAGGAGAATCAGTTGCCGAAAGACCTTTGAATGAGCCTATGTGCATTAATTTTGAGTGGCTGAATGACAGCGAAGGAACAAGTCCGGCCAGTGAACTAAGAGTCAGAAAACGGCGTCGATTTACCATTGATATAGGGCTTACGGCTCAAATTAAAGGAATAAACGGCTGGCATTTACTACTTTTAAACGATTTATTCAAAACGAAGGATGGGAGTTTCCGATAAACACATATTGCTCATGGATGGCCCCGATAGCAAGGGCCTGATTTATCACGTGACGGGCGTATTATTCCGGCATGGTCTGAATATCATCCACAACGATGAATATGTGAGCCCGTCAGGACGGTTTTTCATGCGGACAGAGTTCGAGGCCCAGCCTGGATTGGCCGGGTCGCGCCCGGTAGAGGGTGCTGCCAATACGTTTGACAGTGCAGCGTTGCTAAATGAGTTACAGACCACGGTGCCTGGTCATGGCGATCAGGCGGAAGGAAATCCTGGTCAGTCGGGTATTACGTTTCGCCTGAATCCCAAGCGTAAAAAGAATATTGTCGTCATGGTAACCAAGGAACATCACTGCCTGGGCGAACTACTGATTCGGTATGCCTTCGATGAACTGGATGCTACTATTCTGGCCGTTGTGAGCAACTACAACAGCCTGCAACCGCTGGTTAGTAAGTTCGGAATCCCGTTCCATTACATTTCGCACGAAGATAAAACGCGGGAGGAACACGAGGACGCAATTCTGCGGACCCTGACTATTTACGAACCCGAATACGTTGTGCTGGCTAAGTATATGCGTGTACTGACTGCTGGCTTTGTCAATCGTTTTCCCAACCGGATTATCAACATACATCATTCGTTTTTACCGGCTTTTATAGGGGCTAACCCTTATCGACAGGCTTACGAGAGGGGTGTTAAAATCATTGGTGCAACGGCTCACTTTGTCAATAATGACTTGGATGAAGGACCGATCATTGCTCAGAACGTAAAAGAAGTGGACCATCGCCACACCGCGGCCGATATGGCGACAGAGGGGAAAGACGTCGAAAAAATCGTGTTGTCGCAAGCCCTGAAATTAGTATTCAACGACCGCGTATTTATATCAGGCAACCGGGCTATCGTTCTGTAACGCGAACCGGGGCTTCAGTGGGAAAACTGGATTACGCCCCGGATTTTATCTTCGCTGGCTTCAACGTTTTCGTACTCGCCGGGTATCGATGATGCCATGGAGACCGACGGCTGTCGAAAAATCATGCCACTCTCTTCTTGCTGGCTGCCACTTAAATGCAGGGCGTCGACGCCGGCGTCGATGAGTAATTGAGCATTCCGGGCATTTACGCCCGCCCCCGCCATGATCTCGATCCGGCCCGCAGCTGCCTGAGCGAGTTTTTGAAGCGTAGATAGGCCGTTTTCGGCAGTTTGCTGCTGACCTGATGTAAGGATCCGGACGGCACCTGTCCGAATAACGGCTTCGAGGGCTTCGAGCGGATCGCGGGTCATATCAAATGCCCGGTGAAACGTAACCGGAAGGGGGGACGCCAACTCAACAAGTTGTTTGGTTCGTTCTTCGTCAACCGTCCCATCGGGGTTCAGCAGCCCAATTACCAGTCCATCAGCGCCCAGCGCTTTCGCCAGTTGTATATCGGCCTTCATAACGGCTAATTCGGTTTCCGAATAGAGGAAATCTCCTCCCCGTGGCCGAATCATTACATAGAAAGGAATGGTTACCTGTTGCCGTACCAATTGAATAAGGCCTGCGCTGGGTGTAGTGCCACCCTCTGCCAGGCCACCGCACAGTTCGATTCGATTAGCCCCGGCTCGCTGGGCCACAAGACATGAATTAAGCGAAAAGGAACATACTTCAATCTGCATGAAACAACGTAAACTAAAGGTGGAAGGAAAATTTGGGAAATAGTCTCGTAGTGAGTATATTGGAACTTATGGATGAGCAGGTAACGAAATTGATATACAGAGAAAAGTACATTGATTTCAATTTTTAGCCGTATTCGAAATGCGAATTAGTGCCTTTCTTTTATAGGAGAAAAACAATAGTCTATTTTTCACGTTAATGGCCTAAATCCATTTAAAAGACCAAGTGCGAACATTTTGGCTAAAAACGGCTTGGATATTAACGGTTTTTTTACTTTTGCACCCATTGGAAAAATAGTCATTCAAATATCGAACACACTATGTACTGGACACTCGAACTGGCATCCTATCTGGAAGATGCCCCCTGGCCTGCCACGAAAGACGAACTAATTGATTACTCGATTCGCTCCGGAGCTCCACTTGAAGTTGTTGAGAACCTTCAGGAACTCGAAGATGATGGCCAGCCTTACGAGAGCATTGAAGAGATCTGGCCGGATTATCCAACCAAGGATGATTTTTTCTTCAACGAAGACGAGTATTAGTCGTTCGGGCATCATCATAAAAAAGGCGTATTCCCTAAAACGGATACGCCTTCTTTGTTGCGTTTGCGCCAGTATAGCTATAAATACCCAGATCAATGCAATTAAGCCTGTGTTGATCTGGACGGGGTATCTGGCTTAACTGTTTTCACGGGTCGGTCATATTTTTTGGGTGCATACAGGAAACCAAATGCTTCGGCTCCTTCCCGCGTGTGCACTTTGTGGTGAATGTAATGCGCCCGCATAATGCGCTGCATGTAGCGACCGCTTGTGTCAAGTTTTACTTTCACGCGTCGGTGAACAATAATATCGTGGAAAATAAAATAGAATAGCCCATATAGAGTCACACCGGCACCAATCCACGTCAAAAATCCTAATTCCGGTACGGCAACTCCCGCCAAAAACATACCAATGGCGGTCAGGCTAAAAACGACGGCGAACAGATCGTTTATCTCAAAAAAACCGTTATGATGATTGTGGTGATCGCGGTGCCAGCTCCATAAAAAACCGTGCATAATGTACTTGTGCGTAAACCACGCCACTCCTTCCATAAACAGGAAAGTCCCTAGAACCAAAGCAACATTTACCAGCATTTTTGTGTTTCTTTAGTAGTACAGATAAGAAATTGACAGCGGTTTTAGCGTTCGCCAGTTCTGTCTTATTTGTCAGATTATCTACTTGGCTAACGGTTTGTGGCATCAAAAAGTTGACACCAGTAAACCCGGATTTCATGGCAAAGTAGAGATACGAGCCAAATAATTGCAAGTTTGTGGAAAAGCCGTATCTTTATCGGGAGTCAGTTGTCAACCAGATGAACCCATCGGTTATGGACTATCAAGCACTCAAGAACCTGGTCAAACGGGGAGAGGGTAGCAATTTAGAGTTCAAGCTGAAAACAAATCATCCCGAAAAAATTATTCGGGGCGTGGTCGCCTTCGCTAATACAAACGGAGGGGTCATGCTCATCGGTGTCGGAGACGACAAGAAAATTCCGGGATTGAAATACGCCGATGAGGACGAATACCTGCTCGTCCGGGCCATCAACAAATTCTGTTTTCCGCGCATTTCCTACACCATCGAACGGGTGCAGCTTTACGACGAGCGTGAAGTGCTGGTCATTCGTGTGCCACGCAGTCCGACCCGTCCACATTACATCATTCCTGATCCGGCCGAACCCGACAACAAGAAAGCCTACGTGCGTGTGGGCGACAAGTCTGTTCAGGCCAGCCGCGAAGTGCGCGAGATCCTGAAGGGCGAACAGGCTGAGCGCGACATTCGCTTCCATTACGGCGAAAAAGAGCGCAAGCTGATGCAGCACCTTGGTGAACACAATAGCATAACGGTGGATCTGTTTGCGTCCATTGCTGGTATCTCACGTCGCATCGCATCCCGAACGCTGGTTTTGCTGGTGCTGGCTCACGTACTTGACATTCATCCTAGCGATGTAATGGATAAATACACGACGCGGGTGCTTCAATAAAGTTAGCGAGTGTCGTTCGGTATGTTTGGAGAATGTCTTACTTTGTTGGGTTCAGGAATGAAGCTCAATAAACCTTAAGATAATGTCCTTACCAACGCCTGCCCATAAACCGTTTGTGCCCGTCACGGAATCACCCGCCGAGTTTACCCTTAAAGCGATTATAACCGGTTCTGTATTTGGCGTTTTGTTCGGGGCTGCCACCGTCTACCTTTCCTTAAAAGCGGGCCTTTCCGTATCGGCCTCCATTCCAATAGCCGTACTCGCTATCTCGCTGGGCCGCCGGTTCCTCAATACGACTATTCTCGAAAACAACATCATCCAAACCACCGGATCGGCAGGGGAGAGCATTGCCTCGGGGGTTGTTTTTACCATGCCTGGCTTCCTGTTTCTAACAAATGGTACCGGTGCTGACTTCTTCAATTACTGGACAATTCTTACGCTGGCCATTCTGGGTGGGCTGATCGGTACGCTGATGATGATTCCGCTCCGGCGGTCGCTGATTGTGCAGGAACACGGAACATTGCCCTATCCTGAAGGAACGGCCTGTGCATCGGTCCTGATTGCGGGCGAGAAAGGGGGCGACTTTGCGAAAACAGCTTACCTGGGTTTAGGAACAGCCTTACTATACGCTTTTTTGCAAAAGGTGATGCACATCATTGCCGAGGTGCCGGTTTGGGCAACGAAGCAGGCTAATCGTTACTTTCCATCAGCGCAGGTGTCGGGTGAGATAACGCCGGAATACTTGGGTGTGGGCTATATTATTGGTTTCCGTATCTCGGCCGTGCTGGTTGGTGGCGGTATTCTGGCGTGGCTTGGCCTCATTCCGTTGCTAGCCTCTGTTGTGCCGGGCGACACCATTGCGCTACAGCTACAGAAACTCGGTTATTTGGCCGACCTTCAAACGGCGGGTGGACCGGGCGGCTGGAATCCCGCAACGCACACGTTTACGGATACGGCTGCCGCCGTTTATCGGGCCTATATCCGGCAAATTGGTGCCGGAGCGGTTACGGCTGGTGGATTTATGACCCTTATCAAAACGATTCCAACCATTATCTCGTCGTTTCGGCAAAGTTTCAGCCGGGCGTCTATTAATGCCATGGAAACCGAGGAAGCCTTGAGCGGTAAGAGCGCCATTGCCCGCACAGAGCAGGATTTGAACGTTCGCATTGTCATTATCGGGAGTATTGTGCTAGCCATATTGATGGTCGTATTGCCCCAGATTCCGGGGGATTCGGTGCTGACTAAATTACTGATTGCCGTACTCGTCATTGTTTTTGGGTTCTTTTTCGTAACCGTTGCCAGCCGCATAGTTGGACTGATTGGCTCGAGTTCATCCCCGGTGTCGGGGATGACCATTGCTACCATTATGGGTACAGCCCTCATTTTTATCGGTTTTGGGCTAACAGGGAAAGCCTTCGAACCGGCTGTGCTGGTGGTAGGGAGCATGATTTGTGTGGCGGCTGCCAATGCCGGGGCTACCTCACAGGATCTTAAAACGGGTTACATCGTTGGTGCTACGCCCAAGTACCAGCAAATGGCTTTGTTTATTGGCGTCATTGTCTCATCACTGGTTGTTGGGGCAACGGTGAAAATTCTGGACACACCCACGCCTGATCTGCTGGCGCAGGGAATTACCCACGCCATTGGCTCCGACAAGTTTCCAGCACCACAGGGAACGCTGATGGCTACGCTTATTAAAGGACTGTTGTCGTTCAACCTCGATTGGCAATTCGTGCTGGTCGGCGTGTTCATTGCCTTCGTTTTCGAGCTGTGTGGTGTCAGTGCGCTGGCCTTTGCGGTAGGGCTGTACTTACCCCTGTCGACCACATTGCCCATTTTTGCGGGTGGACTGGTGAAAGCCATCGTTGACTGGAACGCCAAACAAAAAGGGACTGTCGAAGAGGATGCTGATTTAGGAAAAGGAAATCTGTTTGCAACAGGGCTGGTTGCGGGAGGAGCCCTGGCGGGCGTTGCCGTGGCGTTGTTGTCGGTTAACGAATCAATTTACAACGGGCTACAGCAGCTTACACTGGAGCCGTTTCTGAGCGGAGCTTTGGGCGAGGGTGGCTATATGTTGCTGGGTGCACTGGCCTTTGCAGGCCTTGCCCTTATACTATGGCGAGTAGCAGAAGGCAGGCAGGAGGGATAGACAACCACCGCTCAGTAAACTAAAGGTGAGTTGGTAGTAAGCATTAAAGAATTAGTGGTTTATTGATAGGTCGTGTGCTCCCACGTCTAGCCTTAACGCCATGCTGACTGCTGTATCTACTTTCTTTTATCGTATTTCGTCCTGGAGAGTATTGTGGCTGGCTGTTGTTTTTTACATCCCTTTCCCGGCCTATTTCTTGAAAAATTTAGATGCTACCATCAACGCACAGGCGGGCCAGCCTATTGGCCCCGTCGATTTGCTGGTTGGATATAACCCGGCCAGGATTAGCAAAATGATTGGCGCGTATGGAGACAAGGGCCGGGCAATTTATGCCCAGGGCGAATTGACTATCGACGTTGCCTATGCCTTTGTCTATACTTTTTTACTCTGTGTCTTATTGACGTTGCTATTCAGGCATCGGACGTACACCTCTTTCCGGCTGGTCAATGTACTGCCCATTAGCCTGTTAATTTTTGATCTGCTGGAGAACAGTTGCATCGTCTATCTGCTCAAAATTTACCCAAAGACGTCGCCGGTTGTTACTGCATTTTGCTCGCTGCTGACCAATCTGAAATGGACAGTAGCCACAATTGTCGTGGGATTGGTTGTGTACGGGTTAGTAAAACTAGCCATACGAAATGGCCAGGCGACCCTGAAGCGTAGCTAGCAGAAATCGATTAATGCAGTTGGCCTGCTTTCTTGATCAATTCCACAACCTTGTCGACTGGCAGCTGCTCGACCTGGTGGCCCTGATCGCCGGTGAGTGTTTGGGCGGCAAACAAGGAGTTGATAATGGCCTCTTCGGTTGCGTCAATGGCAGCCATAAATAGTGGTGAAACGCTATCATTCCGCAGAACTTTCTGCTCATCGAACGAACTGGCTGATTCGTGCTGAATTTGGTAGGCAGTCGATACGGCAATGACATAATCTCCGCTGCCGTTCGAGGCAATACCACCCGTTTGGGCGAGGCCCATAAACGCCCGTTTAGCCAGCCGCTTGAGATTACGGGCGTCTAGGGGAGCATCGGTCAGGATAACCATCATGCACGAGCCATCCAGATTTTTTTTAAAGTCATATCGGCCCAAGGCCACGCCAATTGGTACACCGGCAATCTGTAAAACCCCGCCAAAGTTCGTTTGTACCAGCGCTCCGACCGTATAGCCACCCAGCGATGCCGGTAATTTGCGCGACGACGTGCCGATGCCACCTTTAAAGCCGAAGCAAACCGTGCCCGTTCCGGCGCCAACGTTTCCTTCGGCAACAGCACCTGTTTTTGCCTGCTTCAGGGCATCGAGTACATGCTGTTTCGTCACATGCCGCCCACGGATGTCGTTTAAATAGCCATCGTTGGTCTCGCCCACCACCGCGTTCACCGACCGAACCTGTTCATTACCTTTCTGAGCTAGTGTGTAGTCAATTAATGCATCTGCAGCGGTGGGCACGCTGAGTGTATTGGTCAAAATGATCGGCGTTTCGAGCGTACCCAATTCGTCAATCTGGCTGTAGCCCATCAGTTTACCAAATCCATTTCCGATGTAAATGGCGGCCGGGTTTTTCTGCTGGAACTGGTTGCCGCTATGAGGAAGAATGGCTGTAACACCCGTGCGAATAGCTTGGTCCTGCTTCAGCGTTACCTGCCCGACGAGAACTCCCGGCACATCGGTGATCGCATTCAGTGGACCTGTCGGTAGCACTCCAAACCGGATGCCATACTCGCGGGGGCGTTTGGGTGTCTGGGCCATTACCGACTGAGCAATAGTGAGCAGAATAGTGGTGAATAAGCAGTAACGGAACGGCATCGAAAGGGAATTTTAGCGCTTGATCAGGCTAATATACACGGCCATCCATTATTTGCCCATCGCTCCCGTATGAAGAATGCCTTTTCGAAGGCTACTGCTCTGCGTCCATCCATTCTGACCTGGCTGAACGTATGCCTTATTGTTCGTAAAAGAGTAGTCGGTTCTGTAGTCGTGCGACCTCATGCTGAAGGTCAGCCATCCGATCCAGTAAATCATTCACAATATCAAGATCATCGGGGTGAATGGCCAGCTCCTGGTGAAGCCGAACGAATTTTTCCAGGCGCGGAAGCTGCTCGGACTGAATGTAGACGGCCTGTTCAATGGCTACGGTTTCAACAAGGCCCTGCTGCGCCAAAAATTGAATAAACGTGATTTCGACCTGATTGTGTACGCAGAATTCACGGACGGGAATAAGGTGATCGGGCTGCATAGGAAAAGAAATTTTGATTTTTAGGACACGATTTCGACAAAAGCCGTATCGCCAAAAACGGTTTTTACATACTGGCTAGTTGTCGGAAGAGATCTTTTTGCTCGTCGGTGAGACCGGTAGGAAGTTTTACCTGCCATTGCATATACAGATCACCAAACGAACCCTCCTGTTTGTAAACGGGAAATCCTTTGCCTTTTAGCCTTACTTTTCGGCCATTCTGGGTTTCGGGCGGAACGGTCAGCTTCACTTTGCCGTCCAGCGTTTCAATAATTTTTTCGCCACCCAGTAGCGCGGTGTACAGGTCAATCTCTTCATCGACGTACAAATCGTTGCCCTTGCGCTTGTAGCGACTATCGTCGGCGATAACGAACGTGATGTATAAGTCGCCAGCGGGGCCGCCGTTCACGCCCGGAGCGCCATAACCTGTCAGCTTTATCTTCTGACCATTTTCAATGCCTGCCGGTACGGTGATCCGAATGTTCTTACCATCGATCGTTAGCGTTTGTTTGTGTGTCGTGTAAGCATCTTTCAGGTTCAGATGTAGCTCTGCCTGATAATCCTGTCCGCGAAATTTAGCCTGCTGGCGACTACCACGCGGTCCTGCATCCTGACCAAACATAGAGGCAAAAAAGTCCGAGAAATCTGCCCCGCCGAAGCCGTCGGAGAAGTCGTACTCGCCCGTATCGCCCTGAGCGTATTGCGGACGTGAACGCTGTTGCTGCCGTTGCTGCTCGAACTGATCGGCATGTTGCCAGTCTTTACCGTACTGATCGTATTTTTTGCGTTTTTCGGGATCGCTCAGTACCTCATTCGCTTCATTGATCTGCTGAAATTTTTTATTGGCCTCCGCATCATTCGGGTTCAGATCGGGGTGGTGTTTCCGAGCCAGTTTGCGGTAGGCTTTCTTTATATCTTCGTCCGAGGCCGTTTTCGGTATGCCCAGAACGCTATAATAATCGATAAAGTCCATGTTCTGTAAGGCGGGTATCTACAGGTGAATGATCGCTACTAATTACCCCTATAAACACAGAACTGAAGGGGAAGGTTGTTTTTTTAAGCAGGAAATGATTCCGGGATGGGTAGGTAGATATAAGTTGAGTTATCGTTTTTATCCAATAAAACCAACCAGATAAAGTCAATGAAAAACTACTTCCTGCCCGTTCTATTTCTCTTTTGCTTTTTAGCCGTTCCAACAGTTCAGGCCCAAACAACAGCTAAAGCCGGTAGCCTGGCCGACGTTAGTTTTATGGAGGGCCGCTGGCGGGGAACCTTCAATGGCGGTCCCATCGAAGCGGCCTGGATAGCCCCCGTCGGTGATAATTTGACGGGTTTCATGCGGATGATGAAAGATAACAAAGTTAGCATGTACGAAATGCTGATTTTTGAGCAGACCGAACAAGGACCCGTCGTGCTGGTCAAACATTTCAAACCTGGGCTAATCGGGCAGGAGGAGAAAGATAAATCGGATCGCTACAAGTTTATCGAAGCCGGTAAGGAAAAGGCGCTGTTCGAGAAAGAGGATGGATCGATTCGGATCATCTATGAGAAACGGGGGAAGGATCAACTAGCCATTCAGCGCGGTCAGCAGAAGGATGGAAATTGGGCATTTGCTGATTTATTTGTGTTTGATCGGGTGAAATAAGGCATAGCCCGGGCAATGAGTTCTAACGTAATGGGCCCAACCTCTCGAATCAAAGAAAGGCCGGGCCCATTACGTTAGCGGGGGTAAAATCCCTATTTTCCCGTGCTCAACTTTGAGGATTTATCCTCATTCAGTTCCTTTATCAGTTCGGCTACGGCGGTGTCTAGCTGTATATTTTTATCCGTAAAACTTTCGCCAATGGGACGCGATACGGCAATGTCGACCGGGCGGGGAGCCAACTCCATGTTTTTGCCTGTATTATCCGTAATCTTCGAGAAAGGTAGCCGCAGGTTTGAGCCATCGATGAGTTGGGCGGCTGAGGTAAAAATAATCCAGCCTGCCGTCGGTTCGCCCACTACCTTGCCTAGTTTCAGCGTTCGATAACCCTCCGTGAAGTCTTCCGCATCGGAAAGCGAGTGTTGGTTTGTTACCAAAATCGTCGGCGTTTCCAGCGCCCGCTGGCCCAACTGAGTCCGTGCCGGAGCTGCCGGGAGGCCGCGCGAAGTCATGGTCAAGTAACCTTTGCGCGTAAACACATCCAGTGCATAGGCGTTGACGAATCCTCCATTGTTGTTACGAACATCGACTACGACACCCTCTCGGGCGTGATTATCGGCATCCAGATCGAGGCTCAACTGCGCCAGTGATTCGGCCGACATATCGTACATGTGCACGTAACCAAGCCGGCCACCGCTGACTTTCTCCACGTACTGGCGTTGTTGTTGTACCCATTGTTTATACAGCAATCCCTTTTCGGTCGTCAGATTAACCGGGCGAACCGTTACTTCCTGCGGTGGGGCGCTGGGCGATGAGGCAATCAGGAGCGAAAGGCGACGGTTAATCTGGTTTTCCAGCAACTGATCGAGATTGGTCGTGGCGGTAATTTTCGTATCGTCGACGCCCAGTAAGTAGTCGCCCGGTTTGATCGTTCCTGATAGGGCGGCCGGACTCAGGGCGATGACTTCGGTAATTTTCAGCTTGCCGGTGTTTTCATACTCGGCCCGGTCAAACCGTAACCCAAGTCGGCCGGTGGTTGTCTGAACCGAACCGGCTGGGCCAGAGATGCCCGAGTGCGATGCATTCAGCTCCCCCAGCATCAGGCTAATCAGCCGACGTAATTCGTCGGGTGTTCGGGAACCAGTCGCCAGCGGTTCATACTCCGCCCGGATCGCCTTCCAGTCGACCCCGTGAAAGGTGGAATCATAAAACCCTTTGTTCTGAATGTCCCATGCTTGCCGAAAAACCTGTACTTTTTCCTCACCGAAATCGACGTCCATTTCAGCCGTTACGGCAAGCGGTTTAGGCTCGCGCTTGTCCAGCGTAATGGATTGGATTCTGCCCTGCTCCAGGTAAACGATTTCTTTGCCGTCGGGCGAGAACTGCGCTCCGTTTTTACTGCCTGCCGTAGCGGTTAATTGCCGGGCTACGCTTTGATCGCGGCCCAGCTCATCGAGTGAGTACGTATATAAATTTTGCTGACCCGCCACGGTGGCAATTAGCAGCAATGTTTTTCCATCCTTGCTGATCGAATGAGCATCAACGTCGACGCCTACCGGCAATAGGCTCAACCGTTGCCGAATATCCTCGAAGACAATCTTTGTCGCGCCAGCCCGGCCTAGTTTGGCCGTGTCGCCAAGGGCGACTGAACTGGTGTCGCGAGTAGCCGTTTTTGCAATAGCGGGCGATGTCGGCACTGGCTTTAGCGTTTTGGGTACTTCTTCGTTGAACAAATCCCGAAATTGATCTTCGCGGAATTTAGGCGAACGAGGTACCAGGTCAATACGGGCAATCTGAGCGGTTTCGGTACGCTGGGTCGTCCCGAACAGGATGTATTTTCCATCGGGGCTCCAGCTTACATTACCACCAAAGGTATTGGCCAGAAAACTAACGGGTTTACTTTCGCCACCAGCCGCTGGAATGATAGAAATATTTCGGAAGGTTTTTGCGCCGTACGCGGCAAACGCAATCCACTTTCCATCCGGTGACCAGACAACCGAGCCATTTGAACCAAAAGGCGGTCGGCCGAGATAGGCTCTCTTCAGCAAGCGATCTTTCTTGTTTGCTAGGTCCAAAACACGCAGTTCCTGCCCATTCCGAACGTAGGCGAGTGACTTGCCATCGGGCGAGAATACCGGCGAACCGTCGTCCAGCGAACCGTCTGTCAGGCGCGTCTCGTCGCGGGTGGCAAAGTCATACCGGTAGAGGTGTGACGCACCGTCACGCGTTGACGTGTACACCAGACTGCGGCTGTTGGGTGTCCAGACGGGTTGTGATTCATTAGCTGCACTATGACTGATTCGGGTTGCATCGCCCCCCTCTTTGGTTGAAGCGGCAAACACTTCGCCATGAGCGATAAAAGCTACTTTTTTGCCATCTGGCGACAGGCTAAGCTCCCGGAATTGATTTGTTAGTTTCAGCCGTTCAACAGCCGGGCTGGCGGCTACGCCCCGAAGCCGAACGGCGATCGGTGCGGCCTGGCGGCTGGCAATGTCGTATTTCCAGAGCTGAAAGTTGCGCTCAAACACAATGGTTTTGCCATCGTACCCGATGGATGGCCACAGAACCCGGCCATTCGTAAATGTCGTGAGCATGCTGGGTTTTCCTCCCAACGGGTGTGCCCAAAGGTTTTGCCCCTGCGTACGGTCCGAAACGTAAAAGAGCGATTTGCCATCCTGACTCCACATCGGCCAAAGCTCTTTCGCGCCACCTTCGGTAACGCGTTCGTAAGCCGAACCGGCTTTTTTTGCATCGGTATGGTATAGCCAAAGTTCGGTTTCGTCGAGGTGGCTGTGGCCTTTCCGCCACCATTGGTTGGAGGCAATTCCCCGGGCCGAAAAGGCCAGTGTTTTACCATCTGGCGAGGGAGCGCCATAAAATTCGTTGGCATACCGGTCGGCGGTAATGGCCATTGGCGTACCACCCGCTACTGAGACGCGGTAGATGTCGTTCATGCCGGCAATATCCCGGCTGGTTGATTGAAAATAAACCATCTTCCCATCCCGCGACCAGGCATTGAGCATCTCGGCTCCATCATCGTAGGTAAGCCGTTTTATGGCTCCGGTTTCCAGGGTTAGCAGATAGATATCGCCGTTGCCTGTACGAGACGAGACAAATGCCAGATACTTGCCATCGGGCGAATAAAGTGGCCGCGATTCGTTATCGGGGTGGGAAACCAGTAGTCGGGCTTCTCCGCCAGCGGTGGGCACTGTCCAGATATCACCGCCCGAGACAAACGCAACTTCTGCGCCGTCGGGAGAAAGGCTTGGCTCCGCAAAGGCAAATCTAGGCGTGGGCAATACTGGCTGCGATTGTCCTCCTGCTGGAGAAACAAGGGCAGCCAGTAGCAGAAAATGAATGATTTTTCCTTTTGTAGATGTGTTCATTGATGGATTACTTGTTGATGAAGCGGGTGTGAATAACGGCGTACAAAAGTCAGCTTATTGTCGCCAGGGGATGGCGCATTAAAAAAGAGCGTGTCCCTCCAGTCTGCACCGGAGGGACACGCTCCGTAAGTACTACAATTCCTGTAGTTTGAAATTTTTCCAGCGGACTTTGATGCCGCCACCGTCGTGAATCTGTAGTGCTACGGAGCCTTCACCTTTGCCGATTTTTTCATCTGTGAAATCGACCATCTGCGTGCCATTCAGGAAAGTTTGAACATGATCGCCCTCCACCCGAATGCGGAGCTTATTCCATTCGGTGGGTTTCAGGATGTTTTCTTTCTCGTCGGGAATCTGAACAAGCCAGTTCCGACCGTAGGATTCGTAAATGCCGCCCGTATCGTGGTTAGGAGGGGCAACCTCTACCTGCCAGCCACTAACTTTGGTGCCTTCGATGGTAGAACGGAAAAATACGCCACTATTTCCGTTGGCTTCCTGTTTGAATTCCAGCGTCAGATCGAAGTTTTTGTAATGCTTCTCCGTGGCCAGATAGCCGTATTTTTTGTCCGGGCCGCTTTCGCAAACGAGTTCGCCATTGTCGACATACCATTTTTCGGTGCCGTAGATTTTCCAGCCAGTGAGGTCTTTTCCGTTGAACAGCTTAATTGTTTTGGTTGGTGCCGTGAAGGCAAAGGCCGCCACGATGAAGCAAAATGCAATGCAGTATTTCATTGAGTATTGGGTTTTGAGTTGATCGTAAGTGATACAACAGGCAAATTAGTGCGTTATTCGTTACGGCAAAAATCCTAGTTGCCCGCCATGAGCACACATACCGGAGCTGGAACCTTCACCGATTGGCCGGTATATGTCAGTTTGCCCGTTTTTTGGTCTCGTTTGAAGATCGTTATATTGTCTGTGTCCTGATTCGCCACGAAAACGAAATCACCTTTTGGATCGATCAGGAAGTTACGGGGCGTTTTTCCTTCCGTTGATTGATCCCCCACTTTCGTCAGCCGCCCATCGGGACCAATGGCAAAAATGGCGAGTGTATTTGCGCCCCGATTCGAGAAATAAAGAAATTTGCCCGACGGATCAATGTGAATGTCTGCGCTTGTGTTCTGGCCACTGAAGCCGTCAGGAAGCGTCTTCACGTTATCGTCGATCAGGGTCAAGGCACCGGTTTTTGCATTTCTGGAGAAGACCGCTACCGTTGAGGTCAGCTCCTCCACCAGGTAAGCATACTTGCCGTTCGGGTGAAAGGTGAAATGACGCGGGCCGGAGCCGGGCTTTACCGCTACGTATGGTGTCGCGGCTGGCTTTACCGTACTGGCTTTGGTATCTATATCGAAGATGTTGAGCTTATCGGTTGTCAGATTCGCTACGTACAAAAAGCGATTGTCGGGCGCAAGCGTTGCCGAGTGAACGTGAGCCTTGTCCTGGCGTTGTGCGTTGGGGCCGGTACCCACATCCTGAACACTGTCGGTAGGTGCTGCCAGACTCCCATCGGCATTGACCGGCAGTACGGCCAGACTACCACCACCATAATTGGAAACAAAAACCGTTTTACCTGTCTTATCGACCCTGATATGACAAGGCCCGGAACCAAGCGAAGACTGGCCGTTGACAAATGTCAGCTTGCCGGTTGCTTTATCGATCGCGTACGAACTGACTCCACCCAGTTTGTCGGCTCCTTCGTTTACGGAGTATAAATATTTGCCTGATGGGTGAATAGCAAGAAAAGAAGGGCTCTTGGCATTTGAAACGGATTGCACAGGTTGCATAGAACCCGTTTTGCGATCAAATTCAAATACGTAAATACCTTCGCTGCCCCGAAGCGAATAGGTCCCGACATACATAATTTCTTTACCCGATTGGGCCTGTGCTGCCAGACTCATTCCAGCCAGAATGCCTACTACTAATTTGTTCATGCTACATAAGTGAGTTCGAATAATAAGGATAGAGTAACGCTAAACTACCGATTCGATGCGTACGACATGAACAGACAATAAACAGTTTTTAAAAAATTGGGTAGTAGATAAGAAAAATATATAGTCAGAATAGTTTTAGATTAAAATGATGTAAAGACGATTGGCCGGAATGCGTTACTTTTGCATAACGATTAGTGCCGTTCATTCTCAGCATTTATCATTCAAACCTAACTTTTCGTTAACTCCTCCAGTACTATGAAACGAGTATTGATTCTTTTTGCGGCCGTAGCAATGTTAGCTTCCTGTAATAGTAAGAAACGCATGGCCGAAATTAAAGCGTTGCAGGATGCCCGCGATAAAGCCGTTGCGTCTCTGAACGACTGTGATCAACGTACCGCTACTCTGCGGACACAATTATCGGCTAAAGACACCGATCTGCAGGGTAGAGACAAACAAGTGAACGATTTGCAAGCGCAAGTCGATTACCTCAAAAAGACAAACACGAACCTCCTGGATCGGATGTCGGATTTGTCTATCGTGAGTAAGTCAGGAGCTGAGAGCATCAAAAAATCGCTCGAAACCCTCAATGAGCAAACGAAGTACACCAACAATCTGAACTCGACCATCCAGCGAAAAGATTCACTGAACCTGGCCCTGGTAATGAGTCTGAAACGGTCGCTGGACGATATCAACGATCAGGACGTTCAGGTTGAAGTGAAAAAAGGTGTCGTTTACGTCTCGATATCTGACAAATTGCTGTTCAAATCGGGTAGCTACGACATTACGCCAAAAGCTGAAGTCGTGTTAGGCAAAGTAGCTAAGGTAGTCAACGATCACAAAGATCTGGACATCCTGGTTGAAGGGCATACGGATGCTGTTCCCATTTCAACGGCTGCTATCAAAGATAACTGGGATTTGAGTGCTCTACGGGCTACGTCCGTTGTTCGGACGCTGCAATCTAAATTTGCTGTGGCCCCTGAGCGCCTGACAGCTGGTGGCCGGTCGGAGTTCGCGCCTAAAGATGATAACAGCACAGCGATGGGACGTCAGCAGAACCGTCGTACGGAAATTATCATCACACCTAAACTGGATCAGTTCTTCAATCTATTGTCGAGCGGTCAGGCAGGCGGAAGTAAATAATAAAGTTTTTCCGGCCAATTCGGGAACTCTCTATACTGAAAAAGCCCGTACCGGATTCCGGTACGGGCTTTTTCAGTATAGAGAGTTCAACCGTTATTCAGAAGACAGAGAACTATAGTTAGCCATTGCTGCTGGAGTTGAGCTTTCCGTTATTCGGAGCGTTTCGGCTCTTCAGGCCAGACCGACTCCGGCGTTGGCTGCTGGCTATCGTCAGTTAGTGATTCGCTGTTGGCATCGGCTGGTTTTGGCGCTGGTTCTTCGTCGACTAGTTCGGAAGCAGGCAGTACAGAGGCTTCGGTGGCGTCGGGGCCTGTAATCGGTAAAAGGCTATCCTCAAAAGGTGGCTCGCCAAAGAAACGTCGCTGGAAAAACAAAATGATGCAGACACCCACGAAAATACAGGAGTCAGCCACGTTGAAAATAGGCGTCGAGTAGTACTGTCCACCCCAGACCGGCACCCATTCGGGAATAAAACCCTCCCAGACATCCACAAAGATCATGTCGATCACCTGACCGTGAAACCAGGGTGTGGGCGATCCATAAGGAGCATTGTTCAGAAAAACGCCATAAAACGTGCTGTCAATAACGTTGCCAACAGCTCCGGCCAAAATCATGGCCATGGCCCATAACAAGCCATTCGGTGCTCCCCGATGGGCCAGATTGACCAGGTAATAGCCAATGCCGACCATCGCAAACAGGCGGAAAATACTGAGCAGAAGTTTGCCATATTCATGGCCCAGTTGCATGCCAAATGCCATTCCTGGATTCAAGACGTAGTGGAGCTTGAGCCAGTCGCCCGCCACTTTAATCTGACCCGCAAAGCCGGGAGCCATGTAATAATGTACTGCCAGCTTAACGCCCTGATCGAGTGCAATCAGCAGGAATGTCAGCAGGAAAAACTTATAGGGGCTTTTCTGAATCATAATAAAAAATACAGCAAGGTACCGATCACTTAATCGGGGCCTTGCTGTCTATGTATACTCGGTTACTTACAGCCCTTACGGCGCTTCAATTCATTACTTACTAACGTAAACTCCCGGCTGCTTTGGCCGGCAATTGACTTATTCTCGTCGGCCCGACGGAACAAATAAGGCATAACCGCTTCAACCGGTCCGTAAGGCACGTATTTGGCAACGTTATAACCGGCATTGGCCAGATTATACGAGATATTGTCACTCATGCCCAGCAACTGCGCAAAATAAATATGCCTGTCTGCAGGCTCGATACCCATCTGGCTCATGTGCTGGACACAGTACTGACAGCTTTCTTCATTGTGCGTACCCAGGCATATGGAAATGGTTTCGCGGTTCTGGAGGCAGAAGTCAATGGCTTCATTGAACGCAATATCGGTATCCTCTTTAGTGGCCTGAATAGGATCCTGATATTCCTCCTCATGTGCCCGCAGACGCTCTTTCTCCAGATAGGCACCCCGTACCAGCTTGACGCCCAGGTAGTAACCCTTTGCCTTTGCCTCGGCCGTATCCCGACGAAGGTGTGCCATTGTTTCCCAACGGTACATCTGGTACGTATTGTATACGATGGGGCGCTCGTGGTTATAGCGGTCCATCATCTCGTAGGCCAACGTGTCAATCGTGTCCTGGATCCAGCTTTCCTCAGCGTCGATAAACACACGCACATTGCGTTCATGAGCTCGCTGACAGATTGTGTCTACGCGCTTCATAACGCGGTCAAATTCAGCTTTTTGGTCTTTCTTCAGTGAATCGCCAATTTGAATGGCTTCCAGCAGCTCGGTAGAGGCAATACCGGTTACTTTGAATACAGAAAATGGAATGTCGTTGGATTCGCTGGCGCGCTCGATGGTGCGAAGAATTTCGAGCGTTGTCTCGTCGAAACTTTTTTCAGTTTCCTCACCCTCAACGGAATAGTCAAGGATCGTTCCCACGTGAACCTTGTGCAGGGTCTGAATTGTTTTTTCAGAATCCTGGATACTCTCTCCCCCACAAAATTGTTCGAAAATAGTGTTTTTAATGAGGAATTTGATGGGGAGACGTAAACGAAGGGCGATCTTTATAAAAAAAGTCCCTAAATTTACCAGCCATCCCTTATTCATCAACGCAAATAACCAGTAGGTCTTTCGGAGTTTGAAATCCGACTGGGACGAAAAAGCAATCGAAGTGTCCTCAAATGATAAGGGGCGTGTGTTCGGCTTTAAGTCTGTAAGGCCCTGGACAGTCTCCGGCATTAAATTACTTCGGTTTGACATATCAGTGCTCCGTTTGGGCGGTGCTACTAGCATAGCTTAAGTGCGTGTCGCTTAACACGACCGAAATATATAACGAAATTTCGGTCAATCGGTTAAAATGCCAACACGGCTTGGTTCGACAAACTAAAAACGGTTATAGACAAATGAAGGAACCGGCTTGAAAAACAGCCAATTCCCATACAAATATACCACAAAATTAAATTGAAAGTTCCCCATAGAGTAGCCCTGTTACTCTTAGATTAAGCGTTTAGTATGAAAGTAGAATTAGCCGTAGAGCCGCTTGGATCCTGGATTGATACCAACGGCAAACCTCTGATCATTGCAGGCCCCTGCAGCGCAGAGACCGAAGATCAATTAGTTGAGACCGCTCGCCAGTTGAAAGAACTGAACGCGGTTCACGTCATCCGTGCGGGCGTATGGAAACCCCGCACCCGGCCGGGTAGTTTCGAGGGTATGGGCGAAGCCGCTTTACCCTGGATTCAACGCGCTAAAGCCGAAACGGGTCTGCCGTTTGCGGTTGAAGTCGCTACACCCGAGCATATCGAACTCGCGCTGAAATATGGTGTTGATATTTTGTGGGTAGGGGCCCGTACGACAGTTAACCCATTCAATGTACAGGAAATTGCCGATGCCCTGCGTGGAGTAGATGTACCTGTACTGGTGAAAAATCCGGTCAATCCCGATCTGGCCCTGTGGGTTGGTGCATTCGAGCGTCTTGCCGGAGCCGGGATCAGCAAACTGGGGGCTATTCACCGGGGCTTTGCCACGGGCGAAGCCAGCAAGTATCGCAACGTACCAATGTGGCAGATGGCCATTGAGCTGAAGTCGATCTTCCCTCAATTGCCACTCATTGGCGATCCTAGCCACATGGCGGGGAAACGGGCTTACCTGAACGAATTGGCTCAAATGGCCATGGACCTCAATTACGATGGTCTGATTGTTGAATCGCACATCGATCCAGATAAAGCCTGGAGCGATGCGGCTCAGCAGTTGACACCGGCCGCTTTCGGTGACATGCTCGATCATCTGCAGATTCGGCAGGTAGAATCGCAAAATCTGGAGTTCCAGAGTTTTGTTGAACAGTCGCGTCGCAATATTGATAACGTCGATCGGCAGATTGTTGAAATGCTGGGCGCACGGATGGCGCTCGTGGAGCGTCTTGCTGAATACAAGCGCGACAATAACGTAACGCTGTTCCAGCCAGATCGCTGGAAAGAGATTCTGAAAACGCGTACCGAGCTGGGTAAAAAATTGAACCTGTATCCTGAACTAGTGGAAGAAATCTACAAGATCATCCACATGGAATCAATTCGGAAACAGACCGAAATTATTCACAGCGCAACGCAGGATGTATAAAAAACGGTAGCTGACTATAGGTTGGCCTTGACAGAACAGCCCCGATTTCTTCTGGAAGTCGGGGCTGTTCTATTTCAGATTAAACGTGGTAATCGAGTTATTGTAACCGGCGAAGCAACCCAGCCCCCCTTCGATGTTAGTCGGAATCAGTACGGGTTCGGCAAAGGGATTATTGCGCACACGTCGCTGCCGGATTACGGCAGTCTGGAATCGGTAGTAGGTCTGCTCAACACTCATCAGGTTGACGGTTACCAACGCTTTTTTATACTGGCCGTAAAAATTGGTCGATTCGTTCGGCATGAATGTGGTTGATGTCAGAAAAGAACGGCCCGAAACTATGGTCGTGCCGTCCAAACCCTCGTCGGAGAAAAAGCCTCGATTATCATCGTCAATGGTTAAGGGAAAGTTGCCCAGTTGATCTAGCTGACTTTGGTAGCGAAAATAACCGGCTACTTGGTAGTAATTAGCCTGACCGGCGGGGTCCGGCCAAAACGTCTTGACAAAATACCGGCGAGAAAGCGAACGCCCCTGGGTTTGCGTTAGTGAATCGAACGTGATTGCCGTTGGTTTAACCGGGGCCGGTATGGTACAACGGCTCGTGGCTCGCTGACCATTGGCCGTCAGCACCGAAAGGGTATATGTCTGGCCAGTAACGATGGGCAACAAGCGGGCACTGGCGCGGTAGTAGGACTGCGCTGTCGAATCGGTAGGGTGCGTACGGGTGTACTGTAACTGGACGGACTTGTTGCCATCAGACAGCGTCACCGTGGCATCGGTAATGTCGTTTCCTGTTTGTAACAGATCGAGGCTATCGCCCACCACCGTACTTGAACGGGTCAGTTTGATAGCCAGAACTGTATCCTGGGGGGATAAGAAGCCACTGACAACTAGTTTCGGCGATGCCAGGCCTAACTGGCTGGGATCAACTTCATTTCGCAGGCTGCTGCAACCACCCAATAGCCCCGCCATAATCAGGCAGCAGGCCAGGCAAATGATAGCAAAATAGACTCGATTAACTAAGTGCATTAGAATTTGATAGTATAACTGATTGCCGGAACAATCGGAAAAACGGAATAACGAAACAGGGCCGTTCGGGCGGGCACTGTCGATGTGGCAGCCACCGATTCGAGTCGGTAGAAAAACGGATTTCGGCGGTTATAGAGATTGTAAAAACTAACCTCCCAGGTTCGTTCGTGGTGCTTTTTCTGTTTGTGAAACTGAATACCTACGTCGAAACGATGGTAAGGCTCAGCCCGGAAGCTATTCTTCTGCATACCATAATCGTCTGATGTGCGCACGTTCTGAAAATACGTCTGGTTAATGCCCGGATTACCGCCATACACCAATGCGTTGCTGGCCCGGTACGTACCAAAACGGCCTACCGGCACAGTCAAGGCATTGCCCGTACCATATACCCAGGTTGCCGACAAGGTGATATGCTTATTGAGTTCATAAATACCAACTAGTGAAATATCGTGCCGACGGTCGTAGCGTGGGTAATAAGGGCGTCCGTCGTTGAGTTCGGCAAATTGCCATTGCGTCCAGGAGAGCGTATAACCAGCCCAGCCAGAGAATCGACCAACTTTTTTCTGTAATAGTATTTCGGTGCCGTACGACCAGCCCCGGCCCGCCGTAACATTGTCTTCCCAGCGAACGCTATTGGCCGACGTAGGGTCATTGATCAGCAGAAAACTGGCTCCTTCCTTATAATTGATGATGTTGTTCATTGCCTTGTAATAGCCTTCTACTGTGAGCGTAATACCCTTGGCGAACGCGCCCCCGGTCGAAAAATCTTTGGCAATGCCGACTGCTACCTGCTGCGACTGTTGTGGCTTGACAACATCGGTCGTGGGCACCCACAAATCGGTGGGCAGGCCAATGCCCGTATTGGAAAGCAGATGAACGTACTGGTTCATTAACGCATAGGAAGCCTTAATGGACAAGTCTGGCCGGATGGTAAAAGCGGCCGATAAGCGCGGTTCCGGCCGAACGTATTGTGCTTTTTGCACCTGGAAATAACTTAGCCGCAGTCCTCCATTTAGGCGCAATTGGCTGGATGGACGCCAGGTATCCTCAATATAGATGCCCGACTCCAGCACGTCGATGTTATCGACATTGTTGATCGATTGGTTAATCCCCGCATTTTGCAGGACGACAGCGCTGGGCGTAAAGCGATGGTAGGTGCTCTGAAGGCCCATGCGTACTGAGTGCTGGGGCGTAGGGTAATAATCGACGTCGTATTTTAGCGAAAAATCCCGGATACCCGAATTATAGAAAAGGGAATAGGTATCTGTGCCCTGCGTACTCTTTTCGACCGATGAGATCTGAAATTTATAGTCGCTGAAAATCAGCGATAAATTTGAAAACAACTTTTGACTGAACAGGTGGTTCCAGCGCAGCGTACCCGTGGCGTTCCCCCAGCTCAATCCGGTGTCGGTGCTTTCGGAGTTGTCGTTCGCGTAAAACCGGTCGCGGCCAAAATAAGTACTTAAATACAGTTTGTTTTTTGGCCCGAAGTCATAGTTTGCTTTGGCGTTGAGGTCGTAAAAATAATAGCCCGCCGTTAGTGTTCCGCCCGACTGTTGCCGGATTAACGGAGCGGCTATAATATCCAGATACGTCCGTCGGCCCGACACCAGAAAAGACGCTTTTTTATTCTTGGTCAGCGGTCCTTCGAGCAGTAGCCGGGAAGCAATCAGGCCAATTCCGCCTTCACCATGCAGCTTCTCACGGTTCCCTTCTTTCATGTTCAGGTCGATAACCGACGAAAGACGACCCCCATACCGCGCCGGGAAACCGCCTTTTATCAACTCGACACTCTTAATAGCATCGCCGTTGAAAACCGAAAAGAAACCGAACAGGTGGTTGGCATTGTAGACAACGGCATCATCCAGAATGATTAAGTTCTGGTCGGGGCCGCCCCCCCGGACATAAATACCCGTTTGCCCTTCCGATCCTTTCTGTACCCCCGGCATCAGTTGCAATACTTTCATCACATCTTTCTCGCCCAGAAAAGCGGGTATCTTTTTGATCTGACTTACAGGTACATCAATCGAACTCATCTGGGCGCTCTCGCTGACTTTATTGGTCAGGCGTCCGGCTTTCACGTCAACTTCCGTTAGAGCCCGGCCGGGCGTCAGCGATATATTAAGCGTCTGGTTGGTCCGTAAGCTAACGGTTCGGCTCACGATGTCGTAGCCCACAAAGGAATAAGCCAGTTGCAGACTGTCCTGCGCCGGGATGGTCAGCGAGTAAAATCCGTACGTATTGGTGGTGGTACCAATCGTGGTGCCGGGCAGGTACACATTCACCCCGATAAGTGCTTCCTGGCTACTCGTCTCGTGCACATAGCCGCTGATCGTGAAGCGAGCGGTGGGTGTTTGGGCTTTTAACAGACTGATCGACAGGAGAACCAGTAAAAAACTGGGTAAACAATTGAGCATAAACGAGAGGGACAGTGACGACAAAAGGACGAACGAACCATAAGAATAGCCCGCTTTAACAGGGTTAATTGAGCAATTAACATCGCTTAAGAAAGAAATCCTATAACGAAACGATGGGGTTGGTCGTCCATTGCTTAATTTCCAGGTGCTAATCGAAACAAAACCACTGATTGTAAGGTACTATAGTCGGAAAAAAATGGTGTGTCAAACGCCTTACCCGTATGCTTCAATTCGATAAGCTCTCGCTCAATATACCTGCTACGACCAAGCCCCGCGTTGTCATTATTGGTGGTGGATTTGGCGGAATGAATCTAGCCAAAAGTCTGCGCAACACCGGTGTGCAAGTGGTGCTGTTCGATAAGCAGAATTACAATGGTTTCTGGCCATTACTGTACCAGGTTGCTACAGCCGGTCTGGAGCCCGATGCCATTGCTGAGCCCTTTCGTAAAATGTTCGACGGGTTCGAGGATTTCCACTACCGAATGGTGCGGGTTAATAAGATTGACCCTACCGCGAAAACGGTAACGACGCTGATCGGTGAGTTGCACTACGACTACCTGGTTATCGCCAGCGGCACAAAGTCCAACTTTTTCGGAAATGAGCAGATCAAGAAATATTCGTTTCCGCTGAAAACGATTCCGGAGGCACTTAACGTCAGGAGCCAGTTTCTGCAATGTTTTGAGCAGGCCAGTGTCACAACCGATCCTGCCGAGCGGGAAAGCTTGCTCACGTTTGTGATTGCCGGCGCTGGCCCGACGGGGGTAGAAATGGCGGGCTCTCTGGCCGAAATGCGAAAACACGTGTTGCCCAACGATTATCCGGGTCTGGATTTTAGTCAGATGCGTATTTACATCGTTGAAGGGCTGGGTAAAGTCCTGCCACCCATGTCGGATGAGGCCGGCCAGAAGGCAAAACGGTATCTCGAAGATCTGGGCGTTATTATAAAACTGAATACATTGGTCGAATCCTATGATGGAGAGACCGTTACCTTTAAAGGGGGCGAACAAATCAAAACCCAGACGCTCGTTTGGGGGGCTGGTGTAACGGGTGCCATGATCGACGGCATTCCGGCCGAATCGACCGAACGCGGCCGGATTCTGGTCGATCCGATCAACCGGGTGCAGGGGCTAAGCAATGTATTTGCCATTGGTGATATTGCCTTCATGAAACTGGAAGATTACCCCAAAGGCCATCCTGGTGTTGCCCAACCCGCCATTCAGCAGGGTGAGCATTTAGCCAAAAACCTGCGCCGTTTACTTAAAAACGAACCAACCGAACCGTTCAAATACTTCGACAAAGGTTCGTTGGCCATTGTAGGCCGTAGCCGGGCCGTCGCCGATTTACCCGGCAATATTCACCTGGGTGGATTCATTGCCTGGATCGCCTGGCTGTTTGTTCACATCTGGTATCTGGTCGGCTTCCGCAGTAAACTCGTCGTCTTCAGTAACTGGGTATACCGGTTATTTACATACGAGCGGGGTACACGGATCATTATACGACCCTTCGTCCGTAAAGACGACAAAGTCGGTCAGGAAATCGTAGCGCAGAATGAGATGAGCTGAGGATCGAACAGCCAAAAGCTATTCGATCCGCTACTTTATAATTTGCTTAACGGATAGTTAAAGCCAAAGGCGTATATGTACTGGAGCGAGTAGAAGTGATGTGTTGCCAGACCCTGGTGGTCAGCGCCAAGCTTGGTGTTTGTGTAGTCGACCCAGGCCCCCTGAAGGTTGGTCTGCAAAAAGAAATACTTGAATAAGTCGAGCCGGAGACCTGCACTAAGCGCGGTTACCACGCCGTGATAGTGGAAATAGCCTTCGTCGTTGTTGCCCAGTACGGTAGAGATTGTGTACGAGACAAGAGGTCCTGCGCCTACTTTACCGATTCCGCTCAAGGCAATATACTTTGAATGCCATAGTTTTTGTCGCTTCACCAGGTTGATCATCAAATAGTTATTCCCATTGGTATGTTGCAGATGGACAAAGTCCGGCGTCACCAAGGTATCCTTGTCAATCTGATGTCCTCTGATCTGGCCCTGCACGTGGATAACCTGATCGTCAGTAACGATGTACTTGAGGTGATCCCAGCTTAGCTCGATACCCAGATCATGTTTATCGTTGAAGAAATAACCGATATTCATGTTGTACTGGGGAACCGTCAGGTTATTGAGTTTATAGAAATCGTGTAAGTCCGGACGGTCGTGCGCTTTGGCCTTAATGAACGTGAAATCGTAGTTGTCGGTCGTTGTATTACGGAAGTGAATCGTACTCTTCGTGTACCAGTCGCGGTTGTATCCCCAGGTGAAATAAAGGCTACCCGGATGTTTGCCCAGCTTTACCATCTGGTTGGGCGCTGGTTGCTGTGCAAACGTAGAGACCGATTTTAGCAGGCCATAGAAGA
Source organism: Spirosoma humi (assembly GCF_054776575.1). NCBI lineage: Bacteria > Pseudomonadati > Bacteroidota > Cytophagia > Cytophagales > Cytophagaceae > Spirosoma > Spirosoma humi. Next base: position 341,934 of record NZ_BAAHBR010000008.1, read on the forward strand.
GTAAAGGCACCAGTAAACGTGTCTGTTTCATACTGTATGTGTTGAATGGTGGCATTGAGGGATGTACCCTCAAGGGAGAGAAGTGTAAAATAAGCCTGCGAGTTCCAGGAATAAGTAATCAAAAAAAAAGCGCTTACTACGTTTAAGTAAGCGCTTTCCTGATTTTTGGTCTAGTTTACCAGCCCGGACGGCCATAATTACCGTAGCCATAGCCCCTGTTCCCATAATAGGGTCGTGGTGGCGGGCCGTAGTGACGGTGGCCGTAATGGGGTGTATTCCGGTTCGTATAATAAGTGGGGCCACAACTGGTCACCGAAATGATCAGCAACAGAGCCGCTAAAAAGCCAAGCGATTTTATCGTTTTCATAAGGTTAGCATTCGTTTTTTGAACTTCATACGTTAGATAAACCAGGCCCCTGATTGCTTAAAATTGGTCGATTAAGTGTTCATTAAAGTTTCAGTATCAGCGTATGTCTCTAAATCATTGCCGGAATAACCAAAACGTTTGGGGTAAATTCACGTTCTAGCACGTAGTACTGATTCAACCAATGCAGCTTATGAAATTTCGTTTTGCTCAGCTACCCATTCTGGTATTTGCCTTATTGACTGGCTCAGCTTTAGCCCAAAATACGCCCACGATCGGAGTCGATTCCAGTAAAGGCGGACCACTTGACTTGGGCAAGATGTGGACCTTTGATAATCCACCATCGGCCTTTTTTCAGAAAACCTATAAGTTCACGGCCGATGAGAAATGGTTTGATGAAGCCCGGCTAGCCTCGCTTCGGTTTGCCGATTACTGTTCGGCTTCGTTCGTATCGGGCAATGGTCTGGTTATGACCAATCACCACTGCGCCCGCGAGTCGGGAACGGGCGTAACCCGCCAAGGTGAGGACCTGAACGCTACCGGTTTTTTTGCCAAAACACTGGCTGAAGAACGGAAAGTCGATGGCTTATTTGTGGATCAGCTGGTGAAGATCGAGGACATCACTAAGCGCATACAGGATGCCATGAGCAGCGCTACCTCCGAGCAGGCTCAACTACAGGCTCGCGAACAGGCCTTTTCGGCTGTAAAACAGGAATACGGTGCCAAAGAGGGCTGGAAAGGCCTGGAATTACAAACCATCACGTTTTACAACGGAGGTCGCTATGCGCTTTATGGGTTTAAGCGGTATACCGACGTTCGGCTGGTGTTCATGCCTGAGCTACAGCTTGGCTTTTTCGGTGGCGATTATGATAACTTTACTTATCCACGCTATGCGCTGGACTGTTCGTTTTTTCGGGTGTATGACGCCGGAAAGCCACTTAAAACGACGCACTTCTTTAAGTTTAACACAAACGGAGTTCATGATGGAGAGCCCATTTTCGTCATTGGTAACCCGGGCCATACCGAACGATTGAAGACCGTTGCCGAACTTGAGTTTGATCGGGATTTGCAAATACCCGCTACCATTCAACTGCTTCGGAATCGCTCTGCGGCCTTGCAGGCGTACAATGAAACGGCAAAAAGCGACAGCGTTCTGAATGAGATTTTTAGTTACGAAAATAGCCTGAAAGCCTATGGCGGGCAGCTCGATGGGTTACGCGATGCAGGCCTGATGGCTCGTAAGGCAGTTTTTGAGGAGCAGTTCAAGGCGGCTGCCAAAGCCAAAAACTTACCGGCTGATCAACTCAGAACCTGGGATGATATTGCCACCAATACGGCTCAACTGCGCTCTATTTTTAAAGATGTCAACTACCTCGCCCCCAGCGAGCGAACGATGGGCGAGTTATTAACGTTTGCCAACGTGGTGAGCCAATACAGTGAATTGCTGGCGACTCGTCCGCAGGATGCCGAACGCGCGCGCTCCCTCATGGAACCTCCAGTTGTTAAAAACCGGGCGTTGGAAGAAGCCTATCTGGCCGCTCATCTGGCCGAAGCACAAACGGCTCTGGGTAACGATGATCCGTATGTGAAGGCTGCACTCACCGGGGCTGACGGCAAGCTGCGAACACCAAAAGAGACGGCGGCTTACCTGGTAAAACATACCAAACTGACCGATCCCGCTTTTGTGAGTGAGTTAGCCACGCGGCCAGGAGCCGCGGCTGTTTCAAAAGACCCCATGCTGGCCCTGGCGCGAATTGGCTTCCCCCGGTATGTAGCCGCTGGCCGACAGGCTCGCCAGATTACGCAGAAGCAGGAAGTGCTGCGTGGTCAGTTGGGGCGTATGTTGTATGACGTGTATGGCACGGCAGTGCCGCCGGATGCCACCTTCTCCCTGCGCATCAACGATGGCGTGGTGCAATCGTATAATTACAATGGCACAAAGGCGCCGATACTGACCACCTTTGCCGGTTTGTACGACCGCAATTATTCTTTTGCCGACAAGGCCCCCTGGAATTTACCCACCCGCTGGAAAAACCCGCCGATGGAATTATTGAAACAGCCGATGTGCTTCATTTCCACGAATGACATCATTGGCGGCAACTCGGGCAGCCCGATGATCAATAAAAACCTGGAAGCCGTTGGCCTTGCTTTCGATGGCAACATGGAAAGCTTGCCGGGCGAGTTCATCTTCGTTCCCGATGCCAATCGGACTATTTCGGTCCATACGGGTGGCATCGTTGCTGCCATGCGCTATATCTACAAAGCGGATCGGCTGGTTAGTGAGCTCACAGGCACAACTGGTAGTGCACCAGTCGTTAAGCCTAAAACGACAAAAAAGTAGTCAATTCTGAAAGGTTCAGTTTTACAAGCCGCGCAAACTCCCCGAAAGTTCAGTACTTTCGGGGAGTTTGTTTTCTGACCATATACAACCTGACTATGACTAAATCTGACATTCCGGTGATGCCGAAATTCTTCGACCGGTATATCAACCTGGCCGGTAATGACTGGCTGTTGCTTGATGCCCTCACGCAAGGAGCGTCATTTGAGAGCCTTATTCCTGCCGAAACGCTCGAAAAACTTGGTGATCTACGGTATGCTCCCGGCAAATGGACGGTGAAGGATATTTTGCAGCACATCATTGACACCGAACGCATTATGAGCTACCGGGCGATGCGGCTGTCCCGTAATGACCAAACGCCACTACCTGGTTTTGACCAGGAAAAATTCGGTGAACTGGCGATGGGTTCCCGGCGAACCATTCCCGATCTGTACGATGAGTATGCGGCCGTCAGAAAGTCAAATATTGCTCTGTTCACCAGCTTCGATGAGGAAATGATGCTACGGACCGGTACCTGTTCGGATCAAAAAATTTCGGTGCTGGCCCTTGGCTTTGTGCTGGTTGGCCATGCCACTCACCATGTCAATGTTATCAACGAACGCTATCTCCCGCTTCTAGCTTAATCAACACATTATGAAAGCAATATGTCTAGTACTGATTGCCCTGACGGCACAGACCGTTTGTGCCCAAACAAAAACCAAAGTTACGGCTACCGATTTGACTCGTGTCAAACAGGTAGGAGGTATCGAACTAGCGCCCGATGGGCAGCGAGCCGTGTATGCGCTCGCTACCATAGAGCCTAATCCCGATCAGAAAGAGGAGTACGAGTACAAAACGCATATTTATCTGACCGGCCTGAAACCCGGCGACGGCAAAGCATTAACCCGCGGCACCGAGTCAGCCCGGCAGGCCGTTTGGTCGCCTGATGGACAGCGAATCGCTTTTGTGCGGTCGGTAAAGGGAAAAGGCCAAATTTTCGTTATGTCGCTGGATGGGGGCGAAGCCTGGCAGTTAACGAATGGTACGTATGGCGCTTCCTCGCCACTTTGGTCGCCTGATGGCAAACGGATTGCGTTTACGGCGGGCCTGACAATGGCTCAAATGCTAACGGACTCTCTGGTGAATCCTGGTAAAAGTACGCCCCTCTGGTCGCTCGAAAAGCCGGGTTTCTCAACCAATAATTTTATCAAAAGCGACAAAAAAATAAAGCCTAATCCCGACGGGTCCCTGGCCGAAATCCGGGCTTATCTGGAAAAAGATGTCGAAGACAAAAAAGCGAAAGTCATCAATCGACTGAATTTTCAAGGGGAATCGACGACGGAACCCGACCTCAATTTCACTCATTTATACCTGGTGGATGTTAAGGAAGGCGCAATACCCAAACCCCTCACACGCGGTTTTTCTTCCTATCAGGGTGGTAACTGGTTGCCAAATGGCCAGGGGCTGCTGATCGTTACGGATCGGGATTCATTGAAACACCCGGATCGGGAACAGGACAACGCGATCGTTTATGTTCCTGCCGATGGCTCCGGCATGCGGAAAGTCATACTGGCCGAAGCAGGCAAGAGTTACCGCTCTCCCGAAATCTCTCCCGATGGTAAGCAAGTAGCGTTTCTCGTGAATCCGTCAGAAGGGGTCAACTTCGCTCAGATTGGGCTGGCAACGCTGGCGGGCGCCAATGTATCGGGTGTTGAACTCGTTACCTTCGACCGGGCGGCCAATGGATTAAGCTGGGCAACGGCTCCTGCTTCGGCAAAAGGTAAGAAAGCAACAGCGGGCTACGTGCTTTACTTCACTGCCCCCGCTAATGGTGGGTCGCCCCTGTATCGGCTCGATCCTGCTACCCGGCAGGTTACGCAGCTAACAGACTTCACCCAGGGCGTTACCAGCTTCGATGTGAATGGCAATCGGGTTGTGCTGGCCAGAACTGAAGTTGCCAATCCGTCGGAGTTATACGTAACGGATGCTTCGGCTAAAACACAGACGAAACTAAGCAACCACAATGATTGGGTAGCACAGCGGCAGTTGAGTATGCCCGAGAAGCGTACGTATAAAAATTCGCTGGGTCAGACGGTTGACTACTGGATCATGAAACCTGCGTTTTTTGAAGGATCCAAAAAATACCCACTCCTGCTCAACATGCACGGCGGACCTACAGCCATGTGGGGTCCCGGTGAGCCATCCATGTGGCACGAGTTTCAGTACATGTGTTCGCAGGGCTATGGGGTCGTGTACGCGAATCCCCGTGGATCGGGTGGATACGGCCTTAATTTCCAGCGGGCAAACATCAAAGACTGGGGAACTGGCCCCGCCGAAGATGTACTGGCGGCTGTTACCGATGCTGCCAAGGAGAACTGGGTTGATACCAGTCGGCAGGTCATTACGGGTGGCTCTTATGCTGGCTACCTTACAGCCTGGATTGTTGGCCATGACAACCGGTTCAAGGCAGCTTTCGCGCAGCGGGGCGTTTATGACCTGACGACGTTCTTGGGTGAGGGCAATGCCTGGCGGCTTATCCCAAACTATTTTGCCTATCCGTGGGCGGCAGACGCCAAAGTCCTCGATGCCAATTCACCGTACACGTTTGTCCAGAACATTAAAACCCCACTGTTAATCAAGCACGGCGAGAATGATCTGCGGACAGGACCGATCCAAAGCGAAATGATGTACAAAAGCCTTAAGATTCTGGGTCGGCCAGTTGAGTATGTTCGCATGCCCGGTGCTACGCACGAACTAAGCCGTACGGGCAACGTCCGGCAGCGGATTGACCGCATCCTGCGTATTTATGAGTTTTTCGAGCGTTATGTGGGGCCAGATGCGCAGGCGCTAACCCAGAAGTAAATTGCACCTCTCCGGTTGACCCAGTTGTCGATTACCCCGACTGGGTCAACCAGAAAGGTGTAAATCAGCGTTAATAGGCTTCTTTTTGCTTGTCTATCAATGGATTATCATCTCATTTAAAGGCATGTCAGAGGCCGTTTTATGTCTTAGCTTAACACAACATCACTTATACAACAACATTGAATCGTTCCGATGTCAAGATTGAAAAACAGATTTCTACTTCTGATCCCAGCCTATTGGGCTTGTCTATTTGACGAAACTGTTACTATTCTTAATCAACCGGCCGCTTATTGGAGGGGTAATCTAAAGGCAGGTAATGAAGCAAACCCAATAGGAGCAGTCTTGATGAGAAATCATGTATCCGGCATATTTTTGATTTCATTTGCTTGGCTAGTAGCCATTGGTGTCATTGGGTATATGTTGCCTGAAAAGTTCTTCAAGACGTTTGCTCTAATTATTCTCATGGCTCATACAAGTGCTGCAATTAGTTGGATCACTCCTCATTATGGCTTTTGGTATTCCATCACGTTCATCATATTGAATTCAGTTGCATTTGTACAAGTGGATAAAACGTATTCTCAAAATATAACTGATTCTTATTTTGAAAAAAGCGGCAGAAATTAAATACAACTAAGAATGAGCTGTTTTATGAAATAAATTCCTCATTAGTTTAACTTCTTAACATAATCGTAGTGGCTGTTGTAAAAGTCCAGGTGGATGCCGGAGCGCCGGGCATACTCGTCGAATACCTTTCATAAGTGGACTAAAAAGTGCGGATCAACCGAGTTTAGGAAGTGGTATATTGACTTTTGCAACAGCCACGGCACTTATACAACAGATTTAATCCATATCATGAATGCAGTAATTAGTTTCCGTAAAGAAGCCAATAAACCACCTGTGTTTATTTTTAAGCGATCAGATGGCAGCAGTGCTTGGAGTAAAATACAAAATATACCCGTTGAGCATGATCTTGCTCATTATGCTGTTGAGACTACGCTTCACTTTAAAGAGGCTTTTTATGGCTTACTCAATCAAGGCTTTACACCTGAAGATTTTGAGCGGCCTCGTGACAAGCGTCCTCAGGCCCTACTACCGGTCAATCTTCCTTTACAAGCTCATCAGGCTGAACATATCGTTGGTCTCTTACAAATCGAGTGGTTAAGCGGTCCAAACCTAAACTTTATGGATGATCTTAAGCAGGCCTTAGAGCAAAAAGGATTTACCTATCCTAGTGAATTAACGATGCAGAAGCTAGATACAATTAGAAATGCATATTTAGAAGTGGTGTACCAATGGAATATATTACCTAATGGCCAACAACTTGATCTACCTTTTTCAATAATGTAGATGTTAGTAGTACTTTTTGAAGACTATAGAATGAGTAATTGAGAAGTATTCATAAAAAAATTTCTTAACATAAAGATATTGGCTGTTGCAACAGCCAATATACCACTTTCTAAACTCGGTTGATCCGCACTTTTTAGCCCCCTTATGAAAGGTATTCGACGAGTATGCCCGGCGCTCCGGCATCCATCTAGACTTTTGCAACAGCCACTACGATTATATAACGAGTAAGAATGCCACCTAGTCACTTTAAGCAACGCAAACGAAGATTTTTCAGAAAGACGCTACCGTTATTAGGGAATGTACTTTTTTTTGGTGCTTTAATTGGGCTTGGTATATATGCCACAATTCGTCATCGGCAAAGAAGCAGTGCTTTAAGTGAATGCTCTCGTTATACAATTGGCTATACAACCAAAGCAGAACATAAGACGGTATACTATAGATACTCTATTAGGGGAGAAGATTTCACAGGTATATGGTATCAAAATCCCCGAAGTTGGAGTGATTACAAAGAAGGTGGTTTTGTAGCAGAAAACTTTCGATATAAGCGATTTCTAATAAGAGTGAGCTGTAATCAACCTAACATAAGTGAAATTACTTGGAGTTATTCAATACCTGAGTGGATGGATAACGCTCCTTATAAAGGATGGGCTATTTTACCGGCTACATTATCCAAGACAGAGTTTGCTGATTAACATAAAGACAGTGGCTGTTGCAAAAGTCGGAACAAGGTATGGAACGCCCTTTCGAACACCCAATTTTGGACGAAAGAAGTAACCTGTATCGCCCCCTTTGTTGGCCTGACTAGTGGCATACATGACTTTTGCAACAGCCACTGGGATTATGTTAGGCTGAGGGCTATTCATATAAAGTAGCCTCTGTTAGAATTTTAGCAAATACACGCCAATTAACGTTTTCTGGAATCGGCTTACTTTCGTTGATCATAATAGCCATCCATATCTTAGGTCCAACTTTTTATTCCATTCAGGTAACTCTCCAGTGTGTTGTTCTCCCAAGTCGAGGGGTTCGCTTGAAGGTCTTTTAATAGGTGGCCTACAAAACGAGTGAAGTCTTCCTTTGAAGTAATCTTATCAATATCGCCTTTGTAATCTCCCATTCAAATCTGTTGTATAATCTTTGTGGCTGTTGCAAAAGTCGGTATTAGCCTTGATCTCCCATTACTGACTCTTATTTTCAAATTAGAAATGGGTGGAATCAAGCCTCCAAATTGGGCCAAATCGAGCCTCTCGTGACTTCTGCAACAGCCACGGCACTTATACAACAGAAGTTCGTTGATTGATCGGTTACTAAAATACTGAGTAACACATTTAGGCGTTTCCAAGAAAATAAAACTTTTCCTATGAAAACTAGCCTATACTTTTTCTTCTTAACTTTTTTGGTGAGTCTTCAGCTTCAACAAGCTTATGCCCAAAAACTAACCTCTGGTCAACCCCAAACTACATTTCGCTCAGGCAGTTGGCAATTAGGTGCAAAAGCGGGATATGGTCGAGGAAATTTGTTAAGAAATAGAAACAGCTTTCAAATTCACACAGGCTATTTCCCAATTGAACAACTGGCTGTGGGCTTGAATGCAACTTTGTCTAATGAATGGATCGATGACATTGGCTTTAAAGATCTCTCAGTAGGCCCTTACATACGTTACCAATTTATAGCTACTTGGCTCTCTCCATTTGTTGAAGCTTCTTACCAGATGGGTAGACGAAGTTCCGATGTGGCTGGGGTAAGCTATCCGAGCACACCTATGCAAACAATTCAACTTGGTCCCGGCTTGAGTATAGAGGCAATAAAGTTTTTAAGATTTGACCTTAGTTATCGATTTGACTGGGTTTATCTAACAAACAATACCCAGACAGTTGGCTTACCTCAGATAGGACTCACTTATTTGTTCAAATAGTGATCAGCCTTACGATTCGCCGAGAATTTAGACTATTTTCAGGGTGTTGCCCCATCCAGCTAAGCTACTCGCTGAAAATAATCCTTTTACATAAGGTTAGTGGCTGTTGCAAAAGTCGGAGTGCTTACGAAATGGCTCATTGAACAGGCAACTTTTAGCCACTTTTTTTCTGGAAATGGCTAACTGTTTGTGCCTATTTGATCTGTCTCAGACTTTTGCAACAGCCACGATAGTTGTAGGATAGGTCTAACTAAAGTACAATGAGCTGACCAACAGTAAGTTATTGCTATTCCTAGGCCTGTTCTGTAACTGCCAGCATGTATGTTATAGCACTGTGTCAAGAGCTGGACAAGCAAATGGGATTTTTGCCTATCCATTAATGCTTTACCATACTAATTGATGGTTGTTCCCGACTGGAAGTGATAACGAATATAGATACGTTTATTCGGAAAATCTGCCGCAAACTAAAAGAAACGCTTTGCCAATTAGTGGATTGGGTTAATTTGTCTCTAGTCAAAAACAAGTCACCCCAATCCAATGAACAAACAGCACGTTTTACTCGCTCTATTTTTCGTTGCCACCACAACTTTCGGGCAAATTGCCAACAGTAACACGCTGAAGGCTCAAGTCGATGGAAAGGAATTTACAGCGCAGCCACGCCGGATCAGAATTGGTAATTTCTGGTGGATAACCGCCAATACGATCAAACCTGATAAGTCACTGAGGATCTGGCTGAGTGCTCACAATAAAGGCGATATTCTCGAAACAGGTACGTATCTGGTCGTGGATGCCGATAAACCAGATACCAAAGAGAACCGGAAAAAGGTAGAAGACCTGACCAAGTACAAAGGTCTGGCGGCCATAAAATACGTGGAAGAAACCCGCGAACCCCGTATGGAGTATCATACCGGCAAATCGCAAAACGCCGACGAAACAATTGAGGTGAAAATGGGAGCAGATGGCTTTCTTGAGGCCACCTTCAGCACTACGTTAGTCGGAAATTACTGGAAAGAAAAAGCAACCGCAACCGTTTTCGGCGGCATGGGTCGATTGGTCAATAAGCTGGAAGACAAGGCTATCACGAAAACCTCTGGTTATGATTCTTCGATTGATCCCGAAGGGAACGGCTACAAAAAACAGGATAAGCAAGATCAGATTGTTATTACAAATGGTAGCTTTAGGTTGAAAATGAATTAAGGGAAACGCGTAACCATCTCAATACGTGCCTCGTTACGTCTTTAATCTGACCCTAACTTCAGGTTAAAGACGTTTTTTTGTCTATTTGATTACTATGAGCAACCACAAAGAATTGCTGGAAGAAGCGCCCAAGTTTCGGTATTGGAAAACGCAGGCTGAAGCCAATGGATTAAAGATTAACGCGGTGAACGATTTCTATATTCGACGCCGACACAATGGCGAGGTGTTGTTTGCCATGCTTGAAGTGGATGCCGATACCCCTGAAGGAGATAAAATTCCCCCTGCGCTCTTTTTGAAAGGTCATGCTGTTAGTATGCTGGTGTGTTTGATAGAGCAAGAGACACGGGAAAAATTTGTGGTGCTGGTGAAGCAACGGCGGATTGCCGATGGTTCGCAAACCTACGAACATCCGGCGGGGATGGTCGATGCCAGCGATGCGCCCGATGAGGTGGCTGCCCGTGAACTGGAGGAGGAAATCGGCCTGACCGTTACGGCGACTGAGCTAACGAAACTGAATTCCCGCGTATGGCATCCCAGCACCGGCACCAGCGACGAAGGCATGCACTTTTTCTACATTGAAAAAGAAATGGCCCGGAGTGAAATTATGAACTTTCACCTCAAAAATATGGGCAATCAGTTTGAACACGAGCGTATTGTCAGTGTAGTGGCGACGCTGCCCGAAGCGCATAAACTGATTACGAACGTAAATGGGCTATTGCTTCATTTTCTGTATCTGCAGCACGTGGGCGATTATGAGACAATGAAATTGCTATAGACTAAATATCGAATCCCATAAATCAGAAGACATGGATGAATTTATGCAGGAGGCCATCAATCAGGCCCGAAAAAGTTTGGACGAAGGGGGTATCCCTATTGGATCTGCGCTGATCAAAAACGGTAAATTAGTGGCATCCGGACATAACAAGCGTGTGCAGGAAAACAACCCGATTCTGCACGGTGAAATGGATTGCCTGAACAATGCCGGTCGTGTTGGCTCTTTTCGTGATACAGTGATCTACTCAACCCTGATGCCTTGTTACATGTGCGCCGGGACGATTGTGCAGTTCAAAATCCCCAAAGTCATTGTCGGTGAATCACGGACATTTCCGGGCGCGCGTGAGTTTATGGAGCAGCACGGCGTTGACGTAATTGATCTCGATTTGCCCGAATGCGTCGAGATGATGAATCAGTTCATTGCCGAAAAGCCAACCCTCTGGCACGAGGATATCGGCGAGCTATAGAGAAGCGTTAGTTACCTTTCTTTGCTGAATACGTCACATGGCCTAATCTTAATCAATTGATTTTTTGAGACTTCAGTGGCGTTTTCTTTTTGTACTAACCTGTATTGGCTATTCTAACTGTCTGGCTCAACGTTCGGTAATCTGGCGTGAGAAGCCCGGGACCTGGCTGTTGAACGTCGGGGTAGGCGCCACCTATTATTTAGGCGATCTAACCGAAGCGGGTAATTTTGGCCACTTGCGACTGGGTGTAGCCGCCAGTGCAGCGGTTGCTTACCGTTATTCACCGCACCTGACGCTTCGGGCCGAGGGACAGGTGTATTACATTCGGGGAAGCCAGAAAAACACGCACCTTGCCTATAATAACCTCTCTTTTTTTAGTGTAAATCCAGATGTCTGGGCTGGTGTGCAGTGGGATTTTTGGCCTGAAGATGACCGCAATCACGTTATTATCCCGTATGCATTAGCGGGGTTGGGCCTAACCTACATGACACCCAAGGCTAAGTACGGCGGTCGGTCTGTTAGTTTGGCGCCTTTGCATACCGAAGCGATAGCGTACAATCGCTGGCCGATTATTATACGTTACGGGCTGGGCGTGCCAATTAAGGCTGGTGAGCGGTTTAAGTGGAATATGGAGGCTACCTACACGCATGTATGGAGCGATCATCTGGATGATGTAAGTACGGTGTACCCTAATCAAAAAAACAGGAGTGCTTTGGAAGTTGCGTTGTCAGACCGGCGTCCCGAGTTGGGAACAGCGCCTAATCGACCCGGTGCGCAGCGAGGAAACAGTAATCGGCGCGACGGTTATTTGATTGTGTCGGCCCGGCTTGTTTATGTTCTTATAACGCCGTTGCAGCGGAATTACCGACGGACGTTTCCTCGTTAGGCTTTTGGGGGCTTTTGCCGTATTTTTGGCGTAAAACCCTCGCCTTGTCGAATGAGTCCAGCTATTTTTATTGATGCCCTTCAACGTGAACTTCAATCTATTCAATACGGTCAGAATCCGCCCGAACTTTATGATCCTATTAAATACATAATGAACTTGGGCGGTAAGCGTATGCGCCCATTACTGACGTTGATGGGCGCTTATCTGTTTACCGATGACTGGCAGAAAGCCGTCCGGCCTGCCCTGGGTGTGGAGGTTTTTCACAACTTTACGCTCATGCACGATGACATTATGGATCAGGCTCCTTTGCGCCGGGGCCAACCGACGGTGCATGAAAAATGGAATGGCAATGTGGCCATCCTGTCGGGCGATGTGATGCTCGTGAACGCCTATCAACTTCTGTTAAATGTGGAGGCTACAAAGCTGGCGCCTGTCATGGACCGCTTTAGCCGTACAGCGGCCAAAGTTTGCGAAGGCCAGCAACTGGATATGAATTTCGAGACTCGATGGGATGTTTCGGAAGCGGAATACATTGAGATGATTCGCCTGAAAACATCGGTTTTGCTTGGCTACGCCCTTGAATTGGGCGGGTTGATCGGTGGCGCCGATGACGAAACGAACCGGCATCTATACAGCGGTGGTGTCAACATTGGCATCGGGTTTCAGTTGAAAGATGATCTGCTGGATGTGTATGGCGACCCGGCCAAATTTGGCAAACAGGTAGGTGGCGATATTATTGCCAACAAGAAAACGTTTTTGCTGATCGAAGCGCTGGCCCAGGCCAAAGGAGCTATTCGCGATGAATTGATTGGCTGGTTAACCCGGACCGAGTTCGATAAGTCCGAAAAGGTACGGGCCGTTACGGCAATTTATGATCGGCTGGGCATCCGGGACCTTACCGAGTCCCGAATCAATGAATACTTCACCCTTGGATTCGCTAACTTCGACCGGGTAGATGCCGACCCTAGCCGCAAAATAGTATTGATTCAGTTTGCCCGTCAACTTGTTGAGCGGGAAAGTTAACGGGAGATGTATGGTGTATGCTGTAGGATGCCTAAGAATCCAAACGTCATACATCGTATATCCTACACTATACATCGAAATTCTATCATGAGTATTACCCTGATTATCATCGTTGTTACGGTTATTGTTAGTGTAGCTGCCTGGAACAACTACAGCCTGATGGACAGGTGGATTATGAATCCGTACCAGGTGGCAAGTCGTGGGCAATATTACCGGCTTATCACATCGGGTTTCCTGCATGCCGACTGGGGGCATCTGTTTTTCAACATGCTTAGCCTTTATTTCTTCGGCGGCTTTATTGAACAGGTGTTTGGCATGCTGTTCAATGGCAATGCACCTGTTTTCTTAATTGGCTTTTATCTGGTAGCTATTCTGGTCTCTGACATTCCAAGCTTCCTTAAACACCGGAACGATCCCGGATATAACTCCCTGGGGGCATCGGGGGGCGTATCAGCCATTATTTTTGCCGCTATCCTTTTTCGGCCCTTAACGCCAATTTATCTTTACTTTATCCCGATCGGTATTCCTGGGTTTATATTCGGGGCTTTGTATCTGGCTTACTCCTACTATGAATCCCGGCGCGGAGGAAGCCACATCAACCACGATGCCCACTTTTACGGCGCTTTATTTGGCGTGTTATTCATGATTGTGATTTACCCCGCCGTAGTTCCCGGCTTTATTGAGCAGATTGCCGGATGGCGACTCTTTTAATTCTGGTGTATAACCATGTTCGGGCTTCTCAACCAACCTTACCCATTAGATGACTCGCCAGTCCGGCAGCTTCGCAAGGCGGCTTTGATCGGCTTGTTTGTCGGTCTGTTTTTGTTGATTTTTCAACCATTCGGTCTGAATACGTGGGAAACAACCAGCAAGGCAATCAAAATTCTGGGATTTGGTCTGATTACGTTTGTCGTAACATCGGTCAATTTTGTTCTTCTGCCGAGACTAATTCCCCAGCTTTTTAATGAAAATCGGTGGTCTGTGGGCCGTGAGATGATCACCGTCATGGCTAACATTCTGCTGATCGCGCTGGCCAATCGGTCGTATCTGGCCTGGCTTTTAAGCTCGGAAGCTATACATTCGATCAGTTGGGGAGGCATGATTCTCGTTACCTTCTTGGTGGGCTTTTTTCCGGTCGTTGGCTTAGTTTTACTCAGTTACATTACCCAGCTCAAAAAGTACAGCAACGCAGCCGCTACGATTCCCATTCACGGGCAAAGTTCGGCCAGCATCTCGCCCTCCGAAGTGCCCGTTGCTTCACCCGCGCCATCTATCGGGAAGACGGTGACGCTTGTTGCCGATAATGAAAAGGATACCTTGATGCTATCGTCCGGGGATTTATTATATATCGAATCCAGTGACAATTACTGTACGATTGTTTACCTGAAAAACGCGCAGGTAGTGAAACCGCTTCTACGAAGTAGCCTTAGTCGACTGGAAAAACAGATTGGCAGTCAACATATCGTTCGTTGCCATCGTTCGTACGTCGTTAATCTTGACCGGGTCGAGCGGGTAACGGGAAATGCACAGGGATATAAACTCCATTTGGGCGCCGGGCAGTTTGTGGTACCCGTTGCCCGCCAATACAATGAAACACTCATTGCGGAACTAAAGGCTTTGTAAAACAGCCCACCACTCGTCCCAACAACCTTTTTTTGGTGCTAAACGTCCCAAATAGTGCTGTCTGGCCCTTTTGAGGGCAGTAGTATCCGCCATTGCCTTAGGTTTGTCTCAACGAAAACAATCCCGGCAACGGCCATGAAAACGCTTATCATCTCCCTCCTGATTACACACATTGCTACTGGTTCTACAGCCTTGCTGGTTGGCCTGATTCCCATGTTCGCTAAAAAAGGTAGCCGGTTGCACAATCGTGCCGGATTGATCTACGTCTACTGCATGATCACCGTGGCGGTCACGGCCTTGCTGTTATGTGGGCTGCAGCCCTTCAGAATGATGCGGGTGTTTTTAACGGGCATTGCTATCTTTAGTTTTTACCTGTGCATGACTGGCTGGCGCGCTACGAAACAGAAAAAAACGGGTCCTACTCAGGCCGATAAGATACTTACCTACCTGACTTTGGTCGTTAGCCTGCTGATGGTTGGCTTCGGAGTTTACCTGCTGCTGGTGAATGGGGGTTCGTTCTTCCCGATCGTCTTCTCGTTCTTCGGCGTGTTGACGGGCGTCTTTGCGGTGAAAGATGTACGGCATTTGGCTCGCCCCACCGATAAAATGCACTGGTTTTTCCAGCACTTCACCCGCATGGGCGGTTCTTATATTGCTACGTTCACCGCGGCTCTGGTGACGAACATGGACCGGATAATACCCGCTAATGCACCGGATTGGGCAGCTACTATTGGTTGGATTGCGCCCAGTATTCTTGGTGGATTGATCATTAGTCGGACAGCGCGGTACTATAAACAGAAGTACAGTGGTTCGAAGGCCCCATCGGTTGCGTAGGCTACTTCTTTAACAGTTCCTTTACGGTGGGCAGTGCCTGCTCGGCCCACTGCTTCATCTGTTTGCCCGAATAATGCAGACCGTCCGAAGCAAACTGGCTGTCATCGCCAGCCGCCGAGCGACTCAGGGGCGTGATATCGACATAGGCGATGTTGGCTTGCTGGCACTCCTCCTGCGCAATAGCATTGAACTGATCGATCTCTCGGGAAACGCGGATCTTATCGCCACTACTGGCGAAAGGTGAAACACCCCAATCGGGGATAGAGAGTACAAAAACGCGGTTGGCTTTTCCGCCCGCGAATTGGGTGGCGGTTTGGAGTAGCTCCCGAAACTCCGTTCGGTACTGATCCTGGCTCTGGCCCCGATACTGGTTGTTAACACCAATCAGCAGTGAAACCAGGTCGTATGTTTTCTGGTTACCGCTGGCCTTGATGGCTTCCTGCAGTTCGGCGGTTGTCCAGCCAGTGCGGGCAATGATATCCGGATTTCCGATGTCTACGTTGTCTTTCCGCAACAACCCGGCCAACTGAACGCTCCAGCGATCACCCTCAGCGACACGTTCGCCGATAGTGTATGAATCGCCGAGCGACAAAAAAGTATAGGTAGACTTCGCTGCGTCGGGGTTTATAATCATGTTCGGCTCGGCTGGCTGCGCTGTGCAGGCGAAAAGAAAAAAGGCTAGAACCGCAACGGCCACCCGGCAGGTCTCTGTGATTTTTATGATTGTCATGATTTTAGACGGCTTACGTTTACTGTACTATTAATAAACGTGAGCCGTCTAAAATCAGATTTTGACAACATCATTGTTAGCCCCGAAAATCACAGGAATTGCTCCAGAGCGCTCTGGGCCTACTCCTGTTCCAGCAAAAACGCCTTTATAAATGGGTCAATATCGCCGTCTAGTACTGCCTCAGTATTGGACGTTTGATATCCCGTCCGATGGTCTTTCACGCGTCGGTCGTCCAGAACGTAGGAGCGAATTTGGGAGCCCCACTCTATTTTCTGCTTGCTGGCTTCTACTTCGGCGCGGGCTGCGTTGCGTTTCTGAACCTCAATTTCGTAGAGTTTCGATTTCAGAAGCCGGATCGCCACCTCTTTGTTTTGTAGCTGGCTGCGTTCCTGCTGGCATTCGATGATCAGGCCCGATGGCTTGTGCCTCAGCCGCACCGCCGTTTCAACCTTGTTTACATTCTGACCACCCGCTCCCCCAGACCGGAACGTATCCCAATCGATATCAGCCGGATTTACTTCAATCTCGATGGTATCGTCGACCAGTGGGTAGGCATACACGGAGGCAAACGATGTGTGTCGGCGGGCGTTGGAATCGAACGGGGAAATGCGCACCAGCCGGTGTACACCGTTCTCGGACTTTAGAAATCCGTATGCCAACGGGCCATCTACTTCAATCGTTGCCGACTTGATACCTGCTGTATCGCCATCCTGGTAATCGACCTGTTTCAAACCGTAGCCGTGTTTTTCGGCCCAACGCATATACATGCGGTAGAGCATATCGGCCCAGTCCTGGCTTTCGGTGCCACCCGCGCCCGCATTGATTTCGAGCACTGCACTCAGTTGATCTTCCTCGTTGCCGAGCATTTTTTTGAGTTCCAGGTCTTCGAGCGTCGTGGTCACGTTCCGCCCTTCCTGGTCGACCTCTTCCTCGGGCACCTCGCCGGCTTCGTAGAATTCGAAAAGCGTTTCGAGATCGCCGAACTGGCTATTCAGTTTTTCATAGCTCGTTGTCCAGCCTTTCAGCGTTCGAACCTGTTTCATCACGCCTTCGGCACGGGACGCGTCGTTCCAGAATTCGGGCTGGAAGGTTTGCTGCTCTAGCTCAGCTAATTGTTCTTTCTTGTTATCGTAGTCAAAGATACCCCCTCAGGGCCTCTACTCTGGCTCTCAAGTCGGTCAACTGGTCGGTTGTCATGAACTTGTCGTACTTGTTTAGAAAAAATTAACTTGTGACATAGCGATACGCGGAAGTATTCTTCAACCAGTTCTCCACGAGTCTTTGTGCTCTTCGGTGTATCCCTGCGTCACAACACAAAGATAGAACAAAACAAGGCGGGGTGCGGGTTTACTTCGGGTATCAACTTTTCAGCCTACCTTTGCGTTCTCCTCCTGAGAAGAGTTTATTTTATTCATTCTACAAATTCATTCATTAACTAATGGCTTCACAGTACGATGTAATCGTTGTGGGTAGCGGACCAGGCGGCTATGTAGCTGCCATCCGGGCGTCGCAGTTGGGTATGAAAACAGCCGTCATCGAGCGCGAAAGCCTGGGCGGTATCTGTTTGAACTGGGGCTGTATCCCAACCAAAGCCCTGCTGAAATCGGCGCAGGTTTTTGACTATATAAAGCACTCTGCCGATTATGGTATCACCGTTTCGGGCGAATCGAAGGCCGATTTTGGTGCCGTTATCAAGCGGAGCCGGGGTGTTGCCGATAGCATGAGCAAGGGCGTTCAGTTTCTGATGAAAAAGAACAAAATCGACGTGATCAATGGCGTCGGTAAAGTGATACCCGGTAAGAAAGTAGCCGTAACGGCTGCTGACGGAAACGTTACCGAATACGGAGCAAAACACATTGTCATTGCCACTGGAAGCCGTGCCCGTCAGTTGCCGAATGTGCCCATCGATGGCACTAAGGTCATTGAGTACCGGAAGGCAATGTCTCTCGAAAAACGGCCCGATAGCCTCCTGGTGATTGGTTCCGGCGCCATCGGCGTTGAGTTCGCGTATGTGTACGCCAGCATGGGTACGAAAGTGACCATCGTTGAGTTTCTGCCAACCGTGGTGCCGATTGAAGATGAAGACATCTCTAAGGAGTTGGCTAAACAGTACAAGAAGCTGGGGATCGACATTTTCACCAAGTCGGAAGTAACGAAAGTAGATACCAGCGGTAACGGCTGTAAAGTGTTTGTAAAAACGCCGGACGGAGAGAAAACCTTCGATGTGGACGTTGTTCTGTCGGCAGCCGGTATTGTGGCTAACATCGAAAATATTGGGCTTGAAGAACTGGGCATAACCGTTGATCGGGGTAAAATCGTGACCGACGATTATTACCGTACCAATGTTGAAGGTTACTACGCCATTGGCGACGTCACCAAAGGACAAGCGCTGGCACACGTAGCTTCTGCCGAAGCGATCATCTGTATCGAGAAAATTGCTGGTTTGCCGCACGTTGAACCTCTGAACTACAATAACATTCCGGGTTGTACGTACTGTACCCCCGAGATTGCGTCGGTGGGTTATACGGAGAAGGCGGCCCGCGAAGCCGGGTACGAGCTCAAAGTGGGTAAGTTTCCTTTCTCGGCATCGGGTAAGGCTAAAGCCGCTGGTGCACCCGAAGGTTTCGTGAAAGTTATTTTCGACGCTAAATATGGCGAGTTTCTGGGCGCTCACTTCATTGGGGCGAACGTAACCGAGATGATTGCTGAGGTAGTAGCTGCCCGCAAATTAGAAACAACGGGCGAAGAGATCCTGAAAACGGTTCACCCGCACCCAACAATGTCGGAAGCTATCAAGGATGCTACCGAAGCGGCCTATGGTGAAGCCATTCACCTGTAGGTTATCGAGATAAACAAAGACAAATGCCATCGCCAGCTTCAAACGGATTTCGTTTAAGGCTGGCGATGGCGTTTATGGAAACGTAGAAATTTATTTTTTCAAGACTTTCCAGTTTGCCAGCCCGATTTTCGTCAGAAAATAGAGTGCAGAAGTGCGCAGAACACCCAGACCATAAATCGAACTACGTTTGAAGTTGATAGACGACGCTTCCTCAAAGTACTTGGTGGGGCAGGTGACTTCACCAATTTCGTAGCCTTTGAAGAAAATCTGAGCAACCATTTCGTTATCGAAAATGAAATCGTCGGAGTTATGCGTGAAGTCTAGACTGCGTAGCACTTCGCCCGAAAAGGCCCGGTAGCCGGTATGGTATTCAGAAAGTTTCTGGTTCATCAGCAGGTTCTGAGTGAATGTCAGAAAGCGGTTAGCAATGTATTTGTACATGGGCATACCACCTTTCAAGGCACCTTTGCCCAAAATCCGGGAGGCAAACACAACAGGATACAGGCCATTGCCAATAATGGATATGATGGCGGGTAGCAGCAAAGGAGTGTACTGATAATCGGGGTGAAGCATGACAACAATGTCAGCACCTAGTTCCATGGCTTTGGCATAACATGTTTTCTGGTTACCGCCATACCCTTTGTTTTTGTCATGACGGATCACATGACGAATACCTAACTGCCGTGCTACTTCAACCGTATTGTCGGGACTGGCGTCGTCGACCAGAATAACATCATCGACCAGATCGAAAGGAATTTCCTTATAGGTTCGCCCTAATGTTAGAGCTGCCCGATAAGCGGGCATTACTACAATAACTTTTTTGCCATTAAACATAGGCCAAAACTAATGGGTTGATGTGAATATGCCAATTATTTACCTTAAGAAGCCCACAGCTTCAACGGATTGAGCGTAGATTTGTAAAATTTTCTCATCTTTTCGAGCGATGGATAATCAATTATCTATCCGCCGTTTTTGTATGCTTTCCAACGAAACTTTGTTTTTCCTGGCGTTTACAGTGTTCGTCCTGGTCATAATGGCTTTTGATTTGGGGATATTTTCCAAGCAAAAAAGCCATGTCGTGCAGTTTAAAGAGGCAGCCATCTGGAGTGCCATCTGGGTTGCCTTATCGATTGCCTTTTACTTTTTCCTGCAACGATTCGGGTACCTCGTACATGGTATTACCGATATGGCCCGGCTTGAGGAAGTCCGCAATAAATATGCCGAACACGTTCAACTCATTCCGGGCAACTTTGCGGCCAGTTTAGCCAAGTTTCAGGCTAATATGTCTCTGGAATACATTACCGGTTATCTGGTCGAATATTCTTTGTCCGCCGATAATATATTCGTCTTTATCCTAATTTTCAATTCGTTCAGGGTGCGGCCACGCTACTATAAGAAAATCCTGGTTTGGGGGATTCTGGGTGCTATTGTCCTGCGATTCATTTTTATTTTCCTGGGGTCGGCCCTTATTCAGCGGTTCGAATGGATCATGTATCTGTTTGGCGCCTTTCTGGTGTACACAGGTATTCAACTGTTTTTTCAGAAAGATGAGGAAGAGCAGATCGAACCATCTACGCATCCGGTGGTACGTTTTGCCAGCAAGTACTTAAACGTATACAACCGCAATGTCTCCGACAATTTCTTTATCCGTCGGAAATCGGACCATAAGCTGTTTGTAACGCCCCTGTTCCTGATTGTGATCGTTATCTCGTTTACGGATCTCGTGTTTGCCGTCGATTCCATTCCGGCCATCTTCTCCATTACGAAAGACCCTTACATTGTCTTCTTCTCGAACGTTTTTGCCATTATGGGACTCCGTTCGATGTTCTTCTTTTTGTCCAGCATTATGAGTCAGTTCCGCTTCCTGAAAGTAGGTTTGGCCGTCTTACTTACCTTCATTGGTGCCAAAATGCTGGCTGAACATTGGCTGGCTGAACAGGGTTTCAAACCCGTTTATTCCCTGTATATTATCGTTGCTATTTTAACAATCAGCGTTCTGGCTTCCTGGCTCATACCCGAAAAGAAAGCATTGGCCGAGTAAGCTGTTAAGAAGAGAAGTAAGAACGGGCGAGGGCCACTAAACATTTGTTTTAGTGGCCCTCGCCCGTTCTGTTTCTTGCTGTGAGTGGCTTCCTGATTGTAGGCAGTAGCCTATACGCACACTTTCCGCCTGATAAACGTTAGTTTTGGGAAAGACACCCCGCTTATCAGATGACGTTTGCGCACACTGCCGTACTGAAAACCTTTCGCCGACGCTTAACGAACCTCAGCAGTCGTAATCGTTCTCTGCTATTAACTACCCTGCCCGCCGGTCAATTTCTGGATTTACACGAGACAGACTTTCTCCTCAATAAACCGTCGTTCAGCATTATTGTCGATTTGCTAGGCCGCAAATCGTCGGTGTCACTTTGTGAAGTGCTCGATCCCCGGCAGGAGCGAAGCAACGAGGTAAGTCGTAAACTTCGGCGTATTGACCGAACAGCCCGTTTTATTGAAGAGGAGCGGGGTACGGAAGATTTGTATGTTGGCTGGCCATTCGTGAAAGGCAAGTTTCTGAATGAATCAGTTGTTCACGGTCCCCTTTTGTTTTTTCCGGTGCAGATCGAACAACAGGGAAAATTCTGGAAGCTGGTTCGTCGGGGCGATGAACTGGGCTTTCTGAACCCAGCATTTGCGTTAGCGTATCAGCAATTTAACCAGGTAAAGTTGTCAGACGAGATTACTGAAAAAACAGTCGATGATTTTGACCGTGATCCGCTTGTTTTCCGGACACAACTTTACGAATGGCTCAAGGCCAGTCAGCTAGAGCTAAATTTCAATCCGGATTTATTTGCCGATACGCTCCAATTTTTCAATAAGCAGCCTGCCAGGGACCTTGCTCAACTCGAACAAACGGGTGAGTTAAAGCTCTATTCAGAAGCCGTACTCGGTATTTTTCCACAAGCCGGGTCATTTCTGGTGCCGGATTATGATACGTTGATTGCAAACCGAGGGGAGTCGTCCGATGAACTGTTCAACTGGGAGATGAGCGATGCGTCCCCGTCTGAAGATGACGATTCTGTCCTGGTTCCTACGGTTCCTCTCCCGGAACGACGTCTTCATACACCATTACTCATGGATGCCTCGCAGGAAGCGACCGTGCGGGCAATAAGAACGGGGCAGTCGCTGGTAGTACAGGGCCCTCCCGGAACCGGCAAGTCTCAATTGATTGCTAACCTGATGGCCGACGCAGCCGCGTCGGGAAAGCGGGTGTTGCTGGTGTGCCAAAAAAGGGCCGCTCTGGATGTGGTTCAAAAGCGTCTTGAAGACGTGGGCATGAATCCTTTTTTGGCGTTGATTCATGATTTTCAAAATGACAGGCGAGCTTTGTACACTCAAGTTGCGGCACAGATTGAGCAAATAGACCAGTACAAGCAACAAAATAACAGCCTGAATGCTGTGTTGCTCGAACGTGACTTCGATGCAGAAAGCCGCCGGATCGACGAGACGGTTACCGCATTACAGCTCTTTAAAAATGCGCTGTTCGATACAGCGGAAAGCGGTGTTTCGGCCAAAGAGCTATACCTGACGACGGCATCTGCGGAAAACGACAGAGCCTTTATCGCGCTGGATGATGTTTATTACCAGTTTCGCCTGGATAATGTCGAAAATTTTATCCAGCGGCTAACCAGTTTCGTTGCGTATCAACAAGTACTGGGTACCGAGTTGATGTGGGCTAACCGGGTTAGCTTCTCTGCCTTTACCTGTACTGATTTGCGTAAAGCCGATCAGGCAATAAGTGACTGGGATAAGCTTCGTCAGACCGTTGCAGAACAGTTGACCGCGCTGGTAGGTCGGCCGCTCGTATTTGACGAGTTACAGGTCTGGCAGGCCTATGAATGGGACTTAACCGCCCTTTTGACTCTACTTGATGTGCCGGATGCATTAGTTCTGTGGGGAATTGTAACACATCTGCGTAAGGTAACTACGCATCCCGCCTTAACGATTTCTGAGACTCGTTTGGACGAACTGGCTAGCAGTTGGGATGAGGTTCTGGCCGCCCCTGGTCCGGAGTCATCACTGGCGACGACGGACCTGCGTGCCTTTCGCGATGTAGTGGCTGAGGCTCTAACCGCTCGTTCGTCGTGGGTGAGCTGGAACTGGTGGCAATTGACCAATGCGGGAAAAACACAAGTGCGGGCGGTCGCTGCCGCGAATGAACTCAGCCTTTCGGAATTGGATTTGCAAACGCTGGCAACGAAGGTGAGTAAGCGAATCCGGTTGGAGGGTATCCGGCATGAAGTGGCTCCGTTGGTTGACGGGTTAAATTTGCCCGCATTGCCGGATAGTTTACGCGTTTTACGTCGGGCACAACACCTAGCCGAACGTCTGGCAACGCTTGGTCTGCTTCAGCAATTGCCCCTTTCCAGCTGGCAGTCGCCTACATTACTTGCCGATCAGATAAGAATGATTATGCAACGGGCGATGAACGTTACCCAGCAACAGGCTGAAGCCTCTGCTTATCTAACAGAGAAACAACTGATACAGGCGTGGGCAGATCCCGCTTACGTGGTTCCGCTTCGCCAAAGCCTCCGAGACAACTTTGATTCACTTGTCGAAGTAGATCGCCTGAAAGAAGGATTTTCGGATGCCGAGCAGCTCATTATCCGCCGATTGGCGGGTTTAGATATAGCGGTGTGGGTCGATACGTTTCAAAATAGCTTACGAACTGCCTGGATTGAGCATATTGAGCAGCAATATCCCGAGCTTCGGACTGTATCGACGCTCAAAATGAATCAGTTGGAGCAAACCTTACAAGAGAGCATCCAGCGAAAGCAAGCGTTGAGCCGAGATATTTTACTCATAAAGCTACGAGAACAGACTTATCGAAATTTAACAGTCAACCGGCTAAACAATGTAGTTACCTATCGCGATTTAGCGCATCAGGTGACCAAAAAGCGAAATGTCTGGCCTGTCAGGAAACTGATGGAGTCGTTTGCCGATGAAGTATTCAAGCTTGTGCCGTGCTGGTTAGCTTCGCCGGAATCCGTGTCGGCGATGTTTCCATTACGAGAAGGCTTGTTCGATCTAGTTATTTTTGATGAGGCTTCTCAATGTTTTGCCGAAAACGGCGTGCCTGCCATGGCTCGCGGGAAGCAAGTTGTTATTACGGGCGACAGTCAGCAGCTACGGCCAAGTGATCTGTATCGGACCCGTCTGGACGATGTCGAGCTGGACGAAGAAATACCAGCCGCTCTTGAAGTCGAGTCACTGCTCGAACTGGCCGCTCAGGATCTACCACAACTATCGCTCACGGAGCATTATCGTAGTCGTTCACTGGATTTGATCACTTTCTCAAACGAGCATTTCTACCAGAATAAGCTGTCTCTTCTGCCACATTTCGATGAGATCAACCGACATGAGCCAGCTATTCGGTACATGAATGTGAAAGGAACCTGGCAGCAGCATACAAATCCGGTTGAAGCCGAGGCCGTTTTACAACTCCTCGATCAGTTGGTAACCGAGATGCCTGGCCGTTCGATAGGTATCGTAACGTTTAACTTTCCGCAACAGCAATTGATTCAGGATATGCTGGAAAGTAACGCGGATGGTTTACCGACGATGCAGACGGACAAAATGGCTTCGTTACAACTATTTGTCAAGAATATCGAAAATGTGCAGGGAGACGAGCGTGACATTATTATTTTTTCGGTTGGCTACGCACCCGATGAACGCGGCCGCCTGTCGATGCAGTTTGGGAGCTTAAATGCCAAAGGGGGCGAAAACAGATTAAACGTAGCCGTTACGCGGGCGCGGGAGCGGGTGTATGTGGTCACGAGTCTGTGGCCTGATCAACTGACTGTAGCCGACACGGCTAATGAAGGGCCAAAACTACTGAAAGCCTACCTGACGTATGCATTGGCGGTTGCCCAGGAACAGTTTAGGCCCATGCAAAAGGCCTCACAGGTAGTACCATCAGGTACGTTGTTAAAAGATAGGTTGGCCAGTCAGCATTCCAACTGGCAGCCTGAGTTGCCTTTTGCTGATCTGACAGTAAAGGAGCCGGATGGTAGCTACCAGTCGCTCATTCTGACTGACGATGATGCTTATTATCAGCAGACAATCAAACAGGCTCATGCGTATCTGCCGAAGGCGCTCCAAGCCCGTCAGTGGCCATTTGTCCGGGTTTGGAGCCGGGAGTTCTGGCGGAAAGGGAGTAAATGAAAAAGCCTGGCCAAAGCCAGGCTTTCAATGTCTATTCTTTCATCATGCCGATAAACTGATCGAACAAGTAATGCGAATCGTGCGGACCCGGCGAAGACTCTGGGTGATACTGTACCGAAAAGGCGGGCTT
Organism: Spirosoma humi; assembly: GCF_054776575.1. Lineage (NCBI taxonomy): Bacteria > Pseudomonadati > Bacteroidota > Cytophagia > Cytophagales > Cytophagaceae > Spirosoma > Spirosoma humi. The sequence goes on from NZ_BAAHBR010000008.1 coordinate 367,443, forward strand.
GTCTTTCCGACGAATGCCTTCAATGGTTTTATCGTTCAGGTTGATGTGCGTTAGTTCAACATTAGCATGATCCATCACTTCATCGGCACTAACTGCGAAACCATGATTTTGCGAAGTGACCTCACAGTGACCTGTAATCAAGTTCTTGACCGGGTGGTTCAATCCCCGGTGTCCGTTGTGCATTTTGTAAGTCGATATACCACTTGCCAGCGACAGAATCTGATGACCAAGACAAATCCCAAACAAAGGCTTTTCGGTTTCCAGGGCTTGTTTCACCGTCTCAACGGCGTACGGCATCGCTGCCGGATCACCCGGTCCGTTCGCAATGAAGTAGCCGTTCGGTTTCCAGGCCGCTAAGTCTGCGTGAGACGTCCGGGCAGGAAATACCTTGCAGAACACACCCCTCTGATTAAAATTGCTTAGAATGCTTCGTTTAACGCCTAAATCAAGTACCGCTACGCGCAGAGCGGCTTCAGGGTCACCTTGTTCATACGCTTCCTTTGTGCATACTTCTGAAGAGAGTTCGAGCCCATCCATGTCTGGCACCTTGTTCAATTCAGCGAGTAGTACGGCTGGGTCAAGAATTTCGGAGGAAATAATGCAGTTCATCACGCCTTTTGAGCGAATGTAGCGAACGAGTTGCCGGGTATCTACACCATGGATACCAACAATGTTTGCTCTTTCGAAATAATCCTGCAACGAACCATCGGCGGTATAGCGGGAGTGAATGTTCGAGAAGAAATTGCAAACCATCGCCCGGATTTTCACGCCATTGGACTCCTGTTCGGCATTATTCAAAATACCATAGTTACCAATGTGCGAAGTCGTGTTGATAATAACCTGGCCATAGTAAGAAGGATCGGTGTATATCTCCTGATAACCGGTCATGCCCGTATTGAAGCATATTTCACCTCCAGCTGTACCAATTTTACCGAGAGCCAAACCTCTATAAACGGTCCCATCTTGTAAAACTAGTAGGGCTTCAGGTTGTTGCGTATGTTTCATGTATGCGTTTTGGCTTAAAAGACTAAAAAAAAGGGCTAACCGTTGAACGGCTAACCCATTTCTATATGATGTGTGTGTAAGGCACTTGGTTATTCTTTACCACCTTTTAAACGATCCTGTAATTCAGTCAATTCATCCCATTTGCCATCGCGGGCTAGGGCTGCCTGTTCGTTCCAGGTTGATGCATCGTGTACATTAAACCGGGAACCGGCTTCGGTCAGGACTTGCTGAACGACTTCGTCCTGCGCATCCGCTAGCTGTGCAAAGGTAGTAATCCCAGCGTTATTGAGCAACTCCGATATTTTAGGTCCAACGCCCTCAATCTTCGTCAGGTCATCGCCACTCACTGTTGTCTCGGCAACTGCTGGTGCCTCATCTTCAACAACTTCAGCAGAAGGCTCTTCACCTGTAGTCGTAGCAGCTGCTTCAGCAACAGGTGCCGTTTCGGTTGCCGGGCGAGCGCCTGTTCCACGGCGGCTACGACGGGTTTTTGTTGTCGTAGCAGCTGCTTTCTCAGATGCTGCTGCCAACAGCAACTCGTTGAAGTCTACCAGTTCGATTAAACAGGTTTCAGCGTTATCACCTAAGCGGTTACCCAACTTGATGATGCGTGTGTAACCGCCCGGACGGCTGGCGATCTTATCGGCCACTGTTCCGAACAATTCTTTCATCGTGTCCTTGTCATTCAGGGCCCGGAATACTTCGCGACGATTCACGAAGGTATCATCTTTGGCCCGGGTCAGGATAGGTTCCACGAATTTGCGGAGTTCTTTCGCCTTAGCAAGCGTAGTTTCGATACGCTTGTGCAGGATCAGCGACGACGCCATATTCTGCAACATCGCTTCGCGGTGCGAATGTGTCCGACTTAGGTGATTATCTTTTTTACCGTGTCTCATTATAGTAAGTGTGTGGTTTGTAGTTTGTAGCCTGTAGAAATTAACTACAAACTACAACTCACAAACTAGCTTAGTCTTCGTCTAATCTGTACTTTGCAACGTCCATACCGAACGTCAGGTTTTTCTCAGCAACAAGTTGCTCCAGCTCCGTTAAGGACTTCTTACCGAAGTTACGGAACTTCATCATGTCGGAAATCTCTAACCGAACAAGATCGCCCAGTGTCCGAACGTCAGCCGATTTGAGGCAGTTGTAAGCCCGTACTGACAGATCAAGATCAGCCAGCGACGTCTTCAGAAGTTTCCGCATGTGCAGCACTTCTTCATCGACTACGTTTTCCTCTTCTGGTTTCGCCGTTTCAAACGTCATCGTCTGATCTGAGAACAGCATGAAGTGCTGAATCAGAATGTAAGCAGCCCCTTTCAGCGCTTCTTCAGGATGAATCGATCCATCCGTCTCAATGTCCAGCAATAACCGCTCATAGTCAGTTTTTTGCTCAACCCGAGTATTTTCAACGCTATATTTCACGTTCTTGATCGGCGTGTAGATAGCATCGATCGGAATATGACCGAAGGGTAGCTCATTGGCTCGTGGCTCGTCGGCAGGTACGTAACCCCGGCCTTTTTCCACGAAAATTTCCATTTCCAGATCCCGTGTATCGTCGATGTGGCAGATTTCCAGTTCTGGATTCAGCACTTCGAAAGATGGCGAGAATTTGGATATATCACCGGCTTTCAAAACCGATTGTTTCTTAATATTGACGGTGATCTTGTTGTCGACCATGTCATTGATCTTCTTGAAACGAACCATTTTCAGGTTCAGAATGATCTCTGTCACGTCTTCAACGACGCCCTCGATTGATGAAAACTCGTGCAACACACCAGGGAATTTCACGCTTGTGATAGCGTAACCTTCCAAAGATGACAGCAGAATACGCCGTAGCGCGTTGCCGATTGTTACACCGTATCCTTTTTCAAGGGGTTTGAATTCAAATACCCCGTGAAAGTCGTCAGCTTTCTCCACTACGACTTTGTCGGGCATTTGGAACGCTAAAATTGACATACGTTTCGTATTTTAAAGCAGTTCTCTGCCTTGGCGTGAAGACTGAAATAGTGTTTACGGTTTTCAGGTCTTCGTTTGTGGTACTCTTGCGGGTTAATGACCAGCCTCTTCCCGAGAACCAATCGCCCATAAACCGTAAACTATAGAAAGGAGGCAGAACCCTGTGAAGGTATCTGCCCACCCAAGATTATTTCGAATACAATTCGACGATTGCCTGCTCGTTGAAGTTTTCAGGAATCTGGTCACGCTCGGGATAGCTGATAAATTTACCAACCAACTCCTGACCATCCCACTCAACCCAGTTATACCGTTTGGTATTGCGAGCCGATAAGCTAGTAGCAACCGCTTCCAACGACTTTGATTTCTCACGAACACCGATCAACTGACCGGGCTTGAGCGAATAGGAGGGGATGTTAACCACTTCGCCATCAACGATGATGTGCTTGTGAGAAACCAACTGACGGGCAGCCCGACGAGAAGAAGCGATACCCAAACGATAAACAGTGTTATCTAAACGGGCTTCACATAATTTAAGCAGGTTTTCACCCGTGATTCCTTCCCGAACTTGCGCGCGGTGGAACAGGGCGCGGAACTGACGTTCCAGAATACCATAGGTATATTTTACCTTTTGCTTTTCCAGCAACTGGAGCGCGTATTCGGACTGTTTCCGTTTACGACCCCGACCGTGCATACCCGGTCCGTAATTCTTTTTCTGGAGCGCTTTGCTCGGACCCATGATGGGTTCTCCGAACTTGCGCGAAATTTTGGCCTTAGGCCCTGTGTAACGTGCCATTCTTTAATGAATGAATAAATGTGAAACATTGGACAGACACAACCAAATGTCGCCTGTCCTTATTCATGCCATCCGTATTATACGCGACGACGTTTTGGCGGCCGGCACCCATTGTGCGGCAGCGGGGTAATATCACGGATTGTCGTTACTTCGATACCCGAGTTCTGAATGGTACGAATAGCCGACTCACGGCCTGATCCTGGACCTTTCACGAAAACTTCTGCTTTGCGCATTCCCAAATCATGGGCAACGGCAGCACAGTTAGAAGCGGCAGTTTGAGCAGCATACGGCGTATTTTTTTTAGAGCCACGGAAGCCCATTTTACCCGCCGATGCCCAGGAGATAACCTGGCCGTTCATGTTAGTGATCGAAATGATGATGTTGTTGAACGTAGCCCGGATGTGTACCTGACCAACGGGTTCAACAATTACCACCCGCTTTTTCGCTTTGTCTTTGCGTTTTGCTTGAGCCATTGTTTGTAGGTAATCGTCAATGTGTCACCGGTTTTCATTACTTGTTATCCAAAGATGTTCGTTGAATAACCACAAATGAGTCGTATGACGATGAGCGACCGATTAATTATTTCGTTACTTTCTTTTTATTAGCAACAGTCTTCCGCTTACCTTTCCGGGTACGGGAGTTGTTTTTCGTATGCTGACCACGAACTGGCAAGCCTTTCCGGTGCCGGAGACCCCGGTAGCAACCGATGTCCATTAACCGTTTGATGCTCAACTGCACTTCTGAGCGCAACTGACCTTCAACCTTGTATTCGTTCGAGATCGCGTTACGAACAGCGCTCGCTTCGTCATCCGTCCATTCGCTGGCTTTCTTATCAACGCTGATACCAGCATCGGTCAGAATTTTCTTAGCCCGGCTCCGGCCGATGCCGAAAATGTACGTCAGCGCAATTTCGCCACGCTTTTTGTCTGGAATATCAACACCTGCAATACGTGCCATGCTTAGCCTTGTCTTTGTTTATAACGGGGATTCTTTTTGTTGATCACGTACAGCTTTCCTTTCCGACGGATCACAACGCAGTCTTCACTACGCTTCTTGATTGACGCTTTAACTTTCATGATTTTAAAAGTTTTCGGTTTTCGGTTTTTGGTTTTTTAGCCTTCGGTTATAGATGACCGTAAACTGTAAACCGCAAACTGTATCCCTATTTGTACCGATACACAATTCGCGCCTTGCTTAGATCGTAAGGCGACATTTCCAATTTTACACGATCTCCCGGCAAAATCTTGATGTAGTTCATCCGCATTTTGCCAGAGATGTGAGCAATTACCTCATGCTTGTTAGCCAATTCGACCCGAAACATTGCATTCGATAATGCCTCTAAAATCACACCATCCTGTTCTATAGAATTCTGCTTTGCCATCTGTGCTTTAAGCCGCTATTAATTCCTGAGTTTCAACCATCAGGCTCGTATTGGCGGTAACTGCTTCTATGTATTCAAAGGTTGTCAGAATTTCAGCCTTCCCCTTTCGTACGGCTACTGTGTGTTCAAAGTGAGCGGAAGGCTTACGGTCAACAGTCCGAATCGTCCATCCATCACGTTCCTGAACAACTCCCTTTTTACCGAAGTTGATCATCGGCTCAATAGCCAGAATCATACCTTCACGTAATTTAGGCCCCTGACCACGCTTACCGTAGTTAGGAACCTCGGGTGCTTCATGCAGGTCCTGACCAACGCCATGACCCACTAATTCGCGAACTACAGAATACCCGAATTTCTCTGCATAGGTCTGGATAGCATAACCGATATCACCAACCCGATTGCCTTCAGTCGCTTTCTCAATCCCAAGGTAAAGGGACTCCTTCGTACGGGTGAGCAGCCGACGAACGGCCGGACTAACTTCGCCAACTGGATACGTATAAGCGCTATCGCTATGGTAACCATTTAGCTTAACACCGCAATCGATCGAGATAATGTCACCATCACGGAGTTCGTATTTGCTCGGAAAACCGTGGACAACAACGTCGTTAACAGAGATACAAAGTGAAGCTGGAAACTTATTATACCCTAAGAATGATGGAATACCGCCATTGTCTTTAATAAACGTTTCCGCAACCTTATCAAGTTCCTTCGTGGCTATGCCAGGACGGATAAGCTTAGCTACTTCGGCGTGGGCTTTTCCTAATACCTGTGCACTGATCTTTATCAAAGCGATTTCATCGTCGCTTCGGTAAAAAATCATCTTATCCTTTTTATCGGAACTGCTCATGTTAATTAAGCGGCTACTGTCTCGCTATTAGCACGTCCCTGTACTCGGCCTGATTTCATCAAACCTTCGTACCGACGCATTAATAGATAGCTTTCAACTTGTTGCAATGTATCAAGCACAACACCGACCATAATTAATAGCGATGTACCACCGAAAAACTGGGCAAAACCACTTGTCATACCTAGCAGATTAGCCATGGCAGGTAGAATCGCTACGATTGCCAGCATAACAGCACCAGGTAAGGTAATACGGTCAAGAACAGTTCCAATGTATTCTGAAGTCTGAAAACCTGGCTTAACACCCGGAATGAATCCGCCACTACGTTTCATATCGTCCGCAATCTGAACCGGATTAACCGAGATCGCTGTATAGAAGAACGTAAAGATGATAATCAGCAGAGAGAACAGCAGGTTGTACTGCCAGGTTGTATAGCTTTGAAACGCGTTTTGCACACTAGCGGCAAAATCACTTTTCTCTGCAAATAGACCTGCAACGTAGGTTGGAATAAACATCAATGCCTGAGCGAAAATGATCGGCATAACACCGGCCGCATTCAGCTTAAGCGGTAAATATTGACGCTGACCACCAACTACTTTATTACCAATAACCTGCTTTGCGTATTGAATGGGAATGCGACGAACAGCCTGTGTCAGTACAACAGCACCCATAATCACGAAAAACAGACCAACTAATTCTAGTACGAAGATCAGACTGCCTCCCGTACCACGTGAAAGGGCTTCGCCGTAGATGGCGCCTGGCAGACGTGACACGATACCGATCATAATGATCATCGATATCCCGTTACCAATACCTTTGTCGGTGATCCGTTCTCCCAGCCACATACAGAAAATGGTACCGGCCGTTAGAATGAATAAAGAAGAAATGGTAAACAATCCCCGATCAATCAATAACGCTTCCTGAGGAATCGTCGTACGGATGTAGGTAATTGCCTGTACTGCCGTTACACCAATCGTAAGCACCCGAGTAATTTGGTTCAATCGCTTGCGTCCCGATTCTCCTTCCTTCTGCATTTTCTGGAAGTAAGGTAACGCCAGGGTAAGCAATTGGATGGCAATCGAAGCCGAGATGTACGGCATGATTCCCAACGCGAAAATCGACGCTTTACTGAACGCTCCACCCAAAAAGGTGTCTAGCAAACCAAGTAATCCTTGTGGATTAAGATTCAGTTTGTTAGGGTCAACGCCAGGCAACACGATGGCCGAACCAAGACGAAACGCTGTTATAAATAACAGCGTGTTCAGGATTCGACCCCGCAGCTCGTCAATTGCAAAAATATTTTTAAACGTGGTGATGAGTCGATTCATAAAAGTATGTCGGCCGTTACGGTGCTCACAACTTAATTAGCTGCTTCCTCTTTTGCATGTTTGACAGGCACAATAGCCTTACCACCTGCTTTCTCAATCGCTTCTTTAGCGCTGCTCGAAAAGGCATGGGCATGGATTTCAATTGCAGCAGTCAACTCACCTCGGCTAAGTACTTTAACAAGGTCTTTTTTGCTCACCAAACCATGCTGAAGCAGAAAATCCATGTCAACTACTGTAACGTTGGTTTCATCGATCAATGCCTGAATCGAATCCAGGTTAAGAGGCTTGTACTCGACGCGGTTGATATTCTTGAAGCCGAATTTCGGTACACGACGTTGGAGAGGCATCTGGCCACCCTCGAAGTGTGTTTTACGGCTATAACCTGAGCGTGACTGCGCTCCTTTGTGACCACGCGTAGACGTTCCGCCCATGCCTGATCCTTGTCCGCGTCCGACTCGCTTGCGCTCTCTAACGGAACCCTTTGCCGGTCTAAGGTTGCTTAAATTCATTTGATTGTTTAGGCAAAACAAGCAGATCAGAGAAAGCAAGAGCTGACTCTTACCTATTTACTGCACTGCCTTCGCCACTATTTAGTGTTAAAAAGATGATTCTTTTGGCTCTTCGATACCAGTGTAACCATTGGTTACTGTGGCCTGAAAACCAAAAGAATCGCAAAGATAGTTAAATTTCTTCAACCTTCACTAGGTGCTGCACCTTAATGATTGCCCCTTTCAATGCGTCGTTGTATTCCAACTCGACACTGCGGTTGATTTTGCCCAAGCCTAACGACTTGATCGCGTTTTTCTGAGATAGCGGTCGTTTAATGGTGCTGCTGACCTGCGTGATGCGTACTCGTGCCATGTCTATTGCTCCTTTAGATTAACCGTTAAATACTTTTGCTAAGCTGATCTGACGCTGGAAGGCTACCTGGTGCGGTAAGCGCATTTTCAGCAGCGCATCAAGGGTAGCTTTTACTACGTTGTGAGGGTTCGACGAACCTTTCGATTTCGCCAGGATATCGTGGATACCAGCCGATTCAAGAACGGCCCGCATAGCACCACCGGCAATTACGCCAGTACCCGGAGCGGCTGGTTTCAGCAGGACAAAGCCACCGCTGAATTTACCTTCCATTTCGTGGGGAACCGTGCGCTTCAGAAGAGGAATCTGTACCAGGTTTTTCTTGGCATCTTCTACTCCTTTAGCAATGGCATCAGTTACTTCATTGGCTTTGCCTAATCCGTAACCAACGACACCGTTACCGTCTCCAACCACGACAATTGCCGAGAAGCTGAACCGGCGACCACCTTTTACCACCTTCGCTACGCGGTTGATGGCTACGACCTTTTCTTTAAGGTCGGCTTCGTTAAATTTTGTCGGTCTTGCTGAATTGATGTTCATCGCTTAGAACTTAAGGCCTCCCTCGCGGGCTGCATCGGCCAATGCTTTTACTTTACCGTGATATAAGTAGCCATTGCGGTCGAACACAGCTGCGCTGATATTCTTGGCAACTGCTTTCTCGGCCAACCGCTGGCCTACTTTCTTCGCCGTTTCGACGGTATTACCTTCGGCTTCGCTCTTCAGTTCAACCGATGATGCAGCCGCCAGGGTGTGGCCGCTAACGTCGTCAATCAACTGCGCGTAAATCGCTTTGTTAGAGCGGAAAACTGATAGACGGGGACGCTCGGCTGTGCCAGAAACTTTCGCCCGGATACCAAACTTGATCCGCTGTCTTCTCTCTTGTTTATTCGTTGCCATGTTATTTGATTCCGACCAAATAGGCGTTTAAAAGGTTTTTGGTTTCTCGTTTTCGATTTATCACTGAATAAGTCAGCCATAAACCGAAAACTGAAAACCACTTTATTATTTCTTCGAAGAAGATTTACCAGCTTTCCGGCGAACTTGCTCACCGATGAAGCGGATACCTTTGCCTTTGTAAGGCTCAACTTTACGCAACGAACGGATTTTTGCGGCTACGTCGCCCAAAAGTTGTTTATCCGAACCTTCCAGATATACTTTCGGGTTCTGACCTTTCTCCGTCACAGCTGTAACTTTGATTTCGGCTGGAACAGCTAAAAACACGTTGTGTGAATAGCCAAGTTGCAGTTCAAGAATGTTGTTGGCAACCGATGCTTTATAACCTACTCCGATCACTTCGAGATCCAGTTTAAAGCCTTCGCTTACACCAGTTACCATGTTATTAACCAGCGACCGGTACAAACCGTGCAGCGCTTTATGACGCTTTTGCTCGGTTGGGCGGGTTACCTGGATCTGACCATCTTCAATGGCTACCGAAATGTCCGGATCAACCGATTGGGTCAAGGTGCCTTTAGGGCCTTTTACCCTTATGACGTTCTGATTGTCGACAGACAACGTAACGTTGCTGGGTAGGGCGATTGGTTTCTTACCTATGCGTGACATCGTTCAGTTCGGATTAATATACGTAACACAATACTTCTCCACCAACGTTCAGCGTCTTCGCTTCTTTGTCTGTCATCACACCTTTCGAGGTAGAAATGATCGCTACACCCAACCCATTCAGGATACGTGGCAGGCTATCGGCTCCCCGATACTGACGCAAACCTGGACGGCTGATGCGTTGTAGGTCAACGATAGCAGGCTGCTTCGTCGTTGGATTGTACTTCAAAGCAATTTTGATAGAGCCTTGTGGAGTACTATCGTCGAACTTGTAGTTCTGGATGTACCCTTTTTCGTACAAAACCTTGGTAATCTCTTTTTTTATGTTCGAAGCAGGGATCTCTACAACCCGGTGCTTGGCCCGGATGGCGTTTCTAACACGAGTCAGAAAGTCTGCTATTGGATCTGTATTCATTCTTAGCGTTGCGTTACTTGCAAACCCCTCTTTTTGAGAAAGTTCGCAAAATTACGGAAACTGAATTACAAATAGAAATGGAATCTGGAATTACCAGCTTGCTTTGGTTACACCTGGAATCTTACCGGCCGATGCCATTTCCCGGAATGTTACCCGTGAAATACCAAACTTGCGCATATAGCCCCGAGGACGACCTGTTAATTTGCAACGATTGTGCAAACGAACTGAAGACGAATTTTTAGGCAGTTTATCCAGACCGATGTAGTCACCGGCGGCTTTCAAAGCGGCCCGCTTGGTAGCATACTTAGCTACCAATGCTTCGCGTTTCCGTTCCCGCGCTTTTATTGATTCTTTTGCCATTATCTTAACCTTTTTGTCGGTTGTTATTTGTCACTTTTAGCGAACGGCATGCCCATTGCTTTCAGCAATTCGTAACTCTCATTGTCGGTGTTGGCTGTTGTCACAAACGTGATGTCCATCCCCGAAATACGGGCTACTTTATCAATGCTGATCTCAGGGAAGATGATCTGCTCCTGTACACCGAAGGTATAGTTGCCACGGCCATCGAACCCTTTGTCACTAATGCCTTTGAAGTCACGAACACGAGGTAACGATACTGCCGTTAACCGGTCCAGGAATTCATACATCTTCACACCACGCAACGTAACTTTCGCACCGATGGGCATTTTTTCCCGCAGCTTGAAGTTCGAGACAGCCTTTTTCGACAAAGTCGGAACAGCTTTCTGGCCCGTGATGGTCGTCAATTCTTCGACGCCTACGTCCACCAATTTTTTATCGGCGACAGCGGCTCCAATACCTTTGTTGATGACAATTTTAGTCAGACGGGGCACTTGCATGACCGACTTGTACTGAAACTTGTCCTTCAACTGAGGTACGATTTCGCTTAGATATTTTTCTTTCAGTCTTGGCGTTGCCATTTTCTTAGACCTGCTTAAGGTTATTTACGACCCGCGTCGGCGGACCGATCAGGAATAAAGTTGCCTGTCTTCTTAGAGAAGCGCTGCAGCTTTCCCTTTTCGTTTGCTTTACGACCCGTACGGGTAGGTTCACCGGTGGCTGGATCAACCAATTTCAGGTTGCTGATGTGAATCGATCCTTCCGTTTTTTCCAGGCTCCCCTGCGGGTTAGAAGCCGTTGGCTTCAAGTGCTTGGTGATCATAGCGACGCCCTCAACGCGAGCACGATCTTTCTCTACGATCACTTCTTTCACCACACCGCGCTGACCTTTCGAGTTACCACCAATCACAACGACTGTATCGCCTGATTTGATGTGGAATTTGTGCTTCGGTAGCGTTATTTTCTTCTCCATTGCCTTACAATACTTCCGGGGCTAACGATACGATTTTCATAAACTGCTTCTCGCGCAATTCACGAGCCACGGGTCCAAAAATCCGGGTGCCACGTGGTTCATCGTTGTTATTGAGCAATACGGCTGCATTGTCCTCAAAACGGATATAGGAACCATCTTTACGACGTACTTCCTTTTTGGTCCGAACAACAACGGCTTTTGAAACCGTACCTTTTTTCATGTTACTGGACGACAGAGCCTGTTTCACCGTCACGACGATCTTGTCACCGACTGATGCATACCGCTTGCCTGTACCGCCCAGGACGCGGATAACCAGCACTTCTTTCGCGCCACTGTTATCGGCTACTCCTAATCTTGATTCTTGCTGTACCATGGCTTACTTCGCTTTTTCGATGATTTCGACTAAACGCCAACGCTTATTTTTGCTCATTGGGCGGGTTTCCATGACACGAACGGTGTCACCAATACCACACTCATTTTTCTCGTCATGAACAGTCAGTTTTTTCGTCTTGTTCATGAACTTGCCGTACATCGGGTGCTTCACTTTACGATCAATCGCAACAGTGATGGTCTTCTGCATTTTATTGCTGGTTACCCGTCCGATACGCTCTTTCCGAGCGTTGCGCTCCGAAGCCGTTGCGGCAGTGCTCGTTGCGGGAGCGGCTGCTGTTGGCTGTTCTGTTGCTGCTGCCACAGGAGCTTGTTCTTCTGCCTGTGGTGCTGGTGCTTGTTGCTCTTCCATTGTCGTGTCTTATTAGGCTTGCCGCGATTTAACCGTCAGTTCTGTGTTCAGACGAGTAATCCGTTTCCGGCTCTCGCGGATGCGCATTGGGTTCTCAATTGGAGATACCGCATGAGCGAACCTTAGTTTCAACAGTCGGTCTTGTTCAGCACCAATTTCAGTGCGTAACTCGTCGGCCGACAATCCTTTTAAATCTTCTTTTTTCATTTTGTTCGTCGCTTAGGGGTACTATTCTTCGCCTTGCTCCTGATAATCACGCCGGACAACAAATTTCGTCCGAACTGGCAATTTCTGAGCGGCCAGGCGCAGGGCTTCCATACCCGTTGCCAGATCAACGCCCGTTGTTTCGAACATAATCGTACCGGGCTTTACTACGGCTACCCAGTATTCTGGGGCACCTTTACCTTTACCCATCCGAACTTCGGCTGGCTTCTTGGTAATAGGCTTGTCGGGGAAAATGCGAATCCAAACCTGACCTTCGCGTTTCATGGCCCGTGTTACTGAAATACGAGCGGCTTCAATCTGGCGGGCGGTGATCCGACCGGGTTCCAGCGATTTGATGCCGAATGTACCGAAGGCAATCTCGTGACCGCGCGAAGCGATACCTGGAATCCTGCCTTTATGCTGCTTACGGAATTTAGTTCTTTTTGGCTGTAACATAGCTCTAAAAGTTAGCGTCGATAGTGGTTAGTTGTTGATCAAAAGTGGTTGCTAATGACTGTGGACTGACGACTGACGACTGAATTTATCGTCTTGGACCACCGCCACCACGGTTGCCACCCTGACCACCACCGCCACCGCGGTTACCACCCTGGCCACCGGCGTTACCACCCCGGCCGCCACCGGCATTGCCACCACGGCCACCCCGGTCATTGCCGCCACGGTTCCGACCACCCCGGTCGTTACCATCACGGTCGCCACGAGGACCACGACGGTCGCCACGATCGTTGGCTGCAGCCGTACGCTCACCAGCTTGCGCCTGGCTCATCATCGCTGCTGGAGACAGATCACGCTTGCCGTATACTTCACCCTTGAAAATCCATACCTTAATGCCGATTTTGCCGTAAACGGTTTGGGCTTCAGAAATAGCATAATCAATGTCAGCACGTAGTGTGTGAAGAGGTACACGACCTTCTTTGTACTGCTCCGAGCGGGCAATTTCAGCTCCACCCAAACGACCTGATACCTTCACTTTGATACCTTGTGCACCTACCCGAATTGCTGATTGGATAGCTTGCTTCATGGCACGACGGAACGAAATACGAGCCTGTAACTGCTGAGCAATTGCTTCGCCAACTAATTTAGCATCGATTTCAGGGCGTTTGATTTCGAAGATATTGATCTGGACATCTTTGCCCGTGATCTTCTTCAGCTCTTCTTTGATCTTGTCAACTTCACCGCCACCTTTACCGATAACAATACCCGGACGAGCCGTGTGAATAGTTAGAGTAACACGCTTCAGGGTACGTTCGATGACGACCCGCGCGATGGCGCCTTTGGGAATACGGGCAGAGATATATTTCCGGATTTTCTCGTCTTCAACAAGTTTTTCCGAAAACTCTTTGCCGCCGTACCAGCTCGACTCCCAGCCCCGAACAATACCAAGTCGTAGGCCAATTGGATTTATTTTTTGTCCCATTTCTGTCTATTGTTCGTTTTCAGGGGTAGAAACTTCAGCCTGAGTCAATACAGTATCCGCTGCACTGTCAACCACGAGGGTAATGTGGTTTGACCGCTTACGAATCCGGTGACCACGACCTTGTGGTGCTGGACGCAGACGCTTCAGCATCGGACCACCATCAACAAAAATCGTTTTTACATAAAGATCAGCATCTTCGATGCGGACATCTTCATTTTTTTGCTGCCAGTTGGCAACGGCCGATAAAAGCACTTTCTGCAATACATCGGCACCAGCCTGTGGCTGATATTTCAATAAACCCAACGCCCGGCTAACGCGCTGACCACGAATGAGGTCGGCAATTAACCGCATCTTGCGGGGAGACGTGGGCACATCTTTAAGTTTTGCTACTGCTTCCATTTGTTTGGTTTTTAGCTTTCGGCTCCCGGTTTACAGCTCATTAAAACCGTAGACCGAATACCGTAGACTGCTTATCGTTTGCCCTTGTCTTTCTTTGCGGTGTGGCCCCGGAAGTTGCGCGTTGGCGAGAATTCGCCGAGCTTGTGACCTACCATGTTCTCCGTTACATAAACCGGGATAAACTTGTTGCCGTTGTGCACAGCGAAGGTGTGGCCTACGAAATCCGGCGAAATCATCGAACGACGCGACCAGGTTTTGATGACCGATTTCTTGCCCGAATCATTCTGCGTCTGGACTTTATTGTCTAAACGAAAATCAATATAGGGGCCTTTTTTGAGTGAACGTGCCATTGTTATCTGTTACTTTTTGCGTCGGCTAATAATCATGCTTTCAGAGGCCTTGTTCTTGTTACGGGTCTTCTGACCTTTGGCAAACTGGCCATTACGTGAACGTGGGTGACCACCGGATGCCCGGCCTTCACCACCACCCATCGGGTGATCGACTGGGTTCATCACGACAGCCCGAACGCGGGGACGGCGACCTAACCAACGGTTACGGCCAGCTTTGCCCATGACAACGTTCATATGGTCGGGGTTCGATACCGAACCTACCGTTGCCATACCGGCGCTCAGAACCCGGCGTGTTTCACCCGAAGGCAAACGCAGGATAGCGTACTTATCTTCACGGCCTACTAACTGGGCATATGTACCAGCCGAACGAGCCATGGCACCGCCTTTACCAGGTGTCAACTCGATGTTGTGAACGATAGTACCGATTGGCATCAGAGCCAATGGAAGAGCGTTACCAACGTCAGGAGTTGACCCTTCGCCCGACCGGATCGTCTGGCCAACGGTAATACCTTGTGGTGCGATGATGTAGCGTTTTTCACCGTCGGGATATTGCACCAGCGAGATGCGGGCCGAACGGTTTGGATCGTATTCTACAGTCAAAACTTCGGCAGGTTGGCCGACTTTGTCGCGCTTGAAGTCAATAATACGGTATTGCCGCTTATGACCTCCTCCAATGTAGCGCATAGTGCGGTGACCTTCGTTGTTCCGGCCACCGGTTCTCTTAATGGGCTCCAGCAGGCTTTTCTCTGGCTTGGAGGCTGTTATTTCCGCAAAGTCGGGTGCCACGCGAAAACGTGTACTCGGCGTTATTGGTCTTAGTTTTTTAACTCCCATGACTGATTAATTGGTAGAGCAGTGCTCGGTTTACAGGTCAGCGTAGATATCAATTACTTCGCCTTCAGCAACCGTAACAATTGCTTTCTTAGTGGTTGGGGTCTTACCCGATACAACACGTCCGTTGATGTTCTTGCTGCGTTTCTTTCCGTAAACCCGGAATGTATTAACAGCTTCAACGTTTACGCCATACATTTTCTCGATGGCTTTGCCAATCTCGAGTTTGTTGGCTTTTAGTTCAACCTCAAAAGCATATTTGCCTTGCTTGTTAAGGCCCGTCATTTTTTCCGTGACGATTGGTCGTTTCAGTACGCTCATGATTAATTTGCTCCCGATTATCGGTCGAACAACGTTTGAATGGTTGACAGGGCTTCTTCGCTAATGAGCAGTTGATCGGCGTTCATCAGATCGTATGTATTGACCTGCGAAGCTGTCGTGACTTTCGTCTTCTGTACGTTCCGGCTCGACAAGACAACGTTCGTGTTGACGTCGGGCAGGATGAGCAGCGTTTTCTTACCCGTTACATTCAGATCGTTTAGGAACTGGATGTAATCTTTCGTGCGGGGAGCTTCCAGCGAGATGCTGTCAATAATTGAAATCCGTTCAGCTTTAGCTTTTACCGCGTAAGCCGACTGGCGGGCCAGCGATTTCACTTTTTTGTTCAATTTGAAGCTGTAATCGCGGGGGCGTGGACCGAAGATGGTACCACCACCAACGAATACCGGCGATTTGGCGCTACCAGCGCGGGCACCACCTGTACCTTTCTGCTTCTTTAATTTACGCGTCGAGTGAGCATTCTCAGCACGCTCTTTCGCTTTGTGCGTTCCTTGCCGTTGGTTGGCTAAGTATTGTTTCACGTCGAGGTAAATCGCGTGTTGGTTCGGCTCAATACCGAAGACCTCTTCCGGAAGCGTGACCTTTTTGCCTGTGTCCTCGCCTTTGCTGTTATATACGATTACTTCCATGACCTACTTCTCGATAATAACGTATGAATTTTTGGCTCCTGGAATTGAACCGCTAACAACGAGCAGATTTTGCTCAGGCAGAACGCGCAATACGCGAAGGTTTTGAACCTTCACACGGTTACCGCCCATCCGGCCGGCCATCCGAAGACCTTTGAACACACGCGATGGGAACGAACAGGCACCAATCGAACCTGGGTGACGACCCCGGTTGTGCTGACCGTGCGTCTGACCGCCTACACCACCGAATCCGTGACGTTTCACAACGCCCTGGAAACCACGACCTTTTGCTGTTCCGACTACGTCAACGAAGTCAGTTTCTGCAAATACATCGGCTACCGTAAGTGTTGCACCTAAAGCAAGTTCCTGCTCGAATTCTTTAAATTCAACCAGTTTACGCTTAGGTGTGGTACCCGCTTTTTTGAAGTGGCCCAACTCCGGCTTGTTGCTGTGCTTTTCTTTTTTGTCGCCATAACCTAGTTGCACAGCCGTGTAGCCATCTTTCTCGACGCTACGGACTTGAGTTACGACACAGGGACCCGTCTCAATCACTGTACATGCCAGAGCCTGCCCGTCCGCATTGTACACGCTGGTCATCCCGATTTTCTTGCCAATTAAACCAGACATTTGTGTTTGTTTAAAGTAAGCAGGTAAAAAATAGGTAATCTTTTTTCCGTTCGGACCTTCCGAATCGGGCCGCAAAGGTAGGCAAATATTCGAATGAATCCTATATCTGCTTAACAATCAGGCCCCACAACGACATAAAAAAAGGTCGGGTGCGCAGCACCTGACCTCAAATGGCAGACAAAACGATGCAGCGCAAGGTTTGTTTGCCGAAAAAGTCAGATGTGGTTTCTACTAAATCATACAGATCTTAGCGGACCTTCACCCTCGTATGTCGTTATCTCGATGTTCCGAGTTTGGGAGTGCAAAAGTATGGAATAGTTTGGAGAAACAGAAAATTTATTTTAAAGAAAGTTTTTAGATGATGTCTTTAAAAGTATTTTGGCCAAAATTCGGGGAAAGGTGTTCGAGCGCTACGTGACCAGAAGAGGGGCGAGATTTGCTCGTGCATCATAAACAGTAAGTCGCTAGCACGACCTGCATGGCTGAATCTGGCAATTCAACGGTAGAAGGCCCTTCAGAACAGTAGATTTATGTACTTTTTACGTTTACTACATGATTCCAAAAACACCTGAATCTGTTTCTCTGCATGTCTATACCTGTTACTCGTCGTCAAACACTGGCTGCCCTGACTGCTTCCGTAGGGACTTCTCTAGCATCTCCCCTGAAAGCTAACGCTACGGCAACGCCGACCGCCCAATCGCCCTTTACAATTTGCCTCAACATGAGCACGATTCGGGGGCAAAAGCTTGGTTTCGTAAAAGAGTTGGAAGCTGCGTCCAAGGGCGGCTTTCGGTCGGTCGAGATATGGATTGAGACGCTACAGACCTATCTGAAGAATGGAGGTACGACGGCGGAGGCTCGCCGAATCCTGAAAGACAACGGAATAAAGGTAGAAAATGCCATTGGGTTTGCGCCCTGGATCATTGACGACGAAGCGGCCCGGGCAAAGGGCCTTGCTCAGTTAAAGAGTGAGATGGAAATGCTGGCCGAAGTAGGTTGCAAACGCGTAGCCACTCCACCGATCGGTGCCCAATCGCCGGGTAGTCCCAAAGTAGACCTCTACAAAGCTGCCGAACGCTATCGGGCTATTCTGGAAATTGGGGACAAGGCGGGTGTTGTCCCCCAACTGGAGCTGTGGGGATTCTCGCCAAACCTGAGCCGGTTGAGCGAAGTTATGTTTGTTGCCATTGAAAGCGGCCACCCGTCGGCGAGGGTGTTGCTCGATATCTATCACCTCTACAAAGGGGGCTCAGGCAATGTAAGTTTGCCTCTGGTGGGTAAGCCCGCTATCGAGGTCTTTCACGTAAATGACTACACGGCCGATTTTACCCCTGAAAAAATAGTCGATGCTGATCGGGTATTTCCGGGCGATGGCGTTGCCCCAATCAGTGAGACGCTAAAACTCATCAAACGAACCGACCAGCCAATTGTCGTGTCGCTGGAAGTCTTCAATAAGAATTATTACGCGCAGGACGCCCTGACCGTCACCAAAACGGCGATGGCAAAGATGAAGGCAATGGTGGCCGGACTTTAATAAGCCCAAGCCATCAGGCCGCCATCCACCGAGATTGTCTGTCCCGTTACGTAACCGGATGCGGGCATGCACAGGAAGGAAACAACCGACGCTACTTCTTCGGGTTCACCAACCCGGTTCATGGGTGTGCGTTTCAGGATACCTGCCAATTTTTCAGGATTGGCTAGTACGGGCGTGGCCAATGGTGTTTTGATATACCAGGGCGCTACGGCGTTCACGCGAATACCATCGGGTGCCCACTCAACCGCAAGGTTCCGGGTAAGCTGAAGCATGGCCGCTTTGGTCATGCCATACAACGAGCCGCTGCTGGTATGGGCTAGGCCCGACACCGACGAAACCATCACCACTTTGCCCCCGGCTGGATGGCCCCCTTTGGCAGATTCTTTCAGGAGTGAATAGGCCGCCTGGGTCAGTTCATAGGCTGAACGCAAGTTTGTATTCAGCACATGGTCATACTCCGCCGGGCTATACTCCGAAGTCGGTTTACGAACATTCGTACCTGCATTGTTGACAAGAATATCCAGACTACCCCATATTGCTTTTACCGCATCGATAACTTGGGTCGCTACCCCCGGCTGACTCACATCCGCGGCCATCCCGTCAACGATATGGCCTTGCTGGCGATAATCGGTTAGTTGCTGCTGGAGCAATGTATTATCGCGGGCAACGATAAACACTGATGCACCGAGGTCCAGAAATTGCCGGACAATGGCTTCGCCGATTCCTTTGGTTCCGCCCGTAACGAGGGCGCGTTGGCCACTAAGCGACCAGAGCGATTGGTTCATGAGCTAAAGGTCATTAATTTTAGCTTTTCTCCAAACTAAAATCATCTTATGGACAAACGAATGGGGCTTTTGGCGGTATGGATGCTCTGCACGAGTATGGTACTGGCCCAGAATAAGCCCAAGCCAGAAGACGTGCAAACGTTCACTCTGAAAAACGGCATGAAATTCATGGTTCTCGAAGACCATTCTATACCCAACGCCAACTTCTATTCATTCTGGAAAGTTGGCTCCCGTAACGAAGTACACGGTATAACCGGCCTATCCCACTTTTTTGAGCACATGATGTTCAACGGAGCCAAAAAATATGGCCCCAAGCAGTTTGACCGCGTGATGGAAGCCAACGGTGGTTCGAACAATGCGTATACAACCGAAAATACGACCGTTTATACCGACTGGTTTCAGAGCGGTGCACTCGAGACGATTTTCGATCTGGAGGCCGACCGGATTCGTGATCTGGCTATTGACCCCAAAATGGTAGAGAGTGAGCGGGGGGTTGTGTTATCTGAACGAAGCACGGGACTGGAGAACAGCAATTACCGGGTCATCAACGAACTGGTTCAATCCGTAGCGTTTGTGGAGCATCCTTACATGTTTCCGGTGATTGGCTTTGAGTCGGACATTAAAAAGTGGACGCAGGCTGATCTGGAGAAATACTTCAAAACCTATTATTCGCCAAACAACGCCGTGGCTGTCGTCGTGGGCGATGTAACGGCGGCTCAGGTAAAAAAACTGGCGGAGCAGTATATCGGCTCGATTCCGGCCCAAAAACTACCCGATAGCCTGCGCACGGTGGAGCCTCCGCAGAACGGCGAACGTCGGGCAACGACCTATAAAGATGTTGCGACGCCCAACATTCTACTGGCCTATCATATTCCTGCAACGCGTCACCCCGATTATTATGCGATCGATCTGCTCAGTGGGGTGTTAAGCTCCGGTAATTCGTCGCGGCTGGTCAAATCGCTGGTACTGGATTCAACGGTAGCATCCCGGGTATTTACCAACGTAGAGATGTCATTCGATCCGAGTCTGTTTTCGGTTTACGCCATTGCCGGAAGTGGTATTTCGGCCGAGCAACTGGAGCGGTCGGTTCTGTATCAAATCGACAGGGTGATCAATGAGGGCATTACCGATACGGAGTTGCAGAAGCTGAAAAATCAGAAGCTGATGGAGTTTTACCGGACCATGGAGTCGATCAATGGGAAAGCGAACTCGCTGGGTACGTACGAACTGTTCTTTGGCGATTACAAAAAGCTTTACGAAGCCCCGGCGCTTTATGAAAAGGTAACGAAGGAAGACGTTCAACGCGTCGCCAAAACGTACCTCACCAGTCGCAACCGAACCGTGGGCTACCTGCTGCCGGAGCCTAAAGCAAATCCTGTCAAAACGAATTGATTCGACCGCAGCGGCCCAATAGCGCGGATAATTGTCCGAGAGCTGTTTGTGTTGGCTGCGATTAACAGACATCATCCAATGAAATACATAGTTACCGTACTCATTACCCTTGTTGTTACGGGAGCGTCGATAGCGCAAACGTTCAAGGTGCCCCCTTACCAGAAGTTCAAACTCAGGAATGGGCTGACGATTTATTTGATGGAACAGCATGAGGTGCCCCTCATCAATGTCTCGGCGGTATTCGATGCCGGTGCGGTGCAGGATGGCAGCCGGTATGGCCTGGCCAACATGACGGCGGAGGCTTTGCTGTTTGGCAGTTCGAAATACACGAAGGCCCAACTGGAAGAAAAAATTGAATACGTGGGAGCCAGCGTAGATACGTATGCTGGTAAAGAAGTGGCTAAGCTGACTTCGTCGTTTGCGGTCAAGGATCAGGATTTATTATTTGATATTATCCAGGATGTGATCACAAAGCCCACCTTCGATCAGGCTGAATTCGACAAATACAAACAGCGGCAACTGCTCCAGTTGACTCAGCAAAAAGAAAGCCCAAGGGGGGTGGTTGGCTCTTACTTCAACAAGTTTGTGTTTGAAGGCCATCCGTACGCCAACCCGCTCACGGGTACGCCTGCGTCCGTATCGGCCGTTTCCGCCAGCGACGCCCGGCAGTTTTATCAGAAAAACTTTACCACCGACCGGGGGGCTATTGCCATCGTCGGTGACTTCAATACGGCGGCTATGAAAAAGCGGATTACCGACTTATTCGGCAACTGGAAAACGGCCGCGGCAACGTCACCGGTCTTAACGGACCCGACGGTTATGTTCGATAAAAGTCGGGTGTTGCTGGTCAATAAAGACGATGCCCGCGAAACAACGTTTTTGATTGGCGGAAAAGGCATCACCCAAAATAACCCCGATTTCATTCCTGTGACGGTTGTCAATACGATCCTGGGCGGGCGCTTCACCTCTTGGCTGAATGATGCCCTGCGGGTAAATTCGGGTCTGACCTATGGCGCGAATAGCCGATTCAGTACGTTTCGGAAGAGCGGCACCTTTGCCATTTCGACTTTTACAAAAGTCAGTACCACTACCCAGGCAATCGATATGGCTTTGCAGGTACTCGATAGTTTACATCGGACCGGTATCGATGAAAAAACGCTGTCATCTGCCAAAAACTACGTTAAGGCCGATTTCCCGCCGAGGTACGAGTCGGCCAGTGAGTTAGCCAACTTGCTGACCGATATGTTTAGTCTTGGATTCGACGAGTCGTTTATCAATAACTTCCAGAAGAACGTCGATGGGCTTACGGTTGCCAAAACCCGCCAGATAATCGACCAGTATTTTCCGAAAGACAAGCTCCAGTTTGTGCTGATCGGTAAAGCCGAAACCATTCGGGATAAAGTGAAAAAATACGGCACCGTTACAGAGAAAGAGATTAAAGCCGAAGGTTTTTAACCCGTAATGTGGATCGCACGAGTGCCCGTGCGATCCACATTACTTATTCCACAAAATACCCTACCTTTGCCCCTGAGTTTTCGGTGCCTGATGCTGCTTCGTAGCAGCCTGCAAGGCTTAAAAGGGAAGTTGGTGTAAGACCAATGCTGTCCCCGCAACTGTAAGTCTTTAGAAAATCGGTTCAATCTACGTAACCACTGCGCTGATTCTCAGCGTGGGAAGGTAAGAACCGACGAGACAAGCCAGGAGACCTGCCGTAAACCATCCGTTGTTCTGGCGTTCGGAGGAAACGCCCCAATCGCGTGCTAGTGGGCCACCAGTTGGACGGCCCAACGGTTCCAGGCACTCATTCGCAGTATACACTTGAAACAGAACACCCTTCGCTGGTGGATTAGTACACTGTTGGCCGGCTTGCTGGTCAGTCAGGCTAGTATCGCGCAGATCGATTCGTTGGCGCGGTCGGCAACGACTGTGTCTTTATCGGCCGTTACCGTACGAGCCATTGCGCCCGAGCGGTTTTTGGCCGGTCAGAAACTTCAGCGAATCGATTCGGCAACGCTATTGCAGTTTCGCTTTGGCTCATTGACGGATTTACTGGCGTTGAACACGCCCATGGCATTTAAAAGTTATGGTCCCGGCCAATTGGCGACGGTATCTTTCCGGGGAACATCGGCCAATCATACCGCCGTTCTTTGGAATGGTATCAACATCAACCAGCCCAATCTTGGTCAGACTGATTTCTCGACGCTACCCGTAGCGGGTTTCGATCGATTAGCGGTTCAATATGGTTCGTCGGCTAGCGTCGTCGGTTCAGATGCCGTGGGCGGGAGTGTGCTGCTGGGAAGTAGCCCCGTTTGGCAACCGGGTATACACGTAACGTTTGGTCATCAACTGGCCAGTTTTCAGAACAACCAGACTCAGTTAGGTGTACGCTATGGTACGAGGTTGGGAACTGCCTGGAGAATGTCAGGGAAGACGTTCGCCTATCGAAACCAGTTCAATAATGCGTATCCATCGGCAGAACGCAGGAACTACTTCCTGGAGCGATCAACAACCGCGCAACGGGGCCTCGTTCAGGATGTATATTTCCTACACAAGAGTGGGCGTCAAGTATCCGTCAACGTGTGGCTAACGGACAACGACCTGATTCTGGCTCCGCAAGACACCATTGCCCGCGAACAGACGCGCACACAATCGGCCCGATTTCTGACTACCTACGAAACCAGCCATCTAACCCTGCGCCTTGGCTGGACGCACGATATTCTGGATTATGCCAAAAGCAACTTCGCGTTGCCCAGTCATACCCAGACCGACCGGTTCATTGCCCGTGCCGAGCGGGAGTTCGCCTTGACGCCCGCTAAAGCCAATCTATCGCTCAACCTTCGGGTAGGGGGCGAGTGGTCGCATTACCGCACCCGGACCGATGGCTACGTAAGTCCATTGATCGAAGAAGATCGGGGAGATTTGTATGCATTGCTTCGATTGCAGACCAACCGATGGCTGGTATCGGCTAATGTACGGCAGGCTTTCGTTACACGCTTCAACCCACCCGTTACTCCCTCACTTGGCGCTGAATATCGCATCGTGCAGCGTCCTGCATTTGGCTTAACGGCCAAAGGAGCAATCAGTCGAAGTTATCGAGTGCCAACGCTCAACGAACGGTACTGGGCCGATTTGGGCAATCCTAATCTGTTGCCCGAAAGTGGATTCAATCTGGAGGCCGGTCTGGCCTCAACCTTTGTATTCAATGAACGACTCAACGTTGCGGCTGAAGCAAGGGTCTACCACAATCGGGTAGACAACTGGACATATTGGAACCCAACGACCAACTACCATGTCGAGAATTTACAACTGGTTGTGGCCCGCGGGGGCGAACTAACCACCTCGATCGCGTATGCGCACAAAGGCTGGCGGGCTGGTTTGCGGATAGGCTATGCGCTAACGCGTTCTTCGCAGGAGCGGGCGTATGACACATATGCAGAGGACGTGATCGGGAAGCAACTGGTTTACGTGCCCATTCATACCGGAACGCTCAATGCTTATGTGCAGCGGGGGCAAACACGGCTGTCGGTGCAAACACAGGCCAGTTCCCTCCGGTACATTACCTTCGACAACAGCCAGTTTTTTCAGGGAGTCACCTTAACAAACGTTCTCCTCGAAACGACCACCAAACTCGGTCCGGTACCTGTTCGGGTGCAGGGGCAGGTCAACAACCTATTCGATACGCTGTCATTCAGCATTAAGCGAAACGCGTTACCCGGTCGTAACTGGGCCCTCAATCTCATTATCAATTTTCCATCTAATAAATCATGAAATACCAAGTAACAAAAGGCATTGCGCTTAGCTTGCTGGCCTTAAGCGTCTGGAATTGTAAAACCTCCGATCCTGAACCAACACCATACGAATCGGGCGTATATATACTGAACGCGGGTAACTTCTTCAGCAACAACGGAACGGTTTCCTTTTTGCCACGCGTAGGTAATACGGTTGCTACCAATATTTTACAAGCCGCTAATCCCTCTTTATTGCCGAGTGGTGGCGTTCAGGGCTATACCGAAGTGAACGGGAAAGGACTTATTTTGATCGACAACAGCTCTGCCGCGCAGGATAAGGTTGAAATTGTGGAGGGAGGTACGTTCAAGTCCCGCGCTACCCTGAAAACGCCCGATATTGAAAACCCGCGCCAGGTGATTGCAGCTGGTCCTAACAAGGCCTACGTTAGTTGCTGGGACGTTTCCGGCTCCGGAAACGCCTTCTACAAAGACCCCGGCTACATTGCCGTTATTGACCTGAACACAAATGCACTTATCAAGAAGATTCCGGCCGTTAAAGCGGTTGAAAAAATGGTAGTTGCCGGTTCAGAAGCCTTCGTCGGAAGCAACACGTACAGCGGTGATCAAACGCTGCTGGTTATTGATCTGAATACCGATACGGAAAAACAACGCATTGCCTTTGGATCAACGCCCGAGCCTATTGCGCTTGATGCAAACGGCAAGCTATGGATACAGGCCGGCAAAGATCTCGTCCAAATTAACCCATCGGATCGGGTAGTTGCCAAACGATTGACATTTGCTGCTACTCCCGGTTCTGTTACGATCAGCCCCGATAAAAAATCCTTCTACTACACATTGAGCGGTAAAACATACCGGATAGGTATTGACGCAACGACAGCATCCGGTAGCCAGGTGATCGCTCGCTCATTCAGTGCCTTGGGTGTTGATCCACAAACAGGACGTTTATACGGCAGCCAATCTCCGCTCCTTTATACACAGGCCGGTTATGTACTGCGCTACGAATCGTCTGGTGCTTTGGTCGATTCGGTGAAGGCTGAAATTGCGCCGTCAGGATTTTATTTCCGATGAGCCGACAGCGGGCCATTATGAACTGGAGCGGGGGCAAAGATTCGGCCCTCGCCCTGTATCATAGTCTCCAATCGGGTCGGTGGGCCGTGCAAACGTTGTTGACGAGTGTCAACGATGCGTATGGCCGGGTAAGCATGCACGGTGTTCGAACCGAGTTGATGGTGGCTCAGGCCGATCGATTGGGGATTCCACTGCGGTTACTCCGGTTGGCAGGCGATGTCTCCATGGACGAGTACGACGCTCAGATGCATAAGGAACTGCTGGAGCTGAGACAACAGGGAAGTACGCATTCCATTTTTGGCGACATTTTTCTGGAAGACCTTCGCGCCTATCGGGAAAGGCAGTTGCAGCGGGTTGGCTTATTGGGTGAGTTCCCGCTCTGGCAGCGAAACACGACCGAGCTGGTTCATGCGTTCGTCGATCTGGGTTTTCGGGCCGTGCTTGTTTGCGTGAATGAAAAGCAATTAAGCGCTGAATTCGTCGGCCAGGAACTCGATCTGGATTTGCTGAAAGAACTACCCAAAACGGTCGACCCGTGTGGCGAAAATGGCGAGTATCATTCTTTTGTATATGATGGGCCTATTTTTTCCAGCCCCGTTCCCTTCACAAAAGGCGACATTGTTCACCGGACCTACACCCGCTCCGGCGGCACCGACTCACCTACCGATCAGCCCGATTCTGAAGCCCGCTGGGATACTGGCTTCTGGTATCAGGATCTGATTCCCAACCCATAAGTCAGGTCAAGTCAAAAATGCAGAATAGATTAAAAGGCGTGCTACGGTTCTGAATCGTGGCACGCCTTTTAACTTTCCATTAAACTCGGCCAAAGCCTTCGTGTTGTGACTTTATTTTCATATTATTAGAGGAAATTTTACCAGCTGGGTCCTTATATAACCCAAACAGTATTCATCACTTTATGAAACGTAGAGAAGCCATACAACAAGCGGCCTTATTGATGGGCGGGATACTGTCGGCACCGACCCTGGCAGGTGCTATGGGCCGTGTGACCAACATGGGCCCGAGCGTTGCCGTCTCGCCCGAACAGGAAGCGCTGCTGGCCGAGGTTGCCGATGTGATCATCCCCACTACTACCACACCGGGTGCCAAAGCGGCCGGTGCTGAAAAGTTTATTGTTCGGGTCATGCGCGATTGCTATCCGAAAGCCGATCAGGAGAAATTCTACGCCGGTTTAGCTAAGCTGGACGCTGACAGTAAAACCAAATTCAGCAAAGGATTTGTGGCGCTCGACACGGCCCAGAAAAATGAGATGGTCAAGCTGACCATGACAGAAGACAAACCATTTTTTCTGCGTATGAAAGAGCTGACAACGACCGGCTACTTCACCTCTGAGATTGGTGCTACCAAAGCACTCGAATACCTGCCCGTTCCTGGTCAATTTAACGGATGTATGCCTCTCAAACCCGGCCAGAAGGCATGGGCTATATAAGTGTGTAGGATTTAGTGGTGGGAGTGAGGAGGGGTGGCGCATATTTTATAATGCCAAATGGTCCCTTACTCCTACTACTAAATCCTCACCCCTAACTTCTTTAAAAACTATGTACCTCAATATTGATTCTATAAAAGACCAGACCTACGATGCCATTGTGATCGGGTCGGGCATATCGGGCGGTTGGGCCTCGAAAGAGCTAACCGAAAAAGGGTTACGGGTGCTGATGCTCGAAAAAGGGCACAAACTCGAACACGTTACCGATTACGAGTATGCCATGAAAGATCCCTGGCAAACCAAGTACAACGGGCGGCTCACGGAAGCGCAGAAGGAATCGCACCCCAAACTGGCCCGCGATTACCCGTATAATGAGATGACCCAGAATTACTGGATGAACGATTCCGATTCACTCTACAAAGAAGTGAAACGCTTCGACTGGTACCGGCCCAATATCGTGGGTGGAAAATCCATTATGTGGGGGCGGCAATCGTACCGGCTGAGTGATATTGATTTCGGGGCTAATGAGAGAGACGGTATTGCGGTCGATTGGCCAATCCGGTACAAAGACGTTGCGCCTTGGTACAGCTATGTTGAGAAGTTCGTCGGCATTTCGGGCGAGAAACTAAACCTGCCCCAACTGCCTGACAGCGAGTTCCTGCCACCTATGGAGATGTATTGTGTGGAAAAGGAAGTGCGCAAGCGGATTGAAAAGAATTTTCCCGGCCGCACGATGACCATTGGTCGGGTAGCTAACCTCTCCAAAGCGGGCCAGGCTCAACTAGGTGTTGGCCGCGCGCCGTGCCAATACCGGAACAAATGTTCGCTGGGTTGCCCATACGGCGCGTATTTCAGTACACAATCCTGCACGCTTCCTCCGGCCGCTAAGACGGGCCGACTGACGCTCCGTCCCGACTCGGTTGTTACGGAAGTCCTGTACGATGAAAACAAGAAAAAGGCAACGGGTGTCCGAATTGTTGATGCCGTAACGATGCAGCCCAAAGAGTACTACGCCAGCATCATTTTCGTTTGTGGAAGTACGCTAGGCTCTACATCGGTATTGCTGAACTCAAAATCAAGCCGTTTTCCCAATGGTCTCGGTAATGACTCGGGCGAACTGGGTCATAACCTGATGGATCACCATTTTCGAATTGGTGCCTCGGGCGAATGGGAAGGTGATCTGGATAAATATTACATCGGCCGCCGGGCCAATGGCATCTATGTTCCCCGTTACCGGAACATCGGTTCCGACAAGCGCGATTACATCCGCGGATTCGGGTATCAGGGGGGCGGCAGTCGGCAGGGCTGGCAGCGCAACGTTGCTGAAATGAGCTTTGGGGCCGATTATAAAGAGGAGCTCACCAAACCCGGCCCATGGACAATGGGCCTGGGCGGTTTCGGGGAAACTTTGCCGTACCACGAAAACCGGATGTACCTCGACAAGAATGAAAAGGATAAATGGGGCATGCCGCTCGCTGTATTCGACGCTGAGTTGAAAGAGAACGAGAAGAAAATGCGGATCGACATGATGAACGATGCCAAGGAAATGCTGGAATCGGCGGGTGTCAAGAACGTAAAAGCTTACGACCGGGGCTCTTACTTAGGCATGGCCATTCACGAGATGGGTACGGCTCGCATGGGTCGCGATCCTAAAACATCGGTCGTGAATGCTAACAACCAGCTTCATGCGGTTAAGAACGTGTTCGTAACGGATGGCGCGTGTATGACGTCGGCCTCCTGCGTAAACCCATCGTTAACGTACATGGCGCTAACGGCACGGGCGGCTGATTTCGCCGTGAAGGAAATGAAGCGGAAAAGTATTTAAGGAGTGATTAGGAAAAATCCCCCGCCGTACTGATTTGGCAGCATGGCGGGGGATTTTTAATGTATTTTCCGGATTAAATATGGCTCAGGCGCACGGCTCGATAAGCTACTTAGTAACTTTTGAAAGATCCTCCCCATGTATGCAATAGCTAATTCCAACGGGTAGTAGGTATAACAGACTCTTGGAGTCGTGAAAATAACCTTGACCAGCCATCAAATGAGATCGTATATCAAATTCATTGCCTTTACTAGCTTGATGGCTTTAGGATGTAAAAATGAGTCGATACCCAAAGGGACGCCTGAATGCATTACCGATCTGATCAATCAGATCAAGAGCCAGGATAAGTGGGAGCCGCCAGCCAAAGTTTATCGCTATTCGTACAAGGGGCAAGTGGTTTACTTCATTCCGCAACGGTGTTGTGATATCCCCAGCATCTTACTTGACGAACAATGCAATACCGTTTGTTCTCCAGACGGTGGTATTAGTGGCAGGGGCGACGGAAAATGTGCTGACTTTTTCGCTTCCAGAACAGAAGAAAAACTGATTTGGGAAGACTCCCGGAAATAGGCTTCCGCCGTCTCAAGTAAATCTTAGATAATCTCAAGCCTCACTGACACGCCCTTATAAGGTCCATGCTTTAGTTTTGACACGTCTACTCATTGTCTAACTTTTATAATTATGGACGATCAAACGACCCTTAACCAGCTCTACCAGGATTTCAATGACCGGGATATTAATGCTGTTCTTGCTTTTTTACACACGGATGTGACCTGGCCTAATGGGTGGGAAGGGGGTTATGTGCACGGGCGTGATGACGTGCAAGCATATTGGCTCCGCCAATGACAGGAGATTAATCCTAACGTAGTACCGACCTCATTTACAAGGAGACCTGAAGGGGAAATTGCCGTAAGTGTTCACCAAGTCATCAAAGACCTGAATGGGCAGATTCTGAGCGATGGACAGGTAACCCATGTATACACTTTTGAGAAGGGGAAAGTGAGAAAAATGGTTATTGAGTAGTAATGACATGATATACTACTCGTGTAACCTTATACAAAAGCGCCAGATACCTTATTCGGGGCTGTTACGACCTGACTTACGTTAAAACAGTCGGCCCACAAAAATCAACAAGAC
Source organism: Spirosoma humi (assembly GCF_054776575.1). Classification (NCBI taxonomy): domain Bacteria; kingdom Pseudomonadati; phylum Bacteroidota; class Cytophagia; order Cytophagales; family Cytophagaceae; genus Spirosoma; species Spirosoma humi. The sequence continues at coordinate 397,394 of NZ_BAAHBR010000008.1, forward strand.
GGCACCGCCCACAGCAATTAACAAATTCATAAATAGGCCATCATTATCCGGGTCGTTGCCCAGCTTACGGGCAACAAAACCACCTACGAAGCCACCTACAATGCCCAGGATAATGTTGACAAGCGCCGAGTTATGGCTATCCATCAACCGACTGGCAATGTAACCGGCAATACCCCCAATTAAAATAGAATATAAAAAGCCCATAGTCTGAATGGTTAGACAGTTGTGAATGTGACAATGCAATGCTACACAAAAGATTGACAATTGTACTATAGGGAGAATAAATTGCGAAAAGAATGTAGCTGAAAATGGGTATAAATCATCTGTAGTGTCATTTTACAGGGTAGATTTCTCCTTTATCAGTTAATCGCTAACTCCCTCCTGTACCGGGCTGACTATATGATTCATTTTTTAGCACTAAAACGCTCTATTCTCGCGCGTCGGGCAATCGCTTTGTCAGCGGCTGGTCTGGTAATTGGCGGTGCTTTTATCGGGGCTTATCAGAATCGAAACCTGAACGGGGCATCCCGCCAATATCTGACAAGTCTGTTCGCTCAACTTAACGATGACGACAAACACGATCCAAAATACGCGGTAGGTAGTTTGAATGTAGCACCCGGTCTGGAGGCAACCTTGTTTGCCGCTGAGCCGATACTGGCTAATCCAACGAATATAGACGTAGACGCGCGTGGCCGGGTCTGGGTCTGCGAAGCCTATAATTATCGGCCCGCCATCAACGGCAACCCAACTCGCAAAGAAGGAGATCGCATTGTGATTCTGGAAGATCAGAATGGCGATGGAAAGGCCGATCTATCGAAGGTGTTTTATCAGGGGGCCGACATCGAATCACCGCTCGGAATTTGGGTACAGGGCAATAAAGTGATTGTATCGGACAGCCCGAACGTTTGGGTCTTTACCGACGAAAATGGCGACGATAAAGCGGATAAAAAAGAACTGCTCTTCACGGGTATCGGCGGTGAGCAGCACGATCATGGCATGCACACGTTTGTCTTCGGACCGGACGGTAAGTGGTATTTTAACTTTGGAAACGAAGGTGGGCAACTGAAGGATAAGGACGGCAAGCCGATCATCGACGTCGCTACTGGCAAAACGATCGATAAGCAGAATTTTAAGATGGGTATGGTCTTCCGTTGCGATCCCGATGGGAAGAATGTGGAAGTGCTGGGCCAAAATTTCCGCAATAACTACGAGATAGCCGTTGATTCCTATGGTACGATGTGGCAATCGGACAACGACGACGATGGTAACAAGAGTGTCCGGATTAATTACGTCATGGAGTATGGCAACTATGGCTATACCGACGAAATGACGGGAGCAGGCTGGCAGGCTAACCGGGAGAACATTGAGCCCGAAACGCCAAGACGCCACTGGCACCTTAATGACCCCGGTGTGGTACCCAACCTGCTGCAAACGGGGGCTGGTTCGCCAACGGGTATGATTGTGTATGAGGGCAACCTCTTACCGGAAGTTTTTCGGAATCAAATGATCCACTGCGACGCTGGCCCGAACGTAGTGCGGTCTTATCCTGTGCAGAAAGAGGGCGCGGGGTACAAAGCCGACATTGTAAACGTTTTGGAAGGCGCGCGCGATCAATGGTTCCGACCGGCCGATGTATGTGTGGCACCGGATGGCTCACTCATTATTGCTGACTGGTATGACCCCGGCGTGGGTGGGCACCAGGCGGGCGACCAAAGCCGGGGCCGCGTGTATCGGGTAGCGCCACCGAACTCGCCGTATAAAATGCCTAAAGTGGATCTGACAACGACCGAGGGCGCTATCGACGCCCTGCAAAGTCCAAATATGTCGATTCGCTACGCTGGCTGGCAGAAACTGTCTGGTCTGGGAAAAAAAGCGGAGAAGGAATTGGCCAAACTCTACAAAACATCGGCTAATCCCCGGATGCAGGCTCGGGCGCTCTGGTTGTTAAGCAAACTGGACAAAGGACCAAAATACATCGAAACGGCTTTAAAAAGCGATAATCCTGATCTGCGCATCACCGCACTCCGGGCCGCCCGCGAACGCAAATCGGATATTATTCCGTACATAAAGCAACTTGTTAACGACCCCGATCCGCAGGTGCGTCGGGAGTGTGCGATTGCGCTACGTCGAAGCTCAAGTACGGAGGCTCCTGCCTTGTGGGCGCAACTGGCCAGCCAATACGATGGTAAAGACCGCTGGTATCTGGAAGCGTTGGGTATTGGTGCGGATGCCAATTGGGATACATATTACACGGCCTGGCTGAAACAAACGAACAATGAGCGCAGCGACGCCCCGGCCTTGGCCAGCGCGGGTGGCCGTGATATTGTGTGGCGTGCCCGCACGAAGGAGTCGGTGCCGATGCTGGCCAAACTGGCGGGCGATCCTGCCGTCGATATCAATCAGCGGTTGCGCTATTTCCGGGCATTTGATTTCAATCCGGGTGCTACCGAAAAATCTAATGCCTTGCTGGGTATTTTGCAGGCAAACAGCGGCTCCACGGACATGACCAAACTGGCCCTGCGTCATCTCGATCCGGCATTCGTGAAAAATTCACCCGTGGCCACAAACGCCCTGAACAAGCTCATGACCGACGTATACGGCACACCCGAATACGTTGAGCTGGTTGCCCGTTTTGAACCCGCATCCGAAAATGCTCATCTGGCAAAACTAGCCGTTCAAAAACCACTGGAAGGAATGGGTCGTGATGCCGCCCGGCAATTACTCAAGCAGCAGGGTGGCCCCTTGGTTTGGGAGGTGCTTAACGGCAGCGATCCGGAAGCGGCTACCAATATGCTGGTTGCGTTGCGTCGGGTGGGCAACAAAGAGTCGATCGATATTTTAAAAACGGTGGCTCTGGATGAGAAACGGGCTGTCGCCTTACGCAAAGAAGCGACCCGCTCACTGGGCGGTAGTATGGAAGGGGCCGATATGGTTGTGGCCCTGCTTACATCCGGCGATATCAAAGGCGATTACAAAAAAGCAGCCGTGCAGGGGGTGAGTAACGACTGGCGCAAAAATATTCGTCAGCAGGCCGCTAATTTCCTGGATGGCGGACAAAGTGCCGAAGGTAAAAAGCTGCCTGCCTTAAATGAGCTGCTTGCCATGAACGGTGACGCTGCTCGTGGTGTCTCCGTTTTTAAGAACAATTGTAGCATCTGCCATCAGGTCAATGGTGAGGGCATGGACTTCGGTCCAAAGTTATCCGAAATTGGGTCGAAATTGCCAAAAGAAGGGCAGTATCTGGCTATCTTACACCCGGATGCCGGGATTAGCTTCGGCTATGAGGGCTGGGCAGTAAAATTTAAAGATGGGAGTGCCATGACTGGTATTGTGTCCAGCAAAACCGAAACCGATCTGCAAATGAAGTTTCCGGGTGGCGTCATCCAGAATTACAAAATGTCGGATGTCGTTTCGATGAAACAATTGGATACGTCCATGATGCCGTCAGGTATCCAGGAAGCCATGAGCACGCAGGAATTAGTAGATTTAGTGGATTATTTATCAAGTTTAAAAAAGAAATAGGACCGGGATGTGTGTGATTTTTCTGCCTAACTACGACGTTCGCTTTCGGCGGATACTCTATTTTGGTGGCCGTAGTCAGTCAGAAAAATCATCTAAGTTCCGATTCAGATAACTTCACATATGCAACGACGCAATTTCGTAAAATCAACAGTTGGGGCGGCTGGTTTAAGCCTGGCCGGAGCCGTCGTAACCGGCGAATCAATAGCGGGTAACCAGCATTCGATGGCGAAGAACACCTTCAAGCTCAAGTACGCTCCGCATTTCGGCATGTTCGAGAACAGCGCCGGTAAAGACCTCATCGACCAGCTCAAGTTTATGGCCGATATGGGCTTCACGGCTTTGGAAGACAATGGGATGATGGCCCGCGAACCCGCCATGCAAACCAAAATTGGGGAAGAAATGGCGCGTCTGGGGATGACGATGGGCGTATTTGTTCTTGAAAAAGGCGGTAACTCGCAGAACACCCTGGCGGCCGGCAAGCAGGAATACATTGATATTTTTCTGAACGGGTGCCGCAAAGCTGTTGAAACCGCCAAGCGTTGCAATACCAAATTCACAACGGTTGTACCGGGGGATTTTGAGCGTAATCTGCCCATCGGTATTCAGACGGGTAACGTCATCGACGCGCTGCGCCGTGGTACCGATATCCTGGCACCGGCTGGCCTGACGATGGTGCTCGAACCCCTGAGCGATTCGCCCAATCTGTTTCTACGCACATCCGATCAAACCTACGAGATCTGCCGCGCTGTCAATAGTCCATCGTGTAAGATTCTGTTTGATATTTATCACATGCAGAAAAACGAGGGTCATATCATTCCCCACATTGACTGGTGCTGGAATGAAATTGGCTATTTCCAGATTGGCGATAATCCTGGTCGCAACGAGCCGACAACGGGTGAAATCAACTATAAGAATATATTCAAGTACGTTTACCAGAAGCAGAAAGCCGCCGGTAAAGACTTCATTTTTGGTATGGAGCACGGCAAATCGCAGAAGGGAAAAGAAGGGGAAATCGCCCTCATTAAAGCCTACGTCGATTCCGACAGCTTTACGGTATAAAACACATCAGGCTAAAAGCATGAATGGGTGATCAGCCTTGTCGACAAGGCTGATCACCCATTCATGCTTTTAATTTCTTGCTTAGAGAACAACCACTGAGTTCTCTTCAAACGAAACTCCGCTTGGAACGTATTTGTCAGCAGCCGAATCATTTGTCCATGTTGTACCATCCAAAACGTAACGGAACTGGTATTCGCCACCAACGGGCAATTCAACCGTAGTTTTGTAAGAACCATCTTTCTGTTTTTTCAGGGCCTGGGCATCCCAGCCATTGAATTCGCCGGCCAGAGCGACCGTTTTAGCACCATTGACGGCTTCGGCCGACAATTCAAATGTTACTTTCGCAAGGGGCTTGCTTTTGAGGAATTGTTTGGCAACTGCCATAGAGGTTCACTGTTTGATTTTCAATACAAAGTTATAATACAAAATCAGTAATATGATAGTTGTCAGTACGTTAAGGATAAATATTCTTTAAAAAACTATAATTAATATATTTTGTTTTATAATTACTTGTCTAAAAAACGTACTATTTTATGACAAGAGTTAGGCCGAAATCTCGGTCGATTACGAATACATCGGGTAAACCTAAGCCGCCAGAAAGTTATACTGCATGTAGCTGGAGTACAACCCACTGTCACCTCGTTTGTGTCGGGTAGGATCGGTACGCGCGCGTCCAGTGCCAGGCTCCCTGAAAAGCGATCAGGCAAAAAATGGCATATTCAATCCCAACCAGCTTGACGCCCTTGGTGAAATACATAAAAGTGCTGATAAGGTCTACGAGCAGCCAGACCCACCAGCACTCCAGCTTTTTATGAATCATCATAAACGTGCCAATGATACTCATGACAGTCGTGAATGAGTCGAGGTAAGGAAACGCGCTGGGTTGACTAAAAAGCACGGGAAACCAGATATGCAGATTTTGTGCAAACGTGCCCAGAATAGCGGTTGCCGCCAGTCCGCTCAGTAAAACCATCACCAGCGGGCGTCCAATAAGCCGCGTAATGCGGAGTTCGTTGTGCTGGTCGGCTTCCTGATCGTTGGGATGCGTCCAGCGCCACCAGCCCTGCAGGTTCGTGACGAAAAAGAAGACTTGCAGAAACATGTCGGGGTAGAGCTGAATCTGAAAGAACAGAAAGAAAAACAGCAGGACACTCGCGGCCCCGATTGGCCAGCTCCAGACGTTGGCACGAGCCGCGAGCCAGGTGGCTACTGACCCGGATAAAACCCCGAAAAATTCGAGGTAACTCATAGGGTAATCCCACAACGTGAAAAGAATAGTATGAATATCGAAAAACTCGATCATGAGTAAAAAATACGGTGGGTGTCCTCTACTTTACGTACACGAAAGTACGGATTAACCCTTTATTTAACCCCTTACCTATGCAACGTATTGCTATGCTCGGGGGCGGCTTCATTGGCCGCTTCTACGCCGAATCCATTCATGGCCAGCGCAGCCGGGATCAAGTTGTGGCCATTTACGCCCGGCGGGAAGAAACCGCCCAGAAATTTGCTACCGATTACGGCTGTGATTTTGCTTCGACCAACATGGAAGAAGTCATTGCGCATCCGGATGTGGACATGGTTTGTATTGCGCTTCCCAACAACATTCACGAAACGGCGGTCAACCTCTGCGCTAAGCATAAGAAATCGGTGGTGTGCACGAAACCGCTCGGTCGGAATGCCGATGAAGCGTTGCGGATGATGCAGACGGTTGAAGAAGCGGGTATTTTTGCCGGTTACCTGGAGGACTTGTGTTACACGCCCAAGTTTCTGAAAGCGCTCGATAGTGTCAAAAACGGTGCTTTGGGTCGAATCCTCTGGGCCAAATCCCGCGAGACACATCCGGGACCGCACTCTGACTGGTTTTGGGACAAAGAACAGGCTGGGGGCGGCTGTATGCTCGATCTGGGTTGTCACTGTGTCGAAATCGCCCGGAGTTTTATTGGTAAAGATGTAAAGCCGGTAGAGGTTATGTGCTGGGCCGCTACGCAGGTAAAACCCATCGATGCCGAAGACCACGCCATTGCCCTGGTGAAGTACGAGAATGGGGCCATTGGGCAGTTCGAGGTGAGCTGGACTTTCCGGGGCGGTATGGACCTCCGCGATGAAGTGATGGGTACCGAAGGCACCATCTGGATCAATAACTTCCTGCGAACGGGTTTTGAAATGTTCACTACGGGAAAAGGGGCCGATTATGTGGCCGAAAAAGCCGAATCCAACACGGGCTGGCTATTTCCGGTTGGCGATGAAGTAAACGATCTGGGTTACAATCACATGTTTACCGACATGTTCAAATCGCAGGAAGCAGGTTGTGAGCCTGCCGAAACGTTCTACGATGGCTATGTCGTGAACTCTGTTCTCGATGCGGCCTATAAATCCGCGGAAACGAAGCAGTGGGAAAAAGTAAGTTTACCGGTCTGGCGCGGACAGGAAGGGCTTAAACCCGAATCCACGCTTGTCGAGTACGATGCCGATCACTACCTGATCAAACAGGAAATGACGCATGATGGCCGGAATAAAGTGATCCTGAAAGAGAAAGCCAGCGGAAAGATTATCGAGCGGGACCTGGCATGACGTACGGGTTTGAGGAGTGCTGATGAGACTCCGCTAAGTATATTGACTGTTGCTCATCATCGGTCAAATTCGTTTCTTGCACGCTAAAATCAACGGATATGCTGATGCGGTTGACGTCTAAAGGAAATGCTGTCCTACGTAAGGCAGACGAACAGTTGATACGCCATGATTGAAACGCCCCGTCTGACCATCATTCCGCTCACGCTTGACCAGCTCTACCTTCATATTGCCAATAAATATGAACTGGAGCAAACCCTGGGCTTACAGAAAGGATACCGGCAAGCGGTGGAACCTGTGCGGAGCATCATCGTTTATTTTACCATCCCCCGCTTGAAGGACCCTACGCTCGATCCGCTTTTTCATACCATGTGGCTGGCCATCGACCGGGAGAAAAAACAGTTTGTGGCCGAAGCAAAATTCAAGGGCGAACCGGATGAAACCGGTACCATCGAGATTGGTTATGGAACGTATCCGGGTCTGCATCGACAGGGATACATGACGGAAATGGTCAAAGGGATGGTCAAGTGGGCCGGTCAGCAGCCTGGTGTCCAACGGGTCGTAGCCGACACCGACGCGGAAAATGTGGCTTCCCAAAAAGTGCTGGAAAAAAGCGGGTTTCGCCTGTTCGATCAGATAGAGAATATGTTGTGGTGGGAGATTAGTTTCTAAAATCCCACCACATGTTTCAACCGATAAGCTACCTGAGCGAATCTGTTGAATCAAGCCAATCCTGGCTTAGACTAGCTGATAACGCACAACGTTCTTTCATCAGTTTGCCAATATTTTCCTTTACCAGCATCCGCGTTTTGGCATTATCGAAATGTTCGCTGTATGATGCCCGAAGTTCCTTGCGTTTCATGGCTTCCAAAAAACGCCGGACATCGTCGGGTGTTTCGAGCAGCAGGGGAGGGACTTCGGTAGGCTGGTCCGCGTCATCTTTTGCCACCATTGTAAAGTACGACGTATTTGTGTGCTTGACCGTTCCCGTTTTTACATTCTCGGCAATAACCTTGATACCCACAACCAGCGATGTCCGACCAACATAATTGACCGATGCCAGCAGGGAAACTAATTCGCCCACATCAACCGGTTGCCGAAAGTTAACCCCGTCAACCGATACCGTAACACAATACTGACCCGCGTGTTTGGCCGAACAGGCGTAGGCAACCTTGTCCATCAGCGACAGCAATATGCCGCCGTGTACGCGGCCGCCAAAGTTGGCATAAGACGGAATCATTAACTCGGTAAGTGTTGTGCGTGAGTAACTAACGGGTTTTGCTGTCATCTGAAACGGAAATTTGTGTGATCGGCAGGATTTTGATTACATAGTTACACAATCTGATGCATCAAAAGTTGACCAAAGGTGAGTTAAACAAAAAAGCCGCGATCAGGCGGCTCTTAACTCAAGGAAATTAGTCAAATCTAGTCGGGTTGGCAATGCAACTTAGACGGCAAAGCTCTCTCCACAACCACAGGTGCGGGTGGCATTGGGGTTTTTAAACTGAAAGCCTTTTCCGTTCAAGCCGTCCGAGAAATCAAGTTCCGTACCCGCCAGATACAGTAAACTCTTGCGGTCTACCAGAATCTTAATGCCTTTATCTTCAACAAGATGGTCGGTGGGTTGCTGCGTAGCATCAAATTGAAGATCATACATCAATCCTGAACATCCACCACCTTCTACTGCTACGCGGATGGCCGTATTTTCGGCAAGACCGTCTTTCTGACGGAGTTCAACAATCTTGTTTTTGGCGATTTCTGAAACAGTAACCATAGTCGTAATCAAGTCAAAATTGACGCATATCAATGCTTTCTCTATAACTTTCGGCCAAACAGAAAAGTTCTTATCGCATGTATCCGATAGCCAGAGGCTATTGGCATTAACCGCATTTCGACGGCCAGAGGCTGTCGGACACGCCTATGCTAACCAACGTTGAACACATCGGAATTGCCGTACGGGACATGGCGGCATCGAACGACTTATTCGCTAAACTACTGAATGTCCAGCCCTACAAAACGGAGACGGTCGCATCGGAAGGCGTACTGACGTCGTTTTTTAAAGTAAATCAAACAAAGATTGAATTGCTTGAAGCTACAAGGCCAGACAGTCCGATTGCAAAATTTCTCGAGAAGAAAGGGGAAGGAATCCATCATCTCGCCTTTGAAGTAGATGATATCCTGGCGGAGATGGACCGATTGAAAAGCGAGGGATTTACCGTATTAAATGAAGTCCCTAAACGGGGCGCTGATAACAAACTAGTCTGTTTCCTGCATCCAAAGGGCACAAATGGCGTGCTGATTGAATTGTGTCAGGAGATAAAGGCGTAAAGACGAATGAATAAACAGAAAAAAGGATTTCTATTGACGTTGCTGACGCTGCTAGCCGGCCTGGCTCATGCACAATTACCAGGCTATGCCGCCCGATACACCCAGCCCGGCGTTGATGTTCAGCATTATGCGTTCTCGCTCACAATAAGCGATTCCACCAATCAGATTCAGGGCGAAACGGCCATTCGCTTCACTCGTGCCGATGACCGGCAAACCGTTTGGTTCGACCTGATCAGCCCCCGCGATTCATCAGAAACCGGTATGCGGGTCCGCTCGGTTAGTTTACCCGATGGGAAAGCCGTTCCGTTCAGCCAGCGCAACGACCGGGTGTTCATTAATCTGGCTGCCGCTCCCAACCAGCCTACCGAAGTGATTATCCGGTACGGCGGTACACCGGCAAGGGGTCTGATTATTAGTCAGAATAAATTTGGCGAACGTACTTTCTTCGGCGATAACTGGCCCAACAACGCCCGTAACTACCTACCCGTCGTTGATCACCCGTCGGATAAAGCTACCTGTTCCTTTGCCGTCAATGCCCCCGCGATCTATCGAGTTATTGCCAATGGGAAACTGGTTAATGAAAGTAGCTTGCCGAACGGGCGCAAGCTGACGCGCTGGCAGGAAAATACGCTTATCCCGACCAAAGTGATGGTCATTGGCGCAGCCAAATTCGCTGTTGAAGAGGTTGGTTCCGTGAGCGGGGTACCCGTGCAAAGCTGGCTTTACCCCAGAGATAGCCAGAAGGGATTTGTTGATTACCGCCCGGCCAAGGAGATTTTGCAGTACTTCGTGGATAAAATCGGACCATATTCCTACGAGAAATTAGCCAACGTCGAGTCGACAACGGTTTTTGGAGGAATGGAAAACGCGAGCTGTATTTTTTACAGTGAAAAAGTGATCGTCGGTAAGAAAGATTCCGACGTAGAAGCGTTGCTGGCGCACGAAATAGCGCATCAGTGGTTTGGTAATTCGGCTACCGAAGCCGACTGGTCGCAGCTGTGGCTGAGCGAAGGCTTTGCGACGTATTTCTCAGCGCTCTACCTCGAACACGCGTATGGCAAAGACACGCTCAATGCGGTACTCAACCAGAACAAGGGCCAGATTTTTCGGTACTCGGCGCTCAAGCCCAAAAGCACGATTGTCGATTCAACAGCGGCCAATTTAATGGACCTGCTGAATCCGAACTCATACCAGAAAGGCGGCTGGGTGTTACACATGTTGCGGCACGAGCTTGGCGATGAGGTATTCTGGAAAGGCATTCGGACTTATTACGAGAAATTCCGAAATGCGAATGCGCAAAGCAGCGATTTACAGACCGTCATGGAAGCCGTTTCGGGCAAGAAATTAGGGCAGTTTTTTCAACAGTGGCTTCACCAGCCGGGCTATCCCGAAATCGTTTGGGGGTCGAGTTACGATGCGGCCAAGAAAGCGCTGGTCATCGACATTCGGCAGGCGCAGCGTTCGGGCGCTTTTTTTGTCGTACCGCTCACGTTCAGCATTCGGGGGGCTAATGGCCGCGAAACCAGCCGCACCGCCCGCCTGACGATGACCGAGCAAACCCAAACGTTCACAGTCCCACTAGCCACCAAGCCAGTCTCGGTCGTCATCGACCCGGATAATACTGTCCTGATGCGGGCTGTACAAATGGGTAAGTAAATACTTACCTTGCAATCCAGCCTGCTTACTGCCACTAACCGTTGCCACTCATGCTCAAGCGCGTTTCGATCCAGAATTTCAAGAGCCTGAAAGACGTCACGCTCGACCTTCAAAAAGTCAATCTGCTTATTGGTCCTAATAACTCAGGCAAGACTAATTTTTTGAAGGCGCTGGAGATTGTTACTGATCTTACTAATGACCTCAATTATTTCGATCAGAGTATTGTCTTCTTGAAAAAAAAGCATGTGACACCATTCATATATCTCATTTTTGATCAAACACTACCTTGGGAAGACGATGGATTTACACAAGGTATCGAGCAAGTCTGAAAGCCGCTTTGTCTCGGACAAAATCACACTTAAGATTGCTGAAGGTTCCAATGAAGATATTAATAAATTACCACTAGATTTTCGGGAAGCTCCTATTGATAAGGATGTTAATATTCCTTTGAGGAACCTGCAATTTAAACTCGAGAATCTTTGTATTTATAAACCCGATCCGAACAAACTTGATAAACCTGCTCCAGTTGGACGAGGAGATGATTCTGTGACTGCGGATGCGTCTAATTTGATTGCCTTTTTTGATCGAATTAGGGATGAATACCCAACCACTTTTGCTCAAATAAAGGCGGACTTAGCCAAGTGTGTTCCCGAATTTACAGAAATTAACTTTCAGAACGTTGAATCTACTCCGGAACTAGTCAAGCAATTTGGAGATAAGACATTCAAGCGTATTGGTTTGACAAATGGTAAGCAAAAGACAATTTATTGGGCTGATGAACTCTCCGAGGGTACTCTTTATTTTGTCGCCCTTCTCTGCATCATTAACCAACCCAACCCGCCTAAACTCCTGCTTTTAGAAGAGCCCGAAAAAGGTATTCACCCACGCCGGATAGTCGAGGTCATACAATTCATTTTTAGACTGGCGGAGGAAAAGGATGTCCAAGTCATTATGACGACACACAGTCCAATTGTGGTTGATATGTTTAAAGACATGCCAGAATCAGTCTTCATTTTTGACAAAGATGATGAGGGGGCTACCCATGTCAAGAACTTACAGCATGATGTAATAGAACCAGAGATAATTAAGAGTAAGGAGTTGGGAATTGAGCCTCCGCATTATACAGATTCGCTAGGTGATGCTTGGACAGTCGGCTTTTTGGGAGGAGTACCAAAATGAGTCGGATTATCACGTATGGTTTTTTCGGAGAAGATAAAGCTCAGCGTAATTTTCTCGAAAAATACCTTCATCAGCAATATCCCGAAACGTTCATTGAGGACGAAGCCGAACGCTGGCGATTTAAAGCGACGAATGGCACTCAAGTGGACAAACTGTTACCAGATGCTTTAAGGCAACGAGCTTTACTAGGATTGGATATATTGTTTGTTAGCCGTGACATCGATACTGAGCACAAACCAACTATAAAGGCTAGGCAGGAGGTATATACAACTAAGTGTGGAAGCCATCCAGTCGTATTGATGCTGCCGGTGCAGTGTATTGAGTATTGGCTATGGTATATTAAACGCCACAAAGAAGAGGCCGGGAAAAACACTCCGTTGGAATCATATCCGCGTTCAGAAGCTAAGCGATCAGTTTATGGAGAAACCAATCTCGTTGATAAGCAAATTCTTACAGCCAATGACATTTTAGCCGATTTTGATGTTTCCTGGTTGGAGTCACGCTCGGATATCTTTCGGCATTTTCACAAACAGGTTACAGACTTCCTTGCGAAGTATAACGCAGCGTAACAATCAGTACAACAAAACTCAACAACGATGAACTACTACAACTCCATCATAGATACCATTGGCAATACGCCCCTGGTGAAACTGAATAAGGTTACCAAAGGCATTCGGGGTACGATTTTGGCGAAAGTCGAGTATTTTAATCCCGGTAACTCGGTGAAAGATCGGATCGCCATCCGGATGATCGAAGACGCGGAAGCGCGGGGCGTACTCAAGCCCGGTGGCACCATCATCGAAGGCACCAGTGGTAATACGGGCATGGGACTGGCCCTGGCTGCCATCGGGAAGGGCTACAAGTGCATTTTCACGATGGCTGATAAACAGTCGCAGGAAAAGATCGACATTTTGCGGGCGGTAGGTGCAGAGGTCGTTGTGTGCCCAACGAACGTGGCTCCCGATGATCCCCGCTCGTATTATTCCGTGGCTAAAAAGCTCAATCGCGACATTTCCAATTCGCTCTATCCGAATCAGTACGACAACCCGGCTAACACGGCTGCTCATTACGAAACGACTGGTCCCGAAATCTGGCGCGATACCGACGGTAAAATCACACACTTTGCCGCCGGTGTTGGTACAGGTGGAACCATCTGTGGCACATCGAAATTCCTGAAAGAGCAGAACCCGAATCTTGTTTCGCTTGGTCTGGACACTTACGGTTCAGTATTCAAGAAATACAAGGAAACCGGCCAGTTCGATGAAGGGGAAATCTATCCGTACCTGACAGAAGGCATCGGCGAAGATATTCTGCCACAAAACGTCGATTTCAGTGTCATCGACCATTTCGAAAAGGTAACCGATAAAGATGCAGCTATCATGGCCCGTCGGCTTTCTCGGGAAGAAGGACTATTCGTGGGCTGGTCGTGCGGAACAGCAGTACATGGCGCGCTGGAATGGGCAAAAGAACACCTCACTGACGATGATGTGATGGTCATTCTACTACCTGACCATGGTACCCGCTATCTGGCCAAAATTTACAACGATACCTGGATGAAAGACCACGGCTTTTTGGAAGACCGTGCGTTCAAAACCGCCCGCGATATTATCCACCACAAAACCGGCCAGTCGCAGCTGACAACGATTGGAGCGGGCGTTTCAGTAAGTCAAGCCATTCAGGTACTGAACCGGTATGGCATTTCGCAGATTCCGGTCACGGACGAGACCGGACATATCGTCGGGAGCCTGACCGACTCAACGGTACTGAACAGGCTCATTGACGACCCTGCCGTAAAAGACCATCCCGTTAGCGAGGTTATGGACAAGCCGTTCAAATTTGTCGGCCTCGATAACACCATTGACGCCCTGTCGTCCTTGATTGATCGCGATAACAAAGCGCTTCTGGTACGTGATGAGCGCGAGCAGGTACACATCATCACGCAGGCCGATTTGCTGGCCGCCATGACGAATTAACCTACGGGGACGTATATTCTCTAATCGGGTGGTTTTACTGACGCATGGGAGACGCAATTATGCCGCACCGGCGGACCGGTCTCTACGTGGTTAACGTCGGTTATCGTCTCCTTCCATCATGCTCAGGTAGCTCATGTATCGGCTTTCGGCAATATCGCCTTCGCCAACGGCTTCCTTGATGGCGCAGCCGGGTTCGTTGATATGCAGGCAGTTGTTGAAGCGGCACTTGTTTAGCCGGTCGCGCATTTCGGGGAAATAATGGCCGATTTCGGTTTTCGACGTGTCCATCAACCCAAGCTCCTTGATGCCCGGCGTGTCGATAATATAGGTGTCTGGTGCTAGCTCGAACATTTCGGCGAAGGTTGTTGTGTGAACGCCCTTATTGGCGAAGGTCGACACTTCGTTTGTGCGCAGGTTCAGATCAGGAGCGATGGCGTTCACCAGCGACGATTTTCCCACGCCCGAGTGACCTGCTACCAGCGTTACTTTCTGATCGAGCAGCTCGCGAAACGCGTCTACACCTTCGTTTTCCGTCGCTGATGTCGACAGGCAGTTATAGCCGATACGCTCGTATAACTCAATAATTTCCTGCTGAAAAGCCAGGCCTTCCTCGTTGAGAATATCGATTTTGTTGAAGACAATCGTGGTTGGAATGCGGAAGGATTCGGCCGAGACCAGAAATCGATCAATGAAACCCGTGGACGTACGCGGCATGGCCAGCGTTGCCAGCAGCACGGCCTGATCGATGTTCGCGGCCAGCATATGGCCATGCGCCGTTTTATGAACCGACTGCCGGATGATGTAATTATCGCGGGGAGCAATGTCGGTGATAATGGCCGTGTTTTCGGCTTCATCCTCCACGTCAAACAGTACCCGATCGCCCACCGCGATTGGATTCGTGACCTTGAGACCCTTCAGTTTGAATTTCCCCTTTAGTCGGCCCCGGAAAATATGTCCGTCTGTGTTACGAATTTCGTACCAGGAACCGGTGGACCGTAAGACTAAGCCGTTTTGCAATGTTTAATGAGTGAAAGAGTGAATGAACGAAAGAGTGAGTGAAAAACAATGAAAGGTTCACGGAGTAAATAGGTTCTCGACAGTCTAGCCGCTCATTTACTCCGCATCGGCGACCGTCCGCGGCTGCGGTCCGATTTCGCTCAATAATTTCCGTACAACTTCCATAACCTTGGTCGTCGCCCCAATGTTCCGCTGAACGTATTGGCGGCTAATTTGACTGGCTTTCTCCGCGTTTTTATACTGTTCACTGAAGGCAGAAGTCAATTCCGCAACGTTGCTAACCGGAAAGGCGGCACCCTCGTTTACCAAGTCGACGGCTTCCTGAAACTTAGCGAATTCCGGCCCAAAAAACACCGGCATTCCAAAGGTTGCCGCTTCCAGAATGTTGTGTAATCCCTGCTTAAAGGCCCCGCCAATGTAGGCAAACTCACCGTATTGATAGAGTGATGACAGCATGCCCACATTGTCGATGATAAGGATATCGGCTGTAGCCAGATCGACGTTGGCTGCTTCTGAGAAGCGAATCGACCGTTTTGTCAATTGATTTTGCCACCGCTCGATTTCGTCACTATGGATTTCATGCGGGGCAATAATTACCTTAAGTGGATTGGAAAAGGCATTCAGGAAAGGGATCAGAACGGCCATATCATCGGGCCAGGCGCTGCCAATAACCAGTAGCGGACTCGTATTCTTGAATGCTTCAGCTATTGGAATAGCCCTTTTGGTCGTGACAACCTGTGCTACCCGATCAAATCGCGTGTCGCCAGCAAGCGTCACCTTGGGGATGTCGATGCTGGTCAGTAGAGAAACAGATTCCTGATTCTGTACCAGGAAATGGTCGAAATAATGAAGCATCTTCCGGTAAAACTGGCCCCAGGGCTTGAAAAAAAGCTGATTTGGGCGGAATATCGCCGAGAACGAAACGATCGGTACACGGGCGTCTTTCAGTGCACGGAGGTAATTGTACCAGAATTCATATTTAATGAAGAAGGCAATCTCTGGACGAACCAACCGGACAAATTGCCGGGCATTGGCAGGCGTATCCGCAGGCAGATAAACGATGTAATCAGCACCCTCGTAATCCTTGCGGACCTCGTAACCGGAGGGCGAAAAAAACGTTAACAGAATCCTGTAATCGGGGTAGGCCGTGCGAAATGCTTCAATAACGGGACGTCCCTGCTCAAACTCACCCAGGGATGCCGCATGAAACCAGGCGATCGGCTTTTTGTTTCCCGCCAGTTGCTGCTTTAATTTGTGAGCCCAATCGTGCCGACCATCAACCCACAGCCGGGCTTTGGGTATGAAAGGAGCGACTAGCCGCAGCAACGTTTGGTAAGCGACAATGCCTGTGTTATAGAGTCCCGAAAACAAGCGAACTGAAGGTTGGTTATAGTACAAAGCTACACACTCAATTTTAAACTGAAGACTACCATGCACGCCTACGAAACACTCACCGAAGCCCTCGAAGGCCTCCGCCAGCAGGGATTTACGCAGGATTATAATCTCAAGTCGGATCATCTGCATTGCCAGCCCGACGATATTCAATTACGGCCTGCTGACTTCGATGTCGTCGACGTCTACCGGTTTGAAGGCATGACAGACCCCGGTGATGAATCCGTTTTGTATGCCATCGAAGCGAAGAATGGTAACAAAGGTGTGCTCGTTGATGCCTATGGTGCCTACTCCGAGTCAATCTCACCCGAAATGGCTGAAAAACTGAGATATACCCCTGAAAACTGACGAACTTTTACTACCCGAAATGGATTTACAGTCAATAGAAAGTATGTTGATACGATGAACTGGAATAAACTGACAAGTGACACTCAGCTTGACACAATCAAAGAAGAGTCGGCCAAGCAGCCTGTGTTAATTTTCAAACACAGCACGACTTGTTCTATTAGTGCCATGGCGCTCAGCCGGATGGAGCGTAACTGGAACGACCAGCTCGGGGTAAAGCCTTACTACCTTGACTTGCTGGCCAACCGGCCAATCTCGGCTAAGATTGAGAATGATTTTGGTGTTGAGCACGAATCGCCCCAGGTATTGCTGATTCGGAATGGCGCGTGTGTTTATGATGCCTCGCATATGGGAATTTCCTTTGCGGGCTTACAACAGGCTGTGTAATACAAACGTACCGTGGATCGCCCAGGCGATCCACGGTACGTTTACTCTTTCAACGTTATTTTTGCCCGGTGGCAAACGCCCCCAATAGGCGGATTGAACTTGGATACACTAACTTCAACCGCTTCCAGATCCTCATAAGTTGTGCGGATCTCCTGGATGATCTGGTGGGCAATGTGCTCCAGCAATCGGGCGGGCTGTTTCATGACGCCAGCCGTAATCCGGTACAAATCCTCATAATTAACCGTAGCACTCAGGCGATCCCGCCGGGCCGCTTCCGAGAAGTCGGCTGTGACGACAATATCTACCGCATATTTATTGCCAATTTTCTGTTCCTCGTCGTAAAAGCCGTGGTATGAAAAAAACTCAAGGCCTTCCAGCGCAATGGTTCCCATAATGTCGTCTGATGATGAAGAACCCCGACTTTCTCGGCTACCGTAGCGGTGGGAGAAATCGGGGTGCTTCTGTAGGTTATTTCTTAAATGTGCCGATGAAATCAGGGGGAAAAACGGACTTCATCAGTCAGATGGCTTACTAAATCTGATCGAAAAACGAACCGCTTTTCTTGGTGGCAACCTCTTCGGTTACTTCTTCTGTGGCCGCTCTGGGCTCGCTGACGTGTACCTCTGCCAGCACAGGTTCGGGCGTTGTTGCATTGTCCGTCGCTTCTGCCTCAGCGATGGGTTGATCTGCCTCGTGATGAGGTTCATGAAGTGCCTCATCAAGCTTTTCGGTTACCGATTCATCAACCGGAATGGCCTCGGGAATAGACGTTTCACGCTCGATCAACTCAGGTAATTCGGCGGCAATGTTGACTGGCCCGTTCAGTTCAGGTGATATTTCCGCCGGGCTTGAATCTGGTGATTCAGGTTCTTTTACCTCATCCTGAATCTGCGACGTTACCTCGTCAATTTTTCCTTTTAAATTCTGCTTGGCAAATTTCTTTTCAAATCGGTCGACGCTATCAACGGCGTTGCTGGCCAGTGTCCGAATTTGAGCCGCCAGATTTTCTTTATAGCTTTCCAGCGCCTTAAAATCATGCTCCAGCGATTTGATATCGTTTAGAATATTATCTTTCAGATAACGGGCCTGGTTCTCGGCATCCTGAACCATCAGGGCCGAACGCTTGCGGGCATCGGCTATGATTTCATCAGCCTGGTGTTTGGCTTCGTCGACGTATTTCTCACCGGCCTTGTTGGCTTGTTCGGTGATTTGTGTACTGGTATCTTCCGCCGTTTTAAGCGTGCGAAACAGCGTCATTTCCACTTCTTTCAGCTTTCCTAGCTCTTTCTCGGCTATTTCAAGCTGCATCTTCAACATTTTATATTCGCCAGTTAAGCGTTCCCATTCCTGAGAGAGCGAAACCAGAAACGCGTCAACATCGTCAGTTTTATAACCGCGCAACCCTTTTTCAAACGTGTGTTGCCGGATTTCAATGGGCGTAATTTTCATTGGTGCGCTAAGGGTTTTAGTGTAATACTCAATAGCCAAGTAAAGGTGAAGTAACGGTCTTCATACCTATTTTACAAAGATTAGGGCAAAAAAGAGGAGAATCCTACTTAATCTAGCTGTTTTAGTTCAGTTTCCATACCGAAATCGTCCGATCATCGCTGGCCGAGAGGAGTAATTCATTGTAGTCTGTCCACAGAATCTTGTTGACTGATGTTCCGTGGCCAGCGTGTCGGGCCCGATCAACCACTTTCAGCAGCCGGTATGAATCGGCATCCCAAATTTTTATGGACTTATCCATACTGGCCGTAGCCAACAGATTTCCCGATGGGTTAAACGACAGGTGATTAATGGCAAACAGATGGGCAGCAATATCCTGTTGCAAAGAATAGCCCTGCTCTACATCCCAGACTTTCATGTGCGCATCGCGTCCGGCCGTAATCAGGTGTTGAAAATCAGGAGAATAAGCAACCGTAAAGATGGAGTTACTATGCGCCTGAATAACCCGTTTGAGTTCATACGTTGCCAGGTCAAAAATACGCACAACGTTGTCGCTATACCCAACCGCCAGCTCTCGTTCCACCGGATTTACCGCCAAACAGCGAGCCGATTGGTCCGACGCTTTGATGTGCTTTTTAACCACCAGCGGATCAGTGGTAACAACCGCTACAACGCCGTCTGACAAGGCTAAAAACGCATCCGTTTTGTAGAATTTGATATCGAAAATGGCCGCCGATGTCAGTTTCAACGAAGCGGCTTCCTGCTTCCTGATCGGATCAATGACATGGATGCCTTCGTGGTTCTGACCGACCCATAAAAGTCCACTTGTGGGGTGTAGGGCCAGGGCGTAGATTGAAGTAGGTACTTTGGCGATCAACTGCCCCAAATCAGGACGATTTAGCTGCCATTGCACCACCTGACCATCGCCACCTGCCGAAAAAAACTGTTCAGCAAGAGGACCACGTTCGAGCGTGTAAACGGGGTCGCGATGCCCACCGAAGGTATCTATTTTTTCTACGAACACAGATCGACAAAACAAGTTGATGTCAAAGGTCGCTAATCCTTTCTTTTTCTCGAACGACTTCCGACTTTTGGTGGTGACTTTTCAGATAAACATTACCAGCGACTGTGTGGCCCGGCTCCAGGCTATTACCGAAGATGAGCCGACGTTGCGGGCGGGGTTGCCGCTGACCATGTCGGAACAGGAAGATTTGGCGGGCATCAGTCACCCGGCGCAGCGGGTAGAATGGCTGGCGTGCCGGGTTGCGATTCGGCAATTGACCGAGTTGCAGGGAATGCCCTATCAGGGGTTGCGGAAAGATGAATTTGGAAAACCGCACCTGATCGACTCACCCTGGCATATTTCTCTGTCGCATACGGGTGGCTGGGCAGCTGCGGTATTGCACCAGTCACGCCCGGTCGGTATTGATATAGAACCGATTCGAGAGCAGTTTAGGCGAGTGGTGCCGCGTGTTCTGTCGGAAAGTGAAATTGCCCATGCTGCGGGAGATCCCAACCGGCTGGCGGTTTACTGGTGCGCCAAAGAAGCGTTATATAAACTTTACGGCAAGCGTCAGCTTACGTTTCGGGAGCATCTGCACGTCGAGCCGTTTGCCGACGGAGCTTCCCATTTAATTGGTCACGTACGTTTGCCAAATCACCAGGAGCAATTGATTATTCAGTGCTTTCAGGCCGGGCCGGGCCTGCTGGCCGTAGCTTATTGATTGCTCAGGGTACTTACAGAATAAATTCCGTAAGTACCCTGATGATTTACCGCTGGGTATAATCGGAAAGCGGAAGTCCGTCGCCATCATCCCGAACCGTATTCAAGATTTGTTCGACTTCCCGAACCCGTTCCGTATCACCGTTTTTTTCAAATGCCAAGGTCAGATTCCGGAGCACCCGTCGAATGATGTCGGCATTCGTGCAAGGTTGGTAAAAAGTATCTAAACGCTTAATGTTTAGCTGATCAATGTACTGGTCGATGTCTTTTGTTGTAAAGACCAGCCCCCGGTTAAACACATTGATGTAAAACTGAACGCCAGTGCTGTTTTTATACGTCAACACAAACAGGTTAGGCAGGTTAACGCCATAAACGGGCAGGTTCAATCGTTTGGCAATGAGCATGTATAGTACGCAAAGCGTGATGGGGTTGCCCCGACGCGATTCGAGTACCTGATTGATCATGGAGTTGGCCGGAGAATGGAAATGCTTGGTATTGGGAGCGAATTTTAGTTTCGAGAAAAAGGCGCTGTTCATCGCCTTGATCTGTTCGTCGGGGTGCATGTCCGTTTTAAAATCGACCCAGACATCGTAGTACAGTTGTTCTACTTCCTGTTTCAGTCGATCTAAGGAAAGGTCAGGATATTGATAGGTCGCTACGATCCAGAGCCCTTCCAGAAGGTCCATAGCGCCCCCATTTTTCCAGTCGCGCATCCGGTCAAGAACGGATTCGTACTGAAGATCGTGGATAATTTCTTCGATTCGTTTTTGTAGATCGGGATTGAAGCTCCCTTCCCATTCAGATTCTAGAAATGGGATCATTTGACCACCCATCTGTCGAA
The DNA here is from genome assembly GCF_054776575.1 of Spirosoma humi. NCBI lineage: Bacteria > Pseudomonadati > Bacteroidota > Cytophagia > Cytophagales > Cytophagaceae > Spirosoma > Spirosoma humi. The sequence goes on from NZ_BAAHBR010000008.1 coordinate 418,833, forward strand.
TTCGCTGTTCAACGTGCTCAACGACTTCCCGGTCTTCATCGTCCAGGAGCGAGATAAGGGCTTTCAATTCGTTATCGTTCATTCGTTTGTGTTGCTTTAACAGAGTACCCCAGAATAAAAACTGTTTCCGAAACCTCCTGAATATACTACTTTTGTGCTGTTATAGGAGTTGCTATGCTAAAATAGCAACAAAAATTTTATAAAAAACGGTTTGACTCTCTCAGGCAATTCTCCCAAAATTCTGGTAACCGGTGGCGCTGGATTCATTGGCTCGCACACGGTTGTATCGCTGGTCAACGCTGGTTTTGAGCCGGTCATTGTTGACGATTTTTCCAACTCCGAACGCTCCGCACTGGACGGACTGCGAACAATTCTTGGTCACGACGTAACCTGTTATCCGGTCAATTGCAACGATGCCAGCGCCATGGAAGATATTTTCCGCAAGGAAAGGCCAACGGGCGTGATTCATTTTGCCGCTTATAAAGCGGTGGGTGAATCGGTGGCTCAGCCGCTGAAATACTACCGCAACAATCTGGATTCGTTGCTGCTGCTGCTGGAATTGATGCCTGCTTACAACGTAAAGAATTTTGTCTTTTCGTCGTCCTGTACGGTATATGGCCAGCCTGAGCAGTTGCCCGTAACGGAAGAAACACCCCGCTTGCCCGCCCAGTCGCCTTATGGAAATACGAAGGCTATTGGCGAGGATATCATTCGGGATGCCGTGCACGCGAAGATACCCGTTAAGGCACTGGCGCTCCGGTACTTCAACCCCATTGGGGCGCATCCATCAGCTGAAATTGGCGAATTACCGCTGGGCGTTCCGGCTAACCTGGTGCCTTTTATTACCCAGACAGCGGCCGGTATCCGGTCCAGTCTCACCGTGTATGGTGATGACTATAATACCTCTGACGGGACCTGCGTACGCGATTATATTGACGTGATGGACCTGGCCGATGCGCACGTACAAGCCCTGAAAAAGCTCATTGAAGCCCAGGATGAATCTTCCTACGACGTTATCAATATTGGTACGGGCCGGGGCGAGACCGTTCTGAATGTGATCAAAACCTTTGAACAGGCGACCGGCGTTAAGGTAAACTATAGCGTTGGCCCACGTCGGGCTGGTGACGTTGAACAGGTGTATGCCGATGTCAGCAAAGCAAATCGTGTATTGGAATGGCAGGCACAGCGCTCGCTGGCCGAGTCATTGCGCGATGCCTGGCAGTGGCAGCAAAAACTGAGTGCACAGCAATAACGCTCTGGTGCGTTTAAGCTTTCTTTACCGTAATCGGTGGTACTGATTCTAAAAATAGATAACACTAAAAATGAAACTTCTAATTACTGGTGGTGCTGGATTTATTGGCTCGCACGTTGTTCGGCTGTTCGTTACTAAGTACCCTGAGTATCAGATTTACAATCTCGATGCACTGACCTATGCCGGTAACCTGGCAAACCTGTCGGACATTGAGCATGCACCAAACTACACGTTCATTAAAGGCGACATCACCGACGCTAAGTTTCTGGAGGACATGTTCGCCGAACTGTCGTTGGATGGCGTCATTCACCTGGCGGCTGAGTCGCACGTTGATAGGTCCATCACCGACCCAATGTCGTTTGTGATGACCAATGTGGTTGGTACGGTTAATCTGCTCAATGCGGCCAAGAATAGCTGGGCTGCCAGTGAATCGGGCTTCGAAGGAAAACGGTTCTACCACGTGTCGACCGACGAGGTATATGGTTCACTTCACAATCCCGAAGACTTCTTCACCGAAGAGACGCCTTACGACCCACAGTCACCCTATTCAGCCTCGAAAGCGGCATCTGACCACTTTGTCCGGGCCTACGGCAACACGTATAAATTGCCCGTTGTGCTGTCAAATTGTTCAAACAACTACGGTCCGAATCACTTCCCCGAGAAGTTGATTCCGCTAATGATTCACAACATTCAAAGCAACAAGCCTTTACCCGTTTACGGCAAAGGTGAAAACGTGCGCGACTGGTTGTTCGTCGTTGATCATGCCCGGGCTATCGATGCGGTTTTCCATAAAGGTAAAGAAGGCGAAACGTACAATATTGGCGGATTCAACGAGTGGAAAAATATAGACATCGTGAACCTGCTTTGCCAGATCATGGACCGTAAACTTGGTCGGCCAGAAGGCACTTCGGCTCAACTGATTACGTACGTTACCGACCGGGCCGGGCATGACCTGCGCTATGCCATCGATGCGCATAAAATCATGAATGAGTTAGGCTGGCAACCATCCCTTCAGTTTGCGGAAGGCCTCGAAAAAACCGTCGATTGGTTCCTGGCTAACCAGACCTGGCTGGACAACGTCACTTCAGGCGCTTACCAGAGTTATTATCAGGGAATGTACGCGAATAGATAAATTTTGACTTTCGAATGAGAGAATGAGCGAATAAGCTGACGCAAAACAATGTGCCAGATAGCATTCGCTCGTTCTCTCATTCATCCATTCACTCATTGAAACTATGAAAGGAATTATTCTCGCCGGAGGCTCCGGTACGCGTCTTCATCCGCTTACGCTGGCCGTATCCAAGCAATTGATGCCCGTATACGACAAGCCGATGATCTACTATCCGCTGTCGATTCTGATGCTGGCGGGCATCCGGGATATTCTCATCATCTCGACGCCCCACGATTTGCCGCATTTTGAAAAACTGCTCGGCGATGGCAGTCGTATTGGCTGTACCTTCAGCTATGCTGTTCAACCCAGTCCCGATGGTTTGGCGCAGGCATTTATCATTGGCGAAGAATTTATTGGCGACGACAAGGTAGCGCTCGTTTTGGGCGACAACATATTTTATGGATCGGGTCTGTCGAAACTGCTTCAGGCCAATAACGATCCGGATGGTGGCGTCGTTTATGCCTATCAGGTACATGATCCCGAACGCTACGGTGTCGTGGAGTTTGATGAGGGGTTCAATGTGTTGTCTATTGAAGAAAAGCCCGAAAAGCCTAAGTCGCACTATGCGGTACCGGGCTTGTACTTTTATGATAACGACGTCGTTGAAATTGCCAAGAATATCAAACCATCGCCCAGGGGTGAGTTAGAGATTACCGACATCAATCGGGTTTATCTGGAGCAAGGCAGGCTTAAAGTAGGTGTACTGGATCGTGGGACGGCCTGGCTCGATACGGGTACGTTTGAGTCATTGATACAAGCCGGTCAGTTTGTTCACGTTATTGAAGAGCGGCAGGGTCTGAAGATCGGCTGTATCGAAGAGATCGCTTACCGCATGAAATTCATCGATGCCGAGCAACTCGCCACCATTGCCAAGCCCCTGGTTAAAAGTGGGTATGGCGCTTATTTATTGAGCCTGTTGAAATAGACTACATCCGTCAGCTTATATAAGAGGCTACTATAAAAAACGCCGGAGCAAGCTGCTCCGGCGTTTTTTCGTAAACCTAACCTATGAGAAATGTCCTGGCCAATGGCGATGTGGGTCATTAGCTACGATACAAAAGTAGCGTGGGATTTGCCGGTTATTGAGCGCAGAAACACCGGTTTTCAGGCTAGAACATGAAACAGGCAGAAGTCCGCACTTTAGCACGTAGAACTACGTATTGGTAAATTTTTATATGGTTTAACTGGCTGATTTTCAGGAAAAATTACTGATTGGTGGAGTTTACGCATAGCTTGTGCACAAACATTGCTGGCGTAATTTAGACCTGCTTTCCGGTTCTATCCAGCCAAACATCAGCCAGTTTTATTTCGAACCTCTTTTTCTATGAACGTTTTTACTAAAAATGCAGGGCGCATCCTCGACCCTCAGGAAACAAAAGCCATGACCGGCGCTTACCAGGAGCGTAAGCTGGAAGTAGGCCTGTCAAAAGATGAGTATATCCGTTCGGAATACTTTGGTATCAATCAAGTTCAACATTTACTTGATCAGCCCGGCTGTATCGGTCTACGCATTCACCATGCCAAGCGCTGGGAAGATGCCGACGGCAAACCCACCGAGCCGGGCAAAGGCCAACTTGTACCGCGTGTGCTATTGACGGGCGTCGACGCCAAAGGAAATGATATGCCAATCCATGCAGATAAAACAGGGATGAAAGATATGGCAGCAGATGGTAGAGGAGATGCTGTAGGCGATGGTTGGACTTGTCCTCAACATTGTGGAGGTAAAAATTAAGTTATGTGGGATAGATTACTTGAATTAAGTGTTAGGTATCCTATTGATTTACTATCTTATTTGAGTAGTCTTATTCCTATACTAATAAGTGTATTAAGATTTAATCAATTAACTAAAATTGCTTTATATATAATACTGTTTTTTGCCTTTTGTTTTGTCAAAGATACATATGCACTTTGGTATGTTATACGGGCGCTTAATACAACGTTTATTCAGAATTTAGAAACACTTTTTCAGTCATTTCTAATTGGATTTATTTATTACAACTGCTTCGATAAGCGTTTATCGAAGCAGATTTTAGCAGGATTAACATTATTATGTGCTACTTTAATTGTATTCACTTACGAAGATATTAAAGTGTCTGTTACAGCACTATTATCATTTCGAGTACTGTCTATTGGTTTGTCATTGGCATATTTCAACAAGATTTTAGTTGATATGCGTATAAAAAATGTGTTGACTCATACTATGTTTTGGTTCAGTGCCGGCTTACTTATCTTCGCGGCTGGTACGTTCTTTATTGTTCTTTTTAGCGAATATTGGTATAAGGATATTAATAAAGTTCCTGCTGAAGTGTTTGATAAATATTGGAACGCAAGTCAAATACTATTTATCATTTTTTGCTTATTTTCTGGTATAGGATTGTGGTTTAGTAAATACGATAAAGAAAATTTTATTTGATAATCTGTTATTTGAAAATAAAATTTTGCACAAAACGACTAATTTCCATTCTACCATTCACTCAATTGTTTGCCTTCCACATTGACATTCAGGGTTATATTCTTGAACTTTACTAATACAGATTCTCTGTAGCGATAATGTCAATAGACTCCGGTTTTGTGATTGCCGTCGGTACGGCCGTGTTGCTGATAATGGCCGTGTTCATTATCATCTTCGTCGCCTATTACCAGCAAAAACAGGCAAAGCAGCAACTGGCCTACAAAGAAATGCAGGCTCAGCACCGGCGCGACCTGATGGCAGCCACATTTCGGGGGCAGGAAGAAGAACGAAAACGGCTGGCCGAAGACATGCACGATGGCATTGGAACGATGTTATCCGTGACGAAAATGAGTCTCAATCAGTTAGAGCGGCAAGTGGGGGGCGATGTGCAGGTAAGCTTCCAGTTTCAGAAAACCCGCTCGATGATTGACGAAACCATGACCAATGTTCGGCGGATTAGCCGGAACTTGGTCCCCACCACGCTCGAACGGTTTGGTCTGCTGGCGGCCCTGGAAGAACTGGCCGACCGCGCGACTGACAATGATGTCGAGATTCAATTGGCCTATACGGAGCCCGAGATGCCATTCCCGCCCACTTTTGATTTGATGCTTTATCGAATTGCGCAGGAACTGGTTAATAACGCCATTCGGCACGCCCGCGCCCGGCACATTACCATTCAGTTATTCAGTGTTAATAATGAGGTGCGCCTGTCGGTGATCGACGATGGCGTTGGCTTTGATTTTGATGCCGTTACGGAAAACAAACAGGGTGGCCTGGGCCTCCGCAATATCGAAAGCCGCCTAAGTGTTGTCAATGGCCACGTAACGTTCGATGTTGCGCCGGGCCGTGGGTCGCAGATTCATGTGCAGGTGCAATTACACGACGCACAACCTGTTGATTTATTGAGTTAATTTATTTTTTTTGAAGTCGCTCTTCGCTGCTAATGCAGTCTCTATCCCTAACTCCTCTTCTATTATGCGAAAAATTAAACTGGCCCTCTGCGACGATCATACCTTATTCCGGGTTGGCATGTCGACCATACTCGGGCAGATTCATGATTTTGAGTTGGTTATGGAAGCGGCCAATGGACAGGAACTGATCGACAAAATTGCCCGTAAATTGCCGGATGTCGTTTTGCTCGACTTACAAATGCCGGTGATGGATGGTACCGCTACTGCCGACTATCTGCGGGATAATTTCCCCCTCATCAAAATCGTCGTATTGACCATGCATGATGAAGATCGGATGGTGCTTCACCTGCTCGAAAAGGGCGTTAGCGGCTATCTGTTGAAAGATGCCGAAGCCGGGGAGGTAGAAAAAGCCGTTCGGAAAGTGATGGACGAAGGCGTTTACCTGAATGAATTCGTATCGAAGGCAATGCTTCGTAAAATGACCAATAAAACGACGGTAGCCAAGCCAATCAATTCATTCTACAACAGCAAGATTCTACTCTCCGAGCGCGAAAAGGAAGTGCTGATGCTCATTTGCGAAGGCCTCTCAACCCTGGAAATCAGCGAAAAAATATTCCTTAGCCCGCGTACCGTCGAAGGTCACCGGTTACGCATCCTCGAAAAAACCGGTACTAAGAATACGGCCGGTATGGTCGCCTACGCGTTTAAAAATAGTCTCGTTTAAAGACTCCCCGTCTTTCCACCATCCACCGGAAGATTGATTCCATTAATGGAGGCTGCTGCCGGTGTACACAAAAACGCGATGGCTGCTCCTACTTCTTCGGCTGTAACGAATCGCCCGGTTGGAATTTCGGTTTCCATCTGTTGGGCCGTTTCATCTTCTGTTTTGCCGGAAGCCTTCGCCCGCATGGATAACACAGCGGCTAAACGGGCTGTTTGTGTGTAGCCAGGCAGTACATTGTTGACCGTAATGCCAAAGCGGGCGATCTCCAGGGAAAGCGTTTTGGCCCATTGCGCAACAGCTCCGCGAATGGTGTTCGAGACGCCAAGACCTACAATAGGCTGCTTGACAGAGGTTGAAATAACATTCACAATCCGGCCAAAACCGGCTTCCTTCATCGCCGGGAAAACGGCCTGCACCAGCGCCTGATTGGTGAGCAGATGATTGTGGAAGGTCTGTATAAATTCATCGGCTTTCGCGTCGATCAGTGGGCCACCCGCAGGCCCGCCTGTATTGTTGATTAACAGATGTACCGCTGGAAATTGGGCTAAATGCTGCGTGACAGCGGTTATAACCGCCCCCGGCTGACCAAAGTCGGCTACCAGATAGCGGTGAGTTTGCCCGTGAGACGTGTCCAGCTCTGCCAGGGTAGCCTTGAGTGTTTCCTCATTTCGGGCCATCAATACGATCGTAGCACCGAGAAGCGCCAATTCGATGGCCGCAGCGCGACCAATTCCCTGCGTGCTGCCGCAAACGAGGGCTGTTTTTCCGGTTAATGTCAGATTCATAACAAAAGAGTACTTACGTCTGTACCGATCATCAATACAAACCACGGCCAAAATAGCTAAAAAAACCTCTGGCGTAGTTTTACGTTTACAAAGTATTAGTTTTGGGCAACTTTGCTTCTAACATCAACCATTTGCATTTAAACAGACCATGTCAAAGACATTAATTATCGTAGTGGTTATTGCCCTCGCGCTGGGTATGTACGGCTGTAGTTCTTATAACGGGCTGGTTCAGACAGATACGAACGTTCAGGAGAAATGGGCGCAGGTTCAGACCCAATACCAGCGTCGGGCCGATCTGATTCCTAACCTGGTACGGACGGTACAGGGAGCGGCTAATTTTGAGAAGAGCACCCTGACGGCCGTTATTCAGGCGCGTGCCAGTGCGACGCAGGTGAAATTTACGGCGGACCAACTGACGCCCGAAAACGTTCAGAAATTCCAGGCGGCTCAGGATCAGTTGAGTGGATCCTTGTCGCGCCTGCTGGCGGTGGCTGAAAGCTACCCGAACCTGAAAGCGAACCAGAATTTCTCGGAGTTGCAGGCTCAGTTGGAAGGTACCGAAAACCGAATCGCCGTTTCCCGCAATGACTTCAATGGGGCGGTAAAAACCTATAACCAATCGGTGCGGTCTTTTCCAAACAACATCTTTGCCGGTATCTTTGGCTTCCCCGTGAAGGGCTTCTTTGAAGCATCGCAAGCGGCTCAAAGTGCCCCAACGGTACAGTTTTAAGTTGTAGAGTTTTACCGGTTGTCTGGTTATAGCCTGCTGTAGAAGCAGCGAAGTCTGTAACTAGACAACCTTCTTACTTTATAACGCCCCGCTTATGAACAATCCCTTCACTCCCGACGAACAAAAGCGCATCGTAGAAGCCATCCGGCAGGCCGAGAAGGCTACATCGGGCGAAATTCGGGTGCATGTTGAACCGCACTGCGCCAGTGCTGACCCTGTTCAGCGGGCTATTGAGGTGTTTGCACAGCTGGGGATGCACCAGACAAAGGAACAAAATGGGGTATTGTTCTACCTCGCTTATACCGACCGTAAGTTCGCTGTACTGGGCGATAAAGGAATTGATGCCAAAGTGCCCGGCGACTTTTGGGAAAGTACCAAGAGCCTACTCCGTAGCCATTTTTCGGCCGGGAATTACGCCGAAGGACTAAGCCTGGGTATTAGAAGCGCCGGGCAACAGTTAAAACAGTACTTTCCTTACGCCAGCGATGACACCAACGAACTCGCCGACGATATTTCGTTTGACTGACACTGCCGTGAACGTACTCACTTTTTTTACCAATACGACCCGACGGCTATGGCTGGGGGTTATCTTCTTTCTCGTTGTTGTTTTACCCGGCACACTGCAGGCACAGGATACAGCAACCGACACCGGGACATCCACGAATACGGCCATTCCCGACAAACCAAATCCGCCCCGTTTGGTCAATGACTTTGTTGGTATTCTGAGTAGTACCGAGAAGGCGCAGCTGGAGCAGAAACTCCGTACGTACAATGACTCTACATCAACGCAGATTACGATTGTCATTGTGAAAACGACAGAACCCTATCCGATCGGTGACTTTGCTTTTCAGGTGGGCCGCAAATGGGGCGTAGGGCAGGCTGGTAAAAATAACGGCCTTATACTGGCCTGGGCAACGCAAACCCGCAAAATCTTTATTGCACCGGGTTACGGCCTGGAGGGGGCTATTCCCGATGCTATTGCCAAACGCATTATCACTAACACCATTGCACCCGCATTTAAACAGGAACAATATTACCAGGGTCTGGATGAGGCCACAACGGAAATCATCCGGCGTGCCAGTGGTGAATACAAAGCAGATCCTGATACCAGCAGCGATGACGGGGGAGGAGGCTTTATATTTATCATACTCATCTGTATCATTATTGTCTTCATTATAATCCGGCGGAACCGGGGCGGTGGCAGCAACAATAGCCGTGGTGGCGGCTGGGGAGGACCTATCTTTTTCCCAACAACCTATTCGGGCTGGGGTGGATCCAGTGGCGGTAGTAGCTGGGGTGGTGGCGGTAGCAGCGGGGGCGGCTTCGGCGGTTTTGGTGGGGGTAGCTTCGGTGGTGGTGGCGCTGGTGGCGATTATTAGCCAGACGACATCGGGCCAATCAGTATGATCTGCCAGTAAATATGCGGAATACGCCGTTCAACGAAAAAACGATTCAGAACTGATTGACAGAACCTATTTTTGCGGGTTAAGTCATTCACCCTGTATGGTTTCCGTTATTGATCGTTACGGTCTACTGCTCCTTCTTTTTCCGTTTTTTACCTTCGCGCAAACAAATCCGGTTGCCCCGAACACGGCTCAGTCGGACGTTGTTCAGCCTGATTCCTTACGTGGTAACGCAGCTGAGCAGGATATAGTCGACGAGACGATAGCTGCTGGTCAATCGGTCATTTTTGCTCCTTCTGCAAAGCGAAGAACCATTCAGGCCGTTGAAACGAAGGATAAGCTAAAAATCGACGGCCGGCTGGACGAAGCAGACTGGAAACAGAGCAAACTAGTCCGGCGCTTTGTGCAGGTCGATCCGCAGCAGGGCCGCCCGGCCACGTTTGGCACCGATGTTCGGGTGTTGTTTAATCGCCAATTCTTATATATCGCGGCTGTCAATCACGATACGCTTGGGCGAAAAGCCCTGCGGGTTCCTAACTTCAAGCGTGACTTCAATAGTCGGTCGCACGATTTATTCGGGGTATCCATCGACGGGTTTAACGACCGGCGCAATGCCATGACCTTCGTGGCCAATCCGCACGGCACGCAGCGGGACTTGCTCTCCTTCGACGATTTATTGTACGACGAGGACTGGGACGGTTTCTGGAAAGTGCGTACCAGCCGCACGGACTCGGGCTGGGTTGCGGAAATGCAGATTCCCTGGCAAACGCTGCGATATGCCCGCTCGGCTGATTCGATACAGACCTGGGGTATCAACTTCTTCCGTAACCGTCGATATTCCAACGAACTATCGGCCTGGTCGCCTTTCCCAAGGGCCTTTACGTCGAGCCGCATGGAGTATGCCGGGTTAATCACAGGATTGAAACCGCCCCCGCCTTCCCCCAATGTTCGGATTCAGCCGTACGTATTGATTAGTGATGACCGGGCCGATGGAACTGAAGTTGGCTACGGCCACAGCGCCAAGCTCAAACTCGGTGGCGATCTTAAATGGGCGATCAACCCCAACACGGTACTTGACCTTACTCTCAACACGGATTTTGCCCAAGCGGACGTAGACCGGCAGGTGAATAACCTGACCCGCTTTTCGGTATTGTTTCCGGAGCGGAGGGCGTTTTTTCTGGAAAATGCCAGCCTCTTTGGCGCGGGCCTGCCGGGCAACAATAACACGGGTGAGGGAGGAAGTATGATTATTAAACCATTCTTCAGCCGGACAATCGGCCTGGCCACATTACCTGATGGCACCAGTGCACCCGTACCCATCGACGCCGGAGCGCGGCTGGTCTATCGATCGCTCAACCGCAATTATGGGGGTATGGTTATTCGGCAGCGAGGTATTCCGGGGAGCCCGGCAACGGACTTTGTGGTTGGGCGGTATGTTGAGAATGTTGGTCGCCAAAACCGGATTGGAGCCCTCTTCACCTTAAAGAATGTGCACAGTACGGATAGCACCGGAAGCCATCAGAACGGGACGTTCGCCGTGGATGGTTTCTTTCGCTTGAATCAAAAGTGGACGTACAATGCGATGCTCATCGGATCGGCCAGTTCGGGGGGCACCGATCAGGGTATATCGGCATACAGCCAGCTTATTTACCGGACCAATCAGCTGGTAGGGTGGTGGACACAATCATTGGTGACAAAGGGATTTAACCCGGAAATGGGCTTCGTATCCAGGGGCGATGTAATTGCGACCACACCAGGATTGTATCTGGTTAACCGCGCAAAGTGGCTGCCTAAGTGGGTACGTAATTTTGAACCGGGTGCTTTTGTTGAGCTTTACCATAAAGCATCGACGGGCTATTTGCAGGAAGCACAGTACAGTTTTAACCCCATCTGGCTAACGTTCCAGAACGGGGGAAATCTGGGCCTGTTCGTGAACCCGACTTATCAGCGTTTGGACGATGGAGATTATCGTCCGCTGGATCTGGCTATTGTCTCGAACAAATACCGGTATGTCCGTTACAGTATTATGTTCGGTACTGACCCATCCAAGAAAGTGTCTTTTCAGGTCAATGGGGAAACAGGAGGGTATTATGACGGGCATCTGAATTACGTACGGGCGTCGCTTATTCTGGCCCCTATTCCGCATGCCGCTTTTACGTTCAATGCCGAAGCCAACGAGTTTAAGAACGTAGGCGACTACACCGGCACCGTATCGTTGTACAGCCTGGAGAGCCGACTGGCCGTTAATCCGCGTTTGCAGTTAATCAGCTTTATTCAGCGGAACACGTATAATGACAAGAACGCCTTGAATATTCGGCTTGCCTGGGAGTTCCAGCCGCTTTCTTTTTTATATATCGTCTATAATTACGGGACCTACGCCGGGTCTGTCGTTCGCACAGACCGGCAGCAGGAGCAGCATATTATTGGCAAACTATCTTATCTAAAGCAATTCTGAACCGCGTGGGTAGCCCGTGTGGTTCAGATGACCAGCTTTTCGATGAGCAGAATGAAGAGGTGAATCACTTTGATGTGAATTTCCTGAATCCGGTCGGCATACCCGAAGTGGGGCACGCGAACTTCAACGTCGGCCTGTCCCGCGAGTTTACCCCCGTCTTTACCGGTCAGCAGGATCACCTTCATGCCTTTCTGACGAGCCGCTTCGACCGCCCGGATTATATTGGCCGAATTGCCGCTTGTACTTAGCCCTAGTAGTACATCGCCCTCGTTACCCAAGCCTTCTACAAAGCGGGAAAAGACAAACTCGTAGCCATAGTCATTACTCACGCAGGAAATATGACTGACATCCGAGATAGCGATGGCAGCCAACGCCCGACGGTTATCACGATACCGTCCCGATAGCTCTTCCGCAAAGTGCATGGCATCGCAATGGGAGCCGCCATTGCCGCAGGAAATAATTTTATGGCCGCTCTTAAGCGCGTCGGCCATGAGCACAGCCGCTTTTTCAATAGCCGAAAGATGATCAGGGTTACTAAGAAACGTGTCTAAAACAGACTGAGCTTCAGTTAATTCCTGACGAATAATATCTAGCATGGGATAAAGAAGTAAGTAGTGAAGCCGTAAGCCGGTGGGGCAGAGCGACGTAAACATACTGCCAGCCTACGACTTTATGATTAAAAGACCCAGTTTCGGTAGGGCAGATTCCAGCGTATGGCAAAACTGGCCACCTGATCCGTATAACTGTCGGGTTTGTACTGACTATCCTGATAGCGATACAGGTAACGCCCTTCCAGAAATACGTTGTGCCGAATCATGTAGGAAGCCCGAACGTCGGCATAGGTAACGACTGTTTTGCGCCCCTGGCCAATGAAGTTGCCTTCGTCGCGAAAGCGGAATGTATAATCCTTCAGAATATTTCCTCCGTAGTTAATGCTGGGGTCTGGATCAGTACCGTACATCATCAGACCAAAAATGCCGTTGGCCGACAGGCGTTTGCGTTGGTACCGCACAATACCCAGCCCTTCCATAAAATTACCACCCAGCGGATGGGCCAACGGCTGACTATAGTGCGCATAGTTGGTTTGCCCGGCGGTAACCGTTGGTGACGCTTCGTGGGAGTAGGTATACGGACGAGCCAGGTTAAACTCCGTTTGCAGATCGAGGTTTGGTACCGAGAACGCGTCGATGTACTTAGCGCCTAGCTGAAACGCAAATTTGTTGGTCCAGTCGCCTTTGCCCGCCAACAGGGGTTTCAACCGGAATTCGTCCAGCATGAACTGGGTATACACCAGAAAATGGGACTGGAAATTAGCTTTGAAGTCAATGCCGATGAAGGCGTTATCACTACTGCCCAGGCTGGATTCAACGTAGCGATACAAAATGATTGGGTTCAGGTAACTCAGGTCCAGCCGGTCCCGGCTAAATACTTCAGCCTCGAACACGCCCAGATTCATGTGGTCGTTCAGATTGATGCTCAGGTGGTGCATGGCCGCAAATTTGGGCGGAATCAGCTTGTCGTCCTGAGGCCGGGGTGCCTGCGTATTTTGCAGGGAGGTGAACAGGTTCGTATACTGAATCCGGCGACCCAGCTTTGTGGATAGTTTCAGGAATAAATAAGCAGGACTATTGTCGGACAAAAACAGCGAGCGGAAGCCATTCCCGAAGAAGTTCCGGTCGTGCCCGAACTGCACATTAATAACTTTGAGGGTGTTGAATGTGATGTAGCCACGAGCCGTCAAGAAGTCCGCACCCGTTGTACGATAGGGCTTCACAAACCCTTCGCCCGGCGCTGTGGGCTGTGCTGTACCGGATCCGTTTCTGTCCTGGCCATACGTCAGGCCATATTGCTGGATGTATTCCGGATAAATGGCCTGATTATCAGCGAAGAACGTGTAAAAGCCAAGTTTACGGCCAATCGTTCCCCGTATTTCAAGTCCTCTCGTATTGACGAATTGTGCCTGGCTCCCGGTACTCAGCGTAGTCGTTGAACCGGATATATTTTCGGCCCCGAAGCCAAAATAGAGAACCGGATTAACGTGCAGGTCGACATCGGGCGTTTGCAGGTTGTAGAAATCCGCCTTCTTTCGATAAAAATGCGTTAGAAAAGGCTTTTTACTATCACCGGGGGCTGTTTCGGGTTTTAAATGGCGTGTAAATGGATCGGGCTTCAGCGAGTCGTACGGAGCTACCCATTCCCAGCTATCATTGCGCAGGTAATCGAAGTTAAAGTAATCTGTATCTGAAAAATCCCGATCGGGGTGAGCCGCAACACTATCGGTAAGTTGAATGATACTTTGCCGATTATAGGGCTTTACGGAGCTATGAAAACCTTCGGCCCATTTGTTCTGGCGAATTTCGAGCCGGTCTATTACATGATAGTAATCTGCGTTGAGCGGCACAAATGGGCTTTGTGCCCGAACCGAAAACGAAAGGAGAAGCGAACAGAACAGATAAAGGTTAATGCGCATGTAACTAACTGACTGGCGGTGTTATTAGGCCGATTTTTGTGGATGACTACAGGCTATAGGCCGGTTAAATTAGGTATTTGGTTTGGATATACGCCAACCTTGCGGCTAAATTACAGCGAAAGAAGCCTTTATACTATGTTTGTTTTTACACAACAGCCCTCATTGGCCAACCAGTACATTGCCGAACTTCGTGATGTGTCCATTCAACAGGACCGGATGCGCTTTCGGCGAAATTTAGAAAGACTTGGTGAGCTGATGGCCTATGAGATTTCGAAAACGTTGTTGTATCAAAACACCGCCGTACAAACTCCTCTCGGGGTATCCTACACGCAAGTTCTTCGTCAGCAGCCCGTATTGGCCACTATCATGCGGGCCGGATTACCCTTTCATCAGGGATTCATTAACTACTTCGATCAGGCTGAGAATGCCTTTGCCGGTGCTTACCGCGGCTATAGTCCAGATAAAGAGGATGACTTTGAGATTGCGATGGATTACATTGTAAGCCCTGACTTAAGCGGGAAAACACTTATTCTGTGCGATCCGATGCTGGCCACGGGCCGTTCGCTCGAAAAAGTCTACCATGCCTTATTGCGCTACGGAATTCCTGCCCAAACCCATATTGCGGCAGTCATTGCCAGCCCCGAAGGCGTTCGTCATGTGCAGCAACAGTTGCCCCAATGCCATCTATGGCTGGGCGCGATAGACGACCATTTAAATGAGCATTCGTATATAATACCAGGACTGGGTGACTCCGGCGATCTGTCGTACGGTGGAAAAGTATAGCCTATAGCAACGGTTGACCACCCGGTCTGCCAGTATCAGGCTTTAAAAATAATTAGTGTCTGTCAATACAAAACGGGCTCCCTTATCAGTAAGGGAGCCCGTTTTGTATTGACAGACACTAATTATCGGAGATCGACTACCTCAACGCCTGGATACTTTGCCTTGTCGAAGGCAAAGAAGGTATCCGGCACGTTGACGTTAGGCGTAAACTTGGTAATGGTATACGATGTCTGTTTGCCGTCTTTGTTAACGATCAGCCAATTACGAACTGATTTGTCGGCTTTGTCGACCGAGATTTGTACGGTTTTTATCGCGCTTTTGGGCCTGTTGGAGGTTAACTCGATTACTTCGAGCGTGCGTCCTCCCTGCTTCTGTTCTTTCAAAAAGCGATAATCGAAACCACGCTTGTAAATGGTATAAATCTGGGTGGGATTCAATTCACTGTTTCCACCGCCGTCATAGTCCTGCACGTTCACTTCATTGGACTCTTTGATGTATGTAGACATCGTTTTGCCATCTGTGAACACCTCCTGACCGCCCAGTAATAGCCGGAACTTCTCGTTTTTTACCGTCAAATCTCCTTTATAAGATTCTTTAGCAGCCCCGCCTACGCTCGTAAAGGTGAAATTTGCCTGATACGATTTTAGGGACTTGTACTTTTTACTCATTGCATCCAAAATGCTCTGCGCCCGTTTGTCTTTCTGGGCAAAAGCAGGCAGCGTCAGGATAAACGCCAAACTTAGCATCCAAGCTATCTTCTTCATTTTCATTGGTACTACTCGTCGTATGTGATTCTCTTACTCGATTTAATCCGGAAATCGAGCGTATTGTTTTTAGACGGGAAAATAAGGGGAAAAGTTTCTGCCTGCCGGAAGTTGTCTGGTCTGTTATTCGCCTTTCAGGCGCTTCAGTATCTCTTCCAGCGTTTGCAAATCCTGAACCAGCACATCGCGGGCTTTGCTTCCCTCAAAAGCACCCACAATTCGGGCGGCCTCCAGCTGATCGACTAAGCGCCCCGCGCGGTTATAGCCAAGCTTGAGCTTACGCTGAATCAACGAGGTGCTGCCCTGCTGATGAATAACGATGAGTCGTGCCGCTTCGTCGAACATGGGGTCACGATTGGTCATGTCCACATCTTTATCGTCGCCCTGACCACCATCATCGCCCACAAATTCGGGTAGGGCGTAAGCATCGTCGTAGCCGCGCTGGTTTCCGACAAATTCGCAGATGTCTTCGATCTCGTTCGTATCCACAAAGGGACATTGTAAGCGAACAATATCGGAGTTAGACGAAAGCAGCATATCGCCCATACCGACCAATTGCTCGGCTCCACCCGTATCCAGAATGGTTCGTGAATCAATTTTAGACGTTACCTTGAACGACAATCGGGCCGGGAAGTTGGCTTTGATTAAGCCTGTAATAACGTTTACCGATGGGCGCTGGGTAGCTACAACCAGGTGAATGCCAATGGCGCGGGCCAACTGCGCCAGCCGGGCAATGGGCTGTTCGACTTCTTTGCCAGCCGTCATCATCAAGTCGGCCAGCTCATCAATAATCAGGACAATGTAAGGCAGAAAACGATGGCCTTTTTCGGGATTGAGCCGTCGTTTGACAAACTTGGCATTGTATTCTTTCAGGTTCCGGCAACCGGCGTCTTTGAGCAGGTTATACCGGTTATCCATCTCGATACAAAGCGAGTTGAGCGTGTTGACAACCTTCTTTGTATCGGTGATGATGGGCTCTTCAGAATCGGGAAGCTTGGCCAGAAAGTGCCTTTCCAGCTTGTTGAACAGCGTAAGTTCAACTTTTTTAGGATCAACCAGTACGAGCTTGAGCTGCGATGGATGTTTTTTGTAGATGAGCGAGGTAAGCAACACGTTCAACCCGACGGACTTACCCTGTCCGGTAGCTCCGGCCATGAGCAAGTGCGGCATTTTGGCTAAATCAGCCACGTAAATCTCATTCGAGATCGTCTTGCCCAAGACGATAGGCAGGTCAAACTTGCTGTTGTTAAATACATCGCTCGTAATGACCGACCGCATGGAGACCATCTCGCGGTTCTTGTTCGGTACCTCAATACCAATCGTTCCCATGCCGGGCATTGGCGCAATGATCCGGATGCCGAGGGCGGATAAACTCAGGGCAATATCATCTTCGAGACTCTTGATTTTAGAAATGCGGACGCCCTTGGCCGGAATGATTTCGTACAGCGTAACCGTCGGTCCGATAGACGCCTGGATGGAGTCGATTTCAATACCGAAGTTACGCA
Source organism: Spirosoma humi (assembly GCF_054776575.1). Taxonomy (NCBI): domain Bacteria; kingdom Pseudomonadati; phylum Bacteroidota; class Cytophagia; order Cytophagales; family Cytophagaceae; genus Spirosoma; species Spirosoma humi. The sequence continues at coordinate 436,238 of NZ_BAAHBR010000008.1, forward strand.
GCGTATTTTCTATTTTCTCTTTATTCGCTGTCAGTTCATCATCCGAAACCTGTGCCTTACGGCTGTTCGGGTAGTCGGTCAGGAGGTCAGAAAGCGGATACTGGTACTGCGGCAAATCGAGCGTTGAGTCATACAAGCCATGCGTTGCAACCAGATCATCCTCTTCGAACGGGTCGGGTTCAAAGGTTGGAGCGGGGACAGCACTAAGCTCTTCGTCGACATTATGGCTAGTCGTTGTATCGCGATTTTTGATGGTGAGCGTAACGCCTGTAGTTTGGGCAATGACTTCGGGTAACGATGCTGCCGGGGCTGGCTGTTCGGCTGGCGTTGCATCCTCCGAAACAAATGAGTTAACGGGCTGGCTCGGTGGCGAGAATGGCTCGAGCTCCAACTCATCGTTCGGCTCCTCTACTTCATCTTCCTCGGGCTCCAGCTCGCTTTCGGCATAGGTTTGCAACGGATCATCTGAACGCTTCTTAGCCCTTAGTTGGGTAGAACGTGAAAAGTCCGGCAGCTTTATATTCCGGACGTCGAAAAAATAAACGACAAAAAAGAACAGCAGAAAGCCAATAAAGGCCAGATTTCCCCACCCAAACAAACTGTACAGAACCACATTGACCTCATAACCGATGCCGCCACACCAAACACTGGCGGTATCGGCGGAGTTGGTAACCAGCACAACATAACCCAGCATAAGGCTGCACCAAACGGCCGCAAACAGCAGGGCCTTGGTTGCCCGGCTCAAGGGAACCAGCTCGCTCCCGAAGGTGAGTTTGTAGCCTGACAAAAAAACAATGACAGGTATGGCAAGCGCGCCCACGCCAAACCAGCGGAACACAAAAACCTGGGCTATGTAGGCCCCTACCAGCCCAACCCAGTTGCGGGTTTCGGTGCCGGTTTCGGCAAGTGGTACTGAGAAAGCCGCGCCTACGACACTCTGGTCGGCGGGCCCATTGATGAGATACGAAATAAACGCGACCATCAAGCCCAGGGCCAGCCCCATCAGCAGCATGCCCAGGGTTAGGGCAGAGCGCTGATCGGTGAGCCAGCGATCGAGGGCGGCTCCCCAGTTGAACGAAGGAGCTTTGAACCGACCCGATGATGATCCCCCATCCCGGTTGACGCGTGGGCGGGGTTCATTGCGTTCGGCCGGACGTCGGATTGTATTCTGACGGGGTGATGTAGTTGGTTGTGCCATACGTTGGGTTAGGGCGGTCGCTGCAGGTAAATTTCCCACTTTTTAACGAGAAACCACGATAAGAAGAGGTGCAGAGAGACAAAAAAAAGGCCGTATAGTAGGTAATCAAATGGAAGGCCCGCTATTTAGCTACAGTTCGCTTAATAATGACTTATTAATGCGTTTGGCAAGCGCTGGCCCTTCGTAAATAAAGCTCGTGTATACTTGTACTAAACTGGCACCGGCTGCTAGTTTTTCTTTCGCATCTTCAGGCGTAGCAATACCCCCTACGCCAATAATTGGAAAAGAACCACCCGATTGCTGATGTAAATACCGGATTACTTCGGTAGCCCGTTCGCGCAGCGGTTGACCACTGACCCCGCCAGCGCCCATCTGGGCAACGGTAGCCGGAGCGGTGGCAAGCCCATCGCGACTAATGGTTGTGTTGGTCGCGATAACGCCCGCGATCCCGGTTTCGGCAACGATGGCAATAATGTCGTCCAACTGCCCATTCGTCAGGTCAGGGGCAATTTTTAGCAGAATAGGTTTAGGAACTGGTTTCTGCTGATTTTCCTGTTGAAGAGCCGCCAGCAGGCGCGTGAGGGGTTCTCGTTCCTGTAAATCACGCAGGCCGGGTGTGTTGGGCGAGCTGACATTGACAACAAAATAATCGACCGCGTCGAATAATTCGCGGAAACTGAGGAGGTAATCCGTCAGGGCCTGTTCATTTGGAGTATCTTTATTTTTGCCGATATTCCCGCCAATAATTACCTGGCGGTTGCCCCGGTTTCTGGCGAAATGCCGAAGCCGTTCGGCGGCTGGGCCTGCGCCTTTATTGTTGAAGCCCATCCGGTTGATTAACCCGCCGTCGGCTTTTAATCGAAACAGACGTGGACGTGGATTGCCTGGTTGGGGGCGAGGGGTTACCGTCCCGATTTCAACGAAGCCAAAACCCAGGTCACTTAGCTCGCTAATTAACTCGGCATTTTTGTCGAACCCGGCGGCCATTCCTATCGGGTTCGGAAACGTGAGCCCAAATACGGTGCGTGCTAGCCGTTTATCGTCAACAACATATAACTTTCGGCAAAGGCCGGATACGCCCGGAATAGACAAGGCTATCTGTAACAGGCGCGTAACGGTATGGTGAATAGTTTCGGCATCAAAGCGGAACAGTATGGGCAAAATGATGTGCTTGTACATACTGACAAAGATAGTATAGTGCCGCCCGTCCCCGGTTGGTTTAGTCTATAGAATCTTTGTCCGGCCTGATCTGACGAATAGGCCGGATGACTTTTGATTACCCGAACAGATCCGACGAGAGATATCGGTCGCCCCGGTCGCAGATGATACAAACGATGATGCCGGAGTCAAGTTCCTGGGCCAGATGAAGGGCCGCGTGCAGTGACCCACCGCTGCTCATACCCGCAAAAACACCCTCCACATTGGCCAGCTTTCGGGTCATAAGGGTCGCTTCTTCGGCCGAAACGTCCATGACCCGGTCAACGCGTTCGGGTTCAAAAATTTTAGGCAGGTATTCAACGGGCCATTTACGGATACCCGGTATCGACGAGCCATCGGTAGGCTGACAGCCCACAATCTGTATAGCCGGATTCTGCTCCTTCAGGTAGCGAGACGTGCCCATAATGGTGCCCGTGGTGCCCATGGATGAAACGAAATGAGTGATTTTACCAGCCGTATCGCGCCATATCTCAGGGCCTGTCGTTCGGTAATGAGCGAGGTAATTGTCGGGATTGGCAAACTGATTAAGCATCAGGTAGCCGCCCTTCTGCACTTGCGCATCGGCGTAGTCACGGGCACTTTCGATGGTTTCCGTCAGGGTAACTTTCGCGCCAAACGCTTCCATGGTCAGTACCCGTTCGCGGGTTGAATTTTCGGGCATGACCAACTCAATGGGAATATCGTAAAGCCGGGCAATCATGGCCAGGGCAATACCCGTATTCCCACTGGTGGCTTCGACCAGGGTCATGCCGGGCTTGAGTTCACCACGGGATAGAGCACCCTGAATCATGCTGACAGCGGCTCGGTCTTTTACACTACCACCGGGATTATTGCCTTCAAGTTTGCCGTATACGGTGACGTTGGGGTTTGGATTCAGGCGGTTTAACTCAACCAAAGGGGTATTACCGACTAAATCGAGCAAGGTTGCCATGCTGATTCGTAAGAAAGTTGTTTTTAGCTGTCAAGGAGAAAGCCACTCAATAAGTTCGTAAATAAGGTTGTTTCCGCGAAAACCATGGGCCAGGCGTCAAGGATTTACGGGGTGATAGTTTGGTTTCAGTGAGTACAATTACGCACAGAATAATTTTATTTATCGACTAATTGCTTGAAAATGAAAAATTTGTAATTTGCTCTTACTATTAGGTAAGCAACCACTGCTTATTGAGTAATTCTTTTTTTCCAACTATTCACACGTTTAACAAATCGAGTATATGAGAGCAACTGTCGTTACTCATCCGCTTTCGAAGGGACATGTCGAAAAGCTTGCAGGCCAGTTTTCCATGTCAGATCTTACGCTTCCATTTTGGGGGTGCCGCAAAAAAATGCCCATGCACCGGATTGTGCGTTTAGAAGGCGAGGGGAATTACACCTTATTTCATTTTTCAGATGGCAGTCAATTAATTGTGTCACTGACGCTAAAAAAGATGGAGAGCCGCTTATCGCCCAAAGTTTTTGCCCGTCTGCATAAAAAAAATATTATTAATTTATTGTACCTGGATAGTGTCCATCCCAGCCAGCAGCAGTTGAGCGTGAGCCTTATCAATGGGGATCGGGTAGAAGTCTCCCGTCGGAAAGCCAGCCGGTTTATCAAACACCTCAAGGGGTTTCAGCAAGAGCTGTCGATGCTGAATGATCTGGAAATGGTGTCGTAAACCCATTAGTAAACAAAAAAGCGTTTTCCTGCACAGGAAAACGCTTTTTTGTTTACTAAAGAATCTATTTTTTTTGTTTAGCCAGCTCTTCATCCCGCAGCGGTCGTCGAAGAATTTTGCCAACGTTAGACTTTGGTAATTCCGTCCGGAACTCGATGAGCCGGGGTACTTTATAAGGCGTCAGGTTCTCGCGGCAGTAGGCTTTTATCGTATCAATGTCCAGATTTGGGTCTTTTTTGACGACAAATATTTTAACTACCTCCGTCGATTTTTCGTCAGGTACGCCAATGCAGGCCACTTCGAGAACACCGGGGCATTGGGCCACAACATCCTCAATTTCATTGGGATACACATTGAACCCCGACACCAGAATCATGTCTTTCTTACGATCGACGATTTTGAAGAAGCCGTCTTCGTTCATGACACCAATGTCGCCTGTCTTGAACCAATCGCCCAGCATGGATTGAGCAGTTTCTTCGGGGCGCTTGTAGTAACCCAGAAATACCTGCGGCCCACGGGCAACAATTTCACCTGGTTCGCCAATGCTGGCGTCCGTACCATCTTCACGAACGATTTTCATATCGGTGCTAGGCCAGGGGATGCCGATGGTGCCTACGCGAACGCTGCCATCAACGGGGTTTGAGCTGAGTACGGGCGATGTTTCGGTGAGTCCATAGCCTTCGCAGGGGGTGTTGCCGGTTAGCTTGGCCCATCGTTCGGCTACGGCTGTCTGCAGCGCCATACCTCCCGCTGACGTAACCTTCAGAGAACTGAAATCGACTTCGCCGATACGCGGATGATTCAGTAGTCCATTGTAGAGGGTATTGACCCCCGTAAAGGCCGTTATCTTATACTTTTTCAGATCGTCGATAAAGGCATTTAAATCGCGTGGATTGGTAATCAGCAAGTTCATGGAACCGCTTTTCAACGAGGCCAGTGCATTCGTCGTGAGGGCATATACGTGATAGAGGGGTAAAGCAGCTACAATAATGCCTTCGCCATCGGGAGTGCCGCCCGGCTTCATCCAGACATGCTGCCCTTCTACATTGGCAATAATGTTTCGGTGGGTCAGCATGGCTCCTTTCGAAACGCCCGTTGTGCCACCCGTATACTGCACAAAGGCCAGGTCTGTGTTCTGGATCGGGACGGGTTTGAAGGGCTGGCTACTTCCCCGGCTCAGTGCATCGCTGAACGAAATGGCATCGGGCAGGCTGTATGCAGGAACCAGTTTCTTTACATATTTTACGACAGCATTGACGATCTGCTTCTTAGGAAAACCCAGCAAATCGCCAAGTTGAGTAACGACGACGTGCTGAATCTCCGTTCGGTCGAGTATCTTCTCCAGATTGCTGGCAAAGTTGCTTAGAATGACAATTGCTTTGGTCCCCGAATCTTTGAATTGATGCTGCATTTCGCGGGGCGTATACAGCGGGTTTGTATTAACAACCGCCAGCCCAGCCCTGAGTGCTCCAAACATAGCGATGGGATACTGAAGCGTGTTAGGCATTTGGATCGCAATACGATCTCCTTTATGAAGCTTCAGGTCATTCTGTAAAAAAGAAGCAAACTGGGACGATAACTGATCCAGTTCACCGAAGGTGATTTGCTTTCCCATACAGGAGTAAGCAGGTCGGTCCCTGAATCGCCGGCACCCTTCTTCCAGCAAAGCGGCCAGCGACGTATAGGCATCAGGGTTAATTTCGTCAGGGATGCCTTCTGGATAAAAACAGCGCCAGGGATATGGATTTATGGTCGATTGAGTGTTCATGTAGTGTGCAGGTTTAGCGCAGAAATGATGGTTCGATCCAAATCAGGGCGTTTGCCAGCGAACCGTTGGCGAGATATGTCAGGCCTCCCATCATTGTTGCGTACAACAAAACTAAGTAAATTGTTCAATTCTTTAGAGGTCGACAAAAAACCTTTCGGGGAAGTGAAAAAACAAACGCCGGGACTTTTCGAGTCCCGGCGTTTGTCATACCCATTGGTACATGTATTCTGCCGTTTGTAATAAAGTGATCGCTGGCGTGCAACATTAAACCAATTTCTTGCGTCATTAGCCTGACGCTTTAACAGCGTTTAAGTTAAGAAAAGAGTGCAAAAACGCCGGGCCACGATGTGTTCGGCGTTTTTTGGTTTTGCACTACTGGCAAGATAAGTAATATTTTTCTAGGCGCTACTGGTTGACAATTAATTTATGCTATACGGCTCAAAATGAATGCGCTGCTTCTATACTAACGCCCTAGTTTACCCCCGTCTGTTTCTGAATTGCTTTTTCTAATGCCATCGGTAGTGGCCATCTGCTTGCCTGGTAAGAACAGAATTTGCTAATTCCACTTAGTCATAAACTACGTTTATCACAGTTGACCAGGGCTATCGGTTGGGTAAATGTTAAATAATTGTAAATCAGGTATTTATTAACGTTTGTTAACAGTTAAGCTGCTCGATGTGAGTAGCGTTCGGACGTAGTTTTGGCGATTACTTACACAAATTATGTCGCTAACGCTATACGATTATGGTAACCTTTAACCGATTGAATACCGCCATCGGGTGGCTTGTTTTCGCCACGGCGCTCCTTACGTACGTTCTGACCGTGGAACGAACGGCCAGCTTCTGGGACTGTGGTGAGTTTATTGCGGCTTCGTTCAAACTTCAGGTGCCTCATCCGCCAGGAGCTCCTTTTTTTCTGTTGCTGGGCCGAATTTTTTCCATGCTCGCGCTGGGCGATCTTACCCGAGTCCCGTATTGGGTCAACATGGCATCCGTACTGGCCAGCGCCTTTACCATTTTGTTTCTCTTCTGGACTATCACCTTACTCACTCAGAAACTACTGGGTAAATCAACGAATGCCTACACCGCTACCGATTCGATACTGGTTCTGGGTACAGGCGCTGTTGGTGCGTTAGTATACACGTTTTCGGATACCTTCTGGTTTTCAGCCGTCGAGGCCGAAGTGTACGGGATGTCGTCTTTTTTTACGGCGATTGTTGTGTGGGCTGCTTTCAGGTGGGAGCATATGGAGGAAGAAGCGGCCGCTAACCGCTGGCTCATTTTCGTAGCCTACTTAACCGGGTTGTCTATCGGAGTTCACTTGCTGAATCTGGTCGTTACCCCGGTTCTGGCGCTCATTTACTACTATAAAAAACACCCTGTGCCAACTTTCCGGGGCGGCCTGCTGGCGTTGAGTACGGGGCTGGTTGTGTTGGGCTTTATTAATACATCCATTTCGGGTTTACCCGCACTGGCTTTCGTGGTGGAGCGGTTGTTTGTCAATTTGTTTGGTATGCCGTTCAACTCCGGAGTAATTTTCTTTATCCTGGCTTTAGTGGTTGCCATCGGGTATGGCATTGTCTGGTCGATTCGTCGGCAGCGGGTTGGCTGGAACACCGCTTTACTGGCGATAGCGTTTCTACTGATTGGCTATACGTCTTACTTACAAGTGCTCGTTCGGGCAGGTTTCAATCCACCGCTGAATGAAAATAATCCCGCCGATGTGCTAAGCTTCCGGGCTTACCAGAGTCGGGAGCAGTACGGTAGCCGCTCGCTACTGTACGGGCCTGTATTCACCGCCCGCCCGATCGATCAGAAGCGGGGCGCCCCTATGTGGAAAAAGGAAAAGGACAAATACGTCATCTTCGACTATCAGCCGGAATACATCTATGCTCCTGGCGACGAAATGCTGTTTCCCCGATTGTACAGCAGTCAGCTAAATCACCCTCAGTTATACCGGAAAATGCTTGGTCTGGCGGAAGGGCAGAAGCCAACCATGGGCGATAATCTCCGATTTCTGTTTACCTACCAGTTGGGGCATATGTGGTGGCGATATCTGATGTGGAATTTTGCCGGTCGGGAGAGCGACGAAGATGACGCTGGTTTTCTATTGCCCTGGTCATCCGATCAACTGGTGCCCGACCTGCTAAAAGCCAATAAAGCGCACGATAACTTTTATATGCTTCCCTTCCTGCTGGGCTTGTTGGGTAGCATTTACCAGTATAGACGCCGACGGCAGGATTGGCTCATTGTGAGTTTATTGTTTCTGATAACGGGCGTTGGTCTACAGATTTTTCTGAATTCGCCCCCGTCCGAGCCACGGGAACGTGATTACATCTATGTCGGCTCGTTTTACTTCTTTGCCATTTGGCTTGGTTTAGGCGTGGCAGCCCTTGTCGAAGGATTACGGACGGCGTTGAAGTCAGTCAAACTGCGTAATGAACTGGTGCTGGGCCTATGCCTGCTGTTACCCGTAATGATGTGCGTAAAAAGCTGGGATAACCACAACCGGGACCACCGCTTCCATTCGGTTGATTTTGCCAAAAATATGCTTAGCTCATGCGCGCCGAACGCGATTTTATTCACCGAAGGGGACAATGATACGTTCCCGCTTTGGTATGTGCAGGAGGTGGAAAGCTTTCGGCGTGATGTACGCGTGTGCAACCTGAGTTTGCTGGGCACGGAGTGGTACATCCAGCAGATGAAACGGAAGACCTACGAGTCCGATGCCGTACCCATGTCGCTGGAGTTCAATCAGTTTAACAAAGGTAAGAACGACATTATTCCCTTCTACGAGATTCCCGGAGTGAAAAGCGGCATTGACCTGAAACAGTACATCAACCTGGTGAAGGTGAATAGTCCAGCCATTCAACTGCCACTGACTAATGGCGAAGTAACCAATGTACTGCCCTCATCCATACTTTATCTGCCCATTGATAAAAAAGCCGTAGATCGGGCTCATTTTCTTCCGGATCAGCTCCGGCCGCTGCTCAAAGATACCCTGCAATGGACGCTGGGCGAGAAAGACCTCTACAAGCCCAGTCTGATTATGCTGGATGTCATTGCCACCAACAACTGGCAACGGCCTATTTATTTTTCGAGTACATTAACCACGGATCATTACCTGGGCTTAAAGAGTTCCATGCAGTTGGAGGGGTATACCTACCGTCTGATGCCAGTGGCTGTGCCAGGAGCGACAGACGGTTATGTCAACTCGACGATCATGTATACCAACATGATGCGTAAAACCATCTGGCGGGAGCTTGACAACCCCGCTGTCTACTACGATCAAACCTACAAAGGACCGCCTGTTGTCTCGGCCCGGTTGGCATTCTTCCGGCTGACGGACCAACTTCTGCGCGAAGGCCAGCTGGATAAAGCGCGTGACGTGCTGGAGTTCTCGCTGAAGGTGATGCCGGATAAAAGCCTTCCATTCGACCAGATTTCCTCGAACTATGTGCGGTTTCTGTTTGCGTTGAAAGAACCCGCTAAAGCCCTGTCCATAGCCGATACGATGGCTACCCGCGCCGATCAGAATCTGACCTACACCAAAAGCGGTCAGGGGCGATTTAGCAGTCCCAATGCTGATTTGTATATTCTGCAAACGATTATCGAAGCTTGTAAGGAAGCAAACCAATCCATGGCTGCGGCCAGATATGACGCCATTTTTCAAAAGCACCTGGCTGCCTTTGGCGGATAAGTACCAAGCTCATCAATTACTGTTCTAAAGTGGACGTTTTTTGTCCATAATCGTACACATGTATTAAATTATAGGTAAGGACAGGATTGATTATCAGCTGGTTCGTCTTCTGGTACGGTAGTTGACCCTTAGTCAGCTATGGGTCTACCCGGCTCATACTGGATTGCAGTAACTTTGTTTAGGTTAAGAAAAGGTATAAACCATTCCCGTCTTGAGGAATGGTTTTTTGTTTCCCGGTACCTCAATATGTATGTCTACAAAAGAGGAATTTAGATGTCGGGTTAGAAAAAGTAAAAAACTAGTGTAATGTTTTCCTGCCTGAATCGTCTCTGCCTATATAATCTCAAAAAAATTTAATCCAGGATGCAACCTGTAGGGCAAGAGTCCTATCCTTACTCCAACGAACTAAAAAGACAGGAAGCCGGATCCGTCTTGGCCGTTCATAAATCGTTATTCATTCCCCGCCTACCGACTTAACCCCAACAGGTTCAATCGCTCCAAAAATCTGATGAAACATCTTTTCACGCTGCTTCTGCTTAGCGTATGGGCGACTAGTGCCCAGGCTCAAGCGCTTCATTCCGGTAAATTAACGGGCTCACTGACCGACTCGACGACGGCAAAGCCGGTCCCCTTTGCTACAGCCGCCCTCATGGACGGGGCCAGACTGGTTACGGGCACTACTACCGATGGAGCCGGTGCATTCGTGCTACCCAATATACCGGTAGGCTCCTATACGCTCGCCCTGTCGTTTGTGGGTTACCAAACCAAGCGAATACAAGTTATCCTCACCGCCGATCAGCCGGTGCGTCAGCTTGGTTCCATCCTCCTGATGACAGAAGGAAAAACGCTGGGCGAAGTGACGGTGGCCGGCCAGAAAGCGCTGGTCGAAGACAAAGGCGACCGGTTAGTTTATAATGCCGAAAAAGACATTTCGAACGCGGGCGGTACGGCTGCCGATGTCTTGAGAAAGGTGCCTACCCTGAGTGTTGATCTGGATGGTAATGTGCAAATGCGGGGAAATGGCAATATTAAAGTGCTCATCAATGGAAAACCCTCGGCCATGATGGCCCGTAATCTGGCGGATGCGTTGCGCCAAATGCCCGCCAACGTCATTAAATCCATTGAAGTGATTACCAGCCCCGGTGCCAAGTACGACGCCGAAGGATCGGCTGGTGTCATTAATATCATCACCAAAAAAGCCCTCCAGGGTTTCAACGGATCAGTGAATGTGACAGCAGGAAACCTAAATCGGAGCGTGGGTACCAACCTGAATCTGAAACGAAAGAAGTTTGGCTTCTCCTTATCCGCCAATGGATACCAGTTTCGAAACATTCGGGAAAGCCAGTCGATCCGCACAACGTTGATGCCCGTAAGCGATGGCCCCAGCCTGCCGCTGAATATACTGACCCAGAGTAGCCAGGCGGATAATATAGGTACGGGGGGGTACGGCGAGATGAGTATGGACTATGATCCGGATTCGACCAATCACATCAATTTTGCCGCCAATGTCTGGGGAGGTCATTACCCCAATAATAATTCAGTCATCAATCAGCTGACCAGCCCCACGGGCGACGTGTTGCAGGCCTTTCGAAATGACATTCGATTTTCTAATCCGTATGGCAATGGACAGCTCGATCTTGGCTATACCAAGATCTTCCGAAAGCCTGGACAGGAATTGTCTGTACTGACGCAGTTCAGCCGAATGCCCGATAACTATTTTTATGATACCGATCGGTACAGTCTCTCCGACCTGCTGACCTACCGCCAGCACAGTACCAATTATAGCAGTAATAAAGAATATACCGCACAGGCGGATTATACGCATCCGTTCACCATTAAAGGAGTTCATGATACAACCAACATCAAGCTTGAAATTGGTCTGAAGGCTATTTTGCGTGATATTGGCAGTGAATACCGCGTGACGCAATCACTGGACGGGAAAAGCGCCATGCTGCCCGATTCAACCCAATCGAACGATTTTAATTATATACAGAAGGTCTATTCGAGCTACACATCGTTGCGGATAGATACCAAGCATCATTGGAATTTGAATGCCGGGGCCCGATTTGAACACACCGCCATTCAAAGCGATTTTGTTACGAGCCAGACAAAATTGTTCAGTCAGTATAATAACCTGATTCCGAGCATTACACTGTCAAAACAGATTAAGGCAAACACGTTAAAGATTAGCTATACTCAGCGGATTCAACGCCCGATGGTGTGGTACCTGAATCCATGGCTCAACCAGAGTGATCCGAAGAATATTCAAACGGGTAATCCCTTGCTGAATCCGGAGTTAAGCCACGCTACCGAACTGGCCTATACCCTGAGCGCCAAGAACGGATTGTCACTTAACACGGCCTTATACTGGCGGTTGACCAACAACGCCATCGAATACCTGGCGACGGTAGATGCCGCCGGGATATCCATTACAAAACCCCAGAATATAGGCAAGCGCAAAGCATACGGGCTGAACGTCAACGTCAGTAGTCAGCCTACGAAAAACTGGACGCTCAACGGCGGGGGGGATTTGCGGTATGTTGACTTAAGCAGCCCCGCCCTCAAGCAGGGAAACAATGGGTTGGTCTGGAACCTCAACCTGAATACCAGCTACAAACTACCCCACAATTATACCGTACAGGCAAATGGGAATTATAATTCGGGCTGGATTAGCTTACAGGGTACCAACACGGGTTTCTACTGGCACAGTATTTCGGCCAAACATGATATCCTGAACAAGCAGGCCAGCCTCACGCTGGGTTTAAATAATCCATTCTATCGGGGAATCGCCCAAACGAGCCGACAATCAGCGCCCACCTTTGAATCCGAATCGCGTTTTTATCTGATTCGTCGGTCGGTGCGGCTCACCTTCGAGTGGCGATTTGGCCAGATGAGTGCCGGGGGCGGCAAGAAAGGCAAGAAGATCAGCAATGATGATAAGGATAGATAGGGGGTAAGTAGGGCGGTTTAATAAGCCCAAAGGCTAATCAGTTGATTTTGAGTTGCGTTAACTCTAATCCTGATTAGCCTTTGTTACTAATATGTGCTCCCGAAGGGATTCGAACCCCTATCGTCGGTACCGGAAACCGAAATTCTATCCATTGAACTACGGAAGCAGACAATTTCCCTGTTTGGGCCTGCAAATATAGCAGATTACAAGACTAAAACGCAAGCCAAATCATAAACAAGATTTAAGTTTGGGCCATTGCTGACCCAAACTCGACAAGCATTTACCGGCGTCCGCGGCCTCCGCGTCGGTTTTCACCCTTAGGCGCTACGCTGTCCTTGCCTTTTGAGCGACTGCTCGAGCGTGACGAAGACGACCCGCGCGAGGAACCCTTTGCTTGGCTACTATTATCGCTTCGGCTCGATCGGCGGCTGGTGCCCAGGTCGGTAGCCCGACCGGCACTGTCGCTGACTAACGCGAAGTCCATGCTTCGGCGGGCGAGGTTGGTTTCTTTTAGCCGTACGACCACCGCATCGCCAAAGGTGTACATCTTCTTGGTACGGCTGCCAATGATGCGGTAATTGTCTTTATCGTATTCGTAGAAGTCGTCGCTCAAATCCTGCATCCGGACTAAACCTTCGCAACTATTTTCGGTGATTTCTACAAAAATGCCAAACTCGGTAACCCCCGAAATAACGCCTTCAAACGTTTGATCGGGAGCCATACGGCTCATAAACTCAACCTGTTTGTACTTGATACTGGCGCGTTCGGCTTCTGAAGCCATTTTTTCCCGCTCCGACGAGTGCCGACATTTCTCTTCGTATTCCTCCCGGTCGGCGGGTTTACCTTTGTCGAGGTAGTGCTGCAACAGCCGGTGCGCCATCATGTCGGGGTAACGACGGATGGGCGACGTAAAGTGGGAATATCGTTTGAAAGCCAAACCAAAGTGTCCCAAATCTTCGGTGCTGTAGCGCGCTTTGGACATGGTTCGTACGGCCAACTGCTGAAGCATATTGGCTTCTGGCTTGCCTTCAATGCTCGCCATAAAGCGGTTCATTGAATTCGACAGGTGGTCGTCGTCGACATTGAGCTTGTAGCCTAGCTTACGGGCGAATTCCGAAAAGCTACGTAGCTTGTCTTCGGCAGGTGATTCGTGAACGCGATACACCATCGTGTTTTCCTCACCACCTTTATTCCGTTTCGAGAGCGAGTGTACAAATTCCGCTACGCGTTTGTTGGCCAGCAACATGAACTCTTCAATGAGTTTGTTGGTATCCTGGCGAATTTTTGGGTAAACAGCCAACGGGACACCATTCTCATCCAGCCGGAAGCGCACTTCAACGGTTTCGAAATTGATGGCTCCGTTCTTGAATCGTTCATCGCGAAGCTTGTACGCCAGCTCATTCAGCAGCCGAAGTTCTTCCAGGTAATCGCCACTGTTGTGGTTCAGAATATCCTGCGCTTCTTCGTAGGCGAAACGCCGGTTGGAGTGGATGGCCGTTCTGCCAAACCATTCCTTTACAATCTGGGCGTTGGGTGTTAATTCGAATACCGCCGAGAAGGTGAGCTTATCCTCGTTTGGCCGCAGTGAGCATAATCCATTCGACAATTTCTCCGGAAGCATGGGCACAACCCGATCCACCAGATAAACTGATGTGGCCCGTTTGAAGGCTTCTTCTTCCAGTTTTGAGCCTGGCAACACATAGTGCGTTACATCGGCAATGTGCACACCAATTTCGTAGTTACCATTGTCAAGTACCTGCACCGAAAGCGCATCGTCAAAATCCTTCGCATCAATCGGGTCAATGGTGAAGGTCGTCACATCGCGCATGTCGCGTCGTTTGGCCAAATCCTTCTTCAGAATCTTAGTCGGAATGGCTTCGGCTTCCTGCTCAACATCGGCGGGAAAATGAATGGGTAAACCAAACTCGGCCAGAATGGCGTGCATTTCGGTATTATTCTGCCCTGCTACACCCAGCACCGTCAGTACCTCGCCCTCAAACCGCTGTTTGCTGCTGTTGGGGTCCGGGAACTTCGTTAACCGGACGATCACTTTCTCGCCATCGCTGGCCCCAGCGAGTTTTTCTTTCGGGATAAAAATGTCGTCGTAGATTTTCTTGCTATCGGGAACAACGAAGCCGTAGGTTGGCCACACTTCGATGCGTCCTACCAACTCCGTGCGTCCTCGTTCGACTACGTTGGCTACTTTGCCCTCAATCCGTCGTTTGGCCCCATTTCGTCCGCCGTTGCGGGAGTCAGTGAAGCGCACAACCCGCACCCGGTCGCCGTCTACGGCACCGGCAAGGTCATCCGTCGATACCCAGATGTCATCGTCCCGATCGCGACGAACACCGGCTTCGGTGTCCGGAACAACGAACGCAAAGCGTGAGTTGACATGGTCGACAATGCCTTCCACAACGTTCGCATCGGCGTCTGCCCGATAGCTGCCGTCGGCCTGACGGATCAGGAAACCTTCGTCCTGTAATTCGCCAATCAGGCCGTGCATAATGAGTTTCATGCGCCGGTCGCTGGTATCGAAATGTTCAAGAACCTGCTCCTGTGTAAATGACTGATTGTCGTTGATCTGAAAAAACGCCATCAGGTCGTTTTTCATTTCATCCAGAAACGAGTCCGCCTGTTGTATAGACCGGGCCCCTCCAGGCCGGGTCTGACTCTTTCCTGACTTTTCTACCCCTTTTTCCCGGGGGCGCGACGGTTGAGACTGCCGGCTGGCCGATTGACCAGGGGTATCTCTTGTATATTTATTTTGTTTCGGTTTTCCGTTTCTCATGTTAATTTCCAGCCTTCATGGACTGGCTAAAAAGTCATGGACTACCGTAGTAGTCCATTGACGTATACTTTTCTGTATTTAATGGTGTTAACCCGGTTGTTAATGAACCGGATAAACAACTGATTGACGCGGCTGTCCTACCTGACTGCCTCAGTCACTCAGAACAATGTGCTCGTCGGCCACAAGCGGGGCACCCACCATTTTTAGATAAACCTGAACCAGCATCACCATCGAATCGCGGGCGTACTGCTCGATACGTGGCCAGTCGTGCTCGCGGTAATAGATTTCGCTGGTTCGATCGCCGGTCCATTCGAGTGGTCGGGTTGGGACATTCAGAACAGCGGCCAGCAGATCGAGAGGTGCAAAATGCCGTTTATCGCCAAACTGCCAGAACTCCAGTGTGTCCCAGTGTGGTATCTCCCAGGGCTTCTTACCTGATATCTGTAACGCTGGTGGCAATGGCAACCCATTGACCATCAGCCGTCGACACAAATAAGGGAAGTCAAATTCCTTGCCATTATGGGCACAGAGAGTAAGTTCGCCGGGTGGGTATCGGTTTACAATGACTAAAAACTCATTCAGTAGGGTTTGTTCGTCGTCATTGCTCAACAATTTTACTTTCAGGTGGGGCTTATCGTCGTCATCGAAGAACAAACCGCCCACACCAATGCAAATAATCTTGCCAAACTCGGCAAAGAAAGAGGCTCGCCGATCATACCAGCCAGCCGCCGACAACTCGTCGTCATTCTTGAAATATCGGCTCTTTTCTTCCCATTGTCGTTGTAAACGCGGGTCTACTGACAGGAGTGACGGCTCCCCCGCCACTGTTTTTAGATCGATAAAGAGGAAGTTTTTTAGACGGCGCTTCCAGGAAATGGGTTGAGGCATAGTATATAGCGTGGGTAAAAACCCGCAAATCTAAATAATGACCTTTGTGAGAAGGTCCGAGTCGTAGAAACGTAGGCATCAAGATCGCGGGTCTTCACCCACCTTACTCAGGCATGCAATATGCCTTCCAGGCCCAGGGCGGGTATTGTCACCAGGTTTTCTTCGACAATGCTGTCGGGCACGAAGATAAACTTCTTGTCGAAGATCTGTTTTCCAATAAAATAACTCACCCAATATTCGTTGTTCAGGTGAAATACATCCGGCATGATGGTTTCGACAACTTCATGCGCTCCGGGTTGTATCTCGACAAAGAAATGGCGCAGGGTCGAGGTTTTCTGCTCTTCGTCGTCTTTCAGTCCGTATCCTTTTGAGGTAACAAAAACCGTTTGGATGGGCACGTCATTCTGGTTGATCAAAAAAACCTGCCAGTCGTAGCCGCCAAGAAGATTCTCTTTCCGGGCAATGACTATGTGTACGCCTTCAACGGGCAAAAAATTAATGTCTTTCTTCATTATCCTGAACTAATTCCATGTCAAACAACTCGAACAAGTGCCGCTGAACATTGTTTGCTACTTCGTCTAAAGAGACCTCCCGACCCAGTTCTACAGCCAGTGAGGTAACGGCCTTGTCGGTTATGCCGCAGGGGACAATATGAGAAAAATAACGCAAATCCGTATTAACGTTCAGCGCAAATCCATGCATCGTTACCCAACGGCTTGCTTTAACGCCCATGGCGCAGATTTTACGCGGATTTGGGCCGTCAGCGTCAAGCCAAACGCCCGTTAGCCTCTCCGAACCTGCGCCTTCTATCCGGCCTGCCTGCAAACCATAGTCGGCGAGGGTCAGAATAATACTCTCTTCCAGTAGCCGCATGTACCGGTGAATGTCGGTAAAGAAGTTATCCAGATCCAGGATGGGGTAGCCTACCAATTGGCCCGGACCGTGGTACGTAATGTCGCCCCCGCGCCGGATTTTGAAAAACGTCGCACCGAGCTCGTTGGTCAGTCGGTCTTCGTCGATCAGCAGGTTTTCCGGGTGCCCGCTGGTGCCAAGGGTATACACGGGCGGATGCTCGCAGAAGAGCAGGTAGTTGGTCGTGGGCTGTTGCTCATCGGCCGCCAGGGTACGGTTCAGTAGTTTTTGATTGACAATGGTGGCAAACAGGCGCTCCTGTTCATCCCAGGCTTGCTGATACGCGATCAATCCTAACTTACGAACGTCAACTTGTTTATTAATGCGACTATTCATTGCTTTACGGAGGAACTGGCCTTTCATAAGGCAACTTCCTGGTATTAACAATCAGACGGCTACGTTTCGTTCGATTGTTCACCCGTAACCTACTTAACGCAATGGCGCAACACAACGAAACCGGCAAGCAGGGCGAAAGGGAAGCAGCTCGCTACCTTCGGGAGAAAGGCTACGAGATTGTTTGCCAGAACTACCGCCACCAGCATGCCGAAATTGACATCATCGGCCAGAAAGGAAAACTATTGATTTTTGCCGAGGTTAAAACCCGCACCAACCTTAGTTATGGCGACCCTGAAGAGTTCGTATCATATACAAAGGCCAAACTGGTCATGAAAGCCGCCGAGCAGTACATCTTCACCCACGGCTGGATGCACGATATCCGGTTCGATATCATAGCGGTTACCGTAGCGGGTGCTGAATTGCGGGTCAAACACATTGAGGACGCCTTTTCATAAATGCCGTATTATAGTTGGCCGAACTTCCTTATCTTACGCTTTGACTAATTGACTCATCCCGATTTATTTTACGGATAAGTACGTTATGTAAAAACTGGTTTTGCTCTTATTAACTATCATGATAAAATTCTGCCTTTTTCGTCCGGTGCTGCTTTGGGTTGCTTCAGGCCTATTTCTCCTGGCTTCCTGTAAAAAGAGCGCCGACGTGACGCCTGTGACAGATAAAGAAGTAAATGACTGGATACTAAGTAATATGAAGTTGTATTATTACTGGAATGACAAGCTACCGGTAAATCCTGATGAATCCTTGGCACCGGGTAGTTTCTTCAAGTCAATCCTGAACACCTACGATGCAACGACCAACCCGGATGGTGACCGCTTTTCATGGATACAGGAGAGCGCCGATGAGTTGAAAGCATCCCTGAATGGAGAAAGTAAAACGGACGGTCTGGAGTATAAACTCTACCTGCGCACCGCCGGCAGCAGTGATGTGATCGGGAAAGTGCTGTACGTCCAGAAAAACTCGCCGGCGGCTAAAGCGGGTCTGAAGCGGGGCGATATATTCTACCAAATTAACGGCCAAACGCTCAATACAGGAAATTACTCCGATCTGGTGAATGGCACTGTTGACACGAAAACGTATACACTGGCCAGTGTAGATGCCACAAATGCCATTGTGAATACCACAACTACCCGGCAGACCACGGCCGTTGTTTTCCAGGCTAACCCGGTTTTCCTGGATTCCGTTTACGTTATAAATGGTAAAACAATCGGCTATTTCGTTTATAATCAGTTTGCTACGGGACCAACCGGGCCGGATGACCATACGTATGATCGTCAGGTCGATGACGTATTTACGCGTTTTAAGGCAAAGGGTGTTACGGATCTGGTGCTCGATTTTCGATACAATCCCGGTGGGTATGTTACGGCGGCCCAGAATCTGGCCAGCTCGATCGGGAAAGGAATCGACCCATCGAAGATCTTCTATAAAAAAGAGTACAATAAAACATGGACGCCAGACCTGCTGAAGCGGTACGGGGCCGACTGGTTCAACGGTTACTTTCTGCAGAAAACCAATAATATAGGCGCTAATCTGCGTAGCCTGACCGTGCTCACGACAAGCGGTACGGCTTCTGCCAGTGAATTGGTTATCAATGGATTAAAGCCATATATGGATGTGACCACCATTGGTACGACATCGTACGGTAAAAACGTAGGCTCCATTACGATTTCGGACGAAAAAGGCCGGATCAAATGGGGGATGCAGCCCATCGTAACCAAGTCGTTTAATGCCTTGGACCAGTCCGATTATTCAACTGGTTTTAAACCATCGGTTGAAGTGAAAGAATACACGAACGAGGTTTGGAAACAGTTGGGCGACGTCAATGAGTCGTTGCTTGGTGTGGCTATCGCCCGTATAACTGGTGCCGGCCGACTAGCCGCTCGTGTGAATGGGCCGACTTATGAAATTGGCTCATCCATTGAACATAAGGCTGGTGGTAGTAATATGTTTTTCAATGACAAGTTGCCTGACTTACAACATTAATATTGTATTATTTTGCGTTAAGAGCAGCCCTAAAGGCTGCTTTTGGCGTTTTATACTGTAACTTTAACATCAGCAAGCCGAACAGACTATGTACGAAAAGAATATAGGTACGAAGCAGAAGGCGTTACGGGTCAATCTCGATCGTCGTATCTATGGCTCGTTTGCCGAAATCGGAGCCGGTCAGGAAACAGCCGCTATGTTTTTTAAAGCTGGCGGCTCATCAGGAACGATTGCCAAAACCATGTCAGCCTATGATATGACCTTCAGCGACTCCATTTATGGCGTTGAAGAAAGTGGCCGGTATGTCGTGGAATCACGACTGGTGAAGATGTTGAACAAGGAGTATAGTTTGCTGGAAAAACGATTAGCCGCAAAACGTGGTCCCGATACGACATTCTTTGCCTTTGCCAACACCGTTGTTGCCCTTAACTATCAGAAAACCAACGAAGCCCACGGCTGGCTCGGCTGCCGGTTTCAGCTCAACCCGCAGTCTGGGTATAACGATGTCATTATCCACGTCAGGATGATCGATAATGAGAATATCTTACAGCAACAGGCTTTAGGAATCATTGGTGTTAACCTGATCTACGGATGCTACTATTATTCTAAATCGCCCGAAACGCTGGTCTTGTCGCTGATGGACGATCTGGCACCGGAGCGGATTCAGATCGATATGATTCGGTTCAGCGGTCCCGATTTTTCAGATGTGGACAACCGCCTGATGAGCCTTCACCTGGTTAAAAATGGCTTTACGGATGCTGCCCTGTTTGGCGCCGACGGGCAGGTATTACAACCATCCGAAGCGCTTTATAAGAAGCATATCCTGGTTATGCGGGGCCGGTTGAGACCGGTCACGAATGTGCAGATGGATATGATAGAAAATGGGCTGAAACAGTTCAAAGATGAACCGGATGTTGACGCCAATCGGGTTATATCCATGGCCGAATTGACGCTGCATAATCTGAAAGCGAATGAGCAGGGAATTGACGAAAAAGACTTTCTGGACCGGGTCGATATTTTATGCTCTATGGGACAGACCGTAATGATTTCCAACTACCTGGAATATTATAAGCTCGTTGCGTATCTGGCTCGTCTGACACGGCTTAAAATAGGCTTGATTGTCGGGATTCCGAACCTCGAATACATTTTTGAAGAGAGCCACTATGAATTCTTGCCGGGGGGCATCCTGGAGTCGTTTGCCACGTTGTTTAGCCGGAAAGTGAAGCTGTTCGTGTATCCGACCCTGAAAGAAGGAAGCATATACACCTGCAATGAGTTCAAGCTGACGCCAGCCTTGGAACCGTTGTTTCAGTATCTGGTGCGGAATGATAAAATAGAGGACATCACAGATTACAACGAACAGAACCTGCACATTTCCACCGACCGTGTTCTGGAGATGATTCAACAGGGCGAAGACGGGTGGGAAAGCATGGTGCCCGATCGGGTGGCAGAGCAGATCAAAGCCAATTGCCTGTTTGGCTACCCTTGCGAGGTAGAATACGTGCCCATTGGCCAGCAGGTCCGACAGCAGCAGGAAGAAGAGCAGATACCCGCCAAGTAGCAAGTCGAGTAGGCTTGGCCGGATCGCTCACTGGCCAGAATCAGGACAACGCCAGTTTAATGTGCGCCAGATGATGCTGTACGTGCCAGGCCGACATTGCCAGAGCTTGTGCCTGGTTGACTTGTAGCTGACGGACCGGGTGGAAATAGCTAACGGCTAACATGGCAGGGGTCAACGATTTGGCTAAATGCGCGTACCGACGGTGAACACCTTCGAACAGGTTAAGCGAGTCATTGACTGGGGCGTCGATTCCGTCAGCGGTAGTTGCCCACCCGTCCATGTTGATCATCGTAGCCACCGTATAGCCGGGGTCGGTCAGGGCCTGCTTCATGCGTAGAAAATGCAGTAGGCTAATATCGCTCACATGATGAACAAGTTGCTGTACTGTCCAGCTTCCTTCCCGATATGTTTTGGCTAAATCGAGACTTGACAAGCCCTGAATTACTTGCCGATACGCTAATGGGCTGGCTTCAATGACATCGATGATATGCGCCATCTGATCATCCGGGTAGCTGTCCTGAATAGCAAAAGGACCGATAGGGTATTTACGGTTTTCCATGTATAGTAAACGTATGGGCCATTAGCTAAAAAGTGTCTACACTTGTGTACGCTTTTACTCTGTAGCCCCTAAAAATTTCGTTAATTAGCATATATAGCCTCGCTTTATCTACTTTTGCCCAAAACAAGTTTCATATCGAATTGACGCTCCGATACGTTCTATATGGGCAATGCCATAAATAATTAGTAAGACCATGATCATTACGTTTGCGCAATATAGCATACTTACCGCTACTTACCGATCGGCAACATGCAGCCAGGTAGAGAAGCAAACTAGTTTTGATCGCATGATGATTAGCTACTACATCATGGGGCTTGTTAGCGTTGGCCTGATCAAGGCAAGTGACGAAAAACCCAGCGAAACGACCTGCTATGAATTGACCGAGCTGGGTATGGCGTATATTGATGACTATGAGCGGGCGAATCCAGATCTGGTTATCAAGCGAGTAATGATGTAGACGCCTGCTAGTCGTATTAATAGCAGGATGTTTTTCATACGATACGCTCTATGTAGGACCGAGCTAATCGCACAATCAATTCCCGATTTATAGCTGCTGACGAGTATTCCTCGTATTCATCGAAGGTTACAGCACCCGACTGCGCGTCATAAATACCTATGGGCGACGAGTCTGGATCGTTGTCCGCTTTTTCAAGACAACGTATAGCCTCTTCTTCTGAAGCAAATCCTTTGGCTACAGGAATGTCAAACAGTGTAAAAACAGCGACATACCGCATAACTTGCTGCAATTCGATTGTACTTACGATCGGCTTATACAAAGGGATTTCTATTAAGTAGCGTATTTCCGATTGATATAACAGTAAAATTTTCTTATAGTGACTAAGTGAGACGTTACTTTTATATTATTTTCGTAATATATTATACAAATTCGAATAATAGCCCGTTTAACTAACTATTCCTGTTGTTTTTATTTAATTGTAATAAACTTTTAGTTTTTTATCTGAGTCGTAAAATCTGTAAACTATACCAGCCTTTTTGAGCCCTACGTTGCCAACTTTTGTAGCCAATGGAAACGGCGTACTTACACGATAATGTAGTTTGTTGAAACGAACTCTAAATAAGCCTTACTTAGTAGATGGACGGAAGTTTGGGCTGTTCAGAAAAATCGGTCTGTGGCTTTATTTGCACGCCACACGGGCACTGGCTTCCTATTGGTAAAGAGTACTGAAAACAGATAAATTAATCTGTTTTCTTTTGAATAAGTGCTCGTTTTTATGCTTAAAATAGCGTTTTTTTTGTTCTATATGAAGGAACGTAAACAACAAATTCAAGCGAAAAATGGAGTCATTTCAATTGGCTAAGCCATTAGCCCAAATACCTGATCAATCGACTCGTCGGGCTACTCGCCGGAAGAGCAATGGGCAGGCAACTGCAGCACTGCTTATTCAGATGGCTACCGAAATCCTGACAGCTTCACCAACGCTGAGGAAGAGAGCTAATATTACGCTGGTCGATCTGGCAGCCGCTGAAAAGGTGCGTAAAGATTTGGCCAGAAGCCAATCGAGTAACATCAGGTGAGGGCGCGGAATCAATGTAGTTTTGTCTGGCTACATGATACCAATTAGTTAGGCTGCCGCTCAAGTCTGAAGCCCTGTCAGCATTGATAGGGCTTTAGTGTATCCTAACTGAAGCTGCTAACTAGCGTGTTTTACATATTTTACGCTAACGGGGATTGGGCTACAAGCCACTCCTGTACTTCGCGAAGTGTAATCGCAGCCGACTTCCTTGATGCGTCGACCTCACTGCGTAATTGTTTGAGCTGTGTTTCTACAGCGTCAGGTAAATTAAGAAAAACGCTGTAGGGGTTAACGTGCTGAGGGCCAGAGGGCAGCGGGCGATTGGCGAAAAAGTTGATTAATTCCTGATGGTCTGTGCTCGGTTGCATGGAGCAAAAATAAGGATTAGTTGCTTTGCTGCCATCGTCTAAACAGATTAGCCTTCTGGTCAAAACAGCGAAAGTCATTAAAAAACAAAGACCGGGCATGGCCCAGTCTTGTTTAACCTTCCTCTTTTAAACCTAATCAATTACCAGTCAAGAGCCTGTAAGAGCATTATGTTTGGCGATAGGCCTATAGCAATACATTTTCAATGGATATGCGTTTTAAAAAGCCCATCCACAATGTAGACGGGCTTTTATAATCCTAGCCACACTAATATACTACCCTATCAATGTTTTAATGGATTAAAGTTAATACAAATAATTATTTGTAAATTAATTATTTACGAATAATTAAAAAAATAAATAAAATTGATTGGTTATGTTGACTGGGAAATTAGCCGCTATGAGTCGTATTTGAACGCACATATTTTTATTTTATTCACTGTTCATTGATTTCTAACGACGAAGAAAAGAACAGATAGTATCGGGTGAGGATATGGTTCAGGTATAAAAACAGCCGCCATCCAGGCAGACGACGGCTGTCGTACCCACCATTCTTTAACTTGTAATACGGGTTTTACATTTTCCCAATAAGTTTGTTAATGAGCGTAAATAATAATGAGAAAGTGGTCTTTAAATTGTTCTGTTTGTTGAGCAATTGGCTGATTTTGAACGACTGTCGAGAGGAAAAATACATTGCTTGCCCATATGTTTAGTAACGACTCCTTTACTAGGCAACGAGTAATGTAACACGTTGGTACGATGCACATTAAGTGGTCAAAAAATATAATCGTCAACCTCCGCAAATTTTAGGGAACAAATGAGTCTCTTTTTGTTAATAGGACTATTAGTGTAAAAAATTAAACATCTATAGTGTTGGACATTTTTCTGAATCCGGGTAAAGGGCCGCTACTTACTAGGCTGGTTGATACCCAAAATGCTTTTAATGATGGAAACTCGACGAGTCAATCAAATGCTGCCTGTTCACCCTCATAAAGAGTTGGTCGCGCTAACCGAACAGCATCTGAGTGAGTGGTTTCGGTTACTGGATGATTTACAGGACGCACACGCGCCAACGGACCAGTTAGTATTTTGTCGTAAGGAGATTACGCGTTTGCAGCGCAATCTTTATCAGCTGAGAAGCGCTTGAACGAAATGTGAACTTATTATGATCGTATGTAGCCCGGAAGCTAACTTCCGGGCTATTTTTAGTTAAAATGGCGGAGTAAAACAGCCCTCTACCGGCCTAGGGAAGAGACTTACCAACAGTATAAGGCTCTTATTGAAGGTTATCCACAGGATTTAACGGCAATTTGTGGATAACCTTCAGGCCGTGTTGCTTCCTGATCGAACCTTATTTACAGGGAAAGTGGCTACCGCACACGATAATCTAAGCTGAACAATGGAACTGTTGGGGCAACGTGGCTCCGAACGAGGTAGCCAGGATGCAGGCTTATCGTTCGCTAGTAGGTGTTTATGATTTAAGTCTTTTTAAACGCAACTTACTACACCATTAATGCATCTCACCAGCAAACCATACACATACCCAATGACACGTATAAAAACATCTCTCTCAATTCTGGTATGGCTATTCCTGACTCAGCTAGCCATGGCCCAGAACGATGTTGGCAAGCAGGCCGAAATCGCTTATCAGAACAAACAGTTCGATAAGGCTGCCACCTTGTTTCTACAAGTGCAGGACTATTACAATGCCGCTTGCAGCTTCGCGTTAGGTGGTAAAAAAAAGGAAGCCTTGACTACCCTCACTAAAGCGGTGGACGATGGCTATACAAACTTGAGTCATATCAACGAAGACCCCGATTTTGCCAGTCTGCGCGGAACGCCCGAATGGAAAACAGCGCTGACCAGAATTGAAAAAATAATACGGGAGACGGGTAGCAGTGTGAAAAAAATCACCGTACTGGAAAGCAACAACTACCTGCTTAACAACAAGGTCGACTACCTAAATTATCCCGACGACATTAGTAAAAAAGAGTATGCCGACCTGAAAGCACTTATTGAGAAAGACGTTAGCGTCGCGGGTATGACCGATCAGCAGCTGATTATCGAGCTACTAAACTGGGTAAGTAGCCAGTGGGATCACGATGGCATTAACGAAGCGCCCGACTCGCTCAATTCGTACCAGATTGTTTTGTCGGCGCGGGATGGTAATCGCTACCGATGCGTTGAGTACGGGGGGGTGCTCAGCGATGCGTTGAAGAGTTTCGGTTTTGTATCGCGGTCGCTCGGCCTGACAACGCCCGATGTTGCCTATGGCGGCTTTGGCATGGGCCACGTAGCTACGGAGGTTTGGTGCAACTCGCTTCAGAAGTGGATTTTTGTCGATCCTCAGTTTAGTATCTATGTGCAGCATAAAGGCGATTACCTAAATTATTACGACATATACAAACGCTACAAAGAAGGTAAATACGACGAAATCTCGTTTCTGCCAACGGAGAAATATGCCCGTAAACGGAAACTGGATTTGGCTGCTTACCAACGGGATTATAAAGGGTTTCAGAAGCAGTACTTTGGCTTTATCAACGCGAGTTATCGCTATCAGAACCAGAAGCAATCACTGGCACTGATGCTCGACGGAACGGCTCCTTACCTCACCTTTCAGGGGCAAACATCGGGTAATATGGTGTTTACCAAGAATCCCGACGATTTTTATTTCGACATGAATCGGGTGAGCATCAGCTTCTCGTTTCAACAAACGTCCCGTTTCTTGGAGATTAACAGGAAATACAACATCCGTACCGATGGGCAGTATAAGCGGCATATGGCTGAATTTGCCCCAGTGCCCAATCTCAACCTTTCCTTACTGCACAACATGCCCTGGTTCGACCACTACGAAGTGCGGCTGAATGGCAAGCTTCTGGAGGCCGATGCCAAGGGGCGTTACCCGGCTAATCTGACCGAAGGCGTAAATAATCTGGAAGCGGTTGCGGTCAACAAGTCCGGACTGAAGGGTATTCTAACCAAAATGGTGCTGCGTTATGGTACGGATCAGTTGACGGAAAAATAGCCATCGTTCGTACATGAAGTCTCTGGATGCTGAAATCCGGTACCAATATGCCCATTCGATTTTATGCACCAGGCTGGGAGAGTACCCTTCTCCACAGCACGATACCATTGCCTCATTTACGGTAGCTCATCGCGCATTTCCCGTGTTGAACCTGTTTTAACAGTTTAGTTGATTTAACACAGAACGGAGATGATGCGTTTCGGGATAGAATTGCCCAGATCGTTGCTGGCTGCATCTAGCATGCCGTACCCTACCGCTGTAGTTTATTGAGGGAAGCGAGAGGAAATCTAATCGTCGAAAAAGGCCCACTACCTAACTTCCCCTTTTTACAGAAAGAGCATACGGGTTTCGGGAGTTGCTTTATAAATGCTAATTGATTGCCAGCCTATGACCAATCCAAAGGAAGTGTATCTTGTTGATGATGCTTATGACTACCGGTTGCTGGTACAAGGTATTTTCGCCCGGCACATGCCCGACTATCAGCTTCGCTTGTTTGAGAGTGGGAATGATCTGGCTTATCATGTCCTTCGTAATCTGGAGCGACCTGCGTTGATTCTGCTGGATCGGCATATGCCCAATCGGGATGGGTATCAAACCCTGCAGGTGCTTAAACAGCATCCGTACTGGCATGTGGTGCCCGTGGTGATGATCAGTGCCAATGCCAGTCCGGAGGAGGTTCAACAGGGGTATCGATTGGGGGCTAATTCATTTTTAAGAAAACCGCTGGATTATGAATCGCTCCGGCGATTAATGGAGTCGACCTGTCAGTACTGGTTATCGCTGAACCAGCCCTTCGATATAACCGTAGTCGGCTAGCTAATTCTCTATTCCTCAACCCCTGTGAAGCACCTGCTGTTTCCCTTCACCTGCTGGGATTTTGTTTACCAGCGTCCGCAGCATCTGCTAAGCCGGGCCAGCAATCAGTGGCGGGTTTTCCGGTTGTCTTGATGCCCATTCTCGATGTCGTGCGCAGATACGGTGGCCAGCGGAGTCCGGTTTTGATTGGCGGAAACACCCCAGGCCTTCGAAAAAGCCATTGAGCTGGCGATCAACGGGCACTACGGATCGCCCCCTTATTTTTGCCCTATCCACCTTAAGACTAGTATCTGCTGGCTATCAGGACGCCCGTCCTTACTTTCCGAAAATTAACTGGCTGATTGATAGACAAAACAGCCTTGTAGGGACATGACTTACTGGCATTGGAAATAAACATGGAGACAGATGCGTATATAGATAGCCGTTAAAAAATACACCTATTAATAAGCAAACCAGAATATACAGCCCGGATGGGTGAGATGAGGCATCGGGTGTAGGAGCCGCTACTCCAGCCGATGAACCATCGGTAACCAGCGCGCACGATGGCGAGTGGCGGGGCGACAATAACATGGATCACCATCGTCAGAAAAAGACTCATCTGAGTCATCTATATCTCCTTCATCGGCTCGTTCGTGGCGGGCGTATTGCCAGCAATATCGCTGCCGCCTGTTGTACCCGTTCCACCGTCATTGCTGGCTTCACTTGGTAGGCCCGTATTCTCATTGGTACCATTGCCGCCCATGTCTTCGGGCGCACATTGTCAGATTACCTGTTGCATCGAAATGAGTGCGTTAGTTGATTGGAATAATTACCTCGCCTACCTCTATGTCAGATCTAGAAACAGAGTTCAGGCATCAACACAGAGCCGCCGAACGAGTTTGGTCACCAGGAGCTAAGTAACGAGACGGTACTGCCCGATAGAAGGCTGCAAGTCTGACTGGCAAACCAGATCAGAGTGGGCTAGATATAAAACGAAGCAGCCTGACGAATCAATTTAATTCGTCAGGCTGCTTCGTTTAAAGTTCTGTTGTTTTACTGAATAGCCAGCAGTCGTTCACTAGTCATTACGGGTGTGGCAGCCTTCAAATTTACTTGCTTAACGATACGGCCCGAAGCGGAGGCAATCTCCAGTTCATAAACGCCATCAGCCAGTTGATCTACATCCAGTTGAAGGGCCGCTTTAGTTTGTTTCTTACCGATTTGCCGCATGAAGACCGGAATTTTTTCACCTGTTTGCCGTAAGGTAATCGTTAAGGGTTCTGCCGCTGTTTTCTCAACCGCCAGGCGAATCTTATTCGCTTTGTTAACATAAACACTGGCATCGAATGTAGCCGGTTTAGCCGGTGCCGTTGGGTTAGCCAACAGGCTGGTGCTGCTCAGTAAAAAGAGGCCAACTAACGTTTTAGCAAGAGCGGAGGTCAATGTGTTTTTCATGGTAGTATGTGTTGTATGATTGATTTATACGTTCTCTTACCTTATGCCAACAAGCATGCCAATGGTATTAATGCGTTGATTGTCAGTGTGCTGACTTTTATTACCTTATGGTTTTATGTACGTTACCGGACAAACTGCGTTCATTACCGTACATACCGGACAAATTTTATTCGGCTGGGCAATGGGCTAAAACTATCTGGCCGGAAGACAAGTTAAATGAGAATGAATTCGCCAACGCTTACCATCAACCACATCGCTACGTTTCTCGAAGATGAACTGGCCGTTCACCGTTTTCCCACCGACGAACGGGGAGGCATTTATCACCCATCCGAGCAGCCCGTTCAGCGAATAGGTCTTGCTCTTGAGCCCTTCCCCGATCTGGCGAAGTGGGTAACGGAAATGGATTTGGATGCGCTGTGGTTACACCGACCCTGGCAGCTCGATCTAACGCATTTGCCGCCTGGGGTTGGCGTGTTAACGCATCATCTGCCCTTCGATGAAGCCCTGACCATTGGCTTCAACACACATCTGTTCGAGCAATTGGAGGGATTGGGCGTGCCGGAGCAACTGGGCTATAAACAGGAAGTTGCTAAAGGCAGGGAGCCCGTACCCGAGCGACCAATCGGTATGCTGGTCGATGTGGTTGAGCAGGAGTTTGATTACTGGCTAAACCGTGTGAAAACTATGTTCGGCGGCTATGACAGGGCCGAAGCCGGCTACAGTTCGTCTAGTTGGCGGGCTGCCAACTCCAGAATAGCGGTCGTTGGTGCTATGACCGACGCGCTCGTTCGGGAGGCTGCCGAGCGGGGCGCACACCTGTACCTGACGGGTGCCTATCGAAAACCGGGCCAGCAGGCGGTCGATGAAACCGGTATTGCCGTCATCGCCGTCGGGCATCGGCGCTGCGAGGAGTGGGGATTGCGTATCCTGGGCGATCTGCTACAGGAACACCTGCCCGTCGCGTGTGTGGTTCACCACCAGCCGCAGATTGTCAGAAATTAAGCCTAGGGGATAGTCCGTGGATCATCGGCAACACGTGTGTTATCGTAAAATGTGTTTAGCAAGGCCATATCTTCCTCCGAAATAGTAAAATTCAGTACGTCGAAATTTTCCCGGATACGTTCGCGCTTTACGGATTTGGGAATTGTAACGACGCCATGTTGCAAGGACCACCGAATGAGAAGCTGATAAGTCGATTTGCCGTATTTTTCGGCCAGCTCGACCAGCCTCGGGTCGTTTTCTTTTTGCCCCCGTACCAGTGGAGCGTACCCTTCGGTTTGAATATTGTTCTGACGATGATAGTCCAGCACGTCGGGTAGGTACGAGTAAGGGCTTAGTTCGATCTGGTTGATCGCCGGTATGATCTTGGCTTCGGTCAGTAACTCGTCCAGATGGGCCGGGTAGTGATTGGAAACGCCAATAGCGCGGGCTTTCCCTTCGGAGTAAATTTTCTCCAGGGCGCGCCAGGTATCATGCCGGTGTTCTTTTATTGGCCAGTGGATCAGATATAAATCCACCACATCGAGTCCCAGACGCTCCAGGCTCCGGTTGAAAGCGCGTATCGTCCGGTTATACCCCTGGTCTTCATTCCACACTTTTGTCGTAATAAAAATATCGCTTCGAGGGATGCCGCTGGACCGAATTGCATTGGCCACCTGCCGCTCGTTACCGTATGCTGCTGCCGTGTCAATTAACCGGCAACCGGCCTCAAGTGCCCACTCAATAGCCGGTTGCACCTCATCGTTGTGGCCTGGTGTGTGAACACCAAGTCCCAGCAGAGGCATTTCGACACCATTGTTAAGCGTAGTAGAGGGTATGTTCATGCGCTAGTATTGTTTCATATATATTAATTAAAAATAAGGGGAAGATGTTTTCATGAACCTACTATTTGGTAAGTAAACTCATTCGGGTAGTATAGCGTATGTTTGCCTATTGAGACGATAGTTCCGTAGAATCGACACCCTATGCACGCACTATACTTTCTTGTTTTCCTTTTTTTATTGGTTACGACGTCTGCTCAGTCCCAACAAACGTCGTCGGCTGGCGTAGTGCAGTATTCGGCTACTATCGGGGGCATGGCTACATCTTCGGTACAAAACCCGTTCTGGTTGCGGGCCAATCAGTATAACATCACGCCGGTACGGGGTTCGTTTGCTACCGTTCGGGTCAGTGTGGTGCGGGACTATACAACCCGACCTGATTCAGTCATAAAAGGCAAATCCCGTTTCGACTGGGGGTTTGGTCTTTATGCCGTGGCAAACGCTGGTCCCCCGTCGACGAGCAATAACCCGGCGGTTTTGCTGCCGGATGCCTACGTGAAAGTGCGTTTCAGATATCTTGAGCTGTATGGAGGAAATCGGCGCGAGGTCGTTGGGCTGGGCGACACCACACTCACGTCGGGCTTTGTTGCCTGGTCGGGAAACGCGATGCCATTTCCTAAAATACAATTGCATACGCCCGATTTTGTTCCGCTGGGGTTTACTAAAAAACTAGTGGCCATTCGCGCTGGCTATGCCCACGGCTGGCTGATCGATTCCTATATACAGGGCAGCTACCTCCACCAGAAATACCTGTACGGCCGAATTGGCAAACCAAACTGGCGCGTCCGGATTTACGGCGGATTGAATCACCAGGTGCAGTGGGGCGGTCATGCCGATTATCTGATTGGTACACCACTGGCTGTGAATGGTAGCTTGTCGACCTCGTTTCAGGATTATTTATCGCTTGTTACGGGCCGCTATCCTGATGCGCTGGAAAATGACCGATTTACGGGTTTCGATGGCACTAACCGACTCGGTAACCATGTCGGGAGCTATGATCTGGCGCTGGAATGGAAGGGCGATCGGGCCAACTGGCTGCTGTATCATCAGCACATGTACGACGACGCATCGGGCCTCGCCTTACAAAATGTGCCGGACGGTTTGACGGGTTTACGATTTCTGAACCGGCAAAAGACTAATCCCCGATTTCGCTTTCAGCGGGTCGTTCTCGAATGGTTAACGACCACCAATCAAAGTGGTCCGACGTTCGATCCGGCAGCCCGGTACCAGGGGGCCGACAATTATTTCAACCACAGTCAATACATTCAGGGCTGGTCATATCGGGGGCGTACGATTGGTACCCCCTTCGTCATGCCCCGCTCCGACTTAACACCGGCTATCGGCAATGGCTACGCGGGTAATGGGTATTACCCCAATAACCGGGTTGTGGCCTGGTACGCAGGTGCAACGGGCCTGTTTCGTCGCGGACCAACCCTCACGATGCGAGCGTCGTACAGCCGTAACTTCGGGTCTTACAAGCAACCATATCCCGCTGTATTTCATCAACTGTCTACCTATCTGGCCGCTCAGTGGGTCGTGCCTAAATTTCCCGGAACTATACTAACCACATCGGTTGCGCTTGACCGGGGTGAGCTGATGCCTGACAGCTTTGGGAGTTATATAAGCTTAAAAAAGATGTGGTAAGGGCCACAACCCGCGTCAATACTACGGGTAAAAGAGGAGTATAGCACCCGTCCATTTAATCGTTTTTTAATTTCTTTTTAATAAAGCAAATCCATATCAGGCCGATGAGCGTATAGTTACGTGCAATTATCTGTACTATTTTTCCCTGTTATCTTCAACGAGAAAGACTATGACTACGCTTTACAGAAAACGGCTTCGGATGGCTGTGGGTATGCTAACGATTGGCTCCTTATTAACGCTCAATGCCTGCCAGGATCACCGTCTTGTGCCCGATCCGGGCAATGTGCCCGATGCTACGGTGTATGCTCTGAATGATGCCAACCAACTGGTACGGTTGAACATCCGGAACTCCAATACACCACTGGCAACAACGACGATTATGGGCTCGGGCCTGATGAGTGGTGAGCGCATCATGGCAATCGATTTTCGCCCGGCTACCGGACAGCTCTACGGGGTCAGCAACATGAGCCGTTTGTTTGTCATTAATACGACAACTGCCGAAGCCCGCCCAATAGGCGCCGGGCCCTTTACGCCCGCCGTTACCGGAAGCGTAGTCGCCCTCGATTTCAATCCAACCGTTGACCGGATTCGGCTTGTGACCAACACAGGACAGGATCTGCGGCTGAATCCTGAAACGGGAACCGTAGCTGCTGTCGATGGAGCAATCAATGGTGTGTCGGGAGTGATGATTTCAGAAGTAGCCTACACCAACAACCGGGCAGGATCGACAACCACCACGCTGTATGACATCGACCCTGCCACCGATCGGCTTTACATTCAGAACCCACCCAACAATGGCACCTTGATCGATGTCGGTCCGCTTGGACTCGACATTACGGGTGCGGCTGGTTTCGATATTTCACCTACGGATAATTCGCAGGGCCTGGTGGCGATAACGTTCAATGGTAGCTCTGAACTGCAACAGATCAATCTATCGACGGGCCGTTTGCAAAAACTGGGTAACCTGCCTGGTACCATAATTGGCCTGGCTATCCCAACCGAACCCGTTGCGTATGCGCTGGATGGGTCGGGCAATTTGCTTATTTTCAATCCGCTCAGCCCGTCGCCTATAGCCAAACCGATCACGGGACTTCAGCCCGGCGAAACGTTGTTTGGTATTGATTTTCGCCCTGTTAACGGCCAACTATATGCTATTGGCAGCACCAGTCGTTTGTATACGCTCAACACATCGAATGGTGCGGCTGCTCTGGTCGGGTCAGGTCCATTGAGCACTCTGCTGGTTGGCAACGATGTTGGCTTCGACTTCAACCCAACCGTCGACCGGATCCGGGTAATTACCAGTTCAGGCCAGAACCTGCGTTTAGACCCCACTAACGCTGCCGTGGCTTCGGTAGATGGGCCTCTGAATCCGGGTACACCAACGGTGACGGCCTCCGCTTACTCCAACAACTTCGCGGGTGCTACAACGACGACATTGTATAACATTGAAACCAGCATGAACCCGGCCCGGCTCTTCACGCAGGTTCCGCCAAACAACGGTACGCTGGTTCCGGTAGGTTCGCTGGGTGTTGCGTCGGAAGGGGCCAATGGCTTTGATATTGGCGGTACGTCGGGTGCCGCTTACGCCTTACTACGGTCTAATGGCACCACGGTGCTTTACACGGTTAACTTAACGAATGGCTCGGCAACGGCTGCTGGAACGCTGCCCGGCAATCCAATTGTTCGTGGCTTTGCGCTTGGTTTAGGGTTCTAAATCGGTCTATTCACCAAACACAAGGGCCCCACTCGTCAATAGCGAGTGGGGCCCTTGTGTTTGTTATTATTAAGTGGTCTTACCGGCTCAGATACAAATTCCGCTCCGAGTAGACTTTCTGGAAATAATCGTCGGTGAGGTCATCGATGAAATAGATGCCTTCGCCGGTCGATTTCATCTCGGGACCGAGTTCCTTGTTCACGTTCGGAAATTTGCTAAACGAGAAGACCGGAATCTTGATGGCGTACCCTTTTTTAACGGGTTTGAAATCGAAATCCTTCACCTTCTTATCGCCCAGCATCACCTTCGTCGCGTAGTTTACATACGGCTCCTGATAGGCCTTGCAGATAAACGGTACGGTACGGCTGGCGCGGGGATTGGCTTCAATGATGTACACCACCTCATTTTTGATCGCAAACTGAATATTGATCAGCCCCACCGTCTTCAGGGCAATGGCAATTTTGCGGGTATGTTCTTCAATTTGCCGGATCACGTTGTCGCTCAGATCGAAGGTGGGTAGCACGGCATAGGAGTCGCCGGAGTGGATACCTGCCGGTTCGATGTGCTCCATGATGCCGATGATGTACACATCTTCCCCGTCGCAGATGGCGTCGGCCTCGGCTTCAATGGCGTTTTCGAGGAAGTGGTCGAGCAGAATATTGTTGTCAGGAATGTCCTGCAAAATTTTCATGACATGCTGTTCCAGCTCGTTCTCGTTGATCACGATTTTCATGTTCTGACCGCCCAGTACGTAACTCGGCCGCACCAGCAGCGGGAAGCCCAGTTCGCGCGATAGTTCGATAGCCGCTTCCGACTCGCGTACCGTGCCGAATTTTGGATATGGAATATCGAGCTTTTGCAGCATTTCGGAGAAGTGCCCCCGATCTTCGGCCAGATCGAGTGCTTCCCAACTCGTACCGATTATTTTGATACCGTAGCGGGTTAGCTTCTCGGCCATTTTCAGCGCCGTCTGGCCACCCAACTGCACAATAACGCCCTCTGGCTGTTCGTGCATGATGATGGCGTGCACATGCTCCCAGAAGACCGGCTCGAAATACAGCTTATCGGCAATGTCAGGATCGGTAGAAACGGTCTCCGGATTACAGTTGATCATGATCGTTTCGTAACCGGCTTCTTTGGCCGCCAGTACACCGTGTACGCAGGAGTAATCGAACTCGATACCCTGCCCGATGCGGTTGGGACCAGACCCCAGGATAACCACTTTCTTTCGATTGCTGCGGATCGACTCGTTGCCAGGCAGATCCGATACGGGTTCGGCATGGTCCGTCATGATGGGCACCTGGTTATTGAATGTCGAATAGTAATAAGGCGTTCTGGCCTCAAATTCGGCAGCACAGGTGTCCACACATTTATATACCCGGCGAATGTTGTGCGCCTGGCGATACGCGTAGATCTTGCTTTCCTTCACTTGCAGCAGATGGGCTAACTGCCGGTCGGCATACCCTTTCTGCTTGGCTGTCCGAAGCAGTTCAGGGGGCATATCGTCCAAATCGTACTGCCCGATTTCGCGTTCCAGTTCAATCAACTCTTCGATCTGGTGCAGGAACCAGGGATCGATGCGGGTGAGCTGCTGAATAGTCCGGAACGACATGCCCGCCTTGAAAGCGTCGTAAATGTGAAACAATCGGTTCCAGCTTGGGTGTTGCAGACTTTCGGTCAGGGCGTTGCGATCGGTTAGCTCGTGACCATCGGCACCCAGTCCGTTGCGACGAATTTCGAGCGACTGACAGGCTTTTTGCAGGGCTTCCTGAAAATTCCGGCCAATACCCATCGTTTCGCCGACAGACTTCATTTGCAAACCCAATGACCGGTCGGCACCCGGAAACTTATCGAAGTTCCAGCGGGGTACTTTCACGATCACGTAGTCGATGGCGGGTTCGAAAAACGCCGAGGTCGTGCCCGTAATGGGGTTAATCAACTCATCGAGGTTATAACCAATGGCCATTTTGGCGGCAATCTTGGCAATCGGATAACCCGTTGCTTTCGATGCCAGCGCCGACGAGCGGCTAACCCGTGGGTTCACTTCAATAACGATGATGTCGTCGGTTTGCGGGTTAACCGAAAACTGGATGTTACAACCCCCGGCAAACTGCCCAATGCCGCTCATAACCCGAATAGACAGGTCGCGCATTTTCTGGTATAGCGTATCGGGCAGAGTCATTGCCGGAGCCACCGTTATGCTGTCGCCAGTATGAATGCCCATCGGATCGAAGTTCTCGATGGAGCAGATAATGATAAAGTTGCCGTTGTTATCGCGGAGCAACTCCAGTTCATATTCTTTCCAGCCCATCACGCTCTGCTCAACGAGTACTTCGTGAACGGGCGAGGCATGCAGACCCGCGGTAAGCGCTTTGTCAAAATCTTCCGGCTTATTTACAAAGCCGCCCCCCGTACCACCGAGTGTAAAGGACGGCCGGATAACGAGTGGAAAGCCAATTTCCTGGGCAATCTCTTTGCCTTCCAGAAACGAGCGGGCTGTACGGCCCTTACAAACGCCCGCGCCGAGTTCCAGCATCAGCAACCGGAATTTCTCCCGGTCTTCGGTAGTCTCAATGGCTTTGATGTCGACACCAATGATTGCCACGCCGTATTTTGCCCAGACACCTGCTTTCTCACAGTCGATAGCCAGGTTCAGCGCCGTTTGTCCACCCATCGTTGGCAGTACTGCATCGATGGGTTTACCCATTTGCTGGTGCTTTTCCAGAATTTCGACGATGGATTTTTTTTCCAGGGGGAGCAGGTACACATAATCGGCATTGATCGGATCAGTCATGATCGTGGCCGGATTGGAGTTGATCAGGGCGACCTCGATGCCTTCTTCCCGGATAGAGCGGGCTGCCTGTGAGCCAGCATAATCGAATTCACACGCCTGGCCAATCACAATGGGGCCTGAGCCAATAATAAGAACGGAGCGAATGTTGGTATTTTTAGGCATTTTTCAGTAGGAAAATGAACCGGTCCGGCGAGCTGGTAAACCAGTGGCCCGGTACACCCGATTGACTAAAAACTATTGACTGGTTAATGAACACAAAGAAGACTGATTGATAGGCCGCAGACGGATACCCAAAAATCTTGCAAAAGTAGCGTATACACCCGAAAGGAACAGGGTATTCGTGAAAAATTAACGCTTTCTTTATAAATCAGTTCCATACGGTTGACTTACCGGCTCCATTTGCCCACCATTCTTGGAAATAGACGACAAGAGGTTTATTTTTGACTACGTATGTTTTTCATACATCCCGTTTATGATTCGACCTTATTATTTGTTCGTTTACGTTCTGGTCAGTTGCCTGGCTGTTACCTGCGTTCGCGACTATCCGTCTACTACGCCCAATGCGCCCCCCATCGTCAATCCGCCTTCGGGTGGGCTACCGGGGCAGCCGCAGCCATCGACCCAACGGCGGCTGTTTCTGGACAACGACAAGCTGCGGGTAGGTATTGACCTGAACATGGGGGGGGCCATTACGTACCTGGCCGAAGCCGGAAGCAGCGAAAATATGGTGAACAATCCCGATCTGGGCCGTCAGATCCAAACATCGCTGTATGCGGGCCCGAACTATTACGTCCAAAATGGGAAGCAACCCGTCGAGCAGTGGAAATACCTCGGCTGGAACCCGGTTCAGGCGGGCGATTATTACCTGAATCCAGCGCAGATCGTTAGTTACAGGCAAACGGATAATGAACTGTATGTGAAGAGTATACCCCACATTTGGCCTCTGCAGAATGAGCCCGCCGAATGCACGTTTGAGCACTGGGTTACGATTAAGGATAATGCCGTGCACGTGCGTTGTCGTGTTGTGGTCAATCGATCGGATACCACGCAATACGAAGCGCGTACGCAGGAAGCACCCTGTGTTTATCTGAACGGACCCTATGATCGGATGATTACCTATACCGGACTGAAACCTTTTACCAATGATGCCGTTTCGGAGTTTTCGGATAGAGGCATGACAAACCGGTATGGTACCGAAAACTGGACCGCGCTGTTGAACGTAAAGGGGCGGGGAGTAGGTCTTTATAAACCAGGGGAGGTACGCTTCAGAACGGCTGGTTTTGGGATACCCAAAGTAGGGGGCGAGTTCGATCAATCGGCCGGCTATATGAACGGGGAGGAGTTTCTGCTGATCGATCACAACGGCCAGTATGAGTTTGAATACACCCTCATTGTCGGTTCACTGACGGATATTCGGCAGTATGTGTACAGCCAGCCCCGGCCACCATCGGCCCCCAATTACAAGTTTGTAAATGATCGGCAGGGCTGGTTTTACACCAATACGACCGATAAAGGCTGGCCTATTCAGAACGAACTGAACGTAAGCTGGGCTCGCAAAAACACCAATGAAGCAGGTTTTCGGATTGCCAGTCCGCTAAATTTCTGGTATGCCGAAAATGTTCCCAAGCTATACATAGAAGCGGCTTTTCAGACCAAAGGCACGG
This sequence comes from Spirosoma humi, assembly GCF_054776575.1. Classification (NCBI taxonomy): domain Bacteria; kingdom Pseudomonadati; phylum Bacteroidota; class Cytophagia; order Cytophagales; family Cytophagaceae; genus Spirosoma; species Spirosoma humi. The sequence continues at coordinate 474,579 of NZ_BAAHBR010000008.1, forward strand.
TTGCCCGGCTGTCCTGGCGTAAATCTGATGAGATCGACTTTATGGACACGGGCGGTCGATACGTTGATTTTCCTATTGTGGGCGATGGCCAGTTCAGGACTTACGAACTAAACATGGGTCAACAAGCCGGTTGGGATGGCGTTATTTCGCAGCTTTCCCTAACCAGTCCTGCCAGCCAGCGTAGTGTCGAAGTTGGCTCCAGAGTGCATTTGCGAAGCGTGACCGGAACGAAATTATAAGCGTACGGCACCGTCGGTCAAAGGGACTCTATGAAAAATGATCACATCCCCGCTGATTCGCCCGTACCGGTTTACCAGCTTCATTCGTTTCCGCGCCACGAACCCGATGAACCCTTCTACATGACCAGGCTGGAGCGGCTTGTTCAGGAAGTAAAAGGCATCGATAATTCCCATGCACATACATTTTACCTGGTCATGTGGATAGGTCAGGGGACGGGTACGCATACGATCGACTTTAAAACGTACACCATTGAGCCAAATCAGCTTTATTTTCTGACGCCGGGCCAGGTGCACTGTTGGGAGTTATCCGCTGATACGACAGGCTATAACCTGTTTTTCGACGCCAACTTTTTCAAAAGTCGGTTTGGTAACCGGCTGCATCAGTACCCTTTCTTTCATTCGCACCAGCACCAGCCGCTCGTGTCGGCAGTGCCGCAACTTGACTTTTTTCGCGATTTGTTCTCGTATGCCTATCAGGAATACGAAGCTCGTCAGCCAAATCGGTCTGAGGTATTTTTGTCATTTGTGCACATTTTGCTGGAAGCCGCCAGTCGGTTGTACCATGAACAGCAAATTGGTCCCGACACGCACCTGTATGACCGGCTTCGGCAATATGAAGAACTACTGGAGCAGCAATTTCTGACCGTTCGGGAAGTACGGGGCTACGCTGATCAGATGAATTTGACGCCTAATTATCTTAATTACATCTGTCAGCACATCGTTGGTAAAACAGCCAGCCAATTGTGGCAGGCCCGCTTATTGATTGAAGCGCAGCGGTTGTTGACGCACACTACTCAGTCAATAAAAGAAATTGCGTTTCTTCTGGGCTTTAGTGATCCGTCGTATTTTGTGCGCTTTTTTCGGAAACAGACGGGCCGTACACCCGCCGAATTTCGCCTGGTACCGGCTCTTTTTCCGTAAGAAGTCCGCCCAAATTTGTCGGCAAACTCGTTTCCCGGATAAACAATTGGTTTTGCGTGTAGTTGTAATGAGAAGTTCACAAACTCTAGAAACTAGACTGCTATGATTACGAATAAAGAAATTGTTGACGATCTAAATGAACTGGTCAAAATAAACAACGACCGTATTCAGGGATACGAAAAAGCAATTGACGATACCGAAGATGCTCAGCTAGATGACCTCTTCCGCCACTATGTTATTCAGAGCCAGAATTTCCGCAGTCAATTAGCCGAGCATATCGTGCGCATTGACGGACTGGCTGTATCAGACGCGACCTCTACGGATGTCTCGAGCAAACTCCACCGTGCCTGGATTGACATCAAGTCGGCACTAACGGGAAAAGATAAAGAGACGGTATTGAGCTCGGTTGAGTTTGGCGAAAATGCCGCTGTGGAGTCGTATAAAGATGCGATTGAGAAAGATCATATTCCCGCTTACATCAAAGAAGATCTGCAGAAGCAGCTTTCTTCACTGGAAGAAGCCCTCACGAAAGTGAAAGGACTAAAGAAAGCGGCCTAAGAGCAATTTCTTCCAAACGAATATAGAAAAACCTGCCGAGTGGCAGGTTTTTTCATTTGCTATGTTTAGGGAGCAACGTTTATGGGTAACCAACCCGTCTGACCGTCCGAATCGCGAACCAGTTGGAACGAACTGGCAGTGGCTAATACATCGACAGTCGCACCGGTAGGGAGCGTTTTCATAGTGGCCGCCTGGCCATGAGCTGCGTCGAGTAGGGAGTGTGGAGCCGGTAAAACCAGCCGTCGAAGGGGCCTCTTTTCTACTTCAGTCGCATTGCTCATGACGTAGCCAGTCAAGCCATCCGGCAACTCTACCCGTAACCATGTTTCGGTGCCACCCACGATGGTTAGAGCCGACGCTTTCGGTATTTCGCGGAGAATAGGGGAGTCACTGGTGGGGGCCAATCGAACAACGGACCGGGCAACTGAAACACGCACGGAATCGCCCAGGCGAGACGCTGGAAGCAGTGATTGACGCGCTGGTCCGCGTCCCAGGCGAATAAATGGTAGTGGGTCAGTGGCACCATCGGTGAAGCCATAAATACCGAAGTGAAGGTGCGGCCCTGTTGTTCGGGCATTGCCCGTGTTGCCGACAAACCCTATCGTATCGCCAATAGACACGCGCTGGCCGTTCTTAACATTCCATCGATCCAGGTGGGCATAATACAGCCTGATGTTCCGGTCAATGTCTGTCAGAAAAGCAACATTTCCCCCCAATTTGCTGGTGCCAACTCCCGAAATAATGCCATCCACCGCTGCTAAAGCAGGCGTGCCTCTGGGTGCAAAAATATCAACGCCTTCGTGTCGACGACGTCCACCATCCCGAGCAACGCCAAAAAAACTACTGATCTGTCGGCTATCGCGGCCTTTAACGGGAAAACTCAAGGCAGGTTCGCGTGTAATGGTGATTGTATACTGACCCGTTCGCAGCAGTTCCGGCTGAACCCGAATCAGGTACGTTTGGGTGCGTCGGGGTTCCCAGGTCAGCACATTGGTGTCCGCTTTCGATGCGGCAACGAGGCTGGTTCGATTGCGGGATTCCAGGGCAAATACATCCATAAAGACCTGGGCTTCTTTCTGCCCCTGCGTTTCAACGCGTATTAGAAACCGGTCGCCCCGCTGGGCATCGAGTCTGTAGCCAACGGCAAAGGCTTTGTTAGCCGAGAAGTAACCGCTCTCCCGATACGGAATGGTAATTTTGAGGGAATCGCGGAGGGCACGTTCACCCGCCGAAAGCCAGTCGGTGCCAAGGGCTGTTCGGTCGAGTTTTGCTTCCTTAAGCGATTGTCCGTATTGCTCGTGGGGCGATGAGGAGCGAAATAAATTAGCCGTTGGACCGACTCCTGTACAGGCACTAAACCCGGCCAATAATAACCCTGCCCAAACGCAGCGAACTGTGTGATTAAGTACCATAGTATTCCTATGTATTAAACGACTTTGTCGCGGTGATATTTCAGTCGGGCGAGGTAAACCACCATTACCAGGCCAACCAGGAAACTCAGAAATGGGATTAAGAAGGATAGGCCAGCCGCAACCGTGTAAGTAACGGTAGTGATCAGTAGGCTGGTGCGGATTGAAATAATTCGGACGTCGACGGCTGGCCGTTTGAGGAGCTGGTAATTGTTAGTGGCATAAAGCCACATCCGGAGTAACGTACCGGATATGCCGGCAAACAACAGCATATAAATGGCGGCCGACAATTCGTGAGCAGGCGTATTCAGGTAGTCGGCAATAAGTGAGGTCGTGAAGGGAACAATACTGACCAGTAACAGAAGCAGGCCATTATAAAACATAAACCGGGCATCGCTGCGCCGGATGACGTTGTACATGCGGTGGTGATTCAGCCAGATAATGAAGATAGTCGTGAAGCTGATAAAGTAAGCAATGTAGTTTGGCCACTGTTGGAGTAAAGCGTGGCCTAAATTGTAGTTGGACGTAGCCACTTTAAGGCTTGGTGCTTTAAGCTGGAAGGTCAGGAGAGTGATGTCAATCGCAAAAACGCCATCGCTGAACGTTTCCATGCGAAGGGTTTCGTTTTTCTGAAAATTCTCCATTAATCGGTTGTTGTGTCTATCTCACAAACGGCTTGTGCGGAGAATAGTTACGGACTTATGGCCCTAACTGCCAGCTTATAACCAATGCTGTTGATTCCAGCATAAAATCAACAGCATTGCCTGGCACAACTTCGACTGTACTCGCAGCCTACGTTCCCGCAGCCCTGGGAGTAGTCCGGAAATCAAACCGCGTTTCGCTGACCTCGTTTTGTGAAGAAATAAACCGGAATACCTAGTCCGGCAATCAGTAGGCCCATGCCTGTATTGAACGTTTTGGTATAAAGCAAAATGACACAGATCGTTACACCGGCAATGATGTAAAGGGCCGGAACGACCGGATAGCCGAAGGCCCGGTAGGGCCGCTCGGCGTTTGGCTCCGTACGCCGGAGCCGAAACAACCCGGCAATGGTAACGATATAGAACAACAAGGAAGCAAATGTGCAGTAATCCAGCAAGTCGCCATATTTGCCCGACAGGCAGAGTAAGGAGGCCCAGATACACTGCAACCACAGCGCCCGACCCGGTACCGAGTTCTTGTTCAGGTGCGACGCCTGTTTGATAAAGAGCCCATCTTTCGCCATGGCATAATACAGCCGGGCACCCGCCAGAATCAGGCCGTTGTTACACCCGAACGTCGAAATCATAATCAGGACGGCCATGATGGCGACCGCTACGTTACCAAAAACGGTTTCGACTGCGGCCGTAGCCACCCGGTCAGCTTCGGCAAACTGAATGCCCCGCCCCACAATGTCAGTAGCCGTCGGTAGGCCCTTCAGCGGCAGCAGAGACAAGTAGGAAACGTTGGCCAGGAAGTAGATCGTCGTAACGATCAGCGTACCAAAGAAGAGCGCCAGCGGAATATTTCGGCGCGGATTCTTGATTTCGCCCGCAATGAACGTAACGTTGTTCCAGGCATCGGCCGAAAACAGCGAGCCAATCATCGACGTACCAAAGGCCAGAATCAGGGCCATGCCTGCCAGAGGAAGTACTTCGCCCGTTGCTGATGTGGTGCTGGCATCCCAAGCATTCGACAGGTTCGTCGACAGCAAGCCCGTACTCAACCCGATGGTAATTCCAATGACAATGAGCCCGAGGAGAGCAATCAGTTTGGCAGACGTAAACACGTTCTGAATCAGTTTTCCACTCTGAACGCCCCGGCTGTTGAGCCAGGTGAGCAAAACCAAACTCGAAATAGCGAATATAGACCCTCCGGAGACATTCACCGGACCAATGGAAAACAAAACGTTGGCCGGACTTAATGCGGGGATAAATACGGCGGAATATTTGGTGAATGCCACCGCTACGGCCGCAATGGTACCGGTTTGAATGACCATAAATACCGTCCAGCCATACACAAAACCTGTCAGGTGCCCGAATGCCCGTTGAATGTAAATGTACTGTCCGCCTGCTTTAGGCATCATGCCTGCCAGTTCGCCATAGCTAAGGGCAGCTGCTACCGTCAATATGCCCGTCAGTACCCATAGCATCAGAAGCCAGCCAGAGGCCCCCAAATTGCGGGCCATGTCGGCCGTAACGATGAAAACACCGGAGCCGATCATCGAGCCGGATACAATAAGGGTCGAGTCGAGTAGGCTCAGGGAACGTTTAAATTCGGTCGGTTCCGCTGTTACATCGGTCGGGGAAAGAGAGTTCGGTAGGTTTGCTGACATGAAGAAAAGAAGATATACCTACAAGAAGCAAGCGTTTTACCGAAAAAGCAACTCTTTCTCTGGCTAATCGTCGGTTAACCTTATTTTTGTAGGCCTATCCGTTCGAATACACTTCGTTTCTGGCGGGTTTCTTTTTCCGCCCGCAATGGCCCTAATAACCATCAGACTATGCTTTTTAACCGGTCTATTTCCGCTTCCAACTGCTTGATGTAAGCGCGTTGGGAGGTAAGCGCTTCATTGATCTCTTCAGTTGTGTATCGCGGAGTAATATGTTGCGGACAGTTCCAGTCGAATGCCTTCACATGCAGCAGTATCATTCGTTCCGGTGTGTGTTTGTAGGCCGTATGGTCTAACTGGCTAAAAAGCTCTGGTCGGTCGGCCAATTCTACGATTTCGGCTTCAGCATATATTTTCAGACGGGTTTGCCGGGGGTAATCAACCAGAATGAGCGACACCTGTGGATGCGTCAATACATTGCCAACAGATATGTACTGCCTGTTGCCCCGGAAGTCCACAAACCCAAGCGTAGTGTTATCAATCAGATGCAAAAATCCCTTTGGTCCGCCCCGATGTTGAATATAGGGAAACCCATTTTCGCCATAGCTGGCGATGTAGAAGCTATCCCGATCGGCGATAAAGCTGGTTTCATTAACGCCTAATCCTGCGAACGCCGTGTATTTTTCAACCCGGGCGTAAGCTTGGCGACTTCCATAACGCTCCTGTAAAGCCTTGATAGGCTCGGAGAATGCCAGCGATGCATAACTATGTGCCATGGTACAATGAGCTGATTAATAAGACGATATGTTAGAGGTGTCCGGAGTTGCTGGTAAATCAGTAACAAGTTGATCCAGATTCAGCTGTCCCTTCCTTTGCGCTAGTCTTGCCTCATGATCGGCCAATACGGCATCCCACATTGTGTCGCCACATTCTTCGTTTACGAAAGGGCGTTCATCATTTGCTTCTTCGATCTTGCTCATGGTCTTTATTTGGTTAATGAGTACAATGGATACGTACAGAACGGTCTGTCTATATTCGGGTAAAAAAATTTAGAGGAGCCGATTCACGATGCCATAGGCTGTATCAATTGGTTCTTTATTTTGATAGAGCTGACTGGTAATCATAGCCCCTTCAAAAAGCAGTGTTACCTCATCGGCTACATCCGTCCCTGTCGAAATCAGTAAATCAGCAAAGATTTGCCGCATACGTGATTTGTGGGTTTGAATAAATTGCCGGATATCGATTTCGTCTATGGCCAGCTCAATCGTAGCATTCTGAAAGTTACAGCCCCTGAAATCCGCATTGATTAATGTATCACGGAGCATGTCAAAAAGAGCCAGTACTTTTTCTTTTGTGGTGGAGTGGGCGTCTATTGTTTTATGAACCAGTTCGAACCAGGCCTGGCTGGTCTCGGCTAAATAAGCTTTAAGAATATCCTCTTTCGTCTTAAAATGCTGGTATAAGCTGGCTTTGGCTACGCCCGCTTCGCTAATGAGTTGGTTTATACCCGTTGAGTTGTAGCCCTGCCGATAAAACAAGCGGCCTGCCGTTTCCAGAATCCGCTGGCGGACAGATGACGTTTCAACTGAGCGTTTCGTATCGGTATTCATTTTTTTTGAACAGACAAGTCTGTCTGGTGCTATTCGCCTGGTTAACCAAAGGTGCTGGTTAAATAGTTTCTTCTTGATAAAGAAAGTTAAAACCTAGGCATGAAGGCAACATAGGGACTGGTGCCGGCCGTATAGCGACGATCGCGCCACCCAAATTTTAATCGCCAGGAACGGCTTTCCGGAAATGGCAGAATGTACGTCTAAGCAGGGAATACCTTAGGCCCTTGCCGATTAATTTCAGACACGTAGGCTTCGCTGGTAATACCCACAGATAGAAAAGCCTGTTGCATGGCTGCGCCTATTTTTTCGGCTGTCTGGGCATCGCGGCTCAGGGCAAACATGGATGGACCCGATCCTGAAATACTGCATCCGAGGGCACCGTTATCCAAAGCGGCCTGTTTGGCTTCGTTAAATTCCGGAATCAGAATGGCGCGTACCGGCTCAATGATCACATCAACCAGCGAGCGACTGATCAGGCTATAATCGGGAGTCATTAAACCGGCAATCAGACCGGCTACATTGCCCATCTGAATAATGGTATTTTTTAAGGAGACTTCGTTTTTTAGAATGAAACGGGCATCTTTCGTATTGACTTCAATATCCGGGTGAACCAGTGTACAGAACAGGGTAGCTGGTGTTTCGATCTTGATAACATCCAGGGGGCTATAGCTGCGAACGACAACAAAGCCGCCCAATAGCGAGGGGCCAACATTATCGGCATGGGCCGAGCCGCAGGCAATGCGCTCCCCTTCCATGGCAAAGGGCAGTAATTTCAGCGTGGGCAACGGCCGCCCCAACAGCTCATTGACGGCAAAAACACCGGCTACAGCGCTGGCTGCGCTCGACCCCAGACCACTGCCCAGAGGCATTTGCTTGTGCAGCACGATATCGAGCCCGACATCTGTCCGGTCAATGTGCTTCAAATAGGTTTGAATAGCAATGCCCGCCGTATTACGGGCTGCCTCGCGGGGTAAACGGCCATTATCACCGATGATGTCCGTAATTCGAACGCCCGGCTCATCACTAGCCGTCAGAACAATCTGGTCGCCTGGGTTATCGACAGCAAATCCAAAAATATCAAATCCACAAGCTACGTTCGCAACGGTGGCGGGAGCAAAAACACGAATAGAATCCACGATAGAAGAAAGAGGCAACGAAGCACAAATTTAGTTATTCGCCAGTGGAAACCAATCTTGCCAACACATTCACTTGGTTGTAGAAAACGGTTGACTTTCACGGTTATACCTGATCTGTACGAAAAATAGTAGTTAAGCAGGTAACTACAGCTTAGTTGCGAGGCTTCATACCGCGTTACGTCGGATCCGCGAAATTTATTAAAAAGCCAGCCATCTAAGGTAAAGAACTGGCTTCTTCTCTTGGCAGAGGCTATTGACCAAACAGTTGATTCCAGATACCTTTCGCTTTTTCTTTCGCGATGTCAAGTTGTTGGGCCGCTTCAACTTTCAGCTCATCGAACTTAATCTGGGCCGCTTCCAGTTGAACAGCGGCTTCGGCTTTCAGTTCGTCGAACTTATCTTCGGCCACATCCGAGAGTTTGTCGGCTTTAGCAGACGCTGAAGCAAAAGCAGTTTCGGCCTGGGCCTGCAGATTAGCCAGATTCTGGGCAGTAGACGCTTTGGCCGCTTCAAAATGCTCGGTAGCCTTTGCTTTTATGCCATCAATATCGATGTCTTTGCCGAATTCCTGCGCCTGGGCAACCAGCTTATCCTTCAGCTCATCGAGTTGTGTGCTGGCAGCATCCAGATGCTGACCCGCTTCTACTTTAAAGGCTTCCAGCTTTTCAGCAGTGGTTACTTTAGCGGCCTGAACCTCTTCAGTAGCCTTGAGTTTTTCGTTACTTTCCATAGACTTACTTGTGGGGATTTACGTACAGGCGAAAATTGACCAGAAACGGACGGAAATGCAATAAGAAAGGGATAGAAGGGAGTGAAGAATGACAAGTGTAGAATACCGAATACATAGCCTTCTGCTCTTCACTCATCATGTGTCATTCTTCATTCTCTTTTAGCCAAGCCGTCGGATAATCAGGCTGTTGACTAGTTCAAATAAGCCAGCCGGTTTGAGTGTTCGCCAGTTTTCGATGTCGAGCGTACCGCCAAAGTTTATGTAATAGTCGAGGTGGTATTTTTTCCACTCTCGTTCAATAAATTCCGGCGAGTGAATGGCCGCAATCCAGCCATCTTCAACCTCCTCAAACCATTCTTCGTAATAGCTGTCGTCGGAGCCGTGAAAATTGAGAACGTTCTCGCTGATAAGAATAAAATACTTGATGTCTTCCTGCAGAAGTGGATCAATAACCTGCCGTTTGAGGTACATGATGTCATTGTGCAGGGTGTCGTTCCATTCGCCGAAGAGTTCGATCACTACGAACTGACGTTCATAGTTGGCAAATAGAATCTTGCAATAAAGGGTTTCGGAGCCTATTTCATCCCACAGAGGATGGATGTAATAGCCGTAAATATTATTTTCATACTGCTGCATGTTGTACTCCCGCTCGTGGAACGGAGACCGCTCATCCTCCGATGCGGTATAGTATTTTTCCCAGCCGTAGAAAGGTTCGATGTCCTGCATTGTCGAAAGTGGAAGAGCGAAGGGGCTGTTGTCGGGAAAAGTCCGTGTCAGCAAGCTGCCTTTTCATGCGTTCACCCGTTCGCTGTGTTTTACTGCATAACGTTAACTTGAGCCCGTTTGTTGAGCCGGATTATGGGTATGTTTACACCATGAAGTCCATCAGTAAAAACATCCTCATTACCGGCGTTTCGACGGGTATTGGCTATGGTGCCGCCAAGCACTTTATTCAGCGTGGTTACACCGTTTTTGGCAGCGTTCGAACACAAGCGGATGCCGACCGCTTACTGCCTGAGTTAGGGGAATCATTTACCCCGCTCTTGTTCGACGTAACGGATCGTGAGGCCGTCACCGAAGCCGCCAGTTTCCTCGCCGAACGGCTGGCGGGTGATGGGCTGGGTGGGCTCATCAACAATGCGGGCATTGCCGTGGGTGGTCCCCTGCAAGATCAGCCAATGGACACCATTCGGGCACACTTCGATGTAAATGTACTGGGTTTGATTCAGGTTACCCAGGCCTTTCTACCATTGCTTGGCGCACGCAAAAATCACCCCGTTCAGCCAGGACGTATTCAGAATATTAGCTCAGTCAATGGGCAGGTAGCCATCCCCTTCATGGGGGCTTACGTTGGGTCCAAACACGCGGTAGAAGGGCTATCGCACAGCCTGCGTCGGGAGCTGGTCTTGTTTGGGATAAAGGTAATCATTGTGGGCCCTGGGGCCGTACAGACGCCAATCTGGGGAAAAGGAACGGACATGAGTCCGTATGCTCATACGCCTTATTTTTCGGCAATAACCCGTTTTCTGAAGCAAGTCGAGATGGCTGAACGTAAAGGGTTTTCTACTGACTATCTGGGTAAGCGGATTGTCGATATTCATGAAACCGCCCGGCCTGCCATTCGCTATGCATTGGTACCGGGTAAACTGACGGGCTGGGTGCTTCCCCGTCTGTTACCCGCCCGAACGCTGGACTGGATTCTGAGCCGGATCAGTGGATTACGGGCACCAGAAGTATAAAAAAACGGATACGTTATTCATGTCAACCGGTTTAGACTGGAACCGAAACCAACCTATCGTATTCTACCGCCGGGCAGCCAATAAGCATAGGTCGGTAGAACCCCCATTTACTTGGCTTTCTCAAGCATGACACCAACCGTTATGAAATGCGCTCTTTTCTTTGGCTGTATAACGGCCTCATCAGTCATTGCGCAACCGGATACCGCTCGCCAAGATGCCTTGAATTTTACCGTTCAGGTGATTGATAACCAGATCAGTATTGGATACGGCCTCGCCATTGGCGACGTTGACGGCGACCGGCGTCCTGATATTTTGCTCGCCGATCAGAAAGAGATTGTCTGGTACCGAAACCCCGGCAATCGGACCGACGCCTGGAAGCGGCATGTCATGGCGGCCAATCTGACTCCGCAGGATAACGTTTGCCTGGCCGCCCGCGATCTGGACGGCGATGGTCGGGTGGAGGTGGCCGTTGGCGCGGGCTGGAATCCGGCCGAAACGAGTGACAGCACCAAGTCGGGTGCTGTTTTTTACCTCCTGCGTCCACAAGACCCAACTCAGTCCTGGACACCCGTTCGCCTACCGCATGAAGTGACAACGCATCGGATGCGCTGGGCTAAGGTAGGGAAAGATAATTACCAGTTGATCGTTGTTCCGCTGCATGGGTTGGGAAACAAAAACGGCGAGGGGAAGGGCGTCCGGATTTGGGGCTATGAATTCCCGAAAGACCCGCATGCTGTCTGGAAACGGCACCTGGTCGATTCGACTATGCACCTGACCCATAATGTTGACGTTTGGGAAGATGGTGAAAATGGCTCCGCTACGGGCCTGATCGTTGCCAGTAAAGAAGGGGGTAGTATTTTCCAGTGGCGGAAAAAGCAATGGCGACCTGTCGAAACCGAATCGGCCAGCAATGCGCTGCCTTTGTTGACCAATGGGGTGGAGGGAATCGGCGAAATCAGGCGGCTAGATAACGGTAAAGGTATTGCCACCATTCAACCCATGCACGGGAATCTGCTACAGGTGGAGAGCGGCAACTATACGCTCAAAAAAGTAAAAAGCCGGGTGGATGAGAAACAGATCAGCGTGCTTTCCGACATACTCAGTCAGGGGCATGCCCTGGTTTGTGGCGATTTTCTGGGCATTGGCAGCGATCAGGTAGTGGCCGGTTGGCGGAATCCAAATGCCGATAAGAAAGTGGGTATTCGACTATTCAAACCTCAGGAACGGGGAAGCGTGGCTGGCTATGTCGTAGACGATAGTGTGCGCATGGCTTGTGAAGATTTACAGGCCGCTGACCTCGATGGCGACGGTGATCTTGACTTGATCGCATCGGGACGGGCTACGCTGAATGTGCTTATCTACTGGAATGGTTTGAAATAAGCATTCTGCTTCGGTAGCTTCTTCGAAAAGTAAGCTCCAGACTCCGCACATCGTATATATATCCAAACAGGTCAGCCAGGGGAAGTGCTGATAGTCCCTTTGGCTGACCCGTTTGGATGTATCCATTCTCACTGATTACCCACCTGGCCCGCCAGCAACCGTAATGCCGATGACAAGGCCTCAAGACGCGTGGCTATGTCACCTTCCGGCCCCATCTTCGTGCTGAATTCGGCAGTTTGGGTAGACAGAGTTTCCAATAACTGAACCAGTGCGCCCGTATCAGCCGGATTCTTCTCCGTAAGCGCCTTTATCTGCTCCAGCGTACTGGTAATGTCTTTAGTGTTCTCCGCTTTATTCAACTGAGCTAACCATTGATCAATAATACCAGTACCGCTTTCAGGCGTTATACTGGCCAGATCGCCCTCTAAGACATCCATCGTGGAGTCGAGCAGCGTTGACGATTCTTCGTGTGTAAACATATTAAAAACGGTTACTGAGGCTACGCAGTGCCTGCGCTAGTTGAGTCAGCTGGCTGGCCGTTGACGAATCAACCACGGGTTCGTGGGAGAGGGTCGATGTATGGCTGGCCATGCTGAGTAGCAGGTGTCGTATCTTTTCAATGTCGTAATCGCCTGTTTTCAGGTGATCTCGCAGGGTAGTGATTTCAGCCATGATGCGCTCCGCGCCCACATCGCCGGGTAGTGCGTTCAACCAACCTTCGAGCAGTAAGATACCCTGTTCGGGCGAAAGCGTACTAAGGTTTTCTTCACCAAAGGCACCGAGGGTATCGGTAAGCATTCTGTGTTCAAGGGTCGTGCCTGTTCCTTCCATTTTGTGTAGTGAATTTGTCTGTGATGGTATTATTTATCAGCCAAAGCCAGATTGGATAGCTACGAGCTGGTGCCCAAATTGCGTAAAATTTTCGACAGGCTCTCCAGCCCACCCGTCCAGGTGCCCTCAGCCGTTGGGCCTTCGGCAACCTCCTGTGCAATGTCGGCCAGGTTTGTCAGTAACGTGCGCAAGTGCTGTTCGTCAGGCTGGGGCGATTGCAGGACCGTTCGCAATTCGTTGAGCTTGTCTTTGAGCTGATCAATATTCGGGTCGCCATTGAGTGCCTGTAGCCAGCCATCGATTAACATAACGCCCTGAGCGGCTGATATATCGGCCGGGTCGGTACCCCGAAACAGATTGAGCGTATCGCCGAGCATGCTCTCTTCTAACTTGTTTGATCCTAGCATCCTGAAAAGGCTGATTTAAGCGTGACTTTTATATTGATAAACCAATAAGGCCGTAGAGACCCTATCGGTTAGGGCTGTTGATGTGTATTTATTCGCGTCTTTACATCCCCGCCAGTGAACGCAGCGAAAAGGCCAGGTCATCCAGCTTATTGGCGGTTGGTTCCTGAACATGCCTACTCTGCGCCACGAGTGCGGTATTGTCAGCAAGGTCCCTTAGCAGGCCCCGAACGCGGTCGTCATCGGGCTCATCGAGCGTTAGCTCGTTGCGTAGTTCCTTTAACTGCTCTTCAATAAGTTGTGTACTATTGTCTCCGGCAATTACCCGTAACCAGTTATCGATTAGTTCGACACCATCCTGGGGCGATCCTAGAATCGAATCATTTTCGTCGGTTAGGCTATTTGTTTGTTCAAACAGCCGTTGATCTAATGCATGAGAAGGCATAGCGCTTTTATGGGTTGATAACGGGCTGAAAAGCATCTGATCATAAGCGGGCTTCAACCTGTTGGTGGTTTGTTGTTCTGTAAATAACCCATCTGACGACCGTTTGTTTAGCCGACAGAAGGGTGTTGTCTGTCACGTTAAATGCCGATTCGGGTAAATGCTCTATGGATGAATACGCATCAGGCAAGTTACCTCGCTTGCGTTAAAGAGACGATCGCCCTCCGGATTGAACGGAATCCGAATCACTGTCGCCACCCGAAATACCCATACCGCTAACCCGTCCCGAGTTGGTTTCGGCGGAATCTGAAATCAACGAGTTCGATGTAGTACCGGCTGTTTGGGATCCACTCGCGTTGCTGCTTTCCTCTGCCGAACGGCCATTGCCGGGAGTTGCATCCATCGTCGTCGTTGGACCACTACTTACAGTGCCGCCGTTCCGGTTCGACAGGTCGTCATCGCTCGCACCGACGGCCGAAATTCCCGCGCCACTGGTCGTTGACTCACCCCCAACTGTACTGGTCAGTGGGGCTTGTTTATCGGGGTTGGTCATTGGTGTTGGTGAGTTCAGTTGCTCATTAAATCCTTGTAGAGCTTCCGCTAAAGTAGTGAGCCTTGGCGCATTGTCGTCTTCGGCTGAACGGGCTAGTTGCGTTGTCTGCCCAACCAGTTCGTTGAGGATTTCCTGAATACGGGGCCCGTTGAGGTTGCTCTCCTGCAATTCCGTTCTTAGCTCGGTTAATTGGCTGGTAATTGGATTATTTTCCTGTCCGTCAGCCTTTAGAAAGCTGATCCAACTGTCGACGAGTGAAAGTCCATCCGTTGGGGATATACTCATGACATTCCCGTTGAAAGCGCTGGCGGTTATGTCGATCAGATTTGAGGCATGCTGGTTTATAGCCATTGTTAGTAGTTAGTTGGGTTAATCAATAAGACTGACTGCCTGCCGGTGCAGATTTTCGAGCGTGGCGATCAACTGTGACAGCTCATCCTGTTCGGCACTGGCTTCGGGTGAAACCGCTACTTTTTGGGTTTGCTGGATAAGTTCCTGGAGTAAACTGGCAATACGCTGGTTGTCTATTCGGTTGTAGCGCTGTGCCGTGTCGATTTCTGGCCGCAGTCGTTCGAGTATGTCGGCGATTGCGTCGGTGTTTTCAGTGCCGGCTTCGTTGAGCCGGTTTAGCCATTTGTCAATAAGCGACAGGCCGTCGGTAGCGGTGGTCGTGTCGATATTTCCATCGAATGCCGCCACCGTCTCTTCGATGAGCGAGATATGATTTTGGTCTTTGGCAATCATGGTCCGTTTTTTCTATATGTAGTTTGTTTTCTTACGGTTAACGTATCGCCCAGCATTGTGGCGATTTTCTGATCGTGATGAGCCATACCGTTGAATCCATTAGTTTTGGGGAAACTGCCACCTTTGGCGATTGTTCGCCGATTTGGTAGTTTTTCTATTCAATCCACAGATTAGCTTGATTAAGTATGGATACGTCCCGTTTACAGCCCGAATTACAGTATCAGTTTGCCCGTAGTGGTGGGGCCGGTGGGCAGAACGTAAACAAAGTGGCAACCAAGGCCGAACTCCGGTTCAACCTGCGCCAGTCGACGGTGCTCACCGACGAAGAGCGAGCAATTCTGGAAGAAAAGCTAGCGAGCAAACTGACCACCGAGGGTGAGTTGGTATTAACTCACCAGACGGAGCGTACACAACTGGCCAACAAGGAGAAGGTGACCAGGAAATTTTACCGCCTTATCGAAAAAGCGTTTGAGAAGCCAAAGCCCCGTAAAGCCACGAAGCCTTCGAAGTCAGCCGTGGATGAACGGATCGCTACAAAAAAGCATAAAGGAGATGTAAAAGAGAAGCGTCGGAAGGTATACTTTTAATCACACTTCTTTTCTTATGCCGCCTTAACGCCCGGTTGAGAATTTTCAAAAACCAGGCACCGGCCGGGCGAAGCTTTCACGCGTTCGGCTGCCAGACGAAACACGGTTGGATCTGGTTTGCCAACCTGAACATCCTTTTCAGAAACGATTTTGGCTCATCACTCATCTCGATGTCGTGCCGTTTCAGAAATTCACCATAAGCCAGTTTATGGGTTAGGTTACTATTAATCCGAGTACCGTCCATATCAAAAATCAGGACGCTTTCAATAGGTTTGTTGGCCATAAGACGACAATCGGGAATAGGCTTTTTATGAACAACCGCCGGTCGTGTCTTTGGCTGGAACGAGAAAGAATGCGGTCCTAGCCGTGTACTCCACACGACGATAAGTGACACGTTTGCCTTAGCTTGTAGCTTGCGTAGCCAATCAAATGCTCCTCGACATTAGTTGAAATCCCAAAAAGCAGAAAACCTTCCGGGCAGGGCCTGGCACCGCTTCTGCGGTTTAGCCCTGCTTTTGGAAGGTTTTCCTTGACTAAATCGACCGATTGAGCGTCAGAACGACACGCGCCTGGCTCGAATTACAATTCCCGAATCTGTATGTTTTTGTACCAGACGCGTTCTCTGGGGCTGTGATTTTGCAGGGCAATTTTGCCTTTCGCGTGGGGTGTGGCATAAGGCCAGTTGGCAAATTTACTCTTTGCGACCAGAGTCTTCCACTCATCGGAACCATACTGATAATCGACTACTTTCTTGCCGTTCAGGAAGTGCTCCACGTGGTCTTTGTTGACTACAACCCGACCTTTGTTCCACTCGCCGGGGGCTTTGGCAACATTAAAGTCAGCCGGTGGAATCATGTCATAGTTCGCACCGGTCATTTGGGTATCCTTGAGTTTATATGGCTTGCCTTCGGCATCCACATACCCTTTGTCGTCGATAACCTGATATTCTGGTCCCGACATATACGTTGATTTAATGTCTGGACTATCGATTATTTTATAGACAACCCCACTGTTGCTGCCTTTGGGAATTTTGAACTCGAACTCCAGTTCGAAGTTTTCGTATTCTTTGTCAGTGACAAGGTCACCGCCAGTACCGTCGGGGGTCATGGCACCGTCTTCAACTGACCAGCCCACCACGCCATCCTTGTGGTAGCTATGCCATCCTTTTATGGTCTTACCGTCAAACAAAGAGGTCCATTTGGGCGGGGCTGCCAGGGCAACTGCACTTAGCAACAGGCAGGGGAGAAGAAGCTTTTTCATGTAGTTTGGAATTTTTGACTAAGGTAGGAAAAAACGCAATGCGGCTGGAGAGTCACGGCTGAAGACGGTACAACAACCATCTCAACGCGTGGCTTTCCAGCCGCATAACCCAGTTCATTCCTAGCTGGCCATTTCGCGGGCGGCCTCTGGATCATTGTACTTACGGTCCAGCCCATCGGTCGATTTCTGGTCTGAACGATCAGGTCCCGAAATCATATCCTGTGCCGTAACGCTGCTTTCGTCAGCTAGCTCACGGGGCAGTTTCTGCGCTTCCCTGGCTTCTTCCGGACGCTCGCCCGGCTGATTCTCGTGTGGATCTTTCGCATTGACATCATACGGACGCGCGGAATCGCCTGTATCGGGCTTGTCTTCCATGCCTTCCTCATCCGGTCCGGCGGCTGCACCCTGATACGCTGTACCCGCAACGGGTTCGCTCGTTTCAAGCTCATCGGGAGACATTACACTCGGTAGTCCCGAGGTGAACGTGCTCCATGTTCCTGCATTGATTTCGTGCGAACGATCGGGTTGATCAGGTTCCTGAATTTCGGGTACCGCTGGTTTAGGCGTACCTGGAAGATCCGGAATTTCGGGCCCCGGTACGGGTGGGGTCGGTGGTGTTTCGGGAATGCCCGGCACAGGTTGCGTGGGATCAGGAACACCCGGTGTTTGCGGAATCATGTCGCCGGTTGGATAGCCGCTTCCAATAACGTTCCAGCCACCAAACGAGTTGGTTGGTGTTTCCTTCTTATTTTGATCAGATTCATCCTCAGAAGGTAAACCTGTATTGACAACGGAGCCCGAGTCCGGATTGCCCGTAATATCGCCAACGGCAATGGGATCGTCTGGCATAACCGACGGGTCGAACAGAGTACCCGCCCGTAAGGCAGCGTCTGAGTTCTCGTATTTCTTTTTATCGTCGCCCTGCAAAGCCCGCTCCTCATCGCTACCCAGCCGAATACGGGGCATATCGTCAGAAACATCAGCTTCGGTATCGCCGGTAGAGACTAATTTGCCATCTACCAGCTTCACCATATTGGTTTCGGCCTGATCCGCACCGAACATCGTTTCGGCGTGCTCACTGGAGACGGTATCGGCCTGTCTGGCTCCATCGGAGAGATTTGCGTTGTTTTCCATGACTTGTGAATGTTTTAGGTCTATGGAGAACCACTGGGAGGGCAAAAGGTTTTTGTGGCGCATCGTGCCGCACTACTGCCTTACAAAAGGGCATCGAACAGAATCTCGGCCGGGTGCTGGGCTTTCCGACCCGTGCCGTCTTTGATCTGGTGCCGACAGCTGGTGCCTGCTGCTGAGATAATAGCCGTTTCGGCCTGTCTGACAGCCGGAAACAGGACCAGCTCACCAATTTGCATCGACAGGTCGTAATGCTCCGTCTCATACCCAAATGAGCCCGCCATGCCGCAACAACCCGATGGAATCAACTGAACCGTATAGTTACGGGGCAAGGATAGGGCTTTCTTGACCGGAACCATGGACGACAGTGCCTTCTGGTGGCAGTGACCGTGCACTTTTACCAACTGAGCCGTCGCCGTGAACCGATTTCGGTCGATGCGCCCGGCGTCGGTTTCCCGAGCAAGCCATTCCTCGAACAGAAAAACGTTCTTAGCAATCCGTTCGGCGTCGTCTTTCAGGTTATCCGGCACCAGCAACGGGTACTCGTCGCGGAAAGTCAGAATAGCCGAAGGCTCAAGCCCGATCAGCGGCATGTCCTCGGTGACGAGGTCCTTTAGCAAGGTTACGTTGCGAGTGGCGATAGCTTTTGCGTTATCGACCAGCCCTTTGGACAAATACGTCCGACCACTCTCTACGTGTTCAGGAATTGTGACCGAATAGCCCAAACGTTCCATGAGTTGAATCGCTTTCTGCCCAACCGGCACATCGTTGTAGTTGGTGAATTCGTCGCAGAAAAACAGGACCTGAGCGCCAGCATTGCTACCCGGTCTGTCGTCTGATCGGGCAACATTCTCGCTTCGATTCGAAAACCACTTTCGCAAGGTTACTCTGGCCAATTCGGGCATGGTCCGGTCGGGGTGGAACCCCACGGCGCGGTTGGCTATCCGGCGTAGACCCGGCCGGTTATAAATGGCATTATACGCCCAGGGAGCCATACTCGCCAGCGACATCAGCTTTGTGAAATTACCCACCAGTAACGTTCTTGTCGACGCCCCATAGTCGTTGTTAAGGGTATTCATGAACTCGGCTTTCATGCGCGTCATATCTACACTCGATGGGCATTCGGCTTTGCAGGCTTTGCAGGACAGACACAGGTCGAGAACCTCTTTAACGGCCTTGTAATCGTGGTCAGATGGTTTTTCTTCCGATGTATAAAAATGCCGTAAGATATTGGCGCGTCCCCGCGTGGTGTCTCGTTCGCGTCGGGTGGCCATGTAACTGGGGCACATGGTCCCCCCCGAAATTTCCGTTTTGCGGCAGTCGCCGGAGCCGGAGCACTTCTCGGCCAGCTCCAGCAAACCACCATCTTTCGAGAAGTCGAATACGGTTTTGGGTTGTGGAATAACCTTGTCCGCTTCTGACCGAAGCGACTCGTTCATGGGGGGCGTATTGACTATTTTGCCGGGATTGAACGTATTGTGCGGGTCCCAAAGCTCTTTGACATCCTTGCACAACTGGAAATTTTCGGGACCCAGCATAAAAGCGATGCATTCGCCCCGCAACCGACCATCGCCATGCTCGCCGGACAGGGACCCACCGTATTTTTTGACCAGTTGCGCCGTATCCATGAGCAACGCCCGAAACTTGGCCCGCCCTTCGGACGACTTGAGGTTGATCAGCGGCAGAACGTGAATCTCACCGGCTCCGGCATGGGCCGAATATTCGAGCTTCAGGCCGTGCTGCTCCCAGGCCATTCGATCCAGTTCGTCGATGTAATCGGGAAGGTCGTGCACATCGACCGCCGTATCTTCAATAACATTAGCGGGCTTATCATTACCAGGAATGTTGTACATAATACTCAGTCCCGCTTTTCGCAGTGCCCAGGGCTTCTGCGTATCGATATCGAACAATGTTGGGTAAGCGTAGCCCAGGTCTTTTTGTTGTAAGTCCGACACAAAATCGGCGGCTTTTTCCCGTACGCCCTCCACCGTGTCGCCGAAGAACTCGACCATCAGAATGGCTTTCGGATCGCCTTCGACAAACGTGCGGTTTTTAGTTTGCTCGATGTTCGTTTTGGTGAGTTGCAGAATGTAATCATCGACCAGTTCCGACGCGGAGCAGTTATGGGCCAACGCGATCAGGTTAGCCTCCAGCGATTGCCGAATGGTGGCAAAGTGCGCACAGACCAAAGCCGACTCCTTCGGCGGCAACGGCAATAAATTCAACCTGGCTTCCGTAATGAAACAAAGCGTTCCCTCCGAACCTGCAATGAGCTGAGCGAAGTTAAACGTCGGCTCATTTTTGCCCGTCTGTCCAGCAGGAGCTATTGCGTCGGTCGTGAAAAAAGGGACCAGCGCATCCAGGGCGTAGCCCGTATTCCGGCGCGTAACGGTTGGTTTGGGGTATCCTTCGCTAATGTGCCGCTGGATGTCCGGCGTCGATAGCCAATCACGAAACTGAACATAAAGGTGCTGTTCGAGTGGACTCACGACGCTTTCACCCCGGCACTTAGCCTCGAACTGATCTCGGGTGAGTGGCCCGAACGTAACCTCGGCCCCGTCGCTCAGGACGGCTTTTACGTCGAGCAGGTGGTTTCGGGTAGTACCCCAGATGATGGAATGTAAACCACAGGAATTATTGCCAATCATGCCGCCAATCATAGCCCGGCTGGCAGTAGAGGTTTCCGGACCAAACAGCAGGCCATGGGGTTTCAGGAATGCGTTGAGATCGTCCCGGATAACACCCGGCTGAACGCGTACCCACTTTTCTTCGGCTCTGATATCCAGAATGTTGCTGAAGTATTTGGAGATGTCGACGACAATGCCGCTCCCAACTACCTGCCCCGCTAGTGATGTTCCGGCTGCGCGGGGAATAAGTCCCAATCCATGTTGCTGGGCAAACCGGAGTAATCGTTTGATATCGCTTACAGATTTGGGTAGCGCTACCGCAATGGGCATTTCCTGATACACTGATGCATCGGTTGCGTACAAAATCCGTTGGGCCGTATGTTCCGGTGAATTGTCGAAATACAGGTCACCTTCGAAGGAAGGCAGCAGATTGGCAAAGGGGGGATTCTGGGAAAAGCGAAACATAGCAGCAAAAGCATCAAACGTCTTGTAAAGATACAAAAACGATTGGCGTTTGTGGAATCAACGCACCTGTGTCATCAATCGGCTAAAGCCCTTATTCGTCATGAGAACACGCCGTAGGTATACCCCGATACGAATTGATTTTACGCCTTTTGTGTCGGTTGCCTTGCTGCTGATTGTATTTTTCTTCTGGGTGAAACTGGTACAACAACCGAATTACATGCATGGCAGCTTGCCTGATCGAGGTAAATCTGAATGCGCGGAGCCGCTTGCTGTGGATGCCCATCTGTTCCTGCTGGCGAATAACCGGATTGGCTTCCTGACGTACCGTCCAGATGGGTCGCAAGCCGAGTTTTTAGAAACCGGTTATTCTGTTCGGGAAATTCGTAACCAATTGCTGGCCATCACACTCAATCATAACTACGGAGCTATTGTCGTCATTTCCCCGACAAATCAGGCAACGTTCAAAAATATAAATATAGTGGATGTTCTTGATGAATTGCAAATACTTAGGCATATCCAGTACTACTTGAATGATGATCTCAGCCCGGAAGAAAAGAACATGCTTGAAAAATACGAGCGATATAAAGCCACTAATTCAAAGTCAGCTCGGTTAATGAATCTACCCCTTTATACGCCAAGAGGGATTCGCCATTATATGCCCAGTTCAACGCGGTATCTACTTCAACAACGGCAATAAAACGATGTAGGATGTATGAGATATGGCCTGATGACAGCATATATCATACATCCTATATCATACTTCTCTCTACTGGTTCACATACACATTGCCGCTGCTGGCAGAAAGCGTGACGGCCACACCACCACCGTTTAAGGTGCCTTTGACCCGGTCTTTTTCGGTGTCGCCCGAGAAGTTGTTCAGCGGGATTTTAATTCGGTTGCCGCTAAGGTTCAGGCTAATACCTTTGTCGAGAGGCATTCTTACGTTGATGTTGCCCGCGCTGGTGTTCAGTCGGACGAACTCGCCCAGTTTGGTTAGGCTTACGTCAACGCTACCGGCGCTGGTGCTGGCATCGAGGCTGCCCGCTACGTTGGCTAGCCGTACTGATCCGCCCGATGTGCTGGCTTTGATATCCCCTTCAATGTCGCTACCATTGACGCTGCCACCACTGGTTTGCGCATCGATCGTTCCTTTCAAGTCGGTGAGCCGGATACTGCCGCCCGATGTGTGCAGGCGCATTGTACCCGTCGACTCTCTGGCTTCGATAGAGCCGCCTGACGTTTGCAGATCGATGTTTGAGGACCGGTTGCCACGGCACCGGTCCATGTGAATGGAACCACCCGATGTTTGTCCATTTATGTTGCCCTGCACATCACTGACGTTGAGGCTGCCCCCACTCGTGCGGAACCGCTGATCACCCGTAAGAGCAGATAACTGAATACTGCCCCCTGAGGTACGCAGATCGGTCGTAACATGGCGGGGCGTGTAAAACTTGAAGCTGATGCTTAACGACTTTTTCCAGTCCCGGTCGTTGTTCCGGCGTTTGGCCGTTGCTACAATGGTGCCGCCTTCCTGCGCAATCGTAATATCATAATCTCTGAGCCGATCTTCGATTTCACTTTTATCGAGCCGATCGTTCCAGTTGTTGGCGCGAACGTACATCTCGACTTTGGCGTTCATGTCGGTTCCGCCCTCAATGGTCAGGCTGCCACCCGATGTTTCGGCACGCACAGCGTTGATCTTGCCTGAGAAGGTTTTAATTTGATACGGTGGCTGGTCTTCGATGCGAGTACCGGCCAGCGATGTCAGCGCTAGCGTACCGGCGCTTAGGAGGGTTAGTAGAAACTGGTTGCGTTTCATGGTGTTTCTCTGTTTATAGGGTAAAGATGCCTTTCCGGTGAGCAAGGTTGCACGTTATCCGTAAATTCAGGGCTACGCTGGTCTAAAAGCGTTCAAATAGGGTTGGGCAAGTGTCATGCCAGTGAGGCAGCAGGTTGGTTATCAGGAATTTATGGGCCTTGTTAAAACATGAACTGTCCGGCAACGGACATAGTTTGTTCGGCGCCGGACAGTTCATGTTTCGAGAATAGTATACTTATCGACCCGTTTGTCGAGTCCAGGCGGATAACCCTATCGCTTACTATAAATAGATGCTAGTGTAGCCGTAGTAAAGAGTTATGTTGTCAGGCGACGGGCCCCATGAAGGCCCTTGGCCTCTGAGAACTGCCTGTTTGCGTCAATACACGAAAATGAATCAAACCCTTCAGGCGGGCGCCCTGTATTTCCTGGAGATGCTTCACAACCGGCGTAACTCTCCGTCGGCTTACCGGCAACCAGGTACCATCAACCAGGACATCAGCGCAACGGTCACCTTTCCGACGAACCTGGGCAACGTGGTATGGATTGACCGCAAGGCTCTTGCTCAATCGAATGAAGCCGGGCAGTGTACCGACACATTTTTTTAATGTGGTAGCGTTTACTTCGGGCGACGAGTCAATTAAAAATACACGGGTATAATTGCCCCAGCCCATCAAATACGTAATACGAGAAGTGTTGTCAATCAGCCTACTAAATCTCATGTATATAATATCTATTATTTGTAAACTATAAGTTTCACATAAATATAGAAAATAAATTAATCTGTTACTTTTAAATTTTTAATAGCTACTAATTTTTTCGTCTTTCACCGTGATTTCGACGCGTCGATTCTTGCTTCGTTCGCTGTCGAGGCTGTTGTCGGCAATTGGATGTGTGCCGCCATACCCATTGGTGCTGATATGGTCGTCTGCAACGCCCCGACGTCGCAGATAGGCGGCCACTACTTTTGCCCGGTTTTCCGACAAGGCTACATTCAGGCGTGGGTCGCCCACGTTGTCGGTATGGCCTGCGATCGTGATATGCCAGAGCGGGTTCTTTTTCAGGGCAATCACCAGTTGATCCAGCTCGGTAAAGGATTCCGGCAATAGGTTATAACTGCTTTGTTCGAACTGTACCCTATGCAGCACAACCGTTGCGCCCGGCTCAAATACCCTACCGGGTTCCGGGTCAATCTTAGAGGCTGATGGTGCGTTTACACGGGCAGTGGTGGTGACTGCTTTTGTCGGTGACGGACTAAGCCTGGCCGTTGGCGTTACCCGGACTACCTGTTTGGGTGAAACGATTTTTTCCTGCGTTTTAACAATGGCCGTCTGAGGCTTTGGGGGCGCTGGTGGGGGCGTTTTGATCAGGGCGACTCGGGCGGGTGATGGTTTTTGAAACAAATATTGAGCGGTTATGAGATCGCCCGTTGTTGTAAACGGGTTTAGATTGGTCTTTTGCGTATCGGGTCGTTGCCAGTAGAGATAAATTTCACCTTCCAGCATGTCATTAAAGTAATCAATACGCAGGTCGTAGAAATGGCCCGCTTCCAGAATAACACGACCACTAAAGTCTTTGGAGTCGTTCAGCTGCCAGGAGTTTACGACGAGCTTATTGCCTACCCAGATGCGGATACCGTCGTCTACCTTGGCGTAAAATCGGTATACCCCCGACGCAGGAGCCAGTAGTTTTCCCGTCCACCGAATCGAATAATACGACTCGGAGAGGCCGGGGGCGGGGCTGCGGCCCCGCCAGTTATAATTCAGTTGTGGATCCAGCCGGGTAAATACTTTGCGGTCGAAGTTTGTCCCGGTATAGTACTCACCTTTCAACCCCTGTTGTGCCCAGGCCGACACGGCGGCTAGCCAGAGGAGTAAACCTGAAAGTAAGGTTAGTGGCTTCATAGCTAAGGGTTTACAGTAAATGTCGGACTTTTGCCAGTACGTGTCAAAACCGTTGATAAATTTATCTTTACCGGCGCCGTTACAGGTTTGCCTTATTCCGTTCGGAGGCTTCTGGCAGGGTCCATCCGGGCGGCTTTCAGGGATTCGTACCCGACGGTTAGGGCAGTAATTAGCGTAGCAATGCCCAACGTAATGGCAAAAACCCACCAGCCGAAATCAATGCGGTACACATAGCCTTGCAGCCAGCCCTTCATCACAAACCAGCCAACTGGCGCAGCCAATGCAAAGCCAATCAATACCAGTCGGCTAAATTCGCGGCCAAACAGCCACAAAAGCTGCTTGGGGCTGGCTCCCAGTACTTTGCGGACGCCAATTTCTTTGGTTTTCGATTCGGCCATAAACGCCACCATTCCATACAAGCCCAAACAGCCAATCAGGATGGCGATCAGTGAAAATACCTGGGCCAAACCGAGCAGGATTTGCTCGGTCATGTAAAAGTTGTTCAGCAGATCGTCCATAAAATCGGCTTTGAAAACGTGTTCAGGATACAACCCATTCCAGGTGGTTTCAATAGCTTTCAGCGTTGCCGGAATAGTGGTTGGGTTGAGTTTTAATGAGGCCATCCGATTCTCGCGATAGTAGTTTAGAATGGTGGCGGGTGGAATGCGCTGGTTCAGGCTGCTCAGGTGAAAATCACGCACAACGCCAATCACAATTTTGTCGCCACCCCATAAGTTAATGCGTTTGCCAAGTACCTCATTGGGTGAGCGCAAGCCTAATTCCCTGACCATTGTTTCGTTCACGAGCGCTTCCTTGTTCGTCGTATCGTTGTTTCGGAAGTTGCGCCCGGCCAGCAGCCTGATCCCGTAAAGGGGCACATAATTTTTATCACCAACTTTAACCACGGTGGGAAATTTTTCCGGTTGCGTGTGGGTGTCATACGTGAATGCAACGGGTAACCGCCGGTAAGCTGCGGGCGGATCGGCGCCCAGCGACACGGCTTCGACGCCCGCTATCTGTTCCATCCGGGCACGAACAACATCCTGCTTTAGGGCATTACTGGCCGGTATGGGTACCGTCAGAATCGCTTCTTTCTGAAAACCCAAATCGGCCTTTTGCAGGTGGCGTACCTGCGCCATCATGACGACTACACCAATGATGAATAGCTGGCTAATGAAAAACTGCGTGACGATTAGCCCACGCCGAACCGACACCCCGCCAACCTGTTGTGTCGTTAGCCGACCGCGCAGCGCTGCCACCGGATTGAAACGAGCCAGTACCAACGAGGGATACAGGCCCGCGAGCAGAATAACACCGATAATCAAGGCGACAAACCAGCGTAGTGAATCGGGCCGGAATAAACTTACGATGGAAATGTCGGTATTCATCACAGACAGGGCGCTGTTCAGCATGGGCAGGCAGAGGTAAGCCAGCACCATGGCCAGCAGTACCGCTGCCAGCGTAATCAGCGTTGTTTCAACCATAAATTGTCCGACGAGATGCCAGCGGGAACTACCCATGACTTTCCGAACACCTACTTCTTTGGCCCGTTTCAGCGCGTGGGCGGTAGCTACGTTAATGAAGTTAATGCAGGACGCCAGCACCAGAAACAGGCCGACAACAATGAGGACATACAGAATTAGCTTCGGCGATCGGCCGCCGTATTGAGGCATATGATCCAACTCCGGAAGCGGAATGGCATGAAAGGCCAGTTTCTTCGCTTCGGGCTTGGTCAGGTATTTCCTCTGAATAACCGGAAAGGTATCGAGCAGCCGTTCCACGGGCGTGCCTTCACGGAGCGTAACGAAGCATACGGTAAATACGTCGGCCCAGTTCTGCATAGCCTGTTCACCACCCGCACCCAAAAGAGTGGGTACCGTTGCGTAGGAAATGAAAGCGTCGTATCGCAGCTTGGAATTGGACGGCAGATTTTTGATGAGGCCCGTAACGGTCAGGTTCGCCTGGTTATCGAAGCGTAATACTTTACCTATTGGATTAGTTGAACCAAAGTATTTCTGGGCGTATCGTTCTGTCAGAACGACCGTGTTTGGGGCGGCCAAAGCGGTTTTTGGGTTACCGCTTAGCCACTCGGAATCAAACACGCTGAAGAATTGCGGTTCAGTGAAACAAAGATTACGTGATTCGTCAAATTTCTTTAAAAAACCTCCTTTCCCATCAGGTACAGCCATGATGCGCCTGGAGACATTTTCGAGCCGGGCCGCCGTCTCCACGAAGGGGAATTCCTGTCGCAGTACATCGCCCATTGGCCGGGGCGTGGCATCGGTTGGAACAATGTTCTCCTGCCGAATATCGGTAACGACCCAGTAAGTCCGGTCGGCTTTTGCGTGATACCGGTCGAAGCTGAACATATAACTGACCAGCAGGAAAATAACCAGGCTACAAGCTAGGCCAATGGAGAGGCCGACAATACTGATTAGGGTAATTTTCCGGTTACGCCACAGATTGCGAAGTGAGATCCTAAAGAAGTTGCGAAACATACGGGTTCATGAATAATAATAGTGAAACAAATATATAAAACTTTCTTATATATAAAGACTATGAATTAGGCCTGATGGATAGCAGAGTAGGCGCCTATCTATCAGGCCTGTTGATCGAGATGATCTATTGAATGAACTATACCCTTTTGGCTCGTCAGGAAGAGGCTCTCAGAAGGGTGCGCTGTTTGACCAAATCCTCTTTCCTGACGAAGGTGATGGGTACAAAGTCGTCGGTGGGTGCGCCAATGTAATAAAGAGCCCAATCCCGGTCATAATCAGCCAGCAGTTGCTGAATGCACTCGACCCGATCGAAGGTCGGTACCCGGCAGTCGCCCCAGTAAAACAGTTCGACACGGTAGTGAAGCGCCTGTTTTTGCCCGTTGATCGTCACGTCGATTTCAATATCCTGTTTACCAGGTAATGAGGAGATAGGAATGGCGATGTATGACATAGCTCTAGGAGTAACGGTAGGTCTATAATCATACCAAATCTTGTACCAGTGCTATTATGGATTGATAATCATGCATTTGATTCGATAGCACGAACGCAGACTGTCCGATAATGGACAGTCTGCGTTCGGTAGCGGACATGAGCCATAAACAGCCTATTAGTTTGGCAGGGATACGGCCCGCTCATCAAGTGCTTTCATGAGCTGATTAGCCATTGCCCTAATGCGGGATGCGGTTTGTCGATCACACTCATTGCTGAGAATAACGATACCCATATTCAGGTCCGGGTGATTGACGCACAGACTACTGAATCCGGGAATATTGCCGTCCTGCCATATGACCTGATAACCGGATGATTTGAGCATTTGCCAATTTAATCCGGCCGAGTATCGGTTTTCGTCACCCCAGGTTAGTTGGTGAGATAGTTTGGCTGCTTTGTCCTGCTCGGCCACATTCCATTGGATAAAGCTAAGCATGTCGGCTACGGTCGATTTCAGCGCGCAGGCTCCCTGAAGTTGATTCGGCGTGTCCGGCATTTGTGTACCGTTGCAGTCGTAGCCCCTGGCCATACGAGTCTGATCTGACGGGGCCAGGGTAATTTTCGTATCGTTCATGGCCAGCGGCTGCGTTATTTTCAGCTGGACAAGCTCTTCGAAAGGCATTTTATAGACACGTTCCAGAATGTAGCCCAGTAGCTGAGCGCCCGCGTTGGAATACCTGAATGTATAACCCGGTGCGGCCTCGAGCCTTACTTTGTGCAAATCCGCAAAAAAGTCAGATTGTGTGTAATTCTGTAAAAGCGCAGCGGCAATGGCCGAGGAAGGTATAGCTGTGTTGGCAAAGGCTTCCGGGCGATCCGGCAGGAGGAAGGGTAAACCTGATCGGTGATTGATCAGGTGGAAAAGCCGGATGGGTTGACCATCAAACGAGAGGTTTGGATAATGACCCGGTAAATACGTTCGGATGTCGTCCCCTAAGGTCACCTTCTTTTCGGCCACTGCCTGAGCCAGCAAAGCGCCCGTAATGGTCATGCTGATGGACGCAATGGCATACAACGTCCGGCTGGTTGGGAGTTGCTGCCGGTCTTTCCGAACGCTGCCATAATTGTATAGATACGTTTGTCCATCTTTGTAAATGCCGACCGAAAGCCCGACGGCCTGCGGTGCTGCCATGAATTGCTGAGCGGCCTGTTCAACAAGATGATCGATGGGGCTGTTCAGGGGGTTATCCGTTAGGGCTTTTGTAGGAAGCGTAACCAGCGCAGTCGGGCACTTTGGATAAATAAGCGCCGACGGAAATAGCAACAGGGCGGAAATAAACCAGGCGTTCATGGATAGGGGTCGATTTGACGGGTTGAGGAAAGTAAATCGCTGATTGACGTATTCACTGTTTATTCACAGATGCAGCTTTTGCCACATAGGTTGCCTGCTTAGCCCATATATCCACAGCGCACGTTAGTTGCCCGCACCGTTCTTTTTAAGAAATTCGGAGGCAGTCGTGTTGTGCGGGTTTAAAGCCAGCGAATGAGTATAATTGTCGATGGCAAGTTTACGATTGCCTAGTCGCTCGTAGGTTTCGGCCAAGCTGTCGTAGGTATTCCAACCCCTGGGATATAAGCTGACGTTTAGTTTAAAAATCGCGAGAGCTTCCTGAAGTTTACTCTGTCCGGCCAGCGAATAGCCCCAATTGTTCACGTAGTTTTCGTCTAAATGAAGTTCCGGGTGCTTTTTACGGACATCCTTTACCACGTTGATCACCTGAGCATAGCCTTGTTTTTTCAATGCGTCGTTCAGCGCTGTCAGGCCGGCCGGCTCACCGTACAGGGCATCCATGATCTTTTTGGATAGGTCGCCTAACTGGCCCTGCGTTGTTTGGTCTGAATTGTTGGCGAATAAGACCAAAGCCGTTTTCTGATCCGGATACAGGTCGCAGTAACTGGCAAAGCCGAACGTGCCGCCCGAGTGTTCCACCTGCCGCTTGCTGTCGATAGTTTTATGGAGAAACCAGTTTAAGCCAAAGGCCTGACCGTCCACATCTCCCCACGTCAGCTGGTGGCTCAGCTTCACGGCCCTGTTTCGTTCGTCCAGCTGGTAGGCTGCGTATTTCAGCAGATCGGCCGCACTGTAGCGAAGACCACCGGCCGCCTGCATTGCCTGCAGGGTGAAAGCGGGCATTTGAACCCCGCTACCGTTATAACCAATGGCAAATTGGGCTGACGCGGGTTCCGACACCGAACTGCTGCGCATAGCCAGCATCCGTTCAATCTGCGTATTGACTAACTCGCCATAGGGCATCTGGTAAATGTTCTCCAGAATATAGCCCAGCAATTGAGCCGCTACGTTGGAATGGCGCAGATGCTGGCCGGGAGCTGCCTTCAGTGTTACTTTATGCAGATCGTTGAAAAAATCCGGCTTCGTATAACCGGTTAATCCTTTGATGATCAGATAAGGAATGGAATCCGGATTGGCTTGCTTGTAGACATCGGGATTGTCTGGAAAGTTGTCGGGTAGTTCAGAGGTCCAGTTGGTCAGGTTCACCAGCCGGATGGGCTTTCCTTCGTAAGCCAGATTTGGGTAGTCGCCACCGAGGTACTGACGGATGTCGTCGTCGAGCCGGGCACGTTTGTCGAGAACGGCCCTTGCCAGCAGCAGGCTCCCGAACGTTTTACTAATCGACCCAATTTCATAAATCGTGTTCTCCGTCGGTAGCTGATGTTTGCCTTTCTCGGTGGTGCCGAAATTGTAGAAAGATTTCGTTCCATTCCGGACAATCCCGATAGATAGCCCAACGTGATTTTTCTCCTGGACAAACGCGTTACCCAGTTGCTGAATGGTTGCTTCAGCGTGGGCGATACTGGCTGGTGTAGTCGGTTGACCATTAACCAGCAGCCGGGCGAAAGCCAGCAAACAGGCAGTGAAAAAGAGTCGATTATTCATCCGGAATATTAAGTAGAGTGCCGCGTTGTCTTGGTTAATTCTATTAGTTACTGTGTTGGGCCAGCCGTTTCAAATGCTCGGTCGCGTTGGTATTGTCTGGATAGAGTGCCAGCGAGCGCTTATAATTTTTGATAGCCAACTCCGAATTGTTCAGCCGCTCGTAGCCTTCGGCCAGGCTGTCGTAAACATTCCAGCTTTCAGGGTAGAGGTCGACATTCAGCTTGAAAAGTTCGAGGGCTTCTTTCGTCTGTCCGCTGCTCATCAGGCGGTATGCCCATTCGTTCAATTCACCTTCGTTGGGCCGAAGGTTTCGCGTTTTTAATTCGTTAGCCACCGGGATAGCCTGCTCAAAACCGCGTTTCTGCAACTGTAGTCGAAGGCTCGTAATCGGGTCAGATGCCGGAATGTCCGGATTGTAATACCCGGCGATCTCTTCAATGAAATTCTCGGGAGAGCTTCCTCCCAGATTGGTCAATACAATAACCGCCAGCTTATCATCGGGATAGACCAGAAAGGCCGATCGGCCGCCCCCCGACATGCCCACGGCCCTGTGTTTAGGTCGGAATTTGGTGATTCCCCAGCCCAGCGCCCATTGTGTGGGCGAACCGTTGTTATACGAACCAGGCGACCAAAGCGTGTTGAGAGCGGTTTTCGTCTTTAACAGTTTTCCCTGTTGCAACGAGATAATCCAGTTCGCCATATCTTCGGCGGTGCTGTTTAAACCCGATCCTGTTCGCTGAAAACCCGGAAATTCGGTGTACGTGCCCGTTAGCTGTGCTTCATCGAGTTTTCTACCGTCAAGGCTATTCTTAAACGTATAGGTTGGGGCGAAATGAGGAATAATATCGCGTGAATCGCCAAAGCGGGTCCTCGCCATACCGGCTGGCTGAAACTGTTTTTCGCTGAATACCTGAGCAAATGGTTTCCCGCTGAACTTGTCAATGACCTGGCCCAATAACACATAATTGGTTTGATTGTAGCTAAACTGTTCGCCCGGCCGAAACGCCATTGGCAGCGACTTTACTTTCTCCCAAGCTGCGGCTTCGGTACCCAAATTTCCCAGGCCGTGCGTAAATGGATTGAAGACGCGCAGAATATCAGGTATGCCCGAAATATGGGTGAGTAACTGCGTTATCGTTACCGGCTGCCAGTCGGCAGGAAGGTTATCTATGTATCGGGAGATTGGGGCTGACAAGTCGACTTTGCCTGCTTCAACCAATTGCATAATGGCTACACCCGTAAAGGCTTTGGTACAGGAATTAATGGCAAACACACTGTTACGGCTGACCGGTATAGAATCTTGCAGATTGGCAAAACCATAGCATCTGCTGAACACCAGATGCCCATGCTGTACGACGGCAACCTGCATGCCCGGAATGCTTAGCTGGCTCATTTGATCACGCAAAAAGTTGTCGAGCGAGTCAACGGATTTTTGCGCCATAACGGATGGGGTCGACGGAACGGATTTAATTTGGCCGAAACTGAGCGTAAGCGTCATTGCCAGTCCTGATAGGCAAGCGGCTATCCTGAATCGATTCATGGTCATGAGCGTTTCTTACTTTGCCTTGCGGATATAGATATTGCCGTTCATGTTCTTCATCATGACTTCCGGGCCACCCCCGTTGATCTTGCCATACACCCAATCTTCGATCTTTACCTGATACATTCCCGATTGGCTGGTGCGGTTCACTTTCGGCTGGTTTTTATCGACGTCGATATCGAAATCGCTGTAAATGTCACCCCGATCCGATTTGAGTTTGCTGTTCACTTTTACACTGGCCGGAAAGGTTACGTCGACATTGCCGTTCAGGGTAGAAAACGCCATTGGCGTACCGGAATCAATGGATTTAAACGTAGCTATCAGGTTGCCATTTACCGTGTTGGCCACGGCTGAGCCCGCAATGTTGGTCAGATGGATATAACCGTTGACATTGGTTGCTTCCAGATTGCCGGCCACGTTCTCCACCTCAATGGTGCCATTATTGATCGTGCTGATCTTCAGCGAAAAGCGCTGCGGCACTTTGATTGTTAAATCAACAGTCTGTCTGGTTGTATTGGCATTGACGTTGACCGTATTGTTTCGTTCTTCAGCACTGACGTCAAGGGGCGAGCCCGTACCGATGCGTTTCATCCCGTTTGCTGTCCGGTCTGGACGGTCGTCGTTGTCGTCCCGCCGTCCACGTTTTGGACTGGCAACAATGTCGATCACGACGTCTTTGCCCGAGTAGCCAATCACCCGGATGGAGCCATTGATCAACCCTACATGCAGGTTGCCGGGCTTCCCAGGATCACTCAGCGGAACGACCAATTGCTCTTTTACCTCATTCTGGGCAAGTAGCGGGCGGGATAGCAACAGGCTTAACAGTAACAGTGCGGTGGTTAGAATATGGGTTTTCATCAGGACTGTTTTTTTATGTAAATG
The DNA here is from genome assembly GCF_054776575.1 of Spirosoma humi. NCBI lineage: Bacteria > Pseudomonadati > Bacteroidota > Cytophagia > Cytophagales > Cytophagaceae > Spirosoma > Spirosoma humi. Next base: position 507,681 of record NZ_BAAHBR010000008.1, read on the forward strand.
CTTCCGTTGAATGTTTCGAACTTGAATGTTTTGCCACCCTTGCCAATGCGGATAGCCGTATTTTTGTTGAGTTTATATACCGTACCGTTGCCGGTTTGCTGGGTTGTTTTAATCGCCTGTACCGGTAAGATTTCGGTATTTGGAAAGTCGGTGTAAAACTTACCTTGGAACGTTTTGAACTGTAAGTCGGCCGAGAAATTGGCCGGGTAGCTCACGCGAATGTCGCCGTTTAGTGTGTAGTAGGATGAGTTCTCGGGCGGATTGGCCACGTAATCAACATCGAGGTTGCCATTGATGGTATGGGCATCCGTCGTGCCTTTCACATTCGTCAGGGCAATCGCGCCGTTTACATTGCGAACCCGCAGGGTACCGTCTATATCCTTAATGGTCACGTTGCCCCGGTTGACCGTCGAAACGATCAGGTTCATCCGATTCGGCACTTTGACGGTGAAGTTGAGCGTGAAGTCATACTCCACCTCCCGGTCATTGTTCCAGCTATTTCTATGGTCCTGTCTACGTCGTGGCCGCGAATCGAATGGTTCGGCAATGTAAGCGACGATACTGTCACCTTTCTGCTCAAACTGGAGCTGGAGTTCTTTCTTCCCCGTTTCCAGGTCCTGGTTGTTTTTGGCCGTAATGGACTTATCGACCTCAAACACCACTTTATCGCCGGAGTAGCCTTCGACTTTGATAAAGCCATTGACATTGTAGATCGCCAGCGCGCTGGTAGCGGCTTTCGACACGGTAAATTCTTTACTGACGTGCTCTTTGAATTCCTGAGCCATTGCCGGCGATTGGGCACAAGAAAGTACGAGCCCCGCCAGTACGGGGATTAACAGCAGTTTCATAATTATTAGTTGGGGTTTATTTTTTGTCAGGACAATTCCTTGATACTTTGCTCGATTTTGCCTTTTACTAGGCCATTCAGACGATCATCCCGGAGCAATTGCCGGAGGTGTTTGATCGACCGTTTCTCCTGCAATTTCACCATCACATCGGCCAGCGCCGACTGCACCAGCGGAGAATCCTGTTGAACAATCGACTGCACCAGGCCCTCGCGTACTTTCGGGTTGTTGGCCAGTTTGGCCAGCGCTTCGAGCGTTACCAGCCGCACATTCACGTTCTGGTCATTGTTGAGGGTTGTCAGCAGGGCGTCAACGACCTGCCCGTTTATTTCACTGATTTCCTCCGTGTAACTAACTGCCCGCAGCCGTTCCGAAGCCGCCGGGTTTTCCAGTCCCGACAGAAGCATCATCTGGCGCATTTCCTGTATCTGTGTCGACAAGGTATCAATCTGTTGCTGATAGGCAGTGGCTGGTGTGGCCGTCTGATTAAACCAATAACCACCGGCTAGACCTATGCTTACCAGAACTAGACTGTAGGCCAATCGGTAGGCAAACGTCGGGGTCCACAGCTGCCGCAGCTTGGTTAGCAATGTATCAATTACGCTTTCTTTCTGTTCTGTAACGGTCTCCTTATACGTATCGAGCATAGCCTGGAAACGCACCCGCGCTGCAGCACTGGGCTCGGGTGCGGGCAGGTCGCCCATGAGTTGCCAAAGCTGACGGATCGAGTTGGCTTCAGCCTCGCAGGCGGGGCACTGCTTCAGGTGCATTTCGAGACGGGCCCGGTCGGAATCAGGCAACCGATTGCTCAACCAGTCGGCTAGCTGCTCGTTTGTCTGTTCACAAGTTGTGGGCTGTTCGTTCATGGTCAATAGTCAGATAAATTTTCTTCAACTCGTTCATCGCGCGGTGCACCCGAACTTTAACAGCTCCTTCGGTTGTATTCAGCACCCGGGCAATCTCGTCGTATTTTAGTTCCTGAAACCGGCTCAGAACCAGCACTTCACGGTAGTCGGTGTTGAGCCTGGCCATCGCGTTGTGAAGCGTATCCATCTCCTGTTGTTTCAGGATACGCTCGTCAGCGGCTGGTCCACCGCCCACCCGATCCGCTACGTCGGCCAGGTCATATTGCTGGGCCGACCGTTTGTTCTGCTTGCTATGGTCGACCAGTACATTCCGGGCCAGGTGGTACATCCAGGTTCGAAACTCACCATCGCCCGTGAAGGTGTGGCGGTATTTCAGCATTCGGTAGAACACGTTCTGCAACATATCTTCGCTGGCTTCCCGCTGACTGGTCATGTGGAAAAGGAAGCCGAACAGAGGCCGGTGGTATCGCTCAAAAAGCAACCCCATCACATCCATATTGCCTGCCTTTACCTGCAGCATGAGCGCGTTATCTGTCAGAGCGTTCAACCGTCTAAAGAGTATGTTTGGTGGATTTTGGACTGGAAACTGCGCGATACCGACAAGGTTACAGCGACGAACGAAAATTTCTGAATTTTTTTAACGATCGATGGCGCTACCAGAAAATAAAGCAGGCCACCGGATAGGGCGGCCTGCTAGTAGAAAGGCGTATGCTGGGAAAAGAAAGTTATTGATTGCCTGTTTTGATGCCGAAACTACGTTCGGTTTCTTTAATGATCGCCTGTTTTTCACGCTCCGTTTTGCCAACGACGTTGGCTGTCCGCTCGATGACCAGTTCTTCGCCGTCTTTCTGAAACGTGTACTGCATCCATAAACGTCCGTTCTCTTTATCCTCCCGAACCTGTACTGAAGAGGGCGCAACATCACTGGGAGACAGTACCGAGCTTGCGTTGGCTTCCATCCGATCGGCCTGGGGATCTGTAGACCCTGACGAGTAAACGATAGGCTCATCTGTTGCCTTTTTTATGGACTGTCTTTCGTGCTTTTGCCTGTTAACAAGTACCGTTCCGTTATCGGAAGCGGCCTGATCCAGAGAGTCGATAATATGATTTTCCAACGCTTTTACGGCGCGCTCATCCATATCAGCCACGTCGAACGAGCGACGGTAATGAACCGATCGGTCAGATTGCTCAATGTCTACGCGGATACGTAGCTGCCGACCGTCGTTCGTAACGTGTTTGCTGGACGAACGTTGTGCTAACGCGCTGAAACCAACCGTAAGCAGTAACAGGGTAAAAAGCGTTTTCATGGTATCGGCAAAAATAATTAGATCAGCTGGGTAGATTTACTCTATCCATCATCGTGCCAGCTCTATATGGTCCTGTTTGTCAGACAATTGATACATGAAGTAAATGGCAATTGTCCACTATCGGACAAATTCTGTACGACAGCGGACAATTGCTCATCTACCCTCTTTTCGCGTTTAATAGCTATCGTTTTGCTTCAGATAACCCGGTAAATTAGACGCCCCGTCGATGGCTGTCTGCGGAATCGGGAAAATTCGCTTCAGCTTATCGGTGTTGGTCTTTTCGGTCCAGGTTCCTTCGTATTTGCCAAACCGAATCATGTCGGTGCGCCGTACCATTTCCCAGTATAATTCGAAGCCCCGTTCGCGGTAGAGCAGGTCAAGGGTCATGGCCGTAAGGGCTGGTGGGGGAGTCGTTATATTCCGGGCGGCCCGAACGGTGTTTACATCGGCCAGGGCGCTGGCGGCATCACCACTTTTACGAAGTTTGGCTTCGGCCCGCATCAGGTAAATATCGGCCAGGCGCAGAATAACAATGTCGGCTTCCCCAAAATTACGACCACTCACCGACTTTTTGCTGAACTCGTACTTTTCAACGCGATACCCCGTGTTGTGGTTACTACCAGCTACCGTAAAGTCAATCTGTTCCGTAAAATCGACCGGCAGCGTGGGTTTGTTGCGGGTGTCGTTGAAGAGTTTACCCACCTTAAACTTCCCATCAGCACACTTCAGGAAAACTCCGTTCTTCCGCAGCAAGCCGTATTGCTGGCCGCGCAGAATGCCGCGGTTAATGTTGAAGTCTGCTTCGGCTACGCACGAATCTGCCGGGTTGGAATAGATGGTCAGGTTCTGCTTATAGAATCGGGGATCGACCGTTGGGTCTTTAGGCGCATAAGCCGTTGCCCACGTCTGATAATAATCAGGCGTAATGGCGGGACCATCGGTACCGTTAGCCGCCGGATAAGCCGGAATGGGAAACTGATCGCCGGATATGGAGAAGTACGCCAGGCGATTTTGCCCGTTGAGATCGGCCCGTTGATCAACCGCGAAAATCAGCTCCTTGTTGTCGTGATTGTTCGAACCAAAAATGGAAAAGAAGTCATTCGACAACTGGTACTGACCCGACGTGATGATTTTATCGCAGTACTCCACAACCTTGTCCATATCGTCGGCTCTGAACGTAAACGAAGCTGCAAACCGGTCCCGATAGACGCCTGAGTTAAGATAAAGCCGGGCCAGCAGACCCCAAACGGCTCCTTTGGTCAGACGGCCGGGCCCAACGGTGGTTGATAAGTTGGGTTCAACGGCCAGCAGTTCGCTTTTGAGATACTCCAGTGCTTTCTCATCCCGCAGAATGACCGACGTAGCACCCAGATCGTCTTTCAGGAAAACAACCCCGAATAAGTCGAACGCCATCATGTTGTAATAAGCGCGCATACCCCGGGCTTCGGCCAGATAGGTTTTGGCCGATGCGTCGTTCAGGGTTGGCAGCGTATTGATGGCCGTAATGGATCTCGATAGCCCCTGTAGAATGAATCCCCAGGTACTCCCCAGATTCGGGTCGGTGCTGGTGTAGGTGTGCTGGTGCATGGCAATGTAAATCCCATTATCGCCCCAGTCGCTGCCGCCCCTATACGGCAGAATAGCCTCGTCGGTCGAAATTTCCTGCACGTTGAAGTAGTTGGTATGCGTGAAAATATCGGGCAGACGGGCGTATACCGGCGCAATAATGCCATCAGCCGCCTGTTTGTCGGAAAGTCCCGTGGCTGAGGTTTCGTCCAGAATGACCTCGTTTAGATTAGTACAGCCATTTATGAATAATATGCCAACCAGGGTTAGCAAAATCGGTAATTTCGTTTTCATATTTTACGGATTAAAGCGTCAGGTTCAAGCCAAAAACAACGGACTTTGCTTTGGGGTAGCTCATGTAGTCAATCCCGTACGAGGAGATGCCGTTGATGGTACGGTCGGTATTTACTTCCGGGTCGTAACCATTGTATTTCGTAATCACGAACAGGTTTTGCCCTGTTACCGATACGCGTAAACCCGATACCCAGCGTTTGATACCCAGCGCTTTGGTATTGACGGTATAACCCAGCGACAAATTATTCAGGCGGAAGAACGAGCCGTCTTTCAGGTAGCGCGTCGATACGGGAGCCGGATTGTTGACGGATTCGTTGGGGTTGGCAATGGCCTCCGGTGTGGTGTTGAGGCCTTTCGACAGGCGTAGTTTGTAGAAACTGGAGTTGGCGGTGTTGTCGTAAACTTTGTTGCCCGACACCCCATTGAAGTTGGCGGACAAGTCGAACCCTCGGAACGATGAACTGGCGTTAAAATTGAACTGCTTTGTGGGCAGGGCACTTCCGGCCGGAACCCGGTCTTTATCCGTAATCAATCCGTTGCCATCTGTATCACGGTAGGTGCTGATTCCTTTGTCGTCGAAGCCCGTAAATTCCTTCAGGAAAAACGTACCGATTGGCTGACCGTTCACATACCCATTGATCGTTGCCGACGTCAGCCCCGAACCCTGTGCCGAGCCCGATGCAATAACTGAATACGGTGAGTTATTGACTACGTTATTGATAAACGTGACGTTGCCACCAACATCGAAACGGAAGCCACTTTTGGCCATGTAGTGATACATCAATTCCAGTTCGAGTCCTTTATTGGTGATGGTCATATCCGGCACGTTGGTCCAGAATGTACCTGCTGGCTGAACGGGGTCGGCCGGAATCACTTCGAGCAGGATATTACTGGACACTTTCCTGAAATAGTCGATGCCGCCGGAAATGGCACCGTTAAACAGGGCAAAGTCGAGGCCCACATCGGTCTGGTTCGATACTTCCCACTGAATATCGGGGTTGGCCAGTCGGGAGTACGACGTACCCGCCGGGTAGGGGCCCGTAGCCGTCAGCGGGTAACTGGTCGACGCGGACACCTGCGAGGTGAATAACGCCTGGGTAATTTTGGAGGGGATTTCCTGGTTGCCGGTCCGGCCCCAGCCCGCCCGTAGTTTCAGATCGCTAAACGGCGATGACTTCATGAACGCTTCTTCCGACAAACGCCAGCCCGCCGAGAATGAAGGGAAAATTCCGTACTTGTTGTTCGACCCAAACTTAGACGAACCATCTGCCCGGACGGTGGCCGTCAGCAGATATTTATCCTTGTATTGGTAATTGACGCGGGAGAAAAAGGATTGCAGTTCATTGAGCGTTGCATAGCCCGTCGGCTTATTGTTGGTCAGCGTCAGCTCCTGTCCCAGACCCGGATTGTAGATCGGCTGGATGTCCGAAATGGGGAATTTATTGATGCTGGATGACCGTCCCTGTAAGGAGAACTTCTGGTATGAATGCCCTGCCAGCGCCGTCAGGTTATGCACACCCTTGTTGTAGTTATACGTCAGGTAGTTCTCGATCAGCCGGTTGTTGTTATAGGTGTAGGTGGTTTCCAGCCGACCATCCTGAAAAGGTACCGCATTGGGCAGCGATTGCTGATTCCGAACCGAACTGGAGTTGTCAATTCCGAAGTTCAGTTTATACACCAGGCCGTCAATAATCCGGAAGGAAGGCGATATGCTCCCCACGATCCGGGTAATGTTGGTAATGTCCTGGTTCAGCTGGAGGGTCGTCAATGGATTGGTAATGGACTGGTATTGAGCTGGTTTGCCATTGGCGTCGTAAGCGGGGTACGTCGGGTTGTTCGCAATGGCACTCCCGATCATAATATCAATGAGCGGCCGCTCATTACTGGTGTAAGCCGCATTGATGTTCGCGTCGATGGTCAGCCGATCTTCCAGCAATTTCTGCGAGATATTGATGCGTCCGGTGTAGCGATTCATCTGGCTGCCTTTCAGGATACCATCCTGATTCTGCAAGCCAAACGAGCCGTAGAAGGTCGTTTTTTCGGAACCACCACCCAGCGACAGGTTATGGTTTTTGGTGTAGGCCGTCCGGGTAATTTCCTTCTGCCAATCGGTATTGCTCTTCAAATCATCGAGAACGCCCCCCACCAGAGGAACCTGTTGCCGGAATTCATCAGCCGAGAACACAGGCAAGGCCCGTGTCAGGGTAGAAATGCCATAGCTGGTCGTATAGTTGAGGGTCGATGCACCTGATTTGCCTTTCTTGGTCGTGATCAGCACCACGCCGTTTGCGCCCCTAGACCCGTAAATGGCCGTTGCCGATGCGTCTTTCAGCACGTCGATCGACTCAATGTCCTGTGGGTTCAGGAAGTTCAGTGGGTTAGTCACACCGCCCGTGCTCGAGTTGTCGAGGGCCAGACCGTCCAAGACAAAAAGGGGTGTACTACCGGTCCGGACGCCCCCTGGCCCGCGGATGGTGATCGACTGGGTGCTACCGGGCTCGCCACTGGCCGACGTAACGTTTACCCCGGATACTTTACCCTGCAGCAGTTGTTCGGGCGAGTTGATAATGCCTTTGTTGAATTCGGTGCTCTTCAGGGATTTAACCGCGCCCGTCATGTCTTTCTTGGCCGCGCTGCCATAGCCAATAACGACTACCTGCGACAATTCGGATGCTTCGGACTTCAGTTCTATATTGAGAACGGTTCGGTTGCCCACGACAACTTCCTGCTTTTCGTAGCCAATAAACCCGACAACCAGCACGGCGTTTCCGTCTGGAACCGATATGGAGTAGTCGCCATTGACATCGGTTGTGGTGCCCCGCTGGCTCCCTTTAATAACAATGGTACAGCCCGTTAGTGACTCATTGGTGAGAGCGTCCTTGACGCGTCCCTTTACAATAATGTCCGCTAGTTTATGGGTTAATGCTGCTCGTGTATGCCCGTAAATTTGCGGGGGCTGAAGCGCCAACGCGATAAGCAGACAACCCGTCATCAACAATGTCAGCGGGGGTGAAGCTGTGTAAAATCGATTCATAAGTGGCTCGGTTTGTGAAGAATAAATGGACAATAGTAAGATTGATAGACGTAGTTACAAAGTCAGACGGGCCTGTTAATGATTAGATAATAAGCCGCTACGGACTCGTGACGTATATCGCTAAGGAAATCAACCTGATACGGAAATCTACTCAGGTACAGCGCCGGGGAGTAACCAGTCGTATTAAGTAATTAAGAAAACAGGATTGAGCGTTGAGGCCCAATCCTGTTTTATATGTCTGACGACCGTTGCTATGTGAACAGAATGAATCAGTTAGGTATGTTATGGCATTGTTAACAAGAAGGCTGAGCGGTCGAAATGAGCACGGAGCGTAGTAGGATTCGTTAGTCGGATCGTAATGAGTTGACCGGGTTCATCAGGGCCGCTTTTACGCTTTGGAACCCTACGGTCAGTAGGGCAATACCGACGGCCAGTAAACCCGCCAGCGCAAACACCCACCACTCCAGGTCAACCTTGTAGGCAAAACTCTGTAACCATTGGCTCATGGCATACCAGGCTATGGGTGTGGCAATCCCAATGGCGATCAGGACCAGTTTTAAAAAGTCTTTGGAAAGAAGCGATACGATGCTGACCACCGATGCCCCTAATACTTTACGCACGCCAATTTCTTTGGTGCGGGCTTCGGCGGCCAGCGCGGCCAGCCCGAACAGGCCCAGGCAGGCAATCAGAACGGCCAGGATGGTAAACGAAAGCAGTAATTGACCCTGCTTTTGTTCGGCTTTGTATTGCCGGGAAAAGTTTTCATCCAGAAAATGGAAACTTAGGCTGGCCGATGGATCGAACTTCCGATAAACCGTCTGGATATACGCCAGCGCTTCTTTCGCTTCGCCGGACCGGATGCGGACATACAGGTTGTCCTGGTCTTCAGGTGCCGGAATTTGTAGTACCAGTGGTTCAATTTTGTGCTGAAGCGAATAGGTGTGAAAATCCTTTACTACACCAACCACCTGCGATTCAATCGCTTTGTCCATACTGATGTAGGACATTACCCGCTTGCCGATGGGAGAATGCCAACCCATTTTCTTCACCAGTGCTTCGTTTACCAATACAGCACCCGTCGCATCGCCGGGCGATGAGGCTGCGAAATTCCGCCCCTCCAGAAGCTTGATTTGCAGGGTGTTCAGGTAGTCGGCATCGACTGCGAATTTCTGCACCACCTGCGAACCGGCGGGCATGACACCATTCTGCTCGAATTTCATCCCCTTCGTACCGATATTATTATTGCCAATCGGATTGCTGGCGGCCGATACTGCTTCAATAAGTGGGCTTTTTCGTAACTCCTCTTTCAGGGCCTGAACTTGTTTGCGCGGGGCTTCGCTTTCCAAATGAAACGTGACAACCTGGTCTTTGTTGAAGCCAAGGTCTTTACGCAGTACATATCCCATTTGCCGGTAGATGACCCACGAGCAGGCAATCAGGCCGACAGCCGCCACGAATTGAAAGACGACCAGCGCCTTTCTAAACCCAATGCCGCCAATCTTGCTGCTCGTTTGCCCTTTTAGCGCTACGACCGTTCGAAATCCCGATAGAAATAAAGCCGGATAGATGCCGCTTCCCGCTCCTAACAATAAGGCAAACAGCGCCACAACACCCAGCATCAGCCAGGGGCCATAGGTTGTTAATGACAAAGACTTGTCGGCAAGTGCATTGAATAGGGGTAAGGCTATGTTGGCGAATACGATGCCAACGAGGCTGGCCAGCAGCGCCATCAGAACCGACTCGGTGATGAACTGCCCGACGAGTTGGCTCCGCTGTGAGCCAATTGCTTTTCGAACGCCCACTTCGCGCAGACGGCCTATCGACCGGACAGTGTACAGATTCACATAGTTAATGCCCGCAATGAGCAGGATCAGAGCGGCCACCAGGGCAAAAATGTATACGGTTTGGCTATTGCCATTGGTGCTGGCTTCGTAATCCAGATGCGAATGAAGGTGAATGGAGGGTAACGGCTGGAGTTCCATCCGATAGGTTATATCCGAGCCCATTTCCTTTTTCAGGTATTTGGGGAAGAAGCCTGCTAACTTGGCTTCCAGGGCTTTGGCATCGGCGGCTTTATTGAGTAATACGTAGGTATACAGTTCAAAACTCTGCCAGCCGTTGGTGTAGTTGGTTGGCATCGATCGCAAGGCGCTGAATTGCAGGTGCGAATTCGTCGGTACATCGGCGATAACCCCGGTTACGATGTTGACAAAGTGATTGCTGAATTCAATCGGTTGCCCGACGGCTTTGGACGCATCGCCAAATAGCTTCTCGGCGAGGGTTTTAGTGATCACAATACGTTCGGGCTGAGCCAGCGCCGTAGCCGGATCGCCGTACAGAAAGGGAAACGTAAAGACATCGAACACCGATTGATCGGCGAACATGACATCGTTGGTTTCGATTTTCTTGTCGCGATAGGTAATCATCCCACCGCCTTCGGGATAGAGCCGAACGGTCTTTTCTATTTCGGGGTAATCGTTTTTCAACGCACCCGCGAACGGGGCCGATGTAGGGGCTAGTTTCAGGTTGCCGCCCGCCCATTGGGCATACTGCACGACCCGGAAAATTCGGTCGGCATGGGCATTGAATCGGTCGTAGCTCAGCTCATGCCATACATACAAAACCATCAGACCTACGGCGGCTATACCCACGCCCATGCCGACAACGTTCAACGTGCTGAACAGCCGGTTTTTCCAGAGATTTCGGAACGCGATTTTTAAGTAACTGCGGAACATGAGCGATTAGGGTTTAAGCTAGTTAAGAATACAGACTGTACGCCAAAAGTTGTACCATAATGGTAATGGATTGATAATTAGTTAGTTGATATTGTGGGCGATGTGTACTGTCCGAATGTGGACAAGTTTTTGTACAGTTGCGGACAACAGACCAGAAACTACCGATAGCTTTGCCGACTCAGATGCTTTCGGGCGAAAGGCCTACAACCTAATGGGAGTAGGCTTTTACGTCTACTCACAAAACCACGAACGATATGAAAACAGAACTGGAAAAGATGCTGGCAGGTGAACTATACGACGCCAGTGATGCCACCTTGGTACAGATGCGAACCAAAGCCCGGACGTTATTCTCTGAGTTCAATCGGACGCCCTACGATACCGAGCCGGAACGCCAGGCAATTCTGGGTCAACTACTGGGCAGCATGGGCACCAACATCAATATACAACCGCCATTCTACTGCGATTATGGGTCAAATATCAGCATCGGTGCAAACGGATTTCTGAACTTCAACTGCATCTTTCTGGATTGCGCCCAAATTACAATCGGTACCAATTTTCAGTGTGCGCCCAACGTGCAGTTATACGCAGCCTATCATCCCGTCATAGCGGCTGAACGAATCAAAGGGCCGGAACTGGCCGCCCCCATTACCATCGGCGATAATGTCTGGCTGGGTGGCGGAGTCATCGTTTGCCCCGGCGTAACCATTGGCGATAATACAACCATCGGGGCCGGTAGCGTAGTCACGAAAGACATCCCTGCCAACGTATTTGCCGCTGGAAATCCCTGCCGCGTCATTCGGGAATTGGCGTAGAGCCGCATAGTTGCGGCTCCTCCCGACCAGATGGTATTGCTGATTGAATGGTGTTACTGACGCATGTGAGAGACGCCAATATGCGTCTCTACTCAGATCGTAATGATTTGACCGGATTCATCAGGGCGGCTTTTACGCTCTGGAAGCTTACGGTCAGCAAAGCAATACTAACGGCGAGCACGCCGGCTAGGGCGAACACCCACCAGGATAGCTCTATTTTATAGGCGAAATCCTGCAGCCAGCGATCCATGACGTACCAGGCCACGGGTATCGCGAGTAGAATGGCTACGCCAACCAGCTTCAAAAAGTCTTTGGAAAGTAAGGTTACGATACTGGTAACCGATGCGCCAAGGACCTTCCGTACCCCAATTTCTTTGGTACGCTGCTCGGCCATGAACGTAGCCAGACCGAACAGACCCAGGCAGGCGACAAAAATGGTCAGACCGGCGAACAGACCCAGAATTTGCCCGATTTTTTGTTCAGTCCGGTAAGTATCGTTGAAGCGTTCATCCAGAAAAGAGTAGGTAAATGGAGCCTCCGGCGCGAGCTGGCTCCACTGTTTTTTCAGGTTTGCCAGCAGGCCCGTCAGGTCTTTAGTTTTCACTTTTACAATGACCGTTCCGGCTGTATTGCCCAAGACCATTACGAGGGGCGTGATGCGCTCGTGCAGCGATCTGAAATGGAAATCTTTGACCACGCCAATGACCCGGTAGGTGCCTTTGTTACCTTCATTATTCGTATTGGTCAGGGTGTGCCCAATGGCTTTGTCGCCCCAGCCCAGTGTTTTTGCCGCAGTTTCGTTTAGAATGACGCTGGCCGAATCCGTACCGTACTCGGGAGAGAAATTCCGCCCGGCGGCCAGTTGCATACCCAGGGTTGGAATATAATTGTAGTCGACATCGTATCGGAGCGTTTTAACCAGTTGAGTGGCGTTCGTTTCGGGATACACCATGAAGTTATTGTTGTTGCTGGGGCCAGCGGGCAAATAGCCCGATGTGCTGACATTCACTACGTTGGGGTCCTGCATGATCTGGCTGCGGAACACATCTTCCTTGTTGCCCAACAGCCAGGTTTCCGGCAGTACCAGTACCTGATCTTTGTTATAGCCCAGCTTTTTGTTTTGAATGTAGCTCAACTGCCGGTAGACCACCGTCGTACTAACGATCAGCGTGATCGAAATGAAGAACTGAATGACAACCAGTCCGCTTCTCAGGCCGACACTTTTGCTGTCGCCGGTAAACTTGGCGCCTTTCAATACCGCCACCGGTTTAAATGAGGAGAGAAAAAAAGCGGGGTAACTCCCGGCCAAAACACTCACCAGCACACCCAAAATCAATAGCCCCGGCAGCAGCCACGCATTCGCCAGGAAGTTGAGCGTCAGCGTTTTCCCCGCCAGCGTGTTGAAGGCGGGCAACGATGCGTAGACGATGCCAATGGCGATTAACAACGCGATGCCCGTGAGCAGCATTGATTCAATTAGAAACTGGCTGGTCAGGCTTTGCCGGACAGACCCCAGCACTTTTCGGATGCCCACTTCTTTAGCACGTTTGGAAGCACCCGCCGTGGATAGGTTCATGAAGTTTATACAGGCAATAACCAGCATGAACAAGGCAATAGCCCCGAATATATAAACGTACTGGATGTTGCCGGGAGGGGAAAGGTCGTAGCCAAAACTGGAATAGAGGTGAATGTCGGTCAACGACTGTAAAAACAGGCCAAGATCATTGCCTTTCTGCCGGAATTGGCTCATGCTCATGCCAAACGACTTCTGGATCTGCGGCCCCATGTATTTGTCCACCACCTGTGGCAACTTGGCTTCGAGTTGTTTGTAGTCGTAGCCGTTGGGCAAGACCAGATACGTGAAAAATTCGGACGTCATCCAGGAGGGTGAATTAGCCTCCGGAAAGCTCGCCATCGATGCAAAAAAGTCGGCCTGAATGTGAGAATTTGCGGGCATCCGGTCAATGATGCCCGTAACCTGGTACGTTGTATTCCAGCTTTTGATCGTCAGGACTTTGCCAATCGGGTTGGCATCGCCAAAGTATTTATGGGCTAACTCCTGCGTGATAACCGCGGTGTTGGGGCGAACGAGTGCTGTTTTTGCATCGCCCTGGAGCAGTGGAAACGTGAACACCTGGAAGAAATTGGAGTCGACGTAAACGAGTGATGCATCGCGAAATGTCTTATCGCCATAGGTAATGAAAGGGGAGCCACCCATACGCAGGCGTGTGGCTTCCTGCACTTCGGGATAATCGGCTTTCAGCGTCTGGGCAACGGGGCTCATTACGTGTGATTCATTCAATTTTCCGCCCTGCATGGACCCCCGAAAGAAGACCCGAACAATCCGGCCCGCCTTGTCGTGGAAGCGGTCGTAGCTCAGTTCGTCGAGCACGAACAGGCTAATGAGCATGCAGGTTGCCAGGCCAAGCGCCAGCCCAATGATGTTGATTGCTGAGAAGGCCTTGTTGCGAATCAGATTTCGCCAGGCAATTTTAATGTAGTTCGTTAGCATGAGACACCGTAGTTTTTCTGGCAATGTGCTATAGTATATATTTCAAATGACGTACCATGATTGTAGTAGCCTGTCTGACAGTAGATTGCGGTTTTTTGTAAATGGCTCGTGTCCGTAAGCGGACGATTTTCGTTCACTTACGGACACAGGCTGGCGAAGTAGGGAGCGTAGCGCTACTCGCTGCGTAAACTCTTTACCGGATTCATTAACGCAGCTTTCACACTCTGAAAACTGATGGTGAGTAGGGCAATCCCGATGGCTAGTATCCCCGCCAGCGCAAATACCCACCACGATAAGTCGACCTTATAGGCGAAGCCCTGTAACCACTGGTTCATGGCGTACCAGGCCAGGGGCGACGCAATGGCAATGGCCAGCAGAACCAGCTTCAGGAAATCCTGGGAGAGCAACCCAATGATACTGCTTACAGATGCACCGAGTACTTTACGAATGCCGATTTCCTTGGTACGCTGTTCGGCCGTAAACGCTGAGAGCCCAAACAGACCCAGGCAGGAAATGAAAATAGCCAGAAACGCAAAGTAATTGGCCAGACTGCCCACGACGGTTTCGCTCTTGTATAGCTTCTGGTATTCATCGTCGGCAAAGCGGTAGGCAAACGGAAATTTCGGATTCATCTGTTTCCATAAACCCTCGATACTGGCCAGGGCCTGCGTCGTTTGCCCGGGCTGGGTTCGAATGAGGAAATTTTGCATACCGGGTTCCGTACTTAACCGGATGATCAGGGGAGAAATGGGAATGTGCAGCGACTGAAAATGAAAATCCTGCATGACGCCAATGATTTTTCCCGGCTTTCCCCACATCGTAATCGGTTGTCCCACGAGCGAGCTGGCCGACCCGGCAGCTTTATACCCAATGCGCTTAGCCGCAGCTTCGTTGATCAGGTAATTGGTGGTGTCGGTTCCAAATTCGGGGGAGAAATCCCGGCCGGTCACGTTCACTTTCAGCGTTTTCATCAGATCGTAACCAACGGCCGTCTGGGTCATTTCGATGTTGACGTTCGGATCTTTCCCCGGCCAGGTTACCCCGCCAGTGCTGCTGCCAATATTAGTGGGCGCTTCCTGCATGGATGATACGGCCAGAATGCCGGGTTGCCGAAGCAACTCATCTTTAAACGTTTTGTAGCTTGATAAACTGGTGAGTTCGCCCTCTACCGGAACGTAGATCAGGTTCTCCCGCTCGTAGCCAAGGTTGGTCGTTTGCACGTAATTGACCTGCCGGTACACGATGATCGTCCCTACGATGAGCAGCATAGACAGCACAAACTGAAACACAACCAGCCCTTGTCGGAAAAACCGGGCTCCAGCCCCGAATTTCAAGGTGCCTTTTAACACTCGAACTGGCTCCAGCGATGATAGAAACATGGCCGGATAACTTCCCGCAATCAGGCCGGTGAATAGGGCCATCCCAACCAGTACTACCCAAAAAGACGCTTGCGTCGTTTGCAGGCTTATGTGTTTGCCCGTTAAGGAGTTGAAGAAAGGGAGGGTCAGGAAAACGAGGAATAACGCAATGAGTAAAGCCAGAACCGTAAATAACAAAGCCTCGCCAATAAACTGACCAGCCAGCACACTTCGTACGGCGCCAATCACCTTCCGAACGCCCACTTCCCGTGCTCGCTTGACGGAGCGAGCCGTGGCCAGATTCATAAAATTGATACAGGCAATCAGCAACAGAAATACGGCCACAAGTGTAAACAAGCGTACATACTCGATGCGACCGCCGTCCTGCTGGCCATTTTTGAAGTTAGAATACAGGTAACCGTCCAGGTAAGCTTGTAAAAAGAGTTGCGCATCGAAACTCTTGCCAATCTCTTTGTTGTATTTCCGCAGGAAGGGTCCCAGTTTGGCCTCAAAAGCGGCCGTGTTGACCGGTTCGCCGTTGCTGGCGGGGCGAAGCATGATGCGCGTGTGCGGGCCATTGTTGCCCCATTCTTTCATCCATGGATTGCGCGTCAGACAGTCGTACCAGTTAAGCAGGAAGTCATACTTGTCGGACGATGTTTCGGGCAGGTTTTCAAAGACCGCCGTAACCTGATAATCATTCTTATTGTCGATGCGGATGCTTTTGCCAAGAGCCGACACCGGATTGCCGAAGTAAAACTCGGCCGTTTTTCGGGAAATAGCCAGGCTATTGGGCGAGTTCAGTGCCGTGGCGGGTGTACCGGCCAACAGGGGAATACTGAACATGCTGAACCAGTCAGCACCTGCCCAATGGCCGGTTTCTTTGTTGATTTTCTCGCCAGCGGCAAACGTCACATTGGCATCCCAGCCCGTATAGCCAGCCGCATACACCACCTCTGGGAACTGCTTTTTCAGCTCATCGGCTAACACGCCGGGGGTGAACCGGCCCGTCTGAACCTGTCCATCGTAAAACTGCCGTTGCATGACGTTGTACAGATGCGGGCCGTTTGTATGGTAACTATCCATGCGCAGCTCGTCCTGAATCCACAGGAAAATGAGCAAACTACAACCCATGCCCAGCGCCAGTCCCAGAATATTGATCGCCGAAAAGGCTTTGTTGCGAATCAGGTTTCGCCAGGCAATTTTGACGTAGTTCGTTAGCATCGTGGTTCGTTATTTTAGTTCCGGGTTGTTGGCACGCCTATTTCGTTCTCGATACGCTCAATGATCTGTTGTCGTTCCGGCTGCGATTTGTTCCGGGCATTCAGGGTTCGATCGTACGTGAAATCGTCGCCATCTCTCCTGAACCGATAGCGCAGGTGTAACTCCCCCGATTCGGTGTTGTAGTTCACTTCTTTGGTGTAGGGCTGTTTTCCACCTACCGCGACTGCCAGGTTATTGCCGCTATTGACCGATACAATGGTCTGATCATGGCTATTGATGCCGACTTCTTCTGGATGGCTTGGGGGTGTCGGGGGCATGGGCGCCCTCGGGGTACGTGGAGCCGGTACGGCATTCGGAGCAACGGGTGGTTTGGTTGGTTCGGAAACACGCACGTTCAGCGAATCCAGAATGTGTTCGCGCAGGGCGTTTCGCTCCGTCTTGCTTAATTTAGATACGTCGAAGGTGCGGTCATAATCGATCGGTTTATCATCGACGGTGCCTTGCACCCGAATAGACAGTAGTTTGCCGTCGTCGTTGATGCTCCGGCTGATGGATGAATGCTGAGCGATGGCCAGCGACGTAGTAAGCGCCAGCAAAGTGGTTACGAGCGTTCTCATAAGGATTGTCGATTGGTTGGTTTTCGATAGGCTAACCGGAATCCAGGGAGCCGAAGCGCGGATTCAGTCAATGCCTTATAGACACCAGATTCTTGTTTACGTTGCTCCACACCTTACTCGCTGCGCAAACTTTTCACCGGATTCATCAAGGCCGCTTTAATGCTCTGAAAACTCACCGTCAGCAAGGCAACGCCTACCGCCAGCAGTCCTGCCAGCGCAAACATCCACCAGGCGATGTCGATTTTGTAGGCGAACTTCTGGAGCCATTGATTCATGACATACCAGGCGATGGGCGAACTCAGGACCAGCGCCACCAGCACCAGCTTAACGAAGTCGAAGGAGAACAATCCGAAGATATGCGCCGTTGAAGCGCCGAGCGCTTTCCGAATACCAATTTCCTTGGTCCGGGTTTCGGCCATGAAAGCCACGACGCCGTAAAGGCCCAGGCAGCCGATAAAGATGGCAATGCCCGCCAGCAATTGGAACAGCAGATACATACGTTGTTCGGTTTTGTAGAAATTGGCGAGTGTTTCATCCAGAAAACTGTATTTAAACACGAAGTCGGGGAAGGTGGCGTTCCAGTGCGTTTCGATTTCCTTCAGCAACTGGCTAACGGCTTCCGCATTGGCCTGTTTGGCCGTCAGTTTGATGCCTAAACTGCGGTATTGATCGCGGTAGGAGGTCAATACACTTGGTTCGATGTGCTGATGCAGCGAAAACGCGTTGAAGTCCTTGACGACGCCAACAATCGGCTTTTTCATGTCCTCACCGTTCACGGTCATCAACTTACCAAGTACCTGCTCGGGCTTCTGAAACCCCAGACGTTTCATAAAGGCTTCATTGATAACGAACTCCCGTATGGTGTCGGCAGGCTGGTACATGCGTCCGGCCAGTAATTTCAGTCCGTAGGTGTGCACATAGGCCGTATCGGCTGGCCGCATCAGTACACCGTAATCGGGCTCTTTGTCCGAATTGCCGAAGCGAAAGCCCGTTGTCCAGTTGCTGGTTGAGGAGGGCGTCGTCATGGCATAACTCATGGACTGTATGCCGGGGAGGCCCGTTAGTTTAGCGGTCAGCGATTCAAGCTGGCCGGGCTTTTTCTCCGGTATCAGCACCGTCAGCACGGCCTCCCGGCTATAGCCTAAGTCGGCCGAACGGAAGTACTTCATCTGGCTATAGGCAATGATCGTTCCGATAATGAGCAACTGCGAAATGGCAAACTGCCCCACAATTAATCCCCGGCGGAGCGATAGCTGTGCATTGCCCCGACCCGATGACCGGATCTTGCCTTTCAAGGCTAAAATGGGTTGGTAACCGGATAAGACCAGGGCCGGATAAAAACCAGCCAGTGTGGTCGTCAGTATCCCCAGCGCACACAGGAAGAGAATAATAGTTGGGTCGAATAGCGTTGCGCTTTCCGACTTTATATTGAGTAACTCGCCCACGTAGGGCAGCGACACCTGCGCCACCAGGAAGGCCAGCACCATCGCCAGGGCAGTTAGCACGCCGGTTTCACCCAGAAACTGACGCACCAGTTGACCGCGCGAGCTACCCAGCACTTTTCGGACCCCCACTTCTTTGGCCCGACGAATGGCCTGCGCCGTGGCCAAGTTAACGAAGTTGACACAGGCCGTGACCAGAATGAACAGGCCAATCAACCCCATTGCCCAGATCATTTCCCTGCTCACGGTCCGCTTGGCAAAATTGTCGGTGCGCGTGTCGAAATGGATGCTGGTCAGCGGTTGGAGCGCATAGATCAGGTCACGGGCATCGTCGGACTTATGGTATTTGTTGACGAATGCGGCCAGTTGTTTGTCCATCTGTGCTGCGGCCATCGGCTGATCGGCTGGTGCGTTGGGTAGCTTCAGGTAGATTTGCGCACCACCGTATGTCGACTGCCAGTCGTCCCAGTTGGTGCTGGCTCCAAACTGTTTGAGGGAGGCAAACGACAACAGCACCTCAAAAGGCAGGCTGCTTGTAGCGGGAGGCTCCTGGATCACGCCCGTTACCACAAAGTCGGTCTTGTTTTCGAGCCGGAGCGTTTGGCCAATCGGATTGCCTGCACCAAAATATTTTTCAGCCATTCGCTCGCTCAGGACAACCGTATTGGGATTGGTGAGTGACGTTTGCGGGCTGCCGCTTTTCCAGATGTAGTCGAACAGACGGAAATATTCGGGTTCGGCGAACGCAATGACGCCATCGCCCTCCTGGAATTTTTTAGTCGCAACGTTGGCTTTTCCACGCACACTGACCACCACATTGGCCATCCGATAAACCATCGTCACATCGTGTTTCAACGATGGGAAATCGTTTCGCAACGCGGGTAATGCAGGGAGTGGAATGCCGGCCTGCCAGCGGTCGTCGTTCGATTTTTTGTTAAACGAAATCAGTCGATAAGTCTGGTCGGCATGGGCGTTGTGCTGGTCGAAGCTCAGTTCGTACCGAATGGCCAGAAACAAAAGTAAACAACAGGCCAGGCTGAGGGTCAGCCCCAGCACGTTGATGATCGAATAACTCCAATTGCGCTTCAAGGCGCGGAGGGCGGTAGTAAGATAGCTTTTTAGCATAATTCGTTATTCAGATCGTAGAGACGTAACGGGGTTCATCAGGGCCGTAGCAATCGTTTTGCCACCAATCGACAGGAGCACTAAGAACAGGACAAACAGGGCGGGGACGGCAAAAAGCCACCAGCTTAATTCGATACGGGCCGCGTAACTGGTTAGCCAGTTTCTGACCAGAAAATAGGTGATGGGCAAGCCGATAACGATGGATACCAGCACAGTACGAATAAAATCTTTCGAGAGTAAAATCAGCAGATTTGTCGTGCTGGCGCCAATAACTTTGCGAATGCCGATTTCCTTCGTTCGTTTGGAAACGGTAAACGTAGCCAGGCCGAACAAGCCCAGGCAGGAAATCAGAATGGCGAAGCCCGTCAGGGCACCGAACACCTGCTGAAAGCGTTCGTCGGCTTTGTATTGTTTGTCATATTCACTGTCCATGAAGAAGTAGCTGAACGGCGAATAGGGGAAATTGGCCTCGTATACCTTCTTCAACGTCGCGAGTTGTTCCTTGGGGTTTCCCCCGGCAAACTTCACGCTGGCGTATGAATCGAAGTTGGGCGAATACAAGTGTATGATCGGAATATAAGCTGCCTTGGGCGATTCGTAGTGGTAATTCTGGACAACGCCCCGAATCGTTGCCGTGCGCCCCCAGAAGTCTACCCGTCGGCCAATCGCGGCTGCGGGCGTTGGAATTTCCCAGAGCCGGAGGGTTTCTTCATTGACAATGAGCTGCCGGTTGGTCGTATCTGAATAACCGGGCTGAGTTGTGGCGTCGAAGTTTTTGCCTGCCAGTAATTTGATGCCCATCAGTCCGACAAATGATGTATCTATCTGGGTCAAATAGTAGTTGTAGGAGGTTTTCTTTGACGCATCCGACAAATTAAGGCCCGTTGTCGTATTCAGTTGGGTGGATCCCAGACCCGGTACGGTGCCGGAAAGAGACACCGCCTTTACCTGTGCCTGATCGAGCAGCATTTGCCGAAACGCTCCATAATCCTGCTGCGCTTTATTTCCTACCGGCGCTTTTACCACAAGAGTGTGGGAAATGTTTACCCCTAAGTTTTGCTCCCGCAGAAAGTTGACCTGCTGATAAACGACGAACGTTTGTACCAGCAGAATCAGGGTAATCGTAAATTGAAAGACCACTAACGATTTGCGCAACAATGTTCCTTTGGTAGAGCGTGAGAAATTGCCTTTGAGAACAGCGATCGGATCGAACGATGACAGGACAAAGGCTGGATAAAAGCCCGATAAAAGAATGCTCAGTACTAGAAACACCCCAACGCTTTGCCAGAAAAATACGTCTCCGAACACGCTGAAGCCTTCGGGCAGACCCGCCACCTGAACAAACACCGACCGCAGGGCAGCGACGAATCCCACGGCCAGAATGCCGGCAACGATATTGACCAGGACGGTTTCTATAAAAATTTGTATCCTTATCTGACGTTGGGTAGAACCAACGACTTTTCTCATACCAATTTCCCGGGCCCGGTCGAGGGCTTTGGACGTGGTCAGATTGACATAGTTGACAAACGCACTCAGGAGCACCAGCAGGGCTACACCCAACAGGAAGTAGACCGACCGGGCTTCGCCATTGGGTTCGGTTTCGAAGTTTTTATGGGAATACAGGTGAATGTCCTTGATTTTCTGCCCGATCACCCGATGATTTCGTACTTTCTTTTCACGAACTAACCGGTCGTTGAAGGCTACCAGCGATTTCGTAAACCCTTCGTAACTGGCGTTATCGGCCAGTTGCAGGTACGTGAGCGTGTTGTTTCCATTCCAGTTGTCTTCCTGTTCGCCAAAGTCCGACAGCATCGTCGGGTAGGAGAATAGCATGTTGAATTTCAAGTGCGTATTGGCCGGGCTATCCGGCACTACGCCCACGATTTCGAACAGAACGCTGCCTTCCGACTTCAGGATTTTCAGGGTTTTGCCCAGCACATCCAGCGTTTTAAAGTAGGTTAACGCCATCGTTTTCGTCAGGACAACCTGCCGTGGCCGGGTAAAAAGACCGTTGAGGCTTCCCCGGAGTAGCGGGTAGTTGAACATCGAGAAGAAAGTAGGATCAACTGCGTAGATATTATTGACCAGGTGATACCTATCGCCGATCTGAATAGTCATGCTGGATTCACCGACAGGATAAGCGCGGGTATACTTGACGACCTCATTCATTTCCCGCATCGCTTTAGGCCCCACCGGGGGATTGGTTTCTGTGTCCTGCGCGTGGACTGTACCCCCGTTCATATAATCCATAGTGAGCCGCACGATCCGGTCAGCCAGCGGGTGTGTGTTCTCGTAGCTCAACTCGAAGCGCACATACTGGATAATGAGCAGCGCCACGGCCAAACCGGTGGCCAGCCCCACCACGTTGATGAGCGTGAAGGTATTGTCTTTCCGGAAGATTCGCAGGGCGATTTTGATATAGTTTGTAAGCATACTTGTCAGGATTTATTCGGATCGCAGACTCTTCACCGGATTCATCAGGGCGGCTTTGACGCTCTGAAAACTGACCGTCAGTAGGGCGATACCGATGGCCAGTACGGCCGCTACTACAAACATCCACCACTCGATGTCGATTTTGTAGGCAAATTCCTCCAGCCAGCGGCTCATGACGTACCAGGCTAGAGGAGTGGCCAGTACAATGGCGATGAGCACCAGCTTTAAGAAATCTTTGGAAAGCAACGCAACAAGGCTGGTAACTGACGCCCCCAGCACTTTTCGAACTCCAACCTCTTTAGTCCGTTGCTCAGCCGTAAACGTAGCCAGACCGAACAAGCCCAGACAGGCAATGAAGATAGCCAGGCTCGAAAAAGCTAGAAACAGGTTGCCTTTACGCTCGTCGGACTGGTATTGTTGGGCAAAGGTTTGGTCCAGGAAGGTGTACTCAAAGGGCTGGTTTGGGTTGACCTGTTTATAAACAGTGCTGACGTAAGCCAGGGCGTCGGGGACTTGCTGCGCAGCGACTCGCACGACAAGCTTGTCGCCCCGATCTTCGTGCGTAACCAGAACGAGCGGCTCTATTTTGTTACGCAGCGAACGTAAATGGAAATCGCGAATAACGCCGGTGATGGGTATACGCTTTGAATCAAATCCTACCAGCCCTTCTTTCAGGGATTTCCAGCCCAGCCTTTTAAGCATGGCTTCGTTGATAAGTACCGCTCCCGTCGAATCACTGGCTAAGTCAGTCGAAAAATTGCGGCCTTCTTTCACGCCGATCTGCAAGACGTTGAGAAAATCGCGATCTACTGAGAAATACTCCGTACTAACGGGTTGCTCTTTACCGCCGACATAAAAATCAAATGTGGTTTTATCGTTCAATTCGCCACCTATTGACCCATTGGTTAGCGTGGCTCCTTTGATAATAGAGTTTTGCAATAGCTTATCCTTCAGTAATTTAGCTGATCGCTGGGCCGTTGGTGCTTTGAGCGAAAGCACCAGCACCTGTTCCTGATTGAACCCTAGCTGCGTATGCCGCATGTATTGTAATTGGCGATACACCACGACTGTTCCCACGATCATGACAATTGAAATCGTAAACTGTAGAACCACTAGTGATTTACGCAGAAGAAGGCCTTTCCCGCTGGTGGAGAACGTTCCTTTCAGAACGGCCACCGGATTGAAACGGGAGAGTACGAAAGCTGGATAAAGCCCGCCGACCAAGCCGACCAGCAAGCTAAAGCCAAGGAGCAAGCTAAGCGTCTGAAGGCTCCAGATATCGATCGATAATGTTTTAGCTGTTAGATAATTAAAAAGTGGAAGCAGACTATACAATAGGAGAATACTAATTATAAGAGCCAGTAACGACAGTAATATCGACTCCGATAAAAATTGGCCAACTAACTGAATACGCAACGATCCGACGGCTTTCCGGACACCGATTTCACGGGCTCGGCCAGCCGACCGCGCCGTTGCGAGGTTAATGTAATTGACAATGGCAATCAGCAGGATAAAAAAGCCAATAGCAGAAAACGTGTAGACGTAAGCCATATTGCCTACATTTTCTTCCCCCATCAGGTGGCTCGAAAAGAGGTGCATGTCTGTCAACGGCTGTAACGTAATGTCGAACGTAACCCCTTTCCCCGTCTCATCACCGATGGCTCGGGCAATGTATTTTTTGTAGAAAGCGGACATTTTACGAACCAGCTTTTGTGAATCACCATTCGGGTGAAGCATTAAATAAGTAACTGAGCCAAAGTTGTCCCATTTGTCCAGTTGAATGCCGTTAAGCTGAGTATTGCTGTAGGGAAGGATCGCGCCGAATTTTAGATGGTGATTCGCAGGCGCATCGCGAATGACACCTGCCACGGTCAGTGGGTAGGCATCTTTTACGTTGATTATCTTACCCAATACCCCCTCTGTTCGCCCAAATAGCGACATCGCCAGTGTCTGAGTCAGAATGACACTGTTCGGTTTCAACAAGGACGCTCTAGGATTGCCGTCGATAAATGAATAGTCGAAAAACGAAAACAAGGTCGAATCGGCGTAGATGACATTCTTAACGTAAAGCGCTTTCTCGCCAACTCGGAACAAAATCTCGTGGCCGGGTTTGACACGTAATACATGACTAACTTCGGGGTATTCGTGTTGGAGGGCTGGTCCAATTGGTGCTGAAACGACACCCATATTCAGATCATTATCGCCCCATTTGAGATGCAGATTTAGCCGATAAATATCGGCCGCACGCGTATGGTATCCGTCGAACGTGAGTTCGTCATAAACGTAAAGCTCCAGCAGGATAGCACCAACCATGCCACTAACTAACCCCAATAGCGTGAGGGCACTATATATTTTATTGCGGACCAGATTTCGCCAGGCAATTTTCAAATAGTTTGTGAGCATCATTGTCAGGATTTATTCGGATCGCAGACTCTTCACCGGGTCCAGCAGGGCTGCCTTTATACTCTGGAAACTCACCGTCAACAAAGCAATGCCGACGGCTAGTAATCCTGCCCCGGCAAACACCCACCAGGAAAGATCAATTCGGTAGGCAAAACCTTCCAGCCAGCGATCCATGGCAAGCCAGGCAACGGGTACGGCCAGAACGATGGCGATGAGCACGAGTTTCAGAAAATCTTTGGATAAGAGCGCGATGATGCTGACGACGGATGCACCCAGCACTTTTCGAACACCAATCTCTTTGGTGCGTTGTTCCGCCGTGAACGCGGCCAAGCCAAACAAGCCCAGACAGGCAATGACGATGGATATGACGGCAAAAATTGTAAATAACTGACTTGTTCTTTGTTCTTTTTCGTAGAGAAATGCGAGCCGCTCGTTCAGAAATGAATACGTGAACGGAGCTGGCGGAGCAAAGGATTCCCATTGCTTTTTGAAAGAGGCTATGACATCCGAAACATCCGTCGCTTTCACTTTCACAAGGATGGCACCAGAGTTACGCCCCAGAAGCATCATCAGCGGGGCAATTTTTTGTCGGGCCGACACGTAATGAAAGTCTTTCACCACACCAATAATGGTGAATTCGTGTTGGCCGGAACGAACAATTTTCTTGCCGAGCGGACTGGTATTTCCCAGCCCTAACTCACGAACGGCCGTTTCATTGATGATTGTGGCTGTAGAGTCGGTTGAAAACGCTTTGGAAAAAGACCGTCCTTCTTTCATTTCCATACCCAGCGTTTTCAGGTAATCCTCGTCGACATGGTAAATGTTGGTTTGGATTTCGGCTCGGTTCTGGCCGCCTTTGTCCCGTTTCGCGTAAATCTGGGTGCCATCCATATTGTTCATGCCAACCGGAATGTTGCCGGAAAGGCTGGCCTGAATGACGCGGCTGTCTTGTTGAAGCTGCTGCTTGAAAACGGACTCGTTTTGCCCCAGCATGTACGAGTCCTGAATCACCAGTACCTGATCCTTATCGAAACCCACTTTCTTGTTCTGCATGAAATGCAACTGCTGGTAGGCTACCATCGTGGCTACGATCAGCGTACCAGAAACGGCGAACTGGAACACGACCAACCCGCTCCTGAGGTTGCTGCGACGACTGGTTTGCACTGCCGATCCACCTTTCAACACCGCCGTTATCTTTGAGAAAGAGAGTAGAAACGCTGGATAGGCACCCGCCAGAATACCGACGAAAACGCCGAATGCCAGCAGGATACTAACGTTCTCTACGGATAGTAGGGAGGCCATCGAAATTTCTTTCCCGGCTAGTTCATTGAAGGAGGGTAGCAGCAAGCCAACGGCAAAAACAGCCAGAAGCAGGGCAATAAAGGTCAGTAACGTAGACTCGAGTAAAAATTGCCTGATTAACTGGGTCCTGACGGAGCCCATTACTTTACGAATGCCAATCTCTTTCGAGCGCCCCGCGGCCCCCGCCGTGGATAAGTTCGTGAAATTGACAATGGCCAGGAGCAGAATGAAAATCGCCAGGATACTGAATATATATACCGAATTAATATCGCCGTTGGCTGCTAGTTCGTATTTAGTCGCCGAATGAAGGTGAATGTCGGTCAAGGGCATCAGAGAAAACCGGAATGTATCAACCGATTTCTGCGCTTCGGCCAGACTAACGCCCATGTCGGCCCTTATTTCCGGCACTACATAGTTGGCGACCAATTGGGGGAATTTAGCTTCGAGCTTCTGCGGATCGGCACCTTTGTTCAAAACCAGGTATGTATAAAAGCCGATGTTGCTCCAGGTTAGCGACTTAGAAGCCAAATCGGCCATACTTAAAAACGCATCGAAGTGAAAGTGCGTGTTGCTGGGTATTCGGTCAATAACACCGGTCACTTTTCGCACCTCCTGCCCTTTGCCAAAAAGAAGTGCTTTGCCCAGAGCGGGGCTGGTTCCAAAATATTTCTGCGCAAAAGCTTTCGTAACGACTATAGAGCCGGGTTCTTTCAGGGCAGTTTTCAGGTCGCCCTCCAGCAAGGGAATGGAAAAGATTTCCAGGAAGTTCGAGTCGGCCATGGCAATAGCCTGCTCCTTGAATTGTTTATCCTGGTACCGCATAAAGACCTGGCTCCACGGTACTAAGCGGGTAACCGCCAGTACCTCCGGAAACGCAGCCTGGATACCCGGTCCGACAGCCGCATCCACATTGGAAAAATCCGTAGTGCCGCCATTCTCCGTTAACTGAAGCCCTACCCGATATAGCTGACTTGCCCGCGTCGGATAACGGTCATAACTCAGCTCGTCCGTGACAAATGCCGCAATCAGAATACAACAGGTCATCCCAACGGCCAGCCCCACAATGTTGATGACTGAAAAAACCTTGTTTTTCATCAGGCTTCGCCAGGAAATCTTGATATAGTTTGTAAGCATGGGCTGCGTTATTTATTCAGATCGTAGTGACTTTACCGGATTCATCAAGGCGGCTTTGACGCTCTGAAAGCTCACGGTGAGCAGGGCAATCAATATGGTGAGGCCACCCGCCAGCAGGAAGACCCACCAGTGAATGGCTGTTCGGTAGGCAAAATCATCGAGCCAGGTGTGCATGGCGTACCAGGCAATGGGCGAGGCAATGAGCAGCGCCACCAGTACCAATTGCATAAAGTCTTTCGAAAAAAGAGCCACTAAGCTAACTTCCGACGCACCCAGCACTTTCCGAATACCAATTTCCTTGGTCCGTTGCTCCGCCATAAACATCGACAAGCCAAATAAGCCCAGGCAGGAGATTAGAATGGCCACGCTCGCGAAGACACTAAACAGAGTCTGCTGGGTTTGCTCCCGGGCGTAGAGCCGATTAAAGCGTGAATCCAGAAACTGATAGTCAAAGGGGCGTTCCGGGAAAAACTGCTTCCACACCGACTCGACGCGCTGGATAGCGGCCGGGACATTGCCCTTGATAGGAATGGAGATCCAGTTGAAACGCTGTTTCGCCATCACCATAGCAACGGCGGCAACCTGCTGGTGGAGCGATTCAAAATGAAAATCTTTCGTTACGCCGATAATTTGCCCATCGGCTTGGCCGTAACGAAAGCGCTTGCCAATGGCCTGTTGGGGTGTCCAGCCTAACTGGCGCACAGCGGTTTCGTTGAGAACCACCATGGATGTGTCGGTCGAGAACGAACGCGAAAAATTACGGCCGGCGGCCATCGCAATCTGGTAGGTCGGAATGAAATCGTAATCGACATACAAACCGCGCAGGTTAATTTTTACCGGCGCCATGCTATCCCCTTTGGGGGCCGCGGCATCGTAGGAGTCCAGCAGGCGGGACGATGGTATACGGGATGAGCGGCCCATATCGGCCACAACACCCGTTTGCACCAACTGCTGTTTCAGCGTTTCGTAGTTTGTCGTTGAATCACCAACGTCCGCCAGGAGCAGCATCTGATCTTTCTGATACCCCAGTCGGTAATTCTGGATGTATTTCATTTGGTTATACACCACCGCGGTACTGATAATAAGCACAATAGCAATGGAAAACTGGGTAATGACCAGCACTTGCCGTAGCTTACCCGTGCGCATAGCCGACCCAATTTGCCCCTTCAATACGCCAAGTGGCCGGAAGGAAGTCAGGAAGAAAGCTGGATAGCTGCCTGCTACCAGGCCCGTTAGTAGCGTAATGGCAAGGAGTATGCCCAGAAAGGCTGGATCAAGAAGTTGACTGAACGCCAGCTGCTTTTGCGTGAACGCATTCAGCGCGGGTAAACACACAAACACCAGACCAATGGCGATGCCCAGCGATAAAATGACCAGTAAAAGGGATTCACTTAGAAACTGCCCAATGAGCTGGGAACGCAAAGCCCCTACAACCTTGCGCATCCCAACTTCTTTGGCCCGCCCCGCCGAACGGGCTGTTGCCAGATTCATGTAATTGATGCAGGCAATAAGCAGAATGAACAAACCAATGGCCGAAAACAGATAAATGTACGTAATGTTGCCGGTTGGCTCTACCTCCGAATCCGTATGTGACCGTAAGTGAATATCCGTGAGTTTTTGCAGGTTCAGCACCGACCAGGTAGCCGCCTGTCGGCCTTCTTCGGGGGGAACATGTTTATTCTGGAAGGCCGGAAAACCCGCTTCGATACGTTGTGGATTGGCCCCCGGCCGCAGGAGTATATACGTATTGAACGAGTTATTGCCCCAATTACTGCGCAAGACTTCAGCCCCGTAAACGCGGTTATCATTCAACGTTGAGAAGGAGAGCAGAAAATTGGGATGAAAATGAGCTTGTGTCGGAAGTGGTTCATAAACACCCGTGACGGTTAAGTCGAACTGATTGTTCAGACGGACGGTCTTGCCAACTGGATTTTCCTTACCGAAGTATTTTTCGGCCATTGGCCGGGAAAAGAGAATGGAAAATGGATTGACAAGTGCCTGGTCGGGATGGCCGCTCACAAGGTCAAAACTAAATACCTTAAACAGGTTGGCCTCGGCAAAATACATATCTTCCTCATTGAACGAATGCTCGCCATACCGTATCAGGCCACCATTGGCCAGTGTTCTGACTGCTTGTTCTACTTCCGGGAAGTCCTGTTTGATAAGGGGGCCGAAGGGCGGGGCTGCATGCGCCAGTCGCAGCGATGCCGTTCCTTCGGAAGATAAAAAGGTTCGGGTAACCCGATAAGTCCGGTCGGCATGGGCATTATAGCGGTCGTACCGTAGCTCATCCTGCACATACAAGGCAATTAGCAGGAAACAGGCCAATCCAACCGCAACCCCGGCCATATTGATGACGCTAAACGCTTTGTGTTTGCGCAAGTTTCGAAAAGCGATGAGCAGGTAATTCTGAAGCATGACTGGATGAGGCTAATGTGGCACAACAAATAAGGGTGCCAAATGCCGTACCAGAAAATTAACTGACTGATTAGTAGATGATTTATTCTGAAGATGCCTGAAAAATGTCCGCAAACGGACGCCGTACGTACAGTTGCGGACAGTGATCATGAGTCACAGTTGTCAATGGCTCCCAGGGCGGTAATTGACTGCTAATCCTGCAAAGTCAATAGAATAGATACAAATACGTCAATAAAGTTGCCTCTTTGAAGGCTTACACTAACTTCAGAATGTCTACAGATTTCCTACAGAATTTAGTAGTAGTCTTGCTATGTAGAATTTATTCTACTCGGTTAGCAAACTTTAACGTATGTCCTTATGGGTAAAGCAGTACTCAACAAATAGTATTAATCGTATGGATTCTGAAAAGATGTTCCACCAGAGGAGTAGTATCCCTCTTTTGGTGGTAGATAAAAACAAAGATCATCAATTGTTAATTGGATACTGTTTACGAACAAAAATTCCCCAGGTAGAGCCTACGTTTGCGACAACAACGAAAGAAACGCTCTCTTTTTTAAAGCGTTCCTTCAATTTTTTAAAGCGTTCCTTCAATCAACGGGAAAATTTCCCTAAGCTAATTCTCCTTGATCTTAGCCTGCCCAAAACGAGTCATGGATTTGCCTTGTTGGAGGAAATCCGAATTCTTTATCCTCTCCTTCCTGTTATCATTTTAAGCAGTGAACAAGATCAGCCTCTTGTCAATAAAGCCTATCAGCTAGGTGCTCATTCTTTTTTAGGGAAACCCTCAATTCTGGAAGAATGGGAAAACCATTTTCAGATGATAAAAGAGTACTGGCTTTGGACGGTGACTTTATCTTGAGCAAATAAATTGTTTTATTAACAGTGTTGGCAATCGTTTGAAAACGATGTTAATCAAAAACTGTTGCCATCTGACTTTGAGCGAATACGAGTATAACGCTAAAAAACAGATGGCAACAGCGAAAAAATAACTTAAAAATACAAACTCATTACTGGGGAGTCCGTCAAATTCCTCTCCCTTGAATTAGCCGTAAAATGATGGCTATTACGGCAATGACCAACAGGATGTGAATAAGTCCACTTGTGGCAATACCGGCTCCTAAAACGCCCAGGAAGCCTAGTAACCAGATGATAATGAGGATCACAGCAATTGTGTACAGGAGATTGCCCATGGTTTTTGTGATAGATAGTGAAAGATAAACGGGTTGCTTATTAGCTTCTATAACCTGGATTATTTTAAAATGTTTGGTCAGTAAAACTTCAACGGTTAAACCAATACAAGGTTGACACATCTAATGTCCAAAAAAAGCCATGTGGCGGAAAGACCAGGCAATAAACTCGTTTTGCCAGCTAATAATATACGTATCCTATAGCTTTAGCTGTCTTTTTTTGTGGTAGCGGAGCTGAAATGCTACCCATGTAAACAAAATGTGAAGAATTATTTTTGAATTAACTTCCCTAAACGAATGCCTGTAAATGGTCCCCTTTTTGCTTTATCAATTCTGATTTTTAATGGACGTGTGAGCGGTTTTTTCAGCCTTTACTAATTTAAGTTAAATCTTTAAAAACATATAGTAAACTAACAAATGCAGACAGGTTTTGTGCTTATTCCAGGTTATCGTGACCCTCAAAATACGCGGAGGATGATCAGATTAGAAGGTAATGGGAATTACACAATTATTCATTTTGCTGATAGCTCAAAAATTTTGATGGTCGCTCAGACATTACGGTATTTTGAAGAGCGTATACCTGGTTTCATTCGGGTTAATAAATCAGCCTTAGTTAACCCGGATTATGTTGAGGAAGTAACTCGGGCAGGATCGAAAATTATGTTTTTACGCCTGACTGATGGCGTAGAACTACTCGTTTCTCGTCGGCGGATAAATGACGTAACTGTGAAATTAAGGGCATGAATTAGGCTAAATAGACCTTGATTCAATCTGATGCACCCAGAAAGACGGGCTTCGCTGCCCGTCGACATTACTGTAGAAAACCCCGATCGGAACGATCGTGTTGATCACCTCACTCGCTGCGTAATGAGTTGACTGGATTCATGAGGGCGGCTTTGACGCTCTGAAAACTCACCGTTAGCAAGGCAATCCCAATCGCCAGCAGACCGGCCAGCGCAAACATCCACCAGGCAATGTCTATTCTGTAGGCGAAGTCTTGCAGCCACTGATTCATGGTCCACCCGGCCAGGGGCGAGGCAATGAGAATGGCGATAACAATCAGTTTGATAAAGTCTCTGGACAAAAGCGCCACGATACCAGCGACCGATGCACCAAGTACTTTGCGAATCCCGATCTCCTTAGTGCGCTGGCTGACAATGTGAAGTACCAAGCCATACAAGCCCAGGCAGCAGATCAACATGGCAATGCCCGTAAACGCGTTGATGAGCTTGGCCAGGAGGGATTCGGTTTGGTAAAAGCGGGCTATCTGTTCATCCATGAACTGGTATTCGAACACTTCATCGGGAAACAGCTGCTGCCAGGTTTGCCGGATTCGCTGGAGCGTTTGTGCTGGATGATGCCCCGAAATGCGAATACCCGCCCGCGCATACCAGTCAGCTTTACTGGCAATTAAGCAAGGGCCAATGGCCTCCCGAAAAGATTTTTGATGGAAGTCGTTCACAACGCCAACAATGGGCAGCGGCACCGGTGAAGGATAATACTGGAGTTTTTTGCCCACTATCTGCTGCGGGTTGCTGAAACCAAGCTGGCGCGCCAGTGTTTCATTGATCAGGTATTCGTGAATGGTGTCGCTCGGGACAAGGCTACGACCGGCAACCAGTTTCAGGCCATACGTTCGAACATAGTCGGCATCGGCCAGCCGATCCCGAACCGGAAATAAAACCCATTCGTTGCTGCCGTTAAATTTAAACGAGCCGCCAAACATCTGATCGCTCGAAGGCGGGCGATGGCTTAAACTCACCGACACAATATCGGAATACGACAGAAGCTGCTTCTTGAACGCTTCCTGCCTGGCCTTTTGGTTGGACGGTAGTGTTACCAGCACGACATTGTCTTTCTGAAATCCCAGGTCGGCCTGCTGCATGTACTGAATCTGATTCGCCACGACCAGCGCCCCGATAATAAGCGACTGGCAAACCACAAACTGCGTTACAACCAACACCCGCCGTACCGGAATGCCGTACCACGCAGCGCAGCCCAGGGCGACACGCCCGACAAAACAGCCGCCGGATAGCCACCCGCCAACAGGACAATACTGACCAGCAGCAATCCGATAAACAGGGACGTCGATCGATCAATCCGGAACGTTAGCGGTACCTGAACCCAATCGGCGAAGAAGGGCAGCAGCAGTGACACCAGCAACAGGGCCAGAGCAGTCGATACCGCAACGATCAGGCTTGTTTCGAGGAGAAACTGACCGATTAACTGGCTCCGCGAGCTACCCAGCGTTTTGCGGACGCCAACTTCTTTACCACGTCGCAAAGCCTGGGCCGTGGCCAGATTGATAAAGTTGATACAGGCCGCCCCGATCAGCAACACGCCAATGGCACCCAATGACCAGATTATTGAGGCACGAATCGTTTCGCCACCCCGCTTCACGTCGACGTGAATATCTTGTAAGGGCTGCGCATGAAACTGAAAGAATTTGGCATCTGCGCCGTACTGTTTTTGGACCAGCGCCGGAAATGCTTTTTCGAGGCCAAAAGCGGCCTCCGGATTCGTAAGCCTGACATACAATCGATTGGTGCTGTTGAGGTAGACCCAGCTAGTTTCCTCATAGCCTGGGTCGATCTGCTTCAACGTGGCCATCGAAATAAATAAACCGAGATTCGTATCGGTCATGGGCGGTGGATCGGCCACGATACCCGTTACGGTTACGTCGGTTTTATTATTGATGGTCAGGGTCTGCCCGATTGGGTCGGCAGTACCGAAATACCTCGTTGCCCACGACTGTGTCAACACCGCACTGTTGGGCTGGCGGAGGGCGGTTTTCGGGTTGCCCTGCAGCCAGGTATAATCGAGTATGTCGAACCATTCGGGCTCAACCTGGCCGGTGCCTTTATGCTCAAGGAAACGTACGGGTGCTGACTGGCCCGACCCAGTCCGCTTAACCTGAACCGTTAGCTCCCGATTCATGACCAGGAATGCCGCCTGTTCCACTTGCGGATAATCTCTCCGAAGGGTTGCTGCCAGGGGTAAGGGCGCTTCCGGATTGTACTCAATGGAGCCATCGGCCAAGTGAAGGTCCGTATTAATTCTGAACAGTCGGTTCAGGTTGGCGTGGTGCCGGTCGATGCTGAGATGGTGGCGCAGGAACAAAAAGATCAGCAAGGCGCCCACCATACCCACCGATAGGCCAATGCTATTCAGCAGCGTGTACGTACGCTGTGCACGCAGGTTCCGAAGGGCGATTTTAAGATACGAATAGAGCATAGATTTTTCTTGTGGGTCATTCACTTCGTAAGCTCGATACGGGATTAGCCAGGGCCGCTTTGATCGTTTGTGTGCTGACAATCAAGGTCGTTAGTGCAGCCAGACAAGCTGCTACCAGCGCAAACGGCCACCACGACAGCTCAGTGCGGTAAGCAAAATGAGTAAGCCAGTCGCCCAACAGATAGTACGCAAT
The DNA here is from genome assembly GCF_054776575.1 of Spirosoma humi. NCBI lineage: Bacteria > Pseudomonadati > Bacteroidota > Cytophagia > Cytophagales > Cytophagaceae > Spirosoma > Spirosoma humi. The sequence goes on from NZ_BAAHBR010000008.1 coordinate 541,722, forward strand.
TGGCCAAGCGATACCGTTGGCAACGATTAGAATCAGGGCAAACTCCCTCATGAAGAGATTGACAATACCGACGGTCGATGCGCCCAGCACTTTACGGATGCCAATCTCCTTGGTCCGGTGGGTTACGTTCAGCGAAACCAGGCCCAGCACGCCCAGCAAAACAATGAGCAGCGCCAGCGTAGTTGCCAACCGTGCCGCCCTCTGTAATTGAATTTCTGTTTTATACAGTTTCTGAAGCGTATCGTCCATAAACGAATAATCGAACGGCGCGTCGGGGAACAGACGCGCCCACGCCTGCCCGACGGCGGCTACTGTTTCGGGTAATTGACCGGATCCGGACGCAATCTTGAAGGAGAAATAGCGATAGATCGGATTGCTCCGATTGTTCAGGAAGATGAGGGGTTTGATGGTTTCGTGAAGCGAGCCAAAGTGAAAATCGGCAAGAACACCACGTACCCGGTATAGTTGGCTGTTGCCCTGAAACCGTACCAGCTGATCAATCGCTTTCGCTGGGTTAGACCAGCCCATCGCTTTCGTTGCCGCTTCATTCAGGACAACGCTCAGCGAATCGCCGGGACTGGCCGTAAAGTAGGCTCCTTCCCGAAAGCGCAGGCCATACGTTTGGGCAAATCGCTCGTCGGTTGTTAGTACGTTGGCAATGATGGCCTGCGTGCTATCGCGTCCCTGCGGAAACAGGCGGCCGCTACCACTCGTTCGTCCATCGGGAATTTCGAATGAAAGGCTAACGTCGCTTACACCGGGAATGCGCGCCAGTTGGTTTCGTATACCTTCCATTCGCTGCACCCCATCGCGTGACCAGTCGCGGGGCACCGACGACACCGTCATGAGCTGATCTTTCTGGTAGCCTAATTCCTTGTTAAAGAAAAAAGAAACCTGACGACTGATCACTACGGCCCCAACAAAAACCAGAATGGCTACGGTAAATTGAAAGACAATCAACGCCCGACGCAGGCCAATGCCTTTTTGCACCGATGCTGCCAGCTTACCTTTCAGCGAATCCACAGAAGGAAGTCCGGACAAGACGAACGCCGGATAGCTACCGGCCAGTAAGCCAATGGCTACCATCAGCACAATCACCGCTAAAAAAGCGTAAGGCGACCAGGTCACTACCGATGGAATTGGCTTGTCGAGCAAAGCCGCGAAAGTTGATCGAAACAGTTCGTAGCCGCCTATGGCCAGCACGGTAGCGCCCGTGGTCAGCAAGAGGGCTTCGGCCAGAAATTGGGCGATAACCTGCTTTTTAAGGCTGCCCAGCACTTTCCTAACCCCAATTTCCCGCAATCGGGTAGCCGACATTCCGATGGTAATATTCACGAAATTGACCACGGCCATCAGCAGAATAAACAGCGCGATAACGGCCAGTGTCAACACCATTTTTTCGACCAGGCCAGCGTTCGCCTTCAGGTATAGTGTTTCTAGCGGACTCAGGTAAGCGGTGAGGTTCTCTTTGAATCCGGGTGGGGCATACGTGGCCAGCGTCTGCGCAATGGGGCGGGTGAGCTGGTCGGCGGTTACCCCCGGTTGCAATGCCACATACGTAGGAATGTACTGGTTCTGCCAGGAGCGCATAGCGGCCTCCGGGGCAAAGTAACCCACGTTGCGCATCGGAATAAACACCTGGTCGGGCACCGACAACAGGTTCGTGACGCTGTTGAACGGAAGCTCTTTCAGGATGCCCGTAACAGTAAAAACCTGTTTGCCACTTACCGGCGTCTGCACCGTTAGTTGCTGACGAAGCACATCGGTCTTCCCGAAGTATTTTTGAGCCAGTGCGGCCGTGATAACGATTGAGTTGGGAGCCAGAAGCGCCGTCTTCGGATCGCCATACGCCAGCGGAAAACCGAACATGGACAGTAGGGTGGAGTCGCCGACCTGAATTTGTTCCCTGAAATGATTCTGATCTGTCGAGACAATGGCTGTAACCCCGTAGAACCGGTAATAATTGGCCACCAGATTTGGGTATCGCTCCTTCAGCGCCGGACCAATGGGAGCCAGCGTTGTTACGTCCATGCCCATGCTTGGCTCTTTCCATCGGCTCTGAAGGAGGTATTGTTGAGAAGCGTTTCGTAAGGTTTTATTGACGGCTAGTTCGCCCAGAATGTAGCTGCCAATCAGCAGGAGAAATGTAATACCAACCGTCAGGCCGAGCAGCGTAACCAGGGCGTAGAATCGACGCCGTAGCAGGTTGCGTAGCGCAATTTTGAGGTAATTTTGGAGCATAACACACGCAGTTTTTGACAGCTAATTTGTTGCTGCGAAGGTATTCATCCTTTGTCTTTCGCGCTGACTAATAGGCTGTTAAAAAATGTTAAGCTTTTAGATTACGTTGGTGTTGAACGGATTGCCCTACTGACAGAATAGCGCTAAAAAAGAATTAACCACAGAGGCACGGAGAACAGAGGGTTCTGGCGCAGAAAGTAACTGCTAATAACCTCTGTGTTCTTTGTGTCTCTGTGGTTAATTAAAGCCAGGTGATCGAAAATTAAGTACTCTTAGGCTTCTAGTAGACGAACTTGATGATTTAAGGGTCAGGAGGCTTTAGCTAAGGGCATCGACACCGGCCTGGGCGACCGGGTGGTCATTTTCGACCGAACTGCCCGATACACCAATGACTTCACCGTTCGCATTTTTGATAGGAATGCCACCCGGTTGTTCTAATGTAATGGTGCAACTTGTGAATATACGAAACTGTAGTATAGAGAGTCTTGTCAAAACTTCAAATAACTAAAAACGCCCAATCATCTGAGATGACTGGGCGTTGAATTCTATCCATAACTTCGCTATCACTACTCACTCCGCAAACTCTTGACCGGATTCATTAACGCGGCTTTTACACTCTGAAAACTGACGGTTAGTAAAGCAATGCCTATGGCCAAAATACCCGCCAGGGCAAACACCCACCACTCGATGTTGATTTTGTAGGCGAAGCCGTTCAGCCACTGGTCCATGGCGTACCAGGCAATGGGGGAGGCCACCAAAAGGGCAATCAGGACGAGCTTTAAAAAGTCTTTGGACAGTAACCCAATGATACTGAAGACACTCGCGCCGAGAACTTTCCGAACACCGATTTCTTTAGTGCGCTGCGCGGTTGTATACGCCGACAAACCGAACAAACCAAGGCAGGCCAGGAAGATGGACAGAAAGGCAAAAACACTAAAAATACGTTCCGTTCGCGTTTCGGCGGTATACAGCTTGTCGAATTGGGCATCCATAAATTCGTAAGCAAACGGCCGGTCGGGGATAAGGGCCCGCCATTTAGTTTCCATAAACTGGAGGGTGTTCGGCAATCGACTGCCCGACAGTTTGACCAGCAGCGTTTCACCGCCATTCTGTGGAAAAAGAACCAGCGGACCAATTTTCTGCTTCATGGACGCGAAATGAAAATCGGCGACAACACCCTTCACTTCACCCAGTCGACCGCTTACATCCAGCCGCTGGCCAACAGCCTGTTGCGGTGTCCAGCCCAGCTCCTTTACAGCGGCTTCGTTAAGAATAAACCGACTCCGCGTGAGGCTGTCATTATCCGTCCGCGAAACACGGTCCATATCGGCGGCATTTAGATTGCTCCCCGCAATCAGGTTCAAGCTCATCGTGGGTACGTAGTCTTCATCAATGGAAACCCCGGCAACCATTTTACGCTGGTTGGCCGCCATGGTAGTGCTGCGCATCCCATACCCGCCTTCGACAAATACCGGCGATTCAGACGCCAGCGAGACATGCTGTACATCTGCATTTTGCCGAAACTCACTTTTTATAGCCGCTATTTTTTCGTTGACCTGCTTATCGACGGGGAGAATAAGTACGTGGTCTTTGCTGTAGCCTAACTTCTTTTGTTGGACAAACGCTAGTTGGTTCCGAACCAGCAGGGTGCTGATGATAAGGAACGCGGTAATGGCGAACTGAAAGACGATCAGCGCCCGGCGAAACTGCCCTGCTCCGGTTGTTCTCAGATGCCCTTTCAGAACGCGAACCGGCTCGAATCGTGCCAGCACCAAAGCCGGGTAACTTCCGGCTACCAGGCTGACCACCAGACCAATACCCAGTAGTAACAGAATATTGTCCGGCTTAAACCATATCCGAACCGAAAACTGCCGGTCAGAGAGGGCGTTGAAGAGGGGGAGCGTTAATCCCGCCAGCAGAAAGGCCAGCACAAGGGCCAGAAACGTAACGATAACCGATTCGCCGATGAACTGCCCAAACAACTGCCCCCGCATAGCCCCCATTACTTTCCGTACGCCCACTTCCTGAGCGCGCTCCACCGCCCGCGACGTTGCCAGGTTGATGTAGTTGACACAGGCAATCAGTAAAATCAACAGGGCAATAGAACCGAATATATAGATGTACGTCAGGTCGCCGTTGGGTTCAAAACTGCCTTCCACGTCCGAATACAGATGTACCCGGCGCAAGGGCTCAAGATTATAGGTCAGGTAACCACCCGACGACATGTCTTCCTTGCCGAACTGCGTTTTCATAAATCCTGGAATTTTGGCCTGCAGTCGGGCTATGTCTTCGGGTTTATGAAGCAGTAAATAGGTGGCGTAATTGGAGGAAAACCACTCTTCACTTTTGGCTGCGGGGAGTGTCAGGAACGAAGCCACCAGGTCGTATTTGATCTGGGAGTTAGCCGGACTGTCTTTAACCACACCCGTTACGGTGTAATCTCGAAAAGAGCCACCGGTATTGATGCGCAGGGTCTTTCCCACTGGATTTGCGGAGCCGAAGTAAATCCCCGCCGTTGTCTCCGACAGTACCACCAAATTGGGTGCGGCCAGCGCCGTCTGCGGATCGCCCTTGACCAAGGGGAACGAAAATAGCGTGAAGAAGGCCGAATCGGCAAAGACAAGTCGTTTTTCGCTGAACTGCCGGTCACCCTTGAGTACCACGGCGTCGCGGTTAATCATTCGAACACCTGATTCTATTTCCGGAAACTGTCGGCCAAATTCCTTGACAACCTTGGTTCCCGTCTGGGGTATTTTCGAGACCTTGCCTTCCATGCTGTACTCCATCGTCACCCGCACGGTTCGGTCGGCTTTCTGCTGGAAATCGTCATAGCTCAGTTCATGCGTAATGTACGTGAACAGCAACAGGCAAGAGGCCAGCCCGACGGCTAACCCTACGATATTGATACTGGAGAAGCCCTTGTTTCGCCATAGGTTACGAAGGGCAATCTGGAGGTAGTTTCGAATCATACTTGTACTGAATTATTCGCTTCGCAATGAGTTGACTGGATTCATGAGGGCCGCTTTGATACTCTGGAAACTCACCGTTATAAACGCAATGCCCATCGCCAGTAAGCCCGCCAGCGCAAACACCCACCAGGCAATGTCGATTTTATAGGCAAAGTCAGCTAACCAATTGGTCATGGCATACCAGGCAATCGGACTGGCAATGACAATCGCTATAATAACCAGCTTCAGAAAGTCTTTGGACAGCAAGGCCACAATATTGGGTATACTGGCTCCGAGTACTTTGCGCACGCCAATTTCTTTGGTGCGCTGCTGAATAGAGATCAGGGCGATGGAAAACAAACCCATGCAGGATAACAGGATGGCAATGCCAGCCGCTGAGGAGAAGATGGTTGCCAGTCGCTGTTCTTTTTTATACCAGCGCTGGGTGTTTTCATCCAGAAACGAACCGATGAATTCCTGCTTTGGCGCGATCGTTTTCCAGGCACTCTTGATGATGTCCATGGCGCCCATCAGGTTTTGCGGATTGACGCGCACCAGAATGTACTGAATGGGGGTTTTTGCCTGCATCTGCAGGGCAATCGGTTTGGCTTTCTGGTGCAGCGAATACAGGTTGAAGTCTGAGACGACACCGACGATCTGAAACGATTTGTCGTCGGGCTTGATGAACTTGCCGACGGGATTGGCTTCGCCCAGGGCTTTCGCCATGCTTTGCGTAATCAGCACGGCTGAACTCGAATCGGTGCTGAACTTAGTGCTGAAATCGCGGCCCTGAATCAGTTTGATGCCCATTGTTTTCAGGTAGTCAGTGTCCACCCGTACCCAGTCGCAGGCAACATCGCGTTTGCCGTATAGAAAGCCGAACACCATCCGGGATGAACTGTTATCCAGACCCGCGCCAATGTTTACTCCCGACCCCGATACGGCGGTAATGTTGGGTTGATTGGCTAGTCGGTCGCGCATGGCTTTCAGGGCGACCTCACCGTTAATTTCGCCACCTACTGGAATGCTGACAACCTGCTCTTTATTCAACCCCATCGGCTTTTGCTGTAGGTAGGCGATTTGCTGATGAATGATAATGGTGCAAACGATGAGCAGGCAGGCAATGGTAAACTGGCTTACGATCAGTGAATTACGTAATAAGCCGGGGCGACTCACTTTCACGCTGCCTTTCAGCACCTCCACGGCATTAAAACGCGTCACGAACCAGGATGGGTACCCACCGGCTACCAGTGAAATAAGCAAAAAGCCCAGCCCCGTTACCAGTAACGTACCCGGATTCAGAAAGTCGTCCAGCGTTAGTTGGCTCCGGAAGAGCCGGTTAAAGCCAGGCAAACTCACATAAGCCAGGCCCAGGCCGATGAGTAAGGCGACCAAGCATAACAGGAGCGTTTCGCCCCAAATCTGACCGAATAATTGCCCGCGCTTGGCACCCAGCGATTTGCGGACGCCCACTTCCCGCGCCCGCGAGAGCGATTGAGCAATGGTCAGGTTAATGAAATTGATGCAGGCAATCGCCAGTATAAACAAGCCAACCAGCAGGAGCGTGTACACATATGCCCGGCTAATGCCCTGACCGTTGGTTGTTTCCGTGTCGAAATGCACATCCCGCAACGGTTCCAGCAGCAGGCTTTTCTGGAAACCCAGTTCATTTTTGGGATAGCCTTGTTCTTTCAGATCGTTGAGTTCCTGAGCAAAGTATTTCTCCACAAAGGCCTGGGTCCGGCGTTGGAGCGTTTGTGGATCGGTTCCGGCTTTCAGCTTGACATATACATCATGGTTGCCATGATCCCAGCGGGTTTTGTTTTCCTGATAATCCGGAGCATTGTCGCTGCGGATCAAGCCATCGAAGTCGAACGTTGAGTTTTTGGGCGCATTGCTCAGAACACCCGTCACGGTAAATGCCTGCCAGCTGTCGTTCAGGCGGAGTTGAAGGGGTTTGCCAATCGGATCTTCCGTCCCAAAAACGTCCTGCGCCATTTTTTCGCTGATGACGATATCGCTCAGGCTATTCAGAGCCGATTTGGGGTTTCCCTTCTGAAACGGGAAGGTAAACATGTGCAGGAAATCAGGGTCGACCATTCTGACATCTTTGCCATACGTCTGGCTGCCCCGCCGAATGCTCGCACTGCGGTCGAAGAAGCGCGAAACGCCGTCAATCTCCGGAAATTCGGCTTTCAGTGCCGGTGAAATCGGATAGGGCATGATTGCCCCTTTGTCGGATGTGCCATCGCGGTTAGACGCCAGAAAATTGAGCCGGAAGATCCGGTCGGCATCCGCGTGGAACGAGTCGTAAGAGAGCTCAAAGCTAGCGGTTAAAAACAAGAGCACACACGTACCAAAAGCTACCGATAACCCAACGATGTTAATGAGCGTATGTGTCCGGTGTTTCCAGAGGGTGCGTAGGGCAATTTTGAGGTAATTGCTGAACATGAGTGTTTTTAAAATAAGTAGAGCCGCAACGATGCGGCTCTACGATGCACAATTTATTCGCTTCGTAAACTTGTTACCGGGTTCATGAGCGCGGCCTTTATACTTTGGTAACTCACCGTCAGGAAGGCGATCAGAACCGCCAGTGCACCAGCTGCGCCAAAGATCCACCAGGTCAGGTCTTCCCGATAAACGAATGTGTCGAGCCATTTGCGGAGCGCCCACCAGGCCAGCGGTGTTGCCAGGAAGAGAGCAACCAGGACCAGCTTCAGGAAGTCTTTGGACAGTAACCCAACGATATTGGCAACCGAGGCACCCAGCACTTTCCGAACACCGATTTCTTTGGTGCGTTGCTCGGCGGTGAAGGCCGCCAGGGCAAACAGGCCCAGACACGAAATCAGGATGGCCAGCATACCGAAATAGTTGACCAGTGTATTCACCTGTTGCTCGCTCCGGTACAGGTTCTCGTATTCCTCGTCCACAAAGTGGTAATTGAACGGATAGTTCGGGTTGAATTGCTTCGCCAGTTGTTCGAGATCGGTGATGGCTTGTCGGGTTTGGCCCGCGCGGGTTTTGACCAACAGGTAACTTGTATTCCGGCCGTCGAAGCAGAGAATCAGGGGATTGATGGCCTGATGCAGCGAGTTGAGGTGGAAGTCTTTCATAATCCCGATGATCCGGCCTTTACCCATCCAGAACGTAACCTCCTTGCCAAGCGGATTTTTCATGCTCGGGGTCGATTTACTGATCAGCCGGGCGGTTGATTCGTTGATGATGTAGTTGGCCGAATCGGCGGGACTGTCTACACTGAAATCACGGCCGGCAGCTAATTTGATGTTCATGGTACGCATAAAATCACCCCCCACAAACATGCAGGCCACACTGGTTTCCAGTTTGGGGTCTTTACCCGCCCATCGTAAGTCGCCGGAGTTGCTTTGTACGTTAATCGGCAGCGACATGGTGGTGGTGGCAGAAGCCACCGTTGGCTTACGCATCACTTCCTGCCGGAAGGCTTCCACTTTTTTAGGCTGGGCAATTTCACCTTCCAGCGGGATGTATACCACGTTCTCCCGATCGAGACCCAGGTTTTTCGTACGCAGGTAGTTCATCTGCCGCCCAACGGCCAGCATACCCACAATCAGAAAAATAGACAGCGAGAATTGGAAAACGACCAGTACCCGCCGGAACAGGGCCGGACCGGAACCGAACTGGAGCCGCGACGATGCGCCGTTTCCTTTCAGGATTTTGATCGGTTGAAGCGACGACAAGAAAAAGGCCGGGTAACTGCCTGATAGAATGCCCGTGATGAGTACCAGACCCAGAATGCTGATCCATACCGACGGTTCGGTGGCGCTGAGCGTTAGCTGCTTTTCGAAGAGCGTGTTGAAGGTGGGTAAAAGCGCCCAGACGAACCCGATCGCCAGCACAACCGCCAGTAAGCTCATGATGATCGACTCGCTCATAAACTGCCCAATTAGCGACGACCGCAATGCCCCCACTACTTTACGGACACCTACTTCCTTCGCCCGCTCCGACGACCGAGCCGTGGACAGGTTCATGAAGTTGATGCAGGCAATGAGCAGAATAAACAGCGCTACGATGGAGAATATACGTACATACTCGATCCGACCGCCTACGGGCTGTCCATTTTTGTATTCACCGTAAAGGTGCAGATCGGTGATGGGCTGGAGAACGGGGCGACCTGTTTCGAAATTTTTTCCCGCAGCACGGGGGTAAATCGTGGCCATAGCTGCTTCCGCCTGCGCCTGCGTGGTGTTGGGCTTCAGTCGGACAAACGTCTGGAATGAATTATTTCCCCAGGTTTTCATCCAGTCCTGCTGGTATTCTTTCCAATTAACTACCCAGTCGAATTGCAGCGTCGAGGTGGCAGGTAAATTGGCGATAACGGCCCCGACAACGTAGAATTTATTGTTATCGAGTTGCAGCGTTTTTCCTAAAGCCAGCCCATTCGGGAAATACTTCTCCGCTACTTTCTGCGTAATAACGATCTGGTTGGTTTGGGCCAGAGCCGCTTTCGGGTTCCCGTAGATTGCTGGTAAATCGAATACGCCAAAAAAGTCAGCACTCGCATAATGCCCCTTTTCTTTGGCAGCTTTCTCGCCTACTTTAATCAGGGTTTCATTGGCAAAATTAATTTTCGTGGTAGCCGCTACCTCCGGAACGTCCTGCGCAATTGCTTCCTGCAACGGGCCGGGTGTTACAAAATTCGTTACCGTTTCGCCATTGTACGGAAAATTGACCCGCACATAATGGATACGTTCCGCATCAGGCAGAAAACGGTTGTAACTCAATTCGTCCTTTACCCAAAGGCCAATCAGCAGGCTGCACGCCATACCCAGCGCCAGGCCAAAGACGTTGATCCCCGAATAGAGTTTGCTTTTCATCAAACTCCGAACGGCTATTTTGAGGTAGTTACGGAACATAGGGCCAGTTTTTAGAATTTACCGCATTGAGTACGAATCGCTTCTTTTCGAAGCGATGAAAAGGATAAATGGCCTAGTTAAACGTGGAAGTTTTCCGTTACTACTCTGCCGTCAAACAGGTTCACCGTACGGTGGGCAAAGCCTGCGTCGTAAGGGGAGTGAGTTACCATGATAATGGTCGTGCCTTCGTCGTTCAGCTCACCCAGCAGTTTCATTACTTCTTCGCCGTTTTTCGAATCGAGGTTACCGGTCGGTTCATCGGCCAGGATCAGTTTGGGTTTGGCGACTACTGCCCGGGCTATGGCCGTCCGTTGCTGCTGACCGCCCGATAGCTGTTGTGGGAAGTGATTGCGACGGTGCATGATGCTCATCCGTTCCAGCGTTTCTTCAACCCGCTTTTTGCGTTCATCGGGGGGCGTTTTCAGGTAGAGCAGGGGGAGCTCGACGTTTTCATACACGGTCAGTTCGTCGATCAGGTTGAAGCTTTGAAAGACAAAACCGATGGAGCCTTTGCGAAGCTGTGCCCGCTGCCGTTCGGTCATTTTAGCGACCTCGGTGCCGTAGAAGTTGTATTCGCCCTCGCTTGGGTTATCTAACAGGCCCAGGATGTTGAGTAGCGTGGATTTGCCGCAGCCCGATGGCCCCATAATAGCGACGAACTCGCCGTCTTTGACATCCATGTTGATGCCATTCAGAGCGGTGGTTTCTACTTCTTCGGTCGAGAAGAGTTTCTGAAGGTTAATTGTCTGGATCATATTTTTTTTCTTGACAGGATTAACAAGATTCACAGGATTAAACAGGCATTACCAAGCCTATGAATCCTGCAAATCCTGTCGAAAAAATTAAAATTCTAAGACATCATTATCACCAAAATTCTCATAGCTGCTGGTAATCACTTGTTCGCCGGGTTGCAGGCCGTCCAGTACTTCGTAGAACTCCGGGTTTTTACGGCCCAGCGTAATCTGCCGTTTGACCGCCCGTTTCCCCGATTTGTCGACTACGTATACCCAGTTGCCGCCCGTATCGGAGAAGAAACCACCGACGGGAATCAAGGTTGCCTTAGCGGCTTTACCCAGTTCCAGTTGAATGGGCGACGACTGGCCGCGTTTGATTCCCTGGGGCGTGCCGTTTGCAAATGTCATATCCACTTCAAACCGGCCGCTCTTTACTTCAGGATAGACCCGCTTGATTTCAAGTTCGTGCGTTTTTCCGTTGAATTCAAAAGAACCTTTCAAGCCCGCGAACACCCGACTAATGTAGTGTTCATCAATGCCGACCCGCATTTTAAACCCATTCAGGTCATCAATCTGGCCGATGTTCTGTCCCCGGTTGATATTCGAGCCAACCTCCACATCGATGCTGGATAACTGCCCCGAAACCGGCGCTTTCACAACCAGGTTATCGAGTGTTTGCTGCCAGAGGGCTACATTTCGTTGCGTACGCTGCAAGGTGCCTTCGAGCTGCTTAATCTGAAATTTCGCGTTTTCCTCCTGGTACTTCTGCGTTTCGATTTCGATCGTACGCTGGGCCGTCAATCGTTCGTAAGCGCGTTTTGCTTTCAGGTAGTCTTCTTCCGACACGACTTTATCTTTGTACAACTTTTCCTGCCGTTCGTAGGTATCTTTTGCCTGGGAAATCTGGGCATCGACATCCGCCAGCGTTTTGCGTAACGTAAAGCGTTCAATCTGTATCCGTTGGCGGGTATTTTGCAGGTCATTGACCAGTCGGTTGGCTTCGGTTTCGGATTGTAAAAAGCTCAGTTTCAAACTTTGGTTCTCCAGTTTCAACAAGACTTCGCCCTGTTTGACGGTGTTGCCGCCTTCAACGAGCTTTTGGGTCACATAACCACCTTCAATGGCATCCAGCCGGATCGTTTTAAGGGGTTGTACCACACCCGTGACGGCAATAAAATCTTCAAATGGCCCCGTTGAAACAGTCGAAACGGTAATTTTATCTTTTTCGACATTCAGCTTCGACCGACGATCGGCGAAGAGGAATGTGTAAGCTAACAAGCTTATAACCAGAACGCCACCTCCAAAAATAGCCAGGCGTTGGGTTGTCCAGAAACGTTTAGGTAAGACGCGATCCATTAGTTTAGATAAGCGAACGAGGGAAAGAATAGGCCGCCAGAGCCGTGAAAGAGCCGTTCCTGGCGCGAATCTCATTCGCTATAAAGCCTTGTGCCAATAGTCATGCCAGTTGGAGGGTGTTGCTGATAGTCAGTTGCTTAGGGGCTATCGATCTTCCTCACTTGTCCGCTTTCGGACGAATCTTGTCCGCTTTTAGTGCTCACTCAGGCTGGAACGTCATGCCAGGAGCTCATTCGCGCTTGGCGCCCACCTCCGCTAAAACATACGGTAACAGCGTTTTGGCGCGGGTAGCGGGGTTTAAAAAATCATACGTCAGTTGGCTGACATGGTAATAGGGGAACATCGCCAGTCGCTTTACCTGGAAACCGTGGGCCTCCAGCGAATCGGCATATTCGGCAGTTGTGAATACCTGTTGGGGTGCCTTTTGTACCTGTACCTGCATCGCTTCGTCTGAACGGGCGTATACAGTGGGCGCATGCGCGTAAAACTCATACGTCCAGAAACTGCCGCCACCAACGCCCGTGCCGGGTTCGTAAAGTACGGTGGGGCGTTTGGCCAGTTTGGCGTCTGTGTTTACGTAGTTGGCCGTTGCCATGCCCGCCTGATAGCGCAGGAATGTCGGATATAAAAACAGGTTCAGTGTGCCAGCCAGCACCAGTATCGAGCCAACCATCCGACCCGATAAAGATAATAATGTGTTTTTTCGGAAAATGCTGAGCGTAGCTAGGGTAATAACGATTACCCAAACCAACCCGCTGACCAACCCGACCGGCTGAACCAGGACTAACAAAGCAACGGCGATACCAGCAATGGCCAGGCCGATGATAGTTTGGCCAACCGTCCATTTCCGCAAATTGGTTACGTTGAGGCCGACCAGAAAGTGGGCTGTTACAACCGCAAAAAACGGGAAAACGATGTTCATGTAGTGGGGCAACTGAAACCCCGACAAGGAGAATAAGGCAAACGTAAGCAAGCCGGAGCCCAGCGAAACATACTCCAGCGATTCTGCCGGATGGGTGCTGCTGTGTCGCTTAACTAAGCCTATGATTTGCTTCCCCGCCCCCATATACAGGGGTAATGACCAGGGCAAAAAAGCCCAGAGCAGCGTGTGAACAAAGAAAAACTTGTCACCTTCGCCTTTAATGGGGCCTGTGTTGAAGAACCGCCCAAACTGGCTGTCCCAAAAAAAGAAACGAATGCCCGACACGCCTTTATTCCCAAAAATAACCTTCTCCGGGTGCAGGTCGAACTGCTGATACAGGCAGTATATTTCGGGGAGGGTACAGGCAAATGACAGGACGACCGCTAGGTACCAGCGCGGCTTGAGTAACTCCTGCCAATGGCCCGTCAGCAACCAATGCACCACCAGACCGCCCCCAATCGGAATAAGAACAAAAACACCTTTGGTCATCAGGGCGCATCCGGTCAGGAAGGAGCCAACAAGCAGGTGGCGCGCCTGATGCCTATCGCCCAGAAATACCCGGTAAAAATGATACACCGGCCCAATGATGAGCGGCATCAGATAGGGCTCTGCCCGAACGTCGCTGTTTGACAAAACGCCGTGGAAGGCCGTTAACAGCACCAGGGTTGCCACTTGCGCCGTTAATTTCGAGTAGGTCAGGCGGACGAACTTATACGTGTACAGGACGCTGCCCAGAAAAAACAGGAGTGCCGGGAATTTGTAGGCAAACGTGTTGACTCCAAAAATCCGGAAGCTCGCGGCAGAGACCCAGAACGGGAAATGCGGCTTGTCGAGCCAGTCGCTGCCTACAGCGTACAGGTTTACGAAGTCGCCGGTTTGAGCCATCTGTTTGGCAATAGAGGCATAAAGTGCACTATCTACTTCCATAATGGGTGGAAATAGACCCGTGGCATTTAGAAATACGCCGACAGCTACCAGCGCGTAAAACCAGCGGTCATCGAAAGGAGGGTACTTGTCGGTCATTTGGTATCAATGTAGGGCTGCCCGAGCGGGTAGCAGTTGCGTTCGTTTATTGCCGGAATAGCCGGTGAAGAATGAGTAATCTGCCAAATCACGAGCCTTATACCGCTTATACTCCACCTACTGACAATAATGACCGCTTAACGACTTTTAGCGGTCAAAGTACGTAAGAAAACCGTAATTCGTTGTTGAATCGGTACCGACGTGCAACAATTCGTTCCCTATTCTATCTTTGATCTATGCAAGATGCTAAACTCTTACTCGTCGATGATGACCCCGACGTATTACTGGCGGCCCGGCTGTTGCTGAAACGGCACGTGGGCGCGGTAGACATCGAGAAAAATCCAGAAAAACTGCCTTTTCTCCTCAACAACAACCGGTATGATGCCATCGTGCTCGATATGAATTTTCAGCGCGATGTGAGTAGTGGCCGGGAGGGGTTTGCCTGGCTTGATCGTATTCTGGATATTGATCCCAAGGCACGCGTCGTTTTGTTCACCGCCTATGGCGATGTGGAAATGGCTGTACGGGCGATCAAGGCCGGTGCCGTCGATTTTGTGCTGAAACCCTGGCAGAATGATAAATTTCTGGATACCATTCGTGGGGCGGTTAATGGCAAAAAAGAGGAAGTCGAAGAACGGGACGACGCCCAGAAAACGACCCGTAAGAAGGGTAGTGCCGGGAGTACAACCATTATCGGCAGTGCGATGCGGCCCGTTCTGGAAACGGTTGAGCAGGTAGCGCCAACGGATGCCAATGTCCTGATTTTAGGCGAAAATGGTACCGGTAAGGATTTGATTGCCCGGGCAATTCACGAACAGTCCAACCGGCGCGACAAGCCATTTGTGAGCGTCGACGTAGGTGCCCTGACCGAAAGCCTGTTCGAGAGTGAATTGTTTGGCCACGTAAAAGGAGCGTTTACCGATGCCCGTGACGACCGTGCCGGGCGCTTCGAGGAAGCCAATGGCGGCACTATTTTCCTGGATGAAATCGGTAACCTGACGCCTTCGCAACAGGCTCGCCTATTGACCGTACTTCAGCAGCGGCAGGTAACGCGGGTGGGCTCAAACAAAGCGCGCGCGCTGGATGTGCGCCTTATTTGCGCGACCAACGCTGATCTGGCCGAACGGGTAGCCGAACGGGGGTTCCGACAGGATTTGCTGTATCGCATCAATACAATTGAACTGCACCTGCCCCCCTTACGCGAACGGCAATCAGACATTGGGCAATTAGCCGATTATTTCCTGAAAAAATACGCCAAGCAATACAACCGACCCGTTTCCGGGCTGAGTCCGGCGTTGCTGGCTGAAATGAAGCAGTACCGCTGGCCGGGTAATGTCCGGGAGTTACAGCATGCCGTTGAGCGGGCTGTTATTCTGGCTCGGCCTGAACTGGGTCGGCCGGATGGAAGCTCGGGTATACTGCTTGAGCCGGGGAACTTCGTTTTTAGAAAAGATGGAAATGCCACTTCACCCGTCAACGAGACCCTTCAACTGGAAGATATGGAGCGGCAACTGATTCAGCAGGCGATGCAGAAACACCGGGGAAGCATTACCGATGTCGCTCGTGAGTTGGGCGTGTCGCGGCAGGCGCTCTATCGTCGACTGGAGAAGTTTGGCTTATGAACGAAATAGAGCCCGTTTATTTTAGGCGATCCAGCAACAATGTCAAAATCTGTTCCTGAGTCTGCGCAACTTGTGAGAATTTCTGGTTCATTTCTTTGCGCAGCTCGATCTGTTCGTTAATAACCTGCTCGAACCGGTTATCAACCTGCTCGAACCGGTTGTCAACCTGCTCGAACCGATTGTCAACCTGCTCGAATCGGCTGTCAACCTGCTCGAATCGACTGTTCATTTCCGTTTTTAGTTGGTCGATCTGGTTTTGTTGTTGTCCAAATTGTTGGCGCATTTCGATCGTGAGGTCGGCAACTCCCTTAGCTGCTAGCTTTGCGTTGCTATCGGCACGGATAGCGACCTCCAGAATCTGCCCGTTCGATTCAATTAAACGGTCAGTCTTTAATGCTACATCAGCTAAGACGGGTTCGATCTGGTCAAGTCTTTTATCTGGAGTCATGGTGTCGACGGAAATTCCCGTAAATTTATCTATTAATGTTTAACAGTCACAAATCCATTCTTCACGATGTGAGCGATGTAGATGAGTTTAGTTAAGTTTACTCAATTCAGCGACGATAGCTTCCTGCGCTAGTTTGACGACTTCATCAGCGGTGCGACCATTGGGGTCGATAGCGGGCAATACGGACCACGACATTTTCGAAAAGGAGCGGAGCGGAAAGAGACCTTTGGGATTGAAATGACCCGTTCCCCGAATCGCAATCGGTACAACAAGGGAGGCCGGTGCGCGCTTGAGTAACGTTGCCACGCCACCCGTTACAAAGGGGCGCATCTGACCCGAAGCGGAACGCGTTCCTTCCGGAAAAATCATGGCGGAAAGGGTCTCCTGCTGAATCAGTTTTCCTAAACGGGCAATCTCGACAATAGCCTGCTTAGGGTCTTTGCGATCGATAAGTGCCGCCCCACTTTTGCGCAGGTTATAGGATACGCCCGGAATACCATGTGCGAGTTCGACTTTAGAAACGAATGTAGGCGTGTGCCGACGCAGAAACCAGATAATGGGCGAAATGTCGAACATGCTCTGGTGGTTGGCGACAAAAATAATAGGTCGATCTGTGGGGAGGTCGGTTGCCTGTCGAAAGCGAATGGTACTCCCCGTCAGATACCAGCCGTAAGCAATGCTGGCGTTCATCCAGTCGACCGTTTTTTTGTGCGCCGGGCGGCCAAACAGGTTAAACGCAGCGGCCTGCATGACATGGAAAATACATAGCACTAACCCAAAATAAACCAGGTAAATACAGCTCAGTATATAGTCTAAACCTTTTTTCATACAGGCTACAGCCGTCGGGTACATTCTAATTAAGCCCTAAAAATAATACGGAGTCCAGTATAGTCGGGAAGAAAAACGGAAGCTAATTTAAAACATCGGCTCTTTTAGCCGAACTTTGTTCGACACTGGGATAAATTGACCTGTTTCTTCGTTACCTATACATGATCTTATCTGGCACACGTTTGGATGTAATGCGATTCGTCGGTGAAAAAATCGACGCATCTATAGATGAATTCCTTAAACCTATCGAGACCAACTGGCAACCTGCCGATCTGCTGCCCGATACAACCAAGGAGTCCTTTTTGGATGAGGTGAAATTACTCCGCGAAAGTACCCGCGAGCTCTCCTACGACTACGTAGCCGTGCTGGTGGGCGATACCATTACCGAAGAGGCCTTACCGACCTATGAGTCGTGGCTGATGGATATGGAGGGCATCGAGCAGGGCAGTGCCACGGCCTGGACCCGCTGGATTCGAAGCTGGACTGCCGAAGAAAACCGGCATGGCGATCTGCTGAACAAGTTTCTGTACTTGTCGGGGCGGGTCAATATGCGGGCCATGGAAGTGTCTACGCAGTACCTGATTGCCGACGGTTTCGACATTGGAACCGGCAAGGACCCTTACCGAAACTTCGTTTATACGTCGTTTCAGGAACTGGCCACCAACGTGTCGCACCGCCGAACCGCGACGCTGGCCAAGCAGGCCGGGTGTAATCAATTGTCGAAAATATGCGGGGTGATCGCATCCGATGAAATGCGGCACGCCAAAGCGTACAAAGATTTTGTCCGGCAGATTTTCGAAGTGGACCCGTCTGAAATGATGCTGGCTTTCGAAGATATGATGCGCAAAAAGATTGTCATGCCTGCCCATTTTCTGCGCGAAAGTGGCGTAAAAATTGGTCAGACATTCAGCCATTTTTCGGATGCCGCTCAACGCCTGGGCGTTTATACAACCTACGACTATATCGAAATTGCCGAAGCCTTATTGGTGGACTGGCAAGTAGATGCGATCACCGATCTCAACGATGCCGGTCAACGCGCCCGCGATTATGTGATGGCGTTACCTGCCCGTCTGCGCCGGATTGCTGAACGGACCAAGGTACCTACGCTTGAATACCCATTTAGTTGGATTGCCGGCTAATATGGATCGATTTGCGCTTGGTATAGGCTGGCGAATTGCTGGTATTGTCGGCCTTACCGGTGTGATTACGTATTTGCATATTCAGGAAGTGAACAGCTTGCTGATCTTTCCGCTACTCATTCTTGACCTGTTCCTGACGGTCAATCTGTACCGGTACGTGACCAGCCTGAACCGCAAACTGACGCGCTTTCTGGAGTCCGTGCGTTACTCCGATTTTGCGGTTGCCTTCCGGGCCGACAATAACCTTGGGCCCTCGTTTCACGAGTTAAACGATCAGTTCAATGAGGTGCTCGACGCTTTCCGGCAGGCGCGGGCCGAAAAAGAAGCCAACTTACATTACGTCAACACGATTGTTCAGCACGTCAATGTGGGGCTGCTGACATTCGATGCTACCGGGCAGGTGGAACTGGTTAACCAAACGGCGCTCCGGCTGCTGGGTATCTACCGCCTTCGTACGCTCAACGACCTCAACGCCACCCACGCTGACCTGGCCGACGTACTTCGGTCGTCCACAACCTTGTCGACGCCCGTATCGTACCAGACTGGGGCCGATGGAGAACTATCGGTCCGTTGTACGGCCGTCCGGCTGCGGGGGAGGCTGGTAACGGTGGTATCCATGCAGAATATCCGTAGTGAATTACAACAACGGGAACTCGATGCCTGGCAGAATCTGACGAAGGTGCTGCGGCACGAGATTATGAATTCCATCACGCCGATTGTCTCGCTGGCGGGCACCATGCGCGACATTGTCGAAACGGATTTGGTCCCCCTGTCCTCGTCGGATGATGAGTCCAGCGAAGCCGCGAGATTTCCGGCCGTTGTGGCTGAATCGGTCAACGACCTGCGCGATGCCCTGACGACCATTGAGCAACGAGGAGCGGGTATCATGCAGTTTGTGGATGCTTACCGCCACTTTACGACGATTCCGCAGCCCGTTTTTGCCGATGTGCCAATTGAGCCGCTGCTTCGCCATGTCGTACAGTTAGCAAAGGCCAGTGCGCCACATTGCCAGATTGACGCTACGGTGGCATCGCCCAATGTAGCGGTTTGGGCCGATGCGGCCCAGATTGAAATGGTACTGCTGAACCTAATTAAAAACGCGGTTGAAAGCATTGGCAAAGCCAACTGTCCCACCATTCAACTGGCTGCCGAAGCCATTGGACCCCGGGTGATAATCCGCGTAACCGACAATGGCCCTGGTATTGAACCCGAAGCGCTGGAGCAGATTTTCATTCCCTTCTACACGACCAAGAAAACTGGATCGGGCATTGGGCTAAGCCTTTCCCGCCAGATCATGCAACTCCATAATGGCCAGCTCACTGTGGACTCCAAGCCAAGCCAGGGTAGCACCTTCAGCCTGACGTTTTGAATGATTTGGCTATATTGACAAAGGACTACGATTGATTTGGTAGCAAAGTAAATTGCTTGAAAAAGAAAACCATAAAAAGATTACGTTCTTCGGATTGTAGGTTTGTAGAAACGTTATGATGTACCTGACAGACCTACCTTTCATAAATTTATGACCGCTGCAAACAATACAACTTCACCGCTTTTACATTCGCTTGATCGTGAGCAGCTTATTCGCATGATTGAGGAGTTGCAAGAGGAAAAGCGGATGACAGAAGCCTTTTCTCACATTTCAGAAACCGGCTCCAACGATGCTGCGCTAATGTGGCAGGGACGTAACCGATTTTTGGCTGAGAACGTAAAGCCGGTTGTTATTAAGCCCGTCCCCGAAAAAAGCTACAATCCTGATAACGGAAACCACCGCATTATCGACGGTGACAATTTGGCTGTGATGCGCTCATTGCTCACAGAGTTTCGTGGAGGACCGAAAACGGGTTTTGATGTTGTCTACATCGATCCTCCATACAATACAGGCAAAGACACATTTATCTACAACGATAACTACCGCTTTTCGAAGACCGAGGTAGCTCGCATGAAACGGGCCATCAATCGGGTTGAAAAAGGCGTATCGCTCGATGACCCCTCACGGCATACAAAGTGGATAAACCACGTTGCACCTCGTCTGTGGGCTGCCCGTAAGTTGCTCAAACACACAGGGGTAATCATTATCTCGATTGATGAGCACGAGTTACCACGTCTGTGGCTACTGATGGAAGAATTGTTCGGCGAGAGAAACCGAATTGCCACGCTCATTTGGGAACGCTCTCGAAAAAATGACGCCAATTACATTTCCGAAGGCCACGAATACATGCTCATGTGGGCGCGGGACAAATCGGCCCTTGACGACAAAATGAAGCAAATGGCCGGAACAGAGAAGTGGAAAGATTATAAAGGAAAGTGGCGCAGACCCAAAGATGGTGCTGACGAAATCTTGACAGCCTATGCCGAAGCAAAGCTTGAATACGGCAATGATTTAGAAAAAATACGTTCGGTAATGGACGAGTTTTTCGAATCCTTATCGCAAGATCATCCTGCAAAAAAAATTAGATACAGAAAGGTAGATGAGGGTGGGATGTACAATGATGATGGTGATTTGAACTGGCCGGGTGGTGGTGGGCCTACATATGACGTCATACATCCAATAACTGGGAAACCTTGTAAAGTTCCAAGTTCTGGCTGGAGATATTCTGATCCAGCCGATATGCAAAAGTTGATTGATGCGAACAAGATTGCGTTTAAAGCAACGCATACAGGTATTCCAAGACTCAAAAAGTATTTACACGAAATCGAGAAAGAAGTAAGAACAAGCGTGATTCAGCGGGTAGGGCAAAGAGCAGTTGAATCACTCGAAGATTTAGGTATGGGGGGGGCATTTGAAAACCCCAAAGACCATGAAATGCTGGCGGAGTTGTTCAACCTCGTTACATGGCGCGACCCAAACGCCAAAATCTTTGACCCTTATGCAGGTAGCGGTACTACCGGCCATGCTGTACTGGCAATGAATGCCGAAGACGGCGGCAACCGGCAATTTGTGCTAGTCGAAAATGGCGATCCCACCAATAAGAAAATCTCTCGCGATGAATACACCGAACGGCTTACTGCTGAGCGTATCCAGCGCGTGTTGTCGGGGCGGTGGGCCGATGGCAAAGACCACCCCGCCCTGCCCGGTGGCTTCACATTCTACGAAGCCAAACGTACCGTTGATAAAAGGGTAATCATGGGCTTCGAGCGGGAGAACATGGCTGATATTATCCTGCAAATCATTGAGGAAGACTCTAACCGCCACGATTGTCGTTTTGGGGGCTACAAGTACCTGATTGGCAAAACTCGGCTTGGCTTCGGAATTGCGCTGGTATGGGAGAAGGGCAATGCCGACGGACATCAACCCCTGACACGTCAAATCCGCTCCGAGATTATGAAAGAAGCCGAACAGGCAGGCGTAACAAAGCCGGTGTACATCTATGCCGTTGCCAACGTATCGCCGATTAATGATGAACTATACCGATTCCAGCAAATCCCGGACTCTATTCTAGCCCGGTTGAACATGTTGGAAGAGGAAGAACAAGAATAATCCGTGCAACAACTTACCCAAGATACACTAAAACCCTTTCAGCTACGAGCCGCCGGACAACTCACGCAGATGCTGGCAACGTACCCTAACCCGCCTTATGAACCTTGGTACAATCAGAAGACGGGGAAGCCAAATCCTTTCTTGTGCCGACTGAAGGCTATAACGGGTAGCGGCAAAACGCCAATGCTTGCCCTGAGTGTGGGCAGCTTAGGCGATGCTATCGTACTCTGGACAACCAACAGGGGGGCGGTTATTTCGCAAACCGCTACGAACTTCAGCGCAGGCGGTAACTACGCTAAACTGCTGCCCGAAGACGCACAGGTACTAGAAATGTCAGACATGCAGTCGTCGGATTGGACAGAGGTTTGCACGGCCCAAACCGGCCTGACAATCATTCTGGCAACGGTGGCGTTGTTCAACCGCGACGGTGACGCCTTAAAGGTGCATCAACCCTTGACTGACGGCACTACCCGCTGGCAAATGCTGGCCGGAGAAGGGGCCGAAGGTCGTCATAGGCCGTTATACGTGGTGTATGACGAAGCGCATGGTGGCACGACAGCGCAGTTTTCGCGCCTGACCGAGTTGCACCCCCGCGCCTTTATTCTGGCATCTGCTTCCGAACTGCCAGACGGTTTGGCCGACCTACTACCCGGCCAAAGCAGCGAGGAAAAAACTGAATCTTTTCAACGGCAAACAGTAACTGTACCGACCCAAGAAGTAGTCGAAAATGGGTTGCTAAAGACCCGGCTGTATCTGGTCGATTGCAACACAACACGGCTCGATGCCTTGCGCGAAGCAAACGACAAGTGGTTTACACTGATTGAAAAACTAAAGCCTACTAAACAGTGGCCGGTAATGTGTTGTATTGTCAATTCGACGCTGGCAGGTTTGGAAGTATGGGATATGCTCACACAAACGCTGGGCGTTGACCCTAACCGAGTAGCTGTCCATTTAGCCAATGTAAGTGCTAATCTGGCAGCCGCAAACCCCGATGCGCCATGGCCTCAACTGGTCGATACGCACAAAGCTAAGAAGTCGCCAGAAGCCCTGCGAGACGAGGGGTACACGCATTTGATCTGGAACCTTTCTTTACGCGAGGGTTGGGATGAGCCCTGGGCCTACGTAGCATATCTGGATGGTACGGGCAAATCAATGACCGACATTTCTCAGAAAATTGGGCGTTTTCTGAGACAGCCAAACGCTACGCCTTTCGATGATGGAGATTTGAACTCAGCTTACTTTTATTTCAACGTACCCGACGAAGAGTTTGCGGCTGTTGTTCGGAACACACAACGGGAATTAGCCAACGAGGGTTACGAGATTATTGCGGTTAGTGGCAGTGGTGCCCGACCCAAATCATCTCGGGAATCGCCCGTATTGAAGTCAAAAACAATTGATAAAGTAGCTGAATCGTTTGGTGAAGATCTTAACAAGCTCGATCAGATACTTCTCAATAACGTACCACTTTTTGCTGATGCCGACCTCAAAGCGCCAGGTCAAGTAACTACACGTGTGTTAGATATGCGCCGGAATCAGGAAGACGGTTCGTTGTATAAACAGGAACAGCGTGATAATAACGCAGAAATAACCGTCTGGAACTACTGAGCCGACCGTTTGGGCAAAACAGACAAGCGCATAGTGGATAAGAATGGCCACCGCTTCTCGACCAAAATAAAAGAAGACCCCCGCATGAAACAGAGAATGCAGATGGGTTCGGCAGCAATGAATACGCTTAATAAGAATCTGTCGGACATCATCAATCGACTGAATGATGAGTTTGTGTTGGAGTATGAATATGATTCAACGTATCAGGTTAAGCCCTTTAACTTAGTGTCGCCTGATTTACAGACGGATGACGAGGGTAAGCGTGAACGATACCAAGTCAGAACATATAAAAATGCGCTTCATGCCGAGTACAACGGCTTAAACCCATTTGAAGTGAGGTTGGCCGAAGCACTGGATACGCTGGGCTTAGATTGGTGCCGAAACCCGTCAAAAACAGGCTATGGTATTCCAATCCCAGAAGTAGGACATGGCACAACGAATTTTTTCCCAGACTTTCTTTTGTGGTCGTCTAAATGCCTTTGGGCAATAGATCCGAAAGGTTCTCATTTGTTAAATGATGCCATTCGTACCAAGTTGCTAGGAGTATCAGACGTTGACGATATGCCGCTCAAAATTAGGGTAGCATTTGTAGTAGAAGGTAAGTGGGAGTTGGGTCCTAATGGAACGCCCCGTCAAAGCAGCAAAGACGGGTGTTCGTTAGTCTTAAAGCAAAACACAGGCCCAAGAGTTAAGCAGTTCGATTCAGTGTCTGACCTTGTCAACGAGTTCAAATAAGTGAGTTATGGTGTTAGTTGTACCCCAAAATGAACCGACGTGTTCAAGACCAGTTGAGTCTGGTACATTTAGTCAGCTAGGGATTAAGGAACGTACTCATATTCAAGAATGGGTTCGCCACAATACGACCGTATTAGGCGAGGACTTGAAAGTCATCTCAATTGAGTTTGATGAATTTGATCAGGTGGCAGACCGGCCAGACATACTTGCGCTAGACCACGAAGGCAATTTAGTCATCATTGAACTTAAGCGAGATTCCCTAGCGGCCTATGCAGATTTGCAGGCAATTCGATATGCTGCACTGCTATCGACTATAACTGTGGCTGACATCGTGCCCATGTATGTTCGGTATTGCCAGCGGTATCTACAACTGCCAGAAATAACTTTGGAAGAGGGAAAGCGGCAGTTGGAGGAATTTATTAATGATAGCGATTTTGTTAAACTGTCTGGTAAGCCGCGTATTATACTTTGTGCGGAGAACTTCTCACCTGCGATTACAACGACAGTTCTATGGCTTAACTCAATAGGTCTTGATATATCGTGTATTAGACTTCAACCTTATGAGGTCGATGGTAAACTGATCATCGTTCCTAACAAAATAATTCCTACCCCGGAGGCATCTCAATATATGGTTCGGGTACAACGTAAGGAGCGGCAAGAAGAAGCAGCCGAAGAGCAGCAAGTAAAACGGCGACGGCAAACCTTAAAGATTTTGCTTGAAAACAACATTCTGAAAGCGGGCGATAAAATTTATTTAAAAGCGGGTATGCCGTATGTGGCTTTCCTGGAAGATGACGATCGGTTTGTAGCAACTGTCATCGGAAACGGTACTCAAAACATAAAGTGGGAGCATGACGGGAATGAATACAAAATATCAGCACTAACTAGGCAAATCTTTAACAGCTTTAATTCAAACTTCACAAGAACTCCTAATGGTAATGCACATTGGACAAGTGAGGAAGGAATTGTGCTGTGGCAATTGGCAGAAAACCATCTTGGTGCCCAAATAGCTGAGTAATAGTCCTGTTAAAACTAAAATCGTAACCTCCTTTATTGAGCGATTGTGGTACATGTGTCGATCCGACAAACGTAAAGAACCAACCGACCTATTCCACGAAATGCCAGCAGACGCCAGCCAGATCAATCAGATTTACTTCCCGGCCGTAGGGCTGGTTGGTTGGCTTGCTGAGTCGAATGCCAAACGTTTCGGGAAGTTGTTTATCGGTTATCTCCTGCCAGAATTCGTCGGCGTTGCTGATCCTGATATTCAGCATCAGGTTCTGGGCAAACTCGACGTTGGTGTAGTTCTGTAAAATGAATTTACACCCGTCCCGCTCAAATCCGACGTAGTCGCCTGCGTCCCAACGGATCGTGAATCCTACTTCCTGGAAAAGTTGTTTGGCCCCGTCAAAATCAGCTCCTGATGGAATAAAGGGCTCAAGCGATAGAAATTGCGTCATAAACTATTGGGTTTAAAGGGTTCCTACATTCAGCAAAAAGCATTCTGGCTACTACCAGCCTTTACGCCAACGCCTTGGCAAACATACCCAGCCGCTCCCGGAGCAAATACCCGCTGATATCAGTGCGAAGGGTGCCCTGTGCACTGAAAGCCCGCAACTCGTAAGAGAGATTCGTGTATTTGTCCAGCGCGTTGAACCAGGCCGTGCGGTCCATGTAGGGAGCCAGCAGAATACGGGCCTGGCTCAGCGCGCGGTGCTGCCGGGGCGACCAGATGGGCCGGTGCCGATACGCGTACCCCTGGCCGTTGAGCAGATCGGGCAACACCTGTGGTGGTGCCATCGGGACCAGTTCGGCCAGTAAGTAAAGTCCCAGTTCCACGTTGAGCAGCCGGTTGGCTACCATACCGGGTAGCGCATGCCGAAAGCGCAGCCGGGTCGCCAGGGGCTCCTGCCAGTGTAGCAGACTGGCAAGGGCCGGGCGGGAAACGCGGGAGGTGGAAAGGAGCGTGTTCATTAGTCGTGTTGTTTGTTGTTCATATCAAAACTACGACTACAAGAACGTAATCTTTTTACGTTGTACTGTTTTTGTGGAAAATATTTTTCGTGTAGTGACGAAGGTTTTCCTGCGTGCCGAAAATGAACTGGCCTAAAACAAAATCAGCTGTTCATTGTGACTGGTATCATCACAACGAACAGCTGATTTTACGGCTATACAGTACCCGTTAGCCTATTTTCTCACAAAGGTCATGGTCCGCCGGGGCGGTGTGTTGTGGATGACGGTATGTAAATGCAGGTGTACGCAGAGCCGAATACACCGTCTGCATACACCTGCCAGAAAAAGGATGATAAAAAGTCTCATTGTAACGAGGGCGCGAACCTCGGAAAGTGAAACACTCGGTGCGTACCGTTGCTGTCGTCGATGTGCCAGTTTTCCCAGAGGCTGATCACAAACAGCCATTGGGAAACGTCGGCCTGGCTGGCTTCGTAGCCACGTCGGCGCAGGGCATTTTTTACGGCAAGTGTCGTGGTACTGCCTTCGGCCAGAATAAGCGTCGTGGCAATAAAGCGTATCACTAATGGGTCCAGTTTTTTACGTTGTATCTCCATCTTATGCCTTGAGTTTGACAATGTACCGAATCGTGCATTGTGCTGGATTGTAAATAATAACCTCCTGTTTGGGCAGGTCTGCGCTCTGGTGCCTAACAACCGAATCGTAGTGAGCTGCGAGCTGCTGAAGGGAATCGGCCGCGAACTGGACGGAGTGAGGCAGGTCGAGCTGTTCGCCAATATGCACTTCATAAATGGCCA
This sequence comes from Spirosoma humi, assembly GCF_054776575.1. NCBI lineage: Bacteria > Pseudomonadati > Bacteroidota > Cytophagia > Cytophagales > Cytophagaceae > Spirosoma > Spirosoma humi. The sequence continues at coordinate 568,461 of NZ_BAAHBR010000008.1, forward strand.
GATACCGCGCCGTCAGTGGCTGGTCCAACTGGTTGAACCGATCGACAAAATGAATGCCACGGGTGGCCGACCTTCCGGAATCGGCCGTGTTGGTCAGGTTTATGGTCGGTTCACTTTTCAGGGCCGACAGCCAGTCTTCGTCGGGGTTATTGTGCCAGAGCGCCACCGTCTTACGGTTTTTTTGCTGCCGGACACAAGCATCGAAAAGGGCATCGGTTGCCGTATGCCGTACACTAAAGGCCGTGTCGAATTGGTCAGCGGTAGGTCCCATCATCCGGTTGATGAGCTTGAGTACATGGCTGTCTGTTACACGACCTACCAGCAGACCCAGGCTTTCGAACAACGCTACGGGGCTGGCTTCGGCGAGTAACTGCGTCTGGTCAATGTATCCTCTTGATTTTTTCTCGCGGATTTTCCGATCCCACTGCGTTATTGGATGGGTGGCTTTGTTCCGGAATCCGCCTACCCAGCCGTAATACGCATCGAACGTAGCGTCTTCATTCTCACGCATTTCGTAGTATTTGCTGTCGTTGTCGGATGTTACCTTGATATAGGTGGCCGTTCGCAGCGGACGGCCTGACCGCTGAGATCCGCTGTTGGCAAGCGGGCTTGTTAGCGACGCAATTGACCGGGTGATGCGGGGGGCGGCCGGAGCAGACTGGCCCCATACCCGTTGTAGCAACTGGTTAAGCATGGTCATACTGGGAAAGTGGAAGGTGAGAAATTTATTAAGAAGCGTCAGCTTACGCCAGCATTTTGCGTAATACACCAAGCCGATTGCGGGAAAAACCAACCGTTTTCTCCGAAAAATGGCTGCAGTCGCGGCTTAGATCGTAAGCTAGCCGATGCGTGGGGGCAGCCGCGTAGGCGTTCAGTAACGTCTGCCAGTGGAAGCTATTGGCGAAGTGAGCCAGCAACAGGCGTCCTCGATTCAAGTATTTTTTTTGTTTTGTCGACAGGCCAAGCCAACGGGCGTCATCGGGCTGGAGCAGCGCCGGCAAGGCCGTTGGGGGCGCGCTGGGGTGTAGCTGCTGGAGCAGGAACAGACCCAGTTCAAGATCAACTAATTGCCGGGTCGAAAGCGACGGGCGGGGCGTGTAAGCCGGGGTGTTTGAGTACGGACGCTGTGTATGAGTCATGAGATAGTCTATGTAATGTCCGGTTCAAAAGTATACCCCTCAAAACGTAATCTATTTACGGTCTTCTTTTTATTTGAAAAAAGTTTCGTCTACTTTGCAAAGACCTGAATGGATAGTCCAGTCATTGTTCACCTTTTGTAATTCCTCGTTCCTTCCCATGCCTATAACCCGCTCGGCCTTCCAACGCTACCGGCTCATCGACGAGATCATCAGCCGATACCCGCGTCGTTATTCTAAACAGCAGCTCTTTGAATTATGCCAGGATAAATGCGGGATCCGATCGGTGTCGTCGCTCGAAAAAGACATCCAGCGGATGCGCGAAGATCATGACGCACCCATCGAGTATGACAAACGGGCCAATGGCTATTATTACAGCAATCCGCAGTTTCGTTTGCTGAATCTGATGCTCGCTCCCGAGGATATGGAAGCGCTCGACTACGCCCGCGAGGTGCTGGCCGCTACCCAGGGCGCTACCGTGGCCGACGAATTGACCAATGCCCTCCAGAAAGTACGGCAGAGTCTGGATATCATTCGGGAAGTGAAAAGCGACGATAGAGCGGCTCCGGCTACATCGCGCCGGATCGTGTATGTGGAAGAGAAAATTCTGGGGGGCAATCGTCAGTTCGTGCCCATGCTCATTCGGGCAGTCAATCAAAGTCGGCAGGTGGCGTTTCGATACCTGAAATACGAAGAGGTGACCCCCGTCGCGAATGGAAAGAGCACGCGTAAGGGCAAGGCGACCAATCCGGTTCACTCCCTGGTGGATCGACCCAAACTGCGCATTCTGCATCCTATTCTGCTACGGGAAGTTGCCGATAGCTGGTACGTGATCGGATACGATGCCGTGAGTGGCGGGGAGAAAACGTTTGCGCTCGACCGCATGAGCGAACTCGAACTGCTGGATGATCCCTGCGATGTTCCCCCCGCCATTCTGGCCAACGTAAGCGACCTGTTCGAGCACATTTACGGGATTACCGATAGTCACGGGCCCGTCGAAAACATCATTCTTTCGTTTAGTCCGCTCTTTGGCCGCTACGTAAAAGCCAAGCCCATTCACCAGACGCAGGAAGTACTGAGCGATACGGATACCGAATGCATTGTGCGCCTTCGACTGGCACCCAACCGTGACCTGCTCATGCATTTACGCAGCTACGGCGAGCACCTGACAGTTCTGGAACCCGCCAGTCTGGTCCAGGAAATTAAGACATCGCTGGAAGCAACACTTGCTCGGTACCAAGCAACTACGTAAGCCTATGCCCACCTTTACTGCCATCCTTCAAAAGTTCGACGCGAAAGGCGAAAAAACCGGCTGGACGTACATCGACGTTCCGCTCGATATAACAGAAGCCATCAGACCCGGCCAGAAAACGTCGTTTCGGGTAAAAGGAACGCTGGACAGTTACCCGATCAGCTTAGTCGCCCTCATCCCCATGGGCCGGTCTGGCGATGTGGAAGGCGGGTTCATCATGCCGATCAACGCGACCATGCGTCGGGGTATTCGAAAAGAAGCCGGTGCCACCGTTCGGGTTGACCTGGAAGTTGATGAGTCGCCCAGGCCGATCTCGGCCGATCTGCTGGCCTGTCTGGACGATGATCCGGCGGCACAAGCCCATTTTCAGACATTAAGCCGTGGGCACCAAACCTATTTCAGCAACTGGATTGACGCTGCCAAAACCACCGAAACCAAAACCAGACGACTAACACAAGCCGTCATGGGGCTGGCTATGGGCCTGGATTTTGGGGAGATGATCCGGCATTTTAAAAAGTAAATGTACCAAACAGCCAGTGGCTATTTGGTACCTCCCGTCAATTAAATGGAATAGTCAGTTTCACGCATATGTTTCTGCCCATACCGAACATGCCCAGACGCCCGTTGGGCGATTGCGTGAAGTATTCGAAGTACTTTAATCGGCTCAGGTTCGACTGGTAAGCCACGTCGAAAATATTGTTGACCTGGAATAACAGCCGAAGACCGGGCTTGTCTTTTCCAGTGTGAATGAGCCCGTCGATTCCGGCATTAACGAGCGTATAAGCCGCCGTGGCGGTTTCTGTATTATTTAAACCCAGGTACCGGTCCTGCCGGGCATTGTAATCGACATCTGCTTTGATAGTCACGTCCGAAAGCCATTGCCGTTTCATTGGCAGGGTCTGACTCACGCCCGTTGCCACGCGCAGGGGCGGAATGAACGGCAGGTACTCGCCATTGATGCCGGCATCCGTGTAGCGTACGCCCCGGTTGTAGCCGTAAACGACGACGACACTATTGTCGAAGCTGAACCCGCGCCAGGCGGTTGGGTGCAGGCTAAACTGAGTTTCGAAGCCGTACAACTGCGCTGATGACTGCTGATACTGGTACGTTTTGTTGCCTGGAACAATGACCACCGGCTCACCCTGATCATCGACTAACTGGGCGAGCGAGATGTAATTCTGAATAAAGTTATTGAAGACGCTTACGCCCACGTTGACATCGGGGAAGGTAGCGGTCAGGCCAATGTCTTCCTGCAAACTGAACTCGGGCTTGAAATTCCGGTTGCCGATGTACACAATGTGCGCGCCGGGATCGAGACCATTGGACGCGATTTCGGTGATGCTGGGTGCCCGATAGCCCCGGGCGATGTTTGCTTTTAACGCCAGTTTTTCCGAAAACTCGTAGGTCACGCCAACGCTGGCCGAAATACCCGTAAACGATTGCCTGAGCAGGGGAAACTGCAACGTGGCTCCGGCGGTATCGGGCAGGGTCGCGTGTTGGCCAAAGCCCGTTTTGGAGTCGGTCCGAACGTAAAAATCATCACCCCGCAACTGCCGCTTATCGTAGCGCAGTCCGCCACTCAGGGTCAGTTTGTCGGCCTGATATTTCAGGAAAACGAAGGTGCCTACATCGAAGAGCCGGTAATTGGGAATTGGAAAATCCGTTCCGTTCTTGTTTTTATTCGACTGTAGCATGCCATTGACGCCAATGGTAGAGGCCAGTCGGCCCAGGTTGGGCAGATTGTAGCGCAGACCGTAATTGAACGTGTTGAGCCGCACGAATAAACCCGCCTGTTCAGGTTGCGTAGGGTGGTTATACTCCCGACGGATATTCTGCTGAAAAGCCAGCAATACATCGATTTCGCCGTTGCCGATCTGATAATGGTTGTTGGTGTGCAACCGATAGTGCTGAATTCGCTGGTGCAAAGGACTCAGGCGATACGAGGACAGTTCGCTGGCCGGAACGATGGGGCGATGCTTTATGTCGTCCAGATCGGATTCGGCTACCTGCCGCGTAAACTGCCGCGTAAGCGAATCCCGGCTTCCATCGGGGATGCCCTGTAAATTGTCGTACAGTGAAGCCCCGAATCGGGAATAGCCCTTATGTCCCGAGTAGCCAAGCATGGTCGTTAAGGTTCGTTCCGAGAAGCCCGTGTTGTATACGCGTCCGTCAACTTTGTTTTGGTAATTGGTTGCCCTCCGGATGGATCCGCGCATGTTCCAGGCCCAGCGTGATCCGCCCGATGCCAGGCTGATCGATTCGCCCAACAGCCGGTTATTCGACTGGTATTCTGTGACCAACCCAACCTTGATTTTACCTTCGGTATCTTTCGGGTACATCGGCAGCATACTAACGACCCCCGCCAGCGCGTCGGAGCCATACATCAGACTGGCGGGTCCCTTAATCACTTCAGCCCGGTCGATGTTGTAGTTGTCGACTTCCACGCCGTGTTCATCGCCCCATTGCTGCCCCTCCTGCCGGACGCCGTCGTAAAGTGTGAGCACCCGATTGTAGCCCAGGCCGCGAATAAACGGTTTCGAGATGTTAGGTCCGGTTTTTACCGCATTCAGGCCGGGCGCGTTCTTGACCAGCACATCGATAATGTTGCTGCTGGCCGTTGTTTCGATGGATTTATGAGAAATGGCCAGAATAGCCACCGGATTCTGCCGAAGCAGCGTGCCCCGCGTAACCCCCGTGACGACTACCTCATTCAAGGCGTTTACAAGGGGCAATAGCGTCGCTGTGTATACGTCGTTTCCGGGCGTGATGGCCACGGTGTCGGCTTTATAGCCGATGCAGGAAATAATAAGCGCGTGGGGAAGCGAATCGGCTTTCATGGACAGGGAAAATTGCCCGCGAGCGTCGGTAAGTGCCCCTTTATTTTGGCCGCTAAGGCTTACGTTGCCGAATGGGATTGGTTTTCGCGTATCGGCATCGGTGACCGATCCACGGATAGTGCGGTTGGGGGCAGGTTGTGCATAGACCAAGCCTTCGGTTAGTCCGAGACTAATCAACAGGAAAAATAATTTCATTCAGGAAGTATCGTTTGATGGATTATTTCAACAGCGTGCAACAGAAACTACTGGTTTAGAAACCAGTACGTGCAAAGTCAGGAAATCAACAAACGACAGGGGGACCCCGGTGAGAGAAGCAGCAAAACGGGAAATAGGACTGAAACAACTGGCTGGTGAACAGAAAAACCGGCCGTAAATGTGTCCTGAGGAGAAAGAGAAACGCGAAAAAACTACTGACAACAACAGGCAGATGCGCGGCCAGATCGAGCAGCAGGATTTCCTGAGCGGTATGCGTATTGGGTAAAATCGGGCTCTTCCCGAAAGGCCAGTAGGGGTGAGCGTGAACAATCAATCGACCATCTGACAACCGGTGCGCGTGGCGAAACACAACCCCATTGAGCCACATAGCCAGAAACAGGCCAAGCAGCAAGCGGGCTACGCGCAACCGATTCATATGGAGCCAATCAATCATTAAAATCCAGCCTGGTTGGTAGAGTGGCAAACGTTATACCGTCAAAGATACGAACTGACAATATAAATGGTTTTAGACGAGTCTAAAAAATTTCTACTTTGATTGAACGGCCTTGACGTTCAGGTTTCTCTGGACAAACTGCGCAGACAAATGCCGAGAAAACTTCTTGGCAAACTTGCGCCATCCTTTGCGACCTTTGCGGTTAGAAGATCAATCTTATGAACGTAGAAAACAAAACCATTATCATTTCGGGCGCGTCGCGGGGCATTGGCCGGGCAACGGCCTTGCTGCTGGCGCAACATGGTGCCAACGTAATCGTTACGGCCCGTAACGCCGACGATCTGAACCAGCTCCAAAAAGAAGCAACGGAAGGGCACGTTCGGGGCAAAATTGTTGCTGTCGCGGGCGACGTAGCCAGTGAATCGGACATGGCGGCCGTTGTCCAAACGGCTCTTGATCAGTTCGGTCGCATCGACGTGGTGATCAACAACGCAGGCTACGGCGTATTCAAAAATGTAGATGAAATCACGGTCGAGGAGTGGGATGCACTCATGTCGACTAACGTGAAAGGGACGTTCGTACTGACCAAAGCCGCCCTGCCTACACTCAAAGCGCAGGGGGCGGGGCATGTCGTTGTGGTGGCCTCGGACGTTGCCAAGCGCACCTTTGCCGGTGGTTCGTTATACACGGCCAGTAAGTACGCACAGGAAGCGTTTATGGGTGCTTTGCGCAAGGAAGTTCGGTCGTTCGGTATCAAAGTGACGGGTGTTTATTCGGGTCTGGTCGATTCTCATTTCCACGAAAAAGGCCACGGCCACGAGACCTCGCAAAACTGGCTCAAAAGCGAAGACATGGCAGAGTCGATGCTCTTTATCGTCAGTCGGCCCGCCCATGTCGTCATCGACGAATTCATGGTGCACCCGCTGGAGCAAGAGTATTAATTTATATATGACGTATTCCGTGGTCCGTGTCCTCACGGACCACACATCCAACTGGCGCACGAGCAGTCCGTGAGGACACGGACCACGGAGAGCGATAGCCTGAGATAAAATCATCTCAAGATAAATTTATCTTATGTCTATTGGCGTTCTTCAAAAGGCTAAACAGTAATCTTTTGCTCAATTGTACTTCCTCTGGTTGCAACCAATTAACCGGAAATGAAGGCCCTGTTCGTACTACTTTTCGTCCTCTCCAGTTTTCAGGTACTTGCCCAGCCGAGGCTAAATTCGCCGTCGTCAAAACGGTATTTTGGTCTTCATTTCGATTTCCACGCGGTTGCCGCTGATTCGCTGATTGGGCGAAACCTATCGGAGCGAGCGCTTGATTCACTACTGACCGCGGTCAAACCCGATTTTATTCAGGTCGACTGCAAAGGACATCCGGGCGTGTCGAGCTATCCGTCGAAAGTAGCTACAGCAACAGTGGCTCCGCACATCGTTCATGATCCACTGGCGTTTTATAGGACTGTTACGCGTAAACATGGCGTCGGCCTGTACCTGCATTATTCGGGTGTATACGATGAGGCCGCCTTGGCCAAACACCCAAACTGGGCGGCACAGAAAGCGGATGGCACCATCAATGCCCTGAAGACTTCCGTACACGGCCCTTATGTCGACTCACTGCTGATTCCGCAACTCAATGAACTGGCTGATTCCGGGGCCGATGGCGTATGGGTCGATGGGGAGTGCTGGGCAACGGTGCTCGATTATTCGCCCGTCGCCCTGGCGAAATTTCGGGCCGAAACAGGCATACAAACGGTGCCGACTACAGATAAGGACGCTGCATATAGAGCATTCAACGATTTTGCCCGTCGGTCATTTACCCAGTACCTGGGGCATTATGTCGACGCTGTGCATCGCCATCGGCCAACGTTTCGAATGGCGTCGAACTGGGCGTATTCATCCATGATGCCCCAACCCATCCAGACGAACGTCGATTTTCTGTCGGGTGACTTAACGCCGAGCAATGGTGTAAACTCGGCGGCTCTGGAAGGTCGGATCATGGCCGCGCAGGGTCAGCTTTACCGAAAGCCCTGGGATTTGATGTCGTGGAGTTTCTGGTATGAATTCAATCCGGTGCAACGGCCGGGCGATCAGAAGTCGGCCGTTCACCTGATGCAGGAAGCGGCCGAAATAATTTCGCTTGGGGGCGGGTTTCAGGCCTATTACCAGCAACGTCGGGATGCGGCCATTGCGCTGCGGGAGCTAGCCACCATGACCGCATTAAGTCGCTTTGTCAGGGCCCGGCAACCGTTTTGCACGGGTAGCGTTCCCGTACCGCAGATCGCCGTTCTGTATACCAATGAAACCGTAAGTGCCTTCAATCAATCCCTGTTTGGCAACGGACAAACGCAACGGATCAATGGCGTGCTGACGGCCCTTCTGGATGCCCAGTTACCCGTCGAAGTACTGGCCGAGCAACACGTACAGGGACGAATGAGGCAGTACCCGGTTATTGTCGTGTCGCAGCAGGACTCGCTTAGTCCGGCGTTCCGGCGTGAATTGCTGGATTATGCCCGACAGGGTGGCCATTTGGTGCTGATCGGTGCGCAGACAACGCGTTCGTTTGCGCCTGAGCTGGGCGTTGAGGCCACTGGTAAGCAGGCGGCAGCTCCGAAATGGGCGCTTCATCAAGGTGCATCCGTCGTGCTAACGGGGCCGTTCCAGTCCGTTCGTATCGTCGGCGCAGCGACAAAACCTATTGGCCAGTTTCTTTCCTCAGAACCCGGTGATCCGGCACCGGGCATTATCGCTACGGAAACGACTTTTGACCGGGGAAAACTGACGGCGGTATATGCTGATCTGAGCCAGGACTACAAAAAACATCAATCAGCCAAACTTCGTGATTTCATCGCGTCACTGGTTCGGCCGCTGCTGCCGAATCCTGTGGTGGAGGTGCACGGGTCGCATCTGGTCCACGTTGTTTTAAACCGGCAAGGTAACCAACTGGCCGTGAACCTGATCAACACCGGTGGCCGCCACGCCGACCCGCAAGTGTTTACCTACGATGAGGTGCCATCCCTAACGAACCTGACCGTTCGGCTCCGAACGGCCAGGAAACCCACCCGCATCGTTCAGCAACCCGAAAACAAATTGCTGCCTATTCACTACACCCACGGAATCGCTACGGTAACTGTACCCAAACTGGCTGTGCATTCGGTGTTGATGGTCGAGTAAAATGTATACTTTGAGGACACTCCCGAAGTATACATCCTGCACCACAGATCACAACGTGTATTTCAAGGCCAGATTAACAATACGGCCTTCCAATGGTGCCCAAACCGGGCGAAACGTGGGCTGCGTAACGGGGCCGCTGACAACCGTTTCGAAATTGGCCTGTTTAATGTTGAAGAGGTTTTCGGCGTTCAGCACCAGCCGCCAGTGATCGTTGTAGTGGTACTCGGCGGCTCCGGCAAAGAACCAGTAGTTCGCTACTTTCTGGTTGTTATAAAGGTATTGCGAACCCACATAGGCCGTTTCGATACCAAACCGAAAGTGCTCGTTTTCCCAGGCCACGGTAGTCGAGAACTTGTCCTGCGGAGCAAGCGGAAGGTAACTCGTATCCGGTGGTCCCGGACTGGATGGTCCGTCGCGCCGGGCGAGCGTGTGGTTGTAGCCCAGGTATAATTCGTAGTCTTTGTATTCGAGCCGGACATATGTATCCGTCCCGATACTGAACAGATTGTAGGGGGCGTTGATCAACTGTGTATAGGCACCCAGGTTACTCGATGTACTGGCAAAGGCCGACACTACCGGTGCGTTGACATACGTATAGTAAAACGCCTGATCGACTTGCAGCGATACCCCACTTTCAAAATGTTTACCCGCGTCTGATCTGATGGCGTATAGAAAAACTTGGGGTGGAAGTTGTGAATGATTTGCCTGCAAGTCTCGGGAAGAATTATGAAGAGAATCTGAAGAAAGGGCGATCAGGGACGACGAAGCGGTATGAATCCTGCCTCTTTTCCTGACTAGTTACGCTTTTGGCTGCAAGAGACCTATCTTGAATTCGTGCGTAGCCTTGCTGGTATCGTACCGGTACGCAAGCGGTAGGTGGTAGCGGTCACAAATTTGCTTAACCAGGGCTAACCCTAAACCCGTCGAGTCGGGGCGGGCGGGGTTCTTGACAAACCGATTGAATAACTGGTTATCGGCAAAAGGCAGTGGTTCTCCTGTATTCTGAATGACCAGCGCACGAGTGGTTAATTCAATATTGAGGTAACCGTCTGCTTCTCCACGCCCAGCACCTCCATGCCGAGCACCTCCGTGCCGGGCCGCGTTTTTCAGGAGGTTCGTAAGAAGGACAACCGCCAGTTGTCGATTCATTTTCAGCGAAACAGCGGACGCAATTTTCCGGGTAACAGCCATGTTTTTATGCTCAAAAAATGGCGTGTACTCATCGGTGTATTGATTGACCAGTTCACTTATGTCTACTAATTCGTCGTTGGCGAACTGGTTGTTTTCGACCTGCGTCAGCAACAGCAGCGACCGATTTAAGTGACTGAGCCGCCCCAGGGCATCCGTAGCCCGTTGCAAATGAATATAGTCGTTTTCGGTCAGGTGGTCCGACTGCATCAGAAAATCCAATTCCGCCGAGGCAACAGCCAGGGGCGTTTGTAATTCATGCGACGCATTTTCGGTAAACTGTTTCTGTAACGAAAACTGGCGTCGGAGTTTTTGCGTCAACTCGCCCAGTGACCGGTTCAGTAAACCGAACTCACGGATATGGTTTTCCGGAAACACGGGCTCCGCACCCGAATCGAGCCGAACGTTATTGAGTTGATCGATGGTAGCGTAGAAAGGTTCCCATAATCGGCGGGATAAACTCAGGCCACCGGCTACGGATAGGGCTACCAGGATCAGGAAGCCGATAATGACGCCTACCGAAAGTTCGCGCGCCAGTTCGTTGAATTCGTAGTAAGGTTGTTGAATCGTGATCAGATACAGCTGCCCGTTAATAGAAACAGTTTCCTGTAGTTGCCGGATAGGGATGGGTTCATTGGTATCCAGGGAATCCAGTGTCGTTAAATCCGTAAACGTCGGCTGTTTCGTGAACGTGACCTGTTCAATACGGGGATTATTATCCCAGTCAGTTAGTTGGGCGAGGGGATTTTTCCGAAGTCGTAAGGCCGTTTGCCTTACCTGAGCCGTCAGGATCTCGTCCACTTCATGCCGGATTTTCCGGTGAATGATCGTGTAAAAGCCCACCGCACCGACCAGCGCAATGGTAAGGGCGGTGATCAGCAGGTAGCGGGCCGTCTGACTGAGCAGGCTCATGACAAACGAGTCGAAAAGAGATAACCAGCGCCGTAACGGGTTTGAATGTAGTCGGGGCAACCCGCCATTATAAGTTTACGGCGTAAGTTTTTGACATGCGTATACAGAAATTCGTGCGAGTCGGCTATGTCCATCGCATCCCCCCAAACGTGTTCGGCAATGGCCGACTTAGAGAGGAGACGGTCTGCATTGGTGACCATAAAAAGAAGCAGTTCATATTCTTTTCCCGTCAACTTTACATCGGTATTATGCACGCTGACCCGCTGTTGATCAGGCCAGAGTTTAAGGTCGCCCGCGCTTACCTGTGCCTGTCCGCCAAATAACCGACGACGCAGCACCGACCGAAGCCGGGCGTTGAGTTCGGGCAGGTGAAACGGTTTGGTAAGGTAATCGTCAGCCCCGGCATCGAGACCCGTTAATTTATCCATGAGCGCGTCTTTGGCGGTCACGACAATAATGCCCGCCGTCGACTGGCGGCTTTTTACTTCACGGACGAGATCAAGCCCATTGCCATCGGGAAGCATCAAGTCGATGACCAAACAGTCATAATCGTAATCGTGAGCTTTTTCGGCACCCTGCCGGTAGGTATTCGCCGTTGTCACGCTATAGCCTTCGCCTTCCAGGTACTGCTGAATGGCCGTTCGCAAGGTGGGCTCGTCTTCAATTAAGAGTATTTTCATAAAGGTATGTACCAGATAGCTGGCCGCTGTCTATATGAATGTGAATACAGACAGCGGCCAGCTATCTGGTACCGTTTACTGACTCCACTCGGTTGGTGTCCGATCCCAGCGGTGTCCTTTTAGCTCGCGGAGTAGCGTGGGCGATAATCCGGTCCCATCACTGGCCGCAATGTTGGCTTCCACGTTGCGAATCTGGCGCATACCGGGAATGGTGGTATGCACATCCGGGTTACTCAGGATAAACCGAAGCGCCATTTCGGGCATGGTCATACCAGCCGGAATAAGTGGCCGCAGGGCGTCGGCATGATCGACGCTGCTGTTAAGGTTTTCGGGAACGAAGTAGGTTGACCGCCAGTCGTTAGCCGGAAAAGTTGTTTCCTTGGTAAACGTTCCGGTCAATGTACCTTCATCGAATGGGACGCGGGCGATCACCCCAATAGCCAATTCGCGGCAGAGTGGAAACAGATTATCTTCGGGATTCTGGTCGAAGATGTTATAAATGACCTGAACCGCGTCGATGAGTCCGGTCCGGATCGTGTTTAAGCTATTGTCCGGCTCCCAGCGGTTGACCGATAGTCCCCAGGCTCGAACTTTGCCCTGCTGGGATAGCTTAGTAATGGCTTCTTTCCAGTCGTCCTGATCGGACCAGGCATCTTCCCAGACGTGAAATTGCTGTAGGTCAATTGTTTCGACGCCGAGGTTTTTCAAGCTTTTCTCAGTGTATTCAACAATGTAGTCAGCTGGAAAAACATCGGCTAGGCTGGACTCCGGCTTCGATGGCCACTGGCGGTTTTTTGGTGGAATCTTGGTTGCGGCATACAGTTGCTTGTCGGGATTATTTTTCAGCAACCGGCCCAGTATTTCTTCGCTGACCCCATCGGCATACGCCCAGGCCGTATCGAAAAAGTTGCAGCCCAGATCAACGGAGCGCTGCAGCGCTCGTAAGACTTCCTCTTTATCGGAGCCAGTCCAACCGGCCAGGCCCCACATGCCGTAGCCAATTTCAGAGATTTTCCAGCCAGTGCGGCCAAATGTGCGGTAATTCATAAACGGGTTTATTTATTTTAACACAGGCAGTACGTTCTTCTACTACGAATGACAAGACGTTCTTAGCATACTTTTACCGCCCTGGTTAATTTAATTTTGGTGGTTTAAGTTGCCGTTGATTTTTCGGTGAATACCGTTTCGTAGGAGTTCAACATTGAAATTGATAAGAAGTCCTAGTTTTAGCTGAGCCATTCGCAAGTATGTTATCATTTGGGTATGATGGATGGGCATCACTTCCTGAACAGCTTTCAGTTCAATGACAACCAACTCGTCAACTACAATATCCATGATGAATGTTTTATTTAATATATGGCCTTTGTAAATGACTGGTAGTTCAACTTGACGTTCGACATAGAATCCAAGCTTTTTTAATTCAAAGGCTAGACATTCTTCGTATACACTTTCCAATAACCCAGGTCCTAGTTCGCGGTGTACTTCAATGCTGGCTCCAATGATTTTTCGACTAAGTACATTGTAAATGTCTTCATTCATGATTATTACGGCGTCTATACGGTAAATATGACTTTATAAGCGGTAGCTCTGATAATCATCCGGCAAAACTCTGTGTTCTTTGTGCCTCTGTGGTTAATAAGCATATGTCGGCTAAAAGTATTGTTAACCACAGAGGCACAAAGAACACAGAGATATGGATAATAAAAAATGGTTAATTCATATAAATTATGCTTATCCGTATTGTTCGCATGACGTTTCAAGACGATAAACTCGCTGACTTTCATGCCATTTTCGATCGCTCGAAACAGCGTATCCGTACCTTTCCGGGTAATCATCAGCTCGACCTTCTGCGTGATCCTAATCAGCCCAACGTCCGGATAACGTATAGCCTGTGGGAATCGGCCGATGCACTGGAAGCCTATCGCCGGAGCGAGTTGTTCCGGGCCACCTGGGCCGCTACGAAAGTTCTGTTCGCCGAACGGGCTGTGGCTTTCTCGGCCGAGAAGCTGGAAGCGGTAAGTGCCTGATCGTGTGAGTAAAATTACGTAGCGTTTGTCTTCTTCGGTTGATTTGTCAACGGATGCCTCTATGAATCGTCAGCGCTCTATCGTTTGGTTGACTACCTGTCTGCTAACCTGGCTGACTACGATCACATGGGCGCAAACCAAGACGGTTCTTTCGGGTTACGTAACCGATGCATCGACCGGCAAACCCATGCCGTTTGCCAATGTTTACCTGAACGGCACGACCCGCGGCACCGTCACCAACGAGCAGGGACACTATTCGCTGTCGGGAGTTCCCCTCGGAACGGTTGAGGTGGTGGCCTCCTTCATCGGCTATCAGCCCCACCGGCGCACGTTCCGGCTGGATACCGGTCAGGAAAATAAAGTTAGCTTTCGATTGAAACCGAGTGACCAGACGCTGGCCGCCGTGACGGTTCGGGGAAACCCTAAAAAGTGGCAGCAACACCTTAAGCAGTTTAAGCGCCAACTGCTTGGTGAGCCTTTTGGGGGGCAGTGCCAGATCATGAATACCGAGGTTCTGAGTTTTCACGAAGAGGATGGCCATTTGAAAGCGACAGCCAGCGAACCTATCGTGATTGAAAACCAGGCCCTGGGTTATCGGCTCTGGTACGACCTGCTCTATTTTGATGGAACGTCGCAGAAGGTTTATTACGCCGGAGCTACTCGTTTCGAGGAATTGAAAGCCCCCGATGAACGACAGGCCAACCGGTTTCGACGCAACCGGATGCGGGCCTACAAAGGATCGACCCGGCATTTGATGGCCAGCCTGATCGACAGCACCTACGAAAAAGAAGGTTTTCTGGTCTATCAGGAAGATATGGTCGTGCCGATTGCCCGAAATCCGGAAAACCGAACATCGCTTTATGGGTCGGTAAATGGACGACTAAAACCATTACGCATTAGCCAACTGATTCAGCCGGGGCGGTTGCCAACCGAACGGCGACTGGTGTCTAACCGCCCATTGGTGGTTTTCTACACCAATGCTACGTCGACATACTCGCCATACCTGGATGCCCGCTTCGCGTATTCGCAGATCGTGCTGCCCACCAGTCAATTGGAAATGACAGTCGACGGAACGGTGACGATGCCCTTCGGTACGGAGATACAGGGTTCGCTGGCCGATGATCGCCTGTCGACGATGTTACCAGCCGACTGGACGCCAAATCCGGCTGATGCAGACCCTTCCACAACGGGTGCGCTGGTGGCTACGCAGGGAAAACTGATGCCGCCCGATGCCCGTATGAATCGAATCGCTATGGCGTTCAATGATCGATTCAAGGTGCTGGCTCCGGTCGTGTTTCTGCATACCGACAAACCTTTATACGCGACCGGCGACCGGCTCTGGCTTAGTGCCTATGTGCTGGATGCCGCCACCAATCGCCGACCTTTAGGTGAGACCGCCATTCATGCCGACTTGCTAACCGCTTCCGGCGCGCTTGTACAGCACCAGTGGCTGCGGGTACAGGATGGACGCGCTGTCGGCAATTTTCGCTTATCCGATTCGCTGGCTTCCGGTACGTATCGATTGAGGGCTTATACGGATGAGGACGATGGGCAGCGTAAGCCTGCTTTTGATCGGTCGATTGCGGTGTATAACATACTGCAGGAGGCAATGGCGAAACCTGTCGATACAGTCCGAAAGCCATTGGATGTACAGGTGTTGCCCGAAGGCGGGCGCTGGCTGGTTGGACTACCTGCGCGGCTTGGCATTAAAATCACGCAGCCGGATGGGCGAGGGCTCCTGATGTCGGGTCGGATTGTGAACGACGAAGGCGCAGAAATAACAACGTTTACGACCAATGCGGTCGGTATAGGTAGTATCATCATGACACCCGTGGCCGCCCGAACGTACTATGCCGATGTCGTTTATAAAGACCGGCATCAGTTGGTACCGTTGCCCCTGGCTAACCAGGAAGGTATCATGTTGTCGGCCGATGCGGTTCGGGATACCAACCACCTGGCACTGAATATTTACAGTACGAGCAAAGCGGTAAGCGATTCAGTGTACATAGTCGTTCAGCAGCAGGGGCGATTGGTCGATCAACGAAAAATTCTCCTCGAAAATGGAGTGGCACGAGTAAGTCTGCCAACGGCTGCACTGCCAGCGGGGCTGAACCAGATTACCCTCTACGACGCCACCGCTCGTCCGCAGGCCGAACGACTGGTGTTTATTCCCGAACGAGTGCCTTCCGTGCGGGTAATCCTCGGGCTGAATAAATCCCATTATCAGCCGCGGGAGCAGGCGATTCTGAGCCTCAACTTAAATGATGACGGTCTGCCCGTGGTAGCGGCTTTATCGGCATCCATTACCGATATAGGGCAGGTGCCTTCCGACACGGCGGCGGCTACGATTCGTACCCACCTCCTGCTGACGGGTGAACTGCGGGGCCGGGTAGAACAACCCAATCAATACGTTCAGACGAATTCGCCGGAAACCCGCCGGGCGTTGGATGACCTGCTGCTGACCCAGGGCTGGCGACGGGTGAGCGGTACGCCAGAGACTGAACTGCTCGGTGGCGTGTCGCTGATGGGCCGCGTGCTGAATGCAAAAAATCAACCGATGGCCGACGCTCAGGTCATTGTGGCGTCTACGGTATCCGGGCAGTCGTTTGTCCGGTCGGCCGGTACCAATGACCGGGGCCGGTTTCGACTGGCAGGTTTTGCCATTGCTGATACAGTCACCCTAATGACTCAGATTACGGATCGGCAATTGAAGGACATTGACCCGACGAAGGCCCACCTTGTCCTGGAAGGGCCAGGCGCTTCCTGGGAACCCGATACGATTCAGGCACTTCCCGATTGGGTTGCCCTGCATGCTCAGCTGAACGCGGCCCGGACCCGTCAGGAAAATGATGCAGACCTGTACCGCGACAAAATCGCTAAACAACTAAAAGAGGTGATTGTGCGGGCGAGAAAGCCGAATGAACGTCCGGACGATGTCCGGAGAATGAGTCTGCATAGCGATGCCGATGCCACCCTGTTGTTCGATGACAAATCACCCCGATTCTCAAATCTGTACGAAATGATTCGGGGACGGGTAGCGGGTGTTACCGTGAATCAAAGTCCGGTAGGTGGATATCAGGTAATTATTCGGGGTGTTGGAAGCCTCGCTATTAATCCGCAGCCGTTATTTCTGATGGATGGTATGTTAATTCAGGATAATGACGGAACCGCCCTATTAAACTTCAATCCCACCGATATTGAGCGAATTGAGGTCCTGAAAAACGGAACGACGGCGGGGGCTTACGGGGTTCGGGGCGGTAATGGAGTCATTGCCTTTTACTCGAAACGCTTCCGACCCGATCAGGAAAGAAAAGAAGACAAGCCGGGGATGCGATCCATGCAGCTCATTGGGTATCCATCGGTCCAGCGGGAGTTTTACGTGCCCCGCTATGAAGCCGAAGCACCGGCGGGACACATTGATCGGCGGGATGTATTGTACTGGAAACCCCTGATGCAAACCGATAGCCAGGGGCGCAGCCAACTGATGTTCCCGTTGTCGGATGTCGTTCGAACGATCCGGGTTGTTGTGCAGGGTGTTACGGCTGATGGGCGTCCTGTGGTTGGAGCCGCTCTACTGCGTGTTCAATAAGCTGATCATTTCCGACCATTTCCTTCATGGCTTCATTGGGGTATCTGGGCTGTGGTGCCGCTCCCAGGCCAGCCACGCCACCACCGATAAGCAGACGGCAAACCACCCAAATGGCAGCCGTAAATCGAGCAGAGATAGACTGCCAAATACGAGCGTGGTCACGAAGCTGGCTAGCCCTTGCAGGGCCTGATTGATCCCGAATATTTCGCCCCGGTCTTCATCCGTCGTTAGTTGTGCCATCAGCCCCTCGATTAACCCCTGGATAAGGGAGAACGTCAGGCAGTCGATAGTCACCAGAATATAGAGCCACAGGGTGGATGCGCCCACCAGACCATAGCCCCCCAACACAGGTACGCCCAGCAGAGCGAGCCAGAAAATACCGCGTCGCTGGTTGATCCGGTCGGCGACATACGTGTAAAATACGTAGCTGATGACAACGCTCAACGCGCCGAAATACATGAAGAAATAGGAGATGCCCTTGGCATCCATTTGTAAAGCTCCGAAACTGACGAAGGTGACAAAGTAGAAATAGTAGCCGGTGCCGAGTGTAAGTGCCAGCTGCATCATGACCAGCTTCTTCAGGCCGTTGTATTGTCGATCCTTAGCCAGCAGGCGTGCCCAAAGGGTGTGCACATTGAGTGCCTGAACGAGTTCGGTTTTCAGGGCGGTCGGCGCTACCGAAGCGCCGGACTGCCCCGGTGGATTCGGATGGGTTTCGCGCAGGAGCCAGCTTAACACCATATTTAGGCCGGATAGGCTAACGGCCATAATCGCCACGACTCGGGCCTGGCTGCCCTGTACAACATCGAAGGTAGTGAGCAGCAATCCCGACGCAGCCGGGCCGATTACAAAGCCAAGGGAAATGATGGCTCCTTCGATACCCAGGTTTTTGAACAGGCTTTCTTTGGGCGAAATGTCGGTAATGGCCGACCGCACCGTGGCGTACATCCCATTGGTGGTGCCATCGCTTATTCGATTGGCAAAGTAGTAGCCTACCCGTACCGGCAGCAGCAGGCAGTCGGAAAGAAAGGTACCAATGGCCGAAATGATGAAAATAGGTCGTCGGCCGTAGCCATCGGATAGTTTACCGAGTAACGGGGCCGAGAACAGTTGCATGCCCAGAAACAGCGCTGTGCCCACCGCCAGCCAAAGCTGCGGCCGGTGCAGCCCTTTGACAAATTCCGGCAATATTGGTCCCACAGCCGAGCCCACAATGACATCAATGAAAATGATGGCATAAATATGAATCAAACGATAGTCGCGGGCGGGCCGGCTGATTGGCATAAAAAAAGGTTTGTGAAGGCTAATGGCGCGAGGCTCCTGCCTGGTCGCATCGTTGCGCCATCAAAATGTCAGGATATAAAATTGGCACAGAAATGATTGGCCAAACTCATCAACAGTACGTTGATAGATGGGTTGGAAACCATACCGTTCGTAAAACTGCATCAGCTTGGGCCGCGTGGCATCGGTTTCAAGTTGCAAGGTTTGGATACCCCGTTTCAGACACGCAGCCCGACAGAAATTGATGATTTCGGCGAACAAATTTTGCCCGCTGAAGGACCGTCGGATAGCGAGCTTGTGAATAAAGCCCGACGTGTTCGCTGGCACCTCGGGCCAGTAAAGAGGATCTTCCCATTGTAGAATAAAAACCGCAGCTGGCTCTGGCCCCGCTCCTTCGTTGAGGTCGGCATACAGCACATACAGGTTGTTTGTGGTATACGCATCGAGCAGGTTATCGGCGGTGAGTTTGTCGACACGCCAGAGTTCGCGGTCATTGTCGACAAGCCATTGGCCGACCTCACGCAGGACGTTGATGGCCACCTCCGTCTGATCGTTTCGAAAAGAAAATGTCATTGTTTTGCGGTATTACATCAAAGGGTGTGGGTAGTCGGTCTCTTCAGGGCTGAAGGGTCATTAACATTTGCACCAGCTTACAAGTTAAGCACCTATGACCGATATAAACAAAACAATCCTGCAATCATTGGGCAGTGGTTTGGCCGGAGCCTGTGCGCTAACGGCTCTCCACGAAACGGCCCGTCAGTTTATTCCTGAAGCGCCCCGTGCCGATATTCTGGGAATGCGGGCCATTAAGAAAGTAATGAACAAGGTTGGTGAGGAGCCACCCGCCGATGATGAACTGCACGACTGGGCGTTGGGCGGGGATATTGTCTCCAATGCGCTCTATTACAGCCTTATCGGGTTGGCTAAACCGAAAGACGCCTTACTGACCGGAGCTGCTTTAGGTCTGGCTGCGGGTGTTGGCGCCGTAGCGCTGCCCGGCCCTATGGGTTTGGGAACAGCGCCCAGCAGTCGTACTACAGCCACGGCTGCCATGACCGTTGGCTGGTATTTGTTTGGTGGCCTGGTAACCGCCGGGGCCTATATCCTGATGAAGCGCCGGTAACCGATACGAAAGTCAGCTGGCCGACTTGCCAAACTCAGCCAGCTACGTGTACAGGGCGGGTAGATAAATCCTCTTCGATCAATTCCCGATTGACGAGGACTCCGGCCAGACTTCCGTTGGTAACCGCCAGGGCTACCTGACGCATTGGCGAACTGTTGTCCCCCGCTGTATACACACCCGGCACATTGGTTTTGCCAAACTCCGCTGCATTGATTAAACCCGACTCGGACATCGTGCAGCCGAGCTGTTGGGCCAGGTCAGAATGCTGTCGAAACGGAACCCGACTATACAACGCATCTACTGCATAGGTCGCCCCATTGGCAACGTGAAGCGCTGTAAGCTGGCCCTGCTCGTGCGCTATAGCGGTGAGGGGTGTCTCAATAATGAGAACGTTGAGTTGGTCAATGAACTGTCGCTGATCCGGAGTGAGGTTTGCCGGTCCATTGGTAAATAAGGTAAGATCAGAGCTCCAGTGTTGAATAAGACGGACCATTTCATAGGCTGTATCAGCAGCTGCCAGAATGCCCAGTCGCTGTCCAGCCACTTCGTAGCCGTGGCAATAGGGGCAGTGTAGTACGGAACGGCCCCAACATTCGGCAAATCCGGGAATGGGTGGCATCAGATCCTCGACACCGGTTGCCAGAATTAGTTTTCGGGCCTTAATTTGTTGACCTCCGGCGGTTTCGACGGTGAAGACATCCGGGTCTGCAGACGCTTTGATAGCCAAATCGGAAAGAAACGAAACGGAAGGATAACGGATTACCTGTTCCCGGGCGATGGCCGTAATATTGGCTGGCGTCTCTCCATCTCGGGTCAGAAAATTATGGGAGTGGGGCGTCTGCCGATTGCAGGGTTTACCGCCGTCGATCACGAGCACCTTTCGTAACGAGCGCCCTAATGTCATGGCTGCACTCAGACCCGCGTAACTACCACCTACGATGACTACATCAACAAGAAGATCCTTTTCCATAATGGCTTATTAATCTTTACGCAAAGATAAAACACTATTCCTTACATGCAACATTGTTGCATGTAAGGAATAGTGTCAGCAATGAATTATCTTCGTCCAATGATTGCTGCAACACCAGATACACCTTATTACGCCGTCATCTTCACCTCCATCCGCACGGATTTCGAGGAGGGATACGCGGATATGGCCAGGCGGATGGTCGAGATGGCTCATGAGCAGCCCGGTTTTCTCGGTGTCGAATCAGCCCGAACAGAAATTGGTATCACCGTATCTTACTGGGAAAGCCCGGAGTCGATCCGGGCGTGGAAGCAGGTTTTCGATCACCGGATTGCCCAACAAATAGGCCGTGAACGCTGGTACGAAAGCTACAAAGTTCGCGTGTGCAAAGTAGAGCGGGATTATGGCTTTGAGTTGTAATCTCTTCTGTACTAAAAGGGAGTTATTCCGTGGGGCGTGTCTTCACGCCCCACGGAAATGCTACAAACGAGTTCGCAAGCGGAGCATTAACAGGTTTCCGTTTCACAGTCATCTTTCGTCGATATCTCCGTTTCGAGGGTAGCGTGGCTGATTTTCTGATGTTCGAGCCGGTGGCGGGCATCGTGTTTGAGGGCGGCAATCTGCGAATCGGAGAGGCCCGGCTGCAGCACAAGGTGAGCCGTTAAGGCGTTTTCGGTGGTACTCATCGCCCACACGTGTACATGGTGTACATCCTGCACACCCGCTACGGCCCGTAGGTCGGCCAGCACAGTGGGCAGATCAATATCCGTAGGGACGCCATCCATCGAAAGCCGGAGGCTATCTGTCAGCAAACGCCAGGTCGAACCCATAATCACGGCAGCCACTAGAATACCGATAACCGGATCGAGCCAGGTCCAGCCGGTATAATTAATAACGACACCGGAAACCACAACACCCAGCGATACCAGCGCATCGGTTGCCAGGTGTAGGTAAGCCCCTTTTACATTCAAATCATGCTCTTTATCCCGAAAAAACAGCATGGCTGATGCGGCATTGACCAGCATCCCTAGCCCCGCAACCCACGCTACGGCTCCACCCGCCACCGGCTCAGGATGCCGGAACCGACTGATGCTTTCCCATAAAATGGCCCCGATGGTGATCAGTAGAATAACGGCGTTCGTGAGCGATGCCAGTACCGTACTTTTTCGGAAACCATACGTAAAACTCGGTGTCTGCCGAACCCGTGCCAGCCGAAAGGCAAGCAGTGACAGCAACAGACTGGCCACATCGCTCAGGTTGTGGCCCGCGTCGGCAACGAGAGCGAGCGAATTGTAATAAAATCCGAGAGCGAACTCCACAACGACGTAAACCGCGTTCAGAATGGCCCCGATAATCAGCGCCCGGTTTATGGACGTCAATACGGTAGGGCCGTGGTGATGGCCTGTGTGGTCGTGATTATGATCGTGAGCCATAAGTATAGGTACAATTTAATGCCGCCGTTGCTAATTCGCCCGTTGGTTGGCGCGTAAATATCCGTAACAAAATTCGGTTGGTTAATGGAGTCATTTCCCAACGGTTCGAAACGGGAATGGCGTACATCCAGAATGTTTTGAAAATTAATGAAAACACGCCCGTTCATGGATATACCAAAGCTCCATTTGCGTTCAACCATGTCGTACGGAAAAACAAGGACAGGTGCCACAGGGGTAGAACGGATTACAGGGGGCTTTGTGTTCGTGCTCATCGTTGAAGTGTAAGTACCCGCTGTTTGGGCGATCTTATCCGTATGCGCTTGGTATTCGGTATCCGGGCAGGGGAGACCTGTCAGGATCAGTAGCCCCAAAAGATAAACTACACCGGTCATCTCGGCAGAAGTAAACGCGATTCAATACAACAGGGAGTCAACAACAGAAACGAGCGGGTGCTTTTATGAGACTGTTTTCTTGTTTTTGCCAACCTAATCCGGTTAGTTTGTCCCAACGTTCTTTGTTTTCCGTCAAACAAGCTAATGGTTTTCCTGAGAGTTTCAGGAAATGAAAAAGGAATCGTGTGAGAATCACGAGCAGACGTTGCTACTGTCAGTGACCATTTAGAAAAGGGTTTGCCCTCGATGTCCATTGTTACGTTAGCCGGATTACCGGCCAGATGTGATGAGAAGGACGGCAGATACCGTCACAAGCCAGGAGACTTGCCTTTAGCTTTGCTGATTACGCCCACACGCAATTGGGTTTATCAAGATTGACCCCTCTTTCTTCTGCTCCTCCCCGGGGCTGGAGGTGGTGTGTCGTGTTGGTAAATTTCTGAGAAAGTGGTAGGCGTATGGAGTTCGGCATCGAACGCGATCAACCATTTTACCCAATTAACAACATGATCGCACACAATCTCGGCTATCCACGAATCGGTAGCCACCGCGAACTCAAAAAGGCCTGTGAACAATTCTGGGCCAGTAAAATCACCCATCAGCAGCTTCAGGAAACCGCCCGGCAAATCCGGCGCGACAACTGGCTGACCCAACAGCAGGCTGGCATTACGCTGGTTCCCTGCAACGACTTCTCGTTCTACGATCAGGTACTGGATATGTCCCTGACCGTTGGCGCTATCCCAAACCGGTTTCGCCCGCTGCTCGATCAGGTCAACGCGGCTCAGCCTGGTGCGGGCCAACCTGATGCCCGTCAGTTAAGTCTGTACTTCGCCATGGCGCGGGGGTATCAGGAGAACGGGCTGGATCTAAAAGCGATGGAAATGACCAAATGGTTCGATACGAACTATCATTACATCGTGCCGGAGTTTTCGGCCGATCAGTCGTTTGCCCTGCTTTCAGAAAAGGTCTTTGCCGAGTTTGACGAGGCCAGACAAACGCTGAACACAACGCCAAAACCCGTTTTGCTGGGGCCGGTGTCTTATCTGTTGCTGGGTAAGGAAAAGGAAACCGGCTTCGATCGGCTGGATCTGCTGAATCGCCTGGTGCCTGTATATGAACAGATACTGACGCGTTTGCAGGCGCAGGGTGCCGAATGGATTCAATTCGATGAGCCGTGCCTGGCGCTGGATCTGACCGCGCAGCAACAGGAAGCGTTTGCTACGACATACAGTCGATTGCGCCAGCAATTTCCGGCGCTGAAATTTTTGCTGGCCTCTTATTTCGAATGTTACGGCAGCAACCTGAATCTGGCTACGCAACTGCCAGTCGATGCCCTTCACCTCGATCTGGTACGCTGCCCGAATCAACTGGAGGATATTCTGCAAACCGATTTCGTTCATCTGCAAACCCACCTCTCGCTGGGTTTGGTTGATGGGCGAAACATCTGGATCAATAATCTGGAACAGTCGCTGGCAACGATTCGGCGGGCTGTTCAGGCGTTAGGGTCGGAGCGTATCCTGATTGCGCCCTCCTGTTCGTTGTTGCACGTTCCCTGCGATCTACAGGCCGAAACCAGTGAGCAGGGACTCCGGCCCGACATCAGGCAATGGCTGGCGTTTGCCCGTCAGAAGCTGGACGAAGTTGCCACGCTGACGACGCTGTTTCTGTCACCGGATAATGCCAGTGCAACAGAAGCCCTAAGGGCAAATAAACAGGCATTGGTCGCCCGTCGGGAATCGGATTTGATCAACCGACCGGCTGTGCAAACCCGGTTAAGCCAGCTGACCGAGCAGGATGCGCAGCGGCAGGGCGTTTTCGCCAGTCGCCAGCGGGTACAGCACGAACGACTGCAATTGCCCCTCTTTCCGACCACAACCATTGGGTCATTTCCGCAGACGGACGCCGTTCGGGCCAACCGGGCTAAGTTCAAAAAAGGTGAGAAAACACTCGCCGAGTATGAAGATTTTATTCGCACCGAAACGGAACAGGCTATCCGCTGGCAGGAGGAAGTTGGTCTGGATGTACTGGTTCATGGCGAGTTCGAGCGCAACGACATGGTGGAATACTTTGGCGAACTGCTCGATGGCTTTGCGTTCAGTGAGAATGGCTGGGTGCAGAGTTACGGGTCGCGCTGTGTGAAGCCTCCCATTATTTACGGTGACGTACGCCGACCCGCCCCCATGACCGTGCGTTGGGCTGAGTTTGCCCAGTCGCTAACGCCCAAACCGGTGAAAGGAATGCTCACTGGCCCCGTCACCATTTTACAATGGTCATTCGTGCGGGACGATCAGCCCCGGCGGGATACCTGCCTGCAAATTGCACTGGCTATTCATGACGAGGTAGTTGACCTGGAGAAAGCCGGTATTGGTGTTATTCAGATCGACGAACCAGCTTTGCGAGAAGGATTGCCCTTGCGCCGGGAGAACTGGGATACCTACCTGAGCTGGGCTGTTAAGGCGTTCCGGGTAGCGGCTTCGGGCGCGCAGGATGCTACCCAGATTCATACCCACATGTGCTATGCGGAATTCAACGATATTATCGGTGCCATTGCCGATCTGGATGCCGACGTGATCACGATTGAAACCTCCCGGTCGCAGATGGAGTTGCTGAATGCGTTTTCCCGGTTTGCCTATCCAAATGAAATCGGGCCCGGTGTATACGACATCCATAGTCCCCGTGTACCGACCGTGACTGAAATGGTTGAGTTACTCCAGAAGGCCACAAACGTGCTACCCGCCCGTAATTTGTGGGTGAATCCGGACTGCGGTTTGAAGACGCGCCGATGGCCGGAAACGACTGAAGCGTTAAAAAACATGGTGAAAGCTGCCCAAAACGCCCGCGAATTAGTTATGGAGTCAGTATAATAAATAAAGGTCTTCTGCTGTTAGTCGGCAGAAGACCTTATTTTCGCCACTATGAACTTCTGCGGACCATACGACAAACAACTCGCGGCCCAGTATCGGCCATCCTTGTGTACGCCCCTGCTGGCCGGTTGGGAGTTCAGACCGCGCCCGACTTTATTTGCGGGAGATGCCGGATGGCGATCCCTGGCGAAAGCGCAGGACTGGGTATTGACGGCCCCCGTCCGTCACGATCTTTTAAGCGATAGATGGACGGTTGTCGTTACCGATATGGATCAGGTAATTCAGTATGTGAACTCGGGTTTTGAGAAAATGACGGGTTACGCACACCATGAAGCCATAGGTCGCAAGCCCAGTTTTTTGCAGGGTGAGTCTACGTCGCCCAGGGTTCGTCAACGGATTCGGGAAGCTATTCAGGAACGAAAATCAGTTGCTGATGTGGTGCTCAATCATCGAAAAGATCAGTCGCCCTATTGGTGCCAGCTTATTATTCGACCGATTATGAACCGGAAGAAAGAGGTCGTAAACTTTATCGCCTTCGAAGAGGAGGTCCCCTTTGATGAGTCTTACACCGACCGCTAAGCACGAACACGTCGGCTGTCCGCGTTGCCAGCGACACTTCGAATGCCGCGTAGGCAGTATTAACCTATGTCAGTGCCAGACGCTTACCCTGACCGACGATCAGCACCGCTACATCCGTTCGCTGTATGAAGGTTGTCTGTGTGCCGATTGTCTGCTGGCGCTGCGAACAGAATACAATCAACGTTCCCATCGGGAAAAGCTAACCAAACTAGTAAATGGCCATTGATGAGCCCCAATCAATAGACGACCGAATTGCGGCCGCTGAAACACGAATTTTCAAAGCAGTTTTTCCGAGCACAACCAATCACTACGATACGTTATTCGGTGGTACGGCCCTGCAACTGATGGACGAAGTCGCCTTCATTGCCGCCACCCGCTTTTCCCGTAAACGGATGGTGACGGTTTCTTCCGACAAAATCAATTTTACCAAGTCGATCCCGGCCGGTACGATCATTGAACTGGTTGGCCGGGTCGATCATGTCGGGAACACCAGTATTCGAATTGCGGTCGAAATTTTTGTTGAGGAAATGTATTCGATGGAGCGTCACCAGGCTATTCACGGGACGTTTACGTTTGTGGCGCTCGATGAGGATAAAAAGCCGATTCGCATTGTGTAAACGAGCGATATCGGCACAAACCACAATGACTTATAAAGCCATAACAACTTTAAAAAAGACGGATACCGAAGGCCGGATTCCAGCCTATACCTTAGACCAGTATGTGCGCAGTGAATTGTCCCGGCAATTAATCGACGCCGTGAAACCGCAATTGCTCATTCACCGAAGCGATCAGGTCAGTGGAATAGACCCTTTGGAAAGCCTGCCCATTGTGGCGTTCACGACCGAACTGATTCTATTGAAACCTGAGCAATGGCAGCTACTCAAAAAATCGCTGGGGGACTCTTTCGACTCGCTTCCATCCGATCAACAACAGGCTCTTCAGCAATTGATCGACGAAGTTGAGGTGAACTGATTTTTGTTTCTCTAGAAAGTAGGGGCATTTTTCATTTATGCAACATTGTTGCATAAATGAAAAATGCCCCTACTTTTGCTGTATGATAAATCAACATGTCTTTCCTAATACCCGTTTGTCTGACGGTGGCCGCTTGCCCGTTACAGTCCTGAGCGGTTTTTTTGGCGCTGGAAAAACGACGCTTCTGAATCATATTCTGCATAATAAACAGGGCTTGAAAGTGGCTGTTATCGTGAACGATATGAGCGAAGTCAACGTCGACGCTGAACTGGTGCGGCAGGAAGGTGCCCTTTCCCGGACAGAAGAAAAATTAGTGGAAATGTCTAACGGCTGTATCTGTTGTACCCTGCGTGAGGATCTGATTGTCGAGGTCCAGAAACTGTCTAAAGAGGGGCGGTTCGATTACCTGCTAATCGAATCGTCGGGTATTTCGGAGCCATTGCCGGTAGCGCAAACGTTTACCTTTCAGTCTGACGGTTCAGCGAATGCCGATAGCCGGCTCGATCTAGCGCAGATTGCCCGGCTCGATACGCTTGTCACGGTGGTCGATGCGTTTAATTTTCCCCGAGATTTTGGTAGTATAGATACCGTGTATGGTAGGGATTTGAACGAAGATGCCAGCGACACACGAACAATTGTTAACTTATTGATTGATCAAATTGAGTTTGCGGATGTACTCATTCTGAATAAAATAGACCTGCTGAGCCGCCACGAGGTTGGCGAGTTGAAAGCTATTCTGCACAAACTAAACCCTAAAGCGAAGTTGATTGAAAGTACCTTCAGTAACGTCGATTTAGCTGATGTGATGAATACCAATCGGTTCGATTTTGATGAAGTTTCGCAATCTGCTGGCTGGATCCAAGAGTTACAGAATCATAAAGACGGAAAGGGTCATACGCCCGAAACGGAAGAGTACGGAATTTCGTCATTCGTCTTTCGGGATCGTCGTCCATTTCACCCGGTTCGTTTCTGGCAATATTTAAGCGAAAACTTCCCGGCGGGGATCATTCGGAGCAAAGGCCTCTTCTGGCTCGTCTCACGACCCGACGATGCGCTGAATTTCAGTCAGGCAGGGGGCAGTTTACGGGCCGAATCAGCGGGCGTTTGGTGGGCGTCAATGCCATTTAGGCAACGAACCCAATATGGTTCCTTCCTGGAAAATCAGCAAGCTATAGAATCTCGCTGGCACAAGCGCTTCGGTGACCGACACAATGAATTGGTCATTATCGGCCAGGATTTGGTAGTCGAACAGATCACGCAGGAGTTACAAGATTGCCTTTGTACCGAACTGGAATTGAAGCACATGGAGTCGGGCGGTTATTTTGAAGACCCGTTTCCGGTTTGGGAGTAGAGGCAACGGGAGGTGTGCAGGTTGTACGGTGCAGGAGACTGGTTTACTGACTGGTATACCCTGTATCCGTACAATCCACAAACTTTTTGCCTTCGGTCTGGCAGATCACCGAAATCCTGCCCTACCTTTGCGTCGAATGAAGAACGTTCTGGTTTATATCCTCCTTATCGCGACGCTGCTGCCGACCGTTAGTCCGTGGGGAACCATTGCGTATTATCATGTCAACAAAGCGTACATTGCCCGTGTCCTTTGCGAAAACCGGGATAAGCCCCAGCTTCACTGCGATGGGCAATGCTACCTGGCCAAACAACTGAAAGCACGACAGGATAAACAGGATAAAGAAACCACCGAGCGGGTGCAGAATACGCCCGTACTTCAGTTGTTCTGTCAGGCAAATCTGCCTTTCCTGTTTCGCCAGCCTAAGGTCGTCCTGTTGCAGGCTGCATTTTTTGTCTATCAGTTTCCCCGCTACGGGGCTCCCCGATCGGGGCTGTTTCGCCCGCCCCAGATTTAATCAGTTTTACGGATTGGCTTTCGTTTCCGCCTGAGAAGGACGGACGTATTGCCTGTTTTACAGCAAATCAACGATGGCACATTAAGCGCCAGTCGTGCTGTCGTATCCATTAACTGATTGAAACACTCCATGAAACGTACGATTCGTTACGCGCTGTGCGGTCTAGGGCTGACCGTATTTTCGGTTGCCTTTGTACAGGATCCTGTCGTAAAAAAGTCTGGTAAAAAACCGGCTCATTCACCAACGCCGAACGCTATACAAAAGCCCTTCGCGTTAGCGTCTACTGTTGACCCCGTTTGTAAAATGTCGCTGTCGTCTGGCGTAGTCGATATGGCGGCCTACGCAGGAAAGCAGTATGGCTTCTGCTCCAAAATGTGCAAAGACCGCTTCCGTCAACGTCCAGCAGCCTATGTCCGGTAGTACTGTATGTTGACCCGGGTTCATTCTGTCAAAACTTCTCTGATGCGTACGGTCGTTATCTATTGTCTTCTATTGGCCACACTACTGCCGACCGTCAGCCAGTGGGGAATCATCGCGCACTACCAGTTGAACAAGGCGTATATTGCCCGTGTCCTTTGCGAAAATCGGGATAAGCCCCAGCTTCACTGCGATGGGCAATGCTACCTGGCCAAACAACTGAAAGCACGACAGGATAAACAGGATAAAGAAACGACTGAGCGTGTACAGAATACGCCCGTACTTCAGTTGTTCTGTCAGGCAAATCTGCCTTTCCTGTTTCGTTCAGCCTTGATTTTGCTGTTGCCTGCCCAGGTCTTCACCTACCAGGCAGCGCCTTACGGGGCTACACTAACCAGCCTGTTTCGTCCCCCTAGGGGGTAAGTCGGGCCGCTTCCGCGGTCGGGGGGTTCTTCTCATTTTCACGACTTAAACGATCATCATGAACATCTTTAAATTACTCGTAGCCCTGGGGCTATGGGCTGGTAGTACTTTGGCTGCGTTGGCGCAGCCGATCAATCAGGGGCTTATTTTCGACGCTCAAACCAAAGAGCCGTTGCCTGGTGTAACGCTGATTTTTTCCGATGGTAAAGGCACCAGCACGGATGCCAATGGACACTTTTCGCTACCGCATAACAGCCATACGGTTGTTGTTTCGGCGGTTGGCTACCGGAAGAAAGAAGTTAACCTGCTGGCCGATCAACCCATTCGTATTGCTTTGGAACCGGCGGTGGAAGACCTGCAAACGGTTGTCGTAACGGCGAATCGCGAAGCCGCTCTGCGTACCGAAACGCCCATCGCGATTTCCAAATTATCGGCCAAACTAATCAACGAGACCAAGCCTACGAGTATCTACGAAGTCATCAACAAAACGCCGGGGGTACTCATGGTGAATCTCAACAACGAGCAGCACATGATGGCCATTCGCCAGCCGATGACAACCAACGCCTACTTCCTGTATATGGAAGATGGGGTCCCGATTCGGCCGATGGGCGTGTTTAACCACAATGCCCTCCTCGAAATGAACCAGTTTACGGTTAGCTCCATTGAGGTGGTCAAGGGGCCCGTTTCGTCTATTTACGGGCCGGAAGCGGTGGGCGGAGCCGTGAATTTTATCACCCAGCGCCCCACCGCCGTACCCACGGCCCGGATCGGTGTTCAGGCCGATCAGTGGGGGTACCAACGTGTGCAGGTGGGCGCGGGCGCTACCCAGGGAAAGTTCGGTATCTATATCGGCGGCTTTGTTTCGCGTCAGCGCAACGCGTGGCTGGCCAGCTCCGACTATGACAAGTCTTCGTATTTTACCCGGCTCGAATACGCGTTTACGACCAGAACCCGGCTAACGGGCACGCTTTCCTACAACAACTACAATTCGCAAACCAGCGGCAGCGTTGATAGTACCGCTTTTTTCGCCCGGCAATACGTGAGCACGACCGATTTTACGTACCGGAAAACGGTTTCCCTGCGTAGTCGCCTGACGCTGGAACACGACTGGGCAAACGGCTCGCAGTCGTTCATAACGGCCTTTGTCCGCAACAATACGGTTGCTCAAAATCCAGCGTATTCGATTCGCTGGACAACGGGTGCCGCCACGGCTACGGGGCAGATCAACAGCAACGATTTTAAGAGTTATGGCTTCATCGCGCAGCATACGCAGAAGCTGAACTTTCTGAGTAGCAAACTCATCGCTGGCGCTACCCTTGATCTCTCGCCCAATACGTATCTGGCTTACCAGACGAATTTAACGGCGCAGTTGCGACCCGATAAAAAATCAGTCGAGCGGTATACGCAGATTGCCGAACGGCCTGATATCCAGCTAGCCAACTACCAGGCCGACATTCATAATACGGCGGCCTACCTGCAGTATGAGTTCGAACCGTTGCCCAAACTACGGGTGTCGGCCGGTTTGCGTTATGACCGCATGGCCTTCGATTATACCAACGCACTGGACAAAAGCTCGGGGGGGAAAGACTATAGTCAGGTAACGCCCAAAATTGGGGCAACCGTTGATCTTGGCAATGGCCGGGGGCTTTACGCTAACTACGCAAAGGGCTTTTCGCCCCCGGCGCTCACCGCCATTTTCCTGAAGCGGACAACACCAACGGCTACCGGCGACTTATTCTATTACAACCTTCAACCCGCCAAATTCGATAATATGGAGATTGGCGGCTGGGCCTCGTTGCTGAACAATAAAGTGTACGTAGATGCCGCCCTCTACCAGATGAATGGCACAAACGAGCTTCTCAACATCCGCCAGCCCGACAACTCAACCGATTACCAGTCGGCCGGTAAAACGCTTCACCGGGGTGTTGAGTTAGGCATTACCTACCGGCCATCGAAGCAAGTGTTTTTTCGATTTGGCGGGACGCATGCCGTCCACCAGTTTGTGGAATTTACGCTGAGTCAGCGGTCGTCCGATGCCGTACAAAATGTGAATGGGAAAGACATGCCTTCGGCTCCGCGAACGATCTGGAATACCGAAATAAGCTACTATCCATCCTGGCTGAAGAACTTCCGGACATCGGTAGAGTGGCAGCATGTAGCGGGCTGGTATCAGAATCAGACCAACACGGTTTGGTACGATGGCTACGACTTTGCCAATGTGCGGGTGGGTTACCAGTGGAAAGGCATTGAGGTATTTTCAAATGCCCTCAACGTGACCAACGCCCTCTTTGCCACCAACGCGACAAGGGGCAACAACGCCACCGACCGCACCACGTATACCCCGGCTGCCCCGCGCACCATTGTAGTCGGGGTACAGTATAATTTTTCAGGAAACTAATCCGAACGATGAACTACTCATTTCTAATTTTCAGTTTAGGCTGGTCGTTGACGGTTACGCCAGTCGGGGAAAGCACAGTTTCTGATCCTCAGTTTGTGGGCGCTGTTCCCCGCTTAACGACCGATGCCAGTGGGTCTCCGCTGTTGAGCTGGGTGGAGAAAACCAACGAAAAAGAAGCCGCGTTTTACTTCGCCGTAGCAACGGATGGGCAACACTTTGGCGAGAAAGTGCGCGTGAAAGCCCCCGCCAATCTGTCGGCTCATGCGGAAGGGATGCCCAAAGTAGCGGTGAAGGCCGACGGCACATTCATCGCGGTCTTTGAGGTGCCCAATCCGACGAAAGAATCCCGTTTCGCGGGCGATCTGCTTTATACACTCTCTACCGATAACGGCAAAACCTGGGCTGCCCCAAAACCTGTTCACCAGCATACCGCGCCCGGTAGCAGTCATTCATTCAGTGAGCTGACACGATTGCCCAACGGCGAAATCGGCGTAGTCTGGCTCGACGAGAAGCTGCCTGGTCACGAAGGACGTCCGGTGGTGTTCGCGCAGACGACGACAGGAAAAGGGTTTGGCCCGGCTGTGCTGGTCGATAACAACGCCTGTCAGTGTTGCCGGACGAACGTGTTCGTGGATGCAAAGAAAAACATTCACCTGACGTACCGCGACTTGCTGCCCGCGGCCAAAACCGGCGAAGTCGCGTCCCGCGATATCAGTACGGCTGTTTCGACGGATGGCGGCAAAACGTTCAGCAAGCCCCAGGTGGTCTATGCCGACCACTGGCAGGTAAATGCCTGTCCACACGCGGGGCCGGTGGTGGCGCAACTGGGTAACGATGTGTTGATGACCTGGTTCTCGGGAAAAGAAGAGGCTGTTGGGCTTCGACTGGCGCGATTGGGGTCCGGCAAGCTGGCATCGAGTGTGCTCTCCAGCCGGGCGAAACATCCGCAGGTGGCTACCGCTGGCGAACAGCTTGTCTGGGTCTGGGATGAATCCATATCGACGGATGGTTCTGGCGAAATGGGTTCCTTTGTGCAGCGAATCGGTATGCGGACCTTCGCTCAGGGGAAGGCCAGTACGACGGCCTACATTACTCCCGAAACGGTCAACGCTACCTATCCGGCGGTGCTCGCTACGAAACATGGGGTACTCCTGGCGTATGAGCAAACAAAGGATAAAGGAAACGCCACCATTGTGGTACGAACACTGGAAGGGCTGTAGGACAACGACTCGTGCCACTTACAACTTCGCCTGAATCGTCACGTACAGACCTCGTCCGTCGGACGGAAGAATGCCGGGCCCCGGATAACCCGTGGCCCGGCGGGTGAAGTACGCCCGGTTTGCCAGGTTGTTCAAACTGCCCTCCAGTCGAAACCGGCTGAACTGGTACGACAGGCTGGCATCCATAATCGAGTAAGCCGGAATAAGGCCAATAACCGCCGAAACGCCCCCTTCACGGGCATTGGTCGCATCAGAAAATTGGTCGGAGAGGTAGGTGTACTGGAACGACGCTTTCAGGTTTTTGTACCCCAGCCGAACGCCACTTTTTAGGTTCACGTTGGGGACAAACTCAACCTGGTTGCCAACTACGCCAGCAATCTCGCTGGCTTTGTAAGTCGAGTGAATCAGGGCGACGTTCGCGAACAGAACGCCACTCAGCGTTGGATTGCCGGGATTGGCTAACCGCAGAAAATCGCCTTCAGCGTAAGATTCCAGTCCCATAATAACGGCCTGCCCGATGTTGCCCCGTCGGCGCAGAACGCGGTCATTGGCGTCGTAAAATTGCACTTCGCCAATGCGGTTGTTATAATTCAGGTAGAAGGCACTTACGTCGAAGTTGTACAGCGTGGTTTGTGTACTGCGAATGCCCATGTCGAGGGAATAGCCTTTCTCATCCTGCAAATTAGGATCGATCACCGAGGATGGATTGGCAATCCGCATATCGCTGAACGTAATCGAGCGGTAATTCTGCGACAGGTTGCCGTAGATATCCAGTTGGGCAATTGGCTTATAACTAATGCCAAGCCCGCCAATGACGAAGTGCCGTCCATTGGTGCGAGCTTCGTTTGTGCGGGTGGCGTCGATGATGTTGCCGGCCAGATCGCGCGTAATGGTGCCGTAAAAGCCGTTGGCGGTGGTGTGAATGTACTCGAAACGAATCCCCGGTGTAATGGACAGCTTGTCGCCCAGATACAGAATGTTTTCGGCGAAGAGCGATACATTTCGGTTCGGAAACTGGTAGTCGGACGCAATGCCCTGTTCATAATCGACAAACGAAAAGTTGGCATCTTTTCCCGTACTGCCCAAGCCTTGTATACTGTGGTTATAACCGTGGTAATACCGGGTGCCCACCAGCAAAACGGCCTGTTGTTTTCCCACGTAATACCGCTTTAAGTACCGGGCCTCGGCCCCGTAGTTTTGAAAATCACCTTTAATCAGGTCGCGTTCGCTGTTGTCATCGACACTAGCGACGCGATTAGGACGGAACCCCAGCGAATACCGGTATGCATACAGACCGAAGACGCGTAAATTGACTTCATTATTGGCGTTGATTTTATGGTCGAAATGCAGGGCGGGCATGGTCCAGTTTACCTTAAACCAGTTGCGTTCCCGGTTGCTTTGCCGGGGATTTTCCAGAAACATGGCGTCCGTCAGGCCACCGGGTTGCTGGGCCAGGTAACTCATTTGGGTAATATCGAGGCCAAGCGTCGTTTTTTCGGAGAAACGGTAGTCGATGTCGGCAAAGGCCGTGTAGTTAGTGAAATGAGAATTTGGCCGCCAGCCATCGCCTTTTTTGTACTGGAAAAAGGTGTAATAGCTCAGCTTGCCAACCGTACCACTGGCGCTGGTAAAGGCATTGTAAAAGCTGAACGACCCGATGGTCTGGCGGGCGATCAGCTCAAGTTTTCGGTCGGCAACGGGCTTTTTCATGACAAAGTTGAGCAACCCGCCAAACTGCGTACCGTACTGAAGCGAAGCCGCCCCCCGCACGATCTGGATACGACCAACGGCCTCTATGGGCGGGGTGTAATAACTTTCGGGGTAGCCTAAGGCATCGGCGCTGATGTCGTAGCCATTCTGCCGTACATTGAAATTCGAGCTTCGGTTCGGGTCGAGACCCCGGCCGCCAACGCTGAGCTGTAGCCCGGTACCTTCGTTTTCCCAGATGTTCAGGCCCGCTACACGGGCATAAATCTGGCGGGCATTGTTCGTCGAAAGGTTCGCCACCAGTTGATCTGGAATGATCACTTCCGATTTCTTTCCTTCATAAATGCCCATGCTTTCAACGCCCCGCATCCGCGTAAAACCAAAGTCAGATTGCTTATCGGTAACGGTTACTTCATTCAGAGTTTCCAGCCGACTCACGACCCGAATCACAACGGACTGATCCTGCCCGGCGATGCGTACAGTCTGCCGGGCGGCTTTAAAATCGGGGCAACTCGTATGGAGGACATAGTTGCCATCGGGCAGATTCGAAAAGCTGAATTGGCCAAGGCTATCCGTTAGAGCGGTGCGGTTGCCGTTGTTCAAATAGATAGTGCAACCTTGGATTGCCACACTATCCTGCCGGGACTGGACCCTTCCCGAAAGCTGGTATTGCGCCAGGACGTTGGCCGTTGAGAGGACACTAAGCAGAAAAAAGGCCAGCGAAAATAGCCGCATCTTACGGGAAAAATCAGTTGTTAATGCTGACTGGAGAAAGCTAAAAACCGTAAATGTTGTCATTGAAGGGGGTGATCCACGCTTTATGTGTAAAGGAGTCCTGCTGAATAGCCAGATTCGTTTTGGGGTCAATCAAGGGGCGCCCCAACCGGCCGTTGAGCGCTACATACGAATCGACGTACACGGCCGGTTGCTGAAATCCGTGCCGGGCGTAATAATCCCGAAGTATATGCGCGTATTGCAGCAGCATATCCGGTTGGGTAGCCATCATTTTTTCCTGTAAGGGCGTCAGAAATTCCGTGTTGTTCACAATGGTTCGGTGCCCGGCGTTGTCCGCTACTGTAAACTGCGCATATCCCGCCTTTTCCATCAACATCACCCGCCACGAAAAACGGTAGCCCTGTTCGGTCCAGAATAATTCGCCAGGATAGAGCAGATAACGAAACGGGAAAAGTAACTGAACGACAAAGAAAAGGCTCAGGAACAGACAAATCGCGGTAGCGGTGGCAGGCCGATACACGTACGTTCGGTGAATAAATAGAAAAGTGGCCGGTACCGCTAACCAATGGCTTAGCTTCCGAATAATAGTCAGGTGGAAGCCGGGTGAGAAAAAGAGTAGCGCTGTCACGATCATAATGTATGGAAACATGCCAATGGGAAACAGAAACGCGGTTAACCCATGAAACACCACCACGGCGACATAGGCCCAGGGCCGTGTGGACCGATGCCAAAGCAGAAACGGAATACTTAGATCATACAAACAACCAAACCAGCTAAACGCAACGGGTACCCAGGGGTAGTTGAATAGAAATCCGATAACCGGCACGTCGTTGTGGGCGGGTAACCAGATACGGAGGGGTAGCGCGTTCAGCAGCCAGTCGCTATTGAGCTTGGCCATACCCGCGTACACATACAGAATGGTGACCAACAGCTTCAGGGAATCAAGACACCAGGCCGGTATCCGGTCAGCGGCCAGCCTACGATGTCGGTAAGCATCGACCGAAAAATAAGCGTGGGCAGGCAGAAAAATGAGCAACAGACAAACCATACTCGTGAAATAGTAATGGTTCAGGTAGGTACTTTTGTCGATCAGTTCAATGTACGTGAAGCTCAGAAAAAGGCTGATGATGGCCAGGCGATAAAACAAGCCGATAGCTACCAGCAATGCCGAAAGGCCGCAAACGGCAAAAAGCCCGTACGTGTACGGGCCAAGGGGCTTCACGAATTCGAAGCCGTAAAAGGGGAAAAAGTAATGCGGCTGAATGTATAATTCGGCAATCCAACCTTTACTCCAGAAACGGATAATGCTCCCAAAGAGCATCAAGCCAAACAGGAGCCGGAAAACAGCCAGTGGGGCCGAGGAGGTTGTTTTACAAAAATAGGTTACCATGTAGGGATAGGTTTGGGTTTACCGCTGTAAACCCAAAACCCGTTAATCGCCGTCGTTATCCGTATACGTAATGGTAATGCTCATCGCCGTAGTCATATCGACCTTGAGCATTCGTACCGCTTTCTGCATTTGGGTATACACCAGCGCGACAGCCGCATTATTGGTTTTAATTTCGTCGGCTAAATTGGGTTTCAGCGTGTTGAGCTGCTGATTGACCGCGTCGAACTGTTTGTTGATAATGTCGACCAGCGAAGTACCCGTGCTGCTATCCTTAGCCCCCAGCGACGTTAGGTATGATTTCAGGCTGGGTCCTTCCTGGCCCGTTTTCACGCTTTTTCCATTAAAGAAATCAACCGTAGCCTGGTGGGCTGCTTTAGCCAGCGTAAGTGATAAATCTTGCTTGTAATACCCTTCCAGTTTGTCGGGGGCCGGTGCGCCGTTGGTCATCGCTCCCGTTGGAATGCCGAATTTCCCCGAACGGATGTATCGTTCGTAATTGAGCACAAAGCCGTTCACCAGTTTAGACGTTGAACAACCTGCGTTCAGCGCTGTACAGTTGATGAATGTATCCCGATAGCCCCCCGTCGTCCAGGCGGTATATACGGTCGTAAATTGCGCGTTCATTTGGGTCGTGAGCCGTTTCAGATAGGCGACCCGCTTGGCGGCATCAGCGGCTGTGGTGTACCGGGCCACAATGGCCTCATCGGTAGTGCCGAGGCCGTTGATGAGGTAATCCAGCGCCGGAAACCCCTGTTTGGAGTAGGAGGCCGGCACATCGAAAGAACCCGAACCGGCGGCCACGTATTCTTCAATGCCCGTAACGCTGGTTGGGTAAATGTTGAAGAAGTTGCGAAGCGTAGTCTGTTCTGCCGGTCCTACATCGAACAGTTCAACTTTTTGCCATTCCGTATACGCATCTGCCCAGGCCTGCCGCAAATCGGTGAGTGCTGCTTTGTCGGGCTTCGCCGAAAAAGCGTCCGACTTGGTCAGCATCAACTCAAACTTTGTTTTGAAATTAGCGTAGCTAGGCAGAATAATGTTATCGGCAATATTGGTCAGCATCGCTTTCCGGTCACTACCTGCCTGATCGGTCGGGGTGGTTGGCGTTACCGGGGCCGGGTTGTCCGAACCCCCACCCGAACAAGCCCATAGTGCAGTTACGAACGCACACACAAACCCAACTCGTTTCCAGTTACTTCTTGTCATGACGTAAAAAAAGGATAGAGCGACACGGTGAGTATCGCTCTGTACTGAGTAAAAAATGATTGGTTATGCTGGTGCTTAGCCGGGTATGTTGAATTTAGCCCGAATAGCCGCCGAAGCCGCATCAATTTTTGCATTGGTCAACCCCCAGAATCCATTGGGAGCCGAGATAAGTCCGGCCAGCACGGAATCAGAGAAGGCCGCATCGGCTTTGTTCAGTTTAGCATACCGAAGCGAGTAGATAAAGCCCAATCCTTCGCCCATGGCATGGGCCGCAGCTGCTGTATTGGTACCGGCTGTTTTCCATTTGCCCAGATAACCCAATGCCGCATTGGCAATGGCTTTTTCCATTGCTAAGTGAACAAACGCAGCCTGCTCTTTCAGAACAGTCATGTCGTTGTTGACAATAGCTGCCCGGCCTTTCAATAATGCCGAATAAATTTTGGGGAAGTCGTCCTTATTGTATTCCCACATGTAAGAGCCAATAAAGCTTTCCCCTGATGAGGTAGCCGTGGCTTTGGCTCCGTAGATTGGGTTGGCGGTCAGGATACCGTAGATCTCATCCCAGTTCTGCTCGAGTTGTGTATAATTTTTACCGGCCACCAGGGTAGTATTGTCCAGCGCGAGATTCTTTTCGCTCAGTAAAACATTGCCGATGTAATCGACCTGGAACGCGCCGATCAGGCCTTTCTGAATGATTTGTCCGTATTCAATGCCTTGTTCATCAACCAGATAATTGCCCAGTTTGCCCGCTTTTCCTTCTGAAGCAACGGCGGATACCGACTGGCTGGCGGTGGCAATCTTTGGAAAACTGGCCTCAATGGTCTGCCGTTCTTTCTCTGCATCAGCTGCTGGCAAAGAAGAAGCGGTTACGTTGCGCAGTTGAACCCCCGATGTATTCAGCGCTGTATTGGCCGTACCCGAAAATGGGCTGCCCGTGTTTGAGAACATATTTTTCAGGACGTTGGCATCCAGCGTAGCGCCTGTGCTAACAGCGGTGCCATTGTATGTATTGATAGCCCGGAACATGAGCAATCGATTGGCACCGGTAGTAAGATCTACTGTCTTGGCACCCGCGTCATCCACGAAAAAGTTGGCATACGTAGTTGTATCAGTAAGCTTGGAGTACGCTATTGTCTTGCGAAGTTGAGGAGCAACGGTCGTTGGATTCTCTTGATCGCTACAGGCCGACAAGCAGAAAGCCAGGGTTACAACGGATAAAAAACGATTAAGTGTAATAGGTGTTATCATTGCAGAATTACCTTATTTGGAATGTTTCTACAAATGTAATGGGTATTTAGACTAATTATAAAAAAAATATACTAACTTTCATTACATTATGAGGTAATCGCTTAACAATAAGTGGCTTATGGGTTAAGGGATAGTATGATAAAAACCGGATTAAATTGAAGAAAAATCGTTAAATTACAATTAATTAACGGATCAACAGATGGGAATTCGCTGGTCAGACGTATACCTTTGGGCTTTCTTCTGACTAATTTACAGCCAGCTTGCAACGTTTTTTCGTACTGCCAACGTAAGGATATGAGATGCCTACAAGGAAAGCAACGGATGCCCCTTTCTAGCCGGAGTAACACTTCTTCGCTTATCCCATACGCCGTAGTCAGTCGGTGAATTCAGTCTGTTTGCGCACTTCATATCTAACCCAATTCGTCATGGCTTTTCATTCGCCTACGGGCCTAGGGAAATTAGATGAACCAACCGTTTGGGTCGTTGATGACGACGAGGATGATCGGTTGTTTATTCGATCCGCCTTCGAGGATACGCAATGTCCGGTCAGCGTATTGGCGCTGGCGGATGGCGATCAGCTGCTGCCAACGCTGGCTTCCTGCCAGAAGTTGCCCCGATTAATTTTGCTCGATATCAATATGCGCCGTCAGAATGGGTTTGATACCCTGACGCAACTCCGCAATACACCTACATTTGCCCATTTACCCGTTGTCATGCTCACCACGTCGTCGGATAGCTACGACCTTCAGCGTAGCCTGGCGCTGGGCGCCAATCAATTTATGACCAAACCTGCCAACTATAATCAGTTGGTCATGCTGGCACAGGGACTCACGGAGCAGTGGGCGCTGGCCTGAAGGCAAACCCGCTACAATTCAGGTAGCCTAACTTTCCTGACGGAGTCTGAACCAACTCACCCCCGTAT
Source organism: Spirosoma humi (assembly GCF_054776575.1). NCBI lineage: Bacteria > Pseudomonadati > Bacteroidota > Cytophagia > Cytophagales > Cytophagaceae > Spirosoma > Spirosoma humi. The sequence continues at coordinate 609,046 of NZ_BAAHBR010000008.1, forward strand.
CGGATTCTCTACGTATGTCTTCATCAATACGTTTAGAATTGCAAACACCCTTTACCGATGACCGACCGGTTTTTGTGTCGGGCAATTTTTGTGACTGGCTCCCCGACCTGGCTTTTTTTCGCATGCAGTCCGCGGGTGAGGGCCGGTTTGTTTATGAGTTTCCGGCAGATCTGGAACTGCCCGAAAAACTGGTGTATAAATACACGCGGGGTGGTTGGGACCACGTCGAGTTAGGCCCTTCGGGGGAGAGCGTGACGGATCGGACAGTGTCTGTTTCCGAAACGATAAAGCAGGATTATGTGCCCCACTGGCGGTGGTTCGGCATGCCTTTCAACCCGGAACTACTGCCCAAGATAGAGCTGCTTAGCGACTCACTCGAGGCTCCGCAGCTGGGCTCTACCCGCCGGGTGCATGTGTTGCTACCCTATGATTATGAGACGTCGAACAAATCGTATCCTGTTCTGTATCTGCACGACGGCCAGAATCTATTTGGTGGTGGTGCTGGTTACGGAAGCTGGGAAGTCGATCAGAAAATGGCGATACTCGCTGCCCGGCATCACCACGAAGTTATTCTCGTATCCATCGACCACGGCAATGACGAGCGCATCCGGGAGTTTACATTTCACCGGACAAGGGCTGGGAAAGGCCGTGGACAATATTACCTGGATTTTATCCTTCGAACCGTGAAACCCCTCGTCGACAGGCGATTGCGCACCCTGCCCGATGCCGATCATACTGGTGTTGGAGGGAGTTCGTTAGGCGGCTTGATCAGCATTTATGCGGGGCTGTTGCACCCTGACGTATTTGGGCGGCTAATGGTGTTCTCACCTTCGCTCTGGATTTCCCCTAAAATTTACTTCGATGCTATTCGCTTCAAGGCACCCGTACCCATGAAAATATACGCGTATGGGGGAGAGAAAGAATCGGAGTATATGGTTCCCAATATCCAGCGGTTCAATGAATCATTGGTCCGGCAAAACTATGGCGGACATTCTATCGATATTCGCGTATCGGTCGATCCAACCGGTACCCATCAGGAAGCCCATTGGGCACGCGAATTTCCGAAAGCAGTGGAGTGGTTATTTTATTAATCAGTAGCTATGACTATCACCTTGAGTACGCAATCGCCCACCACCGGCGATCTCATCATTCCGTTTGAACAAACCGATACACTGACCGATCAACTGGCCAGCCTGGCGCCCCAGCTCGGTTTGCCCGTCGATGTACTACAGCGCGATTTTACCGCCGGAGCCAAAGAAGTGCTGGCAACGTATGGCTCCGATGGGCAGAAAACAACGTTGCTGGGACTGGGCACCGATCCAAAGCAAATGGATTGGCTGCGTACTTTCAGAAAGTTCTTTTTTGATCAGAAAAGCAAGTTGCCCACGCAACTAAGCATTGATTTAACGGCTGTCGATGGAGCGTTTGTCGAAGGGGTTGTGCTGGGCGTTCGGGGGGGAGGGTACGACCTTAAACTCTATCAGACCGATAAAGCGGACGCGCCGGTTTTCTTCTCCGAAGCAGGCACACTGACGCTCTGCGTTAACGAAGTGGAGCATGCCGTAGCGCAGGATGCGCTGGTTCGGGCTGAAGCCATTGCCCAAACCCAGCTTCAGATGCTGGATTTGATGAATGCGCCCGCTAACTATAAAAGTCCGCAGACATTGGCTGACTGGACTGTTGCATCGGGCAAACAGCACAAGTACACCGTGACCGTTCTCGACAAAGCTGAACTGGAACGGCAGAAGTTAGGCGCCTTGCTAAGTGTCAGTCAGGGGAGCGATGTGCCTCCCGTACTGATCATTGCCGAATACAAACCCGAAGGCGTCGAAAATCCGCGTAGAGTCGGTTTGGTTGGCAAAGGGGTAACGTTCGATACGGGGGGTATATCCATCAAATCTTCCACCAATATGCACCTCATGAAGAGCGATATGGGGGGGGCTGCGGCTGTGCTGGGCACCGTAGAAGTAGCGGCTAAACTGAAATTACCTATTCACGTGATCGGCATTGTGCCGTCAACTGAAAACTCGACGGATGGCCGCTCCACCAAACCTGGCGATGTCGTTACGGCTTATTCCGGCAAAACAATCGAGATCATCGATACCGACGCGGAAGGGCGCGTTATTCTCGCCGATGGCCTGGGTTACATGGTGCGTAATTTTCACCCCGATGTTCTGATCGATCTGGCTACCCTGACCGGAAGCGTTATTGCCGCTTTGGGCTACCATGCTGCTGGTCTGTTTACGCCAAACGATATGCTGGCCGGGCAACTTATCGAATCGGCTAACCGGACCGGCGAACAAGTCTGGCGTTTACCCGTCTGGGATGCCTATCTTGAGGATATAAAATCGGATGTGGCCGATGTGAAAAATTACAGTGGAAAGCCGCTTGCTGGCTCCATTAGCGCGGCTAAATTTCTGGAGTTTTTCAGCGAGAAGCATCCTGCCTGGGCGCACCTGGACATTGCAGGAATGGCTTTCGCCGACACGGAGTTTGGGTCGCAGAAAAACGCAACGGGCTTTGGCATTCGCCTGTTAATCGACTATTTGCAACAACTTACAGTAGAAAAAAGGTAAGAAACGTTCGTTGTTTGGTCATTTGGCCGTATCTTTTTTGGCCAAACGTAGTTCATTAGTTTGGTTGGGGCCGAGTAACTTCCTGGCCGAAACCTGCTGGCCCCGTACAATATGTTCGTTCGTATGGGCCTAATACTAACCTTGAATCAACCAAAGTATGAGCCAATTGTCTTTTCTATGTATTGCTACCTTTCTGAAGGGGCAGGATTTTATGCGGGCCTGCAAAGAGCTGGGTAATACGGTTTATTTACTGACCGATCAAAAACTTGCCAATGAATCGTGGCCCCGCGAGTCCATCGACGAGATGTTCTTCCTGAACTCGCCCAGCAATGCCCCTGAAGATTTAGAGCAAATGATCGTAGGATTGGCACACGCCATGCGTTCGCGCCGGATTGACCGGGTTGTCGCGCTGGACGACTTCGATGTCGAGAAAGGAGCGCTGATTCGGGAAACGTTTCGTATTGATGGCATGGGCCAGACAACCGCGCGCTATTTTCGTGATAAACTAGCCATGCGCACACGGGCCTTTGCGGCTGGTATTCGGGTACCGGCTTTTTGTCCCCTCTTTCAGGACGAAACGGTAACCGCTTTCCTGCAGACAACGGAGGCTCCCTGGCTCATCAAACCCCGGTCGGAAGCATCGGCGACGGGGATCCGTAAAGTGCACTCGTTAGATGAGGCCTGGTCAGCTATTCATTTGCTGGGCGATAATCGGCATACGTACCTCATTGAGGAGTTCAAGCCTGGAACCGTCTACCACGTCGATTCCCTGTCGGTGGATGGTAAGGCCGTTTTTACGCGGGTAAGCCAGTATTTGGCCACGCCGATGGAAGTGGCCCACGGCGGTGGTGTGTTTCGCACCGGAACGCTCGAGGTCGATACGCCCGAAGCGGATGCGCTCCGGCAGATCAACGATCAGGTAATGTCGGCCTTCGGCATGCGCTACAGTGCCTCGCACTCTGAATACATTCGGGGCGACCACGATGGCGAATTATATTTTCTGGAAACGGCATCCCGCGTTGGTGGAGCGCACATTGCCGAAATGGTTGAGGCCGCTTCCGGCGTAAATCTGTGGCGCGAATGGGCCAAGCTCGAAACGGCTATGGCGCGCAAAGAACATTATTTACCGCCTGCTGATAGTGGTAGCCATGCCGGTCTCATTATATCACTGGCCCGTCAGCAGTGGCCCGATTTATCGGTCTTTTCCGAACCGGAAATTTTCTGGCGCATGAACCGCGAGTATCACGTCGGTTTGATTGTTCAATCCGATGACCGGGCCCGCATTCGTACGCTGCTGGATGATTACATGCACCGGATTTACGATGAGTTTCACGCTTCCGCTCCGTTACCGGACAAACCAACAAGCTAAGTATGTACGAAACGGTATTCTGCCAATGAAGCGTCAGAATACCGTTTCGTGCCACTATAATGTATCTCTTTTCGCTTTGCCAACCGGCACCGACACGCCAAAAGCGCGTGGATCACTGGGCGGTTGTGTTTTTCGTTTTTTATTGTTCTGGGCAGGCGGAACGGGGTTCATGGGCGTCTGGGCCGTCATACCGCCACCCGAGATAGGTGTATCAACGCCTGGAATAGCAACCTGTCTCTCAACAGGCTCCTGTTGTGTTTGCCTTGTTACTTTGGCTGTATCGCTTTGCGCGATACAGACGGAGCCAGACAGGCTGGCCGCCAGGAAAAATACGAGCGTACGCATACGAAAAGATCAGTTGTTGAGTAAACGGATACCAACTAAATCGTTGGTGATCGGGTATGCTATCAACTGACTTTCATGCGTAAAGTTTTGAGATAATTGCCCGGCTGATATGGGTTAAATCTTTTTCAGCAATCCCATCATCATTTCTTCAAAATACGCGCCGTTATACGGTCCGAACCAGTTCATATCGCGGGTTTCGTAGGTCGTCCGGTTGTAATAACGATCAGGAGTCACGTAGCCAATGTAGCCACCGTCGAAGCTGGTAACCATCAAGTTAACCCCTTTTTGAGTGGCCAGTGGTTTAAAGTCGGCCACGAACTCGCCCGAATAATCGCAGGGCGTGCCGAGGAGAACCGTTTTTCCGATACGCAGGGCTTTCAGATCGGAAGGATAGTCGCCATACACGGCATAGAAAAGCCAGGGACGTACCCGCCAGTTACCAATAACACGTGGATGAGGTTCGCGCAAACCCAGCGGAAGGGTAAGAATCGCCAGCGCACTGTCGGGCCTGGTTTGAATCTGAGGAACCGTTCGTTCAATGCGAAGCGCCAGATCGCCCGCATAATTGCGGATTTCCTGAAAGTCGGTTTTGCCGCGTGCCTGTGGTCCTGTGCTACCGACAGCCCCGGCCATGAATACGGCGAAATCAGCCGATTTCTTTTCAAGTCGATCCACTAGTGAACCCGGATAATCGCGGCTTAGGTAATTCCACATGTTGTCTTCGTACAAAGTTGCGTGACCGGCAAACGTGCACAGCAGGGCCGATTCACCGGTTGCTTTCTTCAGCTTCAACAGGCGAATCATACCGTCGAGTGGTTGGGTTGGTCCCGAGAAACCAATGCGGTTATAGATGTGGTCGCTGGCATCGGTCTGGCCGAAGCCTACCTCTACCGGAGCCATGTTACCCTGCGCATTTCGAATGGCGGTCAGGATGCCTTCCGTGACGCGGGTCACGATCTTTTCATCATAGCCACCAGCAATCAACTGACCCACAATGCCTGGTGCCCAACCGCCCACGCTATTGTGCGAGTGAATGGCTCCCATGTAAACATTCTCCCAGCGCAGCTCTACTTCGGGTAGCCGTTTTTTAAGGGCTTCAACCACCGTTGGGGGAGTAATCAGCAGGTCAAGACCCACCACGGCGACTTTTGTGCCACCATTGTCGAGAACGATGGCGCGGGCAAAAATAGAATCGGCAACGACGTGCCAGTGTTTACCACGCCGGGCACCGTACCCACCCGTCGGTGTGGAGTAGGGGGGCGTAATGTTACTTTTTGCCCATCCGGCCCGAAGTGGGGCTTTGGCCGCCGAAGGGCTGGGTAGTTGTGCCAGTCGCTCTTTAGTCTGCGTATAATAGGGCATTTGCTGGTAAGGCGTCTCATCGACAGGAGCCAGGCTAACGGCCAGAAAGAGCAGAATAAACGCAACAAGCCCCAGCAGGACTTTCAGGAGAATACGGAAAAATTTCATAAGGCTTGCCGCCAACACGAATGAATTTACAACGTACAGAACACGACTTTTAGGGTATAGGAACTTACACAAATGTATAATGCGTACCTCATTCGTGTCGGTCAGGCCAGAAAGTTAGCTGTTTTACCGTCTTTTCTGGTGAATAAAGTGTAGCGGACGGTTACCGCACACATCCAGAAAGTTGTTGCTGAACGTAGACAGGCTTTCATAACCCACACGCTCGGCTAGCTCCGAAACACTATCAATGCCAGTCTCGATCAACTCCAGGGCCTTCATAATCCGGGCTATTTTGCAGTAACTTGAGTAAGAGATGCCTATCTGTTTTGTAAACAGTCGGGTCAATGAACGAACGGAGAAACCAAAATGGCTGGCTATCTCCTGAATACTACTCTTTTCGTGTAGGTGTTGCTGGATATAATTGAGTGTCTGGGACAGCTTGGTATGACTCGTCGACGGTAGGCAAATGGGAATGGCATTGGCAATTTCTTCTGGCAACAAATCTTGCAGGGCTTGTATCAGTGTATTGGCCTGTGAGGAATCCTGATTGTCCTGAGTCCATTTTTCTGTGTATCGAATCATTTCCCTGAGCAATGGAGAAACGGGAAATACCGCCAGCTGATGACCTAGAGAAACCTCGTTTTGTGCTATTGGAAAGCATAAGGCTCGCATATGTAATAATGGGCTATCAGACCATATTTCATGGTCTGTGCCGGGTGGAATCCAGGCCCCATACCAGCCAGGTAAAAGTATCTGTTTGCCTTCACTATTCACATGAATACAGCCATTCTCGGCATAAACAAGTTGGCCTAATGGATGCTGGTGCCAATCTGAGTAAAAGCAACCAAGTTGTTGATGATAGCTGATAAAAGAATCGGAATTCTGATCGGTGATGGAAGCGCAGCTTACAAATTGTCTGGACATGGCCGATATGAACAAAAGTTTGTCCTTTTCTCGTAATTTCTCCAAAGTTGGTCTATATAATTTTGTCCTCAAGTTTATATTCTCACAAAATTTATGATACAGTCTCATCCCAACCTTGACCTTGTTAACCGTTTTTTTCAAGCTTACGCGACAAATGATCAGGTGTCAATCAAAGAAATTCTCTCCCCCGACATTCGGTGGATCATCCCAGGCAAACATCCGTTGAGTGGTGTGAAAGTAGGCGTTGCTGAGGTTATGGCTTATTTTTCTCAATTAGGCAAGGCTGCTTTTCAAGCCAGTCCTATTGTGATGGGTGTCAATGGTCAATATGTGATTGACTGCCATGAGAACTGGACGACACGCTCTGAACTAGCTAATTTCAACGGGATGTCGTGCTTGCTCTGGAAAATTAAGGAAGGTAAAATAATAGAGGTATACAACTTTCCGGAAGATCAACACAAGGTAGATGAATTCTTTCAGGCCGTTTATAACTGAAGAAACAGCCTAGAAGGGAAAGAAGCACAAAAAAAGGCACCAGAGAAAATCTCCGATGCCTTCCGTCACCCTGCCGGTTTCCCGGCCTCCCTATATATGAGTTTTACCCCAAGAACGGTGCCGCAGCCGCCAGAACCTGTGCTTTGGTCAATGGCTCGTCGAATGCTCCGCGGAAATTGTCGTCAGTAATGCCCGTCACGTTCGGCAGCGTCTTCAAACTAACACCCCCCTGTGTGAACGTCGTCTGTGTTGGGTCAGAAACCCAGCCTTTCATCAACAGGATCCGGCGAATTTCCGACGCGTGCCGGGCCTCCACGGAGTGAATCTGAAGGGCTGTTTTTAAAATGGCTTTATCGTTGATCAGGTTACCGGCCTGACCTTTATAGGCTTGAACACCTGTGTCTTCCAGAACGCGGGCTGTCGCCAGGAAAGTAGCGTAGGTCGCAAATGTACCCGCTGGGTATTTAAACGTAGGTTTTGCGGGAGCCGCTGCACCCAAAGCCGTTTTCAGTAGCGCAACGTGTGCTGCTTCATGCTTGCTGATCTGGTTGATAACGGTCTGATCAGAGGCCGGAACCAGGCCCGCCGTCGATAGCCCCGTGCGGTAAAATTCGTCCTCAAGGTATTCGAGCGTAAGGGCAAACTGTAGCACGTCGATTGCTGCCTGCGAAGGGGCTGTCGATTGAGCCAGGGCTTTATTCAAACTGGCTGCCACTAACGTTGGAATACCGGCTGCTGCCAGTTTAGACCCAAATTTGAGAAGGTTCCGGCGGGAGTAAAAGCTGTAACGCTCACTGATTTCGGGATCAACCTTTTCGATATCGGAGATTAACTTAAATAGATTCATGGCGTTTGGTCAGGTTTATTTGGGAAGATTGGTGGCCGTGATTTGTGTTTTCACGTACTTCTGCGCGGTAGGCAGTACAACGGATGGCGAGTTCGACACATCAAGTCCGTTGCTTGGCGTTACCACATCGTCGCCAGCGAAATCAGCTGATTTAGGATTCAGCAAATCGCGGATAGCGGCTGCGTGACGCGCTTCTACCGATACAATCTTACCGGCCAGAGCCAGATAATTCACGTCTGAAATTAAGGGCCCTGCCCCGTTGTAGGCTGACACACCCAGATCTTCAAACGCTTTGGCCGTTCCCAGTACGCTAGCCCGGTCACCAAAATTGATGCTGGTGAAATTCGGTACCAGATCAGCAATGCGATTGGCGGCCGGAATGGCTGCCTTAAAGAACTCCCGGTGAATAATTTCGTGGTCGCGGATGTCGGTCAGAACGGCTTTTTCGGCATCCGTCATGCCGCTGTAAGGGGTGGCAATAACTTGGGTATAAAAAGCGGCTTCCAACTGTTCCAGCGCAAACGCATAGTTTAAAATACCGACATCGCCCGTTCCCAGATCAACGGGTGCCATCACCGTTGTTGGATTTTCTTCGCCTTCCTTACAGGATGCCAGAATAACTCCCCCTGCCGCAAAAGCGCCCGCATAACGTAGGAATAACCGACGGCCGACCATCACCGGCTCCAACTGGCCTGGAAGCATGGTCAGGCCCGATTCATTCTGTTGCTTGCTCATAACGTAGTATAATCTAAGTGTGTCAATACAACTGCTATTTGACCAGACAGTTCGAGACACTTACGGTGTTATAGCTAATTTGGATTTATTTTAAAGGAGAAACTGGCTGGATGCATTTGCTCCGGGTCGGATCGCGTCCACTCCCAGCCTGTCGCCTTGGTATAAGATAAGAGTGGTCAACACGGTGATTTTGTAAACGGTTGGTAAGGCATTTGAACTGGCAGGATCGTAAACGGCTGCCGAAAACAAAGAAGTTCGGTTCCTGTTTGCTTCCTGTACCCAATGAGAAACAACCATGATTCAAGCTTATTTGACTGCCTTTCAGATTGGTGTTGTTGCTGGAATGCGTAGCGTGATGGCTCCCGCGCTGGTGAGCCATAAATTATCGAACATGAAGCCGGAGCCGCTGTCTGATTCGGTATTACAGTTCATGACCTCTTCGAAGACCGCGACAACACTGGCCGTTCTGGCAGGTGGCGAATTGATTGGCGATAAGCTGCCCAACGCGCCTGATCGGACGGGCTGGCCGCAACTGGCGGGGCGCCTTGCCTCGGGCGCTTTATCGGGTGCCGCGCTCGCTCAGGCCGATGGTCAGTTACCAGAGTATGGTGGCCTTGCCGGGGCGCTGGGCGCATGGGCGGGTTCATTTGCTTTCTTTCACCTTCGTCATTGGTTGACACACGAAAAAGAATTGCCCGATCCGCTGGTTGCGCTGGCCGAAGATACACTGGCCTTCGGCGCTGGCCTGCTTCTTATAAAAGAACCTGACTCAATACGTGCGGCCTCTTAGCCGCAAACGAGTTTATTTATTATACCAACAGCAAAGGCGCTCGGACATTGGGCACCTTTGCTGTTAAGGGAGTTCGATTTGAATGACACATCCGCTGTTTTTGGGCATGATTAGCCATCGGTACACCGCCCAACATGACTTTCGTGGATGGCAAACACTCGAAAATCTGCCTGCCATGTTATCTTTGCCTGCCAAAATTGCCCTCATCAACATCGTCATCATTAACTTGCGCTAATCGGGTCGCTGTCTGATCGACGGCCTACTCGTTCGCTCTCTCACTCTTTCGCTTTCGTAGTAATGCAGGTTCTTAAGTTTGGCGGTACCTCGGTAGGGTCCGTAGAAAGTATAAAGCAGGTTATCCAGATCATTGAAAATCATCGGCAGCAGGGTGATCAAATAGCCGTCGTGTTTTCGGCGATGGGCGGCATTACCAACCAGCTTATCGAAATAGGCCGCATGGCCACAACCGGAAAAACCGACTACATGGAACTGGTGCGTCGGATGGAAGATCGACACTTTACGGTTGTCAAGGCACTGATTCCGGTGAAAGAGCAGAGTAAAGTATTTGCCCATGTTCGGGGCATTATTAACGAACTGGAAGACTTGCTGCGGGGCGTCTCGCTCATTCGGGAGCTATCGCTACGTACGCACGATTTGATTACCAGTTTCGGTGAACGCCTGTCGACAACGGTCATTACCGAATGTGTAAAAAGTCGGGGTATCCCGGCCCAATTTTGTGATGCGCGCCAGCTCATCAGAACCGACGCCCAATTTGGCCAGGCTGAGGTAAATTATACGCTTACCAATCAACTCATCCAGGACCATTTTGCCAAGGCTACTGACCTGCAAATGGTAACGGGATTTATCGGCTCAACCGAGAAAAACGAAACGACAACCCTGGGGCGCGGTGGGTCCGATTATACCGCATCCATTCTGGGAGCAGCGCTGAATGCGACCGTCATCGACATCTGGACGGACGTGGATGGTATGATGACAGCCGACCCTCGCAAAGTACCCAATGCGTTCAACATTCCGACCATTACCTACGCCGAAGCGATGGAGCTTTCGCATTTTGGGGCCAAGGTCATCTATCCGCCAAGTTTGCAACCGGCTTTTGCCCGAAATATCCCGGTTCGGGTGCTGAATACCTTTAATCCAACGCACGAGGGCACGATCGTCAGCCGTACGGCAGAACGTCGTCAGTATACCATAACCGGTATCTCGAGCATCGATGACATCGCACTCGTAAACGTGCAGGGTTCCGGGATGATTGGCGTGGCGGGTGTATCGGCCAAATTATTTGGGGTGCTGGCTGCGCATAAAATCAGCGTTATCCTGATCTCGCAGGCCTCGTCGGAGCACTCGATCTGCTTTGCCATCGACCCGCGCGGAGCTGAAAACGTAAAGGCTATTCTAGACGCTCAATTTGCCACCGAGATTGCCCATGGGCATATTGACAACATTGCCATCGAACGCGATTTGTCCGTCATTGCTACGGTTGGTGAGGGTATGAAGAAAAGCTCCGGTATCGCCGGGAAACTGTTTTCGGTGCTGGGTAAAAACGGGGTCAATATTGTTGCCGTCGCGCAGGGTTCGTCGGAGATCAACATCTCCGTGGTAATCAACAAAAACAACCTCTCCAAAGCCCTCAACTCACTGCATAACATCTTCTTCCAGTCAGAAGCCAGGGTACTGAACCTGTATCTGGTGGGCACAGGGCTGATTGGTAAAACGTTGCTGAAACAGATTTTCGATCAGTCGGACTATTTACGCACAGAGAAGCTGCTGAAGGTTTGTGTGGTGGGCATGACGAATACCAAAAAGATGGTGCTCGATACGAAAGGCGTTGCCCTGGACGGCTGGCAGGAACGTCTACTAACGGATGGTGTAACGACCTCACTACCCGCATTTGTCGAGAAAATAAAAGATTATAACCTGCCTAACTCGGTGTTCATCGACTGCACATCGGACAAAGACATTGTGCAGTTCTACGAATCCCTACTGGATGCCAATATCTCGGTCGTAACGCCCAATAAAGTAGCCAATTCCGGGTCTTACAGTGAGTACCGGCGGTTGCAGCGCACAGCCCTGAACCGGGGCGTCAAGTTTCTCTATGAAACGAACGTTGGCGCTGGTCTGCCCATCATCAATACTGTACAGGGGCTGATGACCTCAGGCGATCGCTTCCTGAAAATCGAAGCGATCCTGTCGGGTACGTTATCGTTTATTTTCAACACCTTCCGGCCTGGCCTTTCGTTTGCCGATGTGGTGCGGGAAGCAAAAGAAAAGGGTTATACCGAACCCGATCCCCGCGATGATTTGAATGGTCAGGACGTAGCACGAAAAATTCTGATTCTGGCGCGTGAAGCAGGTTTTCCTCTGGAGCCGGAAGACGTAACGATTAACAACTTGCTGCCGCAGTCGTGTCTGGATGCGCCCACGATTCCGGCTTTCTTTACCGAACTGGAACGCAATAACGATTACTTTGAGAACTTGCTTAGTGAAGCGTACGAACGGGGCGAAAAGCTGCGCTTCGTGGCCAGTTTCGAGAACAACAAAGCCACAATCGGTCTCCGGCCGGTCGACGCGGATCACCCATTTTATCAGCTAACCGGTGCCGATAACATTGTTTCTTTCACCACGGAACGCTACAAAGATCGGCCGCTTGTGATAAAAGGGCCTGGTGCCGGTGCCGAGGTAACCGCATCCGGAGTCTTCGCCGATGTAGTGAGTATTGGCAGTTATTTGGCGTAAATTGCAGTACGTTAGTGTGCAAACATAATATATGGAAACTTCACTGCTTCAACGCATTACGCTGAATTTGGATATTTGCCATGGTAAGCCAACTATTCGCAATCGGCGCTATCCGGTCGAATTAGTTCTTGATTTATTGGCGGCTGGAATGACGCATCAGGAGATACTGTCTGATTACCCATCGCTCGAAGAAGATGACATCAGGGCGTGCCTGGTATTTGCCAGTCGACTGACGCGTGTGAAGAGTATTCATCGTGTCCTGGTATGAAGTATCTGGTAGATGCTCAGTTACCTTATCTGCTTGCTGAGGTGCTTCGGGAAAAAGGACATGATGTAGTTCATACAGATGATTTGCCGGATAAAGATGGAACAACTGATACAGCTATTCGGCAGATAGCTACTGCTGAAGGCCGTGTAGTGGTTACCAAAGACTCTGACTTTCAGGATAGTTATCTGTTATTTGGGCAGCCACCAAGACTATTACTGTTGACGACTGGTAACATTAAGAATCGTCAGTTGATGGATATATTCCGAGGCAATATTGCTGTAATCAGTGAGTTATTTGAACTGCACACCTTCATCGAACTAGATAACCACGACTATATTATTCACGAGTAGTCTTTGCCGATGTGGTGAGTATTGGCAGTCCGTTAGGTGTGAATGTAGTTATGAGTATGGGGAGAGCCCTTGTCAATTAGCTGTAGAACGCCCAAAATTCGTAAATTCGTAAACGACAATTCCTCTTTCCTGTGCCAGCTGATACCCCTCAACAAACACTTATCGAACACATTCGCGATATTGGTCATCCCGAAGCTGTCCGGCGGTTCTTTGGGTTGCTGAAGGAGTTGATCGACATTGTTAACCTGCCCAACGGCGATGCCCGGCTGACGTTTACCGTGCGACAGGAAAAAACGGCCATCATTGCCAACATCAATTATTTTCAGGCGCTTCGTATTCAGCGGCCACGCCGTGTGGCGCCACGCGGGGCTGAAGTAGAATATCATCTGACGGTTAAAAAGGCCTGTCAGGATCGGCTGAGTAGCATAGAAGAACTCGTTTTCGAGCCACTAACCGAAAAATCCGATTATCTGGCTGTCATCATTGGTCAATCCAACGTCCATCTTCTGTATCAGCCTGCTCTGCGAACGTGCTGGGAAGACTGCCTGCTCGAATTGGTCGAAAGCAGCAAGCGGGGCCCGCATTCGGCCCGCCACAACGCTGACGTCTATCGGGCGGCCGAAGATGAGGCTTTCTTAACGGAGTTGATCCGGCTTGCCGACGACCCAACACTGAACGACCGGTTGCTGGATGACCATACTGTCGAGGAACCGGAAGCGGAGTATGCGGTTGAGCCAGGAAAGCCTGCTCAGCCGCACAATCTGATTCTGTTTGGGCCTCCCGGTACCGGAAAAACATTTGCGTTACAGCCGTATCTGCGGGAGAACAACTCGTTTATTACCTTCCATCCATCCTACAGTTACGAAGAGTTTGTAGAAGGTATTCGCCCCGAAGTGTTCAGCGGGCAAATGAGTTATCGGATTCGTAAAGGCATTTTCCACAAAGCCTGTGTCACCGCTGTTCAGCAGGCAGGGTATGGTACACTGGCCGATTGCCTGCACGACTCACCGGAGAACCGAAGCCGGAAGCTGAAAAAAGCACCTGCCTATTATTTGCTGATCGATGAGGTCAACCGCGCTAACGTCGCCAGCGTGTTCGGGGAGTTGATTACGCTTCTGGAAACAGACAAACGACTTGGTGCGGAAAACGAACTTTTGTTGACATTACCCTACTCGCAGGAGCGATTTGGTGTTCCGTTGAATTTGTTTGTGGTGGCCACCATGAATACCACCGACCGCTCAATTGCCTTGCTCGATATTGCCCTGCGACGCCGGTTCTCGTTTCGCGAGGTGTTACCCGATCCATCTATTTTGGGCGTCGTTGATGACGTCGACTTAAGTCAGTTGCTGCGGACGATCAACGAACGGATTGAGTATCTCCTGGATCGTGATCATCAAATCGGCCACGCCTATTTAACCCGTGTCGAAACCCACGCTGACCTGTGCGACGTGTTTCGTGACCGGATTATTCCCTTACTACAGGAATACTTTTTTAACGATTGGGCAAAAATTCAGTTAATACTGGGCGACAATCCTGCCTGGGGAAAAGACCCTGATCTGCGCCTGATTCGCATCAAAAAGAAATATACCTCCGTCTCAGCCAACAAATTGTTTGGGGAAACGCCGGATTCAGTTGACGAAATTGTTACCTACGAAATTAATCCAAGTCTACAGAGTAACGATTACGAACAAGTCCCGGCTGACGCGTTCGTTAAAATCTACCAGAAGCCGTAACGCGGTGATGCGGCATTCCGACATCCTGGCCGTATCATCAAAAAGTCATTTTCCGGCGGACGTCCTGTCCGCCCTCGTTATGAAAGCGCTCGTTCTTACTCAATATAATCAGTTCGATTTACAGGATTTACCGTTGCCAACAGTTCGGCCTAATGAAGTATTGGTGCGGGTAAAGGCTGTTGGCATTTGCGGCTCCGATGTGCATGGCATGGACGGTAGCAGCGGCCGACGCATTCCGCCCATTGTCATGGGACATGAGGCCAGCGGGATCATTGCCGAAGTGGGCAGTGATGTTCGCCACTGGGCCACCGGCGACCGCGTTACTTTCGACTCAACGGTGTATGCCCTTGATGATTGGTATAGCCGGCGGGGACAGTATAACCTCAGCGATGGCCGCGAAGTAGTGGGCGTATCGACGCCGGATTTTAAGCGCAACGGCGCTTTTGCCGAGTTTGTCACGGTTCCACAGCATATCCTGTATGCCATTCCCGATAACGTCAGCTTTACCCAGGCCGCGCTCGTTGAACCGGTAGCCGTAGCGCTTCATGCGGTTAGCTTGACGCCCATTCAGGTCAATGATTCGGCCGTTGTTGTTGGGGCGGGTATGATCGGACTTTTCGTGATCCAGGCGCTTAAACTCGCGGGCTGTGGTACCATCATTGCCATTGATCTGGATGACGATCGGCTTGCGCTGGCGCAGAAACTCGGCGCTACGCATACGATCAATGCCGGCGCAACAAACGCTCAACCGGGTGATGTGCTCAGGCAGGTTCAAAATCTTACGTACGGACGTGGGGCCGATGTTTCCTTCGAAGTCGTAGGGGCTGAGTCAAGCGTAAAAACGGCCATCGATTGCGTTCGGAAAGGAGCCGCCGTTACTTTGGTCGGTAATCTGGCGCCAATGGTCGAAATTCCATTGCAGGCTGTCGTAACCCGGCAATTACGGTTGCAGGGTTCCTGCGCCATCAATGGCGAATACGAACCGGCGCTCGCCCTGATCTCATCCGGTCGTATTAATGTTGAGGCTATCCTGAGTGCCGAAGTGCCGCTCGAAGAAGGGGCTGACTGGTTCAAACGACTTTACGCGAAAGAAAAAGGATTGATTAAAGTAGTCCTGAAACCGTAAAGAAAGAAACGTATCGGACTGGTTCATACGGTATAATTCCGGTGCTGGTTTGCCGTTCTGCCAACGTATCATTCACGGCCAGAATCACCCAGGCGAACAACAGGCGTCAATGCTAAGCCTAACAAGCCCGTTTTATATACTTTTCTGCTCTTTTGAGTAGAAGACCTTCAGAAAACGCATTTCATTGGCATACGTTTTAAAACTATGCCCGATCCCTTACGCATTGCTATTCTCGGCCCTGGTAAAGTGGCCCACCTTCACGCGAAAGCCGTTTTAGAAACGCCTGATGCCAAACTCGTTGCCGTTTACGGCCGGACTTATCAGAAGGCGGAAGACTTCGCCAATCAATACGGTATTCGTGCCTATAGCGACGTGTATGACATGATCGACCGGGAAAACGTCGATCTATGCCTTGTTTGCACAACGCACCCGGCTCACCGCGAACCCACTGTGGCGGCCCTTAATGCCGGATCGCACGTGTTGGTCGAGAAGCCACTGGCATCAACGCTCGAAGACTGTGATGCCATGATCGACGCGGCCAAACGCAACAACCGTCAGCTAGGCGTCATTAGTCAACGCCGGTTTTATGAGCCTAGTCAACGCATTCGGCAAGCCATCGATGCCGGTAAGATAGGGGCACCTGTGCTTGGAACGATTCAGATGCTGGGATGGCGTAGTGAAGCCTACTACCAAAGTGATGCCTGGCGTGGAACCTGGGCCGAAGAGGGCGGGGGCGTTCTGGTCAATCAATCGCCCCACCAACTGGATTTACTGCTCTGGTACATGGGTGAAATCGACGAAGTATACGGGGTCTGGCGTAACCTGAACCATCCCTACATTGAGGTGGATGATACAGCGCTGGCCATTGTGAAATTCAAGAATGGCGGCCTGGGTAATATCATCGTTAGCAATTCGCAGAAGCCGGGTATTTTTGGGAAAGTCCATGTGCATGGGCAAAACGGCGCATCGGTGGGTGTGCAGACGGATGGGGGAGCCTTGTTTATAGCCGGTATGTCGACTATTACCGATCCACCTGTCAATGACCTCTGGACGGTGCCGGGTGAGGAAAATTTACTGGCCCAGTTCATTGCCGATGATACCGCCTTCTTCAATACGATTGATGCAACCGTCCATTATTTCGGTATTCAGATCGCTGAGTTCTGCGACGCTATCCGGGCCGGTCGGGCGCCATCCGTAACGGGGGAGGACGGGCGCAGGGTAGTCGCTCTTTTCCAGGCTATTTATGAATCAACCCGAACGGGGATGCCGGTTAAGCTATAAAGAATAAATGACGGAACGCGGATTTTTATGCTTGGTATGATCGATCATGACCTGCCATACCAAGCATAAAAATCCGCGTTCTACTTTGTTTTAATTTGCCGGATCGTCGGGCGTATTCGAGTTATTATTACGCTCCGTTAGCGGATACGGAAAGAAATTACGGTTCCGTTCCGCACCGGTTGCGCCGGGTCCCGGACGATTAAACCGGCGGCTGTCTTCCAGACGAAAACCCTGATAGGCCAACTCAATCTGGCGATTCCGATAAATCTCCGTCAGGATAGCGTCGGCCGTTTGGGCACCCGAATAAGCGGGCAAGGCGGCTCCTAATCCGAATGCATCCTGAGCCGCTGTTTTCGTCAGCACTTTGTTCAGCGAGGCTACCGCATTCGTCAGATCACCTTTACGTGCATACGCTTCGGCCTGAATCAGCAAAATTTCACCGGGCACATAAACTGGAACGGCCGCATTGTTGGCGGTATAGAATGCCGTTGCAATAACGGGCGCAACCGCCGGATTAGCACTTACCTTCGTTAAGAAACCGATCCGTTTGTCGGCTGCATCGGGCGTTAGGGCACCCGTCAGGCCAAGGTTGGCATTGGTTGGCTGAAACACGTTCAGGTTGCCAAAGGTGTATTCGAACAATGGGTTGCGGGTATTGTCGTCAAAGTTGAATACCGATTTTTTACTCAGATCAACTTTTGCCGCTGCCGCCAGCGCTTTGTCATAATCACCGGAAAACAGGGCATACCGGGCAATCAGTGCCTGAATGGTGTTGGCAATGTCAATACCGGTCACGATTTTTCCCGAAAAGTCAGTCGATACGGGTGCACTGGCTACCTGCGTGGCCGCTGCTTCGAGTGTGGTGATCGCTTCTTTGAAGACCTGCGCCCGGGGCACAAATGGAACGTTATTTCCCGTTGTGACTGGTGACTGTTCGAAAAATAAGCCCAGTGTGCCCAATGATAAGGCCCGGAAGATCGACGCATACCCAACAATGCCGCTTTTCGTCCCGGCATCCGCCACCACACCCGTATTGGCCAGAATCAGTTCGGCGTTTGAGCGTACGAGGTGGCTTTGTGTCCAGAGGTTACGGACCACACTGTTGATGTTACTAACGTTGCTGGCACCCAGCGCCAGATTCGCTTCATCGGCATTTCCTACGTTTAAGACGAAGTCTTCCCGGGTTGTCAAGCCGCCACCAGCGGTGCTGGCATACAAAACGCTCAACGCCCCACCCGTTGTGTATCGGTACTGTAGGCCGTTGCAAAGCGTCATCAATCCGTCCGGCGAGCTAACGGCCTGCGTCTGGCTGATGGAGCTAGGGTTCAAATATTCCTTATTGCAGGCGCTCTGCGTGAGCAGAAGACTCGCAAGGAGAGCTGGTATCAGTGTTTTTTTCATGATTAAAATGTCGCCGACAGTTTAAGTTGATAGGTGCGTGGAATGGGGACGTTTCCGAAGTCGATACCCCGGAGCAGATCATTGTTGCCACCCGCGTTGGTTTCCGGATCGAATCCCGTGTACTTATCCCAGGAATACAGGTTGCGGCCAACGAATGCGAGATTGAGTCGGCTGATACTCTTGATAAACGTAGGCAATGTATAGCTGAGTGATACCTCACGTAGTTTGGTGTATGAACCCGGATCGACCCGAAATTCCTGCGTGTTGTAGATGCCAAAGATGTAACCGCGTGGGAGCGAACCGCGAAGTTCCTGTTCGGCATAGTCGCCCAGACCTACGCCCTGACGCGTGCGTTTATCGGCGTTGAACACGTTGACACCCTGAACCATGTCCAGCAGCACATGCAATGTCAGCTTTTTGTAAGATAAATTGGTGCTGAACGAGCCCGTCCATTTTGGATTTGGGTTGCCAATAATGACGTTGGCTGTTGGCTTGGACACATCAACAGAACCATCGGAGTTGCGGGCGGGTGTGTAGTCAATGGCACCATTGCCCTGGCCATTGGCCCGTTCGGACTGCGGAAAGCCCGAAGGCGAAAGCAGGAGAGTGCCATCAGTATTGCGGGCGTAGGCACTGCCGTAGAAAACGCCCACCGGCTGGCCAACGATTAAATTGACCGGTGATCCTGAAGCCGAAGAGGCATCGGGGTTGATGATGGGCAGGCCGCCCAGGCTCAGGACTTTATTCCGGTTGTGGTTGTAAATGAAGGTGACGTCCCAGTTCAGATTATTGGTCTTAATGGGCGTTGCATCCAGAACAATTTCAAACCCTTTGTTTTCCATTTCGCCAACATTGTTAACGATGCTTGTTCCGCCCGTTGTTGGGGCCAGGGTCCGGTTAACCACCAGGTTCGTGATTTTCTGATGGTAAGCGGTGATGCCCAACCCAATCCGACCACTCAGGAACGACAGATCGGCGCCCCCTTCGAGTTCGCTCATCCGTTCCGGCTGTACATCAGGGTTGGCCAACTGCGTGCCTGGCACAATGGTGTTCTTACCCAGGAAACCGACCGGATTGAACTGATAAAAACGAGCATAAGAACCAATACCCGACAGGTTACCCGCTTCGCCATAACTGGCCCGTAGTTTCAGGCTGTTGAATACGTTATTGGCCGAGATGTTTTTCCAGAAGTCAAGGTCCGATACAATAAACGAACCGCTCACTTTTGGATAGTACTGGTTGGTTTGTGTGGGAGAGAATTTCGACGACTGATCCCGGCGGACGGCTCCCGTAATGAAGGCCAGGTTTTTGTAGCCAAACGTCGCCTGCGCAAATAAGCCACTCAAACTAAAGCGGTCCAGGTTGTAGGCCACCTGATACGTTGTGTTGCTGGCACCACTAACCGTCTCGATGAAGGGAGCCAGATTTTGGCCACTATTGATCGAGTAGTCAGCCTGAAAGTACTGGTAGCTATACCCGACGGCGGCATTCAGTTTGAACTTATCGTTGAATTGCCGCTCATAAGTAGCATTCAGGTCATTGTTAAACTGGAGCGACTGATTGGTTGCTGTTGCCGCAAAGCCAAACGGATAGCGGGCTGCGGGTAATTGGGCAACTGCCTGATAGGGATACGGGCGGATGTAATTTTTGCCGAACTGCGAATAGGCATCAACCCCCACAATGTAATCGACGCTCAAACCTTTCAGTGGAGTTAGATTCAGCTGGACGCTGTTGATCGTGCGGCTCACTGACTGCGAAAACTTCATGTCTTCGATTGTCGACAGCGGGTTTACGCGCGAAGGCTCAACGGCCTGTAAGTTGCCAGCGGCATCACGCTTGGTGATGTCATAAATGTTGTTCGTGATATTCACCGAATTGATCGGGCTATAGAACACATTGCCGTTGGCTTTCTCGTTGGAGAGGCTGTTGATGTAGCTCAGCCCCACTGATAGTTTGGCCCAGCTGGCGAGCCGCTGATCGATACGGGCCCGGAGGTTGTAGCGTGTGAAGTCAGTGCCTTTAATAATCCCCTCGTTTTTCAGATAGCCAAAGGATACATAATACTGGGTATTATCGCGGCCTCCCGAAACGGAGAGGTTATTATCGGTGCCATAGCCTGTCCGAAAAATCTGGTCGAAGTAGTTGTACCGCTGTACATCAACCAGATTCGTAGCCAGGGGTGTGTAAGCCCCATCGCGGTAAATGTTGGTCGTCGTTGTGCCGGGGTTAGCTGCAATCTGAGCTGCCGAAATACCGCCGATTGGGTACAGCCGCAAGGCCGCAAAGCCAAACTGTTTGCCATACGTATTGACCGGTACGCTTTTACGCAATTCATTGATGTTGAAGGACGTCGAAAACGAAACCTGTGCCTTCCCCGTCTGCCCGCGCTTGGTGGTAATAATAACTACGCCATTGGCCGCCCGCGAACCATACTGAGCGGCTGCGGCAGCGCCATTAATAACGTTTAACGTGGCAATATCGTCGGGGTTGATATCCGAAAGGCGGTTCTGGCCTACGTTGGCATTGCCTACATCATTGGAAAGCGCCAATTGCGAAACGTTGGTGCTGGCATTGCTTACGATCACCCCATCCACAACGTACAACGGATCTGATGAACCGACCAGCGACTTGATCCCCCGCAAACGAATGCTGATGCCACCCGCCGGGTCGCCGGAGTTCTGAGTGATC
This sequence comes from Spirosoma humi, assembly GCF_054776575.1. Classification (NCBI taxonomy): domain Bacteria; kingdom Pseudomonadati; phylum Bacteroidota; class Cytophagia; order Cytophagales; family Cytophagaceae; genus Spirosoma; species Spirosoma humi. The sequence goes on from NZ_BAAHBR010000008.1 coordinate 630,195, forward strand.
TGAGCACCCGGTACTTTGCCCTGTAACGCATTGATCAGGTTGGCCGAGCCGCTCTGTTGTAAAGCCGAACCGTTGATGGTACTGATCGCGTTGCCTAATTCGCGCTTGGGGGCCGAGAGCGTAGAACCCGTAACGACAACTTCGTCGAGGTTGGTGGTAGCAGCTACCAGTTCAGCATTGACCGTGATCTGCTCCGCATTGCCGAGCGTTGTGTTTTGCCGGAGCGTTTCGTAGCCGATAGCGGTGAACGCAAGCGTTATCGGGCCAGGTTTGAGGGTTACGGGGAACGTATAATTACCATCAGCATCGGTTGTGGTGCCAAGGGTCGTGCCAACAATCACCACGGTGGTGCCGGGGAGCGCTAGTTTGTCTGCGTCGGTAACGCGGCCTTTGATCGTGAAGCGTGCGTTTTGTGCGAATGTGCTTGTACAAAACAGCATGGTTAACCAGAGTATCCATACAAACGGAATACGTTGGCCAACGATAGAGTACCTGTTTATCATAGGTAAAGTAGTTGGTTGGTGAATAAAACTGAATAGGTTTTACCGGGAAATATACTTAAAAAAGGAATTCGGCCTGAGTAGAATCGGGGATCAGCTACTAAAAAACGGACATTCATTTTTTTAGTAGCTTTGACTCTTTGATAAGTTCTATATATACTTCATGATCAACCGAAATCAAGTTAGCTGGCTGTTTAGCGTTGCCTTGCTCTTTGCTCATCTGGCAACTGCGCAACAGACTAAACAGCGTTACACAAACCTTCAACAAGCCGTATTTTCTGGTGGGCAACTGGCCGGATCATCAGGGCCGCGCAGCGTAAACTGGATTGAAGGCGGGACTAAATTCTCGTTCATCGATGGCCAGAACACCATTAAGACGTTATCCCCGAAAGACCAGAAAGAGGAAACCATTTTTGATGGGAGCCAACTAAAATTTCCGGGCACCGATAAGCCGTTTTTGTACGGTTCTTTTCAGTGGTCGAAGGACTCGAAAAACATCTTATTTCAGGCCAATTTCAGGCCTGTGTACCGGCGGTCAGGCGTGTCCGATTACTACGTTTACTCCGTAGCCGATAAGAGTCTGAAGCTGGTCGCTAAAGATGCCCAGACGGCAGAACTCGCTCCGGATGGTAGCAAAGTCGGCTACGAGCGGGGCGGCAACCTGTTTGTTTTTGATTTCGCCACGCAAAAAGAAACTCAACTTACCGACGATGCTAAAGCGGCTTTCTACAACGGACGGTTTGGCTGGGCATATGAAGAAGAATTCGGGTTGGCGCAGGCCTGGGACTGGTCGCCCGATAGTAAGTTCATTGCCTTCTGGCAGTCTGACGAACGCCAGGTCCCGATTTATAAACTGACGGATTACAAAGGCTTCGACGAGAAGTTCGATTCCTTACCCTACCCGCGTGTTGGTGACAAAAATCCGACAGTTCGTATTGGTGTCATTGAGATTGCCAACAAGGCCAATCCAAGCGGGGCAAAGCAATGGATGAAGGTAGATTTAGCTGATGGCTACATTCCACGGATTTACTGGACTTCGCAGGAAGGCCAGTTAGCCCTGGTGCACCTGAACCGCAAGCAGAATCACTTACGTTTGTTTATGGCCAACGCCCGCACAGGAGAAGCCAAACAGATACTGGAAGAAAAGTCGACGACCTGGGTTGATGTGTTCGACTTTTTCGCGGGAATCAATCACCTGATCTATTTTCCGGCGGGCGTTCAGGAGTTTTACTGGGTGTCGGATCGGGATGGCCACGCCCACCTGTACCGCTATGATTATAGAGGGAAACTGCTCAATGCGGTGACCAGTGGTAAGTGGGAGGTCAGCTATGTTCACCACATTGACCCAAAAGCCAAAAAAGTTTATTTCACATCGACGGAAGCATCGCCCCTGGAACGGCAGTTGTTTGTAACGGATGTCGATGGTAAGAATAAACGTCGGCTCACAACCATTCCGGGTCGGCATACGGTCAATTTTTCGCCCAACGGCCAATACTTTATCGACAAATATTCGAACGTGTCGACCCCCACACAGGTGGAACTGCGTGATACAAAAGGGCAATTGATCAAAGCGCTGGAAACAAACAAGCGTGTGGCCGATTATGTTGCCAGCCACGACTATTCGCCTAAGGAACTGAGCAGCTTCAAAACGTCCGACGGGCAACAGATCGACATTTCGATTATCAAGCCGCTTGATTTCGACCCTACGAAGAAGTATCCGGTTATGCTGGATATTTATGGCGGGCCAGGCGCGCAATCGGTGTATAATGAGTTTGCTACAATAGGATGGCATCAGTGGCTTGCACAAACAGGTTATATCGTTGTGGGCGTAAACAACCGGGGTAGCGGAGGCTACGGCCGTGAATTCGAGAAAATAGTCTACGAAAAGCTGGGCAAATATGAGAGTCTGGACTTCGCCGAAACAGCGGCTTATCTGGCCAAACAACCCTGGGCCGATGCCAATCGGATGGCCATTCGGGGGCACAGCTACGGCGGCTACATGAGTAGCTACACGATGCTGACGCATCCTGGCGTATTTAAAGTCTCTCTGGTAGGCGCTCCTGTGACGGACTGGCGGCTTTACGATTCGATTTACACCGAACGCTACATGGGCCTGCTTCCCGAAAATGAAGAACAGTATAAGGTCAGCGCCGTGTCTACTTACGCTAAGAATCTTGCCGGTAAAATGTTTGTCGCCCACTCAACGATGGATGAAAACGTCCACGTCCGGAATACCTTCCAATTGATGAATGCACTTGAAGACGCCGGCAAAGATGCTGACCTCAGAATCTATCCACCCGGCGCACATGGTATTGCGTATAGCGCTGGCACGCAGCTTTTACTATTTCAGCAATACACAACCTACCTGGAAACGAACTTAAAAGGCAGCCAGTCAAACTAAGGTAGAAAACGCCCAGCCAGCCCGACGCTAGTTGGGCGTTTTTGTTAAGACGCCACCTCGTTGTTCTGCCAGTCGGTTCGAGCCACCATCTCACCAGCAACTGGCGTTGCTTACATTAGGCAATATCCTAAATGAATAAGTAACTAAGTAGTTACAGGAAATAATCCAATAATATAATCGGTGAAAAATTTCAAAAAATACGCAAAAAGAGAACTAAAATATTAATAAATTATCTAAAGAGGATTTTTTGTTTTGATAAAATCATAAAATTTAAATTATTATATAGGTTCAATGTTTTTTCAATAAGTTAGGTATAAACAACTACTTGGGAAAATTATTTTCATAGACTCTATTTTATACTTAAGTACTTTTTGGCTTGATAATTAGGTAGTTACGTATAGTTACTCGTACCTCAATTTATGTATTTTATCTCCTTTTAGAATCTATTCGTCGAATAAGATACGATATATTCCATTGGAATAAACTAGTCGGTGAGCGTTATGTTTCAACCGAATGGTTAACTGTAATTATTATATATTCCAATTAGATCATATTTCGTAAAATTTTATTCTTTCCTAGCCTCGTCGAAATTTGATTTATTGGAATATTGCAAAATTCCTTGGCGGAAAAGTATGATAACTCGTATTTCATAGATTAACTTTGTATTCCTGTAATAGGGTTTCACCACATATTTTAATTTTCATCATCTTATGAGCAAAATTTTATTGGGAGGCTGGCTTCTTTTGCTACTTTTCTGTCTGCCCGCTCTGGCACAGGATGTGGCAGTCAGCGGCCGCGTAACTTCATCAGACGACGGGTCTCCGTTACCTGGGGTAACTGTTCAGGTAAAAGGAACCACAAAAGGTACAAATACAGATGCGCAGGGTTATTATAAGATAACTGCTTCGCCCAGCAGTCGGTTAGTGTTCAGCTTCATTGGTTATGTAAATCAGGAAGTTGTTGTAGGTAATCAGACAACAGTCAATATCTCCCTCGCTGGAGATTCGCAGCAATTGAGTGAAGTGGTTGTTATTGGGTATGGAACACAAACCCGGCAGGATGCAACGGGTAGTATCGGTTCTGTGAAAGGATCGGCTATTGCCCAGATGCCCATTCAGAGCTTTGAGTCGGGCCTGGCCGGCCGCACGCCGGGTGTGCAGATTACCGTCCCCAACGGTGTCCTGAACAATCCTCCCGTTTTCCGGATTCGTGGTACAAATTCCATCTCGCTTAGCTCCTATCCCTTGATCGTTGTGGATGGCGTACCGACGTTTACGGGTGATCAGGGTTCTACCAACGCGCCTAGTAACCCACTGGCCAGTATCAACCCCAACGACATCGAGAGCATGGACATTGCCAAAGATGCAGCAGCCACAGCCATCTACGGAAGCCGGGCTGCCAACGGCGTTGTTTTCATCACGACCAAACGCGGAAAATCAGGCAAAGTAAAAGTGAACTACGATGGCTGGGTCGGTTTCTCGAATACCTACCGCCTTCCTGAGATGCTGAATGCGAGTGAATACATCAAATTCAAATCGCAGGCTGTTGCCAACAACCCGACGGCTTCTGCCGTGAAGTTTACGCAAACCAACGATGCAAACGGTAACCCGATTGATACCCGTTGGTACGACTACATCTATCGTCAGGGCGTCTCGCAGAGCCATAACCTGAATGTTTCGGGGGGTAGCGAGAACACGAATTATTACTTTGCAGTCGGCTATACGGGGCAGCAGGGTATTCTTCGCAGGAATGATTTTAATCGGATGAACGTGCTGTTCAACGTCGATAGTAAGCTGGGTAAACTGGTGACTATAGGTGGTAAAATAGCTTTTTCGAATGAGAAAAACCTTTCTTCCGGAACGTCGGGTTCTCTGAACGGAGAAGCCTACAATACCAGCGGTTTAGGCCGTGTTGGGCTGGTTCTGCCTCCAATCCTTTCGCCGTATAACAATGATGGTACATACAACCTGAATGGGTCGGCTATTGGTTATGCCAATAATATCGTGGGTACATCTATTTCGTATCCTAACCCACTCCCGATGCTGGATCAAAACCGGTCGAATACGGAAAACAACCACGTTCAATCCAACGCTTACATTCAGTTCAAACCGCTGAACTGGATCACCTTGAGGAGTTCTTACGGAATCGATTATTTGCTGGTGGATAACGACTTATTCCAGTCGCCGGTCAGCAGTGATGGGTACGCTTCGTCGGGTAATGCCACGAGCAACTTCCGTAAATTGAAAACGTGGTTATGGACCAATACGGCCCAATTCGATCGTTCGTTCGGCGGAGCCCATAACGTGAGTTTGTTACTTGGTCAGGAGCAACAACGTACTACGCAAACCGGATACGGGTTGAACCGTCAAACGTTGTCTGATCCGAACTACACCGTTATTCAGGCGGGCTGGGTTACCAGTAATGCCTCCAGTCTGCTCTTTACCGAAAACTATTTGCTGTCGGCTTTCGGGCGTCTGAACTACAATTACAAAGAGAAGTACTTCCTGAGCGGTAACTTGCGGCAGGATGAGTACTCCGCTTTGGGTGTAAAAAAAGGTACTTTCTATGGTGCATCGGCGGGTTGGGAAATCGCTCAGGAAGGCTTCTGGAAAAATGCTCACCTCGACAATGTGTTCAGCAGTTTTAAAATCCGGGGCAGCTACGGTAAGGTCGGAAACATTGGTGGTATCAATGACTACACACCTTACTCATTATACGGATCTGGTTTATACGGTGGAGGTTCCACACTCTATTTCCAAAGTGTGGGGAACCCCAGCCTGAAGTGGGAAACCAGTACGAAAACAGACGTTGGCTTCACCTTTGGGTTGCTGAATAACCGTATCACTGGCGAAGTTGCCTACTACAAAAACGATATTGACAACTTAATTCTTAACGTAGCGCAGGCTCCTTCTACCGGCATACCTGGTCCAACCGGTCCTGTCACGACGGTTACCTATCCTCCTCAAAACGTTGGGAAGATGTATAACAAAGGGCTTGAGTTATCCTTCAACGCCCGCGTCATTAATTCCAAAAATTTCCAGTGGAGCTCTAACTTCAACATCACCTTCAATAAAAACGAAGTGACGGCCTTAGCACCTGGCCTGAATGTACTCCAAACGTCTACATCGTCTCTGGAAACCGTGAACCAGACAGCTCCCGGCTATTCGCTCGGCCAACTGTGGGTCGTTCGTACGGGTGGCGTTGATCCGGCAACGGGCAAACGGATCTTTATCAACTCCGCCGGGCAAAATGTTTATTATCAATACTATGCGCCAACTGGCGAGTACAACTATTCGACTACGCCCGATGGACGGACCCGCTACGTGAATGCTTCGGGTGGAACATCCATCACGCAGGCAGCCGACGCTGTGATGTATGCCAATGTAAACCCAAAACAGTACGGTGGCTGGGATAACAATTTCAGGTACAAAAATTTCGATTTGGGTGTGCTGCTAACGTATCAACTGGGCTTCAGCGTTTATTATGGCACCAACTCTGGTTTGCACGATCAGCGTTTCTGGAACAATGCCCGCGATGTACTGACCGATGCGTGGCAAAAAGAAGGTGATGCGGGTAAAAAATACGCCAAACCTGTCTTCAACGACAACGTTTCCAATGGGTCATCCATTCCTATGGATATCAATGTATTCAAAGGCGACTTCCTGAAAGTTAGAAGTGTCATGCTGGGCTATAATCTGCCAACAACACTGGTAACAAGAATCGGGATGAGTAACCTTCGGGTTTACGTGAGCGGACAGAATCTGGCCGTACTGACGAAATACCCCGGTCCAGACCCAGAAGTATCTTCCAACGGTTCCGGCAGTGCCAGTGGTCAGGGTGTTGACCGAAATACGATTGGTAATGCCCGTACCATAACGGTTGGTCTTAAAGCTGGCTTCTAATTCTGACAAGAAACGATATCATGAAAAAGAGACTAAATTATTCAGCAGTCATCTGTCTACTCTTGATAGGAGTCAGTTCCTGCAACAGAGATTTGCTTAACCCTATCCCGCAAACGTCGGTATCGGATGCATCGGCGTTTAGTACCACAACCCGCGTACAAACCCAGCTTCTGTCACTTTACGGGGCCCTGAAAGACGGTAATTTTTACGGTGGCCGGTATGTTGTTTATGGTGATATTCGGGGGGAGGATTTTATTAACGAGACCTCTAACCTTGTTACCGGTTCGGATGTGTGGAGCCTCAACGCTACCAACAGTGCTACGGCGGTTGTAAACCTGTGGTACTACGCCTACCTGACCATCAACAAGTGTAACATATTTCTGGATGGTATGGAAGCGGGCGGGTCTACAGTGGTAGGCGCTGAAGCCGCGGCCAAGTACATTGCAGAAGCCAAGCTGATCCGAGGATTAACCTATTACAGTCTGCTGCAGTACTACGCCCGTCCCTATGCCGATGGGAACGGTAGTAAGCCGGGTGTGCCCCTTCGGTTAAACGGAATCCGGGGGGTAGGCCAGTCAAATCTGGCCCGCAGCAGTGTGTCTGAAGTATACGCACAAGTGTTGAAAGACCTGAACGAAGCTGAAGCCGGGCTGCCATCCACCTACGCGACGGCTGCTGATAACACAACTCGTGCGCACAAGAATACGGCCATCGCCTTGAAAACACGGGTGTACTTGAGCATGCAGAACTACGCCAGTGTTATTACAGAAGCCAACAAAATTGTCAGCGCAACGGCTCCGTTCAAGGCGTCGACGGGTGTCGCCAATGCGTTGCAGGCTGATATTGCTACCATCTTTACGAATTACACGACGACGGAGTCAATTCTTTCGATGCCGATGACAACCACAACGGGTGATTTTCCGGGTACGCAGAATCAATTGGCTTATTACTTTTCGCCAAATGCCGCTAACGGAGGGGTAGGGAACGGTGAATATTCGCTGAATCCAAAGGGAATTATTGCAGAGCCCACCTGGACAGCTACGGATAAAAGACGCGCGTTTGTCAAGCAGTCGGGTACAGGTGCTGCTGTGAAAAACTGGCTCATCAAGTACAAAGCACCTAGCCCGTTTACCGATTATGTGCCTGTTATCCGATATGCCGAAGTGTTACTGAACTTGGCTGAAGCGAAGGTTCGTAGTACAAACACGGTCGATGCGCAGGCGGTTGCCCTTTTGAATGCCGTTCGGAACCGTTCGGATGCTTCAACAACATTTACGGCAGCTAACTTTGCCACCTCGGCCGATCTGGCTAGTGCCATTCTACTGGAAAGACGAATCGAGTTCCTGGGTGAAGGTCTAAGGAATAATGATCTGGTGCGCTTGTTGCAAACAATTCCGGCTAAGGGAACGGTACCTGCCAAAGCGGCTACGGAAGCGGGTTATATCTGGCCAATTTCATCGTCTGAATTAGCCTTAAATAATTTAGCTACGGATAACTAATATTTTTTTGCTTGTAACTTAAAAGAGGTTGCTCCTGCAGGAGCAACCTCTTTTAAGTTACAAGCAAGTTTAGCGTATAAATAAGTGGCGTTTAGGCGTACGAATCAGGCACCGTTATTGATTACATAATGGGTTGCCTATTTTAGATACATACTAAATTACTTAAAATGATTAAGTATCGTTATTAGCTATTTCAAACAATACCTTATTTCAACTAATTGAATTTGAATTATTTAAATGAATACATGTATTATCTATAGATAATGTAGGATAAGTTGATCAAACAAGCGCTTATCAAACAAAATTGTTTTGTGTCTGTTAGGAACCACTCAATACCTTACATTTTTTGATTGTACTACACAAAACGTTAACTGTTATGAAAAAATTGATCATGGCTGCGTCTGCATGTGCGCTGCTAGCGGTAGCTCAACCCGGATTTTCACAGGCTGTTCAGGAAGGAAAAGCGGCTAAAAAAGAAATGAAAGCCGAGAAGAAAGTAGCTAAAGCCCAGGAGTACCAAATGGAAGCTAAAACTCACAAGGGTTTGGAAGTAAAAGGTATTTCGGATCCAAAAACCCGTATGGCTAAGGCCGATCGGAAAATGGAAAAGGCTGAAAAGAAAGTACTGAAAGGTGAAGCAAAAGAATTGAAAGCAGTTGCTAAAGAGAAAAGCAAGCAGGCGGCCGGTGTGAATTAACGCATGTAATAAAAAAGCGTAAGTAAAGCTGCAAAGCTCTTTACTTACGCTTTTTAGTTTCCAGTAAAACCTAGCGTAATGCTCGCCGAATAACGTCTTCGACGCTCAGATCTGGGTCTGCTTTAAGAGCGTCATCCACACTTTTTTCCGCTGTTGGTTTAGGTAATCCCAGCGCTATGAGTGCAGCCAGAGACTCTTCCCGAACCGGATTGGCGGCCGGTTGCTGCCGGTACGTAGGCCCATCGGGAACAACGCCCGACTTTTTCATTTTGTCACGTAGTTCGAGAATGATACGCTGCGCTGTTTTGGCACCAATTCCCTTGATTGCCTGTACGGCCCGCACGTTTTCGCCCAGAATCGCCAATCGTAGATCGCCGGGCTGCATGGCAGACAGCATACCTAATGCCGTGTTCGGACCAACGCCTGACACGCCAACCAGATCCAGAAATAAGCTTTTTTCATCGGCATTGGCAAAGCCATAAAGTGCCTGCAAATCTTCGCGGAAAAGGTGGTGAATGAATAATTTGATCCGATCGCCACCACCGGGTAGAACGGCATACGTTTGAAGTGATATATGAACCGAGTAGCCAACTCCATGCACGTCGATAATGACAAGAGTGGGTTCTTTATAGGACAGTGTTCCGTCTAAATAAGCAATCATTTGTTGGTTGAAAAGCTTGTTTTCTAGCGTGTTATATGAGTTAAAGATACGAAAAACCCATGACTTTTTGGTGTCAAGTCATGGGTTTCATGAGTCAGTTTGGCAGAACCTACCCTACAATCAGCTTCTGGCCGGGGCGAAGGGAATTGCTTCGGATATGATTCAATTTCTTGAGTCGGTCAATCGTCAGGCCGTCATAGCGCTGGGCAATATTCCACAGCGTATCGCCATCCTGAACGCGATGGTAACGTGGCTTATACCGCTTGGTTTTAGCAATCTCCTCGGCTTTCTTTCGCCCTTTCACGGTGCCCTGATCGGCCAATCGCTCAGCCCGGGTTTCAGCTACTTCTTTTAGAATGACCAATTTCTGGCCACGCTGAATTTTAGTGGAACGCAGATGGTTCCAGCGCTTTATGTCATAGAGTTCAACGTTGTACCGATCGGCAATGTCGCCCAGGTTATCACCCTTCCTGACAACATACGTTTGTTTCTTCGGCTTGCGCAGCACGACTGTTTCAATGTCCTCTTCAGGTTCATCGGCCGATTCTGCTACCGCGAGTTGGGCGGTTAATTTCGCTGGTTTACCGCTGTTCTTTGCCAGAGCAGCCCCCTCTTCGGTCAACGTTTCTTCATTCGTGATGCCCGCCAGCGGATTTCGACTCAGGGCATTCCAGGCCCCCATAGAGTCCATACCATAACGAACCTCTTCGGCATTCGCCAACAGAATATGCTCCATAACGCCCGGTCGCTGACTTGCTGAGTCCAGAATAGCCCGGCGACGGCTGGCGAAATAGCCGTATTGTTGACGGGGTACCCGCAACGGATACCGGTTCGTGTATTCGGGTAGAATGGTGGTCGTAATGGCCGGATTCATTTTCTGAAGATCGGCCAGGGGCATGGTGCTGTGCTTGGCAAACGTTTCAAGATTGAAATAACCACTTACCTGAATCGTATCGTGCGGAATGGGGTACTCGTACGTTTCGGCAACGATGCCATGATCATTGGCATGGTTCATCAGGTACGTAAACGCGACGAACTGAGGGACATAACCCCGGGTTTCTTTCGGCAAAGCGTCGAAGATTGTGTAAAAAGAATCCCCCCCCGATCGGCGCATGGCGCGTTTAACGGCCCCCGGCCCGCAGTTATACGCTGCCATTGCCAGTTCCCAGTCGCCGAAGATAGTATACAAATCGCGAAGGTATTTGCAGGCGGCTTCGGTGGCTTTGACGGGGTCCATCCGCTCATCTACATAATCGTCCTGATACAAACGCAGATCACGACCCGTACCCGGCATAATCTGCCAAAGTCCGCCAGCTCCTGCATGGGAAATAGCCCGTGGATTCAGTGCAGATTCGACAATGGACAGGTACTTGAGTTCATCGGGAAGACCATACTGGGCCAGCATTCGTTCGTAAAGCGGAAAGAAGAGCGGCATTCGTTCCAGCATCGTTTTGGTGGTGCTGGCCTTACGAAAGGTAAAATAGTCTACATAAGCCTGAACAGACTTATGGTAATTCAGCGGAATGCTTTTTTGTAACTTCGTTAATCGCTCCCGTAACAGACTATCGGGCACCGTAGGGACAACGGCAATCGTATCTTTTTTAACGATTGTACTATCTGATTGAATCGTAGTATTGGTCCGAACCAGATTGGCCGGACTGGCTTGGGCCACGGTCAATAGCCCCATCACCGCACTCAATAGTCCTAATCTTAACAGGCTACGGTTCATGTAGTTCATATAGATTTCGTTCAGTTAGGTTCGTTACGTTAATAATGTATGGTATAGCGTGTAGGATATACATCGGAACTAGTATACACCCTATATTAACTAGCCAGCTTTTTTGCCATGGCAATCAATGCGCCCTCTGCAAAAGGCGGAGCCATTAGCTGTAGACCTATTGGCAATCCGTGTCCATCACCAAGGCTGTTGTCGGTGCCGTTGGGAATGGATATCGCCGGATAACCAACTACATTGGCCTGCACCGTGAAAATATCGGCAAGGTACATTTGTAACGGATCATCGTCCGGGCGCTGTCCCGTTTTCTCCCCCAATAAGAAGGCGGGTGTTGGCGTTGTGGGCGATAGCAGAAAGTCGTACTGCTCAAACAATTGTTCGGTTTCCCGACGGATCAATCGCCGAACCTGCTGCGCTTTGGTGTAATAGGCATCGTAATAACTGGCGCTCAACACAAATGTGCCCAGCAAAATCCGCTTGCGAACTTCGGCACCGAATCCTTCTGTACGGCTTTTCTTGTACAACGATAAAAGATCCAGAGGTGATGCATCGGCCGATACACTTCTGTAGCCGTATCGCACTCCGTCGAAGCGCGAGAGGTTGGAGGAAGCTTCGGCCGTCGTCAGAATGTAGTAGGTGGGAAGCAGGTATTTAAGAAGCGATATATCGACAGCTTCTACCATGTGACCTGCCTGCTTTAAGGAATCTATTTTGGCTTGAGTCGCTTCCTGAATAGATGGATCAACCCCCGAACTTTCTACACCATCGCGCAGGTAGGCGATGCGCAGCGGTCGATCGGGTAGAGTAGCCTGGGTGTAGGCCGAAACGGGTTGACTGGAAACCGTGCTGTCAAAGTCATCGGCACCCGCCATAATTTCGAGGAGCAAAGCTGCATCATCGACATTGTTGGCAATGGTTCCAACGCAATCGAAGGAAGAAGCATAAGCAATTAAGCCCCAGCGACTAACGCGTCCGTACGTTGGTTTTAAGCCCACAACACCACAAAAGGCCGCTGGCTGACGAACGGAGCCGCCTGTGTCGGAGCCAATACTGGCCAGGCAAAGGCCGGCCTGCACGGCCACCGCCGAGCCACCGCTCGATCCGCCGGGGACTCGGTTGGTGTCGACCGCGTTGAGAACCGGGCCAAAGGATGAATTCTCGTTCGAAGAGCCCATGGCAAACTCATCGCAGTTTTGTCGACCAATGATAATGACATCTTCGTCGAGCAGGCGTTGAACGGCTGTTGCCGTAAATTGGGCGGTGAAATCAGCTAGTATACAGCTTCCGGCCCGGACGCCATGTCCGGCATAACTGAGCACATCTTTAATGCCGATAACCATGCCGGCTAACCGGCCAGCGGTACCCGCAGCAATTTTTTGGTCGATTGTGGCGGCTTGCTGTAAAGCATCCGTGTCGTAAACCTCTGTAAAAACGTTGAGGTGCTGGTTTGCATCAATGCGGGCGAGGTATTGCTCGACCAGTTGATGGCAGGTAAGGGAGCCGGATTTGATATCGGCCTGAACGGAGGAAAAGCTACGGTAGAGTGTCAAAACAGAGAACGTAACATGGAAACCCTATAAAGCAGAAACAGACAATCAAGCGGCTCCAGTTTGGGGCTGCTTAATTGTCTGCCTATAAAAAGACCCGACTATTTCTCGGACTCCTTGAGACCTTCTTCGATATTTTCGCGAACGTCTTTGGTTGCGTCTTTGAATTCTTTGATGCCTTTACCAAGTCCCCGGGCTAGTTCGGGAATCTTTTTAGCGCCGAACAATAGGAGCAATGCCAGGAAAATAAAAATCATTTCCTGACCGCCCAAACCCATAAATGCCAAAATGCTTGCCGAAATCATATTTCCTGGGATTTGAATGTATGCAAAATTAACAAAACTCTCTCGTACAATCTATTAAAAGTCGGTGAAACTTACGCACCAAGAGGCTATTTGGTTTCAACCCTGGCGTTACTATTTTAAGTTTCATCCGGCCCGCCGGTTATTTCCTCCTTCGAAGGACAGGTATAAGCTAAAACAACAAACCAGCCCTTTTATACTTACCCGATCTTGATCGTTTTAGGCGATTGCGTGTTATGGTCTCCAGCGGTAGCCGTTGTCTGTTCCCACTGGCGGAACTTCTCGATGTCGCTTCCTATTGAACTAAACAGCCAGCCGACCAGCGCAATGTCATCGGCGAAACCGACAATCGGCAGAATATCCGGGATAATGTCCAACGGGTTAACGAAATAGAGTAACACCGCCACAATGCTTATCAGGGTTTTCCAAGGTAACTGGCGATACTCACCCGATGCGTAGGCTCTAACCAGGCGCGCAACAATACCCAATTGTTCTCGGAAGGCCGCAATATTGTTGCCCGATAAACCACCACTTTTTGCCAGAGCGTCTTTCACCAACTGGAACAGACTCCGCGAGTTCCGGGCATAGCGCACAGCACCCACGTTGGCTCGCTTAAAAAAAATAGATGTCAGAATACGCGAAATAAGACTACTGTTTGCCATTGGGTTTACTGTTACGGGTCGCTAAACAGAAAAGCAATTATGTGTGAATGTTTTACAAAAAACATGAATAACCTATAAACGTTGTAACCCTCCATAAGTTTTAATCCATACACTTTGGTTTGTCTTGGTACGGAACCGTACTTTTGCGATCACTTGTTAACCTTTTAATTTCGAATAGAGTATGAAAGTTACCGTAGTAGGAGCAGGGGCCGTTGGAGCTACTTGTGCCGACAACATCGCCCGTCGGGAACTCGCCCATGAAGTTGTTCTTTTAGACATTAAAGAAGGCATCAGCGAAGGAAAATCGCTCGATATGCTCCAGGCGTCGACGCTGCTCGACTGCGACATAAAGCTGACTGGCTCAACCAATGATTATGAAAAAACTGCCGGTTCGGATGTGGTTGTGATCACCTCGGGTTTACCGCGTAAACCCGGTATGACGCGCGAAGATCTCATCGGTATCAACGCGGGTATTGTCAAAGGCGTAACGGAAAATATTCTGAAATACTCGCCCGACGCCATCTTCATTATTATCTCTAACCCAATGGACACCATGACCTACCTGGCGCTTAAATCGTCGGGATTGCCCAAGAATCGGGTCATCGGCCTGGGTGGTGCATTGGATTCTGCGCGTTTCAAAACCTATTTGTCATTAGCGCTGGAGTGTTCGCCCAATGACTTACAGGCGTCTGTTATTGGTGGTCATGGCGACACGACAATGATTCCACTGACACGTTTGGCGACCAAAGCCGGTGTGCCCGTAAGCCAGTTTCTGGATGAGGAAACGCTGAAGAAAGTAGCGGCCGATACCATGGTAGGGGGCGCTACCCTAACGGGCCTGATCGGTACGTCGGCCTGGTATGCACCGGGCGCGGCTGGTGCTTACATGGTCGAAGCCATTGTGCGCGATCAGAAACGTATTATCCCATCCTGTGTGTTGCTGGAAGGCGAATACGGTCAGTCGGATATTTGCCTGGGCGTACCGGTTGTTCTGGGCCGCAATGGCTGGGAAGAAATCATTGACTATAAACTAACCGACGACGAGCAGGCTGCATTCAACAAATCTGCCGATGCCGTTCGGAATATGAACGGCGTACTAAGTACGCTGAACATCGGCGTGTAGCAATGGGATAGTTTAGTAAAAAAGAGGCTCTCTACAGGTGAGTCTCTTTTTTTGTCTAAATTTTTGACCAAACACATAAATCAAACCGTAGACAACCGTGAAGAGACCATCTATCCTACTACTATTCTGTTTATGTATGCTGAGCTCGGCTTTTCGGACTGACTCAATGCCGGGCAATACCGCCAGTACGGACGATTTTGCCACGGTATACATCTACCGGGGTGGCCAATTCTTTGGGTCAGCGCTGAACTATGCCATTTTCGCGAACGAAGTGATGATTTGCAAGCTCAGCAACAATCGGTACATCGAATACAAAGCTAAGCCGGGTAAATTGTCATTGACGGCGCACCGTGGGGGCGTCGAACTATTCAAGAAAGAAACGGGGCTTGATCTCAACGTTGAGGCTGGCAAGAAATACTACGTTAAAAGTGACCAGAAGTCGAGCATAACCCGTACTCGTCTGGAGCTTTCGGAAGTAACGGAGAACACGGCCAACCGGGATATGAAGGACATGACAGTAGATGCCTGTCAGGAGGCAACCAAGAAATAAGAATGGGTTATGAATCAAAAATCCCGCTACTGTATTAGCGGGATTTTTGATTTAAAGCAGGCCGATTTCTAAATAAACACCTGGTATTGAAAAATTAACTGGCCCCGTCTACCCCCCGTCGAAATGGGTGATGCGCCCGACGATGGTTCATAAAAAGGCCGGTTCTGATAATCGAGCGTCAGTTTGCCGTTATGACCTTTAATAAGGTAATTAACCCCCAGGTTGTAAACGCCAAGCGTATTCGAAACCCGCTGGTAAGTGGCAATCTGAGCCTGTACATAGGGCATAAGCGTACCATTGCCAGCGCCAAATAAATCTCGTTTCATCAAATAACCCAACTGGCCATACACAACGCTACCCGTACCAAACATAGGAAATGCATTCCCCTGGGTACCGCCCAACGCACCCGGCCGTTGGGCAGCCGCGATATCACTGGCGGGGTTGAGTGCGCTATTAAAACGTAGGTAATTAGTGCCATAATCGGTGTGGAAATAGCCAAGATAAGCATTTATGGCTGTGCCTTTGTCTTTGTTCAGGGGCATGTCCAGGAAGGACGCAATTGACCAGAGCGTCATGTTCTCGTAAATGGTATCGCCGGGTGCTGAAACGCGGACCATGGCATTTTTCTGGGTAATAAAGCCAGCTTCAAGATTGACGATCTTCTTTGCTCCCAGATACGTACCCGTGTTGTAGCCCGGTGCCTGATGCGCTTCTTTGTCGAAAAACTGCCACATGAACAGGCCCTGAAACTGTTTGTTATGACCTTTTAACGCGAAGATAGACGTGGGGCCGTAGGATGGAAGCGCGGAGCCGTTCGTCTGGATGGGAAACGGGTCACTAAGAGCGACCCGGTAATCGAGATGGCCGATCTGCCCCCGTGCGTATAGGCTCAATTTGCGGGAGAATAAATCCGTCTGATCAACGGTTGCCTGGGCAAATACGGGTACGTCCATCGTCATGATGGTAGCCACGCTGGGGGCGCTGAAGCGCGAAAGGCCGTTGACAATGGTTAAACCGCCCCCAATGTTAAGGTAGTTTTTGTTTTTGAAGACCAGATATTCGCCCACGGCGTCGTGAAAGAAAGCTTGTACTTTTCGCTGCGAGGATGCGTTTTGATTAAATCCCCCAGCGAGGTAATTGAAATTGTTCATCCCAAACTGAAAATACAGAAAGACGTGATCGCTGATCTGCCCGAATAGCTGCATGCGTGTCCGGCGCAGACCAATGGAGAATGTATTGTCTTTGGGAACGCCAATAACGGTTGACCCCGGATTGCTTTGGTTGAATTGCAACCAGGCCTGATTCAGAAATGTGGCTTTAAAAAAGTGCGTACCCGACTCGTTCAGGTTGTATTTGAGTTCGTTTTTCTCCGGCTGTGGTTTTCCCGGAGCAGCGTTGACAACAGGTTCGGAAGTAACTGCTGGTCCGGGTATAAGGGTAGCGGGCACAACGGCTTTTGCTGTATCGGCCGAAATGGACTGCTGGGCAAAAGTGAGTTGACCGATCATTAACAGGATACCTATCCAGACAAATCGAAACGCTGTGCTCATACTACTACTGATTCGTTTTTATGACAAAGCTATGACGCCAAGCTGTAGACCAATGTGCCGAATGTAGATCGAAATCATTTTCTTTGCCTGTAGCATTAAAAAAGCCACCTGTTTGTGGGCAGATGGCTTTTTTGGTTAACGGTTATTTCCAGTCGCAATCGGACGATAGCCATTCCTGGCCCGGATCAATGGGAGCACCATCGGGTGGGGCGAGGGCCGCGGCTACCGGGATTGAACCAGGGTTCGTTTCGTATTGCCCGATCAGCCAGTACAGATAATCGGGTGTTGTACCCGAAGACGTTTCCTTGGTAAGCGCTCCGCTTGTTGGTAAACGAGTCGTTGGCTCCACTGAGTATTGGCTCTTGATCCGCATAATGCCTTCGTGAGCGGCTGCCCGAACAGCGCCATCCAACTCTTTATCGACGGCAAGTTGCATTAGGCTTTCCAATACTTTGCGGTGCAGCATACGCCGAATCGCTCCGTCGTAGGTGATGTCTTTTTTAGTTTGACGATAGTCTTTGGGAGAGCCGTATGTCGATGTAATTAATTGATCGATGACCTGGTCCAGACTTGGTAGTTGACCGTTCACGATCCAGCGCTGGCTCGCCAGCCGGGCACAGCGCTCGGGGTTGAGCATCAGCCGCAGTGTCATCCCAGCCGCTGCTTCGGGTGGACCCAGGGGATCGAAGGTGATACCGGTATGCCGTTTGAAAACCTCCCGTGGATTGGGATCATACCGAAAGGGGCGGGGTGGAATCAGGGTAAGCATGGCTTGAGGAACGGCCAGAAAACCCGGATTCAGCGTTGACAACAGCACGCTCAAAGCCCGGTTCTGTTCCTCTGCCGGAACCGCCGACAGAACTGCCTGGCCATCTCCCCGCAGGGCATTCGTATAGGTTTGACCACCCAGGACTTTGGCGGCTGCCTCAACCTGATACCGATGGAACATATACATGGGTACAAACACTTCCTCCAGGGTTGCCATGGGGGCACCAACGGGAATCTTCTTCTCCGTAAAATTCGCCAGGGCTATTTTGCGCACGTCCATTACCCGCTTCAGTTCATCAACAGCATTCGAACCATTATCCCACAAGTGTGTGCCAGGGTGCGATGAGCCTTCGGGCCGGGCATCCTGATCGGTCAGGAACGTGAGGCCAGCCTTGTGCATGTCGTTGACCAGTTTATCCAGCGCCTGTTTTTCATTGGTGCCGCTGGGAAACTGTTCGTACCCGTAGCGAATGCTCCATTTGTCATAAGCACCAATGCCTTTGGCATAGGCGTCGGACAGGTCAATACTGGCCCCCTTTATTTTGGCAACCATGGTAGGGTAGTCCATCACCGATGCCCGGCCGAATCGTTCCGTAGCATCAGGCGCATTACCCTCCGTACTGGCTATGTAGTTGTGCGGCAAACCAAGGGTATGGCCAACCTCGTGAGCGGCCAGTTGCCGCAACCGATCGAGCGACATCGTCATCATGGGATCGGCTTTCGAAGAATCCTGTCCGGCTGTGGCAAAGTTGCCAATTAAACCCTGGGCAATCAGATAATCCTGCCGAACCCGCAGCGAGCCAAGCGTAACCTTTCCTTTAATAATCTCACCCGTACGCGGATCGCTGATGCTACCGCCGTACGACCAGCCCCGCGTGGAGCGGTGCACCCATTGAACGAGATTATAGCGTACATCCATGGGGTCCGCATCGGCAGGAAGCAGCTTCACCTGAAACGCATCTTTATAGCCAGCGGCTTCAAACGCCTGATTCCACCAGGCCGTGCCTTCCATCAACGCCGAGCGGATGGGTTCCGGCGTGCCGGGATCAATGTAATAGACAATGGGTTTAACCGCTTCGCTGACCGCTGCTGACGGATCTTTTTTCTCGAGCCGATGCCGGGAAATATACCGCTTCATAATCGGCTGACTCACGGGCGTGGCATAATCGAAATATTCGATGCCGCCATAACCGATGCGCGGGTCGAACACCCTTGGCTTGTAGTTTTTATCCGGTAACTGCACAAACGAGTGGTGCTGGTGCATGGTAACGGCCGAAGGCGTCGGCACCACCTCCCGCAGATAAGCACCCGGATTGTCGCCTGTGAGTGTAATAACTGTTTCGAATTCTGTGTTCTGCGGAAACGCTTTGGTACGAGCCAGGTACATTGCACTCCGGGCGGGGTCGAACTTAAAAGTGCCCTGCCTTGTGCGACTGATAGCCTGCACCGCGCCGACCGCATCCTGCATCAGAAACGGTGTCAGATCAACGAGTACCTTGCCACTCTCTTCGGCGACAATGTCGAAGCCAGCATGCACCGATTTGGCGAATGACTCTTCAACGGCCCTTCGTTCGAGCGGGTCGTTAGTGATGGCCCGATAGGCGTAGTTTGGCTCAATCAGCAACACCTTTGGGCCGCTACGCTGGAACTTCACGATATGTTCCTGCCCTAATCGGCCCCGATCCAGGCCAATGTCGTTGGAGCCAACACCCTGCGCGAGGGTTGGATAATACAGGAATTCTGTATCGAAAGCGGCTATTTCAAGCCATATTTTTCCTTTTTTCGCATCCCAGTAATAGGTCATAAAACCGGGGTTGCGCTCCATGCCCGTTGTGAAGCTGGAAATGCTGCCTGCTGTTCCGGTTCCGCTGGTAGGCTGGGCAGAAACCAGACGAGGAATTGTGAGTAGTAAATAGAAGAAAAAGAGTACCTGTTTTTGCATTGTCAAATGAGGTTGTAATTCAGGCTCAAGATACGGCAAAAGCAGGTATAGACGAGTAAATACGATTATAAAAGGATAGCCCGGCCAAACTTTCTAGTAGGGCCGGGCTATTCTGTAAGTTTTCCTGAAGCGTATCGTCTACCGTAGCCGGTCTGACCCTCGTACTAATTTTTCGTCCCGGCGAATGAACCGATTGGCAAGGGCGTTAAACACTAAGGCGGCAACTATGGCATAAAAGCCAGTCAGGAAAGTGCCCTGATCGGCTGGATTTCCGTATGCTTTAGCCGCATAAAGCGTCCGGTAAAGAATGATGCCCATAATGGCGGTCAGCATGAGTGCGTTTACCGCACAAAGAACCGTTTGGGTCAGCCTGTTTTTGAACTGGAAAATAGCGTAAAAGGCTGACAGCCCGACCAGAGCGATTAGTAGCGCCAAATACCAGATCGAGTCGACATAAGTTGTTGGCAATGATTGAGCGGGCAACCCCGGTTGCGTAGCTACAGCTTGTTGTGTTGTGTATTGTAAGGCTGTAAGACGGGCCATTTCCGGCGATTTTGTGCCTGCCTTTTCCCACAAAGGATTTGTCAGGGCAATACCCATGGCCACGGTAATGAGAAACAAAAATATCGTTTGAACGCGTTGAATCATTAGAGCTAACAGATAAATGAGTAGTAAGTACTGTATAAGAAATAGTCCGGTATACCGTACATGAATGAGCAAAAATAGGCCAAAAACGACAGATAATGAAAGCAGACATTCACCTGATGCTAACCGCCGATGGTTCACACACCGCCATAAATGAAGCGCTTGACAAGACTTATCACTCCATTCATGGTGCCTATCAGGAGTCGCAGCGCGTATACATTGAGTTGGGCTTACTACCCGCATTTGAGAACTTTCCTGATTCTCAACTGCATATCTTCGAAATGGGCTTTGGCACTGGGTTAAATGCCTTGCTAACCGCTCGGGAAGCGCAGGCCAATCAGCACCACGTGGTCTACACTGCCATCGAAGCCTATCCTATGCCCATAGAGCAGGCCCGCCAGCTTAATTACGACAGGTTTTTCAATACAGCTTATCTACCGGTACTCCATGAGTCTTCGTGGCATGAGCCAATTGCCCTGAATCCGTATTTTACGTTAACCAAATACGAAGAGAAGTTGCAGAATCTACAAACCGCCGACCGCTTTCACGTCATCTATTTTGATGCGTTTGCTCCATCGGCCCAGCCTGAACTTTGGGAGCCGGAAATATTTAGTCAACTGGCTCACTTATTGCTGCCAGGTGGTATGTTGACTACCTACTGTTCAAAAAGTTATGTTCAGCGCAATATGCGGGCTGCTGGTCTGACGGTAGAAAAGCACAATGGCCCGTTGCACAAACGCGATGTACTACGCGCCGTTAAGCCAGCGGAGTAAGTGTGTTGTTGATTAATTCCTGCATGCTTTTTGATCAACAGCGGCATATTTTACTAATTTTATTAACCACCGAACGTTATCTGTTAAAACAACAACCTACATGAACCGTCTGCTTCTCATTTGTGCGGCTTTCGTTTTAGTCACGATCACTGCATTTCGAACTACGCTTCCCATTGAACCCGCCGTGCGCAAGGTCAGTGACGAACCTAAACACATAAAATGGCTGACGATTCAGGAGGCATACGCCCTGACGCAAAAGAAGCCGAAAAAATTTGTTGTCGATGTATACACAGACTGGTGTGGCTGGTGCAAAGTGATGGACCGCGAAACGTTCTCGAAACCCGCCATTGTCGATTACGTCAATCAGAATTATTACGCCGTTCGGTTCAATGCCGAACAAACGGGCGATGTAACACTGGGCAACCAGACATTCAAGTACATTAGCGGGGGAAGTCGGGGCGTTCACGAACTGGCCGCAGCGTTGTTGAAAAATCAAATGAGTTACCCGACGACGGTATTCTTAGATGAGAAATTTAATTTGATTCAGCCCATTCCCGGCTATCTGGAACCCCGTACATTTCATCAAATCATAACGTATTTCGGGAAGAACTACCACCAGAAAGAGCCGTTTGACCAGTATAAAACCGGTACTTATAAAGAGTTTCAGTCAGCCCTAACGGCGGGTAGATAAGTACACGAAAAGTAAGAACGCAGCCTAAGCGGCTCAAGCGGTTGTAAATGGATTTGTCTGTTTTCTCCCGTCCACCCGCTTAGGCTGCGTTCTTGTTTTTTGCCTATTTTTGTAGGCTTTTATTAATATTAACTGTCATCATGACTAAACGAGTAACTTTTCTTCTCACAGGAGCTATCGCTGTCGGCATTGTAGCGGCAGTTCCCCCGAAGTTCATTGATTCCCAGAATATGGATTTATCGGTGAAGCCGGGTGATAACTTCTACCAATATGCCAATGGTAACTGGCTGAAAAAAAATGCTATTCCTGCCTCCAAAACATCGTGGGGAAGCTTCAACGAGTTGCGTGAAAAGAGCCTCGATGCCATGAAGTCGTTGCTCGAAGAAGCGTCGAAAACGTCGACCAAAGGCCGGTTGTATCAGATGGTGGGGGATTACTATGTCAGTGGGATGGACAGTGCTACCATTGAGCAGCGTGGTTTCG
This sequence comes from Spirosoma humi, assembly GCF_054776575.1. Classification (NCBI taxonomy): domain Bacteria; kingdom Pseudomonadati; phylum Bacteroidota; class Cytophagia; order Cytophagales; family Cytophagaceae; genus Spirosoma; species Spirosoma humi. The sequence continues at coordinate 652,626 of NZ_BAAHBR010000008.1, forward strand.
ATCCCATCAAACCCGATCTTGCCCGTATCGAAAAAGTTAATAACAAAGCAGCCTTTCTGGATGAACTGGCCTACCAGCGGACCCAAAGTAACGGTATGCTGTTTGGCTTTTTTGTTGGACAGGACCGTAAGAACGTCACTAAATATTTGCCTCAGTTCAGTCAGGGTGGTACGACACTTCCCGATCGGGACTATTACCTGAAAAACGACGCCCGCAGCACGAAGATTCGCGATGCGTATCACGATAACCTGACCAAAATGTTTGCCCTGATTGGCGAAGAACCAACGCAGGCTGCTCAGGACGCCGATATGATCATGCGCGTTGAAACGGCTCTTGCGAAAGCGCAGATGCCACGTGTTGATCTGCGTGATCCATATAAAACGTACAACAAACTGACCGTTGGTGGTTTTTCGAAATTGACGCCGAGTATTAACTGGGCTGATCAATTGACAAAATATGGTGCTAAAGGGCAGGATACGGTTCTGGTACAAAGCCCAACGTTCTTCCGGTCCCTCGATAGCCTCATTGCCGCAACGCCCATTGAAGAACTGCGGACTTACATGCGGTGGAACATTCTCAAGGGGGCGGCCCCCTATCTGAGCGATGCCTTCGTAAAACAAAACTTCGCTTTCTCACGTGTGTTGACCGGTCAAAAGGAGCAAACGCCACGCTGGCAGCGCGTAAGCAGCCTCATTGATGGTTCGTTGGGTGATTTATTGGGTCAGCTTTATGTACAGAAATACTTCAAGCCCGAAGCCAAACAGCGGATGCTGACACTGGTCGATAACCTGGAAGCTTCCTACAAAGAACATATCAAAAACTTGGACTGGATGAGTGAGGACACCAAGAAAAAGGCCCTGACAAAACTCCTGTCTTTCAGACGGAAAATTGGCTATCCTGATAAGTGGAAAAACTATGAAGGGGTGGTCATCAACCGCAACGACTACTATGGCAATGTAAAATCGGCCGGTAAATGGTCGTACAACTACATGATCAACCGGCTGGGCAAACCTGTCGACAAAACAGAGTGGGGCATGACACCTCCAACGGTGAATGCTTACTACAATCCAGTCAACAACGAAATTGCCTTTCCGGCGGCCATTCTGCAATTTCCGTTCTTTGATTTCGACGCCGACGATGCCATTAACTATGGTGGTATTGGTGCCGTTATTGGTCACGAAATGACGCACGGCTTCGACGATTCCGGTCGCCAGTACGATGCCGACGGAACCCTTCGCGACTGGTGGACAAAGGCCGATGCTGAAAATTTTAAAAAACGCGCCGATCAGGTGAAAGAGCAGTTCTTCGGCTTCAAAGTGCTGGATTCCATTAAAGTGAATGGTCAACTAACGCTTGGCGAAAACCTAGCCGACCTGGGTGGACTCGCCATCGCCTATGATGCGTTCAAAAAGACGCCCCAGGGGAAAGCGAGTGGCAAAAAAAGCCTGATTGATGGTTTCTCTCCCGACCAGCGGTTCTTCTTATCATGGGCGCAGGTATGGCGTATTAATGTATTGCCCGAAACAGAAGCCCAGCTCATCATGACCGATCCACATGCGCCGGGGCTGTACCGTTGCAACGGGCCATTATCCAACATCAATGCCTGGTACCAAGCGTTCAATGTTCAGCCCGGCGATAAAATGTATAAAAAACCCGAAGACCGGATTAAAGTCTGGTAAAAAGACGTTTGCTTACTGACCGAAGCCATGCCTGTCATACTGGGCATGGCTTTTTTGGTAATACGAAAGCGCTAAACAGGGTAGATCATTAGTTTTTCAGCGAGCAGAACTTTGTCATTACTTCCGGCAAAGATTATAATTTGTGTGGGCGTTCAGCCAGAAATTAGCCTTATCAAACCTAAATCTACAGGTCTATTTATTATGATCACATCAAAACTCATTCCCTTTTTACTGCTCCTTACCTTGTCATGCCAGACTAAACCCAAGCAGGAAACGCAAACGGCTTCTGCTACCGAAACAGAAGATAGTACGGCAAGCTTGGCCAAGCGCCCCGGACCAGATACGCCCCGGTCGGCGGCTGATCGTTTAGTAAGAGCGCTTTACTTTGAGCATAATAAAACAGAGAACCCCATGCGGGAGACAAAAGATCGGGCGTTAATCGACCAGTTTTTCATTAAATCCACCGCTGATCTTATCTGGAACGATGCCAAAACTACACCGGGTAAAGTAAATCGGTCGAAAATAAATTTACTCTACAATGAACCCGATGCCTCTATCAAAAAGACCTGGGTCTTACCGGCAATCATCGGTGGGGCAAAGGCAATTGTCTATATAACTTTTGAAAATAAGGGCAAGCCGGAGGAGATCAAAGTTGCTATGCAACAGGTCGCTTCGCGGTGGCGAATCGCTGATATCCAGTACCCTACCGGAAAGTCATTAACCCAGGTATTAAATTAAAATTTAGGTTTACGGAATTATTTTTAAAGCATGTGTTGACAACACCATAAAAACGTGTAATTTTGCAACTCCAAACCGGAAACGGGGCGGAAAATGTTCTTCGCACGTGTTTTTTGGGGAGTTTCCAGAGTGGCCAAATGGATCAGACTGTAAATCTGCTGGCGTACGCCTTCGGAGGTTCGAATCCTCCACTCCCCACAGAAAAAGAATAAAGTAGCATAGTTTGAAAAGCAGCATAACTCTTAAACTTGACTTTATCCTTGTTTCAGGCGGAAGTAGCTCAATTGGTAGAGCGATAGCCTTCCAAGCTATAGGTTGCGGGTTCGAGACCCGTCTTCCGCTCCAGTAATAGAGTAACAGCCTTCTAAGTTATAGGTTGTGATCGCAGTCGCGCACGACTTCTGCTTAGCAAACAAGTTAGTACGGTTGCGAAGTCGAACAGGCAAAGCATCGAGTAGTAGCTTGTTAAGTGCATACCATTGAGTACCGCCGTTATAGCTCAGCGGTAGAGCACTTCCTTGGTAAGGAAGAGGTCCGGGGTTCAAGTCCCCGTAACGGCTCAAGGCTTCTTTTTGAAGCCTTTTTGACGGGACCGCCCGTGCGGTATTAAGCCTAAACGGCGTCAGACCTCAAACGAGGATGATTTCGCTAGGTTTAATTTATTTCAGCGAGTTCATCCAATAACAAAAACAGTTCACAATAGCGTTTTAAAAACATGGCAAAAGAGAATTTTGACCGCTCGAAACCGCACGTAAACATCGGTACGATTGGTCACGTTGACCACGGTAAAACGACGCTGACGGCTGCCATTACGAAAGTGCTGGCCGAAAAGGGTCTAGCAGCGGTACGGGACTTTTCCTCGATCGACAACGCTCCGGAAGAAAAAGAGCGTGGTATCACCATCAATACATCGCACGTTGAGTATTCAACAGCGAACCGTCACTACGCCCACGTCGATTGCCCAGGCCACGCTGACTATGTGAAAAACATGGTTACGGGTGCTGCTCAAATGGACGGCGCTATCCTCGTGGTAGCGGCAACGGATGGACCAATGCCACAAACACGTGAGCACATCCTGCTTGCTCGTCAGGTGGGTGTTCCTCAACTTGTTGTGTTCATGAACAAAGTGGACATGGTTGACGATCCAGAACTTCTTGAACTCGTTGAAATGGAAATTCGCGAGTTGTTGAGTTTCTATAACTTCGACGGTGACAATATCCCTGTTATTCAAGGTTCGGCTCTTGGTGGTCTGAACGGCGATGCTAAATGGGTTGGTACCATCGAAGAACTGATGCAGAGTGTGGATGATTTCATCCCCCTGCCTCCTCGTATGACGGACCTTCCATTCCTTATGCCCGTAGAGGACGTATTCTCGATCACTGGTCGTGGTACAGTTGCTACCGGTCGTATCGAACGGGGTATCATCAACTCGGGTGAGCAAGTTGAAATCCTGGGTATGGGTGCTGAAAACCTGAAATCAGTTGTAACGGGTGTTGAAATGTTCCGGAAAATTCTGGACCGTGGCGAAGCCGGTGACAACGTAGGTCTTCTGCTCCGTGGTATTGAAAAAACCGATATCCGTCGCGGTATGGTTATTTGTAAGCCAGGTTCAGTAACTCCCCACCTGAAGTTCAAAGCTGAGGTTTATGTGTTGTCGAAAGAAGAAGGTGGTCGCCACACTCCTTTCTTTAACAAGTATCGTCCACAGTTTTACTTCCGTACCACAGACGTTACGGGCGAAATTACACTGCCTGCCAACGTTGAAATGGTAATGCCTGGTGATAACATCACGATTGAAGTAAGTCTGATCAACAAAATCGCTATGGAGAAAGGTCTTCGCTTCGCTATTCGTGAAGGTGGCCGTACCGTAGGAGCTGGTCAGGTAACGGAAATCCTCGACTAAGGTAAATATCTGAAAACAAGTGCATTTCTTAGCGGAGATGCACTTGTTTTTTTGATAATAGTTCGTACTTTTGCAGTCCGTTTCGGAGCACGCTGATTCGGCTAGTTTAGCAAAAAACTATAAACGGGTGTAGTTCAAGGGTAGAATAGCGGTCTCCAAAACCGTTGATGGGAGTTCGAATCTCTCCACCCGTGCAAATCCCTTACTTTACCATGGACAAGTTTATCTCGTTTCTGAAAGCCTCCTGGGAGGAAGTTCAGCATAACGTGACTTGGCCCAAATTCAGCGATCTGCAATCCAGTTCAACGCTGGTACTGGTAGCATCGCTGATTTTTGCGCTATTAGTCGGTCTAATCGATTTAGTATTTGAGAACGGACTGAACGCGTTTTATCAGTCATTCTAAACTGATCTCCGAAGAGGAATTTGTGCGATATGTTTCTATCGCTTCAACAAATTACTGTTTGGAGATCGTAACGAGGCCGCCCATGCGGTTCCAAATCATAACATGAGCGTAAACGGCATACAATGGTACGTCATACGGGCCGTGTCGGGGCAGGAGAAGAAAATCAAATCTTACCTCGATAACGAAATTATCCGGCAAAAATTAGACGAAGTAATTCCGCAGGTACTTATCCCCGCGGAAAAAGTGTACGAAATGCGCAACGGTAAGAAGCGCGTTCGGGAAAAGTCATTCTTTCCGGGGTACATTTTAATCTCGGCTGATCTGGGTAATAACCGCGCGCTCGATATGATTCTGAACATGCCCGGCGTTCTTGGTTTCTTAGGCAACGCGCAGGTTGGAACGACATCTAAAGTGCCTGTTCCCCTTCGTCAGGCTGAAGTGAACCGCATCTTGGGTAAAGTACACGAAGAAGCGCAGGAAGTCGCTGTGCCAACTGTGGCCTACATCAAGGGTGAATCAGTGAAGGTTGTCGATGGCCCATTTGGAGGATTCATCGGTACAGTAGAAGAAGTATTTGACGACCGGAAGAAAGTGAACGTCGTTGTAAAAATATTTGGCCGGAATACACCGGTAGAACTCAGTTACGCGCAAGTAGAAAAGGAACTCTGACTGAAATCAGATTCCATGACCGGACGTCCTATGCTTCCCTCAGAGGATAAACGGTCAAAACAAGTTGGTTTACAGTGAAGGAAATCGGGTCGGTTATGTGACTAGCTCCCGGAAGACGTAAATTGTAGATCGTAACTCAATTATCACAATGGCAAAAGAAGTAGGTGGCTACGTAAAGCTGCAAGTCAAAGGCGGGCAAGCCAACCCCTCACCTCCGATCGGTCCGGCTCTGGGTTCCAAGGGTTTGAATATCATGGAATTCTGCAAGCAGTTTAACGGCCGGACGCAGGACAAGATGGGTACGGTGCTTCCTGTTCTGATTACGTATTACAAGGATAAATCCTTTGATTTCGTAATCAAAACTCCGCCCGCACCGATTCTGCTGTTGGAAGCAGCTAAGCTGAAAGGCGGCTCTGCTCAACCAAACCGCAACAAAGTGGGCTCTGTCTCCTGGGAGCAAATTCGGACCATCGCGGAAACGAAGATGCCCGATTTGAACGCCTTTACGGTCGAGTCAGCAATGAAGCAGGTGGCCGGTACGGCCCGCAGCATGGGAATCACGGTGACGGGCACAGCGCCCTTCGAGAACTAATAGACTTGCCGAAGCAAACACAGACATGGCTAAGTTAACGAAAAAACAAAAGGAAGCTCAATCGAAATACGATGCTGCTAAAGAATACTCCCTCCACCAGGCGGCTGAGATTCTGAAAGACATCTCGTATACGAAGTTTGACGCTTCTGTGGATATTGACGTTCGGTTGGGCGTTGACCCGCGTAAAGCTGACCAGATGGTTCGTGGTGTTGCCACGTTGCCTCATGGTACGGGTAAAACGGTTCGCGTTCTGGTGCTTTGCACCCCGGACAAAGAGAACGAAGCGAAAGAGGCTGGTGCAGATTACGTTGGTCTGGACGAGTACATTCAGAAGATCGAACAGGGCTGGACAGACATCGATGTAATCATCACGATGCCAAGTGTCATGGCTAAGGTTGGTCGTCTGGGTAAAGTACTTGGTCCACGTGGACTGATGCCAAACCCGAAATCGGGTACGGTAACTCCCGATGTAGCCAAAGCCGTTCGTGAGGTGAAAGCCGGTAAAATCGACTTCAAAGTTGACAAGCAGGGCGCTATTCACACCAGTATTGGTAAAGTATCGTTTACGCCAGAAAAACTGGCCGAGAACGCGCAGGAAATCATTGCTACACTACTGCGTCTGAAGCCTTCATCGGCTAAAGGCACGTACGTGAAAACAATCAACCTGTCGAGCACAATGAGTCCGGGAGTAACGATTGATAAAGGCACAGTAGCCGGAATTTAAGCCATGAAGCGCGAGGACAAAGGAGCAATTATTGAGGAATTAACTGGAAAGTTCCAGTCGATTCCCTTCTTCTACATCACGGAAGCCAATGGCATGACGGTTGCTGAAACAAACAACCTCCGTCGGATGTGTTTTGAGCAGGGTATAGAGTATAAAGTGGTGAAAAATACATTCATCAAAAAAGCACTCGAAGCCCTCGATACGGATTATACTCCGTTCAACGATACGGTATTGCATGGTCAGTCGGCGGTGATGTTTCATCCCGAGAATGGCAAAGCACCGGCTAAGCTTATCAAAGAGTTCCGTAAAACGAACGACAAGCTGCAACTGAAAGCGGCATCGATTGATTATAGCTTGTTCATTGGTGCTGAACAACTCGATACGCTCATCGCCCTGAAGAGCAAAGAAGAGTTGATCGGCGAAATCATCGGTCTATTGCAGTCGCCTGCGAAAAACGTCATCTCGGCGTTGCAAAGCGGTGGCAACAAACTGGCCGGTATCCTCAAAACGTTGTCGGAGCGCGAGGAAGCAGCTTAGCTGTAGGGCGGACTTCGATTCGCCAATCCGATAATTAATTAAATCGTGGACAAGATGTCCGCGTTACAAAATCGTATCACAACCAAATAAAAAAAATACTACAATGGCAGATTTGAAAGCGTTCGCGGAGCAGCTTGTAAGCCTGACAGTTAAAGAAGTTAACGAGTTAGCTACTATCCTGAAGGATGAGTATGGTATCGAACCCGCTGCTGCTGCTCCAGTAATGGTAGCCGGTGGTGCAGGTGGTGGTGATGCCGCTCCAGCTGTTGCTGAGAAAACTTCGTTCGACGTTGTTTTGAAGTCAGCTGGTGCTGCTAAACTAGCTGTCGTGAAACTGGTTAAAGACCTGACAGGTCTGGGTCTGAAAGAAGCCAAAGAATTGGTTGACACAGCGCCTAAGCCAGTAAAAGAAGGTGTAAGCAAAGATGAAGCTGAAGCCCTCCGTAAGCAACTTGAAGAAGCTGGTGCTGAAGTAGAAGTTAAGTAAGCAGATAGCTCTTTCGCATATCGCTCCAGGCAGGGGAGGCCAGACCAACGTCTGGTCTTTTCCTGTTTGGAGACTTTTTGTCTAAGCTATTGCAAAAGACAAACTAATTTATATTGCCTTATGTTGTCTATTTACGCTCCTTGGGTCGGGTGACGCCCGGAGCCTGAATAGCCGCTTAGTTCGAGTGCCGTCGCAAATCTTCGCAACGCACTCATTGAGAATCGGTTACGCAACTAAACGAAGCACAATCTTGGCGACAAACGCGAAAATCAGTACGCGCAAAAATTTTGCGACGATTCAGCCAGTGATTGGGTATCCAGACTTTTTGGATATTCAAGTAAAATCTTTCAAAGATTTTTTCCAGCTTGATACGCCCTCCAACCAACGGTCGGAAGAAGGGTTGTTCAAAGTTTTTCAGGAAAATTTCCCTATTTCAGACTCCCGCGAGAATTTTAAGCTGGAGTTCATCGACTACTTGGTCGACCCCCCTAAATACTCGGTCGACGAGTCTATTGATCGGGGTCTGACATATTCGGTGCCTTTGAAAGCCAAACTCCGCTTAACGAACAACGATCCCGACAACGAGGATTTTGAGACGATTGAGCAGGAGGTTTTCTTGGGGAACATTCCGTACATGACCGAGAAAGGCTCGTTTGTCATAAACGGAGCCGAGCGGGTGATTGTTTCTCAATTGCACCGTTCACCGGGTGTGTTTTTCTCGATGAGCAAGCACACAAACGGTACAAAACTTTATTCAGCTCGGATTATTCCGTTCAAAGGATCCTGGATCGAGTTTTCGACCGATGTCAATAATGTCATGTATGCGTACATTGATCGCAAGAAGAAATTCCCGGTTACGACGCTGTTACGGGCTATTGGCTTTGGCTCAGATAAAGATATTCTGGACTTGTTCGGTTTATCGGAAGAAGTACCGGCAACGCCAGCCAACCTGAAGAAGGCCATTGGTCGTCGGTTAGCTGCTCGGGTACTGCGCACGTGGACGGAAGATTTCGTGGACGAGGATACGGGCGAAGTAGTGTCAATCAGCCGGAACGAGGTGCTCTTGGAGCGCGACTCAGCCATCTCGGCAGATGATATTGATGTCATTACGGAATCGGGTCAGAAATCAGTCATCCTGCATAAGGAGGACATGAACATGGCCGATTACAATATTATTTATAATACGCTGCAGAAAGACAGCTCAAACTCGGAGAAAGAGGCTGTTGAGCAAATCTATCGGCAGCTCCGGAACGCTGATGCACCTGACGAGCAAACCGCTCGGGAGATCATCCAGAGCTTGTTTTTCTCGGATAAGCGGTATGACCTTGGTGATGTAGGCCGTTACCGGATCAATAAAAAGCTTGGTCTTGACATTTCGTCGGACATGAAAGTACTGACCACAGAAGACATTGTGTCGATCGTGAAGTACCTGATTGGTCTGATTAACTCGAAAGCCGTTGTCGATGACATTGACCACCTGAGCAACCGACGTGTTCGGACAGTAGGTGAGCAGTTATATGCACAGTTTGGTGTTGGTCTGGCGCGTATGGCCCGGACGATTAAAGAACGGATGAACGTGCGGGATAATGAGGACTTCAAACCTGTTGACCTCATCAATGCCCGGACACTGTCGTCAGTTATCAACTCGTTCTTCGGGACCAACCAGCTGTCGCAGTTTATGGACCAGACCAACCCATTGGCTGAAGTAACGCATAAGCGTCGGATGTCAGCACTGGGACCCGGTGGTCTATCGCGTGAACGGGCTGGTTTCGAGGTTCGTGACGTACACTACACGCACTACGGTCGTCTGTGTACCATCGAAACCCCGGAAGGTCCAAACATCGGATTGATTTCATCACTGTGTGTCTATGCTAAAATCAATAGCATGGGCTTCATCGAAACGCCTTACCGGATCATTGAAAACGGTAAAGTATCGATGGAAAAACCTGTGATGTATCTGACAGCTGAAGAAGAAGATACGCACTACATCGCTCAGGCGAATGCTGACATTGACAAAAAAGGGAATTTCATGGTTGATCGCCTGAAGGCCCGTTTTGAAGGTGACTTCCCAATTGCCGAGCCACAGAATGTAACCTTCATGGATATTGCTCCGAACCAGATTGTATCGGTGGCCGCTTCCATGATTCCGTTCTTAGAACACGACGATGCTAACCGTGCCCTGATGGGTTCGAACATGCAGCGTCAGGCAGTACCGCTTCTCCGTCCCGAAGCGCCAATTGTTGGCACGGGTCTGGAAGGTCGTGTCGCTGTTGATTCGCGGACGCTGGTTATAGCTGAAGCCGATGGGGTAATTGAATTCGTTGACGCTACGAAAATCGTTGTTCGGTACAACCTTGATGAAGATCAACTGGCTGTAACATTCGATGAAGACCGGAAGACGTACAACCTCATCAAGTTCCGTCGTACCAACCAGGATACCTGCATCAACATTCGGCCAACTGTTCTGAAAGGACAGAAAGTGAAAAAAGGTGATGTGCTTTGCGAGGGTTATGCTACGCAGGCGGGTGAACTGGCCCTGGGTCGGAATATGAAAGTTGCGTTCATGCCCTGGCAGGGATACAACTTCGAGGATGCTATCGTGATTTCGGAGCGTGTCGTACGCGAAGACATCTTTACCTCAATCCACATTGAAGAGTTCGAACTGGAGGTTCGTGATACGAAGCGGGGCGAAGAGGAGTTAACCTCTGAAATTCCGAACGTAAGCGAAGAAACGGTTCGTAACCTCGATGAGAACGGTATCGTTCGGGTGGGTACGGAAGTGAAAGAAGGTGATATCCTGATTGGTAAAATCACGCCCAAGGGGGAAAGCGATCCAACGCCAGAAGAGAAACTACTTCGGGCTATTTTCGGAGATAAAGCTGGAGATGTGAAGGATGCTTCCAAAAAAGCGCCACCATCCCTGAAAGGTGTTGTTATTGATACCAAGTTGTTTGCTCGTCCGGCCAAGGAAGACCGTGGTAAGCATAAAGATGAGGTAAAAGCACTGATGAAGAAATACGGTCGTGAGTTGAATGACTTCCGGGCTCGTATGATTGAGAAATTGGTGTTGTTGCTGGATGGTAAAACCAGCGCGGGTGCCAAACACAAGTTTGGTGATGAGATTGTGAGCAAAGGCGTGAAGTTCAACCGGAAAAATATCACGGAGAACCTCTTCCCTGATCGCAATGCCTATCGCGATGAGAGTAGCTATGCCGTACCTGAAGAAGCCAATTTGTTGGCCGATATGAACCTTGAGGGCTGGACGGAAGATGATAAACTGAACCAGATGCTTGTTACGCTCATCAAGAGCTACAACAACCGTCGCAGTGAAATTACAGGCCGGTTCAAGCGCGAGCGCTTTACACTCGAGGTTGGTGACGAACTACCTGCTGGTATCGTGAAATTAGCGAAAGTCTATATTGCCAAGAAGCGTAAGCTGAAAGTAGGGGATAAGATGGCTGGTCGTCACGGTAACAAAGGGGTTGTTGCCCGGATCGTACGCGATGAAGATATGCCGTTCCTGGAAGATGGAACCAAGGTCGACATCGTTCTGAACCCGCTGGGTGTACCATCTCGTATGAACATCGGGCAGATTTACGAAACTGTCTTGGCCTGGGCTGGTCAGAAACTGGACCGTAAGTATGCAACGCCAATTTTCGACGGCGCTACTGAACAGCAGGTTGCTGACGAGTTGGACGAAGCCGGTTTACCTTCTTTTGGTCGTACGTATCTATACAACGGTTTGACGGGTGAGCGCTTTGACCAAAAGGTAACGGTTGGTATCATCTATATGCTCAAACTAGGGCACTTAGTGGACGACAAGATGCACGCCCGTTCAATCGGACCCTACTCGCTCATTACCCAGCAACCGCTGGGTGGTAAAGCGCAGTTCGGTGGTCAGCGTTTCGGTGAGATGGAAGTGTGGGCACTGGAAGCTTTCGGTGCATCGCATATCCTGCAGGAAATCCTGACGGTAAAATCCGATGACGTAGTTGGCCGTGCGAAGGCGTATGAGGCAATCGTGAAAGGTGAAAACCTGCCGAAGCCAAATATTCCTGAATCGTTCAACGTACTCGTACACGAGTTACGTGGTCTGGCACTTGAAATTACACTTGAATAATAGGAGTTAGGAGCGAGGAGTGAGGAGTTAGGAGTAATGCATCAGCAACAACTCCTCGCTTCTCACTCCTAACTTCTCACTTCTCGTTTTAACCTATAATCTCCAACCAATGTCGTTCAAAAAGAACAAAAAGCTCAACAGCGACTTTGCCAGCGTGACGATCAGTCTGGCATCGCCGGAGTCTATTTTGGAGAGTTCCTACGGCGAGGTAACACAGCCGGAGACAATCAACTACCGGACCTACAAACCCGAAATGGGCGGCTTGTTTTGCGAGCGCATTTTCGGACCAGTGAAGGACTGGGAATGTCACTGTGGTAAATACAAGCGGATTCGCTATAAAGGCATCATCTGCGACCGTTGTGGCGTTGAAGTAACCGAAAAGAAAGTACGCCGGGAGCGTATGGGCCACATCGAACTGGTGGTGCCTGTTGCGCACATCTGGTACTTCCGGAGCTTGCCCAACAAAATTGGGTATCTGCTGGGCCTTTCAACCAAAAAACTTGATCAGGTTATTTACTACGAACGTTATGTCGTCGTACAACCCGGTGTAAAAGCTGAAGATGGTATCAACCAGCTTGACTTCCTGACCGAAGACGAGTACCTGGATATTATTGATAAACTGCCTGGTAATAACCAGCATTTGGACGATAAAGACCCTAATAAGTTCATCGCCAAGATGGGGGCTGAAGCGTTGGAGATGTTGCTATCGCGGGTAGAGTTAGACGAATTATCCTACTCACTACGTCACGCGGCTGCTACGGATACGTCGCAACAACGGAAAGCGGAAGCCTTGAAGCGGCTTAAAGTCGTTGAAGCATTCCGGGAAGCAAACGGTCGTATTGAAAACCGTCCTGAATGGATGGTGATCAAAATGGTACCGGTTATTCCACCCGAACTGCGCCCACTCGTCCCACTGGACGGCGGTCGTTTTGCTACATCCGATTTGAATGACCTGTATCGGCGGGTTATCATCCGGAATAACCGTCTGAAGCGGCTTATCGAAATTAAGGCTCCCGAAGTAATTCTCCGTAACGAAAAACGGATGTTGCAGGAAGCTGTCGATTCACTGTTCGACAACTCACGTAAGGTAAACGCCGTTCGTTCGGAAGGTAACCGTGCGCTGAAGTCATTGTCTGATATGCTGAAAGGTAAGCAGGGCCGTTTCCGGCAGAACCTGCTTGGTAAGCGTGTCGATTACTCGGGTCGTTCGGTTATCGTCGTTGGTCCTGAATTGAAACTCCACGAATGTGGTCTGCCGAAAGACATGGCCGCTGAGTTGTTCAAACCGTTTGTTATTCGCAAACTGATTGAGCGGGGTATCGTCAAAACCGTGAAGTCGGCTAAGAAAATCGTTGACCGGAAAGATCCCGTTATCTGGGACATTCTGGAAAACGTGTTGAAAGGCCACCCTGTTCTGCTGAACCGGGCTCCAACGCTTCACCGTTTGGGTATCCAGGCTTTCCAGCCAAAACTGATCGAAGGTAAAGCTATCCAGTTGCACCCACTCGTCTGTACTGCCTTCAACGCTGACTTTGACGGTGACCAAATGGCCGTTCACGTGCCACTGGGTCAGGAAGCCGTGCTCGAAGCGTCGTTGCTGATGCTGGCGTCGCATAACATCCTGAACCCTGCCAATGGTGCGCCTATTACGGTACCATCGCAGGACATGGTGTTGGGTCTGTACTATGTAACGAAAGGTCGCAAGAGCATTCCGGAATATCCAATTGCTGGTGAAGGCATGACCTTCTATGGTACCGAAGAAGTCATCATTGGTATCAACGAAGGTCGGGTGTCGAAGCACGCCAACATCAAGTGCCGGGTGAAAGTCCGGGATGAAAATGGTGAGCTGGTTTATAAGGTTATCGATACCGTTGCCGGTCGGCTATTGTTCAACCAGGCCGTTCCTGAAGAAGTAGGTTACATCAATGAGCTGCTAACGAAGAAGAAACTTCAGCAGATCATTGCCCTTATCTTTAAGATTTCGGGTGGTGCCCGGACAGCTCAGTTCCTTGACGAGATCAAAGAACTTGGTTTCCAGATGGCGTTCAAAGGTGGTCTTTCCATCGGCTTGAGCGACATCATGATTCCAGAAGCAAAACAGGGTCTTGTTGAAGAAGCGAAAGCGGAAGTACAGGCCGTTTGGGATAACTACCTGATGGGTCTGATTACGGAGAACGAACGCTACAACCAGGTTATTGATATCTGGACCCGCGTAAACTCCCGTCTGACCGAGACGCTGATGAAGCAGCTCGAAGCGGATCAGGGCGGCTTTAACTCAATTTACATGATGATGCACTCGGGAGCCCGTGGTTCTCGCGAGCAGATTCGTCAGTTGGGTGGTATGCGTGGTCTGATGGCTAAGCCTCAGAAAAACCTGCAAGGCTCGGTTGGCGAGATCATTGAAAACCCGATTTTGTCGAACTTCAAAGAAGGACTCGACGTATTGGAGTACTTTATCTCAACCCACGGTGCGCGGAAAGGTCTGGCCGATACCGCTCTGAAAACGGCCGATGCCGGTTACCTGACTCGCCGTCTGCACGACGTAGCCCAGGATGTTATCATCAGCGAAGACGATTGTGGAACCCTCCGTGGTCTGCAAGTGTCGGCGCTGAAAGATAATGAAGATATCGTTGAGCCACTGTCAGAACGTATTTTGGGCCGTACTACGGTTCACGACATTTATGATCCGCTCACAAAAGAATTGATCGTAGCTTCGGGTGAGCTGGTAACGGAAGAAGTTGCTGCCCATATCGATGAAACGAGCATTGAAACGGTTGAAATTCGTTCGGTACTGACTTGCGAATCGCGTCAGGGTGTTTGCGCCAAATGTTATGGCCGCAACCTGGCTTCGGGCCGCATGGTAGACATCGGTGAAGCGGTGGGTGTAATTGCCTCTCAGTCAATCGGTGAGCCAGGTACGCAGTTAACACTCCGTACGTTCCACGTAGGGGGTACGGCTTCGAACATTGCCGTTGATGCATCGATTAAAGCGAAATTCGATGGATTGATCGAATTCGAAGAAATGCGGACGGTTCAGTCGGAAGACAACGAAGGTAACCCACAAACAATCGTAATGGGTCGTTCGGGTGAAGTTCGGATTGTCAACCCAAGTGACCGTAGCGTCGTGCTCATCAGCAACAACGTACCGTATGGTGCATTCCTGCGGGTTAAAGATGGCGATATGGTGAAGAAGGGCGACGATATTTGCGCCTGGGATCCATACAACGCCGTCATTCTGTCTGAATTGACCGGTACGCTGAGCTTCGATGCCATCGAAGACGGTATCACGTATCGTGAGGAATTCGATGAACAGACTGGCTTCCAGGAGAAAGTGATCATCGAAAGCCGCGATAAAGCCAAGAACCCGGCTATTGTCGTACAAGGCACAACGACCCTAACGTTGCACCTGCCCGATAATGACGGTGGACCACTTCAGAAGAGCTATAACCTTCCGGTTGGATCTCGTCTGGTTGTGAAAGAAGGCCAGAAAATTAAAGCTGGTCAGCCACTGGCGAAAATTCCACGTAACGTTGGTAAAACTCGTGACATCACGGGCGGTCTGCCACGGGTAACGGAATTGTTCGAAGCCCGTAACCCGTCGAACCCAGCTGTCGTTAGCGAAATTGATGGCGTTGTTACCTACGGTGCTATCAAACGGGGTAACCGCGAAATCTTTATCGAGTCGAGAGACGGAACTAAGAAGAAGTATCTTGTCCCTCTGTCGAAGTTTATCCTGGTACAGGATAACGACTTCGTGCGGGCTGGTGCTCCGTTGTCGGATGGTGCGATTACACCAAGCGACATTCTAGCCATCAAAGGACCGACGGCTGTTCAGGAATATCTGGTGAATGAAATTCAGGAAGTTTACCGTCTGCAAGGGGTGAAAATCAATGATAAGCACATCGAAGCCATCGTGCGGCAGATGATGCAGAAAGTTGAAATCATCGATTCGGGCGACACCAACTTCCTCGAAGGCCAGGTTGTCGACAAGTGGTCTTTCCGCGAAGAAAACGATAAAGTTCTTGACGCTAAAGTGGTTATGGACGCCGGCGATTCGCCGAACGTTAAACCAGGGCAGATCATAACGAGTCGTCAGCTACGGGATGAGAACTCCGGTCTGAAACGTCGTGATATGGCTCTTGTAACCGTTCGTGACGCGATGGCCGCTGTTTCGCAGCCAACGCTGATGGGCATCACGCAGTCGTCGCTGGGTACGGATAGCTTTATCTCGGCCGCTTCCTTCCAGGAAACGACGAAAGTCTTGAGCGAAGCCTCGATCCGTGGTAAACGTGACGTGCTGGATGGCCTGAAAGAAAACGTAATCGTTGGTCACCTGATTCCGGCCGGTACAGGCCTCCGTCGCTACCAAACAGCCATTGTTGGTTCGAAAGAGGAACTGGAAACCATCACCGAATCGCGCGAACAGTACGCTCGCAGCAAAAAGAAAGCTACGGTCTAACCGTTCAGAAATAATGATTATGAAAAGCCCCGATCAGAAATGGTCGGGGCTTTTTTGTCATCAGTCATTCCGTTTATTAGCAGTATGACTCACTCCGTTTAAACCAATACTTCGGAAGAATATACGATTTCGTAGATACAGGGTTTTAAAGCTATACGCTTCACAGCGAATTGCACGCTTACGACGGAGTAACAACGCTATAATTTGGCGTGTCATTGTCAACCAGTTGCGAGGACTACCGCATTAATTCATCGAACGTAATACTCAAATAATACAGCCCACCAATTCGGGCCAAGCCATAGCCTTGTGCATAGTAGTGATTGAGGATATTCGTGCCACCTAGTCTAATGATGGATTTAAACGTTGGCACGTTATACGACACCTGTGCATCCAGGCTTGTCCAGGGGGGTAGCCAGATATCGCCTGCCGTTGTGCCCTGCTCCACCCACATTCTATCGGTCCAGCGGTACGTTATTGTGGCACCGAGCCGGTTCGTCAGGCTTGCGTTGCCAAGGGTCAGATTGTAGCGATTTTCGGGAGAGGCAAAGAAGTTACGCCCCTTTTGTGATACGTCAGGATTGCTCATTTTCCGCTTCACAATGGGCACGCCAGCATTGTCGTTGACAATATTGCCCTGTGCATCCCGTAGAGTTACGGTGCCTACCTGGTGGGCGAAATTGCCACCAATGGTAAATCCTCGTCCTAAACTATACTCCGAACCAATGCCCCAGCCATTCACGAAAATCTCATTGTGATTATTGAAATCGATTTGCAGCGTACGATAGGCATTCGTCGCAAAGTCAGTGACTTGGCCAGTCATGGGCTGATAAAAGCGCTGAGGGGTAATAACGTCGGTGTATTGGCTGTGGAAATAAAAGGCGTCTACATAATACCTATTTTGAATGAGTGTTTTATAGCCTACTTCCCAGGTCTTTACTTTCTCCACTGTGAAATTCGCCGGATTATAAGCGCGGCTACGGAGCTGGGCTTCGGTAATACGTCCGGCTGTGAAATCCTTTACGTCACTTTCTGCATAGGCTGGGCTGGTAATTCGTTTGCTTGATTCAACGGCAAGTTGTGAGCCGTCTATACCGTCCTCTCTACCAGTTGCCGGAACCGCAAACAGTTGGCCCGGTGATGGGTTTCGAAACGCTGTTTGCCACGATCCCCGAAAATTATGTGGACCAACACTAACAACCGCCGAGGCACGGGGAGTTATTACCCCTTTCAGGTACTGGTTCTTATCGTAGCGAATGGCGACAGTAGGTTTCACCGTTAATCCTGCACCTACTTTTATTTCTTTGGCGGCCTGTACATAAGCGCCATATTCGTTGATGGTGTACTCCGTGCTATCAGCTTTTAAGGCGACAACGGTGCCTCCCGTATTGATTCCATAATGCCGAAAGCTACTTCCTGCCAGCAATTCAATTGTATTGTTTAGCAGCTTTGTGAAGTTATACATGCCTTCGTAATGCCACAAGGATGAATTATCCCGAAAACGCGTTCCCTTGGCAGTCGTTGAGCCGGGAATAAAATCAGTATTGTAGGTGCTCGCGTAAGCATCCCGGACAGCATTGAACTGGACGGAGCCGGGCAGGTAACGGCCGCGGTCGGCCGTAGCGCGGGAAGCATCTAGGCCAAACTTGTTATCAATGTACACCTGGCCAAACTCCGCGGCCCACTGATTCAACGATTTCCAGCTATTGTTAATCGCGGTAGCCGTTTGACCAATAGTCCAGCCTTCAGCCTGCTGCCGGGTGGTGTAAGCTCGTAGAAAAAAGTTATCGCCCCGTAGCTCGGCTTTAAACTGATGGCGTTTGTAATCCGGAAAGTATTCGCGGAAACTGCCGGTGCTTATAAAGTTGCCGTTGCCATAATACCAGCCAACTGAGGCTTCAGTATTACCTGGCAACTTGTAATGCATTGATACGTTGGCCCGGTTATTAAACACCTTGCCGTTGTTACCGAGCATATCAAGCTCTGTGTAGCCGGTGCGGGTTACCAATTTGCCCTGCAAAAGGGCATTGGCGTAATTTTTTGGGAAGGTGTAGGCGCCACCCGCATTGATATCATCACCATAGGTGTTTACGCCGTCATACTCGAAGTTCGTATTTGGATCATTATTCGGCACGTAGCCTATGCCGGTAGCGATACCCCCCTGGCTGGGGTCGGTGGTGAAGAAATTAGTCCGCGCTCTTGTTGACCGATCGCTGTAGTCATCGGCGATAAAGTCAGTGCCGCTTATCCGCTGGAAATTTACCTTGAAGGCAAAACGTGCACCCAACTGGTTCGCGTACCGAATGGCAATATCACGGTAGCCTTTTGGCCCGAAATCGACCTTTCCGACGTTATTGACCCCTACTTTCAACTGAGCGCTGAGCCCCTGGTACGTAAAGGGATTTTTGCTGGAGGTAAGCATCAGGCCTTGTAGAGCATCCGGTCCGTATAGGGCTGAAGAAGCACCCGGAATCAATTCGATATGTTCAACATCTAAATCAGAGATACCCGCCACATTGCCAAATCCAAACCCTAAGCCCGGCGATCGGTTGTCCATGCCATCGGTTAGTTGTATAAATCGGGTATTATTATTGGCCCCGAAACCCCGCAGGTTTACCGATTTTAACGTCAGGCTCTGGGTTAGGAGGTCGACTCCGGTCACGTTCTGAAGGGCATCGAACGGACTTATTGCCGGTGAATGCTGAAATTGAAGCGTACCCAGCTTTTCGGCCGTTACGGCTGCCTTTTGAATGGCCTCCGGCACACGACTCGCCGATACTATAACGTTATCGGTCATGATTGCTTCTTTGCTGAGCTTTACGACTAGGCTACGGAAGTTACTTCCCCGAACGGCTACATTTTCCCGCTTGTAGCCAATAAATGATGCGATGATAGTAAGTGGAAAGGATTCATTGGTTTGTAAGAAAAACTGTCCATTGGCCTGGGTGACGGTACCTGTCGTGTTGCCTTGGATACTAATGGACACTCCTGCCAGGGGTTGGTTACGTTCATCGGTGACAACTCCTGCGATATTCGTTTGCGCCCATGTTTGAATCAGACTAGTCATCGAGAAAAGTACAAGTAAAAAGAAGTGTTTCATAGGTCCGTTGCGCTTGAAAGTTGGATAATAAACAGGCTAAACGTATAAAAGCTGTTTACGCTAAATGAAATTAGCGTAAACAGCTTTTATACGGCCAATAACTTACAATCTGGTCCTGATGCTATAGGAGGTTACCCGCCTTTGACCCCGCGGGAACGTCAGTCGTTCGTCATACGATTAGAACGTGTAGCGTAGCGTAACACCGTACGTTCGGGGATCGCCTACAATGCCGGCATAATGGCCTGCGCTTCCGGGAGCCGCCAGCAATTGCTCGTAATAGTTTGTGTTAAGAAGGTTTCTGGCCCAGACGAAAATAGAAATGCCCGTAGAAGCCCTGAAGCCAAGTCGGCTGTTTACCAGCGAGTAACCATCAATATTCAGATATTGAGACGGCGATGGGCTCGACGAGAACGACGAGCGATAGAAGGCATCCAGACCGAAAAAGTAGTTTCCTTTCAAGCTGATGAGACTGCCTCTTGCAGTTACTTCGCCACCTACGGAACCAGACCATTTCGAGATGCCGGGTAACATGCCCCCCGAGATATCTTTAAAGGCTTGTTCGCCACCGGTTTCTTCGAGCGGCACTGGCGCGTTTTTAAACGATACATACTTGCCGTCTGTATAGGCAACGGCTGCATTCAGGGTTAACCGATTGGCGACCCGCACATTTCCGTCTACCTCAACACCCATTACCCGCACCTTCTCCGCATTAGCCAGATAACCTCGGTTCACACCTGGCTCGGGTGTTTGTACCTGTGTCTGGAAGTCTTTGATCTCAGTATTATAAACGATCAAATTCAGCGTAGAGCTAGGCGATGGTTTTGTTTTCAGGCCGAATTCGAGGTGATTTACGTGTTCGGGCTTTACTCTGGCCAGGTCAAGTAATGTCTGCCCATTGGCCGTTGGCAATCCGCCAATATTAATCCCGACGGGTTTGTAGCTGATTGCATAGGTTCCAAAGGCATTGATGGCCTTTCCGGCTCGGTATTGCAGCGTAACC
Organism: Spirosoma humi; assembly: GCF_054776575.1. NCBI lineage: Bacteria > Pseudomonadati > Bacteroidota > Cytophagia > Cytophagales > Cytophagaceae > Spirosoma > Spirosoma humi. Next base: position 673,035 of record NZ_BAAHBR010000008.1, read on the forward strand.
TGCCCCGAAAAATTACCCTCCGATACGTCTGTATCGAATGCCTGATTTGTATAAACGGCGTTCTTCAACGCCAGCAGAGCCGGATCGGTCGTTTGCAGGCCACCATAGGTTTCTCGTTTGTAGTTGGCTACCTTCTTGTCGTAGTTGTACCGGATGCCGGGTAAAACGTGAATTCTATCGGTTACAGCCCAGTCAAGTTGCCCAAAGGCCGCTAAACCCGTACTCTGGATTCTATTGGTCGTGCGAATGCCAAAGTTATCGAACAAGCCTGGTGTTTTCCAGAGAGGACTGGTAGAGCTTTGCGCAAAGCGCCATTGAGCCGAACCTGCTTCTTCGGTCTGGACGGGGTCAGATTTTAAATCCTGCCACAGACCAAATAAGCCAACAACACCGCTTAATCGGGATGAAATTTTTCCTGAATACCTAAGCTCCTGCGACCACTGATCATGAACCGAGTTACCCGACGAAATTGTGAAAACGGGCAGACCAATGTAGTCACGGTCATTCAGCGGGGTCCACTGCCAGTGACGCCAGGCCGTGGTTGAGGTTAGTGTACCATTGCCTAGTTTAATATCGGCATTCAACGACACTCCACCAAGGTTATTATCTGCCTTTGAGGGCGTATCGAGGTCAACGATCCGCTCAAACGCGCTTGAATAAGGTAGTTTGTAATTTAAATCGGCAATGATGGCATTGAATTGGCGATAGGCTGCTCGTTTGGTAGGAACAACGCCCGCTACCGGCCAACCGTATCCATTCGGTTTCTGCTCAGAAACATCGCCAATCAGGGTAATTCTTACATTGTCGTTTGGTGTGTAAAGCAGTTGCGCCCGTACTCCGATGTTATTAATGTCGTTGATTGGCAACTGGGTATGTACATTGTAAAAGGTCCCGTTCCGTTGTGTACCGGTAAACGATACCCGTGCGGCAAGCTTTTTACTCAGCGGACCCGTCAGTGATCCCTTGGCCTGAATATAGCCGTAATTGCCATAGCTAAGCTCGAAACTTCCACTTGGGGTGAAGCCGGCCGGCCGCGTTGTAATATTAAACGCTCCGGCGGTTGTGTTTTTACCATACAACGTCCCCTGAGGTCCTCTCAACACTTCCACCTGTTCAATGTCGATGAAATCGAGTGCTGTAGCCGCCGGACGGGCGTAGTAAACGCCATCTACATAAAACCCGACACCCGGATCAATTCCATCATTCGTTAATCCGTATGTGGAGCCTAAGCCACGAATATTAAGTGTTGTATTTCGGGCATTGGACGCATACAACTGAACGGTAGGTACCATTTCTTTCAGTCGGTTCACGTTGAAAGCGCCCGCATCTTCGGCCCGGTTACCACTGACAACGGAGATCGGGATGGGAACGTCCTGGGCTGACTCTTGCCGACGCCGGGACGTAATGACTACATCGGCTAGTTGATTGGCTCCCTCGTCAAGCTGAATCTCTACGTTGTTGTCGCTGATACTAATTTCTTTGGTCTGATAACCCACAAACGAAACGACAACAACGAACGGAAGTTTCTGACCAGTGAGCAGATTGAACTGGCCATTAATGTCGGTTACGCTACCATTTGTCGTGCCTTTAATGGTTACAGTAGCACCAATCAGGAACTCTTTCGTGTTAGCGTCGACTACTTTTCCGGATACTGTCGAATTGATGACGGGTGGATTTTGAGCTAATACAAACAGGGGTAGAAGAAGTACGCCTAGAAAAAAAGTTGACGTTAAAAATTGTTTCATACTAAGGACAGTCGTGGTCATTGTGTTTAATGGTAGCTAGGTAGCGCATCACGAAGTAAGGCTTTGTCTTAGTCTATTCGAGTGGCGTCGCAATACCGTATTTATGTTTTACATTCTCCCTATTCTCCCGGTTGTAGATAGACTATTAGTACTTATAGTCTATTGAATTAATAGGTTATGCAAAACAGTGAGTTATTAACGGGACTTCCAAATATTAATTTGCCATTAAGCCAACTTCAGTTGATATTCTTACTTAAGTGATAAACTATGTAGCAATAAGATAAAATGGGGTACGCGTTATCTATAAGAGTGGTAAGTAGTCATACTCGAGTAGCGTGATATACTACAGGTAGAGGGTAGGTAAGTCATTGATAGATAATAGGTTTGGTGTTTTGTTGCCTGCTTATTGGCTGTTCAGTAAACACGTTTAGAAGGCCGGTCATAAAAAAACCGTTTGGATACATATGTATCCAAACGGCCTCAGTGATGACAGTAACAACGAACGGTTAAGCAGCCCGGCTACTTTGCGGACGGCGTAATACCGACGATCGTATTGGTTGTGCCGTGTTGCGCGACTCTTCAATAACCTGCTCCGATACCATGCCCAGATGGTTGGCACGTTTCAGGACGTAATCGAAAGGTAAGTTGAAATAATTGGCCACCTCGCTGCGGAAGCTGTCGGGGAAACGCGACAAACGAAGGCCGAAGAATTTACGCACTTCTGACTCGGGCAACATAGCGGCCAGTGCAACACGTTCGGCTTCGGCCAATAAGTCTTTACGAACGGGATAAAGGTATTCGAGCCCGATAGAAGCGGCCAGAATATTCAGAAACAGATTTTTGTACATAGCCGACAACTCCGCCGGTAAAATAATCCAACCCTGCTCCCGAAACTTGGCAGAGAAGCCGGTCAGACCTCTCTCCCCACGAATCTCACCCGCAATGAGTTCTGATGGAAAGCGCAGGCGGCTGGTTTCGCCCTCCAGGTCAGCTTTCTGGAGCCGGAAAACGATGGCTTCGATTGGGCTTTTGGTAAACAACAGATCCGCGGGCATGGCGCGCGTATTCTCCCACTGGTCCGTCATCCGCATAAACAGACTTTCGTTGACGGGTAAGTTTTCTGAATTACCAAGACTGATCAGCATTTGACGGAAAGCCGCCAGAAAATCAATTTGGAGTTGACTCGGATTTGAGCGTCCTTTTTTCATGCAGATTGAGTTGCCGGGCCATGATTTTTACGCCAGAACCCGGCTCATTAGTATGGTTGTTTGTTGTAAATTGGGGAAGTAAATGTACGTAATAACCCGCTGACAACAAAGGACTAACGCAAACAAAATCAGAACCCGGCAACCAGCCGCAAGCCGGGATATACTTTCTTGAAAAAGCCACTCATGTAAATCTCAGGCTGCACTTTAAGCAGGCCATTTGTATACACTGTGCCGCCCAAACGGATGGTGTTTGCCTCGAAGTAAGGCCCCCTGTGCCGGACCGGTATGCCCACATAAAACGAAGCCACTTCCCGCCCGAACGTTGTGGATTGACTGTTCTTTTTTCGGCTGTGTATGGTGATACCTGCGCTCAGGAAATCATTTCGAACGGCTTGAAAACTACCATCGGTAGTTGATTGAGTGAAAAAGAAAGTAGACGTGTAGCCGATGCCATACCCCAGTCGCTGAAATCGGTTGGGTATCAAGCTGACGAATAAATTGAACGAGGGTACCCATTGGTTACGAATCAGCCCCACGCCTATGCTAGGCTGTATGTTGAGGAACGGACTGCCGATCAGCCCCGGCTGCACTAGTTTACTTTTCCCGTCTTCTCCCTGGATCAGGGTGTAAGCCAGTCTGGGGCTGGTCAGGTTATGACCTTTGTACTGTTGTACGGCTTCGAGGGCTTTTTGCAGCTTTTGATTGACACCGCCCGCACGAAGCAAGCGCTCAATATCATGTAGGCTGTTGACCAATAGATAGACACTGAAATCAGTGAGCGTGGTCTGTGCCGCTGATGACGTCCAGACGATCTGGAGCGTATCCTGTTGAGTCTTTACTTCAACGGGCTTGTCGTCGTCCCGAAACCGGAAGTTCATTGTTTGCTGGGGCGTATAGCGAAGCGCCAGGGCGCGATCTGTTTCGCCGAGCCGAAACAGCGCATGGGTGGCTTGGGTAGGATTTTGGCTCGTGTCTTCTACCGTCAGGTAGTTCGCCACAAAAAGGCGTAATGCCGAGTCGATGTTTTTGTGGGCCTGCACTTGTACATACCTGTTGAACCCAACGATCAATGTGTTGCGCTGACCTAAATCAATTTCAATGTGACTAAAGCCCGCAAACGTCTGTTTGGCGCTCAACTCGGTTAGGCGGGGAGTGGATGACTGAGACATAGCGATCCCGACTATGCTCAATAGGAGCACAGTAATCAGACAAAATAGACGCATGGTTATTGGTTTGGTTTATTCGTTAAAGACATGATCAAGGCCGGACGGCTTGCTTCTGGCCGGGGTTCTTCGTCCTGCCCGCTGCTCAACCGAACAAAACGGTCGGGGCAGTAGAGTTTTGGCCGGGTTTCTTCTTCAGCCCGAAGCTCGTTTTCGTGAACGACCTGAAACCGTCGTTTGGGTCTGGTTTCGGCTAGTTTCTGTTTGGGTAAAGCCGGAAGTTTGTCAACAACGGCGGGCGTTTCGGTCAAGGTTGATACGTCGTCGGGCGTCGACGAGGGTGAGGCTGCTGAAGTCGATACAGGCGGTGTTACGCGAACGTCTGATCTTACTGGCTGAGGGTGCTGCGTATGCAGAGCAATGTGCGAACGCGCTGCGGCTGAGAACGCATCTTTCGACGTGTCGGCTTCATTCGCACGCGTTGAGCCGAAAGGTCGTTGGCGCGCTACGCGAGTTTCAGGCTTCTTTCTGTGGACAACGGCAACGGTGGATTCCGGGGCTGATTGATGGGATAACCAGCCCCAGCCAACCATCAGCGCTCCAATACAAGCTGCCGCCATCCACCACACTAACCTGGTTGGCGAGCGGGGCGCAGAAACAGATTGAAGTTCAGGGCGCAGTTTTGCCCATAACTCATCCTTATCAAAAGACGAGTCCGGCGGGGGAGCGTCGGGCAACTGGCTGAGGGTCTGCCGCACCCACTGGTCAGGAGATTCGTCGGTTTTCTGCTTCATAGCCATGTTTGGTTAACCAGGTCTGTAACAGCGCACGGGCTTTGCTCAATTGTGATTTCGAGGTGTTTTCGGAGATGCGCAACTGGTCGGCAATCTCGCGGTGGGTATAGCCTTCAATGGCATAGAGGTTGAACACGGTGCGGTATCCCGTTGGTAGCTCCCGGATGAGGGCATAGATCCGTTCGGCGTCCAGTCCCGCATCGGGCAACGGGTCGGGGTCGGGCTGGTGTTCCGTTTCTTCGTCGGCCCGGAAAAGTGGCAATCGTCGGTTGGCGCGCAGAAATTGCAGCGCTTCGTTGACGACAATGCGCCGGAGCCAGGCCTCCAGCCCGCTGTCGTCGCGGTAGGAGAAATCACCGATACCCCGGAAGGCCTTGAGAAATCCATTCATCAGCACTTCTTCGGCTTCGGGCTCATGCCGCACGTAGCGCAGACTGACCCGAAACAACCGGTTCGCAAACTGATCGAACAGCCGTTTCTGGGCAAAGGCATTACCTTGCTGGCATTGTTCGACGAGCTGCTTTGACATAATTTCGATTTGTTTCAGTGACAGAAATGCCGGGTTTGGCAAAAGGGTTGCCCGGGGGTGAAAAAATAGATTAATCGACAGCTTGGATGGCTATACACTATTATTCCGCTGGTTGTGGTATTACCAATATAATTAATGCTTACTTGTCTGTGTGTATGCTTATTCCTATCAGGAAATACTAATTTTGCCATATAAGTACACTTCCTCATAACTACTATGCCATCACGTATTCGTTTTACGTTGAGCTTGTCTGTCTCGATTTTTGTATGGTTACTCCAGTCGGGCTGGTTATTCCCGGTACAGGCTCAGCCAAAAGCAAAAACGGGGCCTGCGTCAAAATTTGAGTTAGTTGAAACGACGATAAGCAACATTCATAAGGCATTCCGAAATGGTTCACTGACGAGTGAGCAGCTGGTGAAAGCATATTTGGAGCGTATTCAAACCTATGACCAGCCAACGAAACTTAACTCGATTATTCTGGTAAACCCGGAAGCCATCGCTACGGCCCGTGCTCTGGATGCTGAATTTAAGAAAACCGGTAAGCTGCGACCCTTACACGGCATTCCGGTTGTTGTGAAAGACAATTTTAATACAAAAGGCCTGCAAACAACGGGCGGCTCGATTGCGTTGAAAGGGTTTGTGCCAACCGAAGATGCCGATCAGGTTCGGGAGTTGCGGGAAGCGGGCGCAATCGTGCTGGCTAAAGCAAACATGGCCGAATGGGCGTTCACACCTATGCATTCGCAGAGTTCGATGGCAGGCGAAACCCTTAACCCTTACAACCTAGCGTATGTCCCCGCCGGATCGAGCGGGGGAACGGCCGCTGCGGTAGCCGCTAATTTAGGCGCGGTGGGTCTGGGATCGGATACGGGCAATTCCATTCGGGGGCCGTCGTCGCACAATGCGCTGGTTGGCTTTCGGATGTCGCTGGGGCTGGTGAGCCGGTACGGTATTATTCCGCTCTATACCCGGAATGACGTGGGTGGACCGATGTGCCGGACGGTAGAAGATGCGGTGCGGCTGCTGGAGGTGACGGCGGGGTATGACCCCAAAGATCCGATTACCAAAAATAGTCAGGGGAAAGTGCCCAAAAACTACATGCAGTTTTTACGAAAAGATGGCTTGAAAGGCGCACGGATCGGTGTCATGCGTCAGCTTGTCGATAAGAATATTCACCCGGAAATCAAACAACTCTTCGATAAGGCGCTGGCCGATATGACGCGTGCCGGTGCTCAAATCGTAGACGTGACAATTTCCCATTTTGATTCTTTACGCGCCAACCAGTGGTGCTCGGAATTTAAAGCCGATGTAGAAACGTACCTTCGTACGTTTGTGAAGCGGGATACGCTGAAAACGCTGGACGATATTATTCGCGTTGGCGGCTATTCGGACCTTGTTCGGGATCGGCTGGTGAATCAGAATACGCATTCTGGTCGGGCCAATCATCCGGAAATTTCCTGTGGTGATGCGTTTACCGACCCGCTTCGAATTGCTTACCGGAATGCCATTGAAGCCGAAATGAACCGGCTCAACGTCGATGCGCTGGTTTACCCAAGCTGGAACTACCCGCCCGCGCTGGTTGGCGATGCCAAAGGATACAAAGGTGACAACAGCCAATTGATTGCTCCCAGTACGGGCCAGCCTGCGTTTACGGTTCCCATGGGCTACACCACCGGCGATCTGCCCGCCGGGATTCAGTTTCTGGGCCGGATATTCGACGAACCAACACTTATTCGGTTAGTGTACGGCTATGAGCAGGAAACCCACCATCGGGCAGCCCCCAAACGGTTCGTTGCCCTTGGCCAGTAGAACTGATTCGTGAACATTGTGCCGGTTTCATTTTTGCCATGCTGACGCAGGAGGCATCCTGAAGGTTAAGCATTAAGATGCTCTCTGCGTCAGCATGGCAAAAACACAAATTTAAAAAGAAGTACGCCCCCAATCTCAGACCTTATATTACCAACTTATGCGTCGTTCTGTAGTACAGCCAATTGGCTTTATGCTGAGTTTACTTGTCCTGTTGATTTGTCCCCTACTACAAGCCCAATCGGTCACGAAAGCCGACATCGCCAGGTGGCAGCAGCAGGCCAGGCAGGTAACGATCACACGAGATACCTGGGGTGTTCCCCACATTTACGGCAAAACCGATGCTGATGTTATTTTCGGGCTCCTGTTCACCCAATGTGAAGATGATTTCGAGCGGGTGGAAGAAAACTACATTACGTCAATTGGCCGATTGGCGGAAGTGGAAGGCGAGTCGGCGTTGTACCAGGATTTACGGGCGCGCCTGTTTCTGGACTCGACGCAGGCCATTGCCATCTACAGGAAAAGTCCGCTCTGGATGAAGAAACTGCTTGACGCCTTTGCCGATGGCACCAATTATTACCTCTACACGCATCCGGACGTAAAACCAAAATTGCTCAAACGCTTTCAACCCTGGATGCCGCTTATGTTCAGCGAAGGCAGTATTGGCGGCAACATTAGTGTTGTCTCGACGGAACGGCTGAAAGCGTTTTACGAACAGCGAAAGTCAACTTCCTGGATCAATCAGAGCGATCACTACGAACGTGAATCTGTCGGGTCGAATGGGTTTGCGATTGCGCCTGCCAAAAGTGCCACGAAGAATGCGCTGCTGCTGATCAACCCGCACACATCGTTTTACTTCCGGTCGGAGGTGCACATGGTTAGTCAGGCGGGGTTGAATGCCTACGGAGCCGTTACGTGGGGGCAGTTTTTCATCTATCAGGGCTTCAATGAAAACTGTGGCTGGATGCATACAACCAGTTACGCCGATTCGATGGACGAGTATCTGGAAACGATCGAGAAAAAAGGGAATACCCTGTATTACAAACACGGTAGTGAATTGAAGCCGGTGCGTACCCAGAACGTCAGGATTCCCTACAAGACGGCGTCGGGCATGCAGTACAAGGAATTCACCATGTACTTTACGCAGCACGGTCCCATAGCGGGGGAAAAAGATGGGAAATGGATTGCCATCGACATGATGAATACACCGTTGAACGCGCTGTCGCAATCGTATCTACGCACCAAAGCAACAGGCTACGATAGCTTCAAACAGGTGATGAAGCTCAACGGCAATGCCTCTAACAACACCATTTTTGCCGATAAGAACGGGACCATTGCGTACTGGCATGGCAACTTTATGCCCAAACGCGACCCGAAGTTCGATTGGGAGCAACCCGTTGATGGGAGCAACCCCGAAACCGACTGGAAAGGATTACACCCGGTCGATGAGATTGTGCAGGTGCGTAACCCGGCTACTGGCTGGATTCAGAACTGCAATGCAACGCCCTTCACTGTGTCGGGGAGCAGCAGCCCCGATAAGGGCAAATACCCGACGTACATGGCTCCCGATGCGCAGAACTACCGGGGCATCAATGCCGCCCGGGTACTGAGCCAGAAGAGGATGTTCACGCTCGACACGCTGATCGCGGCCGCCAACGACCCACATCTTGCCGCTTTCGATGAGTTGCTTCCGGCTTTGTTGACCGCCTATCAGACGGTTTCCGGCGATACCAGAAACCAGACTAAAGACCTGACCGAAGCCATTCAGGTGCTGAAAGCGTGGGACAAAGCCTATGGAGCCACGTCGATTGGCCAGACGCTGGCTATTTACTGGGGTGAACGAATCCAGCGCCTGGCTCGTAGCCGTGCCGCTGGCGACCAGCGATTCGACAACCTGAGTCTAACGGCCTTCACCCTCAGCAGCACCACACCGCAGGAAAAAGTAACGGCTTTGTCGGAAGTGCTGACCGAGCTAACCCGCGACTTCGGCACCTGGAAAACGCCCTGGGGCGACATCAATCGGTACCAGCGCCTGACCGGCAAGATTCAGGAAACCTACGACGATCAGAAGCCCAGCCTCCCGGTGGCCTTCACGTCCTCGGCCTGGGGATCACTGGCCGCTTTTGCCGCAAAGACGTATCCCGGCACCAAAAAACGATACGGGAGTGTGGGAAACAGCTTTGTCGCTGTCGTTGAGTTTGGCAAGCGCGTAAAAGCCCGTTCGGTGGTTACGGGTGGACAGAGCAGCAAACCCGGCACGAAGCACTTCACCGACCAGGCCCCGCTCTACACGGTGGGCAAGTTCAAAGACGTGCTGTTTTACCCCGAAGACGTGAAGCAGCACGTGGAGCGAACGTACCATCCGGGGGAGTAGTGAGTTAATTACAACGTGGTTGCTTCGTGCGACAACGCGAACGCCACATTTGGATAGCCTAAAAGTGGTTAAGGCGCCTTCCTAGCGACAGGCGTACATTGGTGACAAATGAAGAAGTATGCTGAATTCCGAGATTACAGACAGACATTCTTTCGCAGAGTTTTTGCAACTCTTAGTCCAAGATTTACAGGCAAACCCTGAGTCTTGGAAGAATGTGAACTTAGCAGATTTTTTAGAAGCAATGAGCCGCTATACTGAAGACATTCAAGGTTACTACGACAATTTACAGTTAGGCTTGAATGCGGATGTGCCAAGTTGGCGTCTGTTTGGTGATATTTTGAAAGGGGCAACTATGTACGAGTAGGGCAAGTCTCCGGTGACAGGCCGCTCGCCCCGAAGGAAAGTTTACAGCCCAACCAAACATGGGTGTGAAGGGCGGAGCAACATAGTGAAATGAGCTGACTCGTTCACCATCAGCCCCTATAGTCGTTGGGTGATGAGCAAGAAGTAGTAGCGTGTTTGCGGGTTTCGGTCGACAAGCTGCGCGTCTCAAATAGGTATGCTTTGAGTCTCCATTTCTGGGTTGCTTAGGACAGCACGAACGCCCCAACAAAGCGGACTCTGACTCGTTAGGCGGGTTATGCTTGACAAGGAAAACGCCCGAAAAAGTCAAACAATACTATGACAGAATTACAACTTCCTGTGACTATTCGCACTGCACGACTTGACGAGATACCAAAGAATGCAGATATCATAAAAAGAATAGAATTAAGAAAGACAGCCAGAATCATAGAAGGGTACACCATTCAACTTAACCCGACTAACGAATTGCCATATACCTTTTATAGTGAGATCAACATTGACAATTCTAGATTATGGCTGTTGTTCAAAAGCTTATTATTGACTTTCCCAGAGGAAATTAGTTTCATCTTTGGGCATATTGATAACGAGCCGACATATAGTGAGTACCAAGATAAATTTGTCATACTTAACAAGATTGATGGTTTCGAAACGGAGCTAACTCAGGATGGCTACTTAGAGTTCGGTATTATATTTCACAGTAAAGAGATTCTGCTGGAGGTATTCATTAAAAAAGCAAAGTATGTCCAGTTCTGGGGCGTTGATAAGGAAGTATTCTTGAATATTATGCAGGGGTATTCACTGCTAGAAATAAATAATTTAAATTTCATAGATGAATACCCTATGGTTATAGAGCCATTACGACTGCATAACCCAAACACGAAAGACACAGCTGACTTGCTTCACTACTTTGAAGCGAATATTTAGTTAGGTCTTGCGAGACAGGACGAACGTCCCGAAGGCGGGTTTGCAGCCCAACCAAATGAGGGTGTAAAGGTTGCAAGTTCTTGTTGTTCAGCAACGTAGCGTTCTCATCCATCAATCCTCATGGTCGTTGGGTGCGCGTCCAAAATGTGCTTTCATTTCCGGTTTCGGTCGACAGATTGCACGTCTCAGCAGGCAGGTTTTGGGCTTCCATTGCCCACTTCCGGTTGACAGGGTGAACGCCTAAACAGATTGACTTTTTTAATGAATTTGGTAGTTTCTAACAATAGTAAATAGCAAGAATGAAAACTGCTTTTTGTGCAATTTATTTCACCTTGTTTTTATGTACAACAGGTTTTTCGCAGGATCAGTCAGTAACTAATGATAATAATATTTCCAGTTTGGAGAGATTCTTGTCCAGAACCGGTGAAATGATATTAGTTACCGACTACAAATTACCAGAAATAAATATGGGCCTTAGTGGAGTGATGGAGGCAAAAGTTAGAAAAGCAACCATTGCCACTGATACTAAGTTTTATTATTCACTTCAAAAGGAGCGGCAGCTTTCCAGCATGAATTGGTTTATTGAGTATACTGATTTGTTAGAAATGATTAAAGCTGTTGCGGTCCTAAAACCAGGTTTCGCAGAAGCAGTGAATGAGAAAGCTTTTTATAAAGCAAATTACTTTGCCACAAAAGACAAATTTAAAGTGGGGTACTTCATCGAAGATAACAAAGCCCAATGGTTTATCACTGCGGACCGAAATATCAACGCTCCTTATAAAGCAGCTGGTTTGGTTCTCCTCAAAGACATCTCGTTACTTGAAAAATCTTTATCAGAGGGTAAGCAAAAAATAGAAGAACTCATGAAACAGAAATAAACATGAAAAGTATTTCATGTTTCAGCTATTTATGCGTGTTCTAAGCTAGATGGGGGCGCGTCCCGGAGCCATCGGTCAGTCCGTCGGGGAGCTTCGGCTTACACGCCGAACGCCTGAGTAAGTCAAGTTGGAGCCGACTCCGTTTGACAAAGGGTACGCCCCCTAATGGGCAGTTTAGGGTAGGCAGCGATTAGACCAAAGCCCATCGAATTTTATGGGGTACATTGTTTCATTGTTGATTGACATTACCCTGTTCATGATTTCCATGACGATAAATAGGATAAACGTATCCGTTCAATCTGATTCAGATGTTGTATCCTGATATTGCACACGAGTTGATCGAACGTCGAGCGTATGACCTTCGCATTAGGCAGCAACTTATCACAGAAGGAAAGCTGTTTAGTGGATATAACCCGGAAATGGAAACGGTGCATCTCGATAACGCCCGGCGACTTCAGGAAATAATGGCTCAGATTGGTTGGCCAGCTCAGGAACAAGTTGGCGAGGATGCCAGTCAGGCAGCCTGGTTAATTGTTCAACATGCCATCAGTTTACCTTCGCTCATGAAAAGCGCTCTTGCGTTAATGAACGAGCAGAAAAAGACAAGGACGATCGACCCTGTGAGTTTGGCATTTCTGTCAGACCGAATTGCCATGTATGAGAATCGTCCCCAATCTTACGGTACTCAGTTTGTCCATGACGATCAGGCCAACTTATACCTTATTCGCTTGACGATTCAATCGACCACGTGAATCAACGTCGCCGGACGTTTGGCTTAAACACCATTGAGGAACGGTTAAGCGAATTGACAGCTCAATTGAGCGTTGAACAGAAAAAACAGCCAACGGCAGAAGAAAGGCAACTGGAGCGGGCGGAATATGAGGCCTGGCGCAGAAAAGTAGGATGGATTTCCACTTAGCTGCAGACGTATCACGTCGACCGTTTGATAAGTGCAAATGTAGTTGAGCAGGCAAAAACCCTATTTTAGAGCTAAGTAAGCCAACAGGAGAGGCCGAATGGCTGGTGGCCTGACCAGCTCTACCCGCAGATGTCTGAGGGGTATCCGGGAAGGGGCTGACAAGTAGTTTCACCAAACAGCCAGCGTTAGAAAGTTGGTCATCCGGACTGCTTAAACTGGCTTGCGTACGTAGCACACAGATAGCCATGTTCAAACAAGGCTTAAATAAGAATCAAATGGGGTACTTTATTACATGTCTACTTGGTGTTGCCTGTCTTCTGGGCTCCCTGTATCTTTTTTCCACATCCATGGATCTGATTAAGACGGGAAACCGTACCATAGCCACCGTTGATGAACTGCAGAAGGAGAGAGGCAAAAAAGGAAGGTCCACGTACAGACCCATTTTTAAATTCACTACCGTTACAGGTAAAGAAATCCATTACGAATACAGTATTGCCAGCTCTCCACCTGATTGGGCAGTGGGCGATAAAGCGACGATTGTTTACCCGACCAACAATCCGGAAGATGCACTCGTCCTAACCTATTTTGGGGCCTTCCAATGGGCCATCATTTTGTTAGCTATTGCGGCACCACTGCTTATTATTGGGGGTGGCTATTTTGTGTTTGTCCTTTACGCGAAGCAATATTTAGTATAAGTAGTTGATGGAATTGGCCTGAGGTGGGGTAATTTTCTGGCGATAGACTCTTTCTCTTCAGGATGATATGTTCAGTTTGGCAGTCAGGGAAGAACAGCGGTTGAGCTTTGTGTAATTAAGCCAACTGGATAATGACAACGCCATGACAAAATACATACTACCGAAGCCATTCACTTAACTCAAATTGACCAGGAAATAAACGATGAATTGTAAATCTTTACCCATTCTGATTGCCGTACTAACTGTGTTATGTGGGTGCCAGTCAAAAGATTCATCCAGCCCAATCGTCGGAACCTGGGAGCTGGTTTCGGCCACAACTACGGAAAAAGATACGTCGTTTTCTACCTTCGATCCGACGCATAAAATGATCAAAATCATTAATGCAGATCATTTCTCATTCCTGAATCATAAACTCAGGCCGGGTAAAGATTCCTCCTCGAATGAATTCAGCGGTGGGGGAGGGAAGTACACGTTAGCGGATAGCCTCTACACCGAACATCTGGATTACTTTACGGATAAACAGTGGGAAGGCAACACGTTCAACTTTGTGGTCAACATTGCCAACGACACATTGACCCAGAAAGGCGTTGAAAAGCTTGAAAAACTTGGCATCGACCGGGTAATTGTCGAAAAATACAAACGGGTTACCAATTGACTTTAATCAGTAATGTGAAGTCAGATTCTTAAATCTGACTGGTGAGGTTTCTCAAAACCGAACTATATGAACCATTCAGTTTTGAGAAACCTCACCAGTCGGTTATAAGTAACCGACTCCACGGTCAAGAATCATACTTTACACATTCGCCAGCTGATCTGCTACCATGAAATAGGGACCGCTACAACGGTTGTGTCCCAGCCCATGTACATCGTGGTCGTTTTGGCGTCTTTCTTCGCAAATTGGATCGAGAAATTTTCAAGTGGGGTCTCGGCCTTCTGCACCGGCACCGTTACCCGCGCTACATCCAGGGCCGGGTTATAGCTGTAAGCACCCCACTGATCAACGTCGGAGCTGATGATGATTGTCCAGTCTTTTTCGGTTGGGATTGTCAACAGGGCGTAGCTGCCAGCTGGTATTTTTTTGCCGCCGATTGTAACGTTCTGGTAAAATTTGATCTCGGGTGCTTCGTTTGCACCCGCCCGCCACACTTTGTCGTAAGGAACCAATTTGCCAAAGATCTCCCGGCCATTTTTTGCCGGCCGGTTGTACGTGATCCGGACCATAGCCTTGTCGGTCCCAATTTTGGCGGGGGCAAATTTCCGGTCGTGGGCATAGTCGTCCGGATAATAAGCCATATCCATCGGCGTCTTGTCGAGGCCTCTGAAGGTTTGGGCGTTCGTAGCGTCAATGGTCAGGCAAAGTAATCCGAAAAGTAAGGCTGTTTTCTTCATGGTAGGTTAAACGGATTCGTGGGTTTGAACGACTTATTCGACTGTTACAGATTTAGCCAGATTCCGGGGCTGGTCAACATTGCGCCCGCGCATCACGGCAATGTCGTAGGCCAGCAACTGCAACGGAACCACCGATACCAGCGGCACCAGAATCTCGTGGACTTTCGGAATGTCAATCGTGAAATCGACCATGCCGGGCAGGTGCGTATCGCCCTCGGTCGTGATGGCAATGACGCGGCCTTTGCGGGCTTTCACCTCCTGAATATTCGACACTACTTTTTCGTAGGAGCTGTCTTTCGTCGCAATGACCACCACGGGCATATCTTCGTCAATAAGCGCGATGGGGCCGTGCTTCATTTCGGCGGCTGGGTAGCCTTCGGCGTGTATGTAACTGATTTCTTTGAGCTTCAGCGCACCCTCCAGCGCAACGGGGAAGTTCAGGCCCCGGCCCAGGTAAATGAAGTTCCGGGCGTAGGTGAAAATGTAGGCAATTTCCTTAATCTTATCGGCGGCCTGTAACACCCGCTCAACCTTCGCCGGAATGCTTTCCAGCTCCGCCAGCAACTGCCGGAACAGCGAGTCGGAAATTGTGCCTTTGCGCTTTGCCGCAGCCAGGGCCATCAGGGTAAGCACGGTTACCTGTGCCGTAAACGCCTTTGTGCTGGCTACGCCAATTTCGGGTCCGGCGTGGGTAAAGGCTCCCGCATGAGTTGCCCGCGCAATAGACGACCCCACAACATTACAAACCCCAAAAATCGTGGCCCCCTTCGATTTGGCCAGTTCAATGGCAGCCAGGGTATCGGCGGTTTCACCCGATTGTGAAATGGCAATGACAATATCGCCTTCCTTAATGATCGGGTTGCGGTACCGAAACTCGGAGGCATATTCCACCTCGACCGGAATGCGGGCTAATTCCTCAAAAATGTATTCGGCCACTAACCCGGCATGCCAGGACGTACCACAGCCAATAATGACGATCCGCTTAGACTTGGCCAGTTTGTCCAGATAATCACGCAAACCGCCTAGCTGGAGTGTACCATCCTCGGCTTTGACCCGGCCACGCATGGAGTCGGCAATGGAGCGGGGCTGCTCAAAAATTTCCTTGAGCATAAAATGGTCGAAGCCGCCTTTTTCGATGGCTTCCAGCTCCAGCTCTACTTTGTGCACATACGGCGTTGTGGTGGTGTTGTCAAGCGTGACAACGGTCAATTCACCATTTCGGATAACGGCGACTTCGTAATCGTTGAGGTAAATAACGTCTTTGGTGTATTCAACGATGGGCGTGGCGTCCGATGCCAGAAAAAACTCGTTCTCGCCAACACCAATAACCAGCGGGGAGCCTTTGCGGGCCGCTATCAACTGGGTTGGGTCGGCTTCGTTCATGATTACGATGGCGTAAGCACCCACAACCTCCTGCAAGGCCAGCCGGACGGCTTCTTCGAGTGTGCCCCCGTGCGACGGTCCGACATTGTTTTCCCAGATGTCTTCAATAAACTGCCCCAATACTTCCGTATCGGTTTCACTGCTGAAGGTATGCCCTTTTTTGAGCAACGCCTGCTTGATGGCGGCATAGTTCTCGATAATGCCATTATGAATAATGGCCAGTTTCCGATGGAAAGAAAAGTGCGGGTGGGCGTTCACATCGTTAGGTTCGCCGTGTGTAGCCCAGCGGGTGTGTCCCATGCCAATGGTGGAATGAACGTCTTTGCCCGCTAATTCCTGCTCCAAAGCGGCCACTTTCCCTTTTTTCTTAAATACGGTTAAGCCGTGGGCATTTGTCAATGCTATGCCCGCGCTGTCGTAACCCCGATATTCGAGCCGTTTCAGCCCTTTTAGTACCAATGGACACGCTTCGCGGTATCCTACATAAGCCACAATACCACACATACTTTTGTTATCGCCGGAACGCCGGTGCGTTTATGTATTGAACTAGAGAAGAAATGAAAGACGCCAGCAGCTACTTTATTTCGCGGGTAAAGTAAACGTAAAAAGCCGGAAATCTCCGGCTTTTTACTGAGTCGTTTGCAGGACTCCATTTTAATAAATTTTAATAAACAGATTCCTTGCCAATGTTGGGCAACGGCCTTGAGTGTTAACCCGCTAACTGCGTGTACAGATTGTAATAGCGGTCGGTTACGTCCTCGTCATCAACCGTATCGAATTTATGTTCCGGGAAGTCCGTCAGGATCGCGTTGAGACTTTCGCTGGTTTCTTCTTCCGCCCGAACAACCGCGTCGGCATACGTAGAACCAATGCGAATAAAGCCTTCAAAATCAGCCGTTTTTAACTCGGCCAGCATTTCATCGTCAATGTCCATCATGCGGGCTTTTTCGATGATATCGCCCTCAAAACGGTGCTCGAACGAGTTGTTATACACGGTAAAAACCGACTTCGTGTCCTTGAACATCGGGTCGTTTTTATAGGTTGTTTTAAGATACAGGGGGATCAGGGCTGTCATCCAGTCATTGCAGTGAACGATATCGGGAGCCCAGCCTAGTTTCTTAACCGTTTCCAGAACACCTTTGCAGAAGAAAATCGCCCGTTCGTCGTTGTCGTCGTAAAATCGGTTTTCTTTGTCGTGGAAAACATATTTTCGCTGGAAGTAGTCTTCATTATCAATAAAGTACACCTGCAATTTAGCCGTTGGAATTGACGCAACCTTGATGATCAGCGGTTTTTCATCATCACCTACGGCAATGTTAATTCCCGACAACCGTACCACTTCGTGCAACCGGTTTTTACGCTCGTTGATCAGGCCGAAGCGCGGCACCAGAATTCTAATTTCCATCCCACGCTCCTGCATGGCCTGCGGCAATTTGCGGACGAAATCAGCGACGTCAGACGTTTTCAGGAAAGGATTGATTTCGCTGGCAACATAAAGGATGCGAAGTTTGCTCATAAGTAGGGAAAGCGTGTGTGCTGTCTGAGTGAACCAAAAAACTTGCAAAATTATACAAATTTTCCCCGTATTTCAATACATTTTGTGCAAAAAAAGATGCGCTTGCCGTATCATTGCAGCCCTATAAAAAACTCGTCAGCTATGCATCGTTTCGACACGGTTTCTGCGCTTCGCCACCACCTGAATTCACTTCGTTCTGAAAAGACTATTGGTTTTGTGCCAACGATGGGTGCCCTGCACGAAGGACATATTACGCTCATCGACGCGGCTCGTTCGGAAAATGATGTGGTGGTGAGCAGTATCTTCGTCAATCCGACCCAGTTCAACAATCCCGATGATCTGGCCCGATACCCCCGCACGCTGGAAGACGACTGCCAGAAACTGGCAGCCGCCGGTTGTGATGTCGTTTTTACACCCTCGGTGGCGGAAATGTATCCTGAGCCGACGACGTTGCGGCTCAATTTTGGCGAGCTGGAAACGGTCATGGAAGGCGCTTTCCGACCAGGACATTTCAATGGCGTAGGCACCGTGGTTGCCAAACTGTTCAACATGGTGCAGGCCAATAAGGCGTACTTTGGCCAGAAAGACCTGCAGCAGGTAGCCGTCATTCGACGGCTTGTGCGGGATCTGAGTTTCGGTGTAGAACTGGTTCGGTGCCCAACTGTCCGCGAAAGCGATGGACTGGCGATGTCATCGCGCAATCGTAATCTTACCGACACCGAGCGAGAGCAGGCTACAACGCTGTTTAAAGCCCTCTCGCTGGCTCACGACCTGCTGGTGGAAGGCCATAGCACTACGCAGGCGAAAGCGGCTGTAACGGGCTTTTTTACGGGTAATCCTCATTTCCGGTTGGAGTACGTCGAAATCGTTAATGCCGATACACTTCAGCTAGCCAGTGAGGTGCTGGCTCCCGGCCAAACGGCCATTTGTCTGGCGGCTCATCTGGGGAATGTCAGACTGATTGATAACCTGGTGTTTTGAGGAGTAAATAGTTATTTTTACAAAAACGACAAGTATTATGAAACAGACCAATGCTCCAGAAGCTCCAAACGAAACCATTGTGCTATTACGTCGGCTGGCTGCCGAAAAGCGCGAAACGAAGCGCCAGATGCGGGTGGCTTTTGAGACTGACCCGGAAGTGCAAAAAGCCATTGCTCGGCTGAGAGATCGTAACTATGAATCTGAATCGAAATCCGTATAAATTTGAATATGTTGGTGGGGTATCTAACTCATACGTATTTGAAACGGTCAATGACGTTATTTATCAAATTAAGTTCAAGCCTACTCCTTACCTATTCCCGAATTATCCAGCTTTAGGGCAGGAATCTTTTGAACTTGTTATTGATGTGATTTATTCCCGATCAGGAAAGATACCGTCGGATGCATTTATTCCTGCTACGATTGCTGCTGTTTGCGAAGATTTTGTTAGTAACAGAGAGCGTATCTTACTCTATATCTGTGAAACGGCTGACGCCCGCCACCTGGCCCGGGTTCGTAAGTTTGACGCCTGGTTTCGTGAGTTTAATGATTTTCAATTTCTCAAGATCGACGCTAACTTTCCGGATACAAATAATGTCACTTACTATGTGTCGCTAATTTTTCGATTGAATCATCCTGGTCGGCATCTCATCATTGATGAAGTTAATCTGCTAGCACAGCGCTATAACACAGATAAGTAAGTCACTTTCATAATAATACGTCGATTCTTTACCCTGTCAATTGTCTAAATTCGCGACTCGCCAGGCGGTTTGAAAAACCAGCGTTGCCGGTTTCTGCAAGAGCTCGGAAACGATCTTATCGGCGGGCTGGTGATAATCGGGGTGTTCGCCGTCTGTGAAAAACAGGACAGGTATGCCTACCTTAGCAAAATTGAAATGGTCGGAGCGATAAACGTATCGCTTCGGGTCTGGCTTGACATCGCAGCCTGGTGCTGGTCAGATTGGTATATAACGGACTCGTACTAACGATCAATCCACAATCCGAAACACCATCTTGGCTTTCTCGCGGGAAAGCGCGTTGAAGTGCCACCACTCGAATTCGATGGGACTGAATCCGCCCTGGCGCATGGCAGTGCGCAGAATCTGCCGATTGTCGATTTGCTGCTGCGTTAACTTCCCTGATTTAAGCAGCTCGGCTTCGCGGGATGGGTACGCCAGTTCACCGAAAAAGTCATACTTAGTACCCATGTCGAGGGGTTTTCCGTCCTGATTCGCTACGGTTAAATCGACGGCGCAGCCGTAGTTATGAATGGATCCTTTGCGGGGATCGGCTACGTATTTCTGTCGCTCGTTTTCGGGTAGTTCGGGGAGGGCGTTCCAGAGCTTCCATTGGGCCGATCGGGGGCGGGCCGCATCGTACACCAGCAACCGGAGATTGGGGTGATGGGCCTGTAAGTATTTGCTGGCTTCGGCGAGTTTTTGGGCAGCCATTGGTTGCATATAGGCCCGTGTGAGGTCGCCATAAACATCTTTGCCAACAAAATTGTCCGTCGTCGAATATTTGAGTTCGACCAGAATGGTGGGGTCGACTTTCTGCACATCGACAAGGCCCTGTTTGGCCATGGTGGCTTCGAAATCCTGTGCTTTCAGCGTTAAGCTACAGAGACACACAGAGACATACAGAGATACATGGAGAAAAATCTTTGTGTGTCTCTGCGTCATAATCTTTTTACGGTTCATCATAACGCAAATAACGCCAAAACGCACTACTTTGCCTGCTAAACCGCCCGTAACATGGCCTTAAATTACATTTGGGTTGCCTTTTTCCTGATTGCTTTTCTGGTGGCGCTAGCCAAGCTGATTTTTCTGGGAGATACCGAAATATTCAAACTTATTGTCGAGGGCCTGTTCGATTCGTCGAAAGTGGCGGTCATGGATATTGCCTTGCCGCTGGCGGGAGTGATGACGTTTTTTCTGGGCTTACTGAACATTGGCGAGAAGGCAGGAGCGATCAATTTTCTGGCCCGCATCATTGGCCCGTTCTTTCATAAACTCTTTCCTGAAGTGCCCGAAAATCACCCCGCTAACGGGCAGATGATCATGAATTTTTCGGCCAATATGCTTGGGTTGGATAATGCCGCGACCCCGTTCGGACTAAAAGCCATGGCCAGTTTGCAGGAACTGAACCCGACCAAAGAAACGGCTTCCAACGCGCAGATTATGTTTCTGGTGCTGCATACGTCGGGGCTGACTATTATTCCGCTCAGTATCATGGCACAACGGGCTATTCTGGGGGCTAAAGACCCGTCAGACATATTTATTCCCTGCCTGATTGCTACCTACGTTGCTACCGTGGTAAGTATGGTTGCCGTAGCCATAAAACAACGAATCAATCTGATAAACAGTACGGTATTGGGCTGGTTAGGCGGTCTTACCAGCCTGATCGGTCTGGTACTCTGGTTTCTGTCGACCAAAACAAAAGAAGAAATTGAAATTATCTCGAAAGTAAGCGGCAACCTGATTCTGATGCTGATTGTAGTCTCGTTTCTGCTCGGCGCCGTGCGCAAGAAAGTAGACATTTTCGACGCCTTTATCGAAGGCGCTAAAGGTGGCTTCGACACGTCTGTACGCATTATTCCTTACCTGGTCGGTATGCTGGTCGCTATCGGCGCGTTCAGAAATTCAGGTGCCATGGATTACGTCGTCGACGGGCTGAAATATGTTTTTAGCCTGACGGGCATGAATACCGAATTTACCGATGCCTTGCCGGTGGCGTTGATGCGCCCGCTGAGTGGTTCGGCTTCGCGAGCCCTGATGATCGACGCCATGAAACAATTTGGCCCCGATTCATTTGTCGGTCGACTGGCCTGTATGTTTCAGGGGGCGGCCGAAACAACCTTTTACATTGTGGCCCTGTATTTTGGCTCGGTAGGTATTCGCCATTCGCGGTATGCAATCCCCTTTGGGTTATTCGCCGATTTGATGGGTGTCATTGCCGGCATTGCCCTGGGATATTTCTTCTTTCACTGAGCGAAAAAACGCCGAAACGTGTTAGTGATTCAGCTAGCTAACGCAACAAACGAACCGCTTCGGCGGACTGACTGAATGAATATTAACCAGGTACGGGAAAAACTTCATCTACTGATCGACGAAGTTGACGACATCTATGTGCTGAACGGCTTATACCGAAACTTACTGTCGGATAAACAGCAGCGTGACGCATACGAAAAAGAGCAACTGGAAAAAGCTAAAAAGCAAGGGCGGACGGGGCAGCGCTGATGTAATACATTGCCTAGGAAAGGCCGCCTACCGTCAGGGCAATGATAATCGCGTTGAACCCAAACGAGAGCAACCCATGAGCCAGAGCCATTCGGCGTATGGGTTTGGAACTGATCGAAACGTCGGAAACCTGGCTGGTCATCCCAATCACGAAGGAGAAATAAGCAAAGTCCAGATAGTCAGGTTCCGGATCATCCGGGAAATCCAGACCGCCGGGTTTCTTTTTTTGACCTAGGTCATTGCCGTAGTATAAATGGGCGTAACGGAGTGTAAAAACTGTATGCACCAGAAGCCAGGCACTGGCGATGGCCGAAATGGCCAGTAATCGATTTCGCGGCCATTCCGGGCTGTTTTTGTCGGTCGAATCCAGCAGCACAATGACGGCATAGAGACTGGCTATAGCGGCCACGACCACGAAAACCAGAATCAGCGTTCGACTCGAATCTTCCAGTTGTGACAGCTTGGGCAAATCGCGCGGGTGGGCAATGCTGATGCTTATCCACATAAGCAAGAGGATCGTTACGGCGAAGGAAACCCAGACAAGGGTAAACCGGGCCGATACGGAATAGCTTCCCGGAACAGCAACATAAGCAATGGCTGCTACGGCCAGGCCAATCAGTAAGCGGTAATGGGAGTCAAAGCGAGCAATCGATTGAAGTAGGGTCGTTCTCATTGGTTGGAAAAAGGCCGGGCAAAAAGCGAAGTACGTCCTTCGCGGCATACGCCCCAAATTTTCGGTTGCTGATTACATCGCTAGTATCTTTACCACATCAACGAACGTAAGCTACTATGTCGTCTCTCCCGGCGCAATACCAGGTTGTCCGAATCGGTACCGGAAACGAGCCTCTTTCCAAATCGCAGAAAGAATTTAACAGGTTGACCCAAAAAATTGAACAGCTTACGACTCAACTGCACGAACTGCGTGGTGTTTCGGAACATATTCGGCAACGGGTTCAAGCCGATTATCACCCGTTGATTGAGCAGTATAGTCGGCTCCAGGCCGATCTGGTGTGTTTGTTCGATCGCGCCTACGAAAATGAAGAGACGACGAAACCAGAGCGAAAGAAGCTTGCCGAGTTAATCCGCGACATGGCTTCCGATCTGATCTCTGTGCATGGCCTGGACAGCCTCAGGATCATTTATGACAAGTATGATCGACCGGAGTTTGACGATGGTCAGGACCAGCAACTAGCGACAAGAGAAGTGGGTTCCGGTGCACCTGACGACCTTGACGATTATATAAGTCAGCAGGAAGCCGCCGAAGCTGAGCGTCAGCGCCAACGGGCGAATAGGCCAAAGTCAGCCAAACAACTGGAACGGGAAGCTAAGAAGCGGGCCGATGAGCAGAAAACCACAAAGGCGGTTCGCACGCTGTACATGGATCTGGTAAAAGCGTTTCACCCCGACCGCGAGCCCGATGAAGCCGAAAAAGTACGGAAAACCGAAATTATGCACCGCGTCATAGCCGCTTACGAAAAAAGCGATCTACTGGCACTGTTTCGGTTGCAACTGGAATTCGAGCGTATCGACCAGGCACATCTGGAGTCCCTTGCCGAAGGCCAGCTTACGTATTACAACAAAATTCTGCGGCAACAGGCGCAGGAACTGGACGGTGAGGTTTTGGCACTCCAGCAGGAACTGGCCGCTATAACCGGTAAGTCTGCGTTTGCCGTTGGTTCATTGGTTGGGTTTGAGTTTAGCCTCAACAGCGACATTGCCCAACTCAAGCGGGACATCAAACAACTGAAACAGGATTTAAAAGCACTGGCCAGCCTGAGTGTGCTGAAACAGTGGCTGAAAGGTTACCGATAAGGTGAGTGCCGGCCTGGTTTTTCTGGGCGCCTGAGCCCGGTTCAACTACCCATCAAGCATAAATCAGTTTCTGTAATATTCTTCGAAAAAGCTGTCTTCTCCAATGATTATACAGGACAGGACAACATTTTCAAAATTTTCAACAATCTTGCTATCTTATTTAGCAGTCTTGTAGCCTGAAGCCGCTTTTGTTGAGAATCATGAAAGATTATATCCGACCCATTCACCGTTTGCTTGTCGCTAACCGGGGCGAAATTGCCATCCGCATCATGCGGGCCGCCACCGAGCTGGGCATCACGACCGTTGCCGTTTATACCTACGAAGATCGGTATTCGCTTCACCGCTATAAGGCCGATGAAGCGTACCAGATTGGCCGGGATGAGGAACCGCTGAAACCTTATCTGGATGTCGAAGGCATTATTCTGCTGGCTAAACGACATAAAATAGACGCTATTCACCCCGGATACGGCTTTTTATCCGAGAACGTGAAACTGGCGACGCGGTGTCGTGAAGAAGGGATAATATTCATTGGACCATCGCCGGAAGCCATGGACGCACTAGGCGACAAGGTGCGGGCCAAGAATCTGGCGACCAAAGCGGGTGTGCCCCTTATTCCGGATTCGCGCGAAGAAAACATGTCGCCCGAATTTGCCCTGACGGAAGCCCAGCGGATTGGTTTTCCGATTATGGTAAAAGCGGCTGCCGGTGGCGGTGGCCGGGGTATGCGCGTGGTGCGGCAGGTCGAAGAGTTTGAAAAAGCCTTTGCCGAAGCTAAAAACGAAGCCCGTAATGCCTTCGGCGATGATACGATTTTCCTGGAGAAATTCATTGAGGAGCCCAAACACATTGAAGTGCAGTTACTGGGCGATCAGCACGGTAATATCGTTCACCTCTACGAGCGCGATTGCTCGGTGCAACGGCGGTTTCAGAAGGTCGTCGAAGTGGCGCCGTCGTTTGGGCTGCGGCAGGATACCAAGGATAAACTCTACGCGTACGCCCTGCAACTGGGCCGGGCTGTTAATTACTCCAATGCCGGAACGGTGGAGTTTTTGGTCGACAAAGCCGAGAATATCTACTTCATTGAAGTGAATCCCCGGATTCAGGTTGAGCATACTATTACCGAGGAAATAACCGGCATCGACATCGTCAGAACGCAGATTCTGATTGCAATGGGATATCCGCTTTCCGATAACAAGATATACATAAACCACCAGGACGACGTACCGCTCAACGGCTACGCCATCCAGTGCCGCATCACGACTGAAGACCCGGCCAATGGGTTTAAACCTGACTTCGGAACGATAACGGCCTATCGCAATGCGGCCGGTTTCGGTATCCGGCTTGATGAAGGAAGTAGCTATGCGGGTATGAAAATCTCGCCCTACTTCGATTCGATGATTGTGAAAGTATCGGCACGGGGCCGTACGTTAAAGGGAGCCACCCAACGACTGACGCGGGCGCTGGTCGAGTTTCGGATTCGGGGCGTCAAGACCAACATCGGCTTTTTGCTTAATGTAATCAGCAACCCGGTTTTCCAGCGGGGTGAAGCACGGGTGTCCTTTATCGAAACCCATCCCGAACTGTTTGATTTTCGCAAGCCACAGGATCGCTCGACCCGCGTACTCAATTATCTGGCCGATGTGATTGTCAATGGCAATCCGGAGGTTAAAAAGAAAGACGACAGTAAGGTGTTCAGAGCGCCCATTGTGCCGTCGTTCGACGTGTACGGTCAGTATCCGCCGGGCAATCGTGATCGATTGAAAGAGCTGGGAAGGGAGAACTTTTCGAAGTGGGTAATTGACCAGAAGAGCATACTCTATACCGATACAACGTTTCGCGATGGGCACCAGTCGCTGCTGGCAACGCGCGTCCGGACGCAGGATTTACAGAAAGTAGCCGAAGGGTTTGCCAAAAATCACCCGGAGCTTTTCTCAATGGAAGTCTGGGGTGGGGCAACCTTCGATGTAGCCATGCGATTCCTGTATGAAAGCCCCTGGAAACGTTTGGAAGCGCTACGGGAAGCCATGCCGAATATGCTGCTGCAAATGCTGTTCCGTGGGTCCAACGCGGTAGGCTACTCGGCTTACCCGGATAACCTGATCGAGAAATTCGTTGAGAAATCGTGGGAGACAGGCATCGATGTGTTCCGGATTTTTGATTCGCTCAACTGGGTGGAAGCCATGAAGGTGAGTATGCGGGCTGTGCGCGAACGGACAGATGCCCTTTGTGAAGCGGCTATCTGCTACACGGGCGATATGCTGGACCCGAATCAGAAAAAATATACGCTGCAGTACTACCTGGATATGGCTCGTCAGTTAGAAGACGAAGGGGCCCATCTGCTGGCGATCAAGGATATGGCTGGTCTGCTGAAACCGCTGTCGGCCGAAGTGCTGGTTCGGGAGTTGAAGCAGGCGGTGAGCATTCCCATTCACCTGCATACGCACGATACACCAGGCATTCAGGCCGCTACCTATTTAAAAGCCATCGACGCTGGTGTCGATATTATCGACTGTGCCCTTGGTGCTTTGTCGGGGCTGACCTCACAGCCGAACTTCAACTCGGTTGTTGCCATGATGGAGGGACACGAGCGAGAGTGTAAAACGAACCTGTCGTCCCTGAATGCGTATTCGAATTACTGGGAAGATGTTCGGGAATACTACTACCCATTTGAGTCGGGCATGAAGGCGGGTAGTGCCGAAGTGTATGAAAACGAGATTCCGGGCGGGCAGTACTCGAACCTGAAACCGCAGGCCATTGCCACGGGCCTGGGCGACAAGTTTGAAACCCTGAAAAAGAATTACTCGATTGCCAATCAGCTCTTTGGCGATATCGTGAAAGTAACGCCTTCCTCGAAAGTAGTGGGCGATATGGCCATTTTCATGACGGCCAACAACCTCACCGCCAATGATGTCTTGACGCGTGGCGAGTCGCTGTCCTTTCCTGAGTCCGTAAAGGAGCTTATGAAAGGTATTCTGGGTCAGCCCGTTGGCGGGTTTCCGGAAGATATCCAGCAGGTGGTATTAAAAGGCGAACAGCCCATCACCGGCCGGCCGAACGAGCATCTGAAACCCATCGACTTCGACGCTGATTTCAAGGCCTTTCAGGAAAAATACCCGCAGTGCGATGGGTTCGTCGATTACCTGTCGTATCAGATGTACCCCAAAGTGTATGACGATTACTACAAAGCCAATGTGCAGTACGGTAATGTCAGCATTATTCCAACGCCGGCCTTTTTCTATGGCCTGAAAGAAAATGAAGAGATTCTGATCAACATCGAAGAAGGAAAGAATATCCTTGTTCGGTTGCTGTTCAAATCGGAACCGGATGAGTTCGGTATGCGAACGATCACGTTTGAACTGAACGGCCAGAGTCGGCAGGTGCAGGTTCGAGACCGGGCTTCGAAAGTCGAAAAGGCCATAAATGCCAAGGTGAGCAAAGCCGGTGATGTGGGGGCACCTTTGCAGGGTCGGCTAACGCGGATACTGGTCAAAGAAGGTGACGTGGTGAAGAAGAATCAGCCGCTTTTTGTGATCGAAGCGATGAAAATGGAAAGCATCGTAGCCGCTTCCAAAGAAGGGAAGGTAGCCAAAATTGTGCTCCGGGAAGCAACGACCGTTGAGCAGGATGACTGTGTAATTGAGTTGACCTGATTCTGCCAGTAACACCCGCAGATAAATATGTACCAAACAGCCTCTGGCTGTTTGTGAGTAGGCGACTAGAACATGGACCCTGCCCACAAACAGCCAGAGGCTGTTTGGTACACGCTTATTCTCTATGAACGTCTTTGAAACGCAACATATCGCCCAGTCGTAATTCTTTCTCTTCATCAAACCCACAGGTTGAGCGGAATTCTTTCGGATTTCGGTAGGTGCCGAATAACATATCCCACCACACAATGTCGCCATAGTTATGCGTATGTTTTTCGTATTCGTGATGAATTCTGTGCATTTCGGGTCGTTGAAAAATGTAGCCGATCCACTGGGGTGTTTTCACATTTGTGTGGTAGAAAAATTCGCCCAGCGCCGTACAAAGCGTATAAATCGCCCCCGCTTCGGCGTTCAGTCCTAGTAGTGTGTATACCAGCAGGCTGCCAATAATGGAGTTGACCGTCATTTCGAGAGGATGTTTGTAGAAGGATGTAATTACTTCCAGCCGCTGTGGACTGTGGTGAATCTGGTGAAAGTGTGTCCAGAGAAAATCAACAGTATGCCGCCAACGGTGCCACCAGTAAAAGATAAACGTAGCGATGATGTAGGCAATAATGCCACCTGCTACATTGCCTACCTGTGCCGAAAGATGAAAAACAGAATAGGCTGACAGCCATTTCTCCCAGGTAAACCCGGCCACTACCACAATAATTAGTTGTATCAGATTGATGGCCAGTACCCGGATTGTCCAGGTTGGCACAGTGGGTAGCTTCCAGCCGGGAGCCAGTCGCTCCAGCAAAAAGCAGCAGATAAATACGCCAAAAATGATCGGTAACATAGCTGTTGGGGTTGGTGAATCAATGGCCCAAAGCAACAGCCTGATCATTGCGAAAACATTGACGGATATCAATTTCGCTGGCCCCGCAGGCGACTGAGCGTTTCGGGCGAGATGCCCAGGTGCGAGGCTATGTATTTGAGGGGCACCCGATGAAAAATAGCCGGAAAGTCGGTTAACAGTTGCTGATAGCGTTCAGGAGCCGTTTGCATGCGAAGGTTTCGGGTACGCAGTTCGCTCAGCACATAATATTTCTCGGTGAGCAATCGGCCAATGGCGTTGAATTCGGGGAAGTCGCGATAGAGTTGCTGCAATTGGGCATAAGTTATCGACCACACAATGCTATCTTCCAGCAGTTCAATGTATTCCTGGGCGGGCTGGCGGCTATAAAAACTGACGATAGAAATAATGAAATCATTCTCCCGCATAAACCAGGCCGTTGCCTCACGTCCGTCGCCCTGGCCACCAGATTTCAGGTAGTAGCCTCGTACGACACCCTGCTCAATGAAATAGATTCGGTTGGCTATCTGACCCGGCTGCAACAGCCAGTGCTTGCGGGGGAGGGCCTCCCGATGGAGAATCTTCTGTAAGGTAATTTTTACGTCTGGTGAGATTGGCCAGAAAGCGTCAATAAGCGTTATAAGTTGTTCCATTGGTGTCAAATAGTTCTCGTAACGTTGTATCAATCAAAGTTTTATCGCAACTTACTTTCCAACTAAATCGCTGTTTGTCATGGAAAACCAGTCGCCAATATCACCTGCTCCCATCCCTTTGAGTGAGTCGGACGCCCGCTTGTGGGCTATGCTTGCGCCCTGAGTGCTATACCCGGTTCTTTTGTGCTAATTGGTAGCGTGATTGCTCCGCTGGTTATCTGGCAGATCCAAAAAGAACGGTCGGCTTTTGTCGATTATCATGGTAAAGAAGCGGTTAATTTTCAAATTACGATGGCTATTGCTGCGGCCGTATCGTTTCTGCTCATGATTCTTGTCATTGGCGTATTCCTGCTCTTCATTGTCGGTGTGGTATGGCTCGTTTTCACTATTATTGCGTCTGTAAAAGCCAACAACGGCGAGTATTACCGGTACCCACTAACGTTCCGGTTTATAGCGTAAACCAACTCCTGTTCAGGCCAACATCCGCTATTGATAACTAGTTTTGTATGACTCCTCCCCAACAGAATCCTGAAGGTGCTATCGACGTTGAACTGAGCGAAGAGATCGCCGAAGGCGTTTATGCCAATCTGGCAATGATTGCTCACTCGAACAGTGAGTTTATTCTTGATTTTATTCGCCTGATGCCTGGCGTTCCCAAAGCTAAAGTAAAAGCCCGGATCATTCTGACACCTGAACACGCCAAGCGTCTGCTGGAAGCTCTGCGCGAGAACATAAGCCGTTTCGAAGAAGCATACGGCGGTATCAATGAGCCAAACGAGTTCCGGTTTCCGGGCAGTGGCTTCAGTGGTCCGGTAGGGCAGGCATAGCTGATTTATAAATTTGACCAGCGCGAGAGAGCTTGTTGAGTCGGCTAACTACAAACCAGATACCTTCTTTCACAAAAGAAAAACCCTTTGGCATTCAAACAGTTTTCCGTATCTTTGCACCTCAAAATTCGGGAAGACTGTTTTTTCGTAAACAAAAATAAGAATGCCTACTATACAACAACTCGTGCGTAAGGGCCGCGAAAAGCTGATCGACAAGTCGAAGTCGCCTGCTTTAGACTCTTGCCCACAACGTCGGGGCGTGTGTACACGTGTGTACACAACGACGCCGAAGAAGCCAAACTCGGCTCTCCGGAAAGTTGCCCGGGTTCGGTTAACGAACCAAAAAGAAGTTAACGCCTATATTCCAGGTGAAGGTCACAACCTGCAGGAACACTCAATCGTCTTGATTCGGGGTGGTCGTGTGAAAGATCTTCCAGGGGTACGTTACCACATCGTTCGCGGTGCGTTGGATACGGCTGGCGTAAGCGGTCGTCTGCAAAGCCGGTCGAAATACGGCGCTAAACGGCCAAAACCAGGTCAGGCTCCCGTTAAAGGCGGCAAAGGTGCACCACCAGCGAAAAAGAAAAAGTAAGATCGGTATCTGATCGAAGGTAAAGAATGTAGTCACCAGGCTATATATCTGACATCTGATATCAAAGAATGACTGGGTGTTGGAAAGACTGCATCCAGAGTAAGATCAAAAATCTGAAGAAATCATGAGAAAGGCGAAACCGCCCAAGCGTTACGTATTACCCGACCCGAAGTATAAAGAGGTCCTCGTAACCAAATTTGTAAACAACCTGATGTACGAAGGTAAAAAGAGCCTGGCGTACTCCATCTTCTACGACGCCCTCGACGTGGTTGCCAAGCGCACCAGCGAAAGTGGCTTAGATACGTGGAAAAAGGCATTGAACAATGTCATGCCATCAGTTGAAGTAAAAAGCCGTCGTGTCGGTGGAGCTACCTTCCAGGTGCCAACCGAAGTACGGGCAGACCGAAAAGTCGCGGTAGGCATGAAATGGCTTATTAAGTATGCTCGTTCACGTGGTGAGAAAACAATGGTAGACCGGTTAGCAGCCGAGATCGTCGCAGCCGCTAAAGGCGAAGGCGCAGCTGTTAAAAAGAAGGACGATACGCACCGTATGGCAGAAGCAAACAAGGCGTTCTCACACTTCCGGTTCTAAACCAAATACAACTATACTGGCCAAAATCCCGATGGCCGTTAACTTTGCAAAAGCTACCCAACATTGGGTAGCTTTTGTTGTTTCTGTGCTATATGGCAACTCTAGAAAACGATTACCTGCGCGTCTCGATCCGGCCCAAAGGAGCCGAACTGACCTCTATTTTTCATAAGCCAAGCGGTATTGAACACCTATGGCAGGCCGATCCGGCGGTTTGGCCCTGGCACGCGCCTAACCTGTTTCCGGTAGTGGGCGGTTGCCTGAACAACCAGCTGCTGATTGATGGGAAAACGTATCCCATAGAGCGTCATGGATTTGCCCGGCAGTCTGTTTTTGAGATTACCGAATCGACGAAAACGCACGCCATTTTTTCGCTACGGTCAAGCAGCGCTACACAGGAGCATTTTCCGTATCAGTTTGACTTTCAGGTAACGTATGAGTTGGATGGTTCCACATTGACCGTTACTTACCGGGTTGTGAACGAAGACGAGCAACCCATTTATTTTTCGGTGGGTGCTCATCCGGCTTTTGCGGTGCCTTTTACGTCGGGTGAAGCCTATGAGGATTACGTTGTTGAATTTGAACGAGAAGAACCACTAGAAACGCACCTGCTCTCGTCAGCGGGGTATTTTACGGGCCAAACAAAGTTGGTTCCTACTAAGGGCAATCAGCTTCCCTTAACAAAGCATCTATTTGATGCAGATGCGCTGGTGTTCAAAAACCTGGTTTCTCGGCGTGTTGCTATTCGGAGCAGTAAACACGATCATGCCATTTCGGTATCCTACCCCGAATTTCTCTATTTGGGCTTGTGGGCCAAGCCTGGGGCATCGTTCGTTTGTATCGAGCCGTGGTTGGGTTGTGCCGACAGTGAGGGAGAGCCCAAGCCAATCCAACAGAAGGAGGCTATCCAGCACGTTGATGTAGATAACGTATTTGAGGCCGCTTTCACGATCGAGGTGAAATAGGTTTGTAGTTTACGGTTCGTGGTTCGTGGTTCGTTCCAGTAGCCAACCACAAACCGTAAACTACTGCGTCTCATCCAGAGGGGTGAAGTCCTTGAAGGTCCGTTTAAGGGCTTTATCTGTAGCTTCTTTTTTGCTCTGCCAATTGGCATCCAGTTCCAAAGCAACCAGACCACTCAGACTCATGGAATTACGGAAGTCGTCTAATTTCCTGATAAACTCGCCATTCCGACGGGTCGACTTCAACGCGAACTCACGGGCGAATACGTCACCTTTGTTTTGCAGTTCACTGCGCTTACCTAACACGTAGTTATAGCGGTCGAGCAAATCTTTCATCGATTTGCCAATGACTTCGGTGGCTTCCAGTGTTCCCATGGTCAGAACAGCTGTGCCACCCACGGCAGAAATAAGACGCCCGTTATTCTGCGCCTGTGGGCTGGTACTTGAACCTGTTACGGCCGGTGTTACACCCGTCACCGCGCCCAGTGACGCATTCGCCACCGAACGGTTCCGCTTGCCGCCTTTGGCTCGCTTGTAATCACGCTTAAGCTGTTCCTCTTTATCGCCTAACTGCTCAATCAATCCCCAAGCCTGCACCAGTACCTGCCGATACTGATTGTAATAATAACGGTCTTTTTCGGCTTCGTTTATGGTGTTCAATACGGTGAACGTAATACGTCGTTCCTCGCGGTTTTGGGCTTTATCGAGTACGTAAAAGGTTATTTGCGTATTCAACGAATCGTAGGGATCCCGCACAAAATCGTAACCTGGCTGCCAGATAAATTCGTATTGGTTATCAGTATTTTTGACTAAAGCCGTTTTAGGAATTTGCTGGTTATCGGATAAAAAGCCAAAGGTGGAAACGTCATCTTCGCCATTCGGATCGGACAGGTAGAACTTAAGGTTTACTGTAGCATTTTCCTTTAACTTATAGTGCGTATCTTTTGGAATAACCGCAATATCGGGCGGCAAATCCATCTGCGTGACTTCTACTTTTAACCTGCCCTTGGTCCGAGTTTTAGCGGGCTGATCTTCTACCCAGAATTCAATGTATTGGGGTGCTTGTTTCAGCCGATTAAACTGATTCAGCGACAGCGTCCAGCTTAGTTCGCCCTGCGACGATAGCTTGCTGCCTTCGGGCATCTGATCGGCAATGGGAATAAACGCCAGCGGATCGCCATCGTCATCGCGCACCGTCTGCGAATCCATCTTGTAAATATTCTGGGTCCGGTAGCTCACGTAAAACGGACGCAGTTCGCCAATAACCGGCGGCCGATTGACGTGAACGATCTTGAACTCGGCGTTTTGGGTAGCTACCTGGCCGCGACTGTTGCGCACTTCAAAACTGACAGGGTAACTTTTAGTTGTTTGAATACGGTCGGCCAGATCAAATCCGGGTGTCCAGCTAAAATGGCCAAGGGAATCAAGTTGCATGCCATCCTGCTTGTCATTCCCGAAAGCAAACCTCAGCGTGTCGTTGGATGAACCTGTGGCTTTTAAATCAAACCGAATTGTGCTGCCTTCTGGCACAACGTTCCAATTGGTCTGCGTGGGTAGGAATAATTGGAGTGACTTGGAGTCCTGCGCATGGAGGCTACCTACGGTACTGATAAGGAGCAACCACGCCAATATACCGGCAGTTCGGTTCATAGCGACGTTCAAGGGTGGTCTGTTTTGGAAAACGTAAAAATAAGCCTAAGATTTCGTCCCGGCCGGATTATAAACCGGTTTTGAGATTTTTCTTAGTTAATTTCAATATTCAGTCAATTATAATTATATTTTTCCCAGAAGGAGTGCTACCGCCTTTTTTGAGCCGAATAGTTAGAGTATGAGCAGTCCATAAAAAAAGGCTGCCTCTTTTCAGAAAGAGGCAGCCTTTTCAACGTATCTACTATACCTTAGTTTTTCTTCGGTGTAGCGGCCGAGCCCGTTGCCGAAGCTGGCTTTGCGGCAGGAGTGCTACCGCCTGTATTCGCTGGTTTCGCGGCAGCAGCTGCTTTAGCAGGATCGATACCCATTTTTTTCAGAACCAGTTCCGTGATGTTGTTCTCTTCGGGAGCAACCAACAGAATGGGGATGGTGTTGGCACCAGCGTCCAGATTGAATACATACTGATAGCCGTTGTCTTTCGCCACGGCATCAATGGCTTTCTGAATTTTTTGCACCACCGGATTCACCAACTGCTGATACTTCGCTTGCAGTGATTGCTCGGCTGTACGACCGAACTCCTGGATACGAGCCTGAAGGCCCTGCAATTCCGTTTCCCGATCTTTCTTGATGACATCCGACATCTGAGCCGCGCCTTTCTCGTAAGCACCGTATTTGTCTTCCAGTTCTTTCTGCATCCGCTTCAGCTCATTCTCTGATTGCGTGCGCTGAATGGTCAACTGGTTTTGAATATCTTTAGCTTCAGGTGTTTGCGACAGAACGTAATCAATGTTCGTATAGCCCAATTTCAATGGACCAGCTGCAGCGGTCGTAGCTGGTGTTGTCGTTTGGGCTTGTGCCTGTGCGCTCAAGCCGCCCAGTAGGAGGGCTGCTGCAAACGCCATGACGAGGTTTTTCTTCATCTCGAATTAGTTGTTTGTATTACTTAGGTTTTGTGATTGTTTTACTGGTTGGATTTGTATTGGTTGCCGTTGGTTTAGTGTCTAGCCCTAATTCTTCCATCACATAATCCGAATAGTCGTGCCTTGGGTTGGTGTAAAGCATAACGAAGTCAGACGCTTTATCGAAGATGAAGTCCAATTTTTTCTGAATACATACTTTTTCGACGGCCCGATTAATTAACTCCATGGGCACTTTCATCAGTTCCTTCTTTTTCTCAAAAAGTAATCCCTGGTACCCGAACACTTTGTTGTTATACTCTCTTGCTTCCCGTTCCTTATCACTGATGGCCCGTTGCCGATCCCGTTTCATGTCTTCGGTCAGCAGGATTTCTTCCGCCTGATACGCTTTCTGGAGTTTATCTATTTCAACATATTTATCCTGAATATCTTTTGACCACTTATCAGCGAATTTATCGATCTCGCTGAGAGCCTTCTGGTACTCGGGCATTTTGCCAAAAATAAACTCACTGTCCACGTACCCAAATTTCTGTGCCTGCGCTGGCGTGGACAGCCAAACAGCGCACAAAAGTACGAAAAATAGGGATTTTCTCATTGGTTGTACGTCAATATTTGCAGGAAGTAATTGATTTCCAAGGCCGATGTTAATAAATGAATATGGCTTGGCAACATACCTTATCCATTTATTAACATGTATATTAAAAACGTTTAATAAGCCCGAATCTTATCTGAACTGCTGCCCAATCGTGAAGTGGAACTGACCGGAGGCTTTATCCTTAACACCTGGAATCTTGTCGAAACCGTATCCGTAGTCAATACCGATCAATCCGAAGGCTGGCATAAAAATACGTGCGCCAAAACCTGCCGACCGTTTCAGGTCGAATGGGTTGTATTGTTTGTAGCTTCCCCAGTTGTTACCCGCTTCGAGGAAGGTCAGAACAAAGATGGTTGCCGATGGATTTAACGAGACTGGATAGCGAAGTTCGGCCACAAACTTGTTGTAAACCACACCACCCTGGCTACGGGAGTTTGCATCTACCGCACGGTCATAGTCGGCGGTGTATACACTCCGGTCATCGTACCCGCGAAGGCCAATAATATCCTGAGCCAGAGCAAATTGTCCTTGTCCCGCCAGGCCGGAACCGCCCAGCACAAACCGTTCAAATGGGCCGATAGCCGTCCGTTTGTTGTAGCTGCCCAGGAAGCCTAAGTGCGCCCGTGTATTCAGCACTAATTTACCGAAAATTGTCTGGAACCAACTGGCATCGAACATCCATTTGTGGTATTCAACAAACTTGTATTTGTCTTTTGGAGCTTCCGTCGCGGTTGTCGTGCGCCAGGCTGAATAAGGAGGGGTAAATGAACCACTCAGCGTAAAGGACGACCCGGCCCGTGGGAATTGCGGGTTATCGATGCTGTTGCGCGACAGGGTCGTGTTGAACGTAATATTGTTCGAAATCCCGTCTTTATAGCCGATGTAAAACAAATCGAGGTTGTTCAGGTCATAGCGCTGAAACGAGATCGAATTGCTTAAGCTAAAGTAATCGTCGGGGACTTTTAACTGCCGTCCTAACCCAATGGTAATGGCGGTATTAGTATATGAACCCGTTGGTTTACGCCCCTGCAAACTCTGATAAATACTGGCAGGGTTTAAGGGATCGTAGAACGTTTTGTAGACCGTGTGGCTGGCACTAACCGACAACGCATTGGGCTTGCGACCACCTAACCAGGGCTCTGTGAACGACAGCGAATACACCTGGTACTGCGAGCCATTTGCCTGAAAACGCAGCTGCACTTTCTGGCCGTCTCCAGCTGGTAATGGCCGCCATGCTTTCAGGTTCGGAATATTCCGGGCCGAGAAGTTGTTGAACGTCAGACCGAGCGTACCGACGAAGCCCACGTAACCGCCCCAACCACCTGATAATTCGATCTGGTCAGAAGGTTTTTCTTCAACCGTATACTCAATATCAACGGTACCATCGCTTTGCGGAACGGGGTTGATGCCGATTTTTTCCGGGTCAAAATAACCGAGTGTCGATAATTCGCGTTGCGTACGAATCAGGTTCGTTTTGGAGAATTTCTGCCCTGGCAACGTCCGGATGGTCCGCATAACCACGTGGTCACTGGTTTTTGTATTCCCATTCAGAATGACTTTGTTAATCGTTGCCTGCTTCCCTTCAAAAATACGGATTTCCAGGTCGATCGAATCGCCCTCGATCGCTCGCTCAATGGGTTGGGCGTTGTAGTACAGGTACCCAAGGTCCATGTATTGCGAACTCAAATCCTGTCCAGGATTACCATTCAGGCGTTTGTCGAGGTCATCTGGGTTATAGACATCCCCTTTGACGATGCCCAGTACTGAACGAAGCTGGTCGGAGGTATACAGGTAGTTGCCCGAGAAATCAATATTCCGGTAGAAATACTGACGCCCTTCGTTCAGCTTCATGTTAATGGTAATGGCATTACTACCGTTGTTGATGATGGTATCATCTTCAATGGCGGCATCGCGATAGCCAAGCTTGTTATAATACTCGACAAGCTTTTGTTTGTCTTCCTCGTATTTCTTGGGAACAAATTTCGATGGGGTGAACAGCCGGCCGAAGCGCTGTTGCTTCGTGCTTTTCAGCTTCATCCGCACCGTCGACTCATCCACTTCGTTCAGTCCTTCGAAGTTGATTTTGGCGATCTTCACCTTTTGGCCTTTATCGACCAATACCCGCATGGTAGCGTTATTGCGTGTGCTATCGGGAATCGTCGTGATTTTTACTTTCGTATTCAGGTAACCCTTGTCAACGAAGTATTTCCGGGTTGCCATCTGAGTGTTTTTCGTGATCGTGTTGGTTACGATTTTACCCAGATTCAATTTTATCTTGTCTTTCAGGTTGTCCTGCTCACCTTTTTTTACGCCCAGAAAGCTAACTCGATACAGTCTGGGACGCTCCTGTACCTTAAACATGAGTGACACCTTGTTATCGACTACGTTGGTGGCGAACATTTCCACGTTATCCAACAGGCCGGATTCCATCAATTTACGAACCGCTGAGCCGACTGCTTCGCCCGGAATACGAATTTTGTCACCCATTTTCAGACCAGCTAACGAAACCAGTGAGTTTGGGTCCAGATAGCGGGTGCCCGTTACGGTCAGACCAGCAATTTCATATTCTTTAGGGCTGGCGTAA
Source organism: Spirosoma humi (assembly GCF_054776575.1). Taxonomy (NCBI): domain Bacteria; kingdom Pseudomonadati; phylum Bacteroidota; class Cytophagia; order Cytophagales; family Cytophagaceae; genus Spirosoma; species Spirosoma humi. The sequence continues at coordinate 710,601 of NZ_BAAHBR010000008.1, forward strand.
TTGAGTAAATCATTCGTTTCTGTAGGAGCAACAACGCCACGTCCAGCGCCAACGCGTACCTGTGCCCGAACATGAGCGGGCAACAGACTTATGAGCAGGCAAACGGCTCCTACTAGTACTTTTATACGGTGTTCCAAGTTGTGTAATACCTATTATGTTGTTGATTACGAGGAGTCAATGTTCGATAGAAAGGTTGTAAGCAGTACAGCCTATTTCTGGTATTTTAGCACGAACTCCGCCCGCTGTCTTACTTAACTAATTGTTCACTGATTTTACCAAATCGACGTTCGCGTTGTTGATAACTGACAATCGCTTTATACAGATGATCTTTGCGGAAATCGGGCCAGAGTACATCGGGCATATATAGTTCAGAATAAGCCAGTTGCCAGAGCATAAAGTTGCTGATGCGCATTTCGCCACTGGTTCGTATCATGAGCTCGGGATCGGGAATGCCCCCCGTGCTGAGGTGCTGCGCAAAGACTGTCTCGTCAATCTGATCCGGCGTTAACTTACCGTCGCGCACAGCAGCCGCCAGTTGGCGGGTCGCTTCCAGAATTTCCCAGCGACCACTATAACTCAGCGCCAGGATCAGCGTCAATCCAGTATTCTGACTTGTTTCGCGGATTGCTTCAGCCAACTCACGCTGGCAATCAGCTGGTAGGCTACCGGTATGACCAATGGTCGCCAACTTTACGTTGTTGTCCATCAGTGTTTTGATCTCCCCCCGAATGGTATGAACCAGGAGCGTCATCAACGCATCGACTTCGTATTTTGGGCGATTCCAGTTTTCGGTCGAGAACGCATAGAGGGTCAGGTATTTTACACCTAATTCAGCGCATCCTTCCGTTGTTTCGCGTACGGCCTTGATCGCGTTGCGGTGGCCAAACACCCTGGCAGCGCCCTGTTGTTTCGCCCAGCGTCCGTTTCCGTCCATGATAACGGCTATATGCTGGGGCAGATTGCTCGGGTCAATATGTTCTTTCATCCCAATGGGGGAGTTTTAACAAAAGTTAACAAGACCGCGAAGATACGGAATTTTAGTCAGTTAATAAGTTTGTTGAACAACTGGTAAGCCGATAAACAGTTAGCCATAAGTCAGTAGGTTATACGTAACTGGCGCGTTCGGTAGAGACGCTTTGTAAACGCAGGCAACCCTACTTCCCATTTATCAACTTACCCGCGACCGCTGTATCTTTGCGGTTGAAGACTAATAAGCCGAGGGCTGGCGTTTTTAGGTACAGACCCTCATTAACCCCGTCTGTTGTAATGAACGCTGCTTTTTTGATAGGTACCCGCCGGATCGCTACGATCGTACTGCTATTTATGGCCTTATTGAGTTGCAAGAATGGCGATGATACCGTTGCCACTCCGCAAACCATCACGGATCGAATTATAGAAGATAACCAATTCAGCCTGCTGCGGGCCGCCATGGTTTATGCCGAAGTCGGTGATGTTTTTAAAGGCGGTAATTTGACCCTGTTTGCGCCCAATGATGCGGCATTCCAGGCATCGGGTCTGGCGACACCGGGGGCTATCACAGCTTACTCGAAGGAGCAAATGAGAGCCATTCTGCTATACCATGTGCTAGGTGGCCCGGTTTCGGCCTCCACCATACCATCGGGCCAGAACCCCGTTGCGACGGTTGGCAAAAGCATTGCCTTTCTCAATAAATCGTCGGATGGAAAGATCTTCATCAACAATGCCCAACTCATTCAGGCCGATATTGCAGTGGCGAATGGATATATTCACAGCATCGACCGGGTGCTGATACCGTCGTCGGGTAACCTGTTGACAACGATTCAGAACAATCCGAATCTGACCTTTCTAACAGCGGCCATTCAAAGGGTTGGTACCAGTAATCCAACGTTATTGACGACCCTGAGCAATGAGTCGACCTCCAATATCGTCACCGTATTTGCGCCGAATGATGACGCGTTTAAGTCGGCGGGTTATAGTGATCTGGCGGCTGTTCGCTCGGCCAACGTGCAAACGCTGACTAATACGTTGCTGTATCATGTAGTGTCGGGTGCTTTGTTTGCCAATCAGCTTCAGACGGGTAATTTGACAACATTGCTCAACGGCAACCGACTGACCGTGACCGCTACGGCCAATCAGCTAACGATTAAGGGCAACAAAAACGCAACACCGGCTACGATCAAACAAAGTGACCAGCCTACGACCAATGGGGTCATTCATGTTATTGATCAGGTCTTGTTACCCTAATCAATAAAAATTAGACGGTTTACAACGTTCTGCCACGTTTCGGGGTCATTGAGCGTAGTATTTACTGATTCTTTGTTACTCTTTTTTTCATGCGTATCATTCAACTTTTCGTTTTAGGGGCCCTTTTGCTTGGTGGACTGGCTTCCTGCCAACAGCCAAATATTGACGCTAACGCCGATGCAGCTGCTACGTACACGGCTAATATGACCGATATTAAAAATTACGTAGCTAGTCAAAGTCCACCGCTCTCAGGAACGACATCCGCGTCGGGGCTCTTTTTTCAGTCAACCAGCCCTGGTTCAACAACAGTAGTACCTGCGTATGGGCAGGAGATCGAGTTTACTTATACGTTGTATGTCCTGAATGGCCCTAGCAACAACAGTGGGGCGACATCCGTAACGAGTACAAAGGTGGATTCGGCATATGCCACGACCTCTACGTTCTTTCCGTTTTTTGCCGGCTCCCTAAAGCCTGGTCTGGAGGAGGGTATTCTGAAAATGCACGAAGGAGAGTCTGCCCGATTGATTATGCCTTCGATTTTAGCGTTTGGTAGTCAAAAAGATGGTAATATTCCCGCCAACTCGCCCGTTCGGTTTGATGTAACCTTAAAACGGACACGGACGGAGGCCCAGCAGATAAGCGATTATATTACCGCCAACAAGCTGGTTGTTACGGATACAACACAATCAGGTGTGCTCGTTATTAAAACAAAAGCAAACCCCTCCGGTGCAACACCCTCAGCTAATCAAACGATAACGCTGAATTACGCCGGTAAACTCTTACGGGCCACAACCGGCTTTACCGGCGGTACGGGAACCGATACCAAAACGGTTGGGACAACTAAATTTGTGCCCGGTTTTGAAGAGGGCTTAAAGAGTCTAAAAGTAGGCGAAAAGGCTACGGTTATCTTTCCCTCGTCGCTGGGGTATGGGGCTACAGGCGCTGCCCAGAATAGTGTCTACGTTATCCCCCCTTACTCGCCCCTTAGTTTTGATCTGGAGGTCGTTTCGGCAAAATAGAGGATACACTGGTTTTCCTGTTTTCTATTATTAATCAATAAATCACCAAGGGTGCATCGCTAGTTGTCGTGTACTTGACTTCAGTTTATTTTCATGCGTAACCATACATTTTCTATTCTCAGTCTTTTGGTAATCGGCGGGTTGACGGCTTGCCAACAAAATGACATTACCTCTTCCGATAACTCGGTTCTGCAGTCGAACCAGGCTGACATTCAGTCTTACGCGACCAGCAAAGGGCTCACCGGGTCCATGACAAATACTGGTGTTTACGTGGCATCGACCAAAGCGGGTACCTCCACCGTAACACCGGCAAATGGTCAGGAAGTAGAGTTTAACTACTCGATTTATGCATTAACGCGTAACAGCAGTAATGTGGTTGTCGAGAGTTTCGTGGATTCAACGTACATGACCAAGTCCAGCTATGCGTACCTGGTAGCCACCAATCCGGGCTTGACGGAGGGATTACTTCGGATGCACGAGAATGAGCAGGCGGCCGTGTTATTGCCTTCTGCTTATGCTTTCGGGTCAACCGGAAGCAGTGACGGTAAAGTGCCGCCTAATGCGCCCGTTCGCCTGAACGTAACGCTCAAAAAAATCCGTACCGAAGATGAGCAGATTAACGAATATATGACGGCTAACAAACTGACGCCGACGGAGGTGACCGTGACTGGTCTTCGGTTTATAAAAACGGTATCGAATCCAACGGGTGTTGCCCCAACGGCGAACCAAACGCTGAATGTGCGCTATCGAGGAACATTACTACGGTCTCAGTCAGCTTTCGACAGCACAGGGACGGGTACGTATGGATTCACCCTGGGCCAGGCTGTACCAGGGTTTGATGAGGGACTGGCTAAGTTAAAAGTTGGCGAAAAGGCCACCATCATAATGCCTTCTAAAATAGGATACGGCAGTGCAGGACGATCCGTTATTCCGCCTTATGCACCCATGCGTTTCGACATCGAATTAGTCTCGGCTCAGTAAGGTCGTAAACGTATAACAAATCACAACAAGAAGGGGCTCTGTACATACAGAGCCCCTTCTTGTTAATAATACTATTGGATAGCTAAAGAAACAGGGTAGTATACCTGTAGTCCGTGTCCTCACGGACCATTTGTCCGGCACAGAGCCAGTTCTGATCTTAATCGAAAATCAGATCTTTTCTGCAATACGCAGCTTTGCGCTTCGGGCGCGGGGATTTCGGGCAATTTCCTCCGGCGAGGCTTCGACGGGTTTACGCGTTACCGATTGCAATGGCTTGATATCATTGCCAAATAAGTCCTTCTCGACGTCTCCCTGAAATTTTCCCTTGTTGATAAAGTTCTTCACCAGCCGATCTTCCAGCGAATGATAGGACATAACGACCAGTCGGCCACCTGGTTTAAGAATATCCGGCACCTGCTCCAGAAATTCCTCCAGCGCCTGCAACTCTTCGTTTACTTCAATACGTAATGCCTGAAATACCTGCGCGAAGAACTTATTTTCCTTGCCGCGTGGCGCGTAGCGTTGCAGGGCAGCTTTTAGGTCGTTGACCGTGTTGAGCGGCCGGTTTGAGCGGGCGGATACAAGCGCATTGGCGGCAGTGCGGGCATTGGTAATTTCGCCGTACATGCCCAGTATCCGGTGCAGATCTGCTTCCGAATACTCGTTGACCACCTGACGGGCAGTCCGGTCGGCCTGTTGGTTCATCCGCATGTCGAGGTCTGCATCGAAACGCGTCGAAAATCCCCGCTCCGGTGTGTCGATCTGGTGCGATGAAATACCCAAATCGGCCAGAATGCCGTCTACCTGTTCGGCTTTGTAAAGCCGCAGGTATCGTTTAATATTGCGGAAGTTGGAGGCCACAAATGTAAGCCTGGGATCACCGATAGCCTGGGCATTAGCGCGGGCATCGGCGTCCTGATCGAAGCCGAAGAGTCGCCCTCCTTCCAGTTGGTTGAGGATATCCCGACTGTGACCACCCCCGCCAAACGTAATGTCAACGTAGGTGCCGCCGGGTTGCAGATTCAGGCCATCAATGCAGGCCTGTACTAAAACTGGTTCGTGGTAATTACTCATTCAGAAACTAACCGTATTTATTGGTCGTTATTTTGGACGTTGACGCTCTGCTAGTAAACGATGTATGCCCCCATTCGAACGTATACTTGCTTACCAATGATAACCTGCATCCTGAATTTATTGAAAACTATGAAACATCTTCTTCCTCTGGCCGCCGTTACCCTGCTGTGGCTACCTGCTGCCTGTTCCGGTCAATCGGCTCCGGCAACGGTAAAACCTGGTACGTACCGGGCCGTTCTGAAAACCAAAGGTGGCGAGCTACCGTTCGGCCTGGACATCCAGCCAACTGCGGGCGACGCCCGGACCTACGCCGTGTTCGCCATCAATGGAAACGAGCGCCTGCCTATGGACCCCGCCACCGTACAGGGTGATTCGATTCGAATACCAATGGCCCTGTTTGAGTCGGAATTAGTGGCAAAGATAGACGGTAATCTGTTGCGGGGCGAATGGCGCCGACGCCGGACAGCGCAGCAGGTGCAAACGTTGCCCTTCGAAGCACAGCATGGACTGACGTATCGGTTTAAAACGGAAGGCAAACCAGCTGCTAAAGCTGACTTAACGGGTAAATGGGCAACTAATTTCGGCAGTAAAACAGGGAAGGTAGATACGGTTAATGCCGTTGGGGTATTTGCCCAAAAAGGAAATAAACTGAGTGGCACCTTCCTGACACCTACGGGCGACTACCGCTATCTCGACGGAAATGTCATTGGCGATAGCTTGTTTCTGTCCTGTTTTGATGGATCACACCTCTATCTGTTCAAGGCTCGTTATGAGGCAGCCACAAAAACACTGACGGGTGGACAATGGGCTGGCGTATCGGGTTACGAATCGTGGGTGGCCCGCTTTGACCCAAAGGCCGATCTGCCTGATCCGGCCAAACTGACGTACCTGAAGCCTGGTGCTAAAACCCTCAATTTTTCGTTTCCCGAACCCAACGGTAAAACGGTTTCAAATACCGATCCCCGCTTCAAAAATAAAGTGACTATTGTGCAGATCATGGGTTCCTGGTGCCCTAACTGCATGGACGAAACGAACTTCATGAGCCCCTGGTACAAGCGCAACAAACAACGCGGTGTCGAACTAGTAGGGCTCTCTTTTGAGCGCTCGGCGGATATGGCCGAATCGGGTCCCAAGATCGAGCGCATGAAGCAGCGGTTTAAAATAGATTATCCGGTAGCGTTGGCGGGTACAAACGATAAGGCGCAGGCCTCAAAGGCGTTGCCGGACCTGAATGCCGTTGTCGCTTTCCCAACGACTATTTTTATTGACAAAAAAGGACAGGTACGGCATATCCATACGGGTTTTTCGGGACCGGGGACGGGCAAATATTACGATCAGTATGTAGAAGAGTTCAATCGCTTGGTGGATAAATTACTGGCCGAATAAACCCTGCCGCACAGAAGGCCCTGCTGACCTTACCTAATTACCCTGATTCTTGTGAATAATCCTGTCGGAATCATAAGAATCAGGGTAATCGTATGAAGCCCGCAGGGTGGCCTGTGCGGTTTTGACTTATTAGTATGCGTGCATACTGTTTTCAAAAAAAATGGTAGATTTACATCCATAAGGGAACAGGACAACACCAACCATGAAAAAAGAGAAGACCGTTGACTTTCATATAAAATGGGGCTGGCATGCCATTTCGCGCATGTACAATGCCAATGCTTCTCGCTTCGGGATAACTATGGCGATTGGCTACGTGCTGCTGAACATCGACCTTGAGGAAGGGACGCCTGCTACCAAAATAGGGCCGCTGTTGGGGATGGAGCCCCGGTCGCTGGTCAGGATGCTGAAAAGCCTGGAAGAACGCGGCCTGATCCGGCGGGAAGTAGATGGGAATGACAAACGATTCGTGCGAATCTACCTGACCGAAGAAGGAAAAGCTAAACGGGAGATGGCCCGTGATGGCGTTATCCTGTTCAATAATATGATTCGCGAGAAAATTCCCCTCGACAAACTGGTTATCTTTTTCGAGGTGATGAAAGACATCAACAAGTTAGTTGAAGAAGAAAATATGAAGATCAAAGCTGGCGAGCCAGAAGAATTGCCTTTGGACTGATCGTAAAAGACCCTAATTAAAACCAAACCAATAGAACGCGGATAAAACGGATGAGTGAAAATGCTGTCTTAATCCGTATTGTTCACGTTCCTGACCGAGTAAACTAAACCGCATGGAAGCTACCTTAGAGAAACCCAGGGCCCAAACCAAAAACCGCACGATTCGGCGCGTAGCCGTCTTAGGGTCCGGCATTATGGGCTCACGTATTGCCGCTCACTTCGCCAACATTGGTGCCGATGTTTTACTGCTGGACATCGTTCCGAAAGAGCCGAATCCTGCCGAGCAGGCCAAAGGATTAACGACCGATAGCCCGGCTGTGCGGAACCGGATCGTTACGGATGCGTTCCAAACCATGTTGAAAGCCAGTCCGGCCTCGTTATATAGTCCCAAGTTTGCCGAGCGTGTCAAATTGGGGAACTTCGATGATAACCTGAAAGAGATTGCTGCCTACGACTGGGTCATTGAAGTCGTCGTTGAACGACTAGATATCAAGCGATCGGTTTATGAGCGTGTCGAACAGTTTCGCAAACCGGGAACGCTCATCACATCCAATACATCGGGTATTCCGATGCATCTGCTGGCCGAGGGCCGAAGCGAGGATTTTCGGCGGAATTTCTGCGGTACGCACTTCTTCAACCCTCCCCGTTACTTACGGCTGCTCGAAATTATTCCCGGCCCCGATACCGATCCGGCCGTGATCGATTTTCTGATGAACTATGGGGATTTGTACCTCGGCAAAACGACCGTATTGTGCAAAGACACCCCTGGTTTCATTGCTAACCGGCTTGGAATCCAGTCGCTGATTCAAACGATTCGGGTAGCGGAGGAGCTGGGACTGACGGTTGAGGAGGTGGATAAACTTACTGGTCCGGTGGCCGGGCGACCAAAGTCGGGTACGTTCCGATTATCGGATGTCGTAGGGCTGGACACGACCGTCAATGTAGCGAGTAATCTGGTCAAAATGGAGCATGACGAGTCGCGGGCGAGTTTTGACTTACCAGCCTCCGTACAAAAGCTGATGGAAAATAAATGGCTCGGTGATAAAACCGGCCAGGGCTATTATAAGAAAACGAAAGACACGACAGGACAGACGCAGATTCTGGCCCTCGATCTGAAAACGTTTGAGTACAAACCGTCACAGAAGGGAACGGGGGCGGCCATCCGCTTTGCAACGTTAGAGAGCACCAAAGCGATTGATAGCCTCAAAAAGCGTTTCCCGGTGTTGGTTGCTGGAAAAGATAAAGCCGGCGAGTTCTATCGCAAAACCTTTGCGGATGGCTTCGCCTATGCTACGCACCGCATCCCCGAAATCTCGGACGAACTCTATCGAATCGATGCCGCCATAACGGCTGGGTTTGGCTGGCAATTGGGTTTATTTGAAACCTGGGATGCCATTGGGTTGAAAGCAGGTCTTGCTATGATCGAAGCGCAGGGCAGGAAACCCGCTCAATGGGTATACGATATGCTCGACGCTGGTTTCGATTCCTTCTATAAAGTTGAAGGCGGCAAGCGGAAGTATTACGATATTCCAACCAAAAGCTACAAGGCCATTCCGGGCGTAGAACAATTCACGATTCTGGAAAACTTAAGCAACAATGTTGTCTGGAAAAACGCGGATGCTTCGATCTATGACCTTGGCGATGGCATTCTGAACGTTGAATTTCGCAGCAAAATGAACACGTTCGGACAGGGTGTATCCGAAGCGCTGCTGAAAGGAGTGACGATGGCTGAAAAAGACTTTCGTGGCCTGGTCGTGGGCAACGACTCTTCTGAAGCGTTCTCGGCGGGTGCGAACCTAGCTACCCTCTTCATGTTTGCCGTTGAGCAGGAGTTTGATGAGGTAAATCTGATGATCGCCCAGTTCCAGAAACTCATTGCCCGTCTGCGTTACTCATCTGTGCCGGTCATTGTTGCCCCCCATACGCTCACACTCGGTGGCGGCTGCGAAGCCGTGCTGCATGCCGACCGTGTTGTGGCCCATGCTGAAAGCTACATCGGTCTGGTAGAAGTTGGGGTCGGCCTGATTCCGGCGGGTGGCGGCACTAAGGAAATGGCCGCTCGTGCGTCGGATCTTTACCAAACCGGCGACCCTGAGCTAAACATCCTGCAAAATGTGTTTATGAACATTGCCACGGCCAAGGTATCAACGTCAGCGCAGGAAGCCCGAGAGATGAATTACCTGCGTCCAACCGATCAGATTGTCCTCAACCGCAGTCGTTTGCTGGCTGAGGCTAAGCAGACTGCCCTAGAACTGGCCGATAATGGCTATACCCAACCCAAACCACGGGCGGATATCAAAGTACAGGGCAAAACAGGTATTGCGCTGTTCAAAGCTGGCTTGACTGCCATGCGAATGGGCCGTTACATTTCGGATCATGATATGAAAATCGCAGATAAACTAGCTTATGTGATTTGCGGGGGCGATTTGAGTGCACCGCAAACCGTTTCGGAGCAGTATTTACTCGATCTGGAGCGTGAAGCCTTTCTCTCACTTACTGGTGAGAAGAAAACGCTGGAACGAATTCAGAGTTTGCTGACGGGTGGTAAGCCATTACGTAATTAAGTAGTTATAAAAGCTAAAAAGCCGCAAAGTCAGTAGAGGTGGTATCACTCTACTGACTTTGCGGCTTTTTAGCTTTCAAGAGAAAAATCTATAGTTGATTCTGGCCAACAGAAAGCTAGCTTGAAGATAAAAATCAGGAGCCGATTTAATTATTGTTACTGAGATTTCAGTTTACCAGCTATATAATCAGCGATGCCGGGTAATAAAAATGAGTATAACCTATTGATATAAACTAGCTTGCCTAATAAGCTAATTGGTTTAGCGAACGTTTTAAGTAACCCAAATAGCCGCTTATTTCAATAGTCTATTACTTATACAAAAGTACCAGATACGTAAAATGCATTAACAATTGATTTACAATACGGACTTATATAAAGAGTGTTACAATTGGCTGTCAATATCATTTTGATAACGTTTAGTATATAGAATTCTCTAGTTCATGTCATTTTTCTGCTATTCATGCATTTAGACCCCTAAGTTTCCTGTTATTTTGATTAATTAAACCCGCGTAGGAACCTATTTCTATTGCTGCATTATTGATAAAGAGAAACTGAACATTATTGATCTACTCAATAAAGGGTGAAAGCGCACGAGGGTAAAAGGTAGATCAAAATCGCTTCATCTTCTGTTGGCTATTTACTGGTCAATTATCAGGTTGTTTAATAATTATATATAGTTACACAACTAAGGATTTTAATATGCATTTATTTAATACCAGTAATTTTAAGTTAATATATAGATTAATTTGGGGAGTATGTATGACTGTACTTAGTACGGCTATATACGCTCAGTCTCTACCCGAAGTACCTCTAGACCTTGACTTTGCTGGGATGACCGTTCATTTAACTCAACCAGCTCGCCTGCAAGTACAGAAAGAGGTACAACACTTGTATTTGCACCATGGTCTTATTGAGAATTATATAAATACAGTTCATCAGGTAAATCCGCTACTGAATCCGTTATTAACCAGAGCAGATATACCGGCCGATTTTATACATGTAGCTTTACCATTTTCGGATGTTGATACAGTTGGTTTTTGGGCCTTATCGACAACACAAGCGACCAATCTTAAACTGCGTATAGATGAAACCGTTGACGAGCGGTTTCATCTACTGCTAAGTGCCGAAGTAGCCTTGATTAAGCTTGACCAATTGCAAAAAATACAAGGGAATTTTGTTAGTGTGTTGATCCATTATTTGAATCAAGATACGAACACGACACCCGCAGATTCAGTAGATCCGTTTTATATTCTATTAGGGCCAGAAAATCCCGTTCTGCTCTGGAAAATTTTAGCGCGTAAGTTAGTATTTGACCATGAGAAGCGGTTATACAAGCCCTTGGCGAATTATGTATTATTCGATTATCAACAGGGGGCTGGTAAAACGCTTGAAAACATCGCCAGCAACCTGCGCATCTCAGTTGAGCAAGTTAAAGCCTTCAATAAATGGCTTAAAAGCACAGTCGTGCCAGCTACGAAAAAGTACTCCGTTTTAATTCAGGTGAAACCGGACGAATTTTCGAGTGTCCGCTCAATTGCGAGGTCGGAAGAAAAAACAACCGCAGTAAATCAACGGGATATTGGCTTTCCTATTCTGATAAAAATAAAAGAACGGCGCACTGGAATGCGCTCGTCAGCCATTTATTACAAGATAAATGATTGTAAAGGTATACAAGCCCAAAACTGCGACAATTTTATTACCCTGGCTTTTTACGGAAATATTTCCATCAAGACCTTTCTGAAGTATAATGATTTAACTCTACATGATGTAGCCCGGCCTGGTGAAATTTATTACCTCGAGCGGAAAGCAAAACGAGCGAAAGTGCCATTTCACGTTGTCGAAAAGAATCAGACGTTGCATGATATTGCCCAGCTATACGGGGTCAGGTTAAAATCACTCCTCAAGTACAACAACATGGCTTCTAATCAACGGGTACAAATGGGGAGGATACTATGGTTACAAACTAAACAACCTAAAAATCGGCCAGTTGAGTACAGGAGGATGCCTGTTGACCAGGAAGAAAAACCTATCGATGAGCCTATTACTATAGTGACGAATACGTCAACTGAACCTAGTCAATTAAATTCTCCCGATAACTCTGCCCCTAAAGTGCCTATTGATACGACCATAAACTCATCGACCGACGAATGGGCAACCGTAAAGGAGCCAGCGATTAAGTCGGACGCTGGTATAATTGATTTCGATAAGAATACTCAGAATAGTAAGATTCATGTGGCGCGGGCTGGTCAAACTTATTTCTCTATTGCCCGGTTGTATAATATTACAGTTGAGCAACTTTATATCTGGAATAACTTATCTAAATATATTCCGCTACAAGTAGGTCAGAAATTAATTGTGTCCAAACCTCAGAAGCAATTCTACAAGGAGAAACCAAGTATCGCTCAGAAAAAAATAACCGCTCCAGCGCCAGCGAATAAGGATGATATAGTTAATTTATTTGTCGTTGAGCAGCCAGAGAAAGCCACCTACTATTTTGTAAAAGCTGGGCAAACTTTATATCGTATTGCGCTGATTAATAAGGTCAGCGTGAATGATCTAATGCGCTGGAATAAACTAACTTCGTTTACCATTGAAGTTGGTCAAAAATTGCTGATTCAAAAATAAACACTTGTTGATTTGGTAGATGAGTTTAGCGCTCAACAAGTATCAATTTATTTTAAGTTGTACAGCGTGTTTGCTACTATATCTGTGAAAGATTACCATAGCGCTAAATCTTCCTGACAATCCTCTCAATTCTTCTGTATTGGACTTTAGATTCGAGATTAAGATTCCCTGATATAATTACTTTTCTTGCCGATAAATCAGAGTAGCCTACTCTACGTGCCCATATAGGGGCGGGTCTTACGAGATCAGCCCCATGCTAAGGTTCGTTTGGACAATGGGGCGCTGGAAAATTTAAAATTGTTCCTTCCTCTACAAGCTTTACGGTCGGAGCCTTGACATAAAATGTCCTTATTTTTATATAAAAAAGAAAGTTTTAACCGCTTAAAATGCAATTCGTATTGTATTGGTATCGGTGAATAGTATATATAGATATGCCTGCTATTTTTCGCGTTTAAACGCTAATAATAAATTCATACATGTGATTAAACGCGCGTAAATAGATCAGCAATAAGCCTTTTTTCACTTTATATTCACTTGTAGATTTTTAGATACTTAAGATTTTGTTCGTCGCTGATTTCGAATAAGTTAATCAATATTTTTATACAAAAATGAAACGATATTGAATAAGGGTATATATTATTTTACTATTTATCACTTTTAAGTCTTTTTTAGTTGATTTATTGTACTATATAGTAACAATATTGCCCTTTTGCTATATTATAAGCAAGATAAATTGCATTAATTTAATATTTATCATGAAAATAAGTTGCAATCTATCAATTTCTATGCCACTTAATATATTTACACTCATAAAACGAAACCGAATATATAAGCCTTTGCTTAACTTGTAAACAGAAATTTGCCTAGCCTGTAAATTAACTAACCCATAAAGATAAATGATCAATCAGCCATTAAGTGACGAAGAAATGATTCGTCAGTATCTGACCAGTAAGCCTTCGCATTGTTTTGAGGCTCTTTACAATCGTTATGTGAATAAAGTCTATAGACGTTGTCTGTCAATGACGAAAGACCCGTTAAAAGCTGAGGATTTTACTCACGATATTTTTCTGAAGGTTTTTCACAAGCTGGATGCCTTTCAGGAACGGTCAAGTTTTTCCACCTGGCTCTATTCCATTGCTTTTAATTATTGCTCTGATCAGATTCGGTTGGCCAGACGACTTCAGATAACGGGTATGGACGATGATTTCAAGCACGATATCGCCGAAACAAAGGAAGAACAGGTTCACGAAGAAACGCTCTACCTGGTCAATCGAGCTATGGAGTCGCTTTCTATAAGTGAGCAGGATTTGCTGAAACTAAAATACGAAGACGGTATGAGTATTGCCGCCATTAGCGATCTCTGCAATCTGAAAGAAAGTACCGTTAAAATGCGGCTAAAACGAAGCCGTGATAAGATTTATCACTTATATGAGAAAATGTACACGGTTTAGCCTACCCTATAGTTCATTGTCAAACGCAAATTCGCCAACACCTTAGGTCGTTGGCGAATTTGCGTTTAAGGCGTACTGGAAGCCTGCTCGGCCGCGTAAATCATCTCGTAAAATTCATAAACTGATCTAATGAGGCTGGATTACGAATGGTATCTTTACTCGTTGCCAGTGAGGCATCCGTGCCGGATAAAATTTTCTTCACCGGCGTTTCCAGTTTTTTGCCGCTGATGGTGTAAGGAACATCGGTAATGGCATAGATCGCGTCGGGTACATGGCGCGGACTGAATTGATTTCGTAACGACTGCTTTATATGCGCAATCAAGTCGTCAGTTAATGAAAAGCCATCACGCAGAACCACAAACAAGGGCATAAAATACTTTCCGCCGGGTTGCTCCAGACCAACAATCAGGCTATCAGCTATTTCGGGCAGGCTCTCGACGGCACTGTAAATTTCGCTGGTACCAATGCGGACGCCGTCGCGGTTGAGGGTGGCGTCCGAACGTCCGTATATAATGACGCCGTTGCGCTCCGTGATGCGAATATAGTCGCCGTGCCGCCAGATGCCGGGATAGACATCGAAATAGCTTTTCCGATACCGCTCACTGTTGCGGTCATGCCAGAAATAAATAGGCATTGAGGGCATTGGCTCCAGAATGACCATTTCGCCCAACTCGCCCCGAACGGGCCGGGCATTCTCATCAAAGGCCTCTACCTTACAACCCAGCAACCGGGACTGAATTTCCCCTTCGTAAACGGGTAAAAGTGGGTTACCGCCCACGAAACCGCTGCATACATCCGTGCCGCCACTTAGCGAAATCAACCAGATCGTTGGCTTTACGGATTCATATATCCAGCGGAAACCTTCGGCCGGCAGGGGGGAGCCTGTTGAGCCGATGGTTCGTAAATGACTTAAGTTGACGATATCAGCGGGGCGCAGTCCCGCTCGTAAGCAAGCCAGATAATAAGCCGCCCCACTGCCAAAATGGTTGATTCGAGCATTATCGGCCAGCTTCCAGAGTACATTCAGGTTGGGGTAGCCCGGCGCTCCGTCATAAAGTACGAGAGTAGCCCCCACGAGCATAGAACCAAGGGCATAATTCCACATCATCCAGCCTGTGGTAGAATACCAGAAATAACGGTCGCCGATGCGTACATCCTGATGCAGCCCCAGCGCTTTGAGGTGCTCTAGCAAACACCCACCAACGCTGTGCGTGATGGCTTTAGGTTTGCCGGTGGTGCCTGATGAATAGAGAACCCAGATTGGATGATCAAATGGAACGGGTTCAAACGTCAGACCATCGGGCGCTGGGGTTTCCAGTGCATCGGGCCAACTTGTTGCGCCAGCCAGCTCACTTCCCGGATCGACATACGGTACCCAAATCACGTGTTGCAGTGTTGGTAACTGAGCCCGAAGTTCCCGGATGGATTCAGTTTTGTCGACCACTTTGCCATTGTAACTATAGCCGTCGGCAGCAATCAAAATTTTAGGTTCTACCTGCTGAAACCTGTCGATTATTCCGGATGTACCAAAATCAGGTGAACAGCTCGACCAGACGGCACCAATGGCATTCGTTGCCAGAAAGGCGATAATAGCCTCGGGGCCATTGGGCAATACGGCAACCACGCGATCCCCAACGCCTACGCGCTGTTGGCGTAAAAAAGCAGATAGAGCCGCTACCTGCCGTTCCAGCGTTTCCCAGGATAGACTTGCCACCGCGGGTTGACGCTCAGAAGCAAAAAGAATGGCTGGACGCTGGTTGCTCCGGTGGCGAAAGATATGTTCGGCATAATTCAGGGTAGCTTCCGAAAACCAGTTCACGCCGATCATGTCTTCCCGATTCGGTCTGAAAATTACCTGATGATAAGGTGTGTGGCTCTGCACATCGAAAAACTGCCAGATGCTTTCCCAGAAATCTTCCAGATCCGTTACCGACCAATCCCATAAATCATCATAATCCCGAAAATACAGGCCTTTCTTTACAAAGAGCCAATCCATATAGCGTTTTAAAAGCGACTGTCCAATCGCGTTTCTGGTAGGCGTGTAGAGTGGCGTTAACGTGGGTCGGGACATAAACGTAGTTTTCGATAGAATAAGGAGTGTTGGGAGCCTACCTGATAACATTGGAAATGAACTGTACCAATAGCTCGGTATTGACTAACGACTAAGGCCTTCTGTGGATTGTTTTTACGATAAAAAGCGTTTCAACAAAGCAGCCATAGCCGGGTTATATCTAAAAGCTATACCTTTGTGGCCCATTTTGTATTTTCTAGTAACAGATAGGCTGATAATCAGCCAGATTTATCAAAAGAAAATCTGATTTACTGTATTATTCCATGAGTCAAGATTCTGAACAGAACGATCGGGGAGGTAGACCAAGCCGTGATGGTGATCCGCAACGGCGGGACGGTCGTTCATTCGGGCGTCGGGATGACGCCCGCACCAGTGGTCCAACGGGACCACGCGCAAATACGAATCGGAGCGATGATCGCCCCCGGTTCAGTCGGGACAATGATCGACCGAAACTCGCTCGCTCTGCTGATAGCGACCGGCCCCGCTTTAATCGGGACAACCGCGACAGCGGCCCACGGGATAGCGCCCGAAATGACGGACCACGTTTCGATCGTGGTCAGAATGATCGCCCCAAATTTAACCGACCTGCCGATGGTGACCGTTCTCGGTTTAGCCGGGATAACGACCGGCCCAGGTTCAATCGGGCTGCCGACGGTGATCGCACGGGAGGGAGTAGCCGGGATACGGATCGTCCAAAATTCAACCGCCCTGCTGACGGTGATCGGCCTCGTTTTAATCGCGATGACCGTACCTATCGTCCAGCCGGTGCCGGACCTCGTAGCGATAAACCCGCCGGTGCGCCACGCTTCAACCGGGAAGATCGCCCGGACCAGCGTAATCGGGACGCGGACTCTCCCCGCTTTTCGAACGATAGAGGCCGGAGCAATGATCGATTTGGGAGTGACCGTCCAAAACGGGAAGAACGCCCGGATGGTGATCGCCCACGCATAAATCGCGGTGATTTTCCTCGTACGAACGATCGGAGAAGCGACACGGGCAGGACGGGTTCATCCCGTTTTTCGCGCGAGGGGGGATCGGCCAGACCTGACAAACCAGCTTTTAAGCGCGTGGGTGGTTTCAGTCGCGAAGCTGATGAGCGAAATCGATTCGGTAACAACGATCAGAGCCGCGACAACCGCCGTAACGACGGACCGCGTAACGACGGACCTTTCCAGGCCGGACCGCGTAATGATCAGGATCGTGAAAGCCGGTTTACGGGTAAGCAACGGAAGGAGTCGGGCGATCGGCGCACGGGTAATTACACCAAAGCCCCCGATTATAACCTGGAGCAAACACGGGCTGCCGACACGTTTAAACGGAATCGGTCGGATGACAAACGTCAGTCTGATCAGAACGACGGCCCAGGTGCGACGCGTTTGAACCGTTATATTGCCAACTCGGGTGTTTGCTCGCGTCGGGAAGCCGACGAGCTTATTGCCAGGGGCGATATTTCGGTAAACGGCAAGGTCGTAACCGAGATGGGTTATAAAGTAAAAGAAGGAGACACGGTTAAGTATGGCACCAAAGTGCTAAACCCTGAACGGTTCGTATACGTATTGCTGAATAAGCCGAAAGACTATATTACAACTACCGAAGACCCTGAAGAACGCAAAACTGTTATGGAATTGGTGGCCGATGCGGGTAACTTCCGCATGTATCCAGTCGGGCGCCTTGACCGCAACACAACGGGTCTATTACTGGTAACGAATGATGGTGAACTGGCAGATAAGCTGACTCATCCATCGAACAATATCCGCAAAATATACCAGGTCGAGTTGGATAAACCCATCACGGAAGAACATCTGACTACCATCAAAAAAGGTATTGAGCTGGAAGACGGGCCGATTAAACCCGACGCGGTAAGTATCGTTACGCCCGACGCTTATGTTGTTGGGATTGAGATCCATTCGGGTCGCAACCGTATCGTGCGCCGAATCTTCGAAAGTCTTGGTTATGAGGTGACTAAGCTTGATCGCACGACATATGCCGGTTTGACCAAGAAAGAATTACCTCGCGGTAAATGGCGCTTCCTCGATCCAAAAGAGGTCGTGAAACTGAAGTATCTTAACTCGTAAACGCTAATGCGTGAATGATAGAATGATTGAGTGAGTGAATAAGATTTTCATCAACTATTCACTCACTCAATCATTCTATCATTCACGCATTAATGCTATGAACCACCTTTTCCCTTATATCGAACGGACATTGCTGCATCCTGGTGTGACCATTGGGGAGCAGTACAACGCGCTCGATGAAGTTATCCAGCTGGGTATGGCAGGCCTGACGGTAGCGCCTTTTTGGGTTAAGAAATTTCGGCGCGAACTGGGCGAGAATCACCCGGCTATCTTGTCTACCGTCATTGGATTTCCGTTTGGTTATCAGCGTACGGAAGCCAAGCAAATGGAAATCGAGTGGGCGCTACGCGACGGAGCTACTGAAATTGAAGTGGTGCTGAATACGTCGGCCTTGTTCTCGCCAACCTCCGTTTGGCTGAAGATCGAACTGGCCAAGCTGGTAGCGCTTGTTCATGCGCAGGAAAAGTTTTTTACGGTCATTCTGGAAACGTCGCTGCTCGATCAGGAACAGATCCAGAAGATAGTTAAACTTGCTGCCGATGCCGGGGCTGATTTTCTTAAAAACGCCACCGGGGCGCTGAACGTCGAGTTTTCACTCGAAGCCGCCCTCCACTTCCGTCAGCTTGTTCCTACATCCGTAGGGGTAAAGATTAGTGCAGACAGGGCTACGGAACCTCAACTGGAAGCCTTGGTTTCAGCCGGTGTGGATCGTTTATCAATAGGACATTATCCAGAATAAATAAAGACATTTTGGCTGCCGAAAGTCAATTTGATATATTTCGGACGATTTATTTATCGTTCCGTTATGAAATACTGGCTTACGCTATCCGTACTTCTTTACGTCTCATTTGCTGCTGCTCAAACGACCGTTTACCAGCCGTTTGAAGCCGATAGCGTTGCCGAACCTCGTGGCGGCATTCCTTTCTTCAACACTTTTCTTCAAACGAATCTGCGCAAACCCACAGCCGCCCAGGCAAGAGGTGAAGGTGGGCGCGTAATTGTAAGCGGCATTGTTGACGTCGATGGCCGCTTAACGGATGTAAAAGTTGGTAAGACCTTCCGGCCCGATTGTGATCACGAAGCCCTGCGTGTATTTAAGCTGTTTAACGCCTGGAAACCGGCATTAAAAGGCGGAAAGCCAGTACGCCAACAGATTACCATGCCAATAACGTTCAAGCCAAACACTCCTTTTCGTTACGAAAACGGCTCACGAATCGACTACTTTGACGCCGATAATAAGCCCCTTACCGACAGTAGTCAGGCGCGTTACAAACAAATTTCGCCGATTGACTCAATTGGTATTCCCTCCGGTGATATTGTGGTGTATAAAGCTAACCGGAATGCCTGGAAAGAAGAATTTCGCCTGCCACTGATTAAGCAGGAAAGCGGTTTTCGGGGAAAGTCGGGGAAGACCGGCTACCTGATTGGCTATCAAAATGCCATTATTCAACTAGATGGGCAATTAATCAGCCTGGACGATCAGGGCGCGCTTCTCCGGCAAGCTTATTTCAAGGATGGAAAGCGGGCCGGTACGGAACTGATCTATTATCCGACCGGTCTTGTTGCTGAAAAAATTGAGGAATTTGATGCAGCCACCACAACCACGTCCTGGTATACGAACGGACAGATAAGGCAGGTGCGAACGGCTCCTAAGTCCAGTCCTCAACAAGCCGGTGGTCCGGAACAGGTAAGTGCTTATTGGGATAGTACGGGCCACCAGCAAATTGTAGCCGGTGTGGGCCGCGTAACGTATCATACCCGTGTACCGTCAACTGCCGATACAGACCAGTCTAAGATTTTACTTGAGGAGGGCGCTTATCAAAATGGATACAAACAGGGTGTTTGGCGAGGTCAATATGAGGATGGTTCTTATGGCTATGAGGAGCAGTATGAGAAGGGAATTTGTCAGAGAGGCAAAGCCTGGAGCGTAGGTGGAGCCGCAACGCAGTATACGGTTGTGGCACAACCGCCCGAATTTACTGGCGGTATGCAGGCATTAGGGCAGTTTCTAAGTCAGAATTTACACTATCCGGCAGATGCCGTCAGAGCCCGGGCCCAGGGCAAGGTATTTATTTCGTTTGTCATAAACGCAGACGGGGCGGTCGAGAATGTCCGCGTCTTGAAAGGGATGGGCTACGGTGCCGATGAAGAAGCCCTGCGTGTCGTGAAGAAAACCAATGGGCATTGGAAACCCGGCGTTCAACGAGGGCAGAAGGTGAGCACGAACTACAATTTGCCGATCAATTTTAGTGTGCAATAAACTCAAACCACCCATAATCGGGTACGATACAATAATTTATAGCCAGCCTACCGTTGGACGTCAAGTTGGTGCGTCCGTTGGTTTCTTTGTCGTTTGTATGGATGGGACCCTATGCGATTGTGAAATAATAAAAAGTGTTCGGCCTGATATGGATCGGGAAGTGTTACGAGTCGTCAAAAAATGAATGGGAACTAGGTGCCGGGTATACAGCAGGGGAAGTAAGTGAGAGTAAAGTACAATTTGCCCATTAATTTTAATTTGTAGAGGTTATCCAAAGGTATACTGAGGAAAATCACCTTTTTCGGTAAATTTGCCGGATAATCCCTCTGTACATGTCGCTTAAGCAAGTCCCTCTTCATCTTATTCACCAACAGTTAGGCGCGAAAATTGTGCCGTTTGCGGGTTTTGAGATGCCCGTTCGTTACTCCTCCGATCTCGATGAGCACAATACCGTCCGCAATGGCGTTGGTGTATTCGATGTATCCCACATGGGCGAATTCATCCTCAAAGGAGAGGGCGCACTGGGCCTGATCCAGCGTGTCTCGGCCAACGATGCCAGCATTCTCTTCGATGGTAAAGTACAGTATAGCTACCTGCCAAATGGCCGGGGCGGCATCGTGGACGATCTGTTGGTGTATCGGATCAGCGACATAGAATACATGCTCGTGGTCAATGCCTCCAACATTGAAAAAGATTGGAACTGGATCAGCCAATACGTATCTGACTACGAGCAGGAAGGCGCACCACTCAGCATGGTCAACGTATCCGATGAAATGTGCCTCTTTGCTGTACAGGGACCACTGGCGGCAAAAGCCCTTCAATCGCTTACCAACGTTGATCTGGATTCGATGGAGTACTACACGTTTGAGAAAACTGATTTTGCTGGTTACGCCAACGTCATTGTATCGGCAACGGGCTATACCGGGGCGGGTGGTTTCGAAATCTACGTATCAAACCACCAGGCCGAAGGCGTCTGGAATGCCATCATGCAGGCCGGAGCACCGTTCGGTATTAAGCCGATTGGCCTCGGTGCCCGCGACACTCTCCGTCTCGAAATGGGGTATAACCTGTACGGCAATGACATTACCGACGAAACATCGCCCATTGAAGCCGGTCTGGGCTGGGTGACAAAATTCACGCACGACTTCATTGATGCCGATCTTCTGAAGGCACAAAAGCAACAGGGTGTGCCACGTAAACTCGTTGGCTTCGAGCTGCTTGAACGGGGCGTTCCCCGCGGTCATTACGAACTGACAGATGCCGACGGTGTCTTTATTGGCGAGGTTACGTCGGGTACGCAGTCGCCTACACTTGGCAAAGGCATTGGATTGGGTTATGTGCAAACCGCGTTCAGCAAACCGGGTTCTGAGATTTTTGTAAAAGTTCGTGATCGCTTATTAAAAGCACAGGTCATTAAACCTCCTTTCGTGAAAAAATAACTTATTACTTATTCTTTTGTCATGCTGACGAAGGAAGCATCTTAACGTATCCAATTGAGTTTGTTAAGAAAATTTAAGATGCTTCCTTCGTCAGCATGACAAAAAAGCTTATGAAACAAATCGATGTTTGCTTAACGCCCGATTTACTGCACCTGCACAAAGTTGAAAATACAATTGTCGTTGTCGCTGATGTGTTCCGGGCTACGTCGTGTATGGTAACCGCCTTTGCCTATGGTGTAAACAGCATTATTCCCGTTGCCACCATTGAGGAATGTCAGCGCTACCAGGAAATGGGCTATCTGGCCGCGGCTGAACGAAATGCCCGAAAGGTAGATGGGTTTGAACTGGATAATTCGCCGTTCACGTATATGGACGAACGAATCCGGGGCGCTAACGTAGCTATGACAACGACCAACGGCACGCTGGCTATTACCAAGTCACGTTCGGCCGTGAAGGTACTTGTCGGGTCGTTCCTGAATCTGGATGCGGTTGTACAATTCCTGAAAACGGAACGCTACGACGTTATGGTTTTGTGTGCCGGCTGGAAAGGGCGCGTCAACATGGAAGATACCCTCTACGCTGGTGCATTGGTCGAACGCCTGAAAGATAGCTACACAATGGCCGAGGATAGCGCTATCATGGCTTGGCGGCTTTACTGCCAGGGAAAAGACAACCTGCCCAGCTACCTGTCCAGTTCGTCGCACATTCAACGACTCCAGCGACTGGGTATTCAGAAAGATATTACGTATTGTCTGCAGCACGATCTCTACGACGTTGTTCCGGTGTTAAGGGGCAATGCGCTGGTGAGTATGCAGATGTAGTGTCAACAGAAAAGGGAGACGAATTCGTCTCCCTTTTCTGTTGAGGTCAGTATGAAATCAGGCCGTTGCCTGCTCTGACTCCAGATAGGTCAATACACCCTGCATGGTCGTTAATTTTCCATAGTCTTCATCAGGAATGCGAATGCCAAATTCCTTTTCGAGTTGCATAATCAAGTCAACCGAATCGAGACTGTCAAGACCCAAATCGCGCGAGAAATGAGTTTGGTCCGTTATCGCAGACTCTTGTACACCAAATTCTTTCAGAATTCCTATCACTCGTTTTTTCATGATGCGTTGTTCGTTTATCAACCAGTGTCTTTTGTATAGAATCCTTCCTTCCGGCAATTTAGTATGTCCGCTACTGCATTTTTAACATACTTTAATGTCAGGGAGTTTTTCGTTTAGCCATACCATGACTGGACGAGAAAACCGTTTAAAACAGGTTTTCGCCCAGTAAACGCTTCAATTCCAGTTGATTAAGCATTAGCTGGTACTGGAAGTTTAACCGACCAAGCTCAGCTTCCTCAACCCCCGTTTCGGCACTCTGCAATTCGACATTGGTGATAACGCCGTTTCGTAGACGGGCATTGGCAATCTGGAGTGCCTTCCGGGCCTGTTCCACCTGAGTTTCCAGGTTGGCCAGGCGGGTTTGATTGCTTCTGATGTCGGCATTGACCTGAGCAATGCTCTGACGTAACTGAGCACTGGCATTCTCAACGGCGTAGCGGCTGGCGTTTAACGTAAGCTGAGCCGCCTGATTTTGTAGCCGGTAACGCTTGCCAGCATAGAGTGGAGCAATAAAATTAATGCCAGCCGCGGTATTGGCCCGGAGTTTTTCAACCTGAAGCGGGTAGCCGTTTTTATAACCGGCCGTACCACTGAATGTAATACTCGGCTGACCAGCCCGATTAGTGACCAAAAGCTCCGTTTCGGCGGCCCGGACCTGATCTTGCGCCAGTAAT
This sequence comes from Spirosoma humi, assembly GCF_054776575.1. NCBI lineage: Bacteria > Pseudomonadati > Bacteroidota > Cytophagia > Cytophagales > Cytophagaceae > Spirosoma > Spirosoma humi. The sequence goes on from NZ_BAAHBR010000008.1 coordinate 734,223, forward strand.
ACAGCTTTATTGCCAGCAATGGCTGTTTGAAACTGGCCATTCAGATCAAACAGGGACACCGTTCCGGACTGAACGCCAAGCTGAAACTGCTCCAGCGCGCGGCTCGTTTCGGGCTGTGGATTTCCAGTTAAGTACGTCAGGACAGCTAATTGACGTTCTAACTGATTTTGTATCTCGATTCTACGGTTCTGCGCTGCTTTCACCCGTACGGCTTCTGTGAGCACATCGTATTGAAGGGCGTCACCGTTTTGGAGCCGTGTCGATAAAAGCTTTACATTGGCCGTAGCCGTTCTGATAACCGAGTCCTGAACAATCAGGCCGCGTTGTAAAAAACCAACGCCGTAGTACGCAGCCGCTACCTGAAAGGCCAGCGACTGCTGAGTCAGTTCGAAATTTCGACGCAGTAGCTGTACGTTGTCCGTGGCTTGCCGAATAGCCGCATCCGTGCGGCCGAAGTCGTAAATCGTTTGCCCAACCGATACGTTTGTGTTCACGTTGTTATTGGGGGCCAGTTTGGCCACCACATCCTGCCCATTGATTGGAATGGCAAATTGTGGTACGGGCGTTACGTACGTGTAGTTTCCGTTCAGATTCACACTGGGTCGCATCGCTGTTCGGGCAATGTCGACCCGCAGTTCACCCGCCTGAATCTGCTGTTGCTGCTGTTTCAGGGCGGGGTAGTTCGTATTAGCTTGCTGAACCAGTGCGCGCAAATCGTCGGGTATGGGTACCGGCTGGTTCTGTGCCTGAGCGGCTCCCAGCGTTAGAAGCAAGGTTAGTGTAAGAAGTCCTGGTTTCATAGTAAATGAAGTTTAGGGCTTTCGGTTGGTGATCGGTTTACGGCTACTAAGGCCGAACCACAAACTGAAAACCAGAATCAGTGGGCGGCATCAGCAACCGCTTTGGCAGTTGCGGCATCCATCTTTTTGTTTTTAAGTAAGAACAGGAGCGGAAAGGTGACCACAAAAAACAGACCTGCCAGCTTGAATGTATCCAGGTACGATACCATAAGTGCCTGCCGTGAAATGATCAGATCCATATTCTTGTAAGCACCTGTTGCGGCATCAAACGCATTAACGCCTTTGGCTATAAGGCTCTGGGTTATGGCATTAAGCCGTTCCGTCGTAAGCATATCACCCGGTTGCAGATTCGACACCAGATCACCCCGGTGCACGGCTGTCCGTTGCGTAACGTAGGTGTTCGTGATCGCTACGCCGAAGGCACCACCAACCTGCCGCATCATGTTGACAATGGCAATGCCGGTCGGCAACTGGCGCGGTTCCAGCGTAGAAACCGACTGGTTGATCAGCGGTACGTTCACGAAGGCAAGCCCGATTCCCCGAATAATCAGCGCGTAAATAAAGTCGCTGTTCGAAGCGTCCATGTTATACGTGGACATGATAAAGCAAAAGGTAGCAAACGCAATGTAGCCTCCAATAACAACGATTTTGGGCGACACGCCTTTGGCCAGCAAACGACCCGCTAGGGCAAACATCGGCAAGGTAACCAGCCCCCCCGGAATCAGAAGTTTACCCGTTTGGGTAGCCGTCAGGCCAACAATGCGCTGGGCAAAAAGCGGATATAACAATACCGACGTGAACAAGCCATAACCGATAACAACCATCAGAATAGAGCCGAGGGCCAGGTTGCGGTTCTTCAACGTTCGAAGGTCCACTACGGGGTCCTTTGTCCCTCGAAACTCCCACCAGATAAAGGCTGGGATCGCAATGACAGCCGCAACCGTCAGCCACACAATCACATCGCTGTCGAACCAGTCGTCGGCCTCGCCCCGTTCCAGAACGTACTGTAAACTCCCGATACCAACGGCCAGCAGGAGAATGCCTATCTGATCAATGGGTATACTTTTGCGGTCGATATTCAGTTCATCTTCTTTCTTGTCGATAAACGCTGAACTCAACAGGACAGCAATAATACCGATCGGTACGTTGATGTAGAACATCCAGCTCCAGTGGTAGTTGTCGATGATGTACCCACCCAGGGTAGGGCCAAGCGTTGGACCGAGCACGATACCCATCCCGAACAAGGCTGAAGCAAGCGGCCGCTGCGCGGGCGGAAAGGCATCGAACATCAGCCCCTGCGATGTTGACAGCAGGGCTCCTCCGCCAATGCCCTGTAAAAAGCGGAAGGCAACCAGCGTCCATAAGCTATCCGCGAAACCACACCCGTAGGATGCGACCGTAAACAGGATAATGGAGCCGATGTAGTAGTTTTTACGTCCGAAATACCGTTGTAAAAAGCCCGTCATCGGAATAACGATAACGTTGGCAATGGCATAGGCCGTTACCACCCACGAAACATCTTCAATTGTGACGCCGAGGTTCCCGGCAATGTCGGTCAGGCCAACGTTCACAATGGATGTGTCGATCAATTCAATAATAGCCGCCGAAATAGCCGTGATGACCACAATCCACCGGCGAAATCCTGTTGGTTGAGACATGATCCTGCTCGTTCCTGGTGCGTTCCTTAATTGGCTACCCGTACTTCAGCGTCGACGCTCAGACCCGCCCGCAGTTGGTTCTTGTATTTTTCCGGATTGAGGATTTCAATTTTTACCGGTACGCGTTGGGTAATTTTAACGAAGTTCCCCGACGCATTATCGGCGGGTAACAGCGCAAACCGAGCGCCGGTGGCATCTGAAAGGGAAGAAACACGGCCTTTGATGTCGAGCTCAGGGTAAGCGTCGAGTTTAATGTCAACCGGCTGACCCAACTGCATTTTCTCCAGCTGGGTTTCTTTGAAATTGGCTACAACCCAGAATGTTGAATCAGCAACAATGGTGAATAAATTCTGGCCGGGTTGTACGTACTGACCCACAACAACGTTTTTACGGCCAATTTTACCGGCGACCGGCGCTACCAGGCGTGCATACCCTACCCGCAGTTTAGCGTTGTCGATGGCAGCCTGCTTCACTTTCAGCACCGCCTGGATCTTCTGAATATTTGCTTCGGCTCGGGCAACACCGGCTTTGGCAACACCTTCTGACGTTTTGGCCAGATTAATCTGTTCCACGCTGGCGTTGTATTGTCCGGACTGCACCTCCACATTATTCTGGGTGTCTTCCAGTTGTTTTTTCGTGAGCGACTGTTCTTTGAACAGGTTTTGGTCGCGCTGTAAATCCTGCTGGGCTTTATTACGCCGGACGGCCTGCACCTGTGCGTTGGATTGAGCAACACGGGCGTTCTGGGTGACGTTACGAACCGTAGCCTGTGCTGTTTGCAAATCGGCGCGTGCCGTTGCCAGATCGGCCAGTGATTGTTGATAATCGGCTTCGGCCTGAGCCAGCGCGACATCATATTCTTCTGGATCGATCGTTATCAAAAGCTGGCCTTTTTTGACCAGCGCATAGTCATCAACATTGACCGACTGCACATAACCGGCGACGCGGGCCAATACGGGAGCTGAGTTGCCTTCAATCTGAGCATTGTCGGTGGATTCGTAATGCTGGCTGTGTACATAAGCTTTGTAGCCAAAGTAGCCGCCAACCAGTACGACAAGGGCAATAATGATGCGAGGTAAATACGCTTTTATACCGCTTTTCTCTTCTGAGGTTTCCATTTCTGTCGTTAAAGTTGCCATAGAATCAGTAATGTTTTAGTCATAGCCTACTTTGAGGTAAAGAACTAAATGGTTGTCAATCGCTCCGGCGCCCCGGTTTTTGACTACTATTTCGCAAAAGTAAACCGAGTTGACTACAAGGTCAAGAAGGTTGACTATATTTGTACAATCTTTTGCCGAAAATTGTTTCAGTGTTTTCTAATTTGCTAATACGTTCGTGGAAATAGATAAAGAATCCTTTGATTTCAACCAGTATCGCACGGTTCGTGAACGATCTATCGGGCGAATTTTCTGGCGTCTCAAACGATATACAAGTAACTTCATCGAGCCGCGCCTTCACGCATTGGGGTATACTGATTTTAAGATGAGTTACCTCATGTTTCTTTCAAATATCGAAGAGAGTGGCATTACCAATAATGAGTTGGCCAAACGGGCTTGTGTTACCAAACAGATGATGAGCAAAATCGTTGGGTTGCTGGAAACCGAGGGCTATATATATACGGAGAAGAATCCGAATGACTCGCGGTCCAGCATTATATTTCTCAACGAGCGGGGTAAAGCGCTGTTCGTAAGCCTTAAAGCATGCATGCAGGAGGCCCGTGATAAATTTGATCTCATCGTGGGGTATGATCGAATGGAGCAGGTTATCGACACCATGGTTGAGCTGGTCAATAAATTGGAAAGTGAAGAACAATAAAGGATAAAGAATGTATGATATAGGACTGTATCGTACAGCCTACCGTATAATTTCGCATCCGATGTTTACGTCCATAAATCCCTACACGCAGAAAACGCTCAAGACCTACCGGGCCGATAGCGCCAGTACACTTGAGCGCAGGCTCAAACAAGCCGACCGGGCATTTGCCGACTGGTCGGCTTTGTCAATTCGGGAGCGTGCCGATTACCTGCGAAAGGTTGGTCAGTATTTGACCCGTAACAACCAGCGTTATGGCGAACTGATAACCGCCGAAATGGGTAAGACGCTCAGCGAAGCAATTGGCGAAGTAGATAAGTGCGCGACGACCTGCACGTTTTACGCGGATCATGCCGAAGCATTCCTGGCCGATCAGTTAATCGATTCTGATGCACAGACCAGTTTCACAACGTACCAGCCGCTAGGGCCGGTGCTGGCCATTATGCCCTGGAATTTCCCATTCTGGCAGGTCATGCGCTTTGCCATTCCGGGGTTGATTGCGGGAAATGTGGGCTTGCTCAAGCATGCCCCCAACGTACTGGGCTGTGCGCAAGCCATTGAAGAAGCGTTTCGAGCGTGCGACCTGCCCGTGGGCGTTTTTCAATCCCTTCTAGTCGATGTCCCCGCTGTGGATGGCTTACTGAGCGATAAACGGGTGAAGGCGGTGACACTCACCGGTAGCGGACGGGCGGGAGCGTCGGTAGCCAGCATCGCTGGGCGGGAAATCAAGAAATCTGTGCTGGAACTGGGCGGGTCCGATGCATTAATCGTGCTGGCCGACGCCGACCTGGATAAAGCTGCGGAAGTGGCCGTCAAATCCCGGATGCAGAATGCCGGACAAAGCTGCATTGCTGCCAAGCGATTTATCGTTGAAAAGTCCGTAAAAAAGCTGTTCACCGAACGGATCCTGCACCAGATTAGCCAGATCGAACAAGGTGACCCAATGGACACCTCAACGACGATGGGGCCAATGGCGCGGCTCGATCTGGCCGATGCCATTGAACGACAATACCAGGCTACGCTGGCAAAAGGGGCAAAACGACTGACGGGCGGTGAACGAGATCAATGCAATGTGCAGCCCATGCTGCTGGATAACGTGAAACCCGGTATGGCCGCTTTTGATGAAGAGACCTTCGGTCCGCTGGCAGTGCTTGTTGAGGCTAAAGACGAAACGGACGCCATCCGGTTGGCAAATCAGTCTGACTTCGGCCTGGGCTCGGCCATCTGGACGCAGGATTTAGAACGGGCCGACCGGCTGGCTCGTCAGATTCAGGCTGGCTCGGTTTTCGTAAATGGGCTGATGCGCTCCGATGCACGCGTGCCTTTTGGCGGCATCAAAAATTCCGGGTTTGGCCGTGAATTATCGGAGGCAGGCATTAAGGAGTTCGTGAATATAAAAACGATTTGGGTTGAAAAGCGCTGACACTAGGCGTCACCGGTTTTGCTTTGGTTTTCTTTCCGGGCATTCAGGTAACCCTTGACAACGGTGAAGGTTGTAATGGCCAGGAAAAACAGAATAATATACTGAACGTAATCAACGATCCAGGGAAACCGCTCACCGAAGAAAAATCCTCCGCCTACCAGCGTAAGTACCCAAATGCCCCCGCCAACAACATTGTAGATCATAAAGAAACGAGCAGGCATGTGAATCAGGCCAGCCAACAGTGGGGCGAAGGTTCTGACGATGGGCAGAAACCGGGAAATAATTAAGGCGCTGTTGCCGTATTTAATGAAGGCTTCACGTGTATTTTCGATGTACTTCTGCTTGAAAAACAGCGAGTCCGGCCGATTTTTGATCTTCCCGCCAAAATAATAGCCTGTCAGGTAACCAATCAACGATCCAATTACGGCCGCCCCGAAAATGCAGCTTAGCAGAAGCCATAACGGAACGTTCAGTAGCTTGATACCGGCAAATACGCCCGACAAAAACAGGAGGTAGTCGCCTGGTAGAAAGAAGCCGAAGAAAAAGCCATTTTCGACGAAGACAATGGCCGTAATCAACACCAACCCACCCGTTCGGATAATCTCTTCGGAGTTGAGGAGCGTCTGGAAGAAAGTTATAAACTGATCCATAAGTAAAGAGTGAAATCGGGCCGCCGATGCGGAGTGAATGAAAGAGCGAAATCGGACCGCAGCCGCGGACGGTCATCGATAAGGAGTGCTAGCGTATTAAGCACTCTCTCGCTCTTTCATTCACTCTTTAAATATATTCCGCCAACTCCAGCCAGCGGTCTGATTTTTGGGCAATGGTCTGGTCAATTAACTCAATTTCCCGCGCCCATGCTGTTAGTTGTTCATGTGGCCCTCCCGAATTCAGGGAGTTCACGAGGTTGTTTTTGTGTTCTTCCAGCGATTCGATTTCCTTCTCAATGGTTTCGTACTCCTTCATTTCCTTAAACGATAGTTTCCGTTTAGCAGCGGTTGCGCTGGCCGTTGCAGAAGAGGTTACCGTTGCTGAAGGCTTGGCCTCCGTCGGAGCTGCTTTGGTGGGGCGTGTAGTTTTGGGCTGAGAATCCCGCCAATCGCGATAATCGGTATAGTTGCCGGGATAGTCGCGAACTTTTCCCTCACCTTCCATCACAAAAACATGCTCGACCAGCCGGTCCATGAAATACCGATCGTGGGTTACAATCAGGACGCAGCCTGGAAAGTTAAGCAAAAACTCTTCCAGTACATTCAACGTCATGATATCCAGATCGTTGGTCGGCTCGTCGAGGATCAGGAAGTTCGGATTCTGAACCAGTACGAGCAGCAGTTGCAGCCGTCTTTTTTCGCCCCCGCTCAGCTTGGCGACAAAGTCATACTGCTTGGAACGGTCGAACAGAAACCGGCTAAGAAGCTGAGTCGCCGTGATGGTGTCGCCGTTGGCTAGTTTCATCACTTCCGCCACATCCTGCACCACGTCGATCACCCGCTGATTTTCGGGCAAGTCCAGTTCTGTTTGGGTGTAATAACCAAATTTGACGGTGCCGCCCGTCGTTATTTTCCCGGAATCGGGCCGTAACTGGCCGGTCAGCATATTCATCAGCGTGGTTTTTCCCATGCCGTTTTTACCAATCAACCCCACGCGGTCAGGACGCTTGAAGGTGTAGTTGAAATGGTCGAGCAGGACTTTGTCGCCAAAGCGTTTGCTCAGGTTTTCAACTTCCAGTATTTTACTGCCCAGGCGTGCCATGCGCAGGTTCAGATCCAGTTCGCCGTCATTGCGTTTGCCGCTGGTCTTTTCTTTCAGCTCTTCAAAGGCGTCGATTCGGTATTGTGCTTTTGTGCCCCGGGCTTTGGGTTGGCGACGCATCCACTCCAACTCGCGCCGGAACGTGTTGCGATCTTTTGATAACTCTGACGCTGCGGCCATTTCGCGTTCCTCCTTTTTCTCCAGAAAGTACGCGTAGTTGCCTTTGTACGTATAAAGCTGCCCGTTGTCCATTTCGGCGATCTGGTTGCAAACCCGATCCAGAAAATACCGGTCGTGGGAGACCATCAGCAGCGTACCGTTGTTGGTATTCAGATAACTTTCGAGGTATTCGATGGCCTCCAGATCGAGGTGGTTGGTTGGCTCATCCAGAATCAGTAAATCTGGATTCTGAATTAATACCCGCGCCAACGCAACGCGTTTACGCTGGCCACCCGACAAGGAGCCGGCGATCTGATTGACATCCTGAATCCCCAGTTCGCCCAGAATCTGACGAATCTGAGCTTCATAATCCCAGGCTTCGAGCTTTTCCATGCTCGACATGGCTTTTTCGAGGGCGTCCTGATCTTCGGTTGCCAGGGCGTGTTCGTAAGCGCGTACCGCATCGAGTTGAGCGCTTTCACCTGCCAATACCACCTCCATGATCGTCAGGGCATCATTGAGATCGGGCTGTTGGTCGAGGTAGCCAATACTGATGTCTTTACGATGGCTGACAATACCGGCGTCGGGTGGGGCAGACCCGGCCAGGATAGAGAGCAACGTGGTTTTGCCTGAACCATTGGCGCCAACGATGGCTACTTTATCGCCCCGGTTTATACCGAACGTAAGGTTTTTAAACAGAGTACGGTCGCCGTAGGACTTCGCTAAATTTTCGGCTGATAAATAATTCATTCGTTAATCGGGTAGTGGACATAACCGAAAAGGCTGTTTCTGGGAGTCAGTCTGATCGTCTTAACGGATAGGTTAGCCCAGCCACGTTTTCATTTATTTCTACAAAGGTACAACAAAGGAAATCGTTCGTACTTTTACCTGTTAATCAATACAACTTCCTTTTCCTGAATAACCAACAATGCGTCTGAAATATCTCTTTTCAAGCATCGCTTTTCTGATTGGGGTGGTCGTTAGTACAAACGCTCAAACCACAAGTTCAATCAAATCCTACACGCAGGCCGTACCCGGCAGCAACCAGACGTATGCCATGGTCGCTGTTCCGGGCGGAACGTATCTAATGGGTAGCCCTGCTACCGAGAAAGGACGCAGTGCCGATGAGGGACCTCAGCACAAAAGACATATCGAGCCCTTTTACATTGGGAAATATGAGGTGACCTGGGATTTGTACGACCTGTTTGCTTTCACTAATATGGAGAAGGAAATGGCGGCCAAGTATACCGAATCGGAGGCTAACTTAGCCAAGACAGATGCTACCACCCGGCCAAGTCCTCCCTACGTAGACATGTCGTTTGGAATGGGCCGGGCGGGTTATCCAGCTATAAACATGACCCAGTATGCCGCCATCAAATTCTGCGCCTGGCTTTATGCTAAAACGGGCGTTTTCTACCGACTGCCGACGGAAGCTGAGTGGGAATATGCCTGCCGGGCCAATACCACAACCGCGTACTCGTTCGGTGACGACGTAAAAAAATTGGGTGAGTTCGCCGTCTTTACGGGTAACAGTGACGGTGCCTACAAGAAAGTGGGGACAAAAAAGCCCAATCCCTTTGGTCTGTACGATATGCACGGCAATGTGATGGAGTGGACGAAAGACCAGTACATCGAGGATTATTACAAACAGGTGGCCAGCGGAAAAGTGAAAGAACCCTTTGCCCCGACCACCACGCTTTACCCCAACTCGGTACGTGGTGGCTCCTGGGACGATGAAGCAGCCATACTTCGGTCGGCTGCCCGGACGCCTTCGGCCCCGGCCTGGAAAGTGCTTGACCCACAGAGTCCTAAGTCCGATTGGTGGTTAACATCAGCCTCGTTTGTTGGCTTCCGGCTGGTCCGGCCGGCCAAAACGCCCAGCGAAGAAGAAATTAACGCGTATTACGGAATCAAACCAATCAAAGACTATTGATAGGGAAAGGGCGAAAGAGTACTCTTTCGATATGATTTACCTTCTCTTAGGTACTAACCTCGGCAATCGTACTAAAACCCTTCAACGGGTTATTTGAGGAATGGTTTTTGGGAAATTTCATTGAGCAGAATGGCAATGAAGTCCATGCGTAACATGGACTCCGCGCTGGCAACCATCTCCTCGTGGTCTACGCTCAACCGACAATACCAACTCAACCAGCCAAAACTGCCGCACCAGCTCGGCCACCCAACGGCGGGACACCAACATAAAATAATGCCCCTTAGGCTTCAACAAGACCTATACCGGCCAGGTCAGCTCCCAAGCAGCCCAGCTCACAAACGTGCGCGAATAAACCGTATCCACTGACAGTCGGGGCCGATGCCGGGTGGTAGTGGCTAGTTGACTCAACAAGTGTTTAGCCGCTTTGCTGTCGCTCTGGTTGGCCCGACTAATCAGCAGACCCACTGGCAAACCCGCTTCATCGACCAGCACATGGCGCTTGCGTTCCCGAATGAGCTTGAAACCGTCTAAGCCTTTGGCTTGCCGGATCATGGGGCCATTTTAACGCCCTGACAGTCGAAGCACCAGGTAAGTGGGGATCAGCGGACAGCCCAGTCGCTGTCGTTCCTGGCGAACGAGTTGAGCCAGCAGGATATGCCATTAACCGCTTAGTTACCAGTGTCGGAAGTATTAGTGAGCGCTGGCCCAGATCGGGAAATGGGGGCGGGTTGTACCACTGGCACCCAGTGTTTAACAGCCAGAGTATGGTGTTAAGCATCGTTCTCATCGAATGTTTGTTGGCCCTCAACGGGCCAATGATTTTTGACAACTTGCCACAGCGCCAGTTGCCTGGTAGGAGTCGATTATCTGACGAAATCGGGTCGACATGAGCTTATAGATTGGTTACCTCAAGCTAGGTGCCGACTCTCACATTTATTTCAAGAACTTCTTCCCCAAACAACCTTTCAACGGGCGGTTGACCTAATGGTAGCGCTTGTCGGCACGGTCATACATCAGTCGGCTTTGTAGGACACCCTTACTCAATATATGCTTTTCTAACACGCTAGAAAATAGTCGCTATTTGATGGTAAACGAGCGACTATTTTCCTTTCTATCCTCAGCCTAAAAGGTAGACAGTACTTTATATTATCTTTTTTAGTAAAAAATAACGTCGTTTTTGTATCTTTGTATGTATCTAAGTTTACAAATATTGTATTGAATTTGATGATGTCAGTTGAGCTCGCCATCTATTTGCAGCATCTTTACTATAGGGACAATTGCCTTATCCAAACCATTGATTTTGCGAGATTAGAGGGGTCAACTTATTGGCAACAGAATCGTGAAACATAACTTGTCAGGACTTTAATCACTTGTGATTGGTCTATTGACTGCTTAGCCAATCAGTACCGAACAAACGAAGGTGGCCTCTATTATGAGTTGCTAATTTGGACAATATAGGGTCACTATTATATAGATAATAAACTCAGCACACTCAATTAATCGCTGTAGGTAGCTGTAGTGATCTCACTGCGTTTTTTAATTTACTTCTCTTCACACCATGATTTCTGCTTCACACCCAACGTTCAAAAAAACGTTGGGTAATTACCACTATGTCTGGTCGATTTCTTTATGCATACTTATTTTCTTCCATGTTTGGACAGTCTACCGTTTAGCGGTTAATATGCCTTATATGGACGATTATACTTTTCTGGTTGACGTTATACACCTGAAAGCTGGTTCCTTTACAGTTCGTGAAGTAGCGGACATACTTTTGGTTCCGCATGGTCCGCATAATGAGCATATGCTTGTGTTCGGTCGGCTTACGGCCATCCTTGATTATCTGATTGAGGGAGAATTAAATTTTAGAACACTCTACTTTGTGGGTAATGGTGCGCTGATTGCTACAGTTCTGCTTCTTTATTATGTCGGCCGCCGGGCAGGTTTATCAGGAGTACAAATTTTACCAATATCCCTATTACTATTTCAGCCCCAGTATTATGAGATTACCATAAGCTGGGCCATTTGTGCCCTTCAGCATGTGCCAGCGTTGTTCTTTACTTTTCTAGCCTTCTGGTTACTAGTTCAACCATCCATGGTCTTGTTTGCTTTTAGTTTTCCAGTTGCCTTTTTGGCTACCTTTTCTAATGGAAACGGACTGGCCGTGCTTATTTCAGGTTTTCTTCTGTTACTTGTTTCTCGAAAATTCATTCGTTTAACAATTTGGTCAGTATTTTCTATTCTCTCTTTTCTCCTATATTATTATTTTACTCATGTACACCAGTCAACAGCCAGCGTTCCTGCAAACATGACGCATCCGTTTCGGGTACTGGGTGGTTTTTTTCTAATGAGTGGCTCACTATTTACCCTCTTTACCGAGTCAATTGCCGAACTTGGTTTACTTGGTATAATTATTACTCTGTTGTTGGCAGCTGTGACTGGAACTTTCTTGGTTCATTTGATGGGGTTCTCATCTTCTTTGAAACGCATGCCAGTGGCTCTACAGGCAGTTTTAACAAAATGGTCGGTTCCCTCCAGTCAGGCTAGAGCATTACCACTTATTGCCTGCTATTTTTATTTGACAATTACGATTTTGGGCATCGCCTATGCACGAAGTATTGGCTGGCATTATGCCTTGTTGTTGCCGCGTTTTATCTGGTTTACAACAGTACTGATCGCTGTTGGTTATTTGCTGATTATGATTTGGTTGAGACCCGTTCATCGGCTGCGAGTGAGCCGAGTAGTTTTGTTTTTCAGCCTTTGTTTTAATTTAACTTCCTATTGGTTCAACATTGGGGAAGTAATGAATATTCAGAAATCTCTGATTAGTGATTTTCACAACTGGCGTGAGAATGGATTACTTATTTCAATGTCACCTGGCGAGCAGTTTTATAATAAATATTATGGTATGATACTCCGGCAGGCTATTGAGCAAAATATTTACCATTTGCCCATGCCTGAATTTGAACGTCAGGTTGTCAGCCCATTGATACGGGTTGATGCGAGCTTGAAGTTAGTGGAAAGAGATAGTGTTTCTAAGTATGCCGAACGCCAGCGTGATGAGCTGATACTAGCAAAAAACGCCTTGCCATCGATTGGGCTTGATAGGGATGGCGCTTATTTATTATTACGATCGAAAGAGCACGTCTTTGTCTGGCCAGTAGACCAAAGTTCCAGGAAATTAGCTAATTTTTTAATGAATGGAAAACCAGCACCTGATGGTAACCTAGTCACCCTTTTTGCTGATATGCTACCTGAAACTTCTTACCAGATGGGGGTATTATATAAGCTTAATGGTCAATGGAAGGCAATATATAGTTTGAAAACGTTCAACGTGACTCATAGCCTACAATTGGTGTCAAATGAGTAATTGGGCAAAAGGAGATTATTTCGGAATCTGGATAAGAGTGGTCAATTAAATTAAAATCGCTTAAATGCTACCCCGTAATTTTGTGGGTAGTTTTATTTACCGGAAAATTCTCTCTATGATTTACCTTCTTCTGGGTGCTAACCTCGGCAATCGTACTAAAACCCTTCAACGGGCGGTTGACCTGATTGCGGAGTACGTTGGGCCGGTTACGCAGCAATCGGTTCTGTATGAAACTGCGCCCTGGGGTGTGACGGATCAACCGACTTATTTGAATCAGGTGCTGGCCGTTGACACTACGCTACTGCCCGAAGACATACTGGGGCAGACTCAGACTATTGAGCAGGAGTTGGGGCGCGTCCGTTTTGAAAAGTGGGGCGCACGCGTCATTGACATTGATATTCTCTATTATGACGACCTCGTTCAGCAAAGCGATACACTGACGATCCCACATCCGTATTTGCATCAGCGACGATTTACACTCGTTCCTTTAGCGGAGATCGCACCAGATTTCATGCACCCTGTTCTACTGAAGACGACTACTGAACTACTTGCGGAGTGCACCGATGAAAGCAAAGTGATGCCCTATCGTTAAATCTATCGTTGAAAGGTAAAGACTTACAAAGAGTTTCTACTCTTTACCTGTTCAACCTGATGCTATACGAAACAGATTTTTAATTTTCCAAAAACATCTACCCTCCACTGAAAACCTACTACCTTTGCGGTCAGTTTGTTATCATTTTCTTAAAACATCACCGATTATGTCTGCCACGCTTGACACCGTGAGTTTGTTAGCCGACCGCATCAATGCGCTGGAGGAATCGTCCACGCTGGCGATGACCAAGAAAGCTCGTGAATTGGCCGCTCTGGGCCACAAAGTAATCAGCCTGAGCGTTGGGGAGCCGGATTTTAAAACACCTGCCCACATCTGTGAGGCTGCCAAAAAGGCGATTGATGATGGCTTTCATGGCTACTCGCCCGTGGCTGGTTATCCTGATCTCCGCAAAGCCATTGCCGATAAATTCAAGCGCGATAACAACATTGATTGGAAACCCGAGAATATTGTCGTGTCGACGGGTGCCAAACACTCGCTGGCTAATGTCATTCAAGTGTTGATAAATCCCGGCGATGAGGTAGTCATTTTCTCCCCTTACTGGGTAAGTTACTCCGAAATGGTGAAGCTGGCCGAAGGGAAAGCCGTTGTTATCGATGGTAGTTTTGATAATAATTTCAAGGTGACGCCCGAGCAATTTGAAGCCGCCATTACGGATCGGACGAAGATTGTTATGTATGCATCGCCTAATAACCCAACGGGGTCGATCTATTCCGAAGCCGAGCTTCGTGCGATTGCCGCTGTTGTTGCGCGGCACGAGAATGTTCATGTGCTGGCTGATGAAATCTATGAATACATCAACTTCACGCCGGAGGGCCACTTTAGCATGGGATCAATTCCGGAAGTGGCGGAGCGAGTCATTACGGTAAATGGTGTGGCGAAAGGATACGCGATGACGGGCTGGCGTATTGGCTATATCGGCGCAGCAAAATGGATTGCCGATGGGGTTGAAAAGTTACAGGGCCAGGTTACATCAGGCACAAACTCAATTGCTCAGAAAGCCACCGTAGCTGCGTTGAACGGACCTATGGAGCCATCGCAGGAAATGGCGAAAGCCTACCACCGTCGGCGCGATCTGGTCGTGAAATTGCTCAAAGAGGTTCCTCATTTCCGGACTAACGTGCCTGAAGGTGCCTTTTACGCTTTTCCGGATATCAGCTACTATTACGGCAAAACGGATGGAACAACAACCATCAATAACTCGGACGATTTTGCTTCCTGGTTACTCAACACGGCTTATGTAGCAACTGTAGCGGGTTCTGGTTTCGGCGCTCCTGATTGCTTACGCATTTCAACAGCCGCATCTGACGAATCCCTCGTTGAGGCTGTGCAGCGTATTAAAGACGCCGTAGCAACGTTAAAATAATAGGCATACCGAACAAAAAGGGACGGAGTCGGAAGTCACATCTTGATCAAGATGTGACTTCCGACTCCGTCCCTTTTTGTGTTATATTTAGTGCAGGTCGGACCAACCGGGGGTAATTCTTGATTGAACAGAAATTGACCGGAATGAATTAGCGCGTTGGAGCGACGTTGACGCGCAACACTATCGGAAGCCATTGCGTATTGTGGAAAAACACCTTATACCTCATCAGCGCGGTTGTATAGCTACTTCAGCAATCGGTTACCTCTGGCCTAATCTATATTAATTAGGTATAGTATGAAATTTTAAACGCTTATTTTGTGAAAATGCCAAATTAAAGCTTTAATTTAGCCTTGTGACCCACATTATTAATATAATTTATAAAGTTTAATGCTTTATGATTTCTGGCACAGTAGTTGATAGCAATCAAGTTATCTGAAAGTGACAACAACTTTACTCGATATAGTGCAAAATAGGTGAGTCCAGCGGCAAACTTTTTCCAATTAATTTTGTTTTTGTACTAAGGCAAGGTTAAATTTGAATATCGATAGAAAAAAATTTGAAAAATAATTCAAAAAAGACTCTCTTTTTATTGACCGTAAACTTAATCTTTAATTGTTCCCTAAGCTGATGAGAAATTTTCGTGTATATATGATTTTTCAGTGGGTTTTCTTCCTTCCTATCATACTTCCGTTATGTATCGTATTCGGGGCTTTAAGGGGAATCGTTCAGATGATTGAGCGTGTTATGGAACAAATTATTCTGGACATTGCGCCCTCTGAACAGAGTACAACTCAAGCCATGACCGATCACTAAGCTTCGCTTACTATATAGAAGAAGGGCCGCCTTTTCCAGTTGGAAAAGGCGGCCCTTCTTCTATATAGTAAGCACTTCTGGAAGCGCAGCTTATTCAAATGTGAAACCCAGGTTTTTGTCATTGTAAATTTCATCATCCAAAGCCAGGAATTCTTCCCAGAACGGATCATTCGGTAAGCCCGCCTTACAAATCAAGGGCCGATCCGGGGCCCCCGGCTGTTTAATGGGGTGAATGAAATACAGTCGACGGGCGTGTAAATAGATTTTCTTGTCGGCAACAGCTCGGTCGTACCCGTATTTAATGTCGCCCCGGATGGGGCAACCCATGTGGGCTAATTGTGACCGGATCTGGTGCGGTCGGCCTGTAATCGGATTTACCTCGAGCAAATAGTGCTCGTTGATCTTGCCAAGTACCCGATAGGAGAGTTCGGCCTTCTGCGACTTAGGTACTTCAAAATCGTGAACGGTTACCTGATTCTTCTGCTCATCTTTCGTAATCCAGCCAACCAGCTTGTCGGCGTCTTTGGGAGGCTTTCGCCGAACAATTGCCCAGTAGGTTTTCTGCACCTGCCGCTTCCGAAAAATTTCGTTCATGCGTTCCAGCGCCTTCGATGTACGGGCAAAGACGACCAGGCCGCTCACCGGGCGGTCGAGCCGGTGAACCAGCCCCAGAAATACCTCGCCTGGTTTATTGTACT
This sequence comes from Spirosoma humi, assembly GCF_054776575.1. NCBI lineage: Bacteria > Pseudomonadati > Bacteroidota > Cytophagia > Cytophagales > Cytophagaceae > Spirosoma > Spirosoma humi. The sequence goes on from NZ_BAAHBR010000008.1 coordinate 750,614, forward strand.
TTTCCTTAATGTAATCTTTCAACAAGTCCAGCAGCGTAACGTCGCCAGTGCGGTCTCCCTGCACCAGAACGCCCGGCTCTTTATTGACAATGAGCAGGTGATTATCTTCGTAAATAACCTGAAATGGTTTATGCTTCATAAGTTGCGCAGGTGGGAACCCGCCTTTTTTGAGGTTTCTGGAAACCTCTTGGCTGCTATTGATGAGGCTGCTAAAGCCTCGCTGGTCAGATTCGGAAATCCAGCGTCAGCGTATTCGTCTCTCTCTTAACTCAATACGCTTCTTTCTCGTTCGGGAAGTCATTGCTTTTCACGTCGTCAACGTAATGGGCAATAGCCTCTGTCATAACCTTATGCAGGTCGGCGTACCGGCGCAGGAATCGGGGTTTGAACTCGTTCGTAATGCCCAGTAGATCATGGATAACGAGAATCTGACCATCGGCATCCGGTCCGGCACCAATCCCTATTGTAGGAATGCTTAGACTAGTAGACACCTTCTTTGTCAGGGCAGCGGGTATTTTTTCGAGCACGACACCAAAACAGCCAATTTCCTGAAGCATATGTGCATCGTCGATCAACTTCTGTGCTTCGGCGTCTTCTTTAGCCCGTACGGCGTAGGTGCCGAATTTATAAATCGATTGCGGTGTCAGGCCAAGATGCCCCATAACGGGCACACCCGCGCTTAAGATACGCACAATAGACTCTTTAATTTCCAGACCACCCTCCATCTTGACGGCGTGGGCACCCGATTCTTTCATAATCCGAATGGCCGACCGCAGCGCTTCCGTCGAGTTGCCCTGATACGAACCGAAGGGTAGATCAACAACAACCAGTGCCCGCTTGACACCCCGTACAACCGAGCTGGCGTGGTAAATCATCTGGTCGAGCGTGATGGGCAGCGTTGTCTCGTGCCCGGCCATTACGTTTGAGGCTGAGTCGCCAACCAGAATCAGTTCGACACCAGCTGCGTCAACGACCTGCGCCATCGCGTAGTCGTAGGCGGTCAAGGCCGAAATTTTCTCGCCTTTATTCTTTAGTTCCTGAATAGTGTGCGTTGTAACTCGCTTGATATCGGGATTATGTACAGACATGACTCAAGTTTGTGGTTTGTCGTTGGTGGTCGTACTCAATCAACCACGAATCAAAACTACAAACTCTGCACTACAAACTATGAATTACCTTGGTGTCAGCCACGATTCGGGGTTAAGTTTGGTGAACTCCTTCCAAATCTGGAACTGGATTTCGGACACACCATTCTTATCGGTAGCTACCGTGCCAATCGACTCACGGGCTTTTACCCGTTGGCCAATCCGAACGGATACGCTGCGGAGTTTGGCATAAACGGTAAAGTAATCGCCGTGTTGAATCGCAACGACGTTGTTCATACCCGGCATGCTGGTTACGTCCTGCACAATGCCATCGTATACCGACCGTACCCCTTCGCCCGCGTTCGTTTGGATATCGACGCCCTGGTTTTCGACGTAGATACCCCTGAGTACGGGGTGGGGTTTGCGGCCGAAGTGATCCGAAATAAACCCTTTTGTAACGGGCCACGGCAGACGTGCGCGAGCGCCCGTAAAGGACGATGCCAAGGCCGTCTCTTCATCATTGAGGTTATTGTTGCGCCGTTCGTCGGGTTTTCTGGCGGCTGGCTCGGGCTCAGTTGGGCGTTCTACCTTGGCTACGTCGGCTGGTGCTGGCTTTTCGCCTGCTTTCTCGGCTGCGGCAATGGCGGCTTCGGCGCGTTTTCGTTCGGCGGCTTTGCGTTCTGCTTCCAGTCGGGCAATGCGTTCGCGGTCGGCGCGCTCGCGGGCTTCTCGTTCGGCACGCTCTTTTGCTTCGCGCAGGATCAGTCGTTTGATCAATGACTCAAGCTGGGCTACGGACCGGCGACTTTCGTCCAGTTCTGTTTTAAGTTCAGATTCTTTCTGGCTTAACTCTTTGACAACCTGATTTTTGACGACCTTCAGCGTTTCCAGGCTCTTTGTTTCATTCACTTTGGCCCCAATGGTATTTTTCTGCTCTTGTCGTTTGCGGAGGGTCGCCTGTTGTTTCCCTTGCAGCATGGTTTTGACATTGTTCATTTGTCGAACCTGACTTAAGCGGGCATCGGAATATTGACGCAGGTATCGATACCGGGCTACGAGTTGATTGAAGTTATCGGCAGCGAATAAAAAACCCAACGGATTTACCTGTTGCCGTCGTTTGTCGGCGGCATAAATCATGGAGCCATATTCGGCCCGTAGTTTGTTAAGGTCTTTGGTGAGGGTGGCGCTTGCCTGCCGAAGTTCAGAAATTTCTGATTCCGTGAGTTGAAGGTCTTTGTTCAGCAGACCAATCTGCTTCGACTGCGTTTGAATCTGTTGATCCAGCGCTTTCAACTGCCCCAGGCCTGCTTGTTTCTCCGACGCTGTTTGTTTCAAAATAGTCCGGATCTGGTTCATTTTCTCCAGATTCTGCTTTTTTTCTTTTTCCAGTACTTGCCGGTTGTGCACCGTTTGCTGCGCCTGCAGAGGATGCGTCAGGCATAAACAAACGATAACAAGCAGGCTAACAACCGACCAGTGAACAACGTTGGAAAAGGGACGAAACGGGACGTACATAAGGAATGAAACCAACGACTAAACTTAGGGTCGACGAGTGTAAGATGTGGGTATTGAAAACGGGAACCCCGGGTTTTTGTCGACCAGTTCGACTTTATTATGCTTGATACGCAACAGGGTTTGGTAAGATTGCCCGTCGGTCTTCGACTTATAATCTACCGTCACCAAGCTGGTGTAGGGAAATAGAAAATTATTCAGCGAAGTAAAGTCTGTATAATCAAGGCGCAGCGTATTTTTCGTTGGCTGTTCCGTAATCATCAGCTTTTTAAGTTTTCTATCCTGCTCACCAATATAATTTTCAACCAGTACATTGCCTTCACTCTGCCGAAGAAGAAGGTAATCCCGATCATTTTTAATTTTTTGGGCCGGGCGTTCAGGCAAGGGCAGGTTTCCGACAATTAGCGCTTGCAGCAATTCAAAATTCATATTAAAGTTGACCTGTTTGCTCAGCGTCGGAAAGTCGTAGACGGAGTATTCCCGATGGATCTTGTCAATAATTGTGATTGAATCGCGGGTAATCAGCCCGCGGACCGCTTCGATGCCTAACTTGGAAACAGATAGCCAGATGAGGCTGTCTTTCCGAACCCGGATGTTCACATTCGCATTGTCAATATCCTGCTGCTGGCTTTTAAAGGAAATTTTTGACTTTGCCGCCAAGTAGCGGAAATCAATTTCAGCAACATTGGTGCGGGCTTCCTCGATTCCAGGCCTGGACGGGACCGGGCGAGAGGCCGAGTCAGCGGGTAATGTTTGCGATGGGTTGCCGGCAACAGTTGAGTCGATTTGCGCAGGAACTGACGAAGCCGGAGTTGAACGGGTGCTGTGCGACACGTGATGCCGTCGACAACCTTCCGACTGGAGGAATAGGCCTAGTATAAACGCAATGAAAAGGTATTTATTCATTTAGGTGATTTCGATTTGCAGCCTTCGCTCACGGGTTCAGTACGCCAAAAGATTTGTCTGGGATGAATCCGTAAAACCAGCGGCCGTAAAGCGGTTTACATTTTGCCAGAGGCTATTTTCTTCTCTAAATCAGTACTGGCACCGCCTTTACTTTTGGCCTGCTTCCACTGCTCAAGCGCTTTGTCACGCTCCCCCAGTTGGTAAAGCACATCGCCATAATGTTCAATGATTGTTCCACTCACATTGGCCGGATCGGCCAGGGCTTTTTCCAGATATTGTTTTGCCTTGGCATAGTCTTTCGATACGTAGAGGACCCAGGCATACGTATCCAGATAGGTCGCATTCGTTGGGTTGCGCTCAACGAGTTTCTGAGCCAGTTGTACGGCTCTGGGTAAATTCTCTTTGCGTAAGGACAGAAAGTAACTATAATTATTCAGGACGTGATCGTTCAGCGGATCTACCTTCAGAACGGCTTCATAGGCTTCGTCGGACTTCGCGTGATCGCCCAATCCGTTATAAGCGTCCCCTAGTTGAGCGTAAATGCCTTTTTTCAATTCATTATTAGAACTGGCAGCCAGTAGTTTCTGGCTTTCTTCAAGCGCATCGACGGCTTGCTGGTACTTGCGTTTGTACAAATTAGCCGATCCGTTGGAGTACCAGAAATAGCCCTGCGTGGGAAACACTTCCAGCGCTTTTTCGGAATGGGCTAATAAACTATCTACCTGATTTAATTCGCCGTCCAGTTGCAACAACGCTTCCCAAACCTCGTAGATGGAACCATCCAGACGAGCCGCCTTGGCGTAGGCGTCGCGTGCTTCGGCCTTTTTGCCCTGCTGATGCAGTAGATTAGCCAGCATGACCTGCGTTTTTGGATCGTTGGGCGAGGTTTTGGCCAAATTCTGCGCCATGCCGAGCGCATCCTGCTGCGCCGTTGGATTTGACCCCGTCATGCCTACGTAGCTTGACAAAATACGGGCTTTCAGGCCCGCTTCCAGATTCGGGTTCGCCAGCACCTGATTCAGCTCTTTGCTGACGCGGTCCATATCCCCTTTCTTGCGATAGATATCCGCCAGCAACACATGAGCCTGGGGTAAGTCAGTGCTCAGTTTGAGTGCCCGATCGATCCAGCCAATTGCCTGGTCGGTTCGGTCGTTGGCAATCAATAATTCGGCCCCTTCGAGCAGATAATCCGGGTCCGATGGTTCTGACGCAACTAATTTCTCAGCTTCTTCAACGGCTTTATCTATCTTATTTTGCTTAAGATAAATGCGTTGTTTTTGCCGGGTAATTTCTTCATTCAGCCCTAATTCACGCTCCACCTTATTATAGGTTTCCAGCGCTTTGTCGGGCTTTTCGTTAAACAGATAAATAGCCGCCAGCTCAACGCCATATTCGGCGTTTTCCGGGCCCTTCTTTAGTAGCGCTTCATAGAGTTCTTCAGCTTCACCATAACGTTTTTGTTTAACGTACAGCTCTGCCAGAAGCAGCGAGTAGAACTTATTTTCTACGTCCAGCGAGTGGGCTTTTGTTGCGTAGGGAATGGCCTCCGCTGTTTTGCCACTTTTCAGATAAGCACTGGCGGTTGAGTACTGAGCCGCAGCGTTGTTGGGGTCTTTTTGTAATACTTTGGCGAACTGCGCAATGGCTTTGGTCGGCTCGTCGGTCATCAAATACCGAACGCCTTCTGTAAACTGGGTTTCTTCCTCCATCCGCACAGTCGTTGTCGAAGTCGAGCCTGGTTTGGCCAGGGCTGTATCGGCTTTTTCGCGCTTGCGCTGGGCAAAAACTGGCTCGGCTGACAGCCCAAGCAGTAGCCCCAAACTACCCGCTAATCCTAGAAACAGATGACGGGTCCGGTATGGTATAGATAATGGAGTCATGTTGGTCTGCGTGTCGTGATGCATACGTACGAAAAACGCGGCTCAACCCGGTCTATTGCGGCTTTGATTTAAATAAACCGCTAAGACAAAGGTAGTTTAAAATGATGGAATGTCAGTAAAGACCAAACCAGCCTGAGCAACTAACCTTTTTATCGGGAAACCGTCTGCCAATTGATATGCAAATAGTTTGCCTTACTATGAATAGATAGCGTCCAATTCATCAATAAATCGTTTTTAACGCGCCCCATCACTTCCTTTTTATGGCTGGTAACCAATACCAGCCTGTGAACAAGTGACGCTTTCTGAGTTTATAGAACATCAATTGGCCGTGTCAGCGCCGGTTGATTCAGACTAAAACTCAAGATAATGGAAACTTTGTATACTGCCACCGTCAGCAATGTCGGTGGGCGTGAAGGCGACGTGAAGTCACTCGATGGTATTTTAGAATTAGATGTGAAACGTCCGGTAGAAATGCACGGACAGGGCGGGGCTCCCAATCCCGAAATGTTATTCGCGGCTGCTTATAGCGCCTGTTACAATGGAGCGCTCATGGCCGTTGCCGAACGCCGGAAAGTTATTCTTCCCGAACATGCCGTAGAGGTTAGTATTTCGCTCAATAAAGACGGGAACAACATGTTTCTGTCGGGGAAAATTACGGTTAAAGCTCCGCATATGGATCACGATCAGCTGCAGCAGTTAGCAGAATCTGCCCATGCCGTCTGTCCGTATTCCAAAGCCGTCAAAGGAAATATGGATATGAAGATTGAAGTACTGGTGTAAAAAATTAAGTAATAGGAGTGAGGAGTTAGACGTGAGGAGACATCTGGCAGCATAGTATGCGTCAGCAACTCCTCACTCCTATTACTAGCTTACGGCATCATAGATCTGAACGCGCTCCCAGAGGTGCGAACATGTATCGACAAAGGCCAAATGACCCGGATGGACCTGGTAGGCATCGTGAGCGGCTCTGTCCGTAAAGACGAGCGTTAGGGCGAAATCATAGCTGTGGTCGATGACTGGCCGACGGGTGTCGGCGGGAGTGCCAACGTAAGCCGTTGTGATATCGGGGATCGACTTAAGGCCTTCCAGACCAGCGCGTAGGGCCTGGTGGTCGTCCTGGTTTTCGGGATGACGTAGCCAGAAAAAAACGGTATGTACAAACATAAGAGTAAGGAGCAGGCTAAGGTATTGGCTGCGCCGTAAAAGTAAGCATAGTTTTTGATCCGCTTTATCGAAAAACCGGATGAAAGGCCACCTAAAAACCGCAATTAGCACCGCCCTGAATCAGTAGCAGGAGCGCTTTCTATTTTTTTAACATCATATAATCTTTGTGGCAAACATTTCGCTACCTTCAAAACGTTATGGCAGTACAAGAGACACCACTTACGAGACGAACGAATGGAGGGAGATAGCAACGCCACGAATAAACCGGGCGGTTATGAAGTTGATGGGCGCGGAAACCGGATTCAGAACGACAAAACGACCGTTCGGATACCCATGTTGTTAGGCATTACCCTGGCGGGTGGAATGCTTATTGGCGCAACATTTTTTGGTGGAACAAAAAGCATGAACAACATCGGGAAAGGCTACGCCAAATACCGGGAAATCTTGCAGCTAATTGAAAATAACTATGTTGACTCGGTCAATACCGATGAACTGGTTGATTTCTCGATTACGAAAATGCTCGAAAAGCTTGATCCACACACGGCCTATATGAATCCTCAGGATGCCATCGCGGCTCGCTCACAGCTTGAAGGCGGCTTTGATGGTATTGGCGTTGAATTCAATATCTACAAAGACACGGTTTATGTGGTAACGCCCCTGGCTGGTGGACCTTCAGAATCGGCGGGTATCCAGAGCGGTGATAAAATTCTCAAAGTGGATGATAAAGCGCTGGCAACGGGTGGTAAAATCGAAAACAGCGCTGTTTTCAAGGCACTTCGCGGCAAACGGGGTACTGCCGTTAAGCTGACCATTCTTCGGAAAGGCGATAAGCAGGCTAAAGAGTTTACGGTGACTCGTGATCGGATTCCGACGTATTCCGTTGATGCCGCCTACATGATTGACGCCAAGACCGGCTATATCAAAATCAACCGCTTCTCCGAAACAACCTACGACGAGTTTAAAACGGCGCTGGCATCGCTCAAAGCGAAGGGGATGACTCAACTGATGATGGACTTGCGCAACAATCCCGGCGGCTACATGGATCGGGCCACGAACATCGCTGATGAGTTTATTTCGGGTAATAAGCTGCTGGTGTATACTGACGGGAAAGACAATCGGTACGATCGCAAAACGATGGCCCATATTGCCGGTCAGTTTGAAGAAGGGGCTCTGGTCGTGCTGATCGATGAAGGCAGTGCCTCGGCATCGGAGATTGTGTCGGGAGCGTTGCAGGACCACGACCGGGCGCTGATTGCGGGCCGTCGGTCATTCGGGAAGGGGCTGGTACAAATGCCGGTGCAACTGTCTGACGGGTCTGAATTACGGCTGACGATTTCCCGCTACTACACGCCCAGCGGCCGGAGTATCCAGAAGCCTTACGTGCCTGGCCACGAAGGCGACTACGAGAAAGATCTCGAATTGCGTTCGAAAAGAGGAGAGTATTACATTGCCGATTCAATCAAGAATGATCCCAAGCTCAAATTCAAAACCGATGGTGGACGAGTTGTGTATGGTGGGGGCGGCATTACACCTGATTATTTCATTCCGAGGGATTCGACCTGGCAGACGGCTTATCTGGTTCAGCTTTATGGGAAGAACATCATTCGGGAGTTTGCAATGGAGTATGCCAACGATAACCGGAGTAAACTTGAGAAAATACCGTTCGAAGAATTTGACCGTACGGTCACGATCAATGACGAGCAGATGAACCGCCTGGTGAAAGACGCAACGGCTGAAGGAATCAAGTTTAACGAAAAGGAATATAACCGCTCGAAAAACTACCTGCGGAACCAGATCAAGGCGTTGGTGGCGCGGTCCATTTATCAGAAAAACAACAAAGGCGGCCAGAATAATGAGTTTTTCCGTGTCATCAGCCAGACAGATGATACGTACCAGAAAGCACTCAAACTTTTCGACCGGGCCAACAAACTGGAACACGGTGCGATGACGTACAATCAGAAATAGAGTAATGGGAGTGAGGAGCGGGGAATTAGGAGGGCTGACACGAAAGCAACACATGCGTCAGCCCTCCTAATTCCCCGCTCCTCACTCCTACTACTTTATTTAGGGCTTTTTGGCAAATTGGTAGACGATCCCCAAAAACGATTGAAGATTTCCCGTCTTAAAATCCTTGCGTGAATAGGGAGCTAACTCGAAGGCAACGCGTAAATTGGGGATCATAAGGAGCGGTTTTATACGCACACCGACATGTAGCGAATAACCTTCCAGCACATCCCGGTCATCAATGCCATTAAGCGCATTAAAGCGTACGCCTAAGCCTGTGTAATAATTTACCTGGGCCTTTCGGGCCACGTTGACCATTGGGCATATGGTGGTGCTCAACGACCCAAACACCGTGTTCGTTTGTACCCGGGCGTCAAGCCAAAGCGCCCGATCGGCGTTGGTACTAACGGTAATCAGGTTATTGAACGGGTAATAAGCTACCGATGCCTGGCCAAAGGCCGATAAGGTGATCGCTAAAAGCAAAGCAGTTAATGCGTGTTTCATGGCTGCAAAACAACAACTTTATCGGTATAAAAAAACGGTATACAAACTAAAACGACTGTCTGGTTAGATCGAACATGTATCCGACGGCCAGCCGGAGGTTCTCTTTGAATAGATAAAGGGTAGCGTTCCTCGTGCTTTTCTTTGTACCTTTGTCGTTCCTTTCCTGATAATTACTTACTGAAAATGTCTTGGTTCGTCCGAAAAGATAAGGGTATTCAAACCCCAACCGAAATGAAGCGGGAAGCTCCCGATGGGTTGTGGTATCAATGTCCGAACTGCAAAAAAGTAATGAATACGCGGGAGCACAAACTCAACGCCTATACTTGTGTTCATTGCAACTACCATGAAAAAATAGGGTCCGAGGCCTACTTCTCTATCCTGTTCGATGACAATGAGTTCACCGAACTCGATGCTGACATGCGCTCGGCCGATCCGCTCAAATTTGTCGATACCAAAGCTTATCCGGACCGAGTAAAAGCAACCATTGCCAAAACGGGGCTGAAAGATGCCGTACGCACAGCGTATGGCCCGATGAACGGCCTGACAGTAACGATGGCCGTCATGGACTTTAATTTTATTGGGGGCTCCATGGGGTCTGTTGTAGGGGAGAAGATTGCCCGTGCCATTGATCACGCCATTGCAAACAGGACGCCTTTTCTGATGGTATCAAAGTCGGGTGGTGCGCGTATGATGGAAGCCGGTTTCTCGCTGATGCAAATGGCCAAGACATCCGCAAAACTAGCCTTGCTGGAAAAAGCTAAACTGCCCTATGTATCGCTGCTGACGGATCCGACAACGGGCGGTGTTACGGCCTCTTATGCCATGCTGGGAGATTTTAACATTGCCGAACCCGAAGCGCTGATTGGTTTTGCCGGTCCGCGCGTTATCCGTGAAACGATAGGCAAAGATTTGCCCAAAGGGTTCCAGAGTGCAGAATTTGTCCTCGATCACGGTTTTCTGGATTTTATTGTCGACCGGAAAGACCTGAAAGATAAATTAGTTAGCCTGTTTAAAATGTTACTGTAGAGACGTATACTTGCGTCTCATATCCGGATGGTTTTTGCTGACGCATATGAGACGCAAGTATGCGTCTCTACAGCACTGCCCACATGCGTCTTGTCTCTCACCCCGTTCTGTGCAATTACTACCTGACATATCGCTGCAATGCGACCTGTAGTTTTTGCGATATATGGGAGCGACCCTCGCCGTATGTAACGCTTGACAATGCCCGCCAGAACCTGCGTGACCTCAAAAAGCTGGGTGTTCGGGTAGTTGATTTCACGGGGGGCGAACCGTTGCTGCATCGCCAATTGCCTGAATTGCTCCGGGAAGCCAAGCGTCTGGGGTTAATTACGACCGTTACCACCAATGGGCTTCTGTATCCCAAACAGGCCGAACGGCTGCGTGGCCTGGTCGACATGCTGCATTTTTCGCTCGACTCACCCGTTGCCGAAGAACACGATGCCTCTCGGGGTGTAAAATGCTTTGATAAGGTGATGGAATCCATTGCTATTGCCCGAAACCTTGGCGAACGACCTGATATCCTGTTTACGGTTTTTGAGCATAATGTGCATAAAATCAAGCAGATGCACGAGACTATCTGCCTTCCGAACGACCTCGTACTGATTCTCAATCCGGTATTTGAGTACAACGCCGTTGAAACGGGCGACCGCTTTTCGGAGGGTGCTCTGGCGCAAATGTCGTGGTGGGGTAAACAGAAAAATGTATACCTGAACGATGCGTTTATTCAGCTTCGGCGCGATGGAGGTAACCACATCGAAGATCCCGTTTGTCGCGCAGCAAGCACAACGATTGTTCTTTCTCCCGAAAACAAACTTGTTCTGCCCTGCTACCATTTAGGGTTGAAAGACTTTGCCGTTGACGATAACTTATACGCACTTTATAACTCCGAAGAAGTGCAGAAGCTAGTGGCGCTGGAAGGGCGTTTGCCCGCCTGCGAGGGCTGTGCCATCAACTGCTACATGCAGCCTTCCTTTGCTGTTGAAGTAAATAAATACTTCTGGCGCTCACTTCCCAGCACCCTTAAGTATAACTGGGTCAAAGGCACCTGGAAGCAGTTATTTTAATGGTTGGTAGCGTACGATCAAAAAATCATCTCTTTATCACTTTACGTACCAGAGTCTGTTTATCAACCATCGCTTTAATTAAATAAATGCCCGGTGCCAGGCTGTTCAGGCTGACGACTTGTTCGTGCTGGCGAGCCATCCGGGGAAAGGTTAATTCGTGAATTTTGCGGCCGTTGACATCACTCAATTGAACCGTGGCGGTTGTCAGGTTGCTGGTTTGAATAACTACCTGCAACCGGTCATCTACCGGATTGGGAAACGTGATGAGACGGAAGTTCACGTCTTCGCGTTCCCCAACGGCCGTTATCAAGCCTGTGGAAGCTCCTTCGGCAGCAGGTTCATAGGGCGGTATTGTGTCGGCTGTACCACGTAAATCGTCAACGATTAATGAAATTTCCTGAAGGGTTTGGCTGATAAGATTGCCATTACGGTATTCGTCTATCGTTATCGCTACGCTATAATAGCCTAATTCCGTGGGGGCGTCCCAAACCAGTTCTCCCGTACGATTATTGATTTTGAAAGTACCTTTTTTTACTAAATCATTGGGGAATTGATACGACGTAAGGGGGCGATAACCACATTGGTCCTGGCTCGTATTTGTGAGTGGCTTAACGAGGTCATACACCAAACTATCCCCATCTGCATCAGTGGCGGCCAATAAAAGTGTGGCCTTACGATTTGCCCCAATATGGAAACCATTTTGAGGAAAGCCGGGCGTAGGCGTTTGATTGGCCGTAGAAGAAGCGATAGAGAGTGTCGTTCTAAGAGTAAATAGTTGGCCATCGGCATTGGTGATATTCTTAACAACTGTTCGGTTCGACTGCGAAACTGCCAGTTGATAAATGCCTGGCCCGGTATAGGTATGGATTGCACTGTAGCTATTAATACTCGTACTTCTATCGTTTATGAACAGCCGACTTGCCCGATACGCTATACCTGTGCTACCATCGCCGAAGCAGATTTGTATTGATTCGCCCTGATCGGCCGCCGGTTTTCCCCGAATTTCGTCCATGTAAAGAACGGCTGTGATCTGATAGCTACCTGTCGAAACCGTAACGGGTTTTGCCTGAATGTAGCCGCCGAGCAAATGCGTCGCCTGAGAAATCTGTGTGCCTAATAGAATCAGGAAGAGAATTAGAGCCGTTTTCATAACGAATTGGAAAGGTTGGGAGGATAGACTTATCCAGATAACTTTAAATAGACAAATACCCATATACTTAAGGCCGGACATTTCGTAAGCGGTATTTTTGTACTTTTCAGCTATGCTCTACTCGCCTGATCAAACTGCTCAACTGCCTGCCGAAGGGTTTCGGTATCTGCTCACATCGCTCAACGAGCACGTACTGACCATTACGCTAAACCGGCCCGAAAAAAAGAATGCGCTCAATCCGCCAATGCTTGCTGAGCTAGCTTTTGCGTTGGCGTACGCGCAGTATACGCCCGATGTTTGGCTGGTGGTGCTGGCCGCAACGGGCGACACGTTTTGTGCGGGAATGGATTTGAAAAGCCTGTCCACAGGCGCTATAGAGCCCATTTCCGTTTCTGAGCCAGCGGGGCCAGTTCGTCTGGGCGAGCTGATGGCCGGTTTGCACAAACCAAGTATTGCGCGTGTCCAGGGGCCTGTTTATGCCGGTGGTTTTTTACTGGTGGCCACAAGTATCTATGTCGTAGCGGCCGAGTCGGCTACGTTTAGCTTACCGGAAGTAAAGCGGGGACTGTTTCCTTTTCAGGTGATGGCTGCTCTGCTCAACATAATGCCTGCTCGCATCGCTCTTGATCTGTGTCTACGGGCTAAAACAATTCAGGCGCCGGAAGCATTGACGCTCGGCCTGGTGACAGAAATTGTGTCGGCCGACGCGCTCACCGATGCGGTAACCCGCCTAATCGACGAACTAAAACAATTTTCGCCCACAGCCATGCAGGCTGGCCTTCGAGCCTACCAACAACTAAAAGACCTGCCATCCAGTGAGCAGCAGGCCTTTTTGTCTGATCAGTTTACGAAGCTCCAACAAACGCCCGATGCGAAAGAAGGCATGGCTGCTTTTCTGGAAAAACGACCGCCGAAGTGGAACGGGGGCTAACTACGACTTTGGCAAATCCGGGCAATTGTCTTTCCGGCGCGTGTCGATAATGGATTGGATTTTCCAGTTGCCATTTACTTTGACAAGGGTAAAGGCATTCACACCACAATGGCTTTTTTGATCCTTTAGATAAAAGACGTAGGGCGTCCAGGCAGTAGCCAGTTCAGCATCAATTTTGATATCCATGCCGGACAGGCGCTCATCGAGCGTAAACGCTGGATACTTCGCGACAGAAGCCGCAAATTTCCCCATATCGTCGGTGCGCACCGACACTTCTCCTTCTTTATTCTTGGCGATGGTCTGTAGCGAGCCACCGGGCAGAAACGTATTTTTAATCTGTGTCGAGTCACTCTTACGCATGCCATCGAACATCAGTTTGATGGTTGTACGCACGGCGGCTTCGTCAGTAGACGTTTGTGCAAAAGCCGACAGGCTGGCCAATAGAAGGAGTAGCGTTTTCATGAGAAGGATGGGACGCTGATTTTTATGATGTTTATGATTTGCGCTGATAAAATCATACCTAATCTTAAACATCATAAAAAGCCGCGTTCCATTACGAGTTAAATATACTGATTGACAATCATTTCGTACAATTCCTGTTTACCACTGAGTTGCTTCGGTTCGCCGTTGGCCATGGCGTACTGACGCAGATCCTCTAGGGTTAATTCGCCTTTCTCGAAGCGTGCGCCCTCACCCGAATCGTAGCTGGCGTAGCGCTCAGACCGTAATTTCTTGTACTGCGATTTCGCCAGAATCGCTTCGGCAGCAATCGCTGCCCGGGCGAAGGTATCCATACCACCGATGTGGGCAATGAAAATATCGTCCAGATCGGTTGAGTTCCGGCGCGTTTTGGCGTCGAAGTTAACCCCACCTGATTTCAGGCCTCCCGCTTCCAGAATGACCAGCATGGCTTCGGTCAATTCGTACACATCCACCGGGAACTGGTCGGTATCCCAGCCGTTCTGGTAGTCGCCCCGGTTGGCGTCGATGCTGCCGAGCATGTTGTTATCGGCTGCTACCTGCAACTCATGCGCAAAAGTGTGATTGGCCAGTGTTGCGTGGTTGGTTTCGATATTCAGTTCAAAATCATCCTGTAAACCGAACCGGTTCAGAAAACCAACAACGGTAGCCGCATCGAAATCGTACTGGTGTTTGGTCGGCTCCATTGGCTTGGGCTCGATGTAGAACGATCCTTTGAAGCCTTGTTTGCGGGCATAGTCACGGCTGATCTGCAGGAATTTGCCCAGGTGTTCCTGTTCGCGCTTCATATTGGTGTTCAGCAGCGACATGTAGCCTTCACGACCTCCCCAGAAGGTGTAACCTGCTCCGCCCAGCTCGATCGTCGCGTCGATGGCATTTTTTACCTGCCAGCCACCGTGGGCCAGCACGTGGAAATCAGGGTTAGTCGATGCGCCATTCATGTAGCGCTCGTGCGAGAACAGATTGGCCGTTCCCCACAGCAGTTTTACACCACTGGCCGCTTGTTTCTGCTTGGCGTAATCGACAATGGCGCGGAAATTTTTCTCGAATTCGGCGTTTGAGTTTCCCTCCGGTGCCACATCGACATCGTGGAAACAGTAAAATTCCATGCCGATTTTCGTGATGAACTCGAAGGCTGCGTCCATTTTGTCGTGAGCCGCTGCCAACCGGTCTGAGTTCGCATCCCAGGGAAAGTGTTTGACGCCCGGACCAAAGGGGTCGGCACCCGTGCCACAGAAGGTATGCCAGTAAGCCGTTGCAAACCGGAAAATATCCTTCATGGGTTTACCCAAAATGAGCCGGTTTGCATCGTAGAACTTGAACGCCATCGGGTTGTCAGACTCGCGGCCTTCGTAAGCAATGGGCTTCTCTATAGACGGGAAATACGTTTTCTCGCCAAGGGTTAATTTAATTTCAGCCATGGAAATGGAAAGTAAGGTAATGGGTAAAAAAGAAGGCCAACGGTAACTTCTCCTTATCCAGATAGCAAATCCTTTCTTATGGGCTAGTTACTTTACTTCTACGGATTGTCCGGTACTGGCCACGGCTTTACCTTTTTCAAAAGACAGATCGATTCGACCGAGATTGATTCCCGCAAAGCCAACCTGATTGATCCAGACGGGTTGCCCATTGAGGTTGTTGACCGCAACCGGAGCATCCAGAAACGTATGGGTATGTCCGCCAATAATGAGGTCGATGTTATGCGTTTTGGCCGCCAGCACATTGTCGGAAACGGTAGGCTCGTTGGTATATTTGAATCCCAGGTGCGACAGGCAAACGACGTAATCGCACTTCTTATCGCTACGCAGTCTGGCGGCCATGTCGTTGCCGATTTCGATAGGGTCAAGGTATTTCGTTTCCTTGTAGGCATTGCGCGGAATCAGGCCTTCGGGTTTGATTCCCAGGCCAAACACACCAACCCGAACGCCGTCTTTTGTGAAAACTTTGTACGGTGTCGTGCGGCCATCCATCACGGTATTTTTAAAATCGTAGTTGGCGATCAGCATGGGGAAGCTAGCCTTACCAAACTGCGTGACCATGTTGTCGATGCCTCCATCGAAATCGTGATTTCCGATGGTACCCGCATCGTAGCCAAGCCGGTTCATGGCCAAGATCTCAGGTTCGCCTTTGTAGATATTGAAATAAGGCGTTCCCTGAAAAATATCGCCTGCATCGAATAGCAGCACGTTGCGGGGATGACCATCTACTTGTTCACTCCGAATTTTCTGGATGAGGGTCGCCCGACGGGCAACACCACCCTTGCCTGCATTCCGACTCCCATCCATCGGGAACGGGTCCAGCCGACTATGCACGTCGTTGGTATGCAAAATGGTCAGCGAGGTGGATCGGCTGTTTCCGGTTGGTCGGGCTAGTATGTCGGGCGCAACGGAGCCAATCACGGCGGCTGTGCCCAACACTTTCAGAAACTGGCGTCTATTCGATGCTAATGCGTCCATCAGAAACAGGATTAATGGGTTGTCCGGTTTTGCCCTGTTCCCGAAAGTAGTCGATCAAGGCATCACGCATGAGGTAGTTGATATTTTCACTCTTGATGGGGTTTCTCAAAAAGCCAGCGTCATCGCCCCCATTGGCCACATAGTCGCTTATGACAACGGTATACGTCTCATCGGGCTGAAGGATTCGTCCGTTCGTAAACGTAACGGACTGCACCTGTTCATTATGGATTTTAGCCCGTAGGCCGCCTATCACCAGTTTATCGCCTTTGGCAAAATGATTCAGCATTTGCCGGAGCATATCGCCTTTAACGGTCAACACAATCAATTGATTATCGAACGGCATCACTTCGAAAATAGAGCCGATCGTGATGTTTCCCTCCGGTAAATTACTGCGGATGCCACCGTAGTTAAGGTGCGAACAGTCAATGGATTTACCGTATCGCTGGATGGCCTGTTTAAGGAGTGCATCGGTCAATAAATCGTTGAGGGGGGCTTCGGGCTGGCCTTTTTCAATACGACCGCTTGAGCGTGCCAAGACCTCGTTCATGGTCTTGTCGAGCCCTTGCCGATAAGGTTGCAGAAACTGGGCAACGCTGCTGTCGGCCGAAGCGGTTAGCGAATCGACGCCAATCCGGTTGGCTGTTCGATTCGTTAAGTGATAGCTTGGGTTACAGGCTGACAGGGCGGCCAGGACCAGTATCAGAATGTGTTTTCTCATATGGGTAGCAAGTTCGGAAACTCTGAGCAATGATGCGTTAACAAATCATTAGAAACCGACGCGTACAGACCACAGGATATACACACGGAACCGCTACCTCAGTTCAGGTTCGTGCCCTGCAGGGGAATCAGGGTGTGTTCGGGTTTGTAGGTCACCTTACGAACACGGCTGAATCCGCCGATACTAACCTGCAGATTGATCAACCCACCCGAGAAGGTGTCGTGGGACAGCAATGGGCTGTAAGAAACTTTGGTGCGTACAAACCAAAAGCTGTCTTCCGAATGATCGGCTCTGGGCGTGTTGTCGCCCAGTTTGATATCCAGCATTAGGCCAGCGGTAGGAGCATGATTGAGCAATGATAAACCTTTGTACCGTTCGTCGTTCTGGTCGCGTGGCGACAGGTCAAGTAAGCGATAGCCGATATAGGGAATCAGTCGGCGACGGGTCGAATTGGCAAGGACATGGCCTAAACCTACTTCAACTAAGCTTGATGTAACCTTCATGTCTTCGGCCCAGGTTTGATTACCGTGCGCAAACCCAGACCGTAGGGTCCCATTGTACAGAGTCGGATGCAGGAGGAATACTGTCCGCCGGAACGTAACATCTAAACCGAAGACAACCCCTGCTCCCGGATTAATCGTTTGCGTTACGGGACCGGTCGGCAAAAAACCACCCACACCCACAAACATGCCGAAGCCAACTTTCGACGAGAGAAAAGTCGTCACCAGGTCCGGGGTATCGTACAGGCGCTGCGCTACCTTTAGCTGCCACTGTTTCAATACTGGCAGATCGTCGCCCCCCCCCGTCTCAGCCCGAAACCGGTTGACTTCGGCACCCAGTTCGGCATTGGTCAGGTACTCGATTTGCGTCGCCTGCTGTTTAAAGTGACGATCAGCCCGAAGCGCGATCAATTTAGCCTTCATCAGCCGGGTGTGTACTTCGACCAGATCGAACAAAACCTGGTTATAGGCCAGCGTTCGCTCATCGCGCGCCGTTGCTGACACCCACGACAGATTGCGGAACATCAGGCAGAACGCATCAATGGCTGGCTGGCTCCATACGGAAGTCGGGCGAACTTCGTAGCCAATTTGGTAGTGGAAATCGGAGCCGCCCAGTCCGGGCTGGGTAGGTGCATGAAAATCAGTGAGTTGTAGCCGCCGGGTGGCGCTCCAGTGCAGCGTATCGATTGTCGCCTGCGCCGAACCGAGCAGGGGTGACAATAGCAGCACGAGGAGCAGACGGTTCATGTCGAGTAGTGTTTCCTTGGGTCAATACTAGCAAATTTAATGCAAAAAAGCGCGACCCGTTTTCGGAGTCGCGCTTGCTAACGTATGCTATAGGTTTTATATCCCAGTGGGTTATATCATAGACCTTACAGCTTATGGCCTACCTGATTTAGTACCGATACATTTCCGATTTGAACGGACCCTGAACCGATACACCGATGTAGTCGGCCTGTTCCTGGGCCAGTGGTTCAAGTTTTGCGCCTACGTGAGACAGATGCAGCGCGGCTACTTTCTCATCGAGAATTTTAGGAAGCACATACACTTTGTTCTCGTATTTGTCGGCGTTGGACCACAATTCCAGTTGGGCCAGCGTTTGGTTCGAGAACGAGCACGACATCACAAAGGAAGGGTGGCCCATGGCGCAGCCAAGGTTTACCAGACGGCCTTCGGCCAGAATGATAATTTCTTTGCCGTTGACCTCATACATATCCACTTGCGGTTTGATCTGGCTCTTTGTCTGACCGTAGTTCTCGTTCAGCCACGCCATGTCAATTTCGTTATCGAAGTGACCAATGTTGCAGACAATGGCTTTGTCGCGCATGGCTTCGAAGTGACGAGCTTTGATGATGCCTACGTTACCCGTTGCCGTTACGAAAATTTGTGCCCGGTGAACGGCTTCGTCCATCGGAAGAACTTCGAATCCATCCATAGCCGCCTGGAGCGCGCAAATCGGATCGATTTCGGTGACCAGCACGCGGCAACCGGCACCCCGTAGCGATTCGGCCGATCCTTTGCCCACGTCACCGTAACCGGCAACGACGGCTACTTTACCCGCCAGCATCAGGTCGGTAGCCCGACGGATGGCATCAACGAGCGATTCGCGGCAACCGTATTTGTTATCGAATTTAGACTTCGTTACCGAGTCATTCACGTTGATGGCTGGCAAATGAAGCGTTCCGTTCTTCATGCGCTCATACAGACGGTGAACACCGGTCGTTGTTTCTTCCGACAGGCCTTTGATGCCCTGAATCAACTCCGGGTAGTCATCGAAAACCATGTTCGTCAAGTCGCCACCGTCATCAAGAATCATGTTCAGTGGCTGACGATCTTCGCCGAAAAACAACGTTTGTTCGATACACCAGTTGAACTCTTCTTCGTTCATGCCTTTCCAGGCATATACCGGAATGCCAGCAGCCGCAATGGCTGCCGCGGCATGGTCCTGTGTCGAAAAAATATTACAGGACGACCACGTAACGTCGGCACCTAGCTCAACCAGCGTTTCGATCAAAACCGCGGTTTGAATGGTCATGTGCAGGCAGCCAGCAACACGTGCGCCCTGCAGGGGTTTCGATGGGCCGTATTCAGCACGAAGGGCCATCAGTCCCGGCATTTCGGCTTCGGCAAGTTTAATTTCCTTGCGGCCCCACTCGGCCAGCGCGATGTCCTTAACCTTATAGGGGACGTAGGTTGATGTTTCCATAATTGAATTGATAGAAGTACAGGAACGATTCTGTGTCAGTATAGCCAGCCGTCCCTCGCTAGGTAATTTCTTAGGAAAGTGCAAAAATAAGAACGGGCGGGGAGAATCCCTATCCGAATTAAAAGACTTTAGTAAATGGCAGCAGCGTACGGTCGGAAATAGGAGGGGTTGTTGGTGCGCCAACCGAATGATACGTTCCTTCATTGGTGAGCCAACAACAATCAGCAGAGGAACTAACCAACGTCATATGGGCTCAGGGAAACAGGCGGTTATTTTGCCATATCATTTAAAACGAACAACAATCATGGCAACGCTCACTCAATCGTCGACCTATACAACTACCCCATCGTCAGGCTGGCTCACGGCTTACCAGAATTTCACCACCAAAGCAGAGTTCAATCGTATTGGCTGGGCAGCTACGGCCGTTGCTATCCAGGGTTGTGTGCTGGCCCCCGCTCTATTACTGGCTATGTTTAATTTTGGTGGGGGCGACTGGCAGTTTCTGGTCGGTATGCTGAGTTTTATGCTCGTATTGGTTCCAGTACTGTCGGCTATGCCCGTCAAATACATCTTATCGACATTCGCGATCAGTGTGGTCATTCACGTATTGATTATCCTGGTCGATGTCCTGTAAGCAGGAGAAAATAACCCGGTCATAAAAAGCCCCTGATCCAGCGGATCAGGGGCTTTTTATGACCGGGTTAGTACCGTCTTCGTCAGATGGTTTGAGAAAACAAAGGCCTTTGAACAGTACTCCTGTTTTGTTGGGTGTGATTGAGCCGTTCGTCGAAGGCCATGCAGATGTTACGAAGAAACGGACGACCTTCCGGGTTGACACGCAGTCCTTCGGCATCGTAATTCAGTAAACCATCGAGTCGGAATGCTTCGAGCCGTTCCGATAGCCGCGCCCACTCAACCTTCGACCAACCGCCCAGATGCCAGCTCGTTTTGCCCTGACACATGATATTTAAAATTTGCCGACGCAGGAACTGATCCTGATCATCCAGAATGTGCCCGCGCAGCAAAGGCAGTTGGCCCTCCATGGCTTTGCCTACATAAGCATCAATATCTTTTTCGTTTTGCGCAAAAGCGGACCAGACATCACCAATGGATGATGCTCCCAGGCCGATCAGCATCTGCGTCTGGGTTGTGGTGTATCCCATGAAATTGCGGTGCACCGTGCCGTTCTGCATGGCCAGATAAAGAGAATCGTGCGGCCGTGCGAAGTGGTCCATGCCAATCTCGACGTAGCCCGCTCTCTCGAGAAGGTCGCGGCCTGTTTCGTACAGCACTCGCTTCTGATCCCCCGATGGCAGATCCTCGTCGCGAAAACCACGCTGCCCATTTCCTTTTATCCAGGGTACGTGTGCATAGGAGTAAAACGCAATGCGGTCAGGGTTCTGGCGTAACGTTTTGAGGATCGTGTCTTCGATGGAGTCCGGCGTCTGGAACGGCAGTCCAAACACGAGATCGTGACTCACGGATGTATACCCAATGGCCCGCGCCTGTTCCGTTACACGCCAGACATTTTCTGGCGGCTGAATCCGGTGAATGGCCTGTTGTACCCGCGGGTCATAATCCTGCACACCGAAACTGACGCGCCGGAATCCAAACGTGTAAAGTACCTGTAGGTGTTCGGCTGTGGTATTATTCGGGTGTCCTTCCCAGCCATAGTCAGGCATTGGAGCCGGATCGGCCCGGCGAAACAGGCCGGTCAACAAACGCTGAAGCTGTTCGGGGGAGAAGAAGCTTGGTGTACCGCCCCCAAAATGAAGTTCGGCAAGGCGTGGACGACCGGGCAGCAGGGTACAATAAGTGTCCCATTCGGCAAGCAGGGCAGTTATATACGGCTCTTCGACACGATGATTTTTGGTGATGCGCTTCGTACAGCCGCAGAATGTGCAGAGGCTTTCGCAATAGGGCAAATGCACGTACAGGCTAATCCCACTGGCGCTGTTCGTTGCGCTGAACGCCCGGTTCAGGTTGGTTATCCAGGCGGCTTCGCTGAAAGTAGTCTCGTCCCAGAACGGAACCGTCGGATAGCTGGTGTACCGGGGACCCGGAACGTTGTATTTCTGAATAAGCGTGTTCATGCGGTGTTTAGCCTTGATCCGGCAAAGATGGCTGGCCCGGCCGGGAACCTCCCTGAGTCCTGTCAGCTCCATACCTGATGGTTGTCAGGGCACAGGACGGCAGGTCGTGGCAACTTGCGCCAAATTCTATGACCATGTCTACGGCCTCGGTACCTATTGCCCGTTGCTACCACTGCGGCAACGACTGCACGGCGCAAGATTTATGCGTTGACGACAGGCATTTTTGCTGTGACGGTTGTAAGACCGTGTACGAAATCCTGAGCGCAAATCAGCTTTGCCAATACTACGACCTCAACGCGCGGCCGGGCCAGACACCCCGGCCGATTGCCCGAATGGCCTTTCTGGACTTGCCCGAGGTACGGCACCAGCTGGTGGAGTTTACGAACGATACCATCACGATCGTGACGTTTTACATCCCGACCATTCACTGCAGTTCGTGCCTTTGGCTGCTGGAACACCTCTACCGCCTGAACCCGGCCATCCGGCAGTCACGGGTCGATTTTCTTAAAAAACAGGTCCATCTAACCTTTGCCACGACCGAGCTGTCGTTGCGTGAACTTGCCGAACTGCTTACCTCGCTGGGGTATGAGCCACTCATCAGCCTGAGCGATGTCGTACACCAACAGCAAACGCCAACCTACCGCCCTCTGCTTTACCGGCTGGCAGTAGCGGGCTTTTGTGCGGGCAACATCATGTTGTTTAGCTTTCCCGAGTACCTCGGCCTCGATGAGCCATCGTTCAGGCACTGGTTCGGCATTATTAACTTACTGCTGGCAACACCCGTGGTGTTCTATTCGGGGTCGGGTTATTTTGAATCCGTCTGGCGAAGTTTACGCCAGGACGTTCGGCGGGGATTCGTCAATATCGACTTTCCTATTTTAGTGGGCATTCTAGTTGCGTACACACGAGGCACGTATGAAGTCCTTTTCCTCAATGGAGCAGGCTATTACGATTCTGTAGCGGGTTTGATTTTCTTTCTGCTGTGCGGCAAGTGGTTTCAACAGCGGACCTACGATTTTCTGTCGTTCGAGCGTGATTATAAGGCGTACTTTCCGCTGGCCGTTATGCGATTACCAAAAGGGACAGAACGCGTTCTTAATCGCAACGCTTTGTCCAACGCTGAAACGCCCGTTCCGGTAGCGGACCTACAGAAAGGTGACCGCATTCGTATTCGTCATGGCGAGTTGATCCCGGCTGACGGTATTTTGTATCGGGGTACGGGCATCATCGACTACTCATTCGTGACGGGCGAATCGGAGCCGGAGCGGAAGGAACCCGGTACGTTATTGTTTGCCGGGGGACGGCAAATGGGCGAAGTTATCGACATAGAGATCGTTCGCGAAACATCGCAAAGCTACCTGACTCAGCTCTGGAACAACGATGCGTTTCGAAAGGCCGATAAAGACGAGTTCACTACGTTTGCCGACTACGTGGGTAAATACTTTACGCTGACCGTACTCAGTCTGGCGACCTTCATCGGCTTGTATTGGTATGGCTATCGGGGCGAGGTCGGTACGGCGGTCAACGCCTTTACCGCCGTACTGATCGTAGCTTGTCCCTGCGTTCTGTCGTTATCGTATCCCGTAGCACTGGGGCATGGGCTGCGTTTGCTGGGTAAGCGTAAGCTTTACCTTAAAAACGCCGACGTCATTGAACAAATGGCTGCCTGCGATACCATTGTTCTGGACAAAACGGGTACCCTCACAACGGTCAATGAGCCAGTGAGCGAACAAACCGTAACGGGTTCAATTGGCATTACTGAATCGTTTTCTCCCGCACTGACCAATTTTGAACGGTCGCTGGTGCTGTCGGTCGTACGTCAGTCGGCCCACCCGCTTAGTCGGCGATTAACGACGTACCTGAACCAGGTGCATCCCCTGCCGACCGAAGGCTTTACCGAATTGGCCGGACAGGGTATTCAGGCACTGGTGGATGGTTGGCAGGTGAAAGTAGGCCGACTGGATTTTGTTGGGGGCGATGAGGCTGCCCGAAAACCCGCAGGCGTTGTCGTTCACCTTGGTATTGAGGGCCATTACCGGGGCTATTTTCACTTTCCTGGCCAGTACCGACCCGGTATTGGAGCGATGCTCACCGACCTGAGTAAGACCCATACGCTTCACCTGCTTTCGGGCGATAATGAGGCTGCCAAACCGGAACTGCTGTCCTGGTTTCAGAACGACCGGATGGTGTTCGAATGCAGCCCCCAACAGAAACTCGATGTGGTGCGCCAGTTGCAGACCGAAGGTCACCGCGTGCTGATGATCGGCGATGGCCTGAACGATGCCGGTGCGCTCAAACAGGCCGATGTGGGTATTGCCGTCACAGACGATACCATCCAGTTTACGCCCGCCAGCGACGGAATCCTGGACGCGTCATCGCTGCATGAACTCGCCCGGTTTATCCATTTCAGCCGGTTCGGCATGCGACTGATCCGGTTTAGCTTCTGTGTATCGTTGCTCTATAACGTCGTCGGCCTGAGCTACGCCCTGATGGGGCACCTGTCTCCGGTAGTGGCTGCCATCCTGATGCCGCTTAGCTCGACTACCATGGTCCTTATCGCAACACTCGGTATGCGGTGGTGGGCGGCTGGAAAACTAAGCGACGAACGCTGAACAAGGAGTAGGCTATTGTCGACTCAAACCTGATTGGCTTCAGCCGTCGGCCTGACGCTTGTCATGGTGTCGGCGCAGGATACCGCTCAACTTTGTGCCAGCACTTTCCGCTTCCTACATGCTTATCATTCTTGCGTTCTTTGTCTGCCACTGGTATCTCTCCATCTTCACCCAAACCTTTTTCCTGCATCGTTACGCGGCTCACCAGATGTTCGTCATGAGCCCCCGCTGGGAGAAGTTTTTTTATACCCTGACGTTTATTGGCCAGGGGTCGTCGTTTCTGAGCCCCCGCGCCTATGGCATCATGCACCGTCTGCACCACGCCTATGCCGATACGGAAGACGATCCGCATTCGCCTTCGTACGCAACCGGATTGTTCGATATGATGTGGAAAACCCGGCTATTCTATAATGACATCCTCAATAATCGCGACCACATCGCCCCAAAATTCAAGAAGGGTGTACCAAACTGGCCGTTTATGGAGTGGCTCGGCGATCGATGGCCGGTACGGCTGGCGTGGGGAACGGCGTATACGCTCGTGTATTGTTTCTACGCGCCATCGGCCTGGTGGTTTGCGTTGCTGCCGGTGCATTACCTGATGGGACCAATTCACGGAGCTATCATTAACTGGTACGCGCACCGATATGGCTACGTAAATTTCCCCGTAA
The DNA here is from genome assembly GCF_054776575.1 of Spirosoma humi. Taxonomy (NCBI): domain Bacteria; kingdom Pseudomonadati; phylum Bacteroidota; class Cytophagia; order Cytophagales; family Cytophagaceae; genus Spirosoma; species Spirosoma humi. The sequence continues at coordinate 775,570 of NZ_BAAHBR010000008.1, forward strand.
ACGACACGGCCAAAAACCTGCTGCCGGTTGATTTTCTGATGATGGGCGAGTCGTATCACAACAACCATCATAAGTTTGGCGGGCGGGCTAATTTTGGTGGCTTTCGATGGCACGAGTTCGATCCGACCTACCCAATCATACGCCTGCTGAACCGCCTGGGTATTATCCGCCTGAAGGTTAACAACGATTTGAACTACATGTAGTTAGGGGTGTCCTCCTGAATTCTATCAGTCCCTCAGCTGACGTTTCTCATACCATGCCGGTTTGGTTAGCTGCACCTTTGAGCCGTTAAATCGTTGGGCCATGCACATTATCTTTTTCATGATCGGAGTCAGCCTGTTGATGGCACTGGGCTTCCTGGGGGCCTTCTTCTGGTCGATGAAAACCGGCCAGCAGGATGATCTGTATACACCGTCTTTGCGAATGTTGCTGGACGATGACATGCCGGAAGCCCCCGTAACCCATGGAGCCGAACCTACCGTACCTTAATCACCTCTTTGTTTGCCATGAATGTCTCGTCTAAATCACCCGTAGCCATTATCTCGTCCGACCGCGAAGCTATTGGAAAGCAGCCGCCAGAAGGGGGATCGCCGGTAGAGTATTTTGCTTACGACAACCGGACTGTCCGCAACTTCGCGGTAGCTACCGTTATCTGGGGGCTCGTTGGTATGCTGGTCGGCGTCCTGGTTGCCAGCCAGTTATTTGCCCCGTCTGCCAACCTGGGCAATCAGTACACCACGTTCGGCCGGATTCGCCCCCTGCATACCAATGCCGTTATTTTCGCCTTTGTCGGGAACGCGATTTTTATGGGCGTGTATTACTCGTTGCAACGGCTCTGTAAAGCGCGGATGTTTTCTGATGTGCTTAGTAAAATTCACTTCTGGGGATGGCAGGCCATCATTGTCGCTGCGGCTATTACACTGCCGCTGGGTATGACCACCTCCCATGAATACGCCGAACTCGAATGGCCCATCGACATTGCCATTACCCTGATTTGGGTGGTGTTTGGCGTCAATATGTTTGGCACCATCATCAAACGTCGGGAGCGGCATCTGTACGTAGCCATCTGGTTTTACATCGCTACGTTCGTGACCGTTGCCGTGCTTCACATTGTCAACTCGTTCGAGATGCCGGTGAGCCTCTTCAAAAGTTACTACCTCTACGCTGGTGTTCAGGATGCCCTGGTGCAGTGGTGGTACGGACACAATGCCGTGGCGTTTTTCCTGACCACGCCATTCCTGGGGATGATGTATTACTTCCTGCCCAAGATGGCCAATCGGCCGGTATACTCCTACAAACTGTCGATTCTGCACTTCTGGGCCTTGATTTTTATCTATATCTGGGCAGGGCCGCACCATTTGCTCTACACCTCACTGCCCGACTGGGCGCAGTCACTGGGAGTTGTCTTCTCGGTCATGCTGATTGCGCCGTCGTGGGGTGGCATGATCAACGGGCTGCTGACGTTGCGGGGTGCCTGGGACAAGGTTCGTGAGGATGCCATTCTGAAATTTATGGTCGTGGGGTTAACGGCCTACGGCATGGCTACCTTCGAGGGGCCGATGCTCGCGCTGAAGAACGTCAATGCCATTGCCCACTTCACCGACTGGATCGTCGCGCACGTGCACGTGGGTGCCCTGGGCTGGAACGGCTTCCTGGCTTTTGCCATACTGTATTGGCTCATTCCGCGCCTGTACCATACGCCGATCTACTCGAAGAAGTTGATGAACATTCATTTTTGGGTCGGTACGCTGGGTATCCTGTTCTATGCCGTGCCGATGTATATCTCGGGCTTCACACAGGGAATGATGTGGAAAGAATTCACGCCCGAAGGTGTTCTGAAATACCCCAGCTTTCTCGAAACGACACTCCAGATTTTGCCCATGCACCAGATGCGGGCGCTGGGCGGTACGTTCTACCTATTCGGGGCAATGCTGATGGCCTACAACCTGTTCAAGACAATGGCCGCCGGAACGCTCGTTGCCAACGAAGCCGCCGAAGCACCAGCCTTAACAAAAGCCTATACGCCCACCGGCTCGGATACCTACTGGCACCGCTGGTTTGAGCGAAAACCTTTTCCGCTGCTGGTTGGCTCGCTCGTGGTGATTCTGATTGGGTCACTGGTCGAGCTGATTCCAACCTTCATGGTCCAGTCGAACGTGCCGACCATTGCTTCTGTACAGCCTTATACGGCACTCGAAGTGCAGGGACGCGACCTCTACATCCGGGAGGGCTGCGTTAACTGCCATAGCCAGATGGTACGCCCGTTCCGCTCCGAAACCGAGCGCTACGGTGAGTATTCGAAAGCGGGCGAATTCGTGTATGACCACCCGTTTCTGTGGGGCAGTAAGCGCACCGGCCCGGACCTGCACCGCGAAGGCGGCAAGTACCCCGACTCCTGGCACTACCACCACATGCGCGACCCGGCTTCGATGTCGCCCGGCTCCATCATGCCGCCGTATCCGTGGCTGCTGGAGCAGAAACTGGACATATCGACGACGTCGGATAAGCTGCGGGCGCTGAAGAAAGTAGGTGTTCCCTACGATGATCAAACGATTGACTACGCCAACGAGTCCCTCATGAAGCAAGCTGATCAGGTCAGTGGCCGACTGGCGAAGGAAGGGATCAAGGTCAAGTCGGATCGCGAGATTGTGGCGCTGATCGCCTACCTGCAACGACTCGGTACGGACATTAAGAAAATGCAGACAAACTAGCCATGTTCAAGCAATTTATATCCACGATTCCGGGGGCAGACATCTACATGATCGGCTCGTTCCTGACGTTTCTTTTCTTTTTTGTGCTGGTGGGTCTGTACCTGCTCATTGCGGACAAAGGGCACATTCAACGCATGGGTCGCCTGCCCCTGGACGAATCTACCGATGCCGGAGCGCCAGTACTTTAATTCCTTCCTGTCATGAACCTGTTTTTAACCAACTTAGTCGATCCGACCACGGGCTCATCCGTCTGGAACCTCCGTTCGGGCGATGACCTGCTGTGGGTAGTCATACTTTTTCTGATCGCTGCGGGAGTCGGCCTGATGTTCGTCGCAACCCTGTACCTGGCCTATATTTTACGGCAGGCACTGGGGCCGCGGGTCGTCGCCAAACCGGTCGATAACCGCTCATCCTGGCAGCGGTGGGCAGGGCTCCACGCGCTCAGCAGCGAGAGCGATCTGGTTATGGAACACGCTTACGATGGCATTGCCGAGCTGGACAACCCAACACCGCCCTGGTTTATGGGCCTGTTTTACAGTACGATTGGTTTTGGGGTGGTGTACCTATTGGTTTTTCACGTGATCGGCTCCGGCAATATTATGGAGCAGGAATATAGCCAGGAGGTGGCCATCGCCGACAAGCAACGCGAAGCCTACCTGAAGCTGGTGTCGGGGAAAATCAACGAAAATAACGTGACCCAACTCACCGACGCAAAGGGAATTGAGGGCGGAAAGGCGCTTTTTGCCCAGTATTGTACTGCCTGCCACGGGCAGAATGCCGAAGGTAAAGTGGGGCCAAACCTAACCGATGAGTACTGGCTCCACGGGGGCTCGATCAGGGCTGTTTACCATACCATCACCGAGGGCGTTCCGGAAAAGGGCATGATTTCGTGGAAGAAACAGCTCAATCCGTTACAGATTCAGCAGGTAGCCAGTTACGTGCTGTCGTTGCAGGGGTCGAAGCCAGCGGATGCCAAAGAGCCGCAGGGCGATAAGGTAACGCCCGAAGGTCCCCCCGTGGCCGTTCGCTGAAACGAACGCCTAACGAAACCGGCCCTGTAAAGCTTAGCGTATTCTTTACGTACCTCCGCGTAACAACCAAACTCCATGACGACGGAATTCAATGACTTTGAAACGCCCGTTGATGCGTACCGGCGGCAGGCTGCCGCCGAACCATCGAGCGGTAAGCGGCAGTGGCTCTATCCGCGTGAGGTAAAAGGTCGTTACTACCGCTGGCGCACAGGGGTTGCCTGGCTATTGCTGGCGTTGTTTTTCGGCGGGCCATTTCTTAGCCGCGATGGGCAGCCGTTGTTTCTGTTCAATGTACTGGAGCGGAAATTCAACTTCTTCGGGGTTACGTTCTGGCCACAGGATTTTCACCTCGTTGCCATCGGTATGCTGGCGTTCATCGTCTTCATTTCGCTCTTTACGGTCGTTTATGGCCGGGTATGGTGTGGGTGGGCCTGTCCACAAACGGTATTCATGGAAATGGTATTTCGGAAAATCGAAATGGCCATCGAAGGTGATTTCAAGGCCCGTAGACGACTCGATGCCGCTCCCTGGACAATGGAGAAACTCCTGAAGAAGGGCACAAAATACACCGTTTTCTTTCTCATCTCGTTCGTCATCAGCAACACATTTCTGGCGTATATCATTGGTAAGGATGCGCTGCTTGACATCGTCCGCGATGACCCCATGAACCACCTCGGCGGACTATCGGCCATTCTGATCTTTACCGTTGTATTTTACGCCGTTTTTGCCTGGCTGCGCGAGATTGTCTGTACCACCATTTGCCCATACGGCCGTCTGCAGGGCGTTCTGCTCGACCGAAAATCAGTCGTAGTTGCCTATGATGAGCTGCGTGGCGAACCTCGTGGGAAAAAACAGAAGGTAACACCTGCTATCAGCTCCACGCTGCAACCCCTGACGGTTGCCCCGAAAGGAGACTGCATCGATTGTAAGTTATGCGTACAGGTTTGCCCTACCGGCATCGACATTCGCAAGGGCATTCAGATGGAATGCATTAGCTGCACCGCCTGCATCGACGCCTGCGACGACGTGATGGACAAAATTGATCGTCCGCGGGGCCTTATCCGGCACGATTCGCTGGCGGGTATTCAGACACGTAGTCCGTGGCGATTTTCAGGCCGGATGCTGGCCTATAGTCTCGTCCTGCTCCTGATTATGGGCGTGTGGGGGTATCTACTGGCCGGGCGCGCCGATCTGGAAACGACCGTTCTGCGAGCACCTGGTCAACTGTTCCAGCGCGAATCAGGTGGCCGGGTGTCAAATCTCTATTTGGTCGAAGTGGTCAATAAAACGCACCACCCCCGACCCGTAACCTTCCGTGTGACGTATCCGGGCGCTCAGTTAAAAATGGTGCAGCCTCTGGCGAGGGTGCCCGCTGACGAACTGGCGAAGGGTATGTTCTTCATACTCCTGCCCGAAAAAGCTATCCACCAAAACAGTACCCCTGTAGAGATCGAAATTCTATCCGGAGGGGTCGTACTCGATACCATTAAAACAACCTTTCTGGGACCGATTCAGTAAGCGAAAAAGCAATAAAATATGCTGAGATGAAGTTTTCGCTCTTTCATTCATCCACTCTTTCACTCTTTATCCATTCACTTTTCACTCATTACGTATGAACTGGGGCAAAGCCATACCGCTTTTTTTTATTCTGTTTGCTGGTTTCATTGGCACAATGGTGTTTCGGATGAGCCGCCAGCGCGTCGATCTGGTGCGCGACGACTATTATCAGGATGAGCTTAGCTATCAGCAACACATCGACCAGGTTAGCAACGCACGCAACACCGGACCGGATCAATCTAACTCTTCTGTTACCATGACGTATCAATCTCATCAGCAACAGGTTGTTTTTGCCTTGCCTGACTCGCTCAGGAAGGGCCAGATTCTATTTTATCGCCCCGCCGACCGGCGTCAGGATTTTCAGGTTCCAATGCTGGCCGGCCCCGCTACGCGCCAGGTGATTTCGACTAAAAAACTGTCGAAAGGGCATTGGCGGGTGCAATTCTCCTGGTCGGACGGCCGACGAGACTACTACAAAGAGGAGCAGCTATTTATATAAAGATGCTAGCCTGGCTGGTTACCGCACTTCTGACAGGACTGATCAGCAGCCTGCACTGCGTGGGCATGTGTGGTCCTTTGGCAGCGGCTTTGCCCGTTGGCCGCCTGGAACGGTCGAAGCGCGGGTTGGCCATCGGGTTGTACCATGCCGGCCGAATCGCAACCTACAGCACGTTGGGGGCCTTCGCCGGTACGCTGGGGTTCGGTTTGCATTTGCTGGGCTGGCAGCGCCCCCTGGCTGTTTTTAGCGGAATTGTTCTGCTGGCCGGTTCTATCGGGCGGAGCCATTGGGCTGCGGGCTTACGCTGGCCCTGGCTAAATCGTTGGGTAACAACCGCGTTTGGACAACGCCTGCGTCAACCGGGCTGGGTGGGTTTCGCCGGATTGGGTGTTCTGAATGGTCTGTTACCCTGCGGATTTACCTACGTGGCGCTGGCTGGTACCCTGACCACCGATACGCCACTGGCGGGGGCTACCTACATGCTGCTGTTCGGGATGGGTACATTGCCTGCCTTGGTGGGCGTTAACACCCTGGCGGTCTGGTTAACAACGGTGGGCCGCAGACGGCTGAATTGGGCATTGTCCCTTGCAACGGTCGTCGTTGGGCTGCTACTCATTGGTCGGGGACTTGCCAATTACCAAATCCCCGACCAACCTTCGGGCACCATCCCGATCTGCCACGGTGCCCTGGTAAAATGAAAAGGCGTCAGACTTCCAAGCCTGACGCCTTTTCAATACAAGGACGTGTTAAAGAAGGTTGAGCGTCATCATACCTGACAAAAATTGAGTGCAGTCTGCTTTGATACACTCGTACTCATCCATCAGGGTAGCGATATGACGTTCCAGGGCGGTCGATAGGCCAAAGTGCGTATCAGAGCAGGCCCTCGTTTCGGTAATGGCTCCGCAATTCGCGCCCTCACAGACGAAGTCACGATGCAGCCAGTTCAGGCGCGTCCTTAAGTTATTCAGCTTGCGGTAGTACTCTATAGCCGAGTGGCGCAGACTTCGGTAGTTGTAGCGGTTCAGGATGTCAAGCAGCAGGGTCTGGAGCTGGTCAATCTCTTGGGTTTGTCGATCAATAGCCTGTTTCTGATCCAGATACCCTGCCCGGCAGGCAGGAAGTGTAGGTACATTCGATTGCCAGAAAGCGGTACGGTTCATAAAATTTAATCGGTAAGGTTTGTGAAAATGGATTGACCAAGCCGGGTGCGTAACTGCTGAAGAAGTTCCGGGCTGTCGATAAAGCCGGTATGCCGCCATAACTCCAGGCCGCGCTGGAGCAGCACAAACGAGGGCTGCGACGAAAACCCGAAACTACTGACCACTTCTGGATGCGTCGTTTCGGTGATATGCGTTATCCGAACGGCCGGGTTGAGCACCGATCGGGCTTTTTCTACCAACTGGTCCACCTCAGCCCGCTGGGTCAGAGTCGCTGGCGTAAAGACCAGCAGCACGGGTAGCTGAACCGGCGTCAGCAACGAAGAAGAGGATATCATGACGAAAAGTTAGTTTATTGCTGTAAAGTTGCGCCGATTACGACCACCAAACGGTGAGCCGTATCAACCGATAAACTGATTTTTATCAGCCAATACGACGCCGGTTCGTGTTACTTTCGCACTCAGAAATTAGTATCGTATGTCCAACGACTCGTTCGAGGCCGTTTTTACTCATGCTACCGTAGCCATCCTTGTTTCGGATGAGCAGGGGCGGATCATATCCGCCAATCGCTCTGCGTGTACACTGTTTGGCTACGATACAGACATGACCGAACTAGGCATCGAAGCGCTTGTGCCCGACACGGTGGTCAACCGCCACGAGCGGCTGCGGGCTTCGTTTAATGAGAATCCACAGGTGAGAGCCATGGGGCACGGCCGCGATCTGTACGCCAAACGAAGGGATGGCTCCGTGTTCCCCGCCGAAATCAGCCTGAGCTATTATCACCAGAACGGGGCGCTGTTCGCCGTTGCCTACATCATCGACATTACGTTCAAAAAAGAAGCTGAGCGGACACTGCTGGAGCAGAAAGATCGCATCGAGCAGCTCAATGCCCAATTGGAGCAGAAAGTCGCCGACCGTACGCACGCGCTCATGGCCACCCTCCACCAGCTTGAGCAGTCGAAAGATGAACTGGCCAAAGCGTTGGCCGCCGAACGCGAATTGGGCGAACTCAAATCCCGCTTCGTCTCGATGGCTTCTCACGAGTTCAGAACCCCCCTAAGTGCTATACTTACCTCCGCGTCGCTCATCGAAAAATACCCCGGTGGCGATCAGCAGGACAAGAGGCTGCGTCATATCCAGCGAATTAAATCCTCCGTTAATCACCTCAACGACATCCTCGAAGAGTTCCTGTCCGTTGGGCGGCTCGAAGAAGGGCGGGTGGAAGCCAACTGGTCTCCCGTAAATGTGCCCGCCCTGGTTGGTGAGGTAGTGGCCGATTTGCAGGGTATGCTGAAAGCGGGGCAACGCCTTCAGACGGCGTTCACCGGCGAAGAGACGGTGCAATCCGACCCCTCGCTGTTGCGTAAAATTCTGGTGAATCTATTGTCCAACGCCATCAAGTATTCCGGCGAAAATCAGTCTGTCTGGCTTAAGGCCGACGGGCTGAACCGCGCCCTGCAACTGACCATCCGCGACGAAGGCATCGGCATCTCGCCCGACGATCAGAAGCACCTCTTCGAACGGTTTTTCCGGGCCAAGAACGTTATCAATTTTGCCGGTACGGGCCTTGGCCTGCACATCGTTGCCAAATACCTCGAACTGCTGGGCGGCACGATCGACCTGACCAGCCAGTTGGGACGAGGCACCACTGTTACCCTGATGCTACCTTATGAAAACAATCCTACTCATTGAAGATAATGCCGACATTCGCGAGAATACGGCAGAGATCCTGGAACTGGCCGGCTACCGGGTGCTGACCGCTGAAAATGGGAAGGTAGGCGTTGAGCAAGCCCTAGCCAACCGGCCCGACCTGATTATCTGCGACATTATGATGCCGGTTTTGGATGGGTATGGCGTGCTGCACATCGTCAACAGCAATCCCGGCCTGAACGGCATTCCATTCATCTTCCTGACCGCTAAATCGGAACGGGTAGATTTTCGGAAAGGCATGGAACTCGGCGCCGACGATTACCTGACCAAGCCTTTCGACGATACGGAACTACTCAGCGCCGTGGAAGGGCGACTAAACCGCTTCCGGAATGTTGGGCCAACGTCAGCCGATCCGGCTAATCGGGTGCAACCAAACGAACTGAATCAATTTTTAGATAATGCCCAGTCAACCGGGGGCCTACAGGCGTTATCTGTTGACCGCAAGGCGCACCGTGTCCCCAAAAAGCAATTTGTTTATACCGAGGGGGATGAGCCGACGCGGCTGTATTTTCTTAAAAGCGGACGGGTAAAAACAACCCGTACCAATACGGATGGTAAGGAGTTCGTCACGGGGCTTTATCGGGCGGGAGACTTTTTTGGCTATCTCGCCTTGATCGACCATACGGCTTACACCGACTCGGCTGTTACGCTGGATGATTCAGAATTGATTTACATTCCCCAGGCCGACTTTCAGCAACTCCTGATGGCACAACCTGAGGTAAGCCGTCAGTTTGTGCGCTTGCTGGCCGGACGCGTCGATGAAACCGAAAAGCAGCTACTGGGTATGGCTTACGGTTCGCTGCGTCGGCGGGTAGCCGATGCCTTGCTGCGGCTGCATGAGCAGCTAGCTGGCGCGGCTATTCAACTATCACGGGATGATCTGGCTGCCATTGTCGGAACGGCAACCGAATCACTGATCCGCACACTGGGCGAGTTTAAGCAGGATGGCCTGATAGATGTGAGCAATGCCGGTATTCGGGTACTGCAACCCGATAAACTGCGCCGGGCCAACTGGTAAAGGCCACGGTGGCCATTGACGAAACGTTTACCTGTTTCGTGATCAACGCTTCATCGATAGCGTTTGACCGATCCTGATTTCCGTAAAAACCAGCCAATGACAACCAGCGGGATGGCTAGGCAGAGCCAGGAAAGGCCATCCCAGACCGCATCGCCGACCAGGGCCGCCAAAAGCCCAATGACACTGAGAACGCCCATTAAAATTGGCATCGTCCAGACGTGCCAGTAATCATAGGTTCTGGTACTTACTCGTCTACGCATAAAACGTCGGTGTTTCATGGTTTCCTATCGGCTAAAGGCTGGTTGGGCCGTTGACTGTAAGCGGGAGAGTTGGGCCTGAGTAGCTTTATTACGGGCAAACCATAAGTAAAGTCCACTGCCTAAAACGATGATGGTAAGTACATCGAACAGGGCCCAGAGGATTTTCAGCGGTAACCCACCATAATCCCCGAAGTGCAGCGGTTGTGAAATGAAAACGGCATTGACATACCAGGGCATGCTTCGCATGTCGGTCAGTTTACCCGTCTTGGCGTCGACCAGAGCGGGTTTGGCTAGCCGGGACGTCAGGGGCGTTGTCCCTTTCATGAAAACAGCGTAGTGGTGTTGGCTGGAGTACAGCGTGCCCGGATAAGCCACAAACGAAGGCTCCATACCGGGAGCCGCTTCTTTGGCTACTTTCATGGCCTGATCGAGTGGAGCCAGAGTGCCCCGCAACGGAGCCGCGCCTTTATAGGGAGCCACCATCTCGGCCAGTTGCCCTTGTTGCCATACCCCCTGCACCACTTCGGCCAGCGTATTGAGTACGCCCGTGAAGCCTACTACCGTGGCCCAGACGACCGTTACGACCCCCAAAAGGTTGTGCAAGTCAAGCCATTTCAAGCGAGTCGACCGTTCCGTGCGGATCATGCCGAAATTGAAGCGACGCATAATCGGACTGTAAAGCATCAGGCCCGACCCAATGGCAACGACAAAGAACAAGCCCATCAGACCCAGAAATAATTTGCCACCGATGCCCATGAACATGTCGATGTGCAGTTGCAGCATCACGTACATAAAACCTTCCTGTAGCTTGGGCTCTTCCAGCACACGGGCGGTGCGGTTGTCGTAAATAACCAGCTTGTAGTTGTCGGCTGGAGCCGTCATGGAATCCGACAGGGTGAATGTCGTCGTGTTCGGCTCATGTTCGTCCCAGTAAACGAAGCGAATCACTTTTGTCGGAAACTGCTGGCGGGCTTTTTGAGCGAGTCGTTCCAGTGGTACCGTCGGCGTTCCGGCGGGCAGGGCGGGCGCCAGCGGAGGCTTGCCTTCAAGAGCCTCGATCTCTTCGTGGAAGATAAGTGGTAAGCCTGTCAGACAAAGCATCAGCAGGAAAGCCGTACAAATCAGACTCGTCCATTTATGAATCTGAAACCAGGTTTTAACTTGGTTGGCGGTGCTCATGAGACCACTGGATTAAGTAATTTGAACTGGATAATTCTAAACGGCATAGCCCCGGCAACTACCGGGGCTATGCCGTTTAGAATTGATTAAAACTTGTAGGCAACGCTTCCGGCGAAGCTTCGCAGCTTCTGGGCGTTCATAGTGGTATAGCCAATCCAATAATGCTGGTTGGTCAGGTTATCTACTTTAGCCGATATCCGGAATTTACGCCGGTCGTAGAAGGCCGACGCATTAAGAACTGTGTAAGCGGGTAAAATGAATTCGCCCTGGCTGATGCTGTTCTGAATCTTGTTGTCACTGGCGTAATTACCACCGAAGCCAAAGCCCAGTCCACGGAGCCCATAGGAGTTGAAGCGGTAGCTAAGCCATAGATTGGCCAGCACGGGTGAGGAGGCCGTGGTAGGTCGGCGGCCGTTCACATCAGCATCGGCTTTCGTCAGCTTCGAATCATTATAGGAGAAGCCAGCCACCACGTTGAATCCCGTAAATGGATTCGCTACCACATCGATTTCAACGCCCCGGCTCAACTGCGTACCATCCTGCGTCTGGGCAAATTTAGCCGCTGCCAGCGGGTTCGGATCGTTGCGAAGCAGGTTTTTTACCTGAATGTCATAGTAACTGACCGTTGTCGTGAGCCGTCCGCCGAAGGCGTTTAGTTTCACCCCGGCCTCAAACTGGTTGGCCTGTTCCAGCTTGGCAAACTGCTGGGTCAGGCTGTCGGAATCCGTTACGTCGTAGGCATTGTAAACGCCCTGGTTGTTGAAGCTGTTCTGGTAATTGGCAAACAGCGATACTTTGTCTTTAATCGGTTGATACACAAGTCCGAATTTTGGCGAAAAGGCCGTCTGCGTGTAACCAGCCACGGGTGAGCCGACAATGCCACCCTTGTTGTGGAAATCATCGACCCGCAGAGCCGCCAGTACGCTTAACTGATCGGTCAGGTTCAGAACATCGGAAACAAAGGCACTATAGGTGTCCCGAATGCCGGAGGATGGATAGGTGAAATCCGGCGCTTTCGTGGCATACAATGCGGTTAGTGCTGACCCACTAAATTTGCTGTAATCATAATCGTTGGCAACCGGGACCGTATCATAGACACTGCCGAAAAACAATTGATTCGAGTTTACATGCAGGTAATCCAGGCCAACCACAATCCGGTTGCGCAGGCTGCCCAGTCGGAAATCACCGTTGAAAAGTTGCTGCACTTCAAACACATCATTGGTGCTGTTGCGCGTCGATTGGTCGGCCCGAACCAGGTTGTTGTTGCCAAGGCCTCGATCCGATGGAAGGAAGTAAAAATAAGGCCCGAACCCGTTGGAGTAGCTGTGGCTGGTGCTGATGTTTGTCGAGGACGTAAAGGCGGGGGAAATCCGGTAATTCACCTGACCAAACAGGTTCGTACTGCGCGATTGCTGGCTCAGACCGTTGCCCATGTACGAGTTCCGGTAGTCGACATTCAGTTGGTCGGCGCGGGTAGCACCAAGCGTGTAGCCCGGCACGTAGAAAAAGAAGAGTTGTTTGCCAACGTTCTCGTTCCGATAGATTTCGGCATCAAGCTGAATAGACAACCGATCGGTAGGCTTGAACAACAGGCTGGGAGCCAAGGCAAACCGGCGGCTAAAGCCCTGCGTCTGAAAGGTTCCTTCGTGATGGAACGCCGTATTAACGCGCAGCATCAGGTTGCGGCTTTTGTTGAGTGGCGTGTTCACGTCAAGACTGGCCCGCTGAAAATCGTAACTGCCTGCCGACAGGGTAACTTCTCCGCCAAACGTTTCGTATGGCTTCTTGGTGACCCGGTTGATCAGACCGCCATAAGAGGTCAGGGCACTCCCAAACAGGGTTGCGGATGGCCCTTTTATCGTTTCCAGCTTTTCCAGGTTCACGGCATCGATGTCGCTGGTAACGTTACCCGCCAGGCCATTGCGCAGTTGACTTTGTACAATAAAGCCACGGGTATTATAATAGCTTCCACCGTCGCCCGACCGGCCGGTAGCCTCCCACATTTTTTGGACGCCCGGCGCATTCCGCATGGCATCATCGACCGAAAAAACGAGTTGCTCGGTCAATAACTCCTTCCCAATGGTGTTGTATACCTGCGGATTTTCCAGATTCTTCAGCGGCATCTTCGACACGTAATCACTCGAAGAGCGGGAAAACCGGTTCGTACGACTGCCATTGACAGTCACCTCCGTTAACTGAGACGCGCTTTCCGATAACGTGAAGTCGACGGTAACCGACTCATTACCCGTTGTGGTAACGGTTTGCTCTACTGTCTTGAGGCCAATGGCAGATACCTGAAGCTGGTAGGTGCCCGCTTTAACATGATTTATCGAGAAATCGCCTTTTGCATTCGTCAGGGCACCCTGTCCTTTTCCTTTCAGGCTTACAGTTACGGCTTCGACCGGATTCCCGTCAGAGGTTTTTATATGACCCCGAATGGTTCCTCCTGTCTGGGCGTGAGTAACCAGGGCACTTAGAGAAAAAACAAGAACATAAAGTAATTTAATGGCATTCATTTGCAGTTATTATATAGATTCATTCTAAAGAGTTGCAAATGAACGACGGATTTCGCTGAGATGAAATTTATTTTTAATAAATCTAAATAAAGGACAGTCGGTTAGGATTGACAGGAGATAAGTTTGGACAGGAGCTATAATTATCCCGTAGCTCAAACTTAGTCTGCAAATGACAGGTAGCCCGGCATGTTGATAGCAAAAGCCAGCACGGGCGATTGGCTACGAAAACTGTTGACTGAAAGACGCTCAGTTGATTCCTTAGAATTTCAGCGCGATCAGAGCGGGTGCGAAGGCGGCTAATGTGGTAAAACCCGCTACCTGCTGATAGGGCCTGAATTCCGAATTGTGCGTTGCTTTCTGGGCTAAAATGTTAGTGGCCACGAAACCTGTCAGGTGAATAAGGGACAGATATTGATGCAGCTTAAGACCGCCTGGCGTTGTTTTTCGATTGGCTCGTATTTTCGGGGGAGCCGTTAACGAAAGCAGGGCCGTTGTGCCGTAGGCAATGTTGGTCATTGTCAGCGTTGTTTGCTGTAAACGGAGCAAGTGGCTGTATTCGCTACCTGTAGCCCTGGCTAGTTTGGTGCTCAGGATGCCCTGCATAACAAATCCCGCCAGGGTTGCATAACCGGTAACCTGGTGAGCTACCAGCATAAAACCACGGACCTTCTGTTCTTTCTGTCGTCCTTCCGGTGTAAGGGGAGCGGCTTTCATGACCCGAAGTAGCCCGTTAGGTCCCCAAAAAATCCGTTGTGTGAAGAGCATCTTTTCGGGTAAAAGCGGCTGAACGGATAAATCGACAGCGGACTCACGTAGCTGTGTATCATCAGCCAGGGTGTCTACCAATGAGGCTGCGGGCTGACGAACATAGGACGTATCCTGGGCCTGATTCTGTAGGGCTGAGCACAGCAGGAAACCAATGAGGATTATTCGCAGAAAGGTACAGTTGCTTGGCATAAAAGAAGGAATTAAGCGTTGGTAACCGGTTTTATGACTCGTTGTATGAGCCCGTACGGTCCTGCGCTGTATCTGGTTGCGTCTTAACGGAAGATTTCCTTGACTTTTTCCATACGTATGCTTACCTATGTAAGAACTTACGTAAGTTCTTACATACTATGGATTTTATGGCCGAAATGGCTGAGTTGGCGCTTGCCAGCCGACTCAGGCGATTAAGTGATGTTTACTGGCAGGCCGTAACGGCAACCTACCGACAGTCGGGCGTGGATTTTGATGTGCGCTGGGCTACCATTTTCGTGCTCATTGCTCAACAGGGACCGGTTGCCGTTATGGAAATTGCTGAACGCCTGGGCATCACGCACCCGGCCGTGGTTCAGGTGCTTAATGAACTTGAAAAGCACGGGCTCATCGTGTCCGCTAAATCTGAGCTGGACGGGCGAAAGCGTTTATTGACACTGAGCGAAACCGGGCAAGCCATGCTGCCGAAGCTTCAGCCGCTTTGGGATGCTTTCATTGCGGTCAACAAAAGCATGCTGGGCCAGCAAACACACAACCTGTTGCTATCACTTGAGGATATGGAAGGGCAATTAGCCGAACGGAGTTTTTCCGACCGAATACAGGACCAGTTAAATCAACATCGTAATTCTTGATCTAGCATGAACGACATGTCTATTATCCCGTACAGTGCCGCTTATCAATCAAACTTTAAACAACTGAACATTGAGTGGATCTCCCGCTTTTTCGTGGTCGAACCGCACGATCTGGAACAACTGGATCACCCTGAGGTCCACATTCTACCGAATAATGGACAGATATTTTTAGCCAAGCTAGGCGATGCGATCGTAGGGTGCGTGGCGATGGTTAATACGGGTGATCCAGCTCAGGAAAATTCAGAATTTGAACTGGCCAAGATGGCCGTTTCGCCGACGGTTCAAGGTCAGGGAATTGGTAAAAAATTATGTATAGCCGCCATTGCGTACGCCCGGCAGGTAGGCGCTAAAACCATCTGGCTGGAATCCAACCGCATACTGACACCCGCCCTGACTATGTACGCCAGCGTTGGTTTTCGCGAAGTGCCCAGTATGCCTACGCCCTATTCGCGCGCCGACATTCGGATGGAAATGACGTTGTGATGCGTGAGATAGGGGGCTTTTTGCCTCACAGCATCTATTTCAAATAAGGCGCTAGTACGGTCGTCCAGCGTTCGTAGCCTGCGGGCAGCATGTGGAGGCTGTCAGGCTTGAACAAGGCGGGTACCGGCTGGCCATTTTGACCCAGCATAACCGGTCGGATGTCCACAAACTGCGTATTTTTCTGTTTACCCAGGTACTGCTTGATGAGCTGGTTAGCTATGTCATTTTCCGGGAAATACTGCCGACGGGAGGGGCTTGGCTTAATCGAAATAAACGTGAATGTAGTATTCGGTAATTTTTGCCGAACGTGCTCGAACAAGGCTACAAACCGATCAAAAGTCTGCTTACCGGTTTGTTTGCCCGTAGCAATGTCGTTTTCACCGGCATAGACTACAACCTGTTTCGGGTGGTATGGAACGATAATCCGGTCTGCATAGAACAGTACCTGACTTAGTTGTGAACCACCAAAACCCCGTTGCAGTATCTTTTTCGTGGGAAAATAAGTGGACAGGTTATCCCACAACCGAATGGATGAGCTTCCCGTAAAAACAATCGCGTTCTGGGGTGGGGGCGAGGCCATATCGGCTTGCTCAAAAGCACGGATTTCGGCTTCAAACGGTTGATTTGTCGCTACGGGCTGCGCCTGCCCCAGCGCCCAGGTACTAATAAAAAATAGGCCTATGCACCAACTGATTTTCATGCGATTGATTACGACGAGATGAATGTTTTTTAGAGGAAAGGCACAACCGATTCCAAACTCATGCCCCGCGATCCTTTTACCAGGATGTGTGTGTCCGTCATTGGGTTGTCCATCAGCCAGTTATGTAGTGAAAATTTATCGGGAAAATAATATGCTTTCGGTAAGTAGCCCAGTGCATAATGCATGTCTTTCCCCGCCAGAATGACCAGATCGAACTTGCTTTCCGCAATTAGTTTGCCCAACGCTGCGTGCTCGGCTTCACTTTCCGGGCCGAGCTCATACATATCGCCCAGAATCACCACTTTCCGTTTCACGGGCGTTGCGGCAAACTGCTGAATAGCCGCTGCCATCGAACTCGGATTGGCATTGTAGGCATCCAGCAATACGGTATTTGTGCCCTTCGTGATGTGCTGCGACCGATTGTTCGTGGGGTTGTAATCGGCTACGGCCCGGCTGGCCTCTTCGGGCGAGACGTCGAAATAGGCACCAATGGCCAGAGCTGCCAGCATGTTTTCGAAATTATAACGGCCCGGTAAATGCGTAGTCACCTCATGCCCCGTGCTATCCCGATAAACGACCACCGGCGATTCGCTGAGCAGGGTAATCGGTTCCTCATCCGAGTCCACGGCCGGATAAAAGATAACTTCGGCGAAGGTTGTTTCAGCGCGGATTGCTTTCAATCGCTCCCGGTACATGGCCGTCAGGATTTTATCCCGCGAGTTGATAAAGACCGTTTTTGCGTTTTGAGCGAGGTAATCGTACAGTTCTCCTTTCCCTTTTCTGACGCCTTCTACACCACCGAACCCTTCGAGATGCGCTTTGCCCACGTTGGTGATCAGGCCATGCGTGGGTTGGGCAATGGAGCAGAGTAACTCAATTTCTTTCTGGTGATTAGCGCCCATCTCCACGATGGCCAGTTCGTGCTGTTCGTTGAGCGCCAGGAGCGTAAGGGGCACGCCAATGTGGTTGTTGAGGTTGCCGATTGTCGCATACACCTGGTAGTTCTTCGACAAGACGGCCGCTATCAGTTCTTTCGTCGTTGTCTTACCATTGGAGCCGGTCAGGGCAATGACCGGAAAAGTAAACGTTTGGCGGTGATGACGGGCTAAATCCTGAAGGGCCGTCAGCCCGTCGGATACGAGCAGGCAACCCGGAACACGGCTGGCTACCTCCGAATCGTCGACAACGGCATAACGAGCGCCCGCTGCCAGGGCCTGTTCGGCAAACGTATTCCCATCGAAGGTATCGCCTTTGAGGGCGACAAACAGACAATCGGGCGTTATTCGGCGGGTATCGGTCGACACGCCCGTGCATTCCTGAAATTTATGGTAGAGTTGTTCGATGGAGACCATCATATTCGGGTCGGTTTCAACGTTTTCTAAACGCAACGGATGGGATGAGCGTGAATTGACTTTTCACACAGGCCTTACTCCCTGCTTAAAGAGAGACCCAAAAATAGATGAAAAAGCTGTTTACGCTTTGTTTTTTAGTAATTCCCCTCGTCACGTTCGCGCAGTCGGCCGGAAAGATCTCATTTCGGTATGAGCAAAGCCCGACGGTGAGTATCAATGGGCGGCCCCTGCTCAATCCCTGGGCGGGTGGTCTCAACACCACGCAGTACTCAACCATCCGCTTGAACAACGATTCGCGCGACGATCTGGCCGTGTTCGACCGGACCACCAATAAGGTCAGTACCTTTATCGCCGTTGATAACCCAATTGGTAGCGGCATTGCGTGGCAGTATGCGCCGGAATACGAAATCGCTTTTCCACCCGTCATGTATAGCTGGATGTTGCTGGTCGATTATGACCTCGACGGCCGGAAAGACATATTCACTAACAGCGATAAGGGAGTGGTCGTCTACCATAATGAATCGCAGGGCGGAGCCGTATCGTTTAAGGTGGCGGTTGATCCGCTCAAAACGATTGGCTTCAGCGGTTTCCAGACGCTTTACGTTACCTCCGTCGATTTACCGGCCATTACAGATTACGATGATGATGGAGACATCGATATTATTACGTTCGATGCCGACGGAAATATCATTGCCTATCAGCAGAACATGAGCGTCGAGAAGACCGGCAAAAAAGGAGGACTCGACTTCATGCGAACCGGCGATCAGTGCTGGGGTCATTTCCATAAGGAGTTCTGCAACGATTTTACGTTTGGTATTCAGTGTACGGATGTCTCGGGTTCGGGCCGGGTTGCCGCCAATCCAGGCGGGACCAATCCAGGCCAGGGCAAACCCAGCGGAGCAAGGCCCCTGCATACGGGCAATACGCTCACCGTTGTCGATACCGACGGTGATGGAAATAAAGACCTGCTGTTCGGGTTTGTGAGCTGCGAGAATATTGCCCGGTTGCACAATGCCGGTCCGAACAGTGATAAAGCTACTTTTGTCGGCTACGATAGTTTATTCCCGGCTACTAACCCGATTCTGTTTCCGGCCTTTCCGGCGACCTATTGGGAAGATGTCGACGGCGATGGGCAGAAAGATTTGCTGGCCTCGCCCAACGTCAACTTCAACGATGGCCATGCCTTCGATTTTCGGGCATCGGGCTGGTTTTATAAAAATACGGGGACAACCCAAAAGCCGGCGTTTCAGCTTATACAGAAAGATTTTCTGCAAAGTGATATGCTCGATCTGGGCGAACGGGCGGCCCCCGCACTGGCCGATCTGGATGGCGATGGCGATATGGATATGCTGGTCGGTTATGGCGGGGTAGGGCTGGGCTCCAGCTACCGCGCCGGTATCTGGCAGTTCGAAAATAAAGGCACCACGCAAAATCCCGCCTTCGCCCTCGTCACAACCGACTATCTGGGCCTGGGCCAGTCGCTGGCGTTGACAAACACTGTCCCCTCCTTCGCCGATGTGGATAATAACGGCAGCATGGACCTGGTACTTACCGGTGCTTCGGCCACGAGTGTTGAGATACGCGTGCTCATTAACTCGGCGGCTAAAGGGGCCGCGGCTCAATACAATCCGGCCGGGGCTATCCGCTGGCCCAAGCCCGATCTGATGGGCTTTCTCGACCTGCTGACCGTAACCGATGTCGATAAAGACGGTAAACCTGACGTGCTTATTGGCCGCTACAACTTCGGAACGATTCTATACTACCGAAATGCCGGAACGGCGACCAGCCCGGTATTTCAATTGCAGAATCAGACCTTTGGCGGATTTACCACCGACGATTTTGTTTATGCAAAAGCCCGTTCGCTGGTTGTGGCCGACCTGAACGGCGATCAGAAAAATGAACTGATTGCCGCGGCCGATAATGGTACGGTTCGGGTCTATCAATTCCCTGACCGCCCCGACCAGTCGTTTACGCTGATCGACTCGTTGGCGTCGATAGGGTTGCCCGGTAAAGGACTGATTGCCGCTGTTGCCGATCTCGACGGTGATCAGCTTCCCGATCTAATGCTGGGCAGCCTGGCCGGTGGATTGCGTTACCTCAAAAATACCTCCCAGAAAGTAGTCGTAACGGGCGTCATCGAAGACGAGCCGACTGGTCCCTGGGTATTTCCGAACCCAACGGACCGCTACCTGACGGTTCGTCCGCACTATGACGGGCGCATCGAACTGGTATCGTTATCGGGCCAATCCATGATACCCACACAGGCCGTTAAAGCTGACGTCGAAACGGTCCTTGACCTGGGAAACCTGGCCGACGGTACGTACCTGTTACGGCTCCTGACGGACAATCGGCCTATTCAGGTTCAGAAAGTAGTCGTCTGGAAATAACCCCGGACTTTCTGAAAACTCTTTTTATTGCCGGTAGTTAAAGATGAACAGCTGGTGACCGGAAACGGGCAGGCAATTAATCCAGTCATTCACCACCAGCAACGCAACCACTATGGAAAACACGAGTAGCTCCGGTCAGCAACAGGTTGACCAAAGTACGGGCGGCCCATTGGAAGGCATGTCGCCCCAGAATACCAATATACCCGAAAATGATGTGGAACAGGATGCTATCGTTTATGCCGGGCTGGGTGTTAACAACGAACCCGACATCATGAATCAGGGAGACGACGAAGCCACGGATACCCTGCTGTATACGGATACGGCTACGGCGCGCCATGCTACCGACGAACTCTCCAACGATGCAGAACTTGACGAGTTTATAGATGATACCAGCGACGATTTGTCGGACGACGACTTGGATGCTGAAATTATAGAGCTGGCCGAGGAAGAAGACGAAGGCAATGAGCGCTATTAATGAGTAAATACCAACAAAAAAGTCCCGCTTAACCGAGCGGGACTTTTTTGTTGTAAAAAAACGACAACGGATCGGCCTCAGGTAAATTAAATATAATGGGGAAGTATGCCGTAGAGAACGCGTTGATCTTTCTTTATAGAAGCAGGTAGTTACCTGATGGCTTCCCGCTATTTTAACCAGTATATGTTTATGCAGACAAGACGTACATTTTTGAAAACATCGGGCTGTTTAGCCGCCGGTGCTCTACTGGCTCCCAACCTGGCAAAAGCCGCGAAGGTGAAGAACGTAGGTATCCAACTATACACGGTTCGGAAGGAGATGCTGGAAGATGCCGCGGGGACACTGAAAAAACTGGCCCAAATCGGCTATAAAGAGTTGGAGTCGGCCCGCAGTGCCAAAGGGAATTTTTATGGCCTGCAGCCTAAAGAAATCAAGAAGATCGCTAATGATCTGGGGATGACCGTTCGCAGTGGGCATGTGCATATCGACAACGATTGGCAGCGCTCCATCGACATGGCCGCCGAAGCGGGCCAGACCTATCTGGTATGCTCATCACTGCCATCGGAAGGCCAGACTGTAGCCAATTACCAGCGTTGTGCCGATGCGTTTTCGAAAGCGGCCGAAGCCTGCAAAAAAGCTAATCTGGTGTTTGGCTACCACAATCACGAGTATGAATTCGACAAAGTTGACGGGAAAGTATTGTACGATATTTTACTGGATCGTACCGACCCTACTCTCGTTAAAATGGAGATGGATTTAGGCTGGGTCATCGTAACCGGCAATGATCCGCTGGCCTATTTTAAGAAATACCCCGGCCGTTTTCCGTTATGGCATCTCAAAGACATGGATAAAGCGAAAAAGGAAAGTACGGAATTTGGCAAGGGGCAGATCAACGTGAAGCAAATGTTGCAGAACATGGATAAGTCGGGCGTGAAATACTTTTTTGTTGAGCAGGAAGAGTATCCGAAAACGGCCCTGGAGAGCGCTAAGTATGACTATGATTACCTGGCCCGACTCGACTATTAATGGATATTATGCTACATGGGTTAATTGGATTGACATACTTAACCGCGGAAATGACAGTTATTCGTTTCTGACGAATGAACCACCCCCAACCCCCTCCTAAAACAGGAGGGGGCTTTGTAACGAGCTACACTTTTTCTAGTCCCCTCCTGTTTTAGGAGGGGGTTGGGGGGGTAAACCGGCGGTCATTTGATTCGGTGTAGCATCAGCTACTAATAAAGCATTACCCGACGCCTTATAATGATTGTTTGACACACCCCACTATGCTGAACATTCTATCTCTAGTTAATCGATTCGCCGTAGTTCTGCTTTTGGGCGGGCTGCCTGTCGTAGTTTCTGCGCAGGGAAGCCCGGTCGAAATACCCCTCTGGCCGAAAGGTGCGCCTGGCTTCGAGGACCGGCATACGGAACCCGAACAGGCTAAAGATTACTGGGTACGGCATATCAACAACCCATCCATAACCGTCTATTTGCCACCCAAAGAGAGAGCGACGGGGGCGGCCGTTGTTATTTGCCCCGGTGGTGGCCATCGAGAGCTTGTTTTCAATGCGGAAGGTCGGCAGCCCGCCGAGTACCTCAACAGCATCGGAGTGGCCGCGTTTGTGCTTAAATATCGGCTGGCTCGGGAAGAGAATTCGCCCTATTCGCTTGACAAACACCCGCGAGAAGACGCTTACAGGGCCATGCGGCTCGTGCGGAGCCGGGCGACGGAATTTGGTATCGACCCCAATCGGCTGGGTATGCTTGGTTTTTCGGCGGGTGGCGAAGTGGTGGAAATGGTGGCGTATGCACCCGGCAAGGGCGCTGCCGATGCACCCGATCCCATCGACCGGCTCGATGGAAAGCCTTCCTTTCAACTGCTGATTTACCCCGGTCCGCTGGGCGTTCCCGAAACCGTACCTGCCGACGCACCACCCGCCTTTATGCTGGCCGCCAACGACGATGTGTGCTGTTCGGGGCCGGTTGTTACCTTGCTCCAGAAGTATCGGGCGGCCAAGGTGCCGGTGGAAGTCCATATGTATACCCAGGGAAAACACGGTTTCAATATGGGCGATCGGTCTAAACTAAAGTCGATCAACACCTGGCCGCAGCGGATGGCCGACTGGCTGGCCGACAATAACTTTTTAAAACCAGCCACCAGTCATTCACCCGAGAAAGCGACTAAATGAAGGGCCATTGTTGGCCTAAACGGGTAGGTTATCGATTACTGGTTTTGGCTGTACAAGTTCAGGTTTGCCGGTATTCGTGTAGGTTGATGAATGGACTATTCCCAAAAGTATCAGCGATTGACTCATTTGTGACAGGCTTGCTGGTCTGTGTGCCGACCTTTGATCTATCAAAACAGATCATTAATCATTAAGCACATACATCATGAAAGCGCTCATCAATCCCCTCGTCATTGCCTTGTCCTTAACCATCGCTACGTTCCAAACGGCCTTAGCCGACACCAACCCCGGCGGACGCCCTGCCACGGTGGCCAGCTACAAAACGGGCATGTACACCACGGCGGAAGGTAAACTGCAGATCGCTTTGGATAAAGAAGCGACGGGCGTGGTCGATATTCAGTTGGTAAATGCCGAGGGCAAAGTGTTGTTTGCCCAGCGGGTGGCCAAAAGAGAGACGATGGCTCGTCTACGGCTGACATTGAGTGATTTGCCCGACGGATCCTACCAGGTTCGGGTGAGCAATGGGGTGGACACGACGACGCACGCGGTGAGGTTATCGACCAACCAGCCCAGCGCACCCAGTCGGCTGGTAGCCATCAACTAAGCCCACAAGCAGCCCTCTTCATAAAAAAGGCAGCCATTCGAAAGAGTGGCTGCCTTTTTTTATAAAGGCTTGATTTCGCGCCAAAACCGCCAGATAAAAGCCCGCTCTTTCGGCGAGACCCCGTTGTGGGCTTTCGCTACCCGAAGCAGGAGATGAACGAACCGTTTTTTTGTTTGCTTGCTGAGTTCGTTGCGTTTGGTAGCCATCCGGCGCAGGCCAAAGGCGAAGGCCTCTTCAACGCTTTCGCCGACATGATCACGCAGAAAAACCGCCCCAATGGCCAGACTGCCGTAGGGATAGGTTGCCAGCAATCGGCGGACTGCTTTTGCTTCTTCCGGCTGCAATTGGCCGTCTGATTTTGACAGGGCATATACAATACTGCCTAGCCCCATCGCTACGTCGGGTGAATACATACTTTATGAAAAGGTTAAGGGTCTGGTTTCGGCTAAAGACTCACGACGCCTGTGTCTCGATCAGCCATTCGCTGTCGAGACACAGGCCGTGAGTGAATGGATAAGCTAATCAAAAGGGATAGCTATCCATTCGTTGAACTTTTGTGCTGACCTTACTGCCCTGTTTGAGGAGGGGTTTGTTGGCCAGGTGTCGGATTCCCGGACTTGGCTAGCTCGGAAGACGTGGAATTCGGCACGCTCACGCGCTGAATCTTGTAGTTCCGAAGGGTTACATCCGTTTCCGGCGTGTGGGACATTACCACGCCACCCACAGGTGCGGCACCTGGTACCGGGTGTTTGTAGTTGGCCACAGGACCTGTACTCATTCCTGGCGCCCGAACCGAAGCGCCCGACTTGTTTTCCCATTGACGAGCCGTGGCTGCTTTATTGGCGTGCTTGTAATTATGTGTCGAATACGTGTGATCGTTCCGTACTTTCCGATCATCCTGGGCCGAGGCTGTTACGAGCGAAAGGCCGCAGAGGGCTGCAATTAATACGATCCGTTTCATGTTTTGTGTGTTTATATAGTCAAATCCAGACCGCCGTGAGATCAATGAATCTCATCTGCTGGTTGACTTTACAAAGGTCGCATCCCGGTGTTAGGCTCGTGTTAGAACCACATTAGAACGGGATTAGAAATGCAGTACGTAGTTGGGAGGTGTTAACGGGGCAGGCTAACCGTGAAGGTCGTTCCCGTCTCGGCCGATGAGTCGACTCGTATCTGACCCTGGTGTAGCTGGATGATGCGCTCCGTCAGGGCCAGGCCGATACCGTGTCCGGGGTGGCCACTGGCATTCCGCCCCCGCTGGAAAGGGCTGAAAATGAGGGTCAGTTGGTCAGGAGCAATCACGGAGCCCAGGTTACGAACGGTCAATTGAATGGCCGTAGGCTGACTAATCAACTGCACCCAAACGGTATGGTCTGGCGAGAATTTCCCGCCATTGTCCAGCAAATTAAAAAAGGCCGTTCGCAACAGGGCCTCGCTACCCGGCAACTGCCAGTTTGCCGTGTCCGATGTTGTCGAGTCAATATGCAGGTGAATTGTATACGTCGGCTGAATTCGCCGGAACTCCAATTGAATCTGCTCCAGCAGGGTATCCAGTCGCACGGGAGCCATCGGTACGGCCGAAGCGTCCATGCTGGCATTGGCCAGTGCCAACAGGCCATTCGCCATGCGGTTCAGCCCGCGCACATCCTCCAGAACCGACTGGAGCGTAGCCCGTAATTCGTCGGGTTCATCGTCGGCCAGCAGGGAAACTTCCAACTGCCCCGTAATGGCGGTGAGGGGCGTTCGCAATTCATGGGACGCACTCGACACAAACGAACGTTGCAGCCGAAAAGCTTCTTCCAGTCGACTTAACATGCGATTAAACCGCTGCGCTAGCTGGGCCAATTCGTCTCCCTGCGCATCTTCGGGTAAGCGTAGCGAGAGGCTGGAAGCCGTTATCGCATCGATTTGTCGGTTGATCTGACTGATAGGCCGGAGGGCACGACCCGCAAGAAAACGGCCAGCGAGCCATAGCAGACCGATCATTATACACCAGCCAATACCCAATAGGTTGCCTAAGCTCGCTACCGTGCGGGTCCCGTACGTGTCTACGGCAGAGGCAACAATAACAAATGGCTGCTGATGGTTGGCAAATAAAATACCGACGATTTCGCGGTTAGCTTCTTTCCAGGCCACCCGTTGGCTTTGGCGTATGTGGTTCAGGTTTTCGGGGCTGAGCGTGAGGTAGTCTGTCCCGCTTTCGTACACCAGTTTGTTCTCCGTATTATAAATGATGATCTCCTCGTCCGGAAGAACCGTCAACTGGTTTTTGTCCAGTAGTTTATACAGTGTCGGCCCTATTCGCTCCTGGCTCAGCAGCAGATGGCCGGCCGTCGTCGCTTCTGCCTGAAGGCGTTCCTGAAACTGCTGCTCCCGGTATTGACCGGCCAGCTTGAACAGGAGTCCGCAAAACAGCGCCAGTAAAACCGAGACAATGGCGGTGAACAGAAGGGTCAGTCGATTACGGAGGCTCATTTTTCTTTCAGCACATAGCCCATGCCAATCAGGGTATGAATGAGTTTGACGGGTGAGTCTTTATCGATTTTAGCGCGCAGGTAGCTAATGTAAACATCGATTACATTGGTGCCCGTATCGAAGCCGATATCCCAGACATGTTCGGCAATATCGACCCGTGAGACGACCCGTCCGGCATTGCGCATCAGATACTCCAGCAGGGAAAACTCACGGGCGGTCAGGTCGATGGTTTCGCCCCGTCGACGGGCTACCCGCTGGTGAAGATCCAGTTCCAGATCGGCCGCGCGCAGGATCTGGCTCTCTTCCTCCTTCGGCGTCGACCGGCGGAGCAGGGCTTTCACCCGAGCCAATAATTCAAGAAAATCAAAGGGCTTGGCCAGGTAATCGTCGGCACCGGCTTCGAAGCCCAGCAGTTTATCGGCGGTCGTATCCAGGGCCGTCAACATCAGAATCGGTAACCGGCTTTGCTGACTACGAATATATTCGGCCAGATCGAGTCCGCTCAAACCAGGCAGGTTAACGTCCAGAATGACCAGTTTGTAGGCTGTTGTGTCGAAGAGTTGTTTACCTTCTTCGCCGGTCAACGCTATATCGACCGTATACGACTGGGTTTGAAGCCCTTTTTTGATGAACGTCGCTACCTTGGGTTCATCTTCAACTACCAGCAAATGCGCATTGGCACCAGACATCATACGGCTAAGACTAGTTTAAGACGCAAATTGATTCCCCGTACGGAGAACAACTCGTGGCAAGGTAGCAACCAATACGAAATAGCGTGCATGAACCCCTGACAATCAGTTGCCGGGTTTCGTGGGGCGGACGGTCTTCATCTGAATAAGATCAACCAGAAAGGCAAAGGCCATGGAGAAGTAAATATAGCCTTTCGGTATTTTTACATGCAGTCCTTCGGCAACCAACGACATCCCGATGATCAGTAAAAAGCATAGCGCCAGAATCTTAAACGAAGGGTGGCGACTAATAAACGAGGCAATCGGCCTGGAGGCTACAAGCATAACGCCCACCGTAACGATCACCGCGGTGTACATCACCCAGAGCTGATCGACCATTCCGACGGCCGTAATGATGGAGTCGATGGAAAACACCAGATCAAGAATAAGAACCTGAATCAGCATATCGCGAAATGTAGCCTTAGTGGTCTCCGGGGCGTTGGCGTCATCGCCCAGTTCGGCTTTGTGGTAAATTTCTTTGGTGCTTTTATAAAGCAGGAATAAGCCACCTGCCAGTAAAATCAGGCCCTTGCCCGTGATGGCAATACCCGCCACCACAAACAGGGTTTGGTCGAGCTGCATAATCCAGGCAATGAGGGCCAGCAGACCCAGCCGCATGACCATCGACAGCCCGATACCCCAATAGCGCAACTTGTCCCGTTGTTCAGAGGGCAACTTGTCGGCGAGAATAGAGATAAAAATGATATTGTCAATTCCCAGAATGGTTTCCAGAACAATCAGTGTTAGAAGGGGGACAACATGATCAGCCAGTTGCATGGAGTATCGCCGTTAGGTTGAAACGTTATGGGCATGATGAAAATACCCACCGATACAACCTGCGTTAGCTGATTGATGTTCAGGTAGTTTTTGATGACTGAACGGTCAGGTCCCCCTTCCTTACTTTTCCGCGAACCACATCACCTGCGCTTTGCCTGCGACAAACTAACGTTAAAGTGGGTGCCATCGCCGGGGGCCGAGCGTATTGTCATGGATCCGTTCAGGGTATCGACAAGGTGTTTGACCAGCGGTAAGCCAAACCCGTAGCCCGATTCCCCGGCCGTGCCCTGGCTGGACTGACTCTGGCCGTTTAGAATATGGTTGACTGTTTCCTCGCTCATGCCCACGCCCGTATCCTGAACCGTAAGGCGAAGCGTGTTGTGGGAGTCCTCCATGGTTAGCTTGGTGTTGACCTCAACACGGCCTGTCTGCGGAGTAAACTTAATGGCATTTGAAATCAAATTACCCACAATCTGCAGCACTTTATTTCTGGAAAAGGGCATCAGTTCGGTCGAAGCATCTGTAATGACAGACAACTGAACCCCTTTTACCAGTGCCTGGGGGGTGTATAACTTTTCCAGCATTTCCTTCAATTTCACTTGATGGAACACCTCTTCGGCTGGCTCGTTTTTATCTTTCCACTTATCGTCCTGAATAAGTATTTCATCGGCCAGTTCGAGCAGCGATTTACTGCTCATTTGAATCAGCTCGATAAATTCCAGGATCTCCTGAAGCTTGATCGTGTCCCCACTGCTGGTGACCAGTTGGGCCATGGTGATGATACCGCCTAATGGACCCCGGATGTCGTGCGCTACGCGTTTGCGTGATTCATTCAGTTCAGATGCCTGCCGTTTTAAATAATGAATCTCCCGGATGGTGTTCAGCCGGCTCACGATTTCGGCGGCTATAATCCGTAAGAGTTCAATCTTCTCAGGAGAAAGCTCTTTGGGGCTCTTATCGAGTACGCAAAGAGCACCAAGTGAGTTGCCTTTGCTCGACTTCAGGGGTATGCCAAAATAATACCGTAGGTTGGGGTCATCGGCTACATACCACTGCTTGGCAAACCGTTCATCGTTTTGCAGGTCCTTCACCTCAAAGCTATCCTCCTCCAGAATAGTGTATTGGCAGACAGATTCTTCACGGGGCATAAATTTTAAATCCAGCCCGTGATTGGTAATTGTCCACTGGGTGTATGAGTCAATAAGATTGATCAGGGAGATGTCCGTTCCTGTAACTTTGGCCGCCAGCGTCGTCAGGTCTTTAAATTTGTCCTGGAGGGCCGTATAATCCAGATCGAAGTCGGCTAACTCGACAAGCCGTTGAAATTCATGCTCGGCAATTGGGTATTCGGGTTTCATAGAGTCAGAAAAATACCAGGTCGTTTTTGTATGAGTAGTCGTCAGGTAAGACGATCGGGCACTAGTACTGAATGCGATGGAGCAATCAGGTGACAATGCCTTATTGGCTAAACCTAACGTTTAAAAGAATGATTCTTCTGGTCGGAAATTTACTATATATTGATATGTGATAAGTTAATATTTTCACATATTTAATAAATGGATATAGAGTGTTTCCTGATTGCGCTTTTGTGAATATATGTCAGTCGGAGAAACGGCGACTTACGCAGAGCTATGTGGCTTCACCCGTTTCTGATTTGTAGCTCCCTCGCTTACTGCGCAGCCACAACATCAACCAACTCATCTTCACGGACAAGCTGGGATACGTTTTTCATCTTGATGATAGCAGATCGAAGAACCTCTGGTCGAGTGGATTATCGGCATTACCTTCCGGCGTGTTTTATCGATACGGTGAAGCCCTGTTTTGTCGGAGAATTTACAGCCGGAACACTGGCTGGTGATTTTGTGGGTTTCGGGGTAATTTAGAGCCGCAATACACCCTGCTCATGAAAA
The DNA here is from genome assembly GCF_054776575.1 of Spirosoma humi. NCBI lineage: Bacteria > Pseudomonadati > Bacteroidota > Cytophagia > Cytophagales > Cytophagaceae > Spirosoma > Spirosoma humi. The sequence continues at coordinate 804,895 of NZ_BAAHBR010000008.1, forward strand.
AAACGCTCTATCCGTTGCTTTGTCTGGTAACCACTTTGGCCGTCGCGCAGCCTAAGCCCCCGTTCGTTACGCCCTACGAGCGTAGCCAGGGAAAAGAAACGGCCACGTATGCCGAAATCATCGACTATTACCAACGACTGGACAAGCAATTCGATCAGGCGAAACTGGTCGAAGTGGGTAAAACAGACGTGGGGAAACCACTGCATATATTCCTTCTCTCGGCCGATAAGGTGTTCACGGCCCGGCCCGACCGGGTCACCTTGCTGATCAATAACGGCATTCATCCCGGTGAGCCGGAAGGTATTGATGCCTGTATGCTGATGGCGCGCGATCTGCTGCTGGCGCATAAACTGCCGAAAAATATGCTGCTGGCTATTATTCCTGTACTCAACGTGGGCGGCTCGTTGAACCGGGGTGTGTCGCGGGTAAACCAGAATGGGCCGACAACGTATGGTTTTCGGGGTAATGCCCGAAACCTGAACCTCAACCGCGATTTCATTAAAGCGGAGGCTGAGAACACGCGGTCGTTTCAGGTGATTTTTCAGCAGCTAAAGCCACAGGTCTTCATCGACAACCACACCAGCGACGGGGCCGATTACCAGCACGTCGTTACGTATTTTGCTACGCAGAAAGACAAGCTTCACCCGGCGGTATCGGGTTATATGACGCAAACGTTTCAGCCGGAACTGGATAAGCAACTGACCGATAAAGGGTTTCCGTCAGCGCCGTATGTGAACCATCCTAAAGATACGCCGGAAAGCGGCCTGTTGGGCTACAACGACTCGCCCCGCTATTCGACCGGGTATGCGGCCATGTTCAACTGTTTTGGTTTTACGCTCGAAACGCACATGTGGAAAGACTATCCCGCACGGGTGAAGGGCAGTTATGCCTTCGATGAAGCCGTGATGCGCTTGTGCGAACGCGATGCCCGGACAATTCTGGCCAACAAACAACGCGCCGATGCCGCCGTCAGTCAGCAAACGACCTTTGCCCTCAATTATCGGCTCGACCGCAGCCGGACGGATTCGATCACGTTCATGGGCTACGAAGCCGTTTACAAACCCAGCGAGGTGTCGGGCCTGAAGCGGCTTTACTACGACCGGAGCAAACCCTTCACCAGGCGCATTCCGTATCAGAACACGTTTGTCGCCGACCTTCAACTGACCAAACCTGGCGGGTACGTAATTCCGCAGGCATGGCGAGAGGTTATCACCTTGCTGAAACGGAACGGCGTTATCATGCAGGCACTTCCTAAAGACACTATGATTTCCGTATCGGCCTACTATCTGGCAGACTATAAAACCGGGACTCGTCCGTATGAAGGCCATTATATTCACACGGGGGTGAAGGTGCGGACGGAAACCCAACGTATTCAGTTTTACCGGGGCGATTACGTTATCCCAACCAATCAGCCGACCAATCGCTACCTGATCGAAACGCTGGAACCACAGGGGGCCGATTCGTTTTTTGCCTGGAATTTTTTCGATAGTGTTCTGGATCAGAAAGAGTATTTCGCCAACTACATTTTTGAGGATACGGCGGCTGAACTGCTCCGCAAAGACCCCGTTCTTCGCCAGCAACTAGCCGACAAGCAAGCCACCGATAAAGCTTTCGCCGAAAACGGCAACGCCCAACTGGAGTTCATTTACGAACGGACGCCTTATTCCGAAAAAACGTTTAACCGGTATCCGGTGTATCGGCTGGAGAATAGGCGGTAAGCGGCCTAAATAGCCTGCTTGAACCAACCTCATTTTGGCTGGCAAGGATTATGATCGCAATCGGCCAATTGTGATACGCCAACTAATAATGAAGGATCTTGCGAATGTATTTGCGGCAGCGCTGGGCTAGGTGTGGCGACCAAGCAGCGAACGTGTCTTTAGGTCATCCTGACCATCAAAGAATTTATCTATGACAGCTTGAAAGACCGGATCTGTGTTTGTCAACGCATTAAATAAGGTCATACTGGAGCGTAATTTCAACTCATCGATGCTGCCTAAAATTTGATTGGCCGTTTTGCCCTCAATGCCGAGCAACGCCTTGCTAATGTTAATTAATCGGCTTCCCAATACGGGATGCTCCAAATAGTCACGGGCTTCCTGCAGATTTTTGATGGCGTAGAAGCGGGCCATGTCACTAACGCCCAGCCCCGCGATTTGCGGAAAGATGTACCACATCCAATGACTTTGTTTCCGGCCACTCTTTATCTCGGCTAGTGCCCGATCGTAATCCGTGGCTTGCGCGTCTAAGAACCGCTGTAAGTTGGTTTCTGCTGTCATGGTCTTTTCTGGCTGTCAATGCTACTCCTGAGTATATACAACCTCATCCTGCACCATTTGGTTGGCCCAGTCCTTAGACCGATGAATTGAGTTTTCCTGCCGGGTAGGACTCTGGCCCGTTGCTTATTTTTCCACCACATCGTAATCCGTCACCAGTCCGTCGGAAGTCAGATAGACCAGCACATAGTGAGGAGCCGTACCGGGACCAAATTGGTAAGTTAACACCTGATCTACCTGGCCTTCGTGTCGCTCAATGCCGCGCCCTTTAACGGCCTCAGCGCTGACAAATCGAAGGGACTTCATGTCCGAAAGCACCCCCGCCCCCTGGGCGAAATCCTTCCGGGCCCCCGGTGTAATACCCGACACATCGGCCACCGCTTTGCCTCCCTGTGCCATCGCCCGTAAGGCCGATTCAATTTGGCGGGTGCGAGCCGGGTCAGGATCTGTTGCCGACCTGGGTTTGTGGAAGAGAGGACTAATGCGGGGTATTTTCCGTTCGTCTTTCGCATTCTTCCACACCAATTCTGTAAGCTCTCCCTTGGCATTGGGTGTGAATGTCAGGTACGCGTCCCGATCTGCCGAGGCAAAGCGGGTAGTCGTTTCGGGCACGAATTCCTCGTCCTCGAAGCCATCGACCAAAGTGAACAGCCGGTCTTTGTTCGCGACCAGCGTAATCATTTGATTGTTATAAAGCTCGTAGCGACCTTCGTAGGCGGTGAGTTTTTGGGCATCGACAGCCACCGCGACGCGTTTGGCCGGTGTTGTTGTCGAATATCCCACCCAATGGTACTGCCTGGCAACTTCATCGGCGATATGGTTCATCATTCGAGAGTTGTCGTTGGCGTTGATCATAATAACGACACCTTGTCCGGTTTCAGCACCCGCCGTCATCAGCGCGTCGAAACCTTCGTCCCGTCCGTTGTGCCCGAAGCGCATCGTCTTGCCTTCGCCTATCAGAAACACGCCCAGCCCATCGTTATCCTTTTGGTTAGTCAGCATTTGCTGGGTCATTTTCTTCGACAAAATGGCACCGGGTTTGCCCGCCAGGGCGTTTTGAATACCTATGGCAAAGCGGGCGAGATCAGATGGAGTTGTCCATAGCCCGGCAGCGGCCATTTCCGGGTAAATATGCCAGCGCCCTTCAACTAAATCGCGTTCTATAGAATGACCCGTGGCCGTTGCTTTGGCTTTGTCAGCAGGAAGCGGTTGCTGATAGGTGCTTGCTGCCATTGCCAATGGCTCCAGCACGGTGGCCTGCATAAACTGCGGAAAGGGCTGACCCGTTACATCCATCATAAGTTGCTGCATGACTGTGTACCCACCGCCTGAATACCGCCAGCGGGTTCCCGGCACGAAATCTACCCGAACGGCGGCCGTGTTGGCAGGTGGGGAACCGTCGAGAATCTGGCTCACCGTTGGGAGCGGAGTGCCGACCCGGTAGCCGGGGAAGCCATGTACGGTGAGGCCCGTGGTATGGCTGAGTAGCCCCCGCAAGGTGACTTTCTTGTCTTTGGTGAATTCGTTCTCCGGAACTTTCCAGGTCTTCAATTTGGTATTGACATCCTCATCGAGCGATACCTTGCCTGCTTCTGTTAAGTGCAATGCCCCAACAGCCGCCACCGATTTACTGACGGAACCCGCCTGAAACAGGGTAGCCGGTGTGACCGGTGCCGACCTGTTTTTGTCGATAAAACCATACCCTTTAGCCTTACTGATTTTACCGTCCTGAATAATGGCAATAGACAGGCCCGGAATGTGGCGTTTCTGCATTTGCTTTCGAATGAACTCATCGAGTTCATCAGCACGGCTTTCAGAAACAAGGCTCAGTAACGTAAGAACGGTGAGATACGGAACAAGTTGGCGCATAGGAATGATAGAATGGGGGCTAGTTGACTTAAAGATGCATAAAATCCGGCTTTCGTTGCTTATTAGCAAGGCTTTGTAAATCAGTCTCTTTCGTTTTTCAGAATTCTGGTTAGATCGGCGGCCTGCCATCGAAACTAAGTCCAAGGACGAAGCGATGGCTACGGGTTACTTTCGCTTCAGGATAATAATTCGCCAATCTACGCGGAACGGTAACGTTAGCCAACTATCTTCGGCTCGCTGGCTAATGCCTGCTTGCTATCCCTGGCGACCCGTCCATTATCACGTGACATCGAATGAGAGAATATTTTTCTACCCTTATTATTACGCTGGCTGTAGCCTTACAGGCATTCGCCCAACCGACACATTCGTCTATCAGGAGCACTTATACAAATCCGGTTATTGCCGGTGACTTTGCTGACCCTTCGCTCATTCGGGTTGGTAACACCTATTACGCCGTCGGTACATCATCGGAGTGGGGGCCCGCTTACCCCATTTATACCTCAAAAGACCTGGTGAATTGGGCGTACGTCGGTCCGGTGTTTAACGAATTACCCCAGTGGACAATGGGCAGCTACTGGGCTCCGGAGCTTTTCTATCGCCAGGGTACGTATTACGTGTATTATACCGCCCGGCGAAAAACCGACCAGCGTTCGTTTATTGGCGTAGCGACGACGCGCGATCTGACGAAGGGGTTCACGGATCATGGCTTGTTACTGGAATGGACGACCGAAGCGATCGATCCCTTTATCATTGAGGATGCCGGTAAACTCTTTATGACCTGGAAGGCTTACGGGTTAGACAAAGGTAAGGCTATCGAAATCCTGGGTGCCGAACTCTCACCCGACGGACTCCGCGTTACTGGGCAAGCGTTTCCGCTCATCAAGGCAGAGCCGACCAATTGGGAAAAGGGCGGAGCCGAGGGGCAAGCTATTGTCAAGCGAGGTCGTTACTATTACATGCTCTATTCGGGTAATGCCTGTTGCGGGGAGCAGTGTAATTACCAGGTTGGTCTGGCCCGGGCCGAAACCCTACGGGGTCCCTGGGAGAAATACGACAGGAATCCCGTATTGGTCAGTGATCAAGCCTGGAAATGCCCTGGCCACGGAACCGTTGTGGTAACGCCCGATCAGCGGTATTTCTACTTGCACCACGCCTACAGCGGTATCGATTTTACCATGACCGGCCGTCAGGGCGTGCTGAGTGAGTTGATTTGGGATGACAAAAACCAGTGGCCTGCTTTTCGCTACGGACGTTCAACGCCTACCCAGGCCGAATCACCGCTCCAGGTTACGCAGCAACGTTCGCCGAACCTATCGGTTAATTTCAGTCAGGCCTTCAGCCCTGTTCCCTGGGTCTGGGATGTAAGCCTTTCCAAGCCAGCGTATCGGGTTCATAAGGGCCAATTGCAGCTCGTCAATCAAGGCTCAGGCCAGGCGGGTACCTTCCTGGGGCTTGTCATCAACAAAGGAATTTATACCCTGTCGGCCGATATTGTTCCCCAAGCCGATTTGCTACAAAGTTTGTGTGTGTATGGGGACGCTCAAAACCAGGTAGGCATCGGTATTCGGCCGGGATCGCTTGAACTCTGGCAGATTAAAGCGGGCACGCGCAGCGTTATACAGACACAGCCCATTCCGGAAGGTAACCCTTCGGTTACGCTACAGATACAAAGTAAGGGAAAGCAGGTTTACGCGTTTGGCTGGCGCACGAAAGAAGGTACGTACAGGCAACTAACGGAAGCTCCGTTAGATGGCTCTTTTCTGCCTCGCTGGGACCGGGCTCCCCGTGCCGGTATCGGCCTGAGTGGGAAAGCCCAGGCAAGTAGTCGGGTGCGTGCCATGGCTATTCACTACGATGAGCCCTGAGTGCGTTAGCAAACCTACTGACCGGGATGGCAGGGCAACAGTCAACGAGTATATGCATCCCTGTTTAACGAGTTGTAAGCCGATTGTCATAGATTTGCGGGCGCAGGGATCAAATGATTTTTTCACCAGGTATACATTTCGACGGTGAACGGCTGGCTAACTCCGCCTAAATTTCTATCTGGTATACGCGTCGAAGTTCCTTTGCTTACGACTGCTATGGGGTGAAGCCGCCAGTTAAATGTAAACAGACCGCAAGCGGATTCGTTTAAATAAGAGCTGCTTAATTGACCAACAATAAACACGAGATAAGCGAAATGGATATTACACAAATCTTCAGGAACAATCAGGATTGGGTTCAAAAGAAGCTAAACGTTGAACCCGATTACTTTAGTGACCTCTCTAAAGGACAAACGCCAGATATCCTCTACATCGGTTGTTCGGATAGCCGTGTATCAGCCGAAGAACTTATGGGTGTATCACCCGGCGAAGTGTTTGTGCTCAGAAACATTGCCAATATGGTTCCCAATACGGATCTGGGGGTCATGTCAGTTATTAATTATGCGGTGTTACACCTTAAAGTAAATCACATAGTGGTTTGTGGTCATTACTATTGTGGTGGGGTTCAGGCAGCTATGAAATCAGAGGACCTGGGTATATTGAATCCCTGGTTAAGAAATATCCGTGACGTGTATCGGATGCACAGGGACGAATTGAATGCTATTGCAGATGAAGAGTCACGTTATAAACGATTGGTAGAGTTGAACGTGGAAGAGCAATGCATAAATGTTCTTAAAACGGCAGAAGTGCAAAAGGCCCGTCGGGATCGGGACCTTACCGTGCACGGATGGGTTTTTGACGTACATTCCGGGAAATTGATCGACCTGAAAATTGACTTCATAAAACTACTGGAGCACATAAAAGAAATTTATCAGCTCGATTAGAGTAAGGCTGAAAAGCTGGCGACAGAACGGGTTCGAATCCAAAGTGCGTAACGGTGGATTTATGACGTCGCCCCAACATATTGCCCAAACGTTGAGTTGACCAGCCACAACTAACTCAACTCAACGGTATGCAATACCCAGAATTTATCCACCAGGCTAAAGAGGCCCTCGCCGTCCAGTCGGAAGACGAAGTGCTCAACATCACCCGTGCATTTTTACACACACTGACGGCTCATCTGGCGGGTAACGCGGCTGACAACTTGGGTGCGCAACTTCCCGCCCCCCTTCTGGAAATCATCCGCGAGGTGCCGCCCGAAGACCGCGACCAGGGGGAGCGATTCAAGCTGACCGAATTCTACCAGCGCGTGGCGAATAAACTTGGCGTAGAGTCGGCCGTCGGCGAACGCTACACGAAGCAATTCATGTCGGTGTTGACATCGATAATCACCGAGGGTGAACTGCACAAGCTGAAAGTCACGCTGTCGGATGATTATGCGCCCCTGTTTGAGGGCAAGCCAGTAGCCGAGTAAGCGTTTACACACGCATGAAACTGCCGGTAGGGCGGCAGTTTCATGCATTTATCGATCTGCTCACCTGCGTGCAGCAGGCAGGCAAACGAATGTCTACCCTTGTGAACGATTGACTGGTCTATTCCCGAATAGCGACTCGCCAGAAAACCGCTGCTCCCGTTTTATTGAACCAGGCTCTCAATAGCATTGAAAGATCTGGACGTCTTCATCTCTCAAGCCAAGGCTCAAATCGATGGCTCCAGTTACCCTGCTAGTACATCCTGAAAGCGTTCGGCTTAGCCACCCAGTTACTTAGGCTAGGCTGGCAGATATACACTGAACGTAGCTCCCTGACCCAACTGGCTGGTGGCCGTGATGGCTCCCCCATGATTGGCCGCTACTTTTTCACAAATGGCCAGGCCAATCCCTGTTCCGGAAAACTCACTCTTGCCATGCAAACGCTGAAAGACCTGAAAGATGCGGTCCAGGTACTTCTCATCGAAACCAATGCCATTATCAACCACATCGATCTTATAATAGGATTGGGCCGCCCGGGAAGGCTTCACCCAGGGTGGTAGCTGATCAGAGGATACCTGGTCTACTTTGATTTGAATATGGGGGTGCACATCAGGACGGCGAAACTTAAGGGCGTTCGACAGCAAGTTCTGAAATAACTGCCCTAACTGGCCCGCATCGCCTTCTATAACCGGTAAGGGGTCTATCTCAACCCGGGCTTTGGTCTCCTCCCGAAGCAGGTCTAAGTCGATTAGAACCTCATCGACTACCTGGCTGAGCGCCACACGAGAACTCGTATCCCGTTGGGTGGTAATGCGTGAGTAGTTCAGCAAGTCTTTGATGAGTGCCGACATGCGAGCAGCCGCCGATTGCATCCGATCCAGGTAGAGCAACTCCTGACCACTGGCCTCGGTGTAGCGTGTCTTCAACAGATCACCAAACTGTTGAATCTTGCGCAGAGGTTCCTGCAAATCGTGGCTGGCTACATAAGCAAACTGCTGGAGGTTGTCGTTCGAGCGAGCGAGCAGGGTGTTCGCTTCTTCCAGTTCTTCATTGATGGCCGCATATTCCTCATTATTGGCGGCCAGTTCTTCGTTGGTAGAGCTTAATTCCTCGTTGATGGCGGCTAGCTCCTCCGTACGAAGCTGAATCTGTTGCTCCAGCGCCAGCTGCATCTCTCGCTGGAGGGTAATATCCTGAGCCGTACCATTGAGCCGAACGGCTTTACGGGCAGCATCAAAGACGGTTCTACCCCGCATGTGCAGAATGCGTTTCTGCCCCTTATGGGGATGGATAACGGTATATATTTCGTTGTATATCCCGTCTGACTCAGGATTCAGCGCCCAGGCGATGGCCTGGTCAACCCGCTGCTGATCGTCCACGTCCAAAAGGTGAATTATTTCCTGGTAAGACCGGTCTTTTGGATCATAACCAAACCATTCGATCAACCGATCCGAAAAAATAAGCCCCTGGCTGGCCACATCTATGCTCCAGGTGCCTAACTGGGCCAGTTCGACGGCTTCCCGCAGGCTAACTTCGGTTTCTTCCAGCTGCTGGCGGTGTTTAACTTCCTGAGTAACATCAATGGCAATATCAAGGATGGCGTAAATCTCTCCAGCAGCATTGCGAATGGGACTATACGAAATATTGTAGTAATTATCGGTCAGCACTCCATTCTGCACAATCTTTACCAGGGAACTCGGTGAAATAAAGGGTTTGCCAGTTGTATAGACATCGTCCAGGATTTGAAGGAAAGCCTGGCCTTCCGTAATCAGTTCGGGCATGGCCTCCCGCAAAGGCAGCCCGTCAATGTGAGGCCCTTTGCCCACAATATCAATAAAGGTTTGATTGGGATTTTCAATCACCAGATCCCGCCCTACAAACACGCCGATACCCGCCGGAGCCGTAGCCAGAATAGCCCGCAGCTTACTTTCACTTTCTTCAATCTGTTTGCGAGTCATGACCTGCTGGGTCACGTCGGTAGCCACCACCAGGATAGCCTCTATATCGCCCTGACTTCCCTTTTGAGGCTGGTAGGTTAGATTTACATAGATGGTTGTCAAGTGTCCATCGCGAAGAATACCGACCGCTACCTCAGGTGCAACATAGGGAGTTCCCGTCGCAATGACGTTTTTGAGGAGTTCATCGAATCCCTGGCCTTTCAGCTCGGGCAAGGCTTCCAGCAACGGTTTGCCCACAATGTCCTGGGGCGGACGAGCCACCAGCTCTCCATAAAACGTGTTGGCCCATTGAAATACCAGCTTATCATTGGCGCTGATGGTGGCCAGGCCTACGGGAGACTGCTCGAACAGGGTCAGCAGCTGACGCTTACTTTCTTCGGTTCGTAGCAGCACCTGCTTACTGTCGGTAATGTCTCGGGTAGTACCCGCTATGGCCTCTACCTCCCCCTGCTCGTTGAACACCGGGGCAAACACGTAGTCATAAACTCGTCTGCCTAAGGTGGCGTGGGGAAAGGAAACCTCACCCCGAATCGGCTGCCTGGTAACGACCACCTGGTCGATTTCCCGTTCGTGCATTTGGGCGTGCCAGGGCTCGTAGCCATTTTCCAGGAGTCCTTTTCCAATTGATTTTTCCCAACTGCTGCCCCACATATCCAGCAGTGCTTTATTGGCGTAGGTGAACCGGTAGTTCAAGTCAAAAACATACATCAGATCGGGTGTGCTGGAAGCTATGGTTTTGTAGAGCCTCAGTTGCCGATCAGCTTGTTGTTTTTCCGATTCCAGCCGTTGGCGGTCGAGTACCGACTGCGTCACATCCACCGCGAGGATGAGTACCCCACTGGGTTGGCTCTGGTCATCGAGCAACCGGCTTAAGGAAAGCGTCCAGTAGACCGTTTGCGTTGTGTCGTTCTGGTAAATCGTCAGGGGCGTATCAGGACTGGTTGCCGGCTGCCCTGTCTCGAGAACCTGATCCAGCAGCGGACGTATAGGGTTCCAGGCTGGGGTCCATAGCGCCTGAACGGACTGGCCAACTGCCGGATGAGTAGTCGGCTTCAAACTAGCCCTGGCTGTGTCATTGTAAAAGCAGATCTGCTCATCTCCCCAAAGAACCAGTGCAGGTATAGGAACCTGTAAGAGATTGCTGACGGCTGTGCGCAGGCTAGAGGGCCAGGTGTCAGGAGTACCCAGTGAGGTGGTTGCCCAGTCGAATCGACGAATCATCTCACCCGATTGGCCTCCCCCGGCCAGAAAAGGGTATGGATGGATAGTTGAAAAAGAGTCCAAGCGAATAAACCAGAAAAAGAATAAACAAAATAACGCGTGAAATCCGTAAAAGGTTAGGGATCGACAAAATTTGAAAATGCAACGGTGCGCTGTCTACAGCCGGAATGCACCTGACCTTGCCATCAGTCGTGTAAACCCTAAAGGAGCCACCCGCCAGGTCACTGTGGCAAATCCGGGTATAACCTCGTTCCGATTCATCTGCCTATTTTTTACCAGAACGGCACGAAGCAAGTGTAGAAAAACCTGTTGGCAGTGAGTCTATGGTAGAAAAAGGGTGGTATTTATGCTGACGAGTAGCTCTACAGTCCATAGGTATGCTTTTCCCTATCATTCGCAGCAATGCAAATAAGTTTCAAAACAGCAGGCACAAAAAAAGCGCTTAACAACTTTGTTAAGCGCTCGGTCATTAAGAGCCTCCTATAGGACTTGAACCTACGACCCCTTCATTACGAATGAAGTGCTCTACCAGCTGAGCTAAGGAGGCTTTTTACTGCTCTGCAGCAGCTTTTGGGAATGCAAATATAATAGAGTGGAATTTAAGAACGCAAGTATCCGTTCTATTTTTGGTAAATTTGCACCCATGATTTCCATTACGAACCTATCGTACTACCTCGGTAGCCGGGCTTTATACGAAAATGCCTCGCTACATATTAAGCCAAACCAGAAAATCGGCCTGATTGGCCTCAATGGTACGGGCAAATCAACACTACTCCGTATCATCAATGGTGAATATCAACCCGATGGGGGCATCATTTCCAAAGCGGGTGACGTATCAATCGGCTTCCTGAATCAGGATTTGCTGTCTTACCAGACCGACGATTCCATCCTCTCCGTGGCCATGCAGGCATTTGCCCGGCAAAACGAGTTGCAGATCAAGATTGAGGAGTTGCTCCATAAAATGGAAACCGATTATACAGATGATCTGGTTGATAAATTAGGCAAGGCACAGGAAGAATTTGATGCGCTCGACGGATATACAATCCAGTCCAGAGCCGAAGAAATTCTGGAAGGGCTGGGTTTCTCGACGGATGATTTGAGTAAACCACTCAAGTTGTTTTCCGGGGGATGGCGCATGCGGGTAATGCTTGCCAAACTGCTACTAGAAAAGCCATCCCTGCTGATGCTCGACGAACCAACCAACCACCTGGACTTGCCGTCTATTCAGTGGGTTGAAAAATACGTTCAGAACTACGAAGGGTCCGTTATTGTCGTTTCCCACGACCGCGAATTCGTTGACAACGTGGTCGATACCATCGTTGAAGTATCGGGTGCCAAGCTGAACTATTACGCCGGTGATTACTCATATTATATGGAGGAAAAGGCGCTGCGTAACGAGATTCAGAAGGGGGCATTTGAAAATCAGCAGGCTAAAATTCGGCAAACCGAACGCTTTATTGAGCGCTTCAAGGCTAAGGCTTCCAAGGCCAAACAGGCTCAGAGCCGCGTCAAGCAGCTCGAACGAATGGAGCTTGTCGATGATGTGATCGACAGCAGTGCACGGGTTAATTTTAAGTTCAACTTCTCGCAGCAGCCCGGTCGGCACATCCTGCATTTAGATGATATTTCGAAGGCTTACGGCGAGAAGCGGATCCTAACACACTCTACGGCCCGGCTCGAACGGGGTGATAAAGTCGCCCTGATTGGTGCTAACGGGCGCGGGAAGTCGACGCTGCTTCGTATTATTTCAGGCTCCGAACCCATCGATGGCGAACGCGTTCTGGGCTATAACGTCTCGTTTAGCTTCTACGCCCAGCACCAGCTGGAGTCGCTTCGGGTAGAGGATTCGATGCTGGAAGAACTGAAGCAGGCCAACCCGACGAAGTCGGATGGCGAACTGCGGGGTGTACTCGGCTGCTTTTTGTTTTCGGGCGACGATGTGTTCAAAAAAATCAAAGTACTGTCGGGGGGCGAAAAATCGCGCGTAGCGCTGGCGAAGGTATTGCTCTCCCAGGCGAACTTTCTGCTGTTGGACGAACCGACCAACCACCTGGACATGCAGTCGGTGAATATCCTGATTCAGGCGTTGCAACAGTATGAAGGTACGTACGTGGTTGTTTCCCACGACCGCTATTTTGTCTCGCAGATCGCCAATAAAATCTGGTATATAGAAGACGAACAGATCAAGGAGTATCCTGGTACGTACGATGAATACGAGTGGTGGCAGGAAGAGCGCAAAGCGCAGGGTATTGGCACGGGCAAGCAGCCCGTTGAAAACCCAAAGACGCAGCATGTGACGAGTCATGCACCAGCCACCAATGGCCAGTCGTCGAACGGAAATGGGCAAAAGGCAACCAACGGCCGGGCATCGGACGACGAGCGTAGAGAATGGCAGAAAACGCACAAGAGTCTGACCCGTCAGGCTGAAGAAGCTGAAACAAAGATTGGGCAGTTGGAAAGCCGTAAAAAGAAGCTCGAAGTCGAACTGGCTGATCCAGCTACATACGGCGACGATAAATTAATGCAGGCCAAAAATGACGAGTATAGACACGTAATGGCCCAAATCAACCAGTTGCAGGACGAGTGGGAGAACGCTCTGCTCGAAGCCGAAGAGTGGGAGAAGAAGTTGAGTTAACAACAGTGCAGGAAATTGATAAGTGGCTGGTGCGCAGAAAAACATGTGTGCCAGCCACTTTTATTTAGTATCTTATCGTACATGTAAAATATAATTATGTTTTATTTGTACGGTTATGGGAGATTACAAAAAAGGGCGGGGCGCACAGTTTAATTCAGCCAACTCATTCTCGATGCATCGATACGAGCCAGACGATCCGGACGCGTTGTCGGACGATGACTTTCCTGAACCATTGCTAAAAACCCAGTTCTTCGAAGAAACACCCAAACAAATAATTAGTCGATCCGCGAGCCCTGATATTGGGTTTTCGGCCTCCATTAACCCATACCAGGGCTGCGAACATGGCTGTATTTACTGTTACGCCCGCCCCTCACACGAATACTGGGGTTTTTCGGCCGGACTGGATTTCGAGAGTAAAATAATGGTTAAAAAAAACGCGCCCGCCCTGCTCGAAAAACAGTTTCAGGCGCGTTCTTACAAGCCCGCCGTTATTCATTTTTCGGGGAATACGGATTGCTATCAACCCGCCGAACGAACCTACCGGCTTACGCGGCAACTTCTGGCGTTGTGCCTCCGCTACCAAAATCCAGTGTCTATTATCACCAAAAATGCGCTCATTCTTCGCGATCTGGACATTTTGAAACCGCTGGCTGAACGCAACCTGGTGAGCGTTGCTATCTCGATTACTACGCTCAACGAATCGCTGCGGTTACTCATGGAGCCCCGTACGGTTACGGCGGCACAACGATTAAAAACAATGCGTATCCTGCACGGGGCGGGTGTGCCGGTGGGCGTTATGACGGCACCCATTATTCCTGGTTTGACCGATCATGAGATTCCAAAGTTAATCGAACAGGCTGCCGAAGCGGGGGCTTGTTGGGCGGCTTATACCGTGGTTCGGCTGAATGGAGCGCTTGGCCCCTTATTTACCGACTGGCTTCGGCAGTCCTTTCCCGACCGCGCCGACCGTATTTTGCATCAGATTGCCGATTGCCATGGCGGGCAACTGAATGATTCTCGTTTTAAAACCCGCATGGCAGGCGAGGGACCGTACGCCCAGCGCATCGCACAATTACACCGAATTGCCAGTCAGAAATACCTGGCTGGGCGTCAGCTCCCGGAGCTAAGTACCGCTTTGTTCAGGCCCGCCGGACAGTTAGGTTTGTTTGAGGTATAACTGTCTTAGACAGCAACGCTAAACCAGTTAATTTTCTCATTGTCAGAGGTCTAGGGCAGTGGGGCGACGACCATTAGGACCGTCTGTGGTCCTTATTGAAAAGCAATATACCAGCGGCCCACTCACACATGATCAGGAACTATAGATCTACCGGAAGTTTGAAAAGCTGCCTGAGTACTTATTTCTCAACCGAAAAACCCTTCGGCGTTTTGCTTAGCTGATCCGCCTGCGCTAATTGTTCGGTATGGTCAAATGTCTGTGTAATAGTCTTGTGAATGCCCTTGCAGATCGTGTCTAACGGGAGATCATTATCATCAGTGCCGAACGGATTCTCTATCTCTTCGGCAATAACTTCGAGGCTGGCGAGCACATAGAAAACGAATACCACGAGCGGCACAACCAGAAAATGAAGGTTCGATACATAGCCAAAGGGTAGGGTAAGGCAATATGTGAAGATAAACTTCTTGATAAAGGAACTGTATGAAAATGGGATGGGTGTGTTTTTAATCCGCTCGCAGGCGCCACAAACATCCATCAGGGATTGAATTTCCGGATTGAGCAACAGCAGGTGTTCGGGCAGCAGTATTCCCTGGCGTTGCAAATCATTCATCTTGCCAAAAATCGACATGGCAATTTGTTGAGGAACGTGTTCCGTCAAGCGCAGGTTATGAACCCCAAATGATGGGCTTTCCGTAAACTCGTGTTCAATGGCGTGTTGACGCAAATGATTTTTCAGCGAATAGGCAAAATTAGGAATCATAGCCCGGAAAAACTGACGGGCTTCGGTTTGCGAAGGCTCCAGAAGCTGATCCATCTTGAGCGCCATATTCCGGCTGTTGTTCACCAGAGAACCCCATAATTTTCGCCCTTCCCACCAGCGGTCGTAAGCGGTGTTGGTGCGGAACACCAGCAGCATCGAGATAACGAAGCTCAGCAGGGTGTGCATGAGCGAAAAGTTCTTAAGGTGAGCGTTGTCACTCAGCCCCATGAACTCAATGATGTAGACGACAGTAAACGAATAAACGCCGACAGCTACCAAGATAGGTAATAGCTTGCGAACCGTATCCGCCCGGTTGAACGTGATAATAAATCGAAACCAATCTTTTGGATTATAATTGACCATACATGTGCTGGGTTGAATGAAGCCTATGCCCTTTTGCTGACCTTATCAACAGGTGTTGCCAACGAATGTTGATAAGGCTGTATAATCCTGACAGCGTCATGGCGTTCATTTATTAAATGGAGTACAATAAAAACAGATTGATGCGTAATTCCTTTAGAATTTTTACCGTTTTGTTTTGCCTGCTGCGGGTAGTGCCTTCACGGGCGCAACAGCTTCAAACCATTGACCACATCTATGACCCCAAAATTGAGACCGTACTGCTGTTTCCGCAAGTCAGCGCCAACCAACTGGACCCTGCTTTAACGCTCAATCCGCCCGTTATTTCGCTGGATGAGGCTGTGGCCCTGCAACTCGAATTCGACGACCTGACGGCCAACTACCGCTCTTTTCGGGCGCGGCTCGTGCATTGCAATGCCGATTGGCAACGATCGATACTGAACGATATCGAGTTCACGTACGAATACAACGACAACCCCATAACCGATTACCAGATTTCGATCAATACCAAGATTCCGTATTATCATTACCGGTTTACCCTGCCACGGGTGAAGTTGCCCGGTAATTACGTGCTGGTCGTGTATGACGAGCGAAATCGGAACAATATCCTGTTTACGCGCCGGTTCTGTACCTACCAGAATCGGGTAACGGTGGCAGCCGACGTCCGTTTTTCGTCGAACCCAGCCCGCCAGTTTAGTGATCAGCAAATAGATATGAGCCTGAATTACAGAGGCTATCAGGTTATTTCTCCCCAGGATGACTTCAAAGTCGTTATTCGCCAGAACTACCGCGACGACCGGGAAATTCGGGGGCTGCGACCAACCAATGTGCAGGCGTTTGAACAGGTATTGGACTACCGGCTCATTGATTTAAGCAATACCATGCCGGGCGGCAACGAGTTTCGGTTTTTCGATACCCGCACGATCCTGTCCCGTGCCAATTACATCGACCGCATCGACCGCCCTGCCGACCGGAATATTGCCTATATACAGGTCGATCAGCCGCGCAACCGGGGCGTGTATATTCAAAGCGACGATTTCAACGGCCAGTTCGTAATCGACCATCGGGAAACGGGCAACGGCGCGACCAATGCCGATTATATTGAAACGGTTTTTACGCTCAAAACACCGGAAGTGTCCGGCTTCGATGTGTACGTAAATGGGGCCTTTAACTTCTGGCAGCTCACCGACCGAAACCGGATGGCGTATGACCCCTTGTTAGGTGCTTACCGGGCTACGATGATGCTGAAACAAGGCGTTTACAATTACGACTATGTGGTTGCCACAAACGGGCCGCAACCAAAAGTGGATGAGAACTTCATTGAAGGAAGTTTCTCATCCACCGAAAACGATTACGAAATATTTGTTTACCATCGTCCGCCAGCCTCCCGCGCCGATCAACTGATCGCCTATCGTCGGGTAGGGGTGAACAAACGCAAGTGACGCGGATCGGGACCGCCCTGCGATCCGCATTACAGTTAGGCGCTATGGAGGAATTCCATAATATCGCCGTCCTGCACAACGTATTCTTTGCCTTCCACGGCTAGCTTACCCGCTTCCCGAACACCCGCTTCGGTTTTAAACTGGGCGAAGTCGGGCAGTTTCATTACCTGTGCCCGAATGAATTTTTTCTCGAAATCGGAGTGGATCACGCCAGCTGCCTGGGGCGCTTTCCAGCCCCGGTGAATCGTCCAGGCGCGAACCTCTTTAACGCCCGCCGTGAAGTAGGTAATCAGGCCCAGCAGTTTATAGGAGGCTTTAATCAGTTTACTCAACCCTGATTCGGTCAGGCCATATTCGCCCAAAAAGAGTTCACGCTCTTCAGGGTCCTCCATTTCGGCAATCTGCGCTTCAATTCCAGCGCTGATCACGATCACTTCGGCGCCTTCATCTTTTACGGCTTCCCGAAGAGCATCTGAGTATTTATTTCCGTTTGGCAGCGACCCTTCGTCTACGTTGGCTACGTAAATGACGGGTTTCACCGTCATCAATGAGATGTCACCGATGGCCGCTTCGGCTTCTTCGGGCGCTATCTGAACCGTACGGGCACTTTTACCCGCTTCGAGCGCTGTTTTGTAAAGTTTCAGGATTTCCAGTTCGGCTTTCGCCTTGGCATCGCCCACACGAGCGGCTTTGTCGATTCGCTGAATCTTTTTATCGACCGAGTCCAGATCTTTCAATTGCAATTCGGCGTCAATGACTTCCTTGTCGGATACGGGATCCACTTTTCCTTCGACGTGAACGATGTTATCGTCTTCGAAGCACCGAACAACGTGCACGATGGCATCAACTTCCCGGATGTTGGCCAAAAACTTATTGCCCAACCCGGCACCCTGGCTGGCGCCTTTTACCAATCCGGCAATGTCAACGAATTCAATAATGGTTGGCACAACACGCTGGGGTTTTACGAGCCCTTCGAGCGCGTCCAGGCGTTCATCGGGTACGGTTACAACCCCCACATTGGGTTCTATTGTACAGAACGGGTAATTGGCGGCTTCGGCCTTACCGCTCGAAATGGCATTAAACAGCGTTGATTTCCCAACATTGGGCAAACCCACGATTCCACATTGAAGTCCCATAAGAAAGTAAAAGAGCGAAAGAGCGAAAGACCGAGCTGGCGTTCCAGCGTGAGAGTAGAGCGACAATTCGCTCTTGCACCCGTTCGCTCTTTATTATTTTTTGCAAAAATACAACCGTAATGGCGGACCACAAAAAAAGCCTTCGGCATTGACAGGCCGATGGCTACGTGAACGGTGGGTAAAGAATCAGGTTTGTTATATGAGAAATCGGATAGTAAAGTCTAGTTCATTCGCAATTGGTTAGGGAGTCGCTCGCGGCCATCCCGTCTAGATTGATTTAGTTATTCCCACTTTAATTCGCTGGCGAAATCATCCTGTTCGTCCCGCTCCCGCTGAACGAATTGAGAAAAATCAACTTCGGGCATGAGTTCGGTTTTGACGTGGCCGACCGTTTCCTGGAGGGCTTCGACAAACTTATCGAAATCTTCTTTGTAGAGAAACATCTTATGTTTTTCGTACACAAATCCCTCGCCCTGTGGGTGTCGGCGGCTTTCGGTGATGGTTAAATAATAGTCGTTTGTGCGGGTTGACTTAACGTCAAAAAAATACGTTCGTTTCCCCGCCCGAACCCGCTTCGAATAAATTTTCTCCCGGTCTTTTTCGTCCACAATCTAGTCGGTTTAGTCAATTAACAGATGCTAAAGTACATTCTATCAGGATAGAACAAAAAGAATACACTTAAATATATTTTGGGGCTATTTCACCTCAAAAACGGGCGACTTTGTGGAGGCCATTCCACAGTTTTTTGGCTAAAGGCTTGGTTATAAAGCTTCTGTAACCTATCTTTGTTTTGCAGGAATTGCACTTTTTGGGGGCGGACGGTATGTAGAAAGTTTTTTGACATGCCTTACGCCTATTTTTTTCACGTAACCAAGAGCTGTATGAGTTTGATCATGTCCCTTATGTTGTTTTTTAGCAACATAAACCCGGCGGAGGCTCTCCCGAGCCTCATACAGAAAGGCAAAGCGTCTTTTTATTCCAAGAAGTTCAATGGTCGTAAGACCGCATATGGTGAGCGCGTCAGCTCAGAATCCCTTGAAGGTGCCCACCTTCACCTGCCCTTAAACACGTTGGTAGAAGTTACGAACCTCGATAACCAACGGTCAGTAATTGTACGAATCAATGATCGGGGGCCTTTTTCAAAAGGGCGTGTCATTGATCTTACCCTTGCCGCAGCGCATGCACTTGGCATGGTTTCGAAAGGCATTGCTAATGTATCGCTCCGGGTTGTTGGCAAAGGTCAGGCTATGGCCATGACACCTTCTGCTTTTACGACACCGGTTGCTTTTCAGCCGATGCTGGAACCCGTTATGTAATCCGGTTTGGCCCTTTTATCAGAGCCGTTCGATATTTCTTTGTGCAATTCCTGCCAGAAATGTCGAACGGTTCGTTTTTTGCGTTCTATAAATTAGATTGTAGTTGACTTCCGCAAAAATAGCCGGCTGCACGGATGGCCAACGTCGAACCTCAGACTACTACCTTCAAACCCCTTGTATGAAACAACCCCTTAATCTTGGCCAGGTACGTTCGTTCGGAAACGTCGAATTTCTGGCTCGTCAATTGGTCGAAGGATTTATTACAGGGCTCCATAAATCGCCCTTTCATGGCTTCTCGGTAGAATTCGCTGAACACCGGCTCTACAACACCGGCGAAACCACGCGGTATATCGACTGGAAAGTGTTTGGGAAAACCGAAAAGCTATTTGTCAAACGCTATGAAGAGGAAACAAATCTGCGCTGTCACTTGCTGATTGATACCTCGTCGTCGATGTATTATCCAGAAGCCAACTACGGCAAGATGACGTTCAGTGTCATGGCATCGGCCTGTCTGGCTTATATGCTTCAACGGCAAAAGGACGCCGTCAGCCTGACAACCTTTGCCGATCAGATTGACTTGCAGACGCAGGTAAAGTCAACGCCTTCGCATGTACACAAGCTATTCACTCAGTTGGATCTGCTTATGCAGCAACCTAAGCCGCTACGTAAAACCTCAGCCGCCGATGTAATTCACCAGGTAGCCGAAAAGATTAATAAACGATCGCTGGTCGTTATTTTCAGCGATATGTTCGACAATAGTGAAAAGGCAGACGCGCTGTTTTCTGCCTTACAACACTTGCGTCATAATCTGCATGAGGTGCTGCTATTTCACGTGACGGACAAAAAAACGGAGGAGGATTTCGCATTTGATGAACGCCCCTATGAGTTTATCGACCTTGAAACGGGGGAGAAGGTCAAAGTCCAGCCAGGGCAAGTACGCGAAACCTACCAGCAAGCCGTGAAAACCTATTTTCAGGAATTAAAAATGCGTTGCGGCCAATATAAAATTGACTTCATCGAGGCCGATATTGCTCAGGGCTTCGATCAGATTCTGCAGGCTTATCTGGTGAAACGTACTAAAATGAGGTAAGTGACTCAGATCGCACGGACGCCCGTGCGATCTGAGTTATTTGTTTACACTCGCTTTGACCGAGGCAGTAACCGGCTTTTTCGTAGCCTGCTGCCGTTTATGGAACAGCATGAAATCTTCAATCTGCTCGGCCGGTAGCTTGCGGGCAATTATTTTCTTGTCTTTATCGAGGACATAGACCGTCGGCGTAGTCCAGACGTCATACTGATGCCGATAGTCGGTGCGGGCAGAATAATCGTAGCCATTGATGGCATTGCCCAGTTTAAATTCTCTAATGAACTTCTTCCAGTCTTCCGGGTTCTGATCGATGGCAATCGCTACGACCTCAACGCCTTTGCCTTTGTAATCATCCACAAATTTCTTCAGCTTGGGCGCGCTCTCGCGGCAATGCCCACACGTTGGCGAATAAAAGAAAACAATTGTATAGTCAGCTTTGATGTTCTGAAACGCAATGGGCCGGCGCAGGGTATCGCTGATGACCGGCGAAATCAACGTTTTTCCAATTAAATTAGGCTTCATGGTGGCCACCCGTTCGCCAATACTTTTTAGCGTCGACGAGTCCGAAACCGTCATCACGCCCGTCTTGTAATACTTCTCAAACATGTGCACAAACAGGCCGTCGGTACCCATCACTTTGGGTTGCTCATATTGACTGGTGATGTAATAAATCGTCTGGTATTTGACATCCTTGTTTTTCCCGGCTACGGCTTTGTTGACTAAAAAGTCTGCTTCTTTAATAAGCGAATCGGGCACCTGCACGGTTAGCTCTTTGATATACCGCTCGATTTTGCGCTGCAGGATAGGGGTTCTGACAAATCGGTCGTCAGAGAAGTCGAAATCATCCCAAAAATGTTGCTTGAAATAGTTGAATACCCAGACCGAGTCAGGGCGGCCATTGGCCGCTTTGGGAGCGGCTGGTACGTCGGGTTCGGCCGTTGCTTTGAGGAGTTTAACCGCGAACGTGCCTGTGTTATCCTGAAGAAACTTTGTTCGATATTCGTTTGCCTTTTTTTGCAAATCGCCTAACTGCTTATTGACCGAGGCCACCGACGCTGCATCATTGCGTAGTTTCTTCTGTGCATTCAGTGCCTGCGCTTCCTCCGACAGCTTACCGAGTTGCTGCTGGTAGCCATAAAAGGCTTCGTTTTCCTTAGACCCCGTTATCTTCATATTTTTGATAACGTCGGCGGTATCGGTTTCAAAGGCAAACTGCTGATCGTTGGTCATTAACAACTCGATATATCCCTTCTTCGGCATTACGACAAGATAGAGTCCTTCGGGTAATGTTTTTTTGCCTTCAAAAACCATGTTTCCTCCGCCATCCACCCGGGCTGTGTCTTTAGTGATGTACTGGGTTGCGCCATAATAGTGGGCCAGCACACAGGTTGTGTCTTTCAGACCCTTGATGCGCCCCGTAATTCGAAAGCCTTCACTGGTGGTTGACGGAGTTGATTGGGCCCAGGCCTGGGGTAATAACGCTAACCCAAGCAGGGTGGCTATGAGGAGTTTTTTCATATAGGGTGGTACGTATCTTCGCAGCAGAATAGAGCCAAATTTACGGTATTTTACTGGTACGTTTGTCATCTATCAAAACGCTTGCCATGTCCGCTATAGTCTATGTTTTATTTCTTTTCTAAAACGATTACGTACCTGCTCACGCCCGCTGGATGGCTCATTAGCACCCTGTTACTGGCGTTTTTTGCGAAAAAGGCGCACTCCCGGCGCCGATGGCTTGGTATAGGACTCGTGATTTTCTGGGTATTCGGTAATTCGTTTTTGATGAATGAGCTGGCCTTGTGGTGGGAGTATCCGATTCAATCTAATCTGGCAGCTTCGACTGATTCTACGAAGCGGATTGCCGTTGTTCTGACGGGCAGTTTGATAAACACGCTGAAACAAGTACCAGTATCGGTACCCACAAAATATGGTACGTCTCGTTTTTTGCTGGGCCGGGAAGTCGACCGGGCTGGGCAGGCTTTGTTTCTGTACAAAACGGGGGCCGTGCAAAAAATTCTGATCAGTGGCGGTAACGGCGATTTACCCATACAGGCCAAGCAGGCAAGTGACGAAGGAGAAATGACCGCTCAGTTTCTGGTGGTGGCGGGTGTCCATCCGGCCGACATTATTCTGGAGCATGCCTCGCGAAATACGCACGAAAATGCGCTCTTCACCGCTCAAGTGCTCCGAAAACGGTTCAATACAAACCGATGTGTATTGGTTACCTCGGCCTGGCACATGCGTCGGGCGGTAGGCTGCTTTCGGAAAGAGGGTGTTCAGGTAACGCCTTTTGCCGGTAGCTTTTTTAGCAGAGAACGGTCATTTCTGCCCGGTGAATGGCTGCTGCCGCACGAGTCCGCTTTTTTTGACTCGTATTATCTGGTTCGGGAGATGGTTGGCTATCTAACGTACAAAATCGCCGGGTATATATAGCCCTACAAGGTAGCCAAAACCTTGTAGGGCTATTCATAAACGCCTGTTAAACAGACAGAATCTTCACCATTCTTAGTAGATCTTCACTAATTGGCTTGGGTAGCCGAATGGTATCGCGGAATGGTGTGTAGACCAGTTCGTTGTTAATTATACCCGCCATTACATTCTGTTCGCCATTCATTAAGCCTTCCAGTGCGCCAAGCCCCAGGCGGCTGGCCAGAATCCGGTCGTAGGCAGTTGGTATACCGCCCCGCTGAATGTGCCCCAGGGTGGTAACCCGCATGTCGATGTCGGACTGGATTTGCTGACGTATTTTTTCGGCGATCTCCGTAGCGTTTCCGGCTTCTTCCCCTTCCGCGATGACCACAATGGAAGAGGATTTCTGACGGCTCCAACCCGATTTCAGCGTTTCGATGACTTCCGAGATGGGCGTCAGAACTTCGGGTACCATCACCATTTCGGCGCCACCCGCAATTCCCGACTGAATAGCAATGTAGCCGGAGTCGCGGCCCATAACTTCAATAAAGAAAATCCGGTCGTGTGAATCGGCGGTATCGCGGATTTTGTCAATGGCTTCAAGCGCCGTATTAACGGCTGTATCGAAGCCGATGGTATGGTCAGTTCCGTAAAGGTCATTATCGATGGTGCCGGGTGCACCAACCGTTGGAATACCGTACTCATCGAAAAAAAGTGTGGCCCCCGTAAAGGTACCGTTTCCGCCAATGGCCACTAAGCCCTCAATATCAAATTTCTTAAGTTGATCGTATGCTTTGGCACGGCCTTCGGGAGTCATGAATTCTTTGCTGCGGGCCGATTTCAGAATGGTACCTCCGCGTTGTACGATATTGCTTACCGAGTGCGAAGACATCTGAAAAATGTCGCCATTTATCATTCCGCTGTACCCCCGGCGGATACCGAAAACTTCCAGCCCGTGATAGACCGCCCCCCGAACCACAGCCCGGATACAGGCGTTCATACCCGGTGCATCCCCACCCGAGGTAAAAACAGCTACTCGTTTCATAGGTTAAATCAATTATTTAAGGAAATTTCACAAACGGTTACGAGGGTATCGTTTTAAACCCCGCAAATTTATCCGCATTTATCAATCTATGGGCACTGACCTGGGAATTATCCCATTGTTTTCACACAAATTTCACAAAAAGGCTGAAACATACTGGTTTTTGCTTTTCTATTTTGCTCTATCTCTTTTCATCGTCCCACGAAATATTGTTTTTCCGCCATCAACTTGCTGCAAATTATGTACTGCTTTTGAACCGCCTAGCTCGTCGAACAATCTGAATGTGATTGAGTAGCGTAGTCAGTAGACCAAAATGCCGGACGAGAACCTTGAATCGATCCGTGAGCGACTGGCGATGTTGCTGTACCGATAACCCACCAATCAAATACTTACACAAGACAAAAGGCACATATTCAATCATTTGGGCCTTCTTCAGGCAGCGAATTTCCCAGTCTAAATCGGCACTCAGGTTATTGAGCAGATAGTCGGGGGCCAGGACCCGTTTTACAACAAAGGCTTGATGACATACTTTCATACCGAGCGCCATATCGTGCCAGGTCAAATTTTTGGGCAAAGCATGGGGGGTTACCTGGCTGCGTAAGCCAACCGGAACCGTGTGAACAGCCCCCTGCTCAAAGACGTCGCGCACAAAGAGCGCGTCACTATAATACACATCGGCATGGGTTGCATTGATGCGGGCCAGAAGCTTTGCCAATGTGCTGGAATCGTGAATTTCGTCGCCTGCATTCATAAAC
The DNA here is from genome assembly GCF_054776575.1 of Spirosoma humi. Lineage (NCBI taxonomy): Bacteria > Pseudomonadati > Bacteroidota > Cytophagia > Cytophagales > Cytophagaceae > Spirosoma > Spirosoma humi. Next base: position 829,668 of record NZ_BAAHBR010000008.1, read on the forward strand.
CAGACGTACTGCCCGGTGGCCTGGTGAAGCCCTTTGTTCATGGCATCGTACAGCCCCCGATCAGGTTCAGAATGCCAGTGTGTGATGGTTGATTGGTAGTGCTTAATAATGCCTAACGTCCCGTCCGTAGAGGCTCCATCAATCACAATATACTCGATATCCGTTGCCTGCTGGTCAATAAGACTCCTGATCGTGCGTTCCAGAAACCGCTCGGCATTGTAGGTAATGGTGATGATGGAGATGGTTGGCGACATAGATGAATGATTGACTGATAGATTGAGTGAATGATTGAATAACTGGCGCACCTATTCAATCATTCACTCAATCTATCAGTCAACATTTTTTTGTACAAATCAATATGTTTCCGGGCTACGACATCTTCTGAAAAACGCGCTTCGGCCGACTGACGGGCATTCTGCCGTAACTCCTCGGGATCAGGATGCATTAAAATGAACGCCAGCCCATCGGCGAGTTGCTGTGCCGACCCAATATCAGCCAGATAGCCATTTTGCTCGTGATCGATCATTTCGGGAATCCCACCCGTTCGGAAACCCACTACGGGCGTGCCGCAGGCCAGGGCCTCAATGACCGTGTTGGGAAGGTTGTCTTCCAACGAAGGGACAACCATCGCGTCGGCTGCGTTGTAGGCGGCCACAATGTCTTCTTCTGCTGTCAATAAACCAAGGTGCCGAACGGTATAGGGCAACTCGTTGAACAGGTAAGAGCGGCCCTTGCCGAATAGGATGATTTCGGGGGTCAGGTCGGGGTATTGCTGGTTGAGTAACGTCAGGGCTTCGGCAAATTGCCTGAATCCTTTGCGAACATCCGTCACGTTGGCACTACCAAACAAAAGCCGGGCGGGGCGAGTGGTTGACTGCTGGTCTAGAGTAGGCAGGTTAAGCTGCGCGTTAGCCTCCGCTCGATCCATTGGCCGGAAAGCCATCTGATCAATAGCATAGGGAATCACCGTAAACGGAAATTTATGAAGTAACGCGCTACGTTGGGCCTCATTGGCGAGCCAGTGGCTGGGTGGGGTGAAATGGACATTCGCGTTACGGAAAAGCGTCTGTTTCTGCCTGAAGACGTTGTCCGACAAATCATGCTCACCGGGCTTTTTCAGATAAGGGCAGTTTCGGCAATGGCTTAGAAAATGATCGCAGCCGCGCGAGTAATGGCAGCCACCCGTAAAGGCCCATTGATCATGTAATGTCCAGACGATGGGTTTTTGCAGGGCAAACAGGGACCGAAGCCCGTTGAGCGATAAAAAACCGAAGTTGATCCAGTGCAGATGCAATACATCGGCCTGTTGAATGGCGGGGTGGAAATTAAGGTTAGCGCCAAACCTGGCGGGAGAAAACTGAAACCGCACCGAAGGGTCGCGCTCGTGAGGCAGAAAATACAATCGTTCGGCCACAAATCGCCCGAAAGCCGTTTGCTCGGCCAGAAAATTGTTTGCCAGGTAAAGCACACCCGGCTCGGGTCGGTGTTTTTCGAGTCGATTGGGTACGCCTACGAGCATCGTACTCTCAATGCTGTGATTTGTCCACACCTGTTTCTGCAAGGCCCGGTGAAGCCGGTTGGCCGCCACGGCTGCCCCGCCAAATAAGTGGTAGTTGCTCAGGTGCGTAACTCTCACCGCCCTACTAGTTTATCGAATTTTTTAACGACCTCGGGCCAAAAGCCCAGCCCAACTACGCGCCCCCAAATCCGCCGACGGGAATAGGCTTCCATCTCGGCGAAAATTGGATCCGTAAAAAGACTTTTGGCTTTCTGGGTTAAAATCAAGGCAAAGCCATGCTGCTTCAGCGTTGTCGCAAAAACCCAGCCCAGTAACAAATTGCGTTGCGTAAGCGTCGTTTCGTCGGCAAAGCGGTTCAGGTAGGTCATTTCGCCCCAAACAGCGCTGTTTTTCAACGAAAACAAAACAAACTTCTTCAGCAATGGCTGGCTGGTGAAGCTATCTAACAAAGCGGGCGTGATACGGGGTGAGCCTTTGGGAATCAGTTCGGCGAGCCAGTGACTGCCCGTTTCTTCCATAAATTGCAGGACCTGATAAAGCTTGTCTTCGCCGTCGTAAATTGACGCAATGCCCGGCTCAAATTCGGCGGTGATAACCTGTTTGGCCCGTTCTGAACCAAGGTTGCGAAATAGCCGGAGATCGGTTCCCTGCGAGTCGGTTTTAAACCAGTCGACCTGCTTTATGCTCAGGCTATCGAGCGTTGACCGAAGACTCCGCGTTTTCAATTGAACCACTTTAGTTGGTTCAAACTTGGGCGCAAACGCGTATTCCTGAATCAGATCGGGCCTGGGGCGTAACAAGCTGGAACAGTGGGGTGAGACAGTCAGGTAGAAGTCTGATTGATTCGGACTTTCCATTTCTTTGCCGTCCTCGCCCGCCATTGGTCCAGTAACAATATTATTGAACGTGTACAGCTTCCGAAAATGCCCGGACTCACTTTCTACATAACCAAAGTCGCGGTCGTCAGCATCGAAGGCAATGCACACGGCATACTTGGCAAACGCTTTCCAGCGGCCATGCAATTGCCCCGATGCCCCGATGTCTACCAGCACCGGTGGTTCAGTCTGAAACTCAGGACGAGAAAGTATTTTGTCGATCATTTGGTTTGTTATGTGTAGTCTGTTGTTGGTTCGCTAATGGGCTAGTTTCTTTCGCGGGTATGATCCGCTACCAACAAACCACAAACTTATTTTCTGTACGCAAAGATATTCAATTGTAAATCCATGCTGTCGTTGCCTTTGTAGCGATGGTTGACCAACGGAGCATGGCGGTACTGACTGGTGTTGATGTAGTACCGAAAACCACTGGCTTCAAGCACCTGAATGACCTCCGCCAGGGTTTGCGGGTGATCGAGGTACGCATGAAATTCGACGAAAAGATTTTGCACGTGGGCGAGCGCATCATGGCAGTCCGTCAGCACCGCTGTTTCGGCCCCTTCAATGTCCATTTTGAGCATATCGATTCGGGTTTCGCGCAGTAAAACATCGCGTAATCGGACGGAAGGAACGAGTTTGCGGTCAGTTGGCGAGAAAATTGACGCCGAGTCGGCCTGATCACTCCCGAACCAGATGCCTTCGGCATTTGTCCAGACGGCTTTGGTGACGACATCGACACCCGAAATCTGATTTTTCCGAAGGTTATCCTGCAGAATGGCGCTGATTTGCTCATCGGCTTCGAAGGCCACAATTCGGGCGTTGGGGTACGTCTGATGAAAATAAACGACGCTCGTGCCAATGTTGGTACCACAATCGAAAATGACGGGCGTGGCACTCGTCGTGTAGAATCGGTAAAACTCATCCACGAAGATCTCCCGGAATTGCCAGACAAACGACAGCGCATCGGGCACCCGAAATCGGTACTTTCCAAACGTAACATCCGTAGCCTGGTTGCGCGGCTTACTGCCGTACCGCAGGGCTAACCCCAGCAACCGACGCCCTTCCGCTGAGCGCAGAAGCCGGGCTGTTTCCGTAAATAAAAAGCGAAAGACCCACATATATAAAACTGAATGGTTCTGTCAGGCTGAGGCAGGAACCCGACAAAAATTAAAGAAAACGTTTTTTCAACCCGGCCACTGTCTGATTAATATCCGATGATAGTCTGAGGGCGACAACTGATCCACCGAACAGCCCCGCAATTAACGCTGAACGCCAGCCGATGTCCAGAATGAATCGCCATTTCGGCGCTTCAGAATCAGGATATGGAATTTGTACCGAAACCCACCAAACAGCGAGACCCAGTAAAATGACAATCAGATTTCGCCAGGTAAATGGCTGCATTTTAAAGGCAATACCCACGAACAGCGTCCGGGCGAGGTTAAATAACGTTGTTGCCAGCGCGGCTCCTATTGCCGCTCCGTTGATGCCGAAACGAGGTATCAGGTATAAGTTGGCCGCAATGGTAATGAAAACGAGTACCACAAAAAACAACGAGTCGTAAGTGTAATAGCGGGATGTGTTTAGAATAACACCGTTTACGCCGGTTGCCATATCGATCAGTTTCCCCAGCCCAAGCCATAAAATCACATAATAACCCGCTTCGTAACTGGGGGGGAGAAAGCGAAATACGCTGGGCAAATTAGCGGCCACACCGACAAATACCAGACAGCCGGCAATCAACTGATTCAGGCAGCTTTTTCGGTAAATACTGGCAATGTTTTCCAGGTCGTTCGTTTTCCACGATTCGGCAATCAGTGTACCTGAAACCTTATACAGAGTTGTTGCAGGAATGGCAATGACCGTGGCAAAGTAAGAGGCTGTACCGTAAATGCCGGTATCGCCAAGGCCCTGTTTACTGTTAATCATAAATTTGTCAATTGTCCAGACAATCTGCGTTGACAGGGCTGAGGTAAAGGTTAATCCGGCATAACGTGTCATGTTCCGGCGTAAATCCGCCCCGATGGATACAAACTTGCGATTGAGAAACAGAGCCTCATCCTGGGCAACACTAATGACCATCAATACCAACGGAACAAAAAAGGCTATTAGCCAAACGCCCAGAAATTGCGGCAGCGTAACCCAGCCCAGCCAGTACAGTCCCCCCGCTAATAGGATTAGAATGCGTTGTACAAACTGTTGCAGGAGCGTTCCTGTAACGGGGTCGTAGAGCAACCGGGCGTAGTTATCGAAAACGGTAAAATAGACTGTAAATAAGGTGAGTGGGATGAGCAGATAATAATAGTCGACGAACAGGGCCGAGTCTTTCTGATACCACTCAACAATCCAGGGGCGCGCCAGCCATAGACCCAATACGCACAGGCTGAAACCAACAAGCGTCGTTAAGCAAGCAATGAACAAATACCCATTATGCTGCTTCTCGGCATTTCGGAAAAACGGAAAATACCGTCCGCCTGCGCCATTCACGCCCAGGTTCGATGCCTGAGCCAGTACCTGGGCCAGCGAAATCAGCAACGTCAGCAACCCGACTACCTGAGTCCCTTCAAATAAATTCGGAAACCAAAGCCCCTGCGTAAAAAAGCCAACCGCCACACCCGCGTAGGTGTAAATCGAACTCTGAATGGTTTGCCGTTTTATAATACCCATTGGTGAGAATGAGCGAATGAGTGAATGATTGAGTGATTGAATAGTTGCCGCACGCTTCTATTCAATCACTCAATCATTCACTCATTCGCAATTAGATTCCACGTCAGCGCTGTGCCTGCGGAGATGTCGATGGTAGCCGTTTTGCCCAGGATTTCGTTGTAGTAGCGCGTGTGCAGACCATTGGCCGGGCGTATACTGCGGACGTTTTCGGGGGTGAATAGTTCTCCTGCTTTCACCGTCTGCACAACATACAGTGACCGTTTGAACTGGAGGCTCTTTTCTTCCTTTGGCGTGAGTGTGTAGCTGACCTGCCCCATAGCGAGGTGCGCCCGCTCGGTTTCGATGACGAGGTTTTTTAACTCGTCTGGCTCCAGAGAGAATGCGGAGTCGACGCCACCGTCGGCCCGACGCAGCGTCACGTGTTTTTCAAGCACGACGGCTCCCAAAGCGACAGCCGCGACAGCCGCACCAATGCCCATCGTGTGGTCTGACAGGCCAACGGGTACATCAAACAACTGCCGCATGTGCGGAATGGTCTGCAAGTTGGTTGTTTCGGGCGTGGCAGGGTAGGTGCTGGTGCACTTGAGCAGGATCAGGTCTTTACACCCGTTTGCCCGCAAAACGTTGACCGACTCGTCGAGGTCAGCAACGGAGGCCACGCCTGTACTCATAATGACCGGCTTACCCGTTTGAGCCACTTTTTTGAGCAGGATATGGTCCGTATTCTCAAAAGAAGCAATCTTGTACAGCGGCACGTCGAGTGACTCCAGAAAATCAACCGCCGTGGTGTCGAAGGGTGAGCTGAAGGCAATCATACCGCGCTTTTTGGCATGATCGAAAATGGGTTTGTGCCATTCCCAGGGCGTGTAAGCCTCCTGATAGAGTTTGTACAGATTCTTGTCGGCCCAAAGCGACTTGGCATCCCGGATGTAAAATTCCTCCGATGCGCCGTTGAACGTAATGGTATCGGGCGTGTAGGTCTGAAGTTTGAGCGCGTGTGCCCCGGCATCGGCCACGGCATCGACAATTTCCAGCGCTCGCTCCAGCGACTGGTTGTGGTTGCCCGACATCTCGGCAATGACAAACGGCCGATGCCCTGGGCTGATGGTATATTGGGCAACCTGAATGGGTTGATTACTACTCATTGACTATTTACGTAAAGCAAACACGGCTTGTCAGACGCGGCCCGGCCTGGATTGGTCCGGCCTGGATTGGCCTGGCCCGACGTGGCCCGACCGGAAATGTCAAATTTACCGCTTTCGCCCGACAATCTGAAACCAGCCCGTTCGAAGGCGCGTACCGATGCCTGATTTTCGGGTTTGATATAGGCATGAATCGTAACGGCTCCCCACTGTTTCCGACATACCTGACACCCTTGCGTAATGAGTTGAGCGGCCAGCCCTTTGCCTCTATAACGGGCATCGACCGATAATCCGATGATGATTTCGTCGGGCATATCAGCAACGGGCGTCCGCTCAAAACGTACCTGCCCCACAGGCTGCTTTGTTTCATCGCTAAAGACGAGCAGCAATGCATTGGGGTCGACTAGTTTGCGGGAAAACCAGGACGTATGCGTTTCCAGCGAAATAGGCGCAGAATGGAACGACTGCCGACGGGTATCGGGGTCGTTGGCCCAGTCAAAATAGAGCCGGGCATCAGCAGGTTGAGCAGTTCGATAAGTAAGCATAGTCTTAGCCAGAACGTCTTGACGTATCGAATTACGTATTTAATTGGCGCAACGTCTTAGTTTCCCTGTAAAGTTTGAAATAGCTCACGGAATCGCTCGGGGGAGCGACCATCGAAGAAACGACGTTGATTGGCTAGCGAATCAGCTACGATTCCAGGCGAAAACTCGAAAGATTGAATCGCGAGTTTCAGCATTTGATCCAATGCGATGACTGGTGTCAGACGTGTCAGTAACGTTGGGAAATTGACCGATAAGGCTAATTTTTCTTCCGATAAAAACTGCGCCAGCCGCGCCTGATTATCGGCTGTCACGACGGTGATCAGGGGACGGTTGATAGCGCACACTTCGTAAGCAATTGTGCTGCAGGCCGTGATGGCCAAACGACAGGCCGTTAGTGCCTCGACCATTTGCGGAGCCGTCCGATTGTATAGAATTTTCAGGTTAGGAAGCTTGTTCTGGAAGGCTTCGATAGTCGTCCGGTTCGGGTGAAACGGCCCCAGAACAAGATGAACGGGTAGGGTGGCGTCAACTTGCCGAACAGCCTCCAGAACCGTCAGCGATATGTTTTGCGGATCGGCCCCACCCAGACTAACGAAGATGGGGCCGTCGGCTGGTGCTGATCCAAAACCTGCCGGATTCAAAAAAGCGGGTCGGAGAAGGGCGTAGTGTGGTCCCAGGCAAAACCGCGTATCGGGCGAGGCATCATATTCGGCCGCAGTAACGCCACCCGTGTGATTGATCAGTACATCGGCTACTTGATGGCCGGTAAGTAAGTCGTCAATAAAAACCAACTTTTTCGCTCGGACCTGTACGGACTGCTGAAACGCTTCATCGAATGAATAACCGTCCAGCACCACAATATCGTCCGGCTTGATTAACGCCAAAAAAGCATCCCGCTGATCGGCTTCAGGTAAAGAAATAACGGAGAGTCCAGCTTGCTCAATCATTGAGCGAACGTTTGTGGCCGGTTCAACGAGGGCAAACCGCATGATATAATCACCAGTTAGCATATCGGCCAGCGCCAGGCAGCGCATGACGTGTCCCAGGCCAATCTGCGCGTTTCCATCTGCCCGAAAAAGAAGTTGAATCATGTTGAGTGAAGAATGAGTAGTGAGCCGTGAAGCATAGCGTAACTGTCTATTATTCAGCGTTCGCTACTCATTCTTAATTTAAGTTTTAATTCGGCTAACTGCCAGTCTGCTTCAGAATCAATGTCCTGCGCCTGCAACTCTGAGATAACAAGACCACCCGAGTTGTTGGTAATCAAACGTTGTTTTTCCTGAAAGGACGCTACCCGAAAGAAGTAAAACTGCCCGGCGTCATGATACGCGGGTTCCAGATCCTGAGAGCGGGTGAGCGCGTATTCTGGTTGATACCATTGCACGTTTGAATCGCGCAGAAACACCGCCCGCTGAATGGGAAAGCTAAACGGCTGAACCGGATATACGGTATCGAACTGCTTTTCGGTAAGGGTTGCGAATGCCTGTTGCAGTAGGGTAGGCGTTACGAATGGGGCAGTCGGGTAAAGGCAGCAAGCATAGTCGAAAGTCTTTCCCTGTTGTGCGTATTGTAGTAAAACCTCGGTTAGAACATCGGCGGTTGTGGAATGATCATCGGCGGTTTGCGCATTACGCAGGAATGGAACCGAAGCGCCATACTGCCGGGCGATATCGGCAATTTCATCGTCGTCTGTAGACACCATCACATCATCGAACAGGCCGGACTGCAAAGCCGCGTCAATGCCGTACGCAAGAATAGGCTTGCCCAGAAAAGGACGAATGTTCTTGCGGGGAATGCGTTTGCTGCCGCCCCGCGCCGTGATGATGGCTACGTTGCTCATACGCCAGCAAATTCCTTAACTGATTCAATAACATAGTCCTGCTCCTCATCCGTAAGAGTTGGAAACATGGGCAGGCTCAGGCACCGGGCGTAGTACCGCTCGGCATTCGGAAAATCGCCGGGTTTCCAGCCGAACTGCCTGTAATACGGCATCAGATGCACCGGAATGTAATGTACCTGGGCCATGATATTTCGGGTTCTCAGAAAATCATAAAGCCCTTTTCGGTCGTCGACCTGAATGACATACAGGTGATACGCATGACCAATACCCGCGGGTGGAACAAGGGCAGTCAGGGCGGTTTCCGCAAAGGCGTCGTCGTACCGTCTGGCAATTTCCTGCCGACGGGCCAGCATGGCGTCAACCCGGGTTAGTTGACTGTTTCCCAGAGCCGCCTGCATGTCGGTCAGGCGGTAGTTATACCCCAATTCCTGCAACTCCATATACCAGCCACCGCGCTCGGGTTCATCGGGGTAAGGCTCCGTAAGCTCAGTGGGTTTATTGGTGATGCCGTGCGTTCGAAGCCGGAGGAGGTGCTTGTACAAAGTTTCGTCGTTTGTCGTAATCATGCCCCCTTCACCAGCGGCAATGTGCTTAACCGGGTGAAAGCTGAAAATAGCAAGATCCGCCAGTGAACCATCGCCACACCGGTGCTCTTTGCCCTGATTATCCGTAAACGACCCACCCGGCGCATGGCAGCTGTCTTCCAGCAACCACAAGCCATAGGCATCAGCCAGTTCACGGAAAGCGGCCATATCGACTGGATACCCCGCAAAATCAACGGGAATAATGCCTGAAAAATAGCCTTTCGGATGCTGTTCGAGCAGCGTACGAACGGAATTTATGTCGAGCAAAGCGGTTGCCGGATCAACGTCGGCAAAGAACACGTCTCCGCCACAGTACCGAACACAGTTGGCTGAGGCTGAAAAGGTAATGGGTGTGGTAATCACCCGAGTGCCTGTTGTTACGCCCAAGGCCATGCAGCATAAGTGCAGTGCAGCCGTACCATTGGCTACGGCCACTGCGTGCTGACAACCGATGTATTGAGCAAAAGCAGTCTCGAACGCACCGATGTGCGGGCCCTGGGTCAAAAATGGACCACGCAAAACGTTAGCAACGGCGGCAATATCTTCGTCCGTAATGTGTTGCCGCCCGTAGGGAATGGGTTGATTCATGGGATATTAGCCGGACTATGGACCGGCCGTCGATTAATTAAACCGAAAAGGCTGGATCGACATGTTCCCGGATTTGCTCCCGTAACTGATCTACATTGAGCCACTCGGTGTTGGTGCCGGAATTGTATTTAAAGCCCATCTCAACCTGACGACCGTCGAAGGCTTTCATGTAGTCGTCAACGCTCCAGGTTGGGGTTGAGGGGGTAATAACATAGTATTTGTCCGTCTCGACCGTATTGAGCGAGTCCGTTTCGGTGATCATTTCCTCATGAAGTTTCTCGCCTGGGCGAATGCCAACCAGTTTTTGTTCGCAGTCAGGGCCGATAGCCGTAGCCACATCGGTAATGCGGTAGGAAGGAATCTTCGGAACAAAAATCTCGCCACCCCAGGCGTGTTCGAGTGCATGAAAAACCATTTCAACGCCTTCTTCGAGCGAAATGTTGAAACGTGTCATGTCGGGGTGTGTAATGGGTAAGACACCGTCCTTACGTTTCTCGAGAAAGAAAGGTACGACCGACCCCCGCGACCCGATTACGTTGCCGTAGCGAACGACTGAGAACCGTAAATCGCGGCTGCCTTTCATGTTATTGGCCGCGACAAATAGCTTGTCGGAGCAAAGTTTGGTCGCGCCGTATAAATTGATCGGTGCTGCGGCTTTGTCCGTCGAAAGAGCCACTACGCGCTGGACGCCATTATCCAGGGCTGCGTTAATGACGTTTTCTGCCCCAAAAACGTTGGTTTTGATGCACTCCATCGGGTTGTACTCGGCGGCAGGGACCTGTTTCAGTGCGGCTGCATGAACAATAATGTCGACGCCTTCGCAGGCACGCTTAAGTCGCTCGCCATCCCGAACATCACCGATAAAAAACCGAATGGATTTGTATTTCGCCTGAGGATAGTGCTGCGACATCTCAAACTGCTTCAGTTCATCGCGGGAGTAGATAACCAGGCGTTTGAGGTTCGGGTGACGCTGGTACACCATCTCCACGAACTTCTTGCCGAAAGAGCCGGTACCACCGGTGATTAAAATGGATTTATTGGTCAGGTCAAGCATGAGTTGATAATGAGTAAGTCAAGTTGGATGGTTCGGCGTCAATAATTACATGGACTTAAACGCCAAATCGTCAGCTTTTTAGTGGCTAATCGGTTGGTTTACAGTTGTTCGCTCAAACGCATCGATATAGCTCTTGGCGCTGGCATTTATAACGTGAACACCCCGATAGTCGGCATAGTTGCGCAACACTTCGTAGCCCCGGAAGACTTTGTGCAGGGATAAAAACTGCGAGGCCATTGAAAACGTGCGCTGCCGCTGCGCATCCGAATAGACCGGCTGGTGCGTTAAATCTTTAGGTTTATCGTAAAAATGAATCTGCTTGATCAATAGCTGATTCTGATCGTTCAGGCGGATTTGCTCATGCCAGGATGTATCGGCCCCGAAGAGGTAAATGGTGTCGAACTTTCGGTTGATCATCAGCGTCAGGGCGGCAATAATAACCGTTTGCGCCTGTGGCATGCCTAAGCCCTTCGAATAGAGCCAGTAAGTTAACTTTTTAAAGCCGCGAACAACTGTGTAATTAAAGTAGACGACCTTGATTTGAGGATTGCTTTGCTCAATAACGTTCAGCAAGTAAGAACCTTTGGCAAAATGAGGCACGTAGAGGAACATGGGCCAGGTAACCTGTTCCTGAAAAATAGACAGGGTTTTCCGGATGTCGTCGCGGTCGGTGGTCTGTTCGGTGAAAACGAAATAGTTAGGATCCGAGATAACATAATCCTGGGGCCGAAGCCGCAGGAAAACCTCCGCGTGAGCAAAGTTATTGACGCACACGATTTCGGTTTGTCGGATAAAATCGAACTGATCGGCCAACGACTCGTTGAGCGATGGGCCATTGCCCAAGACGGAACAAGTGGGAAGTTGTCGATCCGGTAAGCGAGTAGCATGTCGGCCACGAATTGCCACTTTTAGCAATGATACCAACGATGCGAACAAGTCGCTCAGAAATTGACTAATGCGATTAAAACCAGCTTCGACCATGCCGTCAGCACTTACCCGCGTGCCTTTTTTCTACAAAACAACGAAAAAATCAGCAGATCTGGACTACGGGACAGACGTCCCGGATTGCCGGTAAAATCCTGTTGACTCGCTCACAGTACTTTTTCGAAGGTGGACTTTGGTGATTCCTGCGCGCCCAGATTGCGTTTAAACCGCATCAGGCCTGGTTTTGGCTGCTTAGTAGCATCGAGCGATACGCCTAAATCGAGCAGCCGGATCGCCTGTTTCTGGCAGTACGTGAAAAGCCCGTCGGTGAGCATAACCATTGGGCTTAACGTTTGGTAGTCGGGATGCGATGCAGGCAGAAAATTGTATAAAATGTCGTGCCGGACGCGTACGGTTATCGTCACCGCTGCCAGGCGTAATCCATCCGTCACCGTAAAGGCCACGAATTGATTGGGAAACTGCTGACATAACTCCGTCAGGTGACTACTGCTTACGGACAATGGATAGTTTTTCTGTTGCCGGGTGTCCTGGATGAAGTAAATAAGTTCAGTCAGGTCCAGCGATGTCCATTGGTTAAATTGGAGACCCACGCTCCGGCATTTTCGCAGTCGTCGGCGCTCGGCTGGCACAATCTGATCGGCAAACGAACGGTCACTAACGGGTAAGTAGTACGTAGGATGAACGGATTGTTGATCGAAGTTGTGGGCGAAGAGTCGGTTTGTAAGGCGTTCGGCCTGTTGTTGTGCATAACAATGTGGATAACTGACGATTCGTAGCTTTTTGGCTCCTCCGCTACGGGCGGCTGCCGTTAGTTGGAGGAGAAATTTGTCCAGAATCGAATCGGGCAATGTTTCCGAAAACTCAATGGAGCCAAAGGGAGCAGCGACGGGACTGTAAGCTTTGTTCGAACAAATAAAAAAAGCGCAACGAGCTTCGGCTTGCTGGGTTTCCTGATTTACGGCTGACAACAAAATGAAATTTTTACCCTGCTGCTTTATATGGGCGTAATCATTAAAGAAAAACCCTGGCTGGCAAAACGGTGGGGTACTAGAAAAGTCCGGGTTCTGTTGATGTAAAAAGATGTATTCTGCCATACCACACAGGGGTTAGGTGTGTACAGACGATCCCAATAGACTAAAAGTAACGGGGATATTTTCCGCCAACGTGACATACTATTTGTTATGAAGTCGAAACAACGTATATATACACGCCAGTACAGGATAACTCGACAGTTATTGTTCGTATCAATCGGCTACATAAAATGAGTATTCTGTAAAAAATTATATGGGAATAGCACTTGTAGTACAGAAATATCGGCAAAGGTTCTGGCCGATGTGGCTTCGGATTGGTTGCCTGGGCCTACCCGCTTTGTTGATGGCGTCGGGAATAAAGGCGCAGGGTAGTTATTGCCCCACTATTACCAACGCAAGCCCTGCATCCCTGACGGTGTGTACCGGGGCTACGATCGAAAAACTAGAGGTCAGCACAACCGTTCTGCCATCGGATACGATTGAGTTTGTGCGGTTCGATACATACCAGACAAACCCCTATGCTGAACGGGGCGGTGTGCCGATAGGCGAAGTCAGGCCCAGCCAGGGGAAGGCTACGTTATCAAATGTGATTTTTCCCGCCCACTTCGACCTGCCCGACCGGATTTATTACGTATACGCCCGTCTGAAAACGGCATCTAAGGATCTCAATTGCATACCCTTTGCCCCGATCACTGTATTCATCCGGGCAAATCCGATGGCTTCGGTCGTGGTGAGAGAGGCAACCTGTTACAATACAGAAACGCAACGCGACGGGCAGGTGTCAATAACCGGCTATCAACCAACGGATACGTATGAAATGGCCGTCGATGGCCGTTTTTCGGGACGGGGGAGCGCCATACCCGCCGATGGCGTAATCGTCGGCGGTATTAGCCGGACGGGAATACCGAAAACGTATAGCGTTCGGATCTACAATTCATTGGGCTGCTTTTCCGATCGTTCTATAACCATGACAAACGCGGTGTGTACATGCGACACTACCCATTGTGTGCCCCTGGTCATTGTGAAAGTGAAAACCGGTCGAACGTCGAAATAAACGCTTATTTTTTATTGAAAACCCCAGCCTGACGAACGCAGGCTGGGGTTTATTTTGAGGGGCAATGCCCTTACTTACGTTTCTTCACCTGAGCGTAGACCTGCTGAATAATGCCGTCTTTCAGACCCAGATCGGGAACGATAATTTTGTTGGCTCCCGCCCACTTCATTACTGAAATATAGATGTCGGCGGCTGGCACGATTACATCGGCCCGGTCGGCATTCAGGCGAAGTTTGTTGATCCGATCCTCCTGGCTGAATCCCGCAATGAAATCCCGAATGCGCTCGATTTCAGATCGGGTGGTCTCGGTCTCCGAAATTTTAGAGGCCAGGTTAAACAGTTTGCTGATGTTGCCGCCCGTACCAACGGCTGTTACTTCCTGAAAGGAGTCCACATTGTCTTCAACCCAGTCCTCTATTTTTCGCCAGGCTCCTTTGTGTTCTTTACCCTCCAGTAAACGCACGGACCCAATTTTGAAGGATTTTGAATTGATTTTTTCCCGGTTTACGTACACGTTCAACTCAGTGCTGCCGCCACCAACATCAATGTGTAAGTACTGCCGGTCGTCCAGCGCATGCACAACGACGTCATTGATCAACTCGGCCTCTTTACGGCCGTCAATTATATGGATTTTGATGCCCGTTACGTCTTCAATTCGTTTGGCGACCTCCTGACCGTTAGAGGATTCCCGCATGGCTGAGGTAGCACAGGCCATGTAGCCGTCCACCTCGTGCAGTTCCATCAGAAGTTTATAAGCCTGCATGAGCTTGGTTGTCCGGGCTTCGCTTTCGGGTGTCAGGGCCCCGTAATTAAATACGTCGTGACCAAGCCGAAGCGGAAATCGCACGTATTCGACGCGTTTAAAGCTAACCAGGTCATCATTGTGCAATACCGTCGAGATTTGCAGACGGGCTGCGTTTGAGCCGATATCAATAGCTGCTAGTTTCAATATCTATAGAGCTTTGTGAATGGGCCAAAGGTAATTTTTTTGCGTGTATGAGCGAAACGCTATCCTTTATTTTCGACGTTATACCGGACTGCCTGATGTTTCTTTTTAATTTAAACGGTAGCCTGTATGAGTATATTTGGGTCGATGAATAGCTTAGACAAGCTACTTATCGGCCTATTTCAGGCAAACCTTTAAACCATTAGTCTACTAACGGGGTCATTGCCTCACTATTCGACTGGCTGTGGGCAAACACCGACTGATTTGTGTTGGGCTTTGCCGATAGACGGTACAAAATAGCGTTAGCACAGTGGTAAGGCACAGGGTGTGTCCCAAAATATTGATATAGGAGGCTCCGTTGGTAATCTGTTATGCGCTACGGTAAAGTATGGGTTAAGGGAATTGCAGTATCATTTCTAACGTTCATCTTTAGTTGGTTAGCTCTGGAAGGAATATCCAGTCTTTTGCTGCACTGGAAACAAGGATACCACAGGCCAGCGGGCCAGTGTGAGACAAAAACGGGTAAGACTGAGCCATTAAAAAACTCACTCGTGTTAATCCGAAACGACGCGCTGGGTATCGTCCGGCCAGCGCCCGGTCCGTATGAGGTGAGTTATGTTATAAAGCAGCCGACGACAGGCGGTGCCCAGTTGCCTCAGGCGCAGAAACAAGCTTCCATCACCTACCATATAGACAGCTTGTCTCGCCGGATTACGCCGTTCGACAATCGACGGGCCGTTGGTAAGTACGCTTTATTCCTTGGGTGCTCGTTTACCTATGGGGAGTCGGTCTCCGATTCGAGTACGCTGCCTTATTATTTTGGTCAGGCCACCGGTTTCCGACCTTATAATTACGGAGTATCGGGCTACTCACCTGCCCACATGATTGCTCTTCAGCAATCGGTCAATATGCGAAACCAGATTGCCGAAACCGATGGAATCGCCATTTATACGTATATCGAAGATCATCTGGCCCGAGTTGCGCCCAGTACCAAATGGATTTATAATTCGAACGGCTATTGGCCGTATGTCAACCCAAAAACGGTAACGGTAGAGGGGACGTACGGCCAAAAACATCCCATCAGTCTGCAACTGATTAATGGAATGTACAAAAGCAATATCGTCAATCTGTTCAATATCAACTTTCCCCGCCGGTACAGTACGGAGCAGTATGAACAATTTGTTACGATTGTGAAAAAATCGGAGCAACTGTATCGCAACCAGTTCGGGAATGACAAGTTCTACGTGGTTATTTTTCCGGCCTACCCTATGGCCCCCGAGCTGCGTCAGCTTTTTGAGCGTGCTCACCTGAAGGTAATCGATTATTCGGCTCTGTTTTCCTGGAAAACAGCGTATGACGGGATGCATCCCGATGGTGATGCCTATAAACGCCTAGCCGAAAAGCTAGCCAATGACCTTCATATCAAGTCCATTTAAGGATTTCACCTTATTTTACTTACCCGTAGAACTAGGTATTGATGAATTGATTTAGTTTCTATTAAGTTACTAAAGCGCCAATTCAATATATTTTGTTAGTGGGCCGGAAAGTAATTGGTACTGAGTTAGATGGTTCGTTTGCGAAAAAAAACCTTTACTTTTGGCCTTGTTTGACCAGTAACATAGTTCATGACCATATTAGGCATTTCTGCTTTTTACCACGATTCAGCAGCCGCAATAATTGAAGACGGACGTATCATTGCCGCTGCTCAGGAGGAGCGGTTTACCCGTAAAAAGCACGATCCCGGTTTCCCGGCTGAAGCCATCAAATACTGTCTTCAGTATAGTGGGGCCGACCTCAACAAGTTAGATGCCATTGTCTTTTACGACAAGCCATTGCTCAAATTCGAGCGGCTACTGGAAACGTATTACGCGTTTGCTCCTCAGGGATTACGCTCCTTTCTGATGTCGATTCCGGTCTGGCTTAAAGAAAAGCTGTTCCTCAAACGGCTCATCCGGCAGGAATTGGAGAAGCTGGGCTATGACCCATCGCGTAAAATAAAACTGCTATTCCCCGAACACCATCTCTCGCACGGAGCCAGTGCCTTTTACCCGTCGCCTTTTGAGCGGGCGGCTATCCTGACCATCGACGGCGTAGGCGAGTGGGCAACGGCTTCAATTGGTCTGGGAGAGGGGAAAAACATTTCCATTCTCAAAGAAATGCGGTTCCCGCATTCCCTGGGCCTTTTGTACTCCGCTTTTACATATTTCCTGGGCTTCCGGGTCAACTCCGGCGAATATAAGCTGATGGGGCTCGCCCCTTACGGCGATCCCAATTCGCCCGATGTCGCTCGGTACATGGCCATTATTAAAGACAAACTGGCCGACCTTAAACCCGACGGCTCCGTCTGGCTGAATCAGGAATACTTCGATTACGCTACCGGCCTGAAAATGGTGAACGAGGCTAAATGGGCCGAACTGTTTGGTTTCCCCAAGCGGCAGCCAGAAGACGAGCTATTGCCCCAGCACTGTAACCTTGGACTGGCTATTCAGTATCTGACCGAAGAGGTGGTGCTGAACATGGGAAAAGAGGCCAAGCGCCTGACCAATGCCGATGCCCTGGTACTGGCGGGTGGGGTTGCCCTCAACTGCGTATCGAACGGAAAGCTTCAGGCATCGGGTCTGTTCAAGGATATATTCATTCAGCCAGCCGCGGGCGATGCCGGGGGGGCGTTAGGAGCCGCACTGGCTGCGTATCATATCTACTTTGGAAAGGAACGGATTGTTACGACCGAACGCGATGCCATGCGGGGCTCTTATCTGGGGCCAACCTTCTCGGATCTGGATGTGGAGTTGATGGCCAAAAAATATAAAGCCGTTGCTACGCACTACACCAACTTCTCGGACTTGACCCAGGATGCGGCCAAACTGCTGGCCGATGGGAATGTGCTGGGCTGGGTTCAGGGACAGATGGAGTTTGGGCCACGCGCTCTGGGCGGACGCAGTATCCTGGGCGATCCGCGCAACGCTGAGATGCAGAAGAAGCTGAACCTCAAGATCAAGTACCGCGAATCGTTCCGGCCGTTTGCGCCGTCGGTATTAGCTGAGGATTGCGCTGAGTATTTCGACTATGATGGTATATCGCCGTATATGCTGCTTGTTCATCCGGTTGCGCAGAAGCGCCGGACGCCGGTTCCGGCCGATTATGCCAGTTTCCCCCTGCGTGAAAAGCTCTACTACCAGCGGTCGGATCTACCCTCAATCACGCACATTGACTATTCGGCGCGTATCCAGACGGTCCATAAAGATACCAACCCCCGGTATTACGAGCTGATCGAATCGTTTAAGAAACTAACGGGTTTCGGCGTCATCGTCAATACCAGCTTCAACGTCCGTGGAGAACCGATCGTCTGCACCCCCGACGATGCGTATCGTTGCTTCATGCGTACCGAAATGGACTACCTGGCCGTTGGTAATTACCTCTTTGACAAGCGCAAACAGCCCGAATGGCAGGAAAAAGATAACTGGAAAGAAGAATTTGTTTTAGACTAACGAACGATCTGTTTTAATGCAATCAAAACTTGTTTCCAGTGTTGTTCGCCTGTTGCTGCTGGGATTTTTAACCTTATTCGTTTTTTACGGCGACCATTTCGGGGTTAGTTTCGACTATCCTCACAAAGGTCTGTTCGACAACATATACGTCCGGCTGATCAAGTGTTGTCTGTTCCTGTTGCTCACTATTGAGCTTTTGCGTGTGTATTACTACGGCGTCGTTAAAAACCCGAATCCGCCCAAACTGCTCGGTAACGTGGCTACTTTGTTGGTGCCCCTGATTGTCTTGATGTTTTTTGTCGAGATGGCATTTATGTTTATCGCGCAAAGCCAGGAAGGCGGACTCACGCTGGCGTCACACATTTGGTTTGAACGCTACTGGCCACCCATGACGGGCGATTACCGCGATGCACCCAAAACCGATACGCTGGGTAAAAAGAAAGTATTTATCGTTGGCGATTCGTTTAGCGCGGGCCACGGCCTGAAAACCGCCGAGGAACGTTACGGCAATATTCTGGGTGAGAAACTGGGGACCAGCCAATACGTGACCTACAACCTTGGCATATCTGGTTCGGATACCCGTGATGAGTATGCCCGGCTGTTGAAGTTTGGCAAGACGCCCGACATTCTGATTCTACAGTACTTTCCCAATGATATTGAAAAAGTGGCGCTGGAGCATGGCCTGGTTCCACAGGGATTCCGGCCTTACTCCGATCTGCCCCGCCCCATTCAATCGTTGTTTCAGCGGTCGTACCTGCTCAACTACCTGTACTGGCAGTTTCCGCACGGCAACTTCTCGCCCTTCGATGTCTATGCGCGGACGGCTTACGGAACACCGGCTATCATCAACGATCACCTGAGCGACCTTACCAAGTTTATCACCTACGCCAAAGAACACAACTGCCGCTTCTACGTGGTAATGTTTCCATTTTCGCACAACATCGAGAAGACAGCTGAGTATGTGAAGCCGGTTGTGACTCTTTTCCAGATCAACAACGTACCGATTCTGGACGCAGGAAAACTAATGGTCGACATTGAGCCCAAGGATCGGGTGGTGGGCCGGAACGATGGACATGCCAGTTCGATTGTGAATCAACGGGTAGGTGATGCACTGTTTAAGCTGGTACAGACGAATCCGGGAAATGGTCAGATGATATCTAACAGTAAATAAGTAAACTCAAATCAAAGTATGGAATTCTTAGAGGATATTTTCAAATTCATGAAGCAGCGCAAAAAGTGGTGGTTGGCCCCCATGATCATTCTATTGCTGCTCATTGGGGTTCTGATCGTCATTGGCGGTGGTTCGGCGGTAGCTCCGTTTATCTACACACTGTTCTAAACACATGGATATTACCGAAAAAGTAAAAGCCCAGCTTGTTATCGTAACGGGGCTGGTCGTCCTGTATTTTATCACCAAATCGCCCTGGTTTCTGTACGGAGCCGTGGCTGTAGGGGTGCTGAGTCTGGCCATTCCGGCCGTCGGTGATCTTATTGTAAAGGCGTGGTTCAAACTGGCTGAGGTGTTGGGGAACATCAACGGCAAAGTCATTCTGTCTATTCTGTTCTTTGTTTTCCTGTTTCCCATCGCGCTGCTGTATCGCATGACGGCCAAGAATCCGCTGGCCATCAAGCGTACCGATAACGCATCGTTCTATACCGAGCGAAATCACCTGTATACGAAACAGGACATGGAAGACGCCTGGTAGGCGCCGAAAAACGCATGTTGATTTCGGGCGTCTCGATTGTCGGGGCGCCCGATTTTTTTGCTTAGTTTTGTAAACGCTTATCCAGAAAGACGGAGGGAACGGACCCGATGATGTCTTGGCAACCAACCACTCCCCGGAAATGGTGCCAATTTCCTCCCGTCTTATGGCGGGATAGATAAGTTAGCCCCGAGCTATCTGTCTTTCTGTATCCAAGCGGTTCTATTTATTGGATTTTTTTTAGTGGACCCGTTGTTGGTACACTACTGATCACGCCTTCTATTACTGCCTTTGAAAACGATACACGAACTTCTTCACGAACGTATCCTGGTCCTCGATGGGGCCATGGGAACGATGATTCAACGGTATAACCTGACGGATGGGGACTATCGGGGCGAGCGATTCCAGGAATGGCCGCATGACCTGAAAGGAAACAACGATTTGCTGTCGCTGACCCGGCCCGACATTATTCAGGCCATTCACAAGCAATATCTCGAAGCTGGGGCTGATATTATTGAAACCAACACCTTCAGTGCTACGTCCATTGCCATGGCCGATTACCACATGGAGGAACTGGCGTACGAACTCAACTATGAGTCGGCCCGGATTGCTAAGGAAGTGGCGGTTGAGATGACTCGCCAGCAACCCGACAAACCAAGATTTGTGGCCGGAGCGATGGGACCGACCAACCGGACGGCTTCGCTCTCGCCCGATGTAAATAACCCGGCTTACCGGGCGGTTACGTTCGATGATCTGGTTAATGCGTATTATGAGCAAGTAAGCGGTTTGGTGGATGGCGGATCGGATCTGCTGCTCGTCGAAACCATCTTCGATACGCTCAACGCGAAAGCAGCTATGTTCGCCATCGACAAGTATTTTAATTTAAATCCTCAGAAGACCGCCCTGCCGATCATGATTTCGGGCACTATTACGGATGCCAGTGGTCGAACCTTATCGGGGCAGACAACGGAAGCGTTCTTGTATTCTGTTTCGCACTTGCCTTTACTGAGTGTGGGGCTTAACTGTGCGCTGGGAGCTGCCCTGATGCGGCCATATATACAAACACTCTCGCAGGAAGCGCCTTTCTTCACGTCGGCCTATCCGAACGCGGGTTTACCCAATGAATTTGGGGAATACGACGAAACGCCGGATATGATGGCGTTGCAGATGGAGGATTTCATCAAAAGCAGCTTTGTCAATATCGTTGGCGGTTGCTGCGGCTCAACACCCGATCACATCCGGGCCATTGCCGATGTAGCCGCCAAATACCCACCCCGGCAGTTACCGGAGCCGGAACCCTACCAGAAATTGAGCGGGTTGGAGCCGCTCAAGATTACAGAGCAAACCAACTTTCTGAACGTTGGTGAACGGACTAACGTAACGGGTTCCAAAAAGTTTGCCCGGCTTATCAAAGAAGGAAACTTCGATGAAGCCCTCAGCATTGCTCGCGGACAGGTAGAAGGGGGCGCCCAGGTGATCGACATCAACATGGACGAAGGCATGTTGGATTCGGTAGAAGCCATGACTACGTTTCTGAACCTGATTGCTGCCGAACCGGATATTGCCCGGGTTCCCATCATGGTCGATTCGTCGAAGTGGGAAGTCATTGAGGCTGGTCTAAAGTGCGTGCAGGGCAAGGCGATTGTCAATTCGATCTCGCTTAAAGAAGGCGAAGACGCCTTCATCGAACGCGCCCAACTGGTAAAACGCTACGGTGCGGCTGCCGTGGTGATGGCCTTCGATGAGAGTGGCCAGGCCGACTCCTACGAACGGCGTATCCAGATTTGCGAACGCGCTTACCGGATTCTGGTCGATAAGGTTCATTTTGCCCCGCAGGACATTATTTTCGATCCGAACATTCTGACCGTTGCCACGGGTATCGAAGAACACAATAACTACGCGGTCGATTTTATTAACGCCACCCGCTGGATCAAGCAGAACCTGCCGCTGGCCAAAGTAAGCGGTGGCGTATCCAATATTTCGTTTAGTTTCCGGGGCAACGATGTCGTTCGGGAAGCCATGCACTCGGCCTTTTTGTACCACGCCATCCGGGCGGGTATGGATATGGGTATCGTGAACGCCGGTCAACTGGAAGTGTACGACAGCATTCCAAAAGAACTGCTGGAGCGTTGTGAAGATGTCCTGCTCAATCGTCGGGACGATGCCACCGAACGCCTGGTTGATTTTGCCGAAACGGTAAAAGCCAAAGGAAAAGCTATTGTACAGGACGAAAGCTGGCGGCTCGAACCCGTCCGGGAACGCCTGAAACACGCGCTCATCAAAGGTATTACGGACTACATCGATCAGGATGTGGAAGAGGTTCGCCTGCAGGTCGAGCGGCCGCTGCATGTCATTGAGGGCCCGCTCATGGATGGCATGAGCATCGTTGGTGATCTGTTTGGGGCGGGTAAAATGTTCCTGCCGCAGGTTGTTAAATCCGCACGGGTTATGAAAAAAGCCGTAGCGTACCTGACCCCATTCATCGAAGCGGAGAAGTCGGGAGAGGGGTCATCTTCGGCCGGGAAAATCCTGCTGGCCACCGTCAAGGGCGATGTACATGACATCGGTAAAAACATCGTCGGTGTGGTGCTGGGGTGTAACAATTACGAAATTATTGACCTTGGCGTCATGGTGCCTACCCAGAAAATTCTGGATGCGGCCCGCGAGCACAATGTCGATATTATTGGTCTGAGTGGGCTGATTACACCCTCTCTGGACGAGATGGTCGGCGTTGCCAAGGAAATGGAGCGGCAGGGCTTTACGATGCCGTTACTGATTGGTGGCGCTACTACGTCTCGTATTCACACGGCCGTTAAAATTGACCCACACTACTCGGGTCCCGTTGTTCACGTACTGGATGCCAGCCGGAGCGTACCCGTTGCCGGGAAGCTCGTTAGTGAAACGGATGGTACGAAGGAAAAAATCTTTACTGAGATTAAGGCCGAGTACGTCAAACTGCGTGCAGACCATGCCAAGCGGCAAAAGGAAAAAGCTAGTCTGACTATTTCCAAGGCGCGCGAGAACCGTACGCAAATCGACTGGACTACTTTCGAGCCAACCAAGCCAACGTTCCTGGGTAACCGGTATTTTGAGGATTACGACATTGCCGAATTAGTCGACTACATCGACTGGACCCCGTTTTTCCAAACATGGCAGTTGCACGGAAAATACCCCGCTATTTTCGACGATGCTATCGTTGGTAAAGAAGCCAAACAGTTATTCGACGATGCCAATCAGCTTTTACAGGAAATTGTCGATAAGAAATTGCTGAAAGCGAAAGCCGTAGTCGGGTTCTATCCCGCTAACTCCGCCGACGACGACGTGCTCTTGCACGACTTCGAAGAATACGTACGTGATATTCCCTGTGAACGGCATGGTTCCCACCAGCATATCGAATATAAAATCAGCAAGGCGCAGTCGCAAACGGCGGTGACCCCGGCTGGCGAGCTGATTTACGATACAAAAACGGTACTCCATTTCCTGCGTCAGCAGAATCAAAAAGCACCGGGCTTACCAAACTTCTGCCTGTCGGACTTTATTGCTCCGCTGGAGAGTGGTCGGGAAGATTACATCGGTGGCTTTGCCGTAACGGCGGGGATTGGTATCGAAGCGCTGCTCGATAAATACGAGCAAGATCATGACGATTACAACAGCATCATGGTGAAAGCCATTGCCGACCGGCTGGCCGAGGCCTTTGCCGAACGGATGCACGAGCGCGTTCGGAAAGAGTTCTGGCCGTATGCGACGGACGAAAATCTGGTTAACGAGCAATTGATCAAAGAAGCGTATCAGGGAATCCGGCCCGCACCGGGCTACCCGGCTTGTCCGGATCATACGGAGAAACAGACGTTATTTGACTTGCTGGATGCCAACAAAATTGACATTGAGTTAACGGAAAGCTATGCTATGTATCCGGCTTCATCGGTGAGCGGCTTCTACTTCTCGAATCCCGAATCGAAGTATTTCGCCGTTGGTAAAATCAATAAAGACCAGGTGCTGGACTACGCGCAACGGAAAAATAAACCCGTCGAGGAAATCGAAAAATGGCTCAGTCCCGTGCTGAGTTATGACGCGTAGGTTTCTGATACGAAGGCAAGTATAAACGCGAAATGCCCGACCAGTTGGCCGGGCATTTTCTATTCAGTTGGATAAAGAGTAATGTCTGTTTAAGGCATCAATACCGAGTCGATAACGTGAATAACACCGTTCGACTGGTTGACATCGGCAATCGTAACCGTGGCTGTGCCCCCCTTTTCGTCCACCAGTTCAATTTTCTTGCCCTTCATTTTGGCGGTCAATGTACCCCCCGAAGCTGTTTTCAGATTGGCTTTTCCACCACCATCGGCAATGGCTTTCGCCAGATCAGCCGAACTCATTTTACCGGGTACAACATGGTAGGTAAGAATACCTGTCAGTGTTGATTTATTTTCTGGTTTTACCAGCGTTTCAACGGTGCCTTTTGGCAGTTTGTCGAAGGCTTTGTTTGTTGGAGCAAACACCGTAAACGGGCCAGGACCTGATAGTGTCTCAACCAGACCAGCCGCTTTAACAGCCGTAACCAGGGTGGTATGATCTTTCGAGTTCACGGCATTCTCGATGATATTTTTCGATGGGTACATGGGCGCACCGCCAACCGTTACTGTCTTTTCCTGCGCAAACGAAACCTGACTAATTGCCGACAAGGCGACTATAGAAAATAATAATTTAAGCGTCTTCATGTTGTTATTCTTTTTAAAAAGTTGGAATGTGTACTGACTGTTATTACTCTGTTTGTCGACAACGGGAAGACTTACGGTACTACGGTGTCACTTGGATTTAATTTAATCAAAACTTTTTTCAAGGTGTTGGTTTGCAATTAGTTATGATGTATAATTGCTGGCGCTTGGAAATTTATTAAAGACGAAATTTACTATAAATGAGTAAGCGAAATGTTTATAGGGGATGCGTATTTTTACGTATTGTACTGAATTCATGAGGGCTACCTATTTTATTTATTACTTAAAAAAAAGCGAGGCTACAAACCGAAAATTTTCAGTTCGTAGCCTCGCTTTTAAAGGGACGTCTACGGCCTTTATTTACTCGTGTTACCGGATTGTAACATCGTTAGCCACCGTTCGTACGCGTCACGGTAGCCTTCCTGTGCTCGCATGTCGGGTTCGATGGTTTTCGTAACGTGTAATCCGCTGAAGGCTTCCTGGGCATTCTTATAATGGCCTAATCCCAGACCGGCACCGCGAGCCGCTCCCTGAGCCCCATCGGTGTTATACAGCTCGATGGTGGCACCTGTCAGGTTGGCCAGCGTATCGCGGAAGAGCGGACTAAGGAACATGTTAGCCTCGCCAGCACGGATCGTTTGCAGGCCTACGCCCACACGTTCCATAATCTGAATACCGTAATACAACGCAAAAACGATGCCTTCCTGAGCCGCCCGAATCATGTGTGGCAGGCCATGACGGGTTAATTGTAATCCGTGGAATGAGGCACCCAAATCGGCGTTTTCGAGCATGCGCTCGGCACCATTGCCGAACGGAAGGCAGATTAACCCATCGGCCCCAACCGGAGCTTCGTGCGCCAGCGTATTCATGTCGGGGTAGCTAATCGACCGTTGCAGCATCTGATTTCGCAACCAGCTATTTAAAATACCGGTCCCGTTTACGCACAACAGAACCCCGTAGCGGGGTGCTTCGTCGGTGTGGCTTACGTGCAGGAAGGTATTTACCCGTGATTTCGGGTCGTAGCTGGCCTGGTCGCTAACGCCATATACGACTCCCGATGTGCCCGCCGTAGCCGCAATCTGGCCGGGTTCCAACACATTGAGGGATAGCGCGTTATTGGGTTGATCACCCGCCCGGTAGGTAACGGGCGTTCCGGCGGCAAGGCCTAGTTCGTTGGCTGCCGAATCCGTTAATTCGCCCTGGGGAGCAAACGTTGGTTTGATGGTTGGAATCAAGGATGCATCGAAGCCAAAGTAATCGAGCAGGAATTGGGCAGGCTGGTTGGTTTGAAAGTCCCAGAAAGCACCTTCCGATAAGCCTGATGCTGTGGTGACGATATCGCCCGTCATGCGAGCCGCCAGGTAGTCGCCGGGGAGCATGAACTTGTCTACCTGGGCATACACATCCGGCTCATTGGCTTTTACCCAGGCAAGTTTGGCCGCGGTGAAATTACCCGGCGAATTAAGAAGATGATGCAGAGTACGGTCGTGACCAAGGTCATCGAATGCCCGGTTGCCATACGGCACCGCCCGGCTGTCGCACCAGATGATGGAAGGCCGTAACACATTGAAGGCTTTATCGACAACGACCAGGCCATGCATTTGGTACGATATACCGATCGCCTTTACATCGGCTGGTTGCACATTCGCTTTGTGCATGACGGCTTTGCTGGCCAGACAGGCATTTTTCCACCAGTTCTCCGGTTGTTGTTCCGCAAAACCGGTTTGGGGAGATTCAATAATCATTTCCGTTTCCGGAAAAAAGGCCGATGCAACAGCCTTGCCGCTATCGGCATCAACTAAGCACGCTTTGACGGACGAACTGCCGAGGTCAAATCCAAGAAGATACATGTGGTTACCGGAGTTAGGAAATCTACTGCGAAAGTACAACCAGAAGAGGATAATCAGTAAGTACAGAAAAAATGTACCTTATTTTGCCTATTATTATGCCCCTATGAAACGGCTTCTGCTCATTGTCCTTTGTCTGCTAACGCTACCCGCAACGATCGTTGCCCAAACAACCACGCCCGACTGGACGAATCAATATTGGCCCGCCCGCTGGATTTTGCATCCGACGGCGCCCGCTCGCCAGTATGGTATCTATCATTTTCGTAAGGCGGTTGAATTGCCGCAAAAACCGGCTCGTTTCGTGGTGCATGTCTCGGCCGACAATCGGTATCGGCTGTTTGTGAATGGAAAAGCCGTCGCGATGGGACCCGCTCGCAGCGACACCCAGAACTGGAATTACGAAACGATTGATCTGGCTCCTTACCTGCAGGCGGGTCGCAATGTGCTGGCCGCTCAGGTGTGGTATATGGGGGAGGGGGCACCTTTTGCCCAGATGAGCTATCAGCTCGGGTTTCTGCTACAGGGCGCCAGTGACGCCGAAAAAATTGTTAATACCGATGCCAGTTGGAAAATTTTCCATAATCCGGCCTATTCACCCGTTAAGAACGATATTCCGAAACTGAAGACGTACATCGTTGCGGGTGATGGTGACCGGGTCAATGCCGCTCAATATCCCTGGGGCTGGGAGCTGCCGACTTTTGACGACAAAGCCTGGGTAGCCGCCAAACCGCTGGGCTTTCCGACTAAACCCCGCGGCCTGGGTACCGATGGTAACTGGGGGCTCGTGCCACGAACCATTCCCATGATGGAGGAAAGTAGTGTTCGGCTGGCGAGTGTTCGGCGGAGCGAAAACGGGAAAATGGATGCCGCTTTCCTGCAGGGTAAATCACCCGTCACGGTTCCGGCCAATACAAAAGCTGTGTTTTTGCTCGATCAGGGCCAGTTGACCAATGCCTATCCCGAATTAACGGTGAGCCAGGGAAAAGACGCTACCGTCACGGTAGCGTATGCCGAAGCGCTGGTGGATGCCAAAAACAAAAAGGGCAACCGGAACGAAGTAGACGGTAGAACATTACTTGGATTTGAGGATCAATTTATTCCCGACGGGAGCAGTAAGCGAACGTTCCGGCCGCTCTGGTTCCGTACGTATCGCTACCTGCAGCTAACGGTCGAGACCAAGGGAGAGCCGCTTGTTCTGGAGGATTTAGCCGGGCAGTTTACGGGCTATCCTTTCCAGCAAAAGGGGCAGTTTGCTACGAACGATACCACGTTGAAAGCCATCTGGAATGTGGGCTGGCGAACGGCCCGGTTGTGTGCGGGCGAAACGTATTACGATTGTCCCTACTATGAGCAATTGCAATACACCGGCGACACCCGCATTCAATCGCTGATTTCGCTCTACGTGGCGGGCGATGACCGACTGATGCGCAAAGCCATTCTCGATTACGATCATAGCCGGTTCAATGATGGTCTGACGCAGAGTCGTTACCCGTCGGCCGATTTTCAGGTGATTCCGACCTTTTCGCTGTTCTGGGTTTGCATGGTCCATGATTACTGGATGCATCGGCAGGACGATGCCTTCGTGAAGTCGATGTTGCCGGGAATTCTGAGCGTCTTGACCTGGCATGAGCAACGAATCGCCAAAACAGGGCTGAACGGACCGCTCGAATGGTGGAATTTTGTGGACTGGTCGGCCTGGAAAAACGCGAAAGACGAAATTGCGGGTGGCGTTCCGGCCGGTGCGCGCAAGGGCGGTTCAAGTATTTTGTCCCTGCAGCAGGCCTATACTTATTTCCGGGCGGGGGATTTGCTGGCGTACTACGGCCAGAATCAGCTCGCCGAACATTACCGTGAACTAGGGCGTCGGTTAAATAAAGCCGTATTGGCACAATGCTGGGATGCCGGTCGTGGGTTATTTGCCGATACCCCCGACAAAACGTCCTTTAGTCAGCATGCCAATATTCTGGCTGTTCTGACCGATGCTGTACCGGCAGCCCAACAAGCGGCTTTGGTTCAGAAAACCATGGCGGATACGTCGCTGACGCAGGCGACATTTTACTTTAAATTTTATCTGTTCGAAGCCCTCAAGAAAACCGGCCTTGGCGATCAGTTCGTTGCCCAGCTAAAGCCCTGGCGCGATATGCTGAGCATGGGTTTGACTACATTCGCGGAAAACCCGGAGCCAACCAGGTCTGATTGTCACGCCTGGAGTGCATCACCGCTGTACGAATTTATGTCAACCACCTGTGGTATCCGACCCGCTGAGCCAGGGTTCCGATCGGTACGTATCGAGCCGTATCTGGGCGATTTGACAACGGTTGACGGGCGAATGCCGCATCCATCGGGCGATATAGCCGTGCAGTTTCAGAAAACGCCGACGGGTGGCTTAACCGGCACCGTAACCCTACCCGACAGCCTGACCGGCACGCTGCGCTGGAAAGGAAAATCGTTGCCGCTCAAGGCAGGAAAGCAAACCGTAAACTTATGAGGAAGTTTGCTTTGCCAGAAATTTATGCGTACCAGAAAGCCTGAAACCGCTTTCTGGTACGCATCCATAGACTGCCCATACGGAATGTGTCCTATGCCGATAAGCACTGTGCCACGCGGCATCAGGTAATGGTCTGTACGTTGTTCAACTGGGTAAACCTAAAGCCCTACATAATAGTCGTAGCCCCGTTCGGCCCAGAAATCGCGGGGGCGTTCATCGGAGAAAAATATCCGGCCAATACGCTTGAGATTTTTGACGCCGTATTTCACCGGAATAATCAGCCGTAGCGGGGCACCGTGGGGCGCTGTAATCGGTTCACCGTTTAGCTCATAAGCCAGCAACGTTTGCGGATGCATGGCGCTCTCCATATCGATTCCGACATAATAGCCTTTGTCAGGCGTTTCCATGCCGATGTATTTGTACAAATCCGCTGGGTTGTCCGGGCTGGGGGCATTGCCACTTTTCGTGCCGAGTTTGTGGGCCACCAGAAAATCGGACAGGCGTGCCCCACCCCAGTGTTGTATCTGGCTCCAGCCTTCGATGCACTTGAACTCATACGCCATGTCATGCTTTGGCAAGGCCTTGACGTCGTCGATGGTCAGCATGAGCGGCTGATTTTGCTCGACCGGAACGCCCGCTTTTCGGTCGATCTGTAATGTCCAGTCGTCGGGAACCGGCGTCTTAATGCCATCATAGCCATTGACCCGCGCTTTTTTTGCCGCCTGATTTACGGGGTAGGTGCGAACCAGATGTGTATTGCTGAAATACGTTCGGGCAACCTGTTCATTAGCGTCGAGCACCCGCCGAAACGGCTTCCTGGCCCCCAGTAGTTTAGGGCTGTGGGAAATCCATTCGTATAGACCAACGGGCACGGCAGCGGCCAGCGCAAACCAGCCAAATGCTTTCAGCATCCGCCGACGAACGGCCGATTCCGGCACATCGCTTTCGGGTAAGTTAGGTTCGTTTGAGAGGCTCACGGCAGGGCTGGTTTAGTGGTTAATGATGATTCCGATGGGACAACGGCTGGCGATCCATTTGGTTCGGGCGTTGGTTGGACTGGCGTTGCGGGCGGCTCGGGTATTACGGGTTTGCCGGACGCAGAAACGGGCTCGACAACTTCGAATCCCGTAACCATTGACTGGAAATTTTGCCAGCCTGCGCGAATCACCTGTCCGATATGAACGAAGAAAAACAACACATAGCCAACCGTCAGTATGAAATGTTCCAGTCGGGCGGCCTCATAGCCACCCAGCAACCGGGTCAGCCACGAAAACTGAGTGGGTTTGTAGATGGCAAAGCCGGTCAGGACCGACCCCACGCCCATAAGCATAATGGCGAAGTAGGCTATTTTCTGGGCTCCATTGTATTTAATAAACGGCGGTTGCGTTTTGCGAAGCCCCAGATCATACAACGTTACCTGAATGGCTTCACGGAACGAACGCCGGTCGGGTACCAGATGCCGCCATTCGCCCGAAGCAAACGTGTAGACGACATAGGCCAGTCCGTTCAGTATGAACACCCACATAAATACCCAATGCCAGGCCATGCCCTCGGCCAGCCGACGCGGAACGTTCAGGAATGCATAAAATCCATCCGGAAAAAAGGAAAGAAGGGTGTAACCGCCGATTGTGATCTTATACGGATCATACGCCCAGTAAATCAGCAACCCACTCCAGATCATGACGAACAGAACCGGGAAGTTGATCCAGTGAAACCACCGGATCGCCAGCGGGTGTTTGTGAATGATGCGTTTCATACGGTAGGAGTAATTAAGAGAATGGGTTTGCCAGAGTTCATCGGTGGTCAGCTTTATAACAACGTTCAACCGGCAAAAGATTGGATAGATGGCCGCGTCGATAGCGGCTTTTACGGATTTGCCTGACATCCGTTCGTTAAAGTTGGGGTTAATGAGTCAAATTTCACAAATCTCCGTTGATTGAGGAAAAAAACGCGGGGAAGGGAGGTGGCTTCTTCGTAAAGATTACCTTAGTCCAGCCAATGGCCAGCAGGTAGCACCGCCTGGGTTATCAGGGAATGCATTTATATTTGTCCGGTAACTTTATTTCGTTCGTATGCACATTAAACCCCTGGATACCGGCCTTTTTAAACTCGACGGTGGCGCTATGTTCGGCGTGGTTCCGAAGTCGATCTGGCAGAAACAAAGTCCCGCCGATGAGCGAAACCTGTGCAACTGGGCCATGCGCTGCCTGCTTGTCGAAGAAGGCAATCGGCTGATGCTGGTCGATACCGGGGCGGGCGATAAACAGGATGCCAAGTTCTTTGCCTATTACGACCTGCCCAATGGTAAAACACTGGTTGGCGCGGTTGAACAGGCGGGTTACTCCATCAACGATGTCACCGACGTACTGCTGACTCACCTGCACTTCGATCATGCTGGCGGGGCCGTGCGTTACCAGGATGCCCATCGGACAGCGCTCGACGCAACCTTTCCGCAGGCAAGCTACTGGATTCATAGTGGTCAGTGGGACTGGGCTACGAACCCTAATCCCCGTGAACGGGCTACGTACCTGCGTGAAAATTTTATGCCCCTACATGAGAATGGCCAGCTTCGGTTTATTGATCACGAAGACCTGGCCATACCCGGCGTCGACTTGCTATATGTGGATGGCCACACGGAGAAAATGACGTTGCCCACGTTTCAAATCACGGGTAGCCATGGGCAACCGCGTACAGTAGCTTTTTGCGCTGATCTTATACCGTCGGTAGCCCACATACCCGTGCCGTATGTAATGGGATACGACGTACGACCGCTGCTTACCCTCGATGAAAAAACGGAGTTTCTTAACCGGGCGGTTGCCGAAGACTGGCTACTTGTCTTCGATCATGATCCAACCGTTGAAGCCGCCACCCTGGAGCGCACCGAAAAGGGCGTCCGGGCTAAGGAGACAGGGACGCTGGCGGCATTGATATAGCGCCGACCAGAGGGCGGAATGCCGCATCATCACGCTACGGCAAAAACTAAAAAAGGTACAGACCGTTATTTAACCCATAGTCTGAAATATATGAAAATAGGGTTGGTATTATCAGGGGGAGGGGCTCGTGGTATTGCCCATCTGGGGGTCATAAAAGCCCTGCAGGAAATGGGTATGCAGTTCGATCAGATTGCGGGCACCAGTGCTGGTTCCATCACAGGCGCTCTGCTGGCCCAGGGCTACACACCCGATGAAAGCCTGAAAATCATCGAATCTTCCTCCTTCCTGCGCCACCTGCGACCGGCCTGGAACCGCATGGGCCTGTTGCGCCTGGACATGGTGGTTGACTTATACAGAAAGTACATTCCGCATGACTCCTTCGAGGGGCTTAAAATTCCCTTACACGTAGTGGCGGTCGATTTAAACGCTGGCGAACAGGTCGTTTTCGAGACAGGAGAGCTTATCCGACCTGTACTGGCCTCGTGCTGTTTACCGGGTATTTTCGAGCCAATGCTCATCCATAAACGCCAGTTTGTGGATGGTGGTGTATTGAACAACCTGCCCGTCGATGCGATCGAAAACAAAGTTGATTTTCTGATCGGGTCGCATTGCAACATATTAGGTACCCGCAAATCGATTACATCCATGCGGGGCGTTATTGAGCGTAGTCTGGTGCTGGCGGTGCAGAGCAAGACCAGAGAGCGCTTTGCCAAGTGCAACGTATTGATTGAGCCGCCCCAGCTTTCGCAGTATACAACGACAGACATCAGCAAGGCGCGCGAGTTATTCCGGATCGGTCATCAGTATACCCGTTCAATGGCTCCTGATATTAGCAAAGCTCTTGAGCGGGCAACGCCCGAACTGTCTTAGTATATACGGGATGGGATCAATCAGAAATGCCGGGCCTAAACGTTCGGCATTTCTGGTTATATACCTGCGTCTTACGCTTATTTCTCATCAGCCCGGTCCTGTACATTAGCCTCTTCGATGAGGTAAGAAAAAGGCTGCTCCTGTTTTAATATTCATTCGTACAAAACGAGGAAACGGGCTTCAGATTTATGCCGTAGTGAGCATGGGCAAGCATTTCTGAAGCTAGATTGGCTTCTTCAAAAATGCCTTACTATACGTTTTTTTCCGTGGATCAATCGAGAATCATTAGTTACTAGATATGGTAAAAATACTATTTGTTGAAATTTTTTCTCCTTAATTCAATTTGTATTTAAAGATGTAAATTTTATATTATTCTCCTCATTATTAGAAATCTGTTAAAAATACTTAATTGTATATTGTTCTGAGAATGCTATAAAAAACGCTCGTCAGTCCTGTAATTATTAATCCGAATTTAATCTTAGCAAAATTATATTCTAAACGTGATTGAGTAGTAAGTATAAAAAACTGATAAGTTAGAAAACTATAGAATTTTGTATTGGATTTTTTTGCTATAGTTTTGTAGACAGGGAAAAGTATTTCATCCTAACTAACAACTTCTATGAGTAGAATTCTATTATTGAGTTTCCTGTTGGTTAACTCGGTATTGTCCACGGCGTGGGCGCAGGAAAGGAGAGTAGTCGGCAAGGTTACCTCAGCTGAAGACGGAACGGCCCTCCCAGGGGTGTCCGTTGTTGTTAAAGGCACAACAAAAGGGACGACCACCGATGCTGGTGGGGTATATGATATCACGCTGCCAGGTGGTAAAAACACGGTGCTGGTTTTTAGTTTCGTGGGCGTTACAACTCAGGAAATTCAGGTACGAAACGAGTCAGAAGTAAATGTTAGTTTAGTGTCAGATTCGCGTCAGCTGTCTGAAATTGTCGTTACAGGGGTTGGCGTTGCTACCGACAAACGAAAGTTGGGCATTGCAGTTGAATCGGTATCCTCTAAAAACTTACCTCAAACGCCGACAGCTTCGATTGACCAGGCATTGGTCGGTAAAATTGCCGGCGCGCAAATCTCAAGCGGTAACGGTACTCCTGGCGCTCCAGTGAATATTGTACTGCGGGGTATCAACACCATCAACCGGGGTACGGCACCTATTCTGCTAATCGACGGTGTACAGGTCGATGCATCGTCTTACGATACGAACGGTAATCTTAATAATAACCCAACCAGTTTGCTGAGTAGCATCGACCCAAATACCATTGAGCGCGTTGAAGTGGTACAGGGCGCGGCTGCTGCAACACTTTATGGTGCTCAGGGTGCTAACGGTGTCATTCAGGTGTTTACCAAAAAAGGGAAATCTGGGAAATTGAATATTGACATTTCATCAAGCATCATTCGCAATGAGTATTTGAACGTAGGTGGTGTGGCTAAATCGCAATTCAATGGCTTTATCACGGATGCACAAAACAACGTTGTTAATACATCCGGTAAACCATTGACATTTGATTCTAACACGTTGGTATATAGTGACAATGTCCAGTATAATCCACTCGATGTCAATAATAAAGCCGATAAACCTTATACGGCTAACCTGAAGTATCAGGATCATTACGCGTATTTTTTCCGGCCTTCGAATACCTATAATAACAGCATCGCGCTGTCGGGTGGTCGCGATAAGTTTGATTTTTCTATATCCGCTTCGAACAACAAGCAGGAAAGCAACATCATCAACAATGGAGGATATCAACGTAGCAACCTGGGCACAAACCTTGGTTTCGAACTGGCAAAAGGATTGACATTCCGCTCAACAACTCAGTTGATTTATACCAAGAGTACGATTAAATCAAATGACCGGAACATTCTTTATGCGTTGAACAACGCTCGGCCTTTTGCTGATTTCTCCGCACTTGATCCGGATGGCAATCCAGGTATCTACTATGGTGATGCCGTTGGCGTGAACCACAACAATCCGAGCTACTGGCAGCGTTATACTGACAATAAGGATAATAAAGTTGACATCATTCAGAACCTGAATCTGAATTATAAAATCAACCGGTTCCTGATGTTAGATGCTAAGTATGGTATCAACTACTCGCGGCAGGAAATTATTACGACCTACCCAAATCAGGAGAATAACCGGAACGTACAGTTCTACGATGGCGGCAACTACTGGGGCAATTATGCAACAGATGCGTCAGGTGAAATTGATAACAACAGCCTGACCACCACGTATCAGAACTTCCTGGCATCGGCCTTCATAAACACAGATTTTCAGAAGGATTTTAACCTGAAGGTACCGATTACTACGGCTACTCAGGTTTCGTTCGATTACCGTAACCGTAACTTCCGTCAATATTACACCTATTCATTGGGGTTACCTACGTACAGTCCCTTTACAGCAGCACAGGCTACTACATACCGGGTTCCGGGGGCAAGCACTAGCTTACCCGGTGGTGGTGATTACTCTGAGCCATTTATTACGTATGGCTATTTAGTGAATCAGCAAATTGATTTCGGCGATTTAGCCGGAATTGCGGGCGGTTTCCGGACCGACTTTTCGTCGGCATTTGGTAGTGGTTCCAAGCCCTTTACATTCCCACGAGGTAATGCCTATTTCCGGCCATCGGCCCTTAAATTCTGGGAAAACAGCGCCTTTGCGAATATCTTCCCTGAGTTTAAGCTGAGAGCAGCCTTTGGTAAAGCTGGTATTCAGCCACGGCCTTTCGACCGCTATCAGGTATTGAATACCCGTACAATGGGTAGTACAAGTTCGTTCTACACGCCAGCCAGTCAGCCTAACCCGGCTCTGGATGTAGAGGTGTCATCGGAGCTTGAGGTTGGTGCCGATCTGGCATTGACTCCACTAAAAGGTTCCGATTGGCTGAGCAGCATTCGCTTGTCTGCTACTTACTGGGACCGCTCGACCGATAATGCCATTTTCGATGTGAATGCCGCTCCATCGTCAGGTATTAACGCCGTCAAAGACAACGCGTTCTCACTGGCCTCAAATGGCTTTCAGGCATCATTGAATGCGACTATCATTCGTACGAAAGATTTCTCGTGGAATCTGACCACCAATTTTGGTAAGCAAACCTCGAAAATCACGGCCGTCAAAAACAATGCTGAAGTGGTTGTTCTGTCGAATGCCGGGAGCACCAACTACGTATTGAAAGCGGGTGAGAAAATTGGTCAGCTATATGGTTATGTTGATGTTCATCAAGTCGATGCAAGAGACCCAAGTGGTAATTTTTACATCCCAGAGGCTCAACAATCGCTTTATACCCTGGCCAGTAATGGATTTGTTGTGAATAAAGCCACTAAGCAGCCTTTCTTCTCGGCTAATAAGTACAGTTTTGGCGATCCGAACCCAAAATTCAATATGTCGTTCATCAACGATTTTACGTTCAAAAACTTTCTGACGTTTGGGTTCCAACTGGATTGGGTTAACGGTAGCCACGTGTATAACCAGACGAAAGAATGGATGTATCGGGATGGTATCCATGCCGACTATGCGAACCCCTTCACTATTGAAGGTCAAACCGGTGCCTGGACCGCATTTTACCGGGGTGTTTATGCACAACGTGCTGCCAATGGTACGAAAAACTACTTCTATGAAGATGCTTCGTTCCTGCGCCTGCGTAATGTGCAGATTGGCTTCGACCTGAGTAAGCTAGTAAACGTACCGGTACTACGTCGGGCACAGGTGGTTTTCTCGGGCCGCAATCTCTGGACGGCTACGAAGTACACGGGCTACGACCCTGAAATTAGTTCAGGTACTGGTAACTCGGCCTGGGACCGGGGAACTGATCACAATACGATGCCTAACCTGCGTTCATACCAGGCAAGCCTAAACATCGGTCTATAAATTCGTTTTTGTTTACTGCCTATCAGTTAGATAACGGTAATCAATTACTGTAAACTTCAAGGATTCGTCAATGAAAAAAATACAAATACTAGTAGCAGCCTTGATACTGAGCTTTGCTACGTCTTGTAAAGAGCAGTTGGATGTGAAAAATCCGAACCAGCCAACTGTTGCCAGCGCCAATACCCAGTCGGGTATTATTAACCTTGCCCAGGGTGGTGTCTATGTGAATGGATTCCGTGAGATTAAAGCTGATTTGTACGACGGTATTCCCGGGTACTTCTGGTCGGGTGCTATGGGTGTCCACTCACTCATGGCTGATGAAGTTGGCGAAGAAGCGGCTAACCAATTTGGTAATCAGATCGGTAATCCCGACTATGTTATCTTGGATGATGGATCAAAAGTAGTTAATCCTAATGCGCCTAATACTCAAATTGCGCTGATCCGTCAGATCAATATTAATGCAAATCAGGGTGCTAACCCACTGTTCCATGAATGGTGGTACATGTACTCGCTTAATAGTCAGATGAATAAGGTTCTGGAATTGTCGGAGCAGGCCACGTTTACGGGCGATGCCAAAGCGAAAAAAGCGACGATTCAAGCCTGGGCTTATTGGTGGAAAGGCTTTGCTTACTCGCATATTGGCTCAATGTATTATGCCGGTATTATTAATAATGCGTCGAATGGTACCAATGGAAACTACGTAGCCAAGGAGAAACTTATTGAAGAAGCGAATACAAACCTTGATAAAGCTGCGGCCTTACTGACAGGTATCGGTGCATCAGCCGATTATGCCGCTCTTATGAAGCTTATTATTCCTGATTTTAATCAAGTTGGGAAAGGCGGTGTACCAACCGTAGAGATGTGGAAGCGGAATATTAATACGCTGAAAGCCAGAAATCTGCTGGTAAATACTAAAGCATCGGCGATGACGGCAGCCCAATGGGGACAGCTTCTGACCTTAACGACTGATGGTATTACAGCTACCGATAATGTATTTACTGGTCGTTCTACGGCTGGTGGAGATATGCTGGCACCACTAACGGGTACAGTGGCTGCAAAATCGACGGGTGATCCATCAGGTGGTGCTACGTATAAAATTAGCGAACGCCTGATTCAGGATTACAAAACGGGCGACAAGCGCCTAGAGAATAACTTTACGCAACGCGCTTCTCCCTGGATTGGGGAAAGTAGCCGGGGGCAAGCCTTCAATACACGCTGGCAGTTGGTTGATGGTGGTAAAAAAGTGCCTGGAGCAATCGTTTTAAGCGACCGGAATCCGGGTGGTACCGAACTATATCTGGCCGGTAGCTACGAAGAAAACGAGTTAATGAAGGCCGAAGCCCTCATTAACACCGGTAAAATTGAAGATGGTTTAAAGTCGATTGATGCTGTTCGGGCGGCTCAGGGAGCTGGTTTGGCCGCCGTTGCGGGTACTAGCTTGACACTGGCTCAGGCAAAAGAAGAATTACGCCGGGAACGTCGTGTAGGCTTAGCCTTTCGCAGTCTGGCCTTTTACGATGCCCGCCGTTGGGGTGTAATTGACCCTATTGCTAGCGGGGGAGGCCGTAAAGGAGCGGTTATCGTTGATAAAGCTGGTAAGGTCAGTACAAATGGTACGATCGAATACAACTTCCTCGATTATTGGGATGTGCCCGATAACGAGTTAGCGTATAACCCGGCTGCTGCGGGTAGCGCACCTGTCAAAAATCCGAAGTAATAAAAAAGCATACTGTTGACATAATACATAGATCATACAGTTACTAAGGCTCCCTGCCAATAGCGGGGAGCCTTTTTTCGTATACTGGAACGTATATAAATCATAAAACGCAGAAGTCCCTGAATCAACCGGCGAAGAAATCGGCGGGTAGTCAGTAGAAACCACGAGAAGGAGACTCCGGATTTAGAGGGCTGTTCGACTCAGTAAACGGCCTTGCTCCGTCAGTATATTTATATGACTAAGGTGATTTTTGCGTTTGAAAAAATAGTAGCTTGCTACGCTTTCTAGTATATTGTTTTGTTAAAAAGCGTGCTTGAACTTTAAATGACTTTACTTGGAGTATAACGTATACATGAGAAAATTCTATAGTGGTATTTTCTGGGCAGCACTGCTGGTCATGTTGCCGGGCTATTTGCTTGCCCAGGGCCAGCGTATAACGGGTAGAGTTACGTCGACGCAGGATGGACTGCCCATTCCCGGCGTCAATATCATCGTTAAGGGAACCACCAATGGGGTTAGTACCGATGCGAATGGTAATTATAGCATCACCGCTCCGGGGCCTACCGCTATCCTGCTGCTTTCCTCTATTGGACTAGTATCGCAGGAGGTAACCGTTGGCAACCGAACCGTTATCAATGTAAAGATGCAGGAAGCCGTCAATGAGTTGACGCAGGTTGTCGTTACGGGCTACAATACAACCCAGCGCAAAGACATCACCGGCTCGATCGCGTCAATTTCGCCCGATAAATTCAAAGATATTCCCGTAACCAGTTTCGATCAGGCGTTGCAGGGCCAGGCGGCTGGTGTGCAGGTAACCCAATCGTCGGGTACACCGGGCGGAGGCCTTACCGTTCGGGTGCGGGGTAATACCTCGATCTCGGCTTCCAACCGCCCCCTGTTCATTGTCGATGGTGTTCCGGTAGAAGATGGTTCTCTATCTGAACGTGACTTTGGTGGCCAGACGGATAATGCGTTTGCGCTATTTAACCCCAACGATATTGAGTCTATTCAGGTATTGAAAGATGCCTCGGCAAAAGCCATTTACGGGTCAAGGGCCGCTAACGGTGTGGTGCTGGTTACGACCAAACGGGGAAAAGCGCAGAAAACGACCTTCACGGCTGATGTACAACGGGGATTGACAGACGTAGTACGTCGGCCCGACCTGTTGAACGCCACGGAATTGCTCGATCTACAGCGGGAAACGGTCTCCAATGCCGGGCTGGATCCCGATAAGTTGGGATTAATTAAAGGCGTCACCAACGGGCAAAACACAGACTGGATTAATGCCGTGTTGCGGAAAGGCGTTTATCAGCAGTATCAATTATCGACGCAGGGCGGCAACGACCGTACCCAATTTTACCTAAGCGGTAGTTACCGCAATGAAGAAGGTGTTCAGTTGAATAACCAGTTCACCCGGCTCACGGGTCAATTAAAGTTAGATCATAAGGCTACCGACAAGCTCTCGTTTGGAACGAACCTGACGTTATCCCGAGTGCTGAACAAGCGCGTAAAGGGCGACAATTTTCTGGATGGCGTCTATTCCGGGGCGATAAAAAGTTTGCCTTACTATTCCCCTTACAACGAACAGGGGCGTCTGTATGGTCCCGCCGATGCCGAGTATCCGGGATTTCCTAATTTCAACCCGGTGGCTCAGGCCTTGTTGCCCCGGTTTAATGCCTATACCGTTAAAATTCTCGGCGGGCTATACGCGGAATACGAGATCCTGCAGAATCTACGCTTCCGGTCAAAAGTCAGTATTGATTATAATAACGTAACCGAAGATCAGTTCGAGCCGTCGACAACGGCCATTGGCGGTTTTCTGGCCGGTGTGGGTGGACAGGGTTACGGTGTCTTTATCAATACATCCATATCGACGTTTATCAATACGAACACATTGACGTACAATTTCCAGCTGGCCGAAAAACACCAGTTCAATGCACTGGCAGGCTTTGAGGCCTTGCAGCGTACTCAGCGAAGCGGAAACGTTTCGGGTAGGTTGTTCCCCAGTGATGATTTCACGTACGTAAACTCAGCTGGAATTGTCGATCAGGGTGGCTCAGATCTGATAAAAAGTGGGCTGCTATCCTCTTTTGGCGAAGTGCGGTACAGCTACGATGAGAAATACCTGGCAACCATAACCGCCCGTTACGATGGGTCGTCACGCTTTGGACAGAGTCGGCAGTTTGGGGTATTTCCATCCGCGTCGTTTGCTTGGCGTCTTTCGAGTGAGAAGTTTATGGAGCGTTTTCGGTTCCTGAGCGATCTGAAACTGCGGGCCAGTTACGGCTTTACGGGTAACGAACGCATTGGTGATTTTCAGTTTCTGGGTACCTGGTCGTCGGTTACCTACAGTGGGTCAACGGGCGTTGGTCCTCAGGCGCTGGCCAATGCCAATCTGCAGTGGGAACGCACCCGCGAATCGAACGTAGGGCTGGATGCATCGTTCTTCAGCGGACGGCTCAATGTGATTTTGGATGCGTATGACAACCTGACGGATAAACTCTTGTTTGCCCAGCCTATTCCACAAACCACCGGTTTCAGTACGGTGCAGGGAAACATCGGAAAAGTGTCGAACAAAGGCCTGGAACTGACCATCTCCACGGTCAATCTAAACCGGGCTGTTCGCTGGAGTACGGACCTGAACCTATCGCATAATAGCAATAAAGTAGTGGAACTGGCAAGTTCTGAGCCGGTTTTTCGGGGGTACACGGGCAATGGCGTATCCAGAACGAATGTTGTTGTGCCGGGTCAGCCTTTAGGAACATTTTGGGGATTGAAATTTCTAGGCGTTGATCCAGGTACCGGAGACGCCATTTACGACGATAGAAACGGAGATGGCCGCATTACACCCGACGATGGCCAGGTGATCGGCAATGCGCAGCCTAAACTGTATGGTGGGTTAACAAACAAAGTGTCCTGGAAAGGAATCGATCTGAGCGCTCTGGTTCAATTTTCGTATGGAAACAGCATCCTCAACTTTTCAAATCAGACACTGCTGAACTCCGGCGCCGATATTCAGAATAACCAGACTCGGCAGGCCCTGAAACGGTGGCGTAAAGAAGGCGACATCACGAGTGTTCCCCGATACGTGTATCAGAATACGTATAACAACTACACGAGTAGCCGCTTTATCGAAGATGGATCGTACCTGCGGTTGAAAAACATATCGCTGGGATATAACTTCCCGAAGGCCTGGATCAATAAATACAAAGTCAGCAATGCCCGCCTGTATGTTTCGGCAACAAACCTGCTGACCTGGACTCGGTACTCGGGCCCGGATCCGGAAGTGAGTACGCTCGATGGATCGACCGTTTCACAGGGTATTGATTTCTTTACGTTTCCGCAGGTGAAAAACCTGTTGGTGGGGGCAACGCTCAATTTCTAATCCGCTACTTCGCTTTACGATGATTCGCTATATACGATATACTTTATTGATCACACTGATCGGTCTGGCGGCCTGTCAGGAGGTGCTGGAACCCAAACCGGTGACGTTACTGGTTGATGAGCTAGTGCTCAACGAACCCAATGACGTACAGCCGGTTCGGATTGGTTTGTACAGTGCTTTCCGAAGTATGGCCGCTCCAAACATTATCGCCGGTGACTTCACCGCAGACTACATCCAGGCGAATGGTACCTTCAATGATGAAATCGAACTGGCTACAAAGCGGATTACGGCTACCAACGGAGCCGTTGATGCCTTATGGAGCGGGTTATTCCGCACTATCTACGTGGCTAACTTTATTTTAGAGCGTCTGCCAACGCTAACGACAGTGCCCGAAGCCACCCGCAAACAAGTTCTTGCCGAGGCCCGGTTTATGCGGGGTTGGGCCAATTTCATCGGGGTATACACGTATGGCGATATTCCTAAGGTTACCTCTACAGATCAAGCCGCTAATACCACCATTGCCCGGTCGTCGAAAGCTGATATGCTGGCATCTGTCTTGGCGGACTATGAGGCAGCGCTGGCCGATCTGCCAACTGTGACGTCTGCGTCGACCAATGCCACCACGAATGCCGCCTACCTCAACAAAATAAATTGTCAGGCAGCCTTGGCTCGCTACTATCTGTACCAGAAAAACTGGGCGAAGGCTGAGGAGTTAACGACGGTTGTTATCAACTCAAACGTGTACGTGCTGCAAACCAATTATTCCGACGTTGTCACGAAAGATTTTACCAGCGAATCCATCCTGGAAGTGGGGTATGATTTAACCGATGATCCCGGAACGGGCAATGATCCTGTTACAGGATCACCGGGGTTGACTAACCTGCTGGTAGGCCGTCGGGAGGTTATTCCGTCCAACCAGTTAGTCAATTCACTCCTTTCGACCGAAGCCGGTACACGGAATGAGACCATCAGTTTCAACGCACAGCAACAACGGGGTAATGATAATGGCTGGACAGTGCGAAAATACGGGACAGCCTCCGAAGGCAACAACAACATTGTGTTGATGCGATTGGCCGAGATGTACCTGATTCGGGCCGAAGCCCGCGCACAACTGGGTAAACTAACGGGTACAACGGGGGCCATTGCCGATTTGAACGTGCTTCGGGCCCGGGCGAAAGCACCAGCGATAACGGCCGGTGCTCAGGCCGATGTGTTGCTGGCCGTCGAGCGTGAGCGCGTGTATGAACTGGCGTTTGAAGGGCAACGCTGGTATGACCTGGTTCGGACGGGTAGGGCTCAGGCCGTTATGTCGGCGTTTTCGCCCAGCTGGAATAGCCGGTACGAACTCTGGCCCATACCCCAGCGGGAGATTCAACAAAACACGGCCCTTCAGCAGAATCCAGGGTATTAAGAAACAGAGCGTTCTAATAAGTATGAGAAAACATAAACTATACGGGCTGGTCGGAATGATCATGTTGCTTGCCATGGTAATAGCGGCCTGCGAGACCAGCGACATTGATCGTACGTTCGAAGGTCCCTATTTCGTCCGCTTTACCGATACGACCGTAACCTATAAGGAGAGTTACAGCAAGCCGATTGCCATTCAGGTGCATAATGTTGGTCCCATTCTGGATCAACCCATCACGGTCAACTACGTGGTTAGCGGCACCGCCCGCGAAGGCAAAGATTATACTCTTGTTGGCACAAAAGGAACGGTTGTCATACCCGCCAAAGCAAGTACGGGCAACATCATGGTGCAGTTGATCAACAACGCCAACAACATTCTGGAATCCTCCTCGCTCACCTTTACCCTCACGAGTGTTCAGCCCAGCACGTTGCAGGTTGGCTTCGGGAAAAATAACATCGTCGGAAAAACGCTGGTGCTGACCATTCAGGATGATTGTTTGTTGGGTGGGGCCTATACGGGTACGCAAAAATATGGCACCCAGACGGCTACCGTTCCGAACATCAATATTACCAGCACCGACTGTAAGAACTACCTCGTGAGCAACTGGAATCTGGGTATTCCCTTTCTGTCGTTCGACGCCATTAAGCCGACGTTGACCTTTGTCGATAATGGCGACAACTCGCTCACTGTTCCAACGCAGAGCAATGCTGACCTGGGGTCAACGGATACGATTAAAGGAACCGGTGCCTGGAATCCCCGTGACCGTAAAATTACGTTGAACCTTCAGTTCAAGATCGCACTCAGTGCCACAAAAGACACAACGCTGAATTACGTACAAACCTACACGCCCCAGTAAGGCATTTGACGAGTTTCGACTATGCGACAGTTTATACGCTTATTATTCATTCCGGCTGTGATCGGATGGCTCCTGGGAGGCTGTTCCGAAAAAATAGAACCCAAGCCCGCTACGTACTCGCAACTACTGACCGGCACCGACAAAAAATCCTGGCGCATGGTGTCAGTACAGATTATTGATGATGGAAATGCATCGCAGGTGATACCCGTTTCTCAGCTTAATGCAGATCCCTGTATTACAGATGATATACTTACCTTTTATGCAGATGCGGAACATAAATTTGAAGCCAGCGAAGGTGCAACCAAGTGTAAGGCCGCTGACCCGGACATTTACGTTACCGACACCTGGACGCTCGTTAATGCCAATGCGACATTGGCATTTTATATCCCGCTGTTGAATGGTATATACCCATGGACCATTAAGAATTTAACCTCAACCGTATTAACAGTCGAATACTACTTTCCGGATATTAATGCCAGTTACCGGTTTACGTTCAA
This sequence comes from Spirosoma humi, assembly GCF_054776575.1. Classification (NCBI taxonomy): domain Bacteria; kingdom Pseudomonadati; phylum Bacteroidota; class Cytophagia; order Cytophagales; family Cytophagaceae; genus Spirosoma; species Spirosoma humi. Next base: position 874,236 of record NZ_BAAHBR010000008.1, read on the forward strand.
CTCGACTACAACTAAATAGGCGTATGTTTCGACTACTACTCAGCCTACTACTGCTCGTCCTGGTCACGGCTGGTGTTCGCGCCCAGGTGCCCCAGCAATGTAGTACCATGCAAATGGATAGTTTGCTACGGGCCAAACACCCCGAAATGGGTACCCTCGCTGATTTTGAACGGTCGTTGCAACGCAAAATGATCGAACTTAAAAAGCAGATGGCCAATGGCCGGGCTGGCTTAGCCACGGTTATCACCATTCCGGTTATCGTTCACGTTGTGCACAATGGCGAGTCGGTTGGTTCCGGGCGTAATATTAGCCGGGCGCAGGTGCAGGCCCAGTTGGCCACGCTGAACGAAGATTACCGCCGGAAAGCAGGAACAAGAGGGTTTAACGATAGTCCCGTTGGGGCCGATATTGAAATTGAATTTTGTCCCGCCGTGGTTAATCCGCAGGGGCAGACTATGGCCGAGCCGGGCATTGACCGGTATAATGGCAACCAGGCCAACTGGAATCAGAATAGTATTGAAGGCGTCCTGAAACCCAGCACCTACTGGAATCCCGATAAATACTACAACATCTGGGTAGTGGATCTGAATGATGCCGTGGCGGGTGGCGGTCAACTGCTGGGATACGCACAGTTTCCGAGCCAGTCGAATCTGGCGGGTATCCCCACCGATAGCCCGGCCAGCACCGATGGCGTTGTCGTTGATTATCGCTCTTTTGGCAATGCCGATAAAGGCAATTTTCCCTCCATGCGGGCTACGTATAACCTGGGCCGTACCCTAACGCACGAAACCGGCCACTGGCTGGGGCTGCGCCACATCTGGGGCGATGCCAATTGTGGCGACGATTTTGTGGCCGATACACCTCCGCAGGCATCGGCAAGTAGTGGTTGTCCGGTGGGCCGGGTAAGTTGCGGTTCCACAAACATGGTGCAGAACTACATGGATTACTCCAACGATGCCTGCATGAATATTTTCACCCTTAACCAGAAAGATCGCATCCGGGCGGTTATGGCCTTGAGTCCCCGGCGGTTTAGCCTGTTGTCGTCCAACGTATGTGGTACGCTGGTGGCCACTCGTCCCGTGTCGAACTTCCGGGCCGATAATCAGCAGGTGTTGCTGGGTGGACAAATCAAGTTCAACGATCTGTCGGATGGATTCCCGACAAGCTGGTCGTGGACATTTGAAGGCGGTACACCCACCACCTCAACCGAGCAGAACCCAACCGTTACCTATACGCAGCCGGGTAAGTTCAAAGTGACGCTGGTTACCACGAATGCCATTGGCCAATCGGACCCTGTCGTTCGGACGGAGTATATCGAAGTGCTGAATGCGGGACTTTGCAATGAGATGACTAATTTCAACGGAACCCCAACCGTGTTGCGCGAAGCGAACGGCACGGGCTATGTAGCTGGCCAAAATAGCCACCGGAGTCAGGCGGTTTCGGAGTTCTTTGCCAATAAACTAGGGTATTCGAATCTGGCCGGAGCGTCTCTGAAATTCGGCGTAGCGAAAGCGGCCAAAGGCGCAACCACCGAGTCGGTGGTGACGGTGACGGTATGGAACGGGCGGGGCTTTCAGAATGGGCCGGGCGCTATTCTGACGCAAAAAGATGTCCCTCTCCGGGTTATTCTGGACGACGTTGCCAACAATCGGCCAACTAATGTCACGTTCGACCGGAATGTGCCGCTCAGCAGTTTACCCTTCCACATCGGAATTACCTTGCCCTATGCCACGGGCGACACAGTGGCGCTGGTGACAACGAAAAATGGCGAATCGCTTTCGGCAACTTCCTGGCGTCAGAACCAGAAAGGCGACTGGCTACGGTATGCCGATAGCCTGGGATTAAACGTAGCGCACAACATTGCGGCTGTTGTCGGCCAGAAGTCATTCGTCCAAATTGCGGCTTCTGCTATCTTCATTGATCCGGGGCAAACCGTTACGCTGAATGCCCGCGGGGCCAGCATCTTCACCTGGTCAGGGGCGGGACTGAACACGACCCTGGGGCCACAGGTGATTGCCCAGCCAACACAAACGACCTCGTATACGGTAGCGGGCTCGGGGCTGGACCTGTGCAGTACCACGGCCGTAGTGACCATCAACGTCCGGGCGGGAACCGTTACGGCTACAACGCCCCTGGCCGAACAGGCCTTGCAGGTAACACCTAATCCGAGTGATGGTCAAATGATGGTGTTGTTCAACGGTCCGCAGCGGGGTTCCTTAACGCTGGGAGTGCGTACCCTGAGCGGAGTTGAACTAATCCGGCAGAATCACCAGAAAACAGCCGATCTCTTCCAGCAGCCTCTTGATCTGAAAACAGCCCCTACAGGCGTGTATTTTGTGGAGGTCAGGCTAGGGGAGCAGGTGTTTAGACGACGAGTGGTGAAGCAGTAAAAAATAAAGCTAGGTGAAGCGCCTTTGGTTAGTGCCTCACCTAGCTTTATTTTTTAGTGAACAATTATTCTATAGTTGCCATGAAGCTAGAGAGTAATTGTCTTGTTCCATTAATCTATGCTTCGCCAAACTTGGCCATAAGTTACTGCGAAACGCTCTTGTTCAGCTTTGCTTAAACCATATCCGATGCTATTCTTAGGCTATTAAAATGACACCATGAGTCACCTTGCTGACAACTTGCTTTACGTAGACATAAGATAGCATCAGGGCTAAGTTGACAGTAGAAACCAGCAGAGCCGTAATGTGGTTCGTCATTGGTAGCTGTTATAGTCATCGGTAATAACGACTTATTATATTTCTTCTCTAGAGCAGACTTTACGGAATCTATTTGTCCTGCTTTATTTTTGAGATATATATTTATACCATAAATCTTACGACTATTTGGTACTTCTGTGGTCATACTACCGAAAGGGTTAAAAAGCCATTCGATACGAACTGATGAACTACTATTCACATATTTTCCTCCTCCCTGCTTAGTGTAAGCTTTATGAGTGCTTATATACTCATGCTGCGTGATTGGGAATTGGAATGTGTGATTTGCCAAATTAGTTTGAAAGGGCTCAGATTTACAACTACTTAGTAAAATGCTGATTACTAGTAAAATAGAGTGGTGAATCATTTGAGGCTAAATGTCCATTTTTATCTTGATCAATATGGTCATTGACAGAGATGACGAGTTTCGCTTTTTCTACAAACAGGTTAGGCTCGTCAGCATTACCAGAACCCCGTAGTAATCTAAATTCGCTCTTACTATCTACTTTGGTAAAGAAGCCTTTCAGGGTGTAGGTTACCGTGGTTCTTGCCGACGATAATTCAGCGCCGATATAATCGCTGTAATCACCGCCTGTCTGCACAAAACCATCAGGTAACAACAGTTTTAAGCGAAACGCATTAGATCCTTCAGCAAGAAAGAGTAACGCTGGGCTTACATTCACGTAGTGTGCAGTGATGATAAATGTGACTTCATCACCTAAAGAAACCTGTTTCGTGTCGACTCTTAGGGTAAACCGGATAGGGTCACTGTCAAAATGGGGAGACGTCAGCTTTTTATTGGCAAGGTAATTCCTGTGTTTGACGTACTCATGATCTGCCTTTTTTAGATCAGGTCTATCTCCTGTAAAAGATAGAAGGCTGACTGCTATTGGAATTGATAGGAGCCAGGCAAGCAATTTATTGATTTTCAGGTAATTAAGTATCTGTTTAGTCATAACCGTTTTTTTAGTTTTCCGACAAAACTAAAATAGAGGTCGATTTATAGATAGAACCTTTAAGAATGTACATTAAAAGGTATATAATTTTGAATTAAAAGTAAATATAATTAGTGCATTTGAATTATGATTAATCTATAATCAAAGCTGGGTATTCAGAAATTTCGAAGAGCAGTCGACGAGCCAAACACCCTCATTGGCCGGGTGGCGTTAATGCTGTAGTTTTATGTATCAGACAAACGAGCTTACTTATAAATGAAAATGGAAACGGACAATCTGTTAAAGCAGGTAGACTTTATTAAGGAAATTGACAAGCTCAAGTATATTCAGCGTAAAACCAGGCTGATCAACAGCGACAGGCATGAAAATGATGCCGAACACAGTTGGCATCTAGCCATGATGACCCTGGTTTTAGCAGAACATTCCGATGTTCCGGTTGATGTACTGAAAGTCCTTAAGATGGTTTTGATTCATGATATTGTGGAGATTGATGCCGGTGATACATTCATCTACGACACGCAGAAAAATCATACAAATACCAACGAAGAATTAGTAGCGGCAAAACGCGTCTTTGGCTTGTTGCCGCAGGCGCAAGCGGCTGAATTCATCGCTATCTGGGAGGAGTTTGAGGAAGGAGTAACGAATGAAGCAAAATTTGCACGAGCCATGGACAGGTTTGAGCCACTGTTACAAAACACGTCAAATGATGGCGGGACCTGGGTGGAATTCGATGTGAACTACCAAACGGTATATGACAAGAAAAAAGCCATCAACAAGGGGTCAACTCTACTTTGGAACTACGCGGAAGGCTTAATTAACCAGAGCGTTGAGCGAGGGATACTGAAAAAGTAAGGCAGACCGCATTAGGCCCGGTACCGCTCTGATTGGGCAGGCCTGATAAAGCTCGGCGGATCGCAATTGGCTAAAAATAAAACGTGGCGCTGTAAATCGTTTATAGCGCTGCTTGTTGAGGAAATGTCAAAAAACTAAGTGTCCGGTGAAAACGCTCAAAGTGTTTTCGCCGGACACTTAGTTTTTGCGTAACGAGATCGATATGTAACCGTTGGGTTATTAAAGTAATTAAAGAGGCCTGATATGAATTGTATTTTATGGTTACGCTGTATGATTTCTGAGGCAAAACTTGATAATGCAGAATATTGCTTTGTACTTTTGTTGTTTTATAAATTTAATCTATCAACAAATGAAAAATCTTTTACTACTTCTGTTGATCGGCTGGTGCAGTGTGCTAAGCATTCAGGTCAATGCCCAGCAGGAGCGCCGAGTGACAGGGAAAGTCAGTTCGGCAGAAGATGGGTCTGCGCTGCCAGGCGTATCTGTCGTTGCCAAAGGAACGACTAAAGGCACACAAACAGACGCTGACGGTAACTACTCGATTACGCTACCCGCCAACATTGGCACACTGGTATACAGCTTCGTTGGGGTAACAACGCAGGAAGTAGCCATCGGTAATCGTTCGGTGATTAACGTAAGCATGGCTAATGACACGCGTGCCCTCGATGAAGTGATCGTGACCGGATACGGGGCGCAGTCGAAGCGCAACCTGACGGGCAATATCGCTAAAGTGGGTTCCCGCGATATTGAAAACATTCCGGTGCCCAGCGTCGAGCAGGCGTTGCAGGGTAAAGTAGCGGGGGTTCAAATTACGTCGCTCAACGGGAAAGTGGGCCAGGGGTTACAAATCCGGGTGCGGGGGTCGTCGTCCCTGACGGCCAGCAGCCAGCCGCTGTATGTAATTGATGGTATTCCAATGACTTCGGCCGATCAGTCGTCGACAACGGCACCAACCAACCCCATTGCCGACTTGAATCCCAACGACATTGAGTCGATGGAAATCCTGAAAGATGCCTCATCAGCTGCTATTTATGGCGCACGGGCGTCGAATGGAGTAGTGTTGATTACCACCAAGAAAGGACGGGCGGCTAAAACAACCTTCGAGGCATCGGCGCAAATGGGGGGCAGCAATCCTACTCACCTGCGCCAGTGGCTCAATACCCAACAATACGTTGAGCTATTGCAGGAGGCACGTGCCAATACGGATGCTGTGTCGGCAACGTCACTGGCCAACCGGTTTACGCGTTATTCCGCTGGCGATCCGACGGGTTGGCAGGGCGAAAATCCAAAATACAACACCGACTGGCAAAAGGAAGCTTTTCAGAAAGCGCCTTCGCAGCAGTATGACCTGAGTGCGCGGGGCGGTGATGCCAAAACCCGCTTTTTCATTTCGGGGCAGTATTTCGATCAGAGCGGGATTATTATCAAGAACCGGTTTCGCCGATTGAGCGGCCGGGTGAACCTGGATCACTCCGCCACGGATAAGTTGACGCTGGGTGTGAACTTCAACCTGTCGCATTCGATCAACGACCGCGTATCGAACGATAACGCCTTTTCGACACCTATGCAGATTGTGGCTCTGCCCTCTATGACGCCCGTTATTGATCCGCGTACCAACCAACTGAGCGGTGATTATACGTTGTACTATAACCCGCTCCTGAACCGCGATTATGCTGCCTTGCAGGCGCGTGTTTACCGGGTTATCGGCAATGTCTATGCCGACTACAAGCTTTTGCCCGGTCTGTCATTCCGTACTGAATTCGGAACGGATTTGTTAGGCCAACAGGAAGATGAATACTATGGACGGGAAACCCAACGAAACACGGGTGCCCCGAATGGTCTGGGAACGAACAGTTTCCGGCAGGTGTCCAACTACACGACCAATAACTATTTTTCGTTTGGCCGGACCTTTGCCGAAAAACACGACGTCGATGCCACCGTCGGTATGTCGTTTCAGGAATCACGGCTGAACCTTAATTCCGTTACGGGGCAGCAGTTCCCGAGTGATGCCTATAAGCAAATCCTGGCGGCTGCCAAAATTACAGCGGGCGATGGACAAGAGAGTCAATTTAGTTTCCTGTCGTACTTTGCGCGGGTAAATTACCGCTTCAATAACCGGTATCTATTGGGGGCTTCGGGCCGGATCGACGGTTCGTCCCGGTTCGGGGTCAACAGCCGGTATGGTTTCTTCCCGGCGGTATCGGCAGGCTGGATTCTGAATGAAGAATCTTTCCTGAAAAATGTTCGTGCCTTGAGCCTGCTGAAATTGCGGGCCAGTTACGGTCTGACCGGGAATGCCGAAATCGGTAACTACAGTTCGCTGGCGTTATATGCTGCTACGAACAATGCTAATACATCAGCTGGTTATGCAGGCGTACCGGGTCAGGCCCCTTCGCAGATTCCGAACCCGGATCTGACCTGGGAAAAAACGTTGCAGACCGATATTGGTCTTGAATTTGGTTTCCTGGACAATCGTTTCTCGGGGGAAATCGATTACTATCAGAAAAACACGAGCGGCCTGTTGCTCAACGTAAACGTGCCGGGTTCGTCGGGCTTCCGGACGCAGCTGCGTAACGTAGGTAAGCTGGAGAACAAGGGATTCGAGTTCGTTTTCAACTCCAACAACCTGACCGGTGCGTTCAAATGGACAACCTCGCTGAACATTGCCTACAACAAGAACGTAGTGACCGATCTGGGCGGAACAACCATTACCGGTAGTTTCCTGAACCGGGCGCAGGAAGGCCAGCCGCTGGGTGTGTTTGTCGGCCCCGAATATGCCGGTGTAGATGTGCAGAATGGGGATGCGCTTTATTACAAGAACACGACCAATGCCGATGGTACGCTGGATCGCTCGACGACGAATAGCTACAACGAAGCCACTTACGTGCCGCTGGGTAGCCCATCGCCCAAGTTTATCGGCGGCCTCACCAATACCTTCAGTTACATGGGGATCGAACTGAGTGTCCTGTTCAGTGGTCAGTCTGGAAACTATATCTACAACGGTGGCGGCAAATTCCAGTCGGCCAACGGTGATTACTTTGACAATCAGTCGATCGATCAGTTAAACCGCTGGAAAAAGCCCGGCGACATAACCAATGTTCCCCAGGCGCGTTTGTATGGCGGCAATGGCACCGGTGAATCGTCCCGATACCTGCAAAAAGGCGATTACCTTCGCTTACGGACCGTTACGCTGGGCTATACCTTGCCGAAAGCACTCCTGACCCGCCTTCATTTGAGCCGGATCCGGGTTTTCGCCACGGGGCAAAACCTGCTGACGTTTACGAAGTATACGGGCTGGGATCCGGAAGTTAACTCGGATGCCTACGCGGGCAATCCCGTTAACCTTGGCGTTGATTTTTACTCCGCTCCACAACCACGCACCATCATCGGTGGGCTACAAATTGGCTTCTAAGCGACAAAACAACTTATGAGAACGAAACAATCAATCATACTGGCGTCGGTTATGTCGGTTGGCTTATGGATGGCCTCCTGCAATAGCCAACTGGATATTAAACCGGTAAACTCGGTCGCAACGGGTCAGGCGCTGTCAACGGCATCGGACCTGAACGCGCTGCTCGTTGGAGCCTATGATGGCCTGAGTGGTGTCAATTTATACGGCGGCAGTTTGATCCGTGACGGCGAACTGCTGGCGACGGTGCCCTCTACCGGCGATGTGAACTGGACGGGTACCTATGTAGGACCTCAACAGATATACACGAAAAATATACTGGTCAACAACGATCAGGCGGATGTTACCTGGACGAATGCCTACCGCACGATCAACATCTGCAACACAGTACTGGCTAACCTGAACCTGGCCGCTACGGCGGATCAGGCCCGGATAGAAGGCGAAGCGAAATTTATTCGTGGCTCGTTGTATTTCGAACTGACACGCTTCTACGGCAGGGACTGGAGCGATGGGGATCCGAATGCCAATCTCGGGGTGCCGATTGTAACAACACCAACGGTCAATCTGGATGCCAGCTCGAATGTGCCAAGGAGTACCGTGGCGGCTGTGTATGCGCAGGTTCTTAAAGATCTGACGGAGGCTGAAGCCAAGCTGCCAGCTACGAACGGCTTCTTCGCTACGAAAGGCGCGGCTGGGGCGCAACTGTCGCGGGTGTACCTGCAAAAAGCAGACTACCCGAACGCAGCTAGTGCCGCCAATCGGGTCATTACCAGCAAAACGTATCAGTTAGTCGATATCGAGCAGGTATTTGACACACGGGAATTTCAGAACGGGATCAACACCAGTGAAACGATTTTTGCGATTCAAATCACGGATCAGGATGGGATAAACGATGTGAATACCTTCTACGGTTCCTCATCCGAAGGTGGTCGGGGCGATATCGATATCAGCGAAAATTTCGTTCAGCAATTCGAAGCTGGCGACCGTCGGTCAGAGTTGTTTTATGACGACGATGGCCTTTTCCGTACCATCAAGTTTATCAACCAGTACGGCAACATTCAGATACTACGCCTGGCTGAAATGTATCTGACCCGCGCCGAAGCTAACTTCCGGGCTGGTACTACAGTAGGCGATACACCCCTGAATGACATCAATGTTATTCGCAACCGGGCTGGCGCAACGCCCCTGACCGCAGCGCAACTAACACTGGCAAACATCCTGAAAGAACGTCGGTTTGAACTGGCTTTCGAAGGAACGTATATTCACGACATCAAGCGAACGAAGGGAAGTGTAGGTACATCCTGGCCTTACAACTCGCCCAAATTGATTTTCCCGATTCCATTGCGGGAGATAACCACTAACCCTGCTCTGGTGCAGAACGCTGGTTATTAAGGATTCGTAAGCTTAAATAAATAAGGCGTGTTAGGGTTTGGAGCCGTAACACGCCTTATTTATTTGATTCGTATTTTAGTCAGATCATCTCCATCATCATGGTTAAAATTACCCCGCTTATTCTTCTGTTTCTTTCGCTTTTTCAGTGGCCGTCGACGACTAATTTACCCCCTGACCAACCCGCACCTGCCTATACGGCCTGGCTTGTGGGCGACACTGCCGACGTTGTCCGTCAGCCACTGGGCGGTGTGGTACTGGCAGGCGGCAGCACGGATGTGGATGCGGCTATGCGCTGGTTTCTGCACCGCTCGGGTGGGGGCGATGTACTCATTCTGCGGGCTTCGGGGAAAGACGGGTATAATGAGTATCTCTATCAAAAGCTGGGAGAACGGGTAAATTCCGTTGAAACCATCCTGCTCGACAGTCGTGATCTGGCCAGCAATCCGGCCATTGTCAGGAAAGTACGCACTGCCGAAGCTATTTTCCTGGCCGGGGGCGATCAGGGTAATTATGTGAAGTTCTGGCAGGGAACGCCCGTGGCGGATGCGCTGAATGAGCGTATTCGCCACGGCGCCGTTGTGGGTGGAACGAGCGCCGGTTGCGGTATTCTGGGACAGGTCTATTTTAGTGCAACAGAAGGAACCGTTACGTCGGCCGAGGCATTGGCGAATCCTTATGACAAACGGGTCGATCTGCGTCGGGATGATTTCCTGAAGCAACCCTTACTAGCGAACACCATTACCGATATGCATTACTCGGCTCGTGACCGGCAGGGACGGCATCTGGTCTTTATGGCCCGTGCCCTAACCGATTGGGGACTGCCCACGCGGGGTATTGGCGTTGACGAAAAAACGGCCATTTGTGCTACGCCAGATGGTGCGGTGAGCGTTTTCGGACAGGGAAACGCCTACTTCCTGCAAACGATGGGGGGGAAGCCCGAACGTTGCCAGGCGAATCAACCCCTAACCTGGAAGGGGGACGGTAAGGTCGTGCGTGTAACAACCATTGCTGGTTCGGCTACGGGTACAGGCGGGTTTAATTTAATGAACTTTGAACCGAAAACTACCGAACAGAGCCAGTATTGGTCTGTTGAGAACGGTGTACGGAAGTAAACTGGTCCGTTATTGACCGATTACGAAGCAATCTATTAAACCCTAAACTACCCGGCATAGTCAAACGTTTATACAACAAATGCTTTGTTTTCAACGACTATGAACCGCCGATTTCTCACCTGTCTGTTTTTCTTGCTGGTTGCCACGGGCCTACGTGCGCAGGTACAGTATACGACTGAAAATCCGCGCGTGGATGACGTTAATGACACCGACGTAAGTATCCAGCGCGTTGAATTGACGGCTCAGTACACCATTGTTTACATGAAATTTCAGGCCCGGAGGGGGAGTTTAAATGGCCGCTCGTTTCCGTTTCAGATTCCTTCGCCCGACGGTCGGCGGGGTAGAGAACTGGAGAGTTCAAACAGAATCAGTTTTCAACCAACATCCAGGCTGTATGTGAATCAGGGGGAGCGTTCCTATAAATTTATTCGGGCAGAAAATATTCCGGTTGAAGCCCAACGCAAAGTGAGCCCCGGCGAGCGCGTTGACTTCGTGGCGTATTTTGAGCGAATAGATCCTGGCTATACAACCTTCGATTTGTTCGAGTGCAGAGATAGTCAGACTACTATTTGTTTTAATTTCTGGGGTGTACATATCATTAATCCACTTCGCAAAGACCAATATTCGCAGCGTACGCCCAAGGCACCCGTTCCGCCTAAACCGCAGCAGCCCCGCTACACACCCCGCACAAAACCCGGTCTGGCTGAACCGGCCAGCCCAACGGAGCCCGTAGTACCTGAGCCGGTTCAGCCGAAGGAAATGCCTGCGCCGGTTGCGGTGGCGATTAACGGCATCACCCGTGATGCGAAAACAAAGCAACCTATTGGGGCAACCATCACTTATCGACTGATATCGGGCGCTGAGGCATCGGGCAACGATCCGGCTGATTCCGTACGGAGTGCCGTGCCCGGTGGGAAATACAAAATCTCCATCGACCGCAGGGGCGTCTATGCGGTTACGGCATCGGCAAAAGGGTATTTCAGCCAGAGTGATACGCTGGCAACGAACCGCATCGATGTTGTTCGCGATTTCGATCTGGTACCCATCGAAGCGGGGGCTAAAATCACCCTGAAAAACATTTATTTTAAGGCATCGAAGTATGATCTACAGCCCGAATCGTTTCCTGAACTGGATCGCCTGGTCACGGTCATGCAGACCAACTCAACGATGCAAATCCGGCTCGAAGGGCATACCGATACGGTAGGTGAATTCGACGCTAACGTTGAGCTGTCACGCAACCGGGTCAACGAAGTGAAACGGTATCTGGTCGATAAAGGCATCAGCGCCAGCCGGATTGAAACCGTCGGGTATGGTCCGTCCAGGCCCATCAATACAAACAAAAGCCTGAAAGAACGGCCTGAAAACCGACGCGTGGAAATGGTAATTATCAAGGTCTGAAAACCTTAAGGGTATGTTTTGGGTATCAGTGTAGGCAGTCCGTCATGGCAACCGGACTGCCTACACTGATACCCAAAACGAATGAAACCTACCTTTGACCTCGACGTTGTTCTGGCGCGTATTGATGAAGCGATTCGGCCTTACCCGAAAGCGGCTATGTTTGATCTGTTCGAGCGGGGGTATAATACCTTATTCGAGCAGTTGATTTCGTGCATCATATCGATCCGAACGCTCGATGAAACCACCATTCCGGTATCACTTCGTTTGTTTGAGCAGGCACGAACCCCCCGGCAACTCCTTGCACTTGATGCACCGGCGCTCACTCAGTTGTTATACGGAACGACTTATCCCGACCAGAAAGCTTATACCATGCTGGGGATTGCCGAGCGGATCGTGAATGAGTTCGGTGGCGAACTACCCGCTAATTACGATACCCTGATATCCCTGAAAGGCGTTGGCCCAAAGTGCGCCAATCTGGCCCTGGGCGTAGCAACGGGCGAGGCTGCCATCAGCGTCGATGTACATGTGCATCGGGTTGTCAACCGCTGGGGCTATGTGCAGACCAAACAGCCTGAACAAACGCTGAAGGTACTGGAAACCCAGGTTCCGCAGGAACAATGGATAAACATCAACCGGTTGCTGATGCCCTTTGGCAAGCACATCTGTACGGGTACTTTACCCCATTGCTCAACCTGCCCCGTGTTGCCCTGGTGCGAACAGATTGGGGTCGATAAACATCGATAAATGCGCCCGCTAATCTGCCGTCAACGCTCGTTTCAGATTCGCCAGAGTCTCCCGGCAGGATTTGTCAATTTGCCGATATAGCTCCGTTTGATCGGCAGCGATCTGTTCAATAACACTTCTGCTTTTAACCGTACTATCGGCCGCTTCGGCCAACTCGTCAATCGTCGACGTGACGGCCTGAACCGGTTGCGTACGGCCATGATCGTCGATAATCAGATCGGTTATTGTGGCCCGGTAGCGGCCAAATTTGGTTTCAACGGTCAGCGTGTAGCGTACGGACTGGTTACCAATTGGATAAAAGGTTCTGACAAACAGGATGTTATGTTCCCGATCATATTGTTGTTCAGCCTCGTTGCTTAACGGGTAATACTTGGTCGCCCAGGCGTGTACCTGTTCCATAAGCTGCCGGGCTGGCCGTTTACTATCCGGTACACGAACAAGCTCCTGATACTGAACCTGGCCTACTTCATTCGTTGGCAAACGAACCTGGCCTAATGAAGTGATCGATGAAAATAAAGCGAGAATATACAGGTATTTCATGGCGAATAAACGTCGGGTAATCGGTTCTAATGTGCTACGTTTTCTTCCCTCTTCCAGACGATAAAATCCGTTACGGGAGCTTCCTTAACCATCGGCCGGATGAGCTGAACGACCTGGCCCCGGTGGTAAGCCGCATGATGGCTCAGGTGGGTCAAAATGTCAAGCAGCGAGTCGCTGTAGGCAATATCCTTGGTGTTGACATAGTCGACCCGCTCAGCCAGCTCAGGCTCAGTGATTGCTGATAGGTGGCTCACCAACTGCCGATGCTGGCGCTCGGCGGTTTCGACCATCCAGCTAACCGGGATGTCCTCCCAAATGGCCACAAAGGTCGATTCGTGCATAATTCGGCCATACCAAACATGCTGAGCCGATAAAATGTGGCCCATTAGTGCCAGCGCACGAGCGGGCGGCTTGTCGATCTTTTCGAGGGCGTCAATGATGCGTCGATTGGCCCAAAGCTCATAGTCCAGCAGTTGAATCAGGTGAGTTTTCATCAGAGTCCACGTTTAGTTGCCTGATAAAGTGCTTCAACAAGGTTGGTGCGGGTGTTTAAGTTTCCAAGTTTAGGGTTATTTCGGGTCGGGTAAACCCGATTGCACAAAAATACGTACGTCAGGTTGTATGCCGGGTCTGGCTCAACCCAGACAAAAGTACCCGTATACCCCGAATGCCCGTAACTAGCTTTGGTCGCCGATTTGGGTGCGTTGCCGTTGTAGGTAAACGCTGGCTTGTCGAAGCCCAGTCCCCGGCGGTTGCCCCGCTCTGGAAACTGGTAACGGGTAAACTCGGCTATCGTTTTGGCCGAAATAAATTGCTGACCAGCGTAGCTACCTTTCTGGCGATACATTTCGTACACTTTCATCAGGTCGTTAGCATTGCCGAACAAACCCGCGTGGCCCGACAGCCCGTTGAGCATGGCCGCGCCTTCGTCGTGGACGCGCCCCCAGATCAGCGTCTTGCGGAATAAGGAGTCGTATTCGGTTGGAACGATCCGGTTCAGCGAATAGAAACGGCGGGGTAAAAAAGTGAGCGTTGTGGCACCCAGTGGTTTGTAGAACGTCGTTTTGAGGTAGTCTTCAAAATTTTCGCCCGTCAGTCGTTTCACAATCTGCGGATACAGAATGAACGATAAATCAGAATAGACGTAGTCTTTCTTAGCGTTTAATGGCGAATCCCTGATCTGCTCAAAAATGATTTTCGGATAACCCTTGAATTCGTACAGGCTGTCGGTTACCTCAATCGGGTACCGCGCCGAGCGTTCATTTTTAAATGTTTTGGGTTTCCACGAGCCATCTGGATTTTTAGTATCCATCCAGAAAGGTATAAACGCTTTCAGCCCGGCCTGGTGCGTGAGCACATCACGCCAGCGCAGATCCGCTTTATTCGACTTTTTGAAACTGGGCAGATAATCAGCCATTTTGCCATCCAGGTTGAATTTTCCATCGTCGACCAGGTGCATCAACGCGGGCGTTGAGGTACTCACTTTGGTAACGGATGCCATGTCGTAAAGATCATCCAGTTGGACTGGCTTTGGTTCGGCACCCAGCGACGCATCGTAGGTGTGCCGGCCATACGCTTTCCGGAAAATGACTTTGCCATTCCGGGCCATTTGCACCACACAACCCGGAAAAGCGCCCTGCGTCAGTCCCACGTTGACCAGCGAATCCACCTGCTGGGTCAGGAAGCGGCCATCGATGCCGACTTCTTCGGGAATCGTGTATTTGAGACGCCCAATAGGCTGAACGGTTAGGCCATCACCTAAGCGAAAGCGCTGATTGACCGTAACGGGCAACTTCCCCGACGCGCCAATGGCACCAAAAATCAATTGCGCCGATAACTCTTCCGTATAAGGAGTCAACTGGTAGGGCATAATAATCGCTCTGGCCTGTTCAATATTGCGGCCGGGCTGAGCGGTATCAGCCGGGAAGGTCAGTTTGTCCAGGGCATACACGTTGCCGAATACGGTTACGATGGCTTTGCCGGTAGCGACCAGCTCACTC
Source organism: Spirosoma humi (assembly GCF_054776575.1). Lineage (NCBI taxonomy): Bacteria > Pseudomonadati > Bacteroidota > Cytophagia > Cytophagales > Cytophagaceae > Spirosoma > Spirosoma humi. The sequence continues at coordinate 889,341 of NZ_BAAHBR010000008.1, forward strand.
AGAATACCAGCCGTTTTTGCCTGCAAACCGTATTTGACGGCAGGGCGAATGTTGTTGAGATGAACATCGACCAGGATCAAATTGTAGTTTTGTAAGGAATCCCGAATCTGGGCCAGTGTAGAATCGGGTGTGCGGGAGGTCAGGTTAAAGTGATCGACTTTGGTATAATTGGCCGCCATTTCCTGGAAGGCTGTGACTTTGTCGCTCTCGATGGCTACCGAAGCGATTCGAAGGGTGTCCAGGCGCTGCAGGGGTAAAATATTTCGGTCATTTTTCAGGACTGTCAGGCTTTTTTCGGTGAGCTGACGGTTCAGCAGCTCATCCTTTGCGGGGTTAAGGTCATTGACAAGATTATCCAGCACCACCGGCTTATACTGATCCAGTCCGGCCCAGGCTTTAGCCTGTAACACCTTCAGGCATCGGGCGTCGATGGAAGCCTGACTAATACGCCCATCGGCGATGGCCTGTTTAACCTGCGCCAATGCACTGGGTACGTCTTCCGTGAATTCCAGTACGTCCATACCCGCTTCCAGGCCCAGTTCGTCGGCTTTCCCCGACGGGTAAAATTTCGTTACGCCTTTCATATTCATGGCGTCGGAAAAAATCAGCCCCTTAAAGCCCAGTTCGTCTTTGAGCAGGTTGGTAACAATGGCGGGCGATAGCGTCGAGGGCCGGTTGCGGGTCGTATCGAGGGCGGGAATGCTCAAATGGGCAATCATCACGCCGGTTGCTCCCGCGTTGATCAGTTCACGGAACGGATACAATTCCAGTGAGTCGAGCTGCCCACGGCTCTTACTGATCAGGGGAAGGTCGTAATGGGAGTCCGTGCCGGTATCGCCATGACCAGGGAAGTGCTTCAGGCTGGTCAACAATTGGTTGTCCTGCATACCACGCATGTAGGCGAGGGCTTTGCGGGCCACCGCGTATTTGTCTTCGCCAAAGGAGCGGAAGTTAATGACGGGGTTATTCGGGTTGTTGTTTATATCGACCGAAGGCGCAAAATTGACATGCATGCCCAGCCGGCGTGCCTGCCTGGCTAAATTGGCCCCCATCTGGTAGATAAGCGAGTCGGAACCAGCACCCTGCATGGCCCCAAGCGTCATCTGGTAAGGGTAGCGAACGGTACTGTCCAGCCGCATAGCAATGCCCCATTCGGCATCCATGGCAAGAAGCAGGGGCACGGCTGAGTTTGCCTGAAGCCGGTTGGTGAGTTGGGCCTGGCGGACGGGGCCACCCTGAAACATGACTACCCCGCCAAGCTTATTGGTTCGTACCAGCGTAATCAGTGAGTCTTCATAACCGGGCTTGCGGTTCGAATAACCGGCCACCATAATCAGTTGGGCGATTCGATCTTCGGGTGCCATGTTCGTAAACACCGAGTCGGCCCAGCAGCTTTGGCGGGCATTAAGTTTAAGAAACGAAGATGATGTTGTTTGCGCAAAGGTCGAAAAGGACAGTAAAACGCTGAGTAAACCAAAAAGAGCAGACCGGCAGAGGGGCATGAGAAAAAGAAATTGGGTCGTGATAGGCCAAAAATACAAAAAAGTGTCCTCGCTAACTCATTAAATAAGTTGGCGAGGACACGTAATGGCAAGCAGCAGTCGACTATCTCCGGTACCGGCTAGGGTGTTCGGGACCAACGCCGAAGCCATAGCCAAGGGTCAGCGTAATCGTTGAGTTGTTGACGTTTTGGTTGTTGTTCAGCGTGATATCACTCAGACCGTAGCGGTAGCGGGCATCAATCAGGAACCGTTGCCGTTCACCCAAGCCCTTGAAGTTCAGCTGGAAACCGGCGATCAAGCCTAGGTCCATCGACCGGAATTCAGAGCTGTTATCGAAATCGGGTTGGGCAATTCCCTGCGCTATGTAGTTCGTCCGCTTGGCATTGAGCTTGAATCCAAACGATGGACCGAAGAACACGTTGGGCCGGAAATTGCCGCTCAGCGTCAGGAAGTAACGTAGTGCAATGGGAACTTCCAGGTAATTAATCCGCTGTTTGAACGTGTTAGCCTGACTATTGGCGGGGTCTGCATATTTGGCACCCATTTGCGAGTAAAGAACATCGCCCGAGATACCAAAATGGTTCAGGGAGCTATACATCAGGAAAGCACCGGCTGTTACACCCGGCCGTAACGTATAGTCTTTTGCGTCCATACCAAATGTGGACAAATTTAAGCCAACGCGTGGGCCTGCGCTAAAGCGTTGCTGAGCAAAACTGCCTGATAGACAGCTAGTAACGAGGATAAATGAAAAGAGGATAAAACGTAGTGAATTTGCGCGAAACATAGAGAATCCAATAAAGTTGATATGTCCGGTTAACGTCTTACGTTTTATAAATGTTTTATAAATTCTAAAGATTATCGGGAGTTTTATTGAGAGGGAAAAGAATCGTTTACCGAACGGACTACAAAAAGGCAAGGTGCTCCTGCGTTTTTACCAGCCCTAATGCCGTGCTGTTGAACGGACTAACCAGTACAGTTGTGGCTGGTTTGGGAGTCGGTTTGATGGGTTGTTTAGGCGCAAAGAATATAAAATAAATGGCCATTGCCAGCATAAATAAAATAGCCGCCGTCGTGGTCGCGATCCAAAGTGGCCAAAGCCGTTTCTGATTCGCCGATTCATGAATACGCTCATGCAGCGCATCCCGAAGGTCGGCCAGTTGATCGGTAGTGGGGCGGCCGGCTGCACCGGCCGCCGTTTGCTGCATGGCCTCCAGTCCGGCCAGCGCATCGGCATAAAAAGGGTTTTCCAGTAAAAGCCGCTCCACGCGATACCGGGCCGGGCCACTTAACTGGCCGGATTGATACGCCTGTAAATCGGTAAAACTTAGTTGGTCGTTCATGGTAGTAGCGCAGGTAAAACCCGCTATCAACTAAAAAAACGAGCTTTCGCCCGCGTTACTTACGCATACAAATTTTCAACTTTCGACGCCCATTTTGCAAATAACTCTTTACCTGTTTTAGGTCATAGCCCGTTAGGTCGGCTACTTCCGTGTAGGTTTTATGGTCCAGGTAAAAAAGTGTCAGGCAGGTTTTCTGTTCGTGGGGCAACGTTTGCAAGCAGGCTTCCATTGTGGTCAGGTCTTCCTCAAGCTCCGATTTATTGGCTTCATCGTCGGGGAGCTGCATCAGCGGCTCATCGTCGAGGTCGGCTCCGGTGCCAGTTACCAGCGCAGCTTTCGGATGCGCCTGGGTTTTGCGTAACTGCATTAAGCAGTAATTGCGGGCCACACTGTGGAGCCAGGGGCCAAACTGCTGTACCTCATGTTTGCGCAGGTCTGCCACTAACTGCTCAAATAGATTCATGACGGCATCTTTAGCCTCGTCTTCATCGCGCAGGTAATTAAAGCAAACGGCATAGACAAGGTCCATGTGTTGCTCATACAGTTCACCCAATATAGCCAAATCGCCGGTAGCACGATAGGCGCTAAGGTAATCCGCCGGTTCTTTTCGGGCATGGTCGGAACTAGCCCTGGGCTTACGAAACAGTTTTAAAAACATACACGAACTGGCTGCTTACCCCCTTAAGATGCAGAAACAGCTCAAATTCCACATTGGTTTCGTGGGCTTTCTTTCGCCCGGCAGTCGGCTGCTTTAGTGTGCGTCGGACCAGTTGGCTACCAGTGCATTAACCCGACGTAGCCAGAAACGTTTACCGTTTTTGTCCCAGTGCCCATCGCCCAGATGATACCAATTGGGGTGTTGCCGCAGCGTATCGATCATGGAGATTACCGGTGCCTTCAGGCGTGGGTTCGCTTCAATCCGTTCGATCTGGTGATTGTATACGCCGTACGTTGGGTTTTGGATCGTTACCTTGTTCGGAATCAGACAGACGTACACTTCATTGAAGCCCATCGCCAGGTAATGCTGCCGCATGGTATTCAGGTTTGTCACCAGTGTATCAAGCCGTTGATCGGAGAGGTGACGGAAAGCGCTCAGACGGAACGTAGTATCGACTTCGAGCTCATAGAACAGATGTTTTTTATCCTGTGAAATGCCGGCTCCCGGAACGCGTCCGAAAACATCGAGGGTCAATTGTGCTTTTGCTTCTTTAGCCTGTATAAACGGCCATCGATTGAACAGCAGGAATTCCAGGCGCTGGTTGATCTCACTCCCGAAGCGGGCCATGATCCACTCTTTCAGTTTATTTTTTTCGACCGGTTGCTGGGCCTGAGCCATCTGCTGTCCGGGCTCCGTAATTCCTTCGTCCATGTAAATTTCCTTGTATTCCGGGTAATACAGGCGTTCCTGAAGCACTCGTTCGATAAACTGGATAACCAGTATATTCTTTTTTGTTTTATCCAGCTTCACATCAACGCCTGAGTTGCCGCCAATCCAGACATGGATGTTACGCCCGCCAGCATAATAGCTTGTGTCCATCTTTGTAAAGCTATCGCCTATAGTATACAAGTGTACATCGCTATAATGCCGGGGTTTGTCGGCTTCCGTAAGCGCATCGTTTTCGTTAAAATCTTTCTCTTTAAAGGCCTTCAGATTCGATACGTTGTATAAATCGCCGTAGGTATACTGATCCGGAATGAAACCGTGCCGGTCCAGCCATTTCTGCATGCGGGGGGTTAACGCCAGCAACAGCATGCCGCCCGATGCAAGCAGGAGTGCCCACTTCAGGATGGTATTAATCATGAGGGAAGATTAAAATTGAAAGTAAATAAATTGATTGGCGGTGAAAACGCCGAAGAAGTAGCAGATAAGAACCAGCACCGGGATGAGTACCCAAAACGCCCGATTGTCGGCCCGTCGGATAAACGTTATCCAGCGGGGTTCCAGTAAGAGGCTTCCAATCAGCAGAAAACTAAACGCGAGTTCTGTTGGCTGAATCGAGATTTGGGTTGGTCCCGTAAAATCGAACGTTAAAATCTTGCGCAGAACAATCAGGGCGTCGGTGGTGGTGGCCGCTCTGAAAAATACCCAGGTCAGCGTAACCAGCAGGAAGGTCATGAGCTGGTTGGTTCGATAGCCCACCAGGCTGTTAAGCTGAAGTTTGGTTTGTTGATGGGCTTCTTGTCCCGGCTCGGGCGTGCCGTTGCGTTTATGTCTGGATAATATTTGGCCGAGGGTCAGATACAGGCCATGAAGCAAGCCCCAGATGACAAATTTCCAGTCGGCCCCGTGCCAAAGCCCACTCAGTCCGAAGACCGCAAACGTGTTTACGTAGGTACGGGCCGTGGAGCGCCGATTACCACCCAGCGGAATGTAAACATAATCACGAAACCAGGTCGAAAGCGAGATGTGCCACCGACGCCAGAAGTCGCTGATCGATGCGGCCAGGTAAGGCGTATCGAAATTTTTCATCATTTTGATTCCCAGCACGTTACCTGCCCCGATGGCTATATCGGTATAACCGGAAAAGTCGCAGTAAATCTGAATGGAATAAAAGAAGGTTGCCAGCAGAAGTGTCGCGCCATTAGCTGTCGAAACATGGCTAAAGGCTGGGTCGACCACCAGCGCCATTCGGTCGGCAATGACTACCTTTTTGACAAAGCCACCCGCCATCATCAATAATCCGTACCGGACACGCTCCCAGTCGAAGGGATGAAATTCGCGAAACTGGTGCAATACGTTTTGCGGCCGTTCGATCGGTCCGGCTACCAGTTGCGGATAGAACAGCACATACAACGAGTAGATACCCAGGTTTCGCTCTGCTGCCTGTTTGCCTCTGTACACCTCAATCGTGTAGCTAATGGATTGAAACGTGTGGAACGACAAACCAATAGGCAGTATGATGCCGGGCAACAGATCGCCCAGCATAGGGATGGGATTGACCAGACCCGCGTTCGTTAAAACGGCTGTGAGCTGCTGGTTGAAGAAGTCGTAATATTTGAAGAAAGACAATAAGCCGATGTTGGCAATCAGGCTGATAACCAGCAGTACTTTCCTGCGTGAACCCTGGGATTGTTCAATGAATATGCCCGCAGCGTAATCGATCAGAATGACTACGCCTAAAATGAGCAGATAAACTGGGACGAAGGCCATGTAGAAATAGCAACTGGCTACTAGCAGCAGTAGCCATCGTCCGCGTAAGGGTAAGCTAAAATAAGCAAGGGTAGTGAATAAAAAGAAGAGAAGAAAATGCAGTGAATTAAAGAGCATTCTATAGTAGGTTAGTACAGAGGGTATTACAAATAAAATACTATATACATGGATACTCAAATTTTTTGCCGATTAAGTTAATGATTAATGTATTTTTGTTTACATAAGGCATTGATTTTTAGTGGTTTAGGCCTATGGGTAAAAAGGAAGGGATAAAAAGATCCTCAGCGTTAAGTAGGTGCTGTCGGGTAGAGGGCGTATCAGGATGGGAAACCGATTAACGCAACCAGCAGACCTTAGTAGCCAGGGCTAGTGGTTAAACCGTTGCGTTTATTAAATAAAAATTCCCCCCTTTCTTAACTTTCAGAATGCTAAGTCGTTTTGTTGTAAACAACCTATCGAACGTTATGAAATGTATCCTGATTTGTGCCGGTCTTTTGTGCAGTACGGTAAGCATTCGTGCGCTGGGACAAAGTAACCAGGCCCCAACGATGCAGCAATCGACCTCAACGACAGATACACGACAGGCTAATCCGGTTCGGCCGAAGATGAAGCCCGCCAATCGGCAGGAGCGTCTGAAAATGGAGGCCGGTGTGGACTCGACCCTGCCTAAAAATCGGAAGCAGAAACGATTACGGCCGGATTCGCTGCGCCGGGGGGGCGCTACGAAGGTGGACAGCGTTCGACGGTAAGCTTTTGTGTAGACTATTTTCAGTGACCAAACTCAACAAAACGGTATGATTAAAGTATTGCTCGGTGTCTTGCTGATGGCTACTCCTGCCCTAGCTCAGACAACACCCCAAACCGCTAAAACAACCACGCCGAAAGCGACCTCTGGTTCGGCTAATACGACTAAACCTATGTCTGCTTCGGCCTCTGCACGGTCAAAGAAGCCCATTCCAGCGCCTTCGCTGAAGGATAACCTGGAAAGTAAAGACAATGCTATCCCTTCTTATAAAAAAGAAAAGGATGCTGGTGTTCAAAAGACCCGCAACCGGTATAAGCCCCGCCGAACGGAATCCGGAGCCCGAAAAGATACCCTGATTGATCGGCGAAGGAACCAATAGAAAGGTATGCCCGCAATAAGGCCCTGTAGCTGGAATACGAATGCGTTCCGGCTACAGGGCCTTACTACTTCTTTTTCGCTGCTCTCTCAGCTTTTCGCTTTGCCCGCTTCTGTTGGCGTTCCGCTTTTCGCTCGGCCCGTTTTTCTTTTCGCTCCGCCTTTCGTTCGGCCCGCTTGGCCTTGAAATCGTCTTTAAAGCTTTTGACCGCATCCTGAAGGGTGATGTTGTTGTCGAATTCACCCTTGAATGCTTCAATATACGCATTGCGTAATACGCCGAAAATAGTTGGCCAGGTAGCGGTTTTAATATCATCAATGGTACCATTGAGCGGAATACGGGTCGCTACTTGATCGTGTTTCTGATTTTTAAGAATAGCCGTTCCGGCCTGCGCCACCAATTCCGTGAAGAACTTGCCGACGGACCGACCCTCATGCTCATTCAGTTTGAAAATCTGCATGTTCTTCGTCAGCGGCTTGAGGTAGCCATTGAGCTTGCTATTGAGCATGGCCATCTCGCTGTAAACGCTTACCGTTCCGCGCTCAAAATCGAGATTGGCATAGTGACGGGCGAGCGGATTAAGTTTCACTAATTGCAGATCGCTGAACCGAAGCTTGTAATCGAAGTCCGGTACTTCTTTCAGCAGGTTCATATTTGCCGAAAAATTCACGGTGCCCCCATAACCCGGCACATCGCCTGAGGCTTCGACCGGAGACGGGAGCTTGTTATTCTTGTCTTCTACATTCCGGATATTCCGGATTTCACCCTGAAATTTCTGGATAGACAGGTCGGCGCGGGGTTTCGTAACCAAACTTGTCAGATTGACTTCACCGTTGACAACCGCGAACCGGTTGATGCTGATGGGCAGCAGTTTTTTCAGATAAGCCGTCCAGTCAACGTCGGCTCCCGTCTGGTTACTGGATTCACTTTCGCTGAAGGCAAAGTTGATTTTTGGCTCATAGCACTCTACTTCGCTAACCAGTTTCCCTTTAAACAGTGATTTCCACTCGACGGATAAATCCGTTTTGGGAATAAAGAGAAACGGCTCTTTTAGCTTCCCATTTATTTTGCGAATGTTCAGCTTGTCGAGCTGATAGGCCCCCCGAATAAGCTGAATATCGATATCGTCGACATGACCCGTGTAACTTCCCATATCGGCCAGCGTTTTGTTGACATACCGCAACACGAAATAGGGGAGCAATAGCCGAGCAATGATGAGCAGTACGACAAGCGCAAGGACAATTTTTGTTGTTCGTTTCAAAACGTTGATTTTCTTGGTGTAACGCTTTTATAAACGAGCAATCATATAAATAGTTGGCTTCAGTACGGGACTTTACATCAAAGTTCTGCACCGAGGCCAACTATTTATAGTTGATTTTATTGCGTTATACGTTATCGTCCATTCGGCGAAAACCGGCGCCCATCGAGGGTTGTGTATTTGAAATCCGTGGACCCATTGAACCGGGTATCGTCAAAGTTGGTGCCCCGTGGCAGGTGCGTGTATTTAAAATCGGCGTTGCTACTGAAGCGAGCCTGGCTGAAATCGACGCGCTCGTCGAATTTAGTGTATTTGAAATCGGCGTACCGCTCGAAGGCTACTTTCCGAAACGAGGACGACTCCTCGAATTTACTATATTTAAAGTCGGCATACTCCCCGAAGGTCGAGCCGCTGAAATTGGCCTCATTCCGAAATTTGCTGTACTTGAACAAAGCACCCTCCCGAAAATTATTGTCGGTAAAAATTGCCCGCTGACTAAAATTTGAATACTTGAACGCGGCATCGTCATTGAACGTACAATTATCGAAGGTAACCGCTTCGTTGAAGTCGGTATTGTATACTTTGTTCGTCATGTTCAGGAGACGCCCTTCCTGATTTTCTGCCCGGTAGGCTAGAAATTTACCCTTGAACGTACAGTTTTTAAAGGTCAACGGCACGTCGACTGTACTCAGAAATTCCTGCGATTCACCTCGCCAGTTACCCTCGCGTACTTCTTTTCGATTGGCCAGGCTGGTCAGGTCGAGGTCGCCGGTAATAGTAGCGTTTTGATAGGAGATGGCCTCCCGGCGGTTGATTTTGGCCATAATATCGCTGGCACTAACGGTCGTCTGGGCCAGAACAGGTGCCACGACAGCGCAGGCAATGAGCAGGGAAAGGAAAATCGTCTTCATGCGTTTGTATCAATCTTGTGGTTGATTTTTACCAAAGATGCAAAGGCAAGGGAAAAAGTTGCTTGGGGCTAAAACAATGATGCCAAACCGAATTTCGTGTTTGGCATCATTGTTTACGAAAAGGCGGTGTTCACTGGCTTAATCCAACCACATCACTTTATCGTATGCTACTTCATAATCGAGCTCTTCCAGGGCGATCAACCCCGCGAAGTGACCGGTCTCGTCGGTCTGGACGGCATTCCACAGGCCCGATGCATCGCGCAGAAGCAGCCGGTAGCCATACAGCGGATGAAGCGTGTCGGCGTCGGTTCGATGATCCCAACCCGTTTGAAGTTCGATAGCAAACGCGATTCTGTCCATTACCTCACTCATCTGGCCCGCCAGACTATCGGTTCCATCCAATTCTTCAATCCATAACACCAGCCCATCGGTTCCCCAGTCAAAATGGAGTTCGGTAGGGGTGAGGGTGATGATTGATGCGTTCATAACGGTTTGTTGTTTGTCTGTGTCTGGTTTGTCATTCGGGCGGCTCCCCGCCACAAATTCCAGTGGGAAAACGCACGAACGACAAACGCTCGTTAGGCACTCATACTCCAGGCCGGTACAGCCAGCGGTTCAATAGTCTGCTCATCGCGCCATTTGCGGAGCCAGAAGCGGTATTTCTTACGGCCGTACTCAATAAAGCCCGGAATCGATGTTGCATCGACGGCAAATAGCCGATACGGGCTTTGTTTCATAATGCCGATAAATACAAAGCGAAATTGCTTCGTCGTACCCCACTCGCGTCCGTCGGCGTGGCGTAGGCTGTCTACATAAAAAGCCGCCTGCCGGTCGTAATCATATGTGTAACACGATTCCAGAAACTGAGCCTGGGTGCGGGCCGAGGTTGTTTTCAGATCGATCACCATGGCATTCCGGCGCTTGGGGCTGGTATAGACCATGTCCAGGCGCGCCTTGCAGGCAATACCGGTTGTCGGATCGGTAGAGAGGACAATACGCTCACGTTCCGATAGCCGCAGATACCGTCGGCAAAAGCCATCCTGCCGAATCGTCTGCATCAGGGTTTGCAACTGTTTGGTTTGAGCAGGCGCAAGCCCGTCAGCTTGTAAGGCCGGGTCCATCATGTCGGGCAGAAACTGCGATAAAACCGTACCGATCGTTTCGGGTTCGAGCAGGTGCTGATGAAAAGCCCGCCCAAACGCCTTGGTCTTTTCCGGAATGAACCGCGCCGAAGGCACTGACCAGTACCCCAGATGTTCTTCTTTCAACCGGGTCAGATCGGAATTTGAAACACGCGGCAATGCCCGGTAATCGTCACCGGGCAGTATGAGCGGCTGGGGCAATGGTGTTACCAGTTGAGAAATCATAAGCGAAGGGAAAACGTTGAAAAAAGAGTACGATCACAAACTACCCGGCTGCCAGTAAGGCTGGCTCTTCTACGGTGTTTATGAAGGGATTATAGTAGTTCATGGCCGTCTTGATGTTGGCAATGTCTGTCAGGGTTTCCTGACGGAACACTTTAACCTCCTGCGCGAACTGTTTCAATTCTTTCGTCTTCTCCACATCAGCCATCTTGTAGGTGAAGTTGGCGATGTAATACACGCCTTTAGGCTGAATTTTATTATTCTCTTTCTTCTCGGCAACGGCGGTAATGACCACGTCGGCCAGCGTCAGGTCGTCGTAATAAAGCGGTTCGATCAGGCGAAAAATATTATCGACTGAATAGCCGTGAAATAGTACGGCTGATACGCAGTTCCGTTCGTCGATAAAGAAAATTTCCGCCCAGTTTTTGGTGCCCATATTCAGGATGTTGTCCGTGAAAATGCGCCAGGCAATTGGCTGAAACGTCAGGGTACGCCCCAGTTTTTCATTGCCGTTGATATTGAACACACCTTCCTTGGCATCGAACCGATATTGACGGGGATGGCCCTCCAGATATTTATACCTATTTACGACCTCGCCAGTCAACTCGTGAATCTTTTGATACGGTTTAAGTTCAATACCGCTTTGAATTGTCTCGATTTGGCTTTTGTTTTGTGTGTTCATTAGTATTTGTTGTTTACTGTTCAAGCAGGGGACCCATTTTGAGGTCCCTTTTGCCTTTTTAGGGCCTTGTGTTTACTGATTTAAATTTACATACTTTTGTGTAAAAAAACAACCCCGGTTTATAAGTATTCCTGAAGCCGTGAAAGCCTTATTATTGCCTTGTTTAGGCTTTTTTAGGGTCGTTGAAAAGAACGCCGTACAACCGACTCAGGCCCTCCGCATTTTTGCTCGTTTTTACATATAAATCTGTAAATTATGACAATCAACCTCCGCCTTCAGCAGCTCATTGACTCGCTCGACATCAGTGTGCTCGAATTTGCCCGGCAACTGGGCGAACACCGGGGTGAGAAAGTTTATCATATTTTACACGGTCGACTGAAACCCCGCTACGATACCCTCGAGAAAATTCTGGCAGCCTACCCCCAAGTGAATGGCGACTGGTTGCTGCGGGGTGAAGGCCTGATGTTTAAAGCCCTTGATTCGCCCTCAGCCGCGATCACAACCGAAGAGCGACTGCGGAATATGGAGTTCCTTTTATTTCAGCTTAACGAGCGTGTGGCGCTGTTGCAACAAACCAACGATCAGCTTCTGGCGGAGATAAAGGGAAAGAAAGACTAACAACGAGTCGGGTAGTCGTAGGAGGCACGTTCCGTTGCGTCGCTTCAACCACTTTCCAAACAACCGCTCTCCTTTCGGGTTATAGTTTGAAAAAACACTTAACGCTATGGCAACTACATCACCGTTCGACCCGGATAAACTAGATCCTGAATTTTATTCCCGTGACCCTAACCAGCATGGCGATTCCGATTACGGTCGTGAGTCGGAAGGCGTTGGGAATAATTCATACCAGGGTTCTACATCGGGTATGGATATGGAAACGGAAAACCTGAACATAACGAAGGATACCCGTGAGGCAAACGAAGGGACAGGCCGCGTGGGTGAACCAAAAGGCGAAAGCCTGGGCGGAACGCAGGAATGGGACGTCGATGCCGATGCCATTTCTGACCAGCCCAAAGGCCGCATGATGAGCGATGAGGCCGCTAAAAAGCTGGGCGAAGTAGCGGAGAACCCTTCCGATGACGCGCTGCTGCACCGAGCCGATGCAACCTACCTCGAAGAAGGAGACAGACCCGGCGAGGGCTACGATCCCCACAACGTGGGCTACGACAGTAAAGAAAAATCAGACGGTTAGGCACACAACGAGACCTAAGTTTGAGAAGGATATAATGCTAAAAAAAGCGGCCGGGTCAGGACCCGGCCGCTTTTTTTAGCGTAAGGCGGTACGGCTCATCTTTATCCTGCCGATTCTTTCGTAAACTTGTCGTTTAATTATTTAGCCAGCGGACACTTGCTCCGCTACTGATTTGCTCATCGAAACCCGTGCCTATGCCCGGGCGGGACTACTCGGCAACCCGTCCGATGGATTTTTTGGTAAAACCATTGCCATTTCTGTGCGCAACTTTGGGGCGTCGGTAACGCTTTATCCATCACCCGAGCTGCATATTGAGCCCCAACTGCAGGATACCAACGTATTTCGTAGTCTGTATCACCTGCGCGACTCGGTCAGTACGCTGGGCTACCATGGAGGTGTTCCGCTGTTAAAAGCGGCTATCAAGAAATTTGCCGAATACTGCGAAGCTGAACACATTCGACTTCCGAACCAGAATTTTTCGATTCGGTATAACACATCTATTCCCCGGCAGGTTGGCCTTTCTGGCTCCAGCGCTATCATTGTCGCTACCTTTCGGGCCCTCATGCAATTTTACGGCGTGGAGATTCCTCAGCCGATCTTACCCAATCTGGTGCTGGCTACGGAGGCCGAAGAGCTGGGTATTACGGCTGGTCTACAGGATCGTGTAATTCAATGCTATGAAGGTTGCGTCTACATGGATTTCGACCGCGATACGATGGAGCGTCAGGGTTATGGCCAGTACGAACCGCTCGATTCGCGCCTGTTGCCCAGGTTGTACATTGCCTACAACACAGATCTGGGCAAGCAATCGGGGCGGGTGCACAACGATGTTCGGGCGCGGTGGCTAAAAGGCGAACCAACTGTGGTCGAGACGATGAGCGCCATTGCCGATGTTGCCCGCGAGGGACGGGAGGCCATGCTCCGGCAGGATGGCAAAGCACTCAATGAACTGGTGAATCGTAATTTCGATCTGCGGGCAAAGATTTATAACATCACCGACCGCAACCGAAGCCTGATCGAAACCGCCCGTGGGTGTGGGGCCTCGGCTTCGTTCACGGGGTCAGGAGGATCCATTATCGGTCTCTACCGCGATGATGCCATGCTGAACCGGCTTTTTGTGGAATTAAAGAAGATCAATGCACGCGTTATCAAACCCTATGTAGTTTAATTAGGAATGATTGAATGATAGAATGATAGAATAGCTACCGCGAACATCATTCAGGCATTCAATCATTCAATCAGTCAAAAATGATAAAGAAAGCCGTTATTCCCGCTGCCGGTCTTGGAACCCGGTTTCTGCCCGCCACAAAGGCGCAGCCCAAAGAAATGTTGCCCATTATCGATCGCCCAACCATCCAGTATGTGGTGCAGGAAGCCGTTGATTCGGGCATCGAAGATATTCTGATCATCACCGGAAAAGGAAAGCGGGCTATCGAAGATCATTTCGACCGGAACTACGAACTCGAAACCCGGCTTGAAGAAAAAGAAGACCAGTTGCTGCTCGATGAGATGCGTCGGCTGTCGGATATGGCTAACCTGCACTATGTTCGCCAGCGGGAACTCAACGGGCTTGGCGATGCCATTCGGTATGCCCGCCATCATGTTGGCAATGAGCCGTTTGCGGTATTGCTCGGCGATACCATCATGGATTCGGTTATTCCTGTAACGCAGCAACTGATCGACACCCACGCTCAGTTTGGCGGGTCTGTCATTGCTGTTGAAGAGGTGCCGCACGATAAAGTAAATCGCTACGGAATTGTGGGAGGGAAGTCGCTGAGTGATCGGATATTTGAACTGGACACGCTGGTTGAAAAGCCATCCATCAGCGAAGCCCCATCGAATCTGGCTATTGCCGGACGCTATATTCTGACGCCCGAAATTTTTGCCATGCTGGAACAAACGCCGGTTGGTAAAAACAACGAGATACAACTCACCGATGCAATGCTTCTGCTGCTGAAGCGCGAGAACCTGTATGCACACCGAATCGAAGGCAAACGCCACGACATAGGTAATAAGCTGGATTTTCTGAAAACAACCGTTGAATTTGCCTTGAAACGTCCCGAATTTGCGGAACCATTTCGGGCGTTTCTCGAAGAAATCATTAAGAAATAAAACGAACAAGGCCCCGTGATGAGCGGGGCCTTGTTCGTTTTACAGGTACTCACCTCATTCGCACGCTCAGGGCCGCTTCATCGTCTTCCCCTTTGGTGAATCCATTTCCCGGCGTCGAGTCGGGGTCGGGGGGGGATGCGCTGAATATCTGTGCGCGCACGGTTCCCTGGCTTGGTACCCGTGCGTACAGGATCATGGTGGTAGAACTATTGGCCGGGATAGTGCCCACGGAGCCTGTCACGATTTGCCCATTACTAGTTAATCCCGAGGTGACGGTCAACTGCCAGCCTGTGGGAAGCTGCGTTTGTACGTTTACATTGGTGGCACTGGCTCCCCCCCGATTGCTGACGGTCAGGCTCAGGCTGATCACCTGATTCGTGGTGGCAACCAAACTACTTGCGGTAATGGCCAAACTCAAATCGGCCTTATTCGCATCGGTAGGCGGTTGGTTTTGCCGGATAGGGGGCAGGGGAGCCTGGTTGGGGTTGGCCGACGCAACGATAGGGCCACTGGCACCGGGTGTCCGTAAGTCGACCATGGCAATGTCATCCTGTCCGTCGCCAGTGCCGGAATTTGGCTGGCTGTCGGGATCCAGTTGGGCACTGGCCGTAATCTGAGCTGCCGTGGCAAAGGTTCCCTGTCGGCTAGGCTTAACGCGAAAGATAAACGGCTTACTAACTCCGTTCGGCACGGTGCCGGCATTGATGGACACGGTGTTGGCTGATGCGCTCGTAGCCGTCGTTGTGGCATCAACGAAGTCCATTCCCGTTGGCAATAAACTTTGGGCTCTTACATTGGCGGCATCGGCGGGGCCGCTGTTGGTGATCACAAGTGTGATGGTAATGGGCTGGCTGGGCACGGGTGTTCGGCTACTGACACTCATGCTCATAGAGAGATCAGCTCCTCCGGGACAGAGAGTTAACGACTGGCTGGGGGCGCTGGCCACCGCCGGGTTACTTCCCACCACCCGAATGCGGTAGTTGGTTCCGGGCGGTATCGAGGGTGACAGCGTAGCCGTAATTGGACTGGTTGTTTTAGTACCAATGATTGTTTCGTTGGCAAAAGACCCATTAGCATCCGACAATCGCACGCTGAATACGTTGCCGCTGTTCATCGTGCTATCTGTTACATCAACGGCCACATTGAACGAGCCACTAAGGCAGGTCGAGTTTAAGGAACCGCCAATGGTCAGAACGGGAGGAATGGCTCCAATGGGTTCCATCGGATAATAGAGAATCTGTCGCCCGTCGAGTACTTCCGTCTCGAACGATAGACCCGGTCCGGTGTCGCCCTGGCGACGAACGGAGAACCGGTATCTGCCCGGCACTACACCCGTTACGCCGGCCGTCGGGGCCGGATACCCTTGGATGTAGTTGAAGTCACTGAAGGAATCGAAGTCGGGTGCCTGCGAACTGGGTGGAACGACAAGCCAGTTGGAATTAATAAAGGGATTACTGAAAAGACTCTCCAATTTAACTTCTACAGGGGCTGTTGCCTGAACCAGCCCCCAAAATGTGGTAGCGCCTTTTTCGTACCGATAACCGAAACGACGGATGACCGAATCGGCGGTTCCCATCATAATCGGTTGTCGAATTATTGGCAAGGCAATACTGGGACTTGCATCCTGTTGTACGTTAAAGGGTTCACCCAAAGTACCTAAAACGGCCGGCCGGGTTGAGCGCGTACGTAGCCGATACTGTCCGTTAGGCAGGGTAAAGGGCAGGGTTACCAAAATAGGATTATCCGTGCTCGGATCAGACTCAACAACTACCATTCCATCACTGGCTCGGACAACCTGCGCAACATACTTGTTGTCAGATTCGTGTGGATCGCTGCGTAAGGAAGCAACCGCTACAATTTCGCCCGGTCGGCGGGTGAGGGGTAACGTATAGCCAGTGGTTATCTGCCCGGATTCGTCCGTGGGCAGGAAGGGTATCGAATTCTGAAAGAAAGAAGCCGTCAGGCTGGCATCCCAGGCTTCGGTAAAGCGGATACGACCAATTCCCCGGAAGTGGATATCGTCGGAGCGATTGTCATAACCGGTGATATTGTCGGTAGCGGGTCCCGCAAATACGTTCGTTACCGTGCTGATCAGCTGATTCTGGGCGTTAATCACCTGTGGATTTGTTTGACCAAGTATGTAACTCGCCCGTGATATAACCCAGGCTAATGGTTTCGAGCCAACCTGCTGACGACTTTTGTCGATGACGTATTTCATGTTGTCGAAGTACGTTTGGGTCGACGAATTGATATCACTCTCCCCCTGGTGCCAGAGAACGGCTCGTGCCCCTGTTCGGGCAACGTAGTGGAGAAGAACTGCCCCCAGACGACGGTAAACAGATGGGTTTGGGGTGGTTCCGATATTGCCCGCAGCCGACTGTTGCCACTCGGTACTACTGGTGCCGCCAAGAGCAGCGCCAATGAAGAGGACCGGAACGTTGAGCCGCTGCACAAGTTTATCGCCTAGTAGGCCATACATGTGCGGAGGTTGGCTCGGACCCATATTAGAGCCGTAATTGATATTGCTAAATTGGAGCGGTAAGAGCTGTTCACTCAGGCTATCCTGCTTAAAGTCAACGCACATAACCCGATCATCGGTGGCGGCCAGCCCCCGCTCAAGGCCGCCATAGGCGTTTGATTGACCCGCAATGATAAATACCTCGCCAACGCCTACCCGGTTGACCTTGGTTTGGGAAAGAATGGTGGTGCCCGCTTTTGACCGAACGTCCAGCCGATACCAGCCAGCCGATACGGTTACTTTCCCCCGAAAGGCTTTCGAACCGGTCAGAAAAGTCAGGGAGGTCCAAGCGGTAACACTTCCCTGACCAGTAGCCAAAGGGACAAAACGAGCTTCGACCGCAGTTGCTGTTGGCGAAGCCATACCTGTTACTGT
The DNA here is from genome assembly GCF_054776575.1 of Spirosoma humi. Classification (NCBI taxonomy): domain Bacteria; kingdom Pseudomonadati; phylum Bacteroidota; class Cytophagia; order Cytophagales; family Cytophagaceae; genus Spirosoma; species Spirosoma humi. Next base: position 906,867 of record NZ_BAAHBR010000008.1, read on the forward strand.
TACCACGGCTTCATTCGCTAAATTGCGTTGGAATACCATACGGGGAACAGGACTCGTAACGTTGAGCTGAGCAAACAAGGGCACCGAAAAAAATAGACACAAAAGTCCCCATACCGTCGCCCATCGGAGAAATACGGTCATGAATGTTAATATTAATAGTTGAATAAAGCTATTTAGTTATGTGCAATTATTGTGCCTCTATTGTTACCTAAGAGATTAATTTGTCTTAATTAGTTTTATTTATAAAATCAATGGTAACAAAGAGTAAGGTGCTATGCATCTATGTCTGGTACAACCGATTGACAATCAGAGATGTATATGGATTTTAATAAACGATATACTTGGTCGTCGGCTGTATATACTTATATACTCATAGCTTGCTGTGGATTTTTTTTTGTCTTACAGACGGCTTGGTCTTCGTTTGGTAACCAAATAGAGAAAAAAATTGATAAAAAGCCGCTCGAGCCGATACGTTCGCCAGCGGATACGCATCAAGTCGACCTGCGCCCGAATATCGTGCTGATCGTATCCGACGATCATGGCCGTGAAGCGCTTGGTTGTTACGGAGAACTGACCGCTAATCAGGCAACGGTTAAAACGCCCCGCATCGACCAGCTGGCGGCCGACGGCGTTCGTTTCTCAAATGCGTTCTGTACAACGGCTAGTTGCAGCCCCAGCCGGTCTGTCTTGCTGACGGGTGTACACAATCATGCCAATGGCATGTATGGGCTGGAGCATCAGAAGCCCCATTTCAGCTCATTTGATACCGTTCGTTCGTTGCCCGTGCTGCTCGAACAGGCAGGCTATCGCACCGCCCGAATTGGTAAACTACACGTGGCTCCCGAGCAGGTTTATCATTTTCAGCAGGTACTGAAGGGGGGAGGAGTCAACGACCCGGCGTCGATTGGCCGCAGCCCCGTAGAGATGGCCCGACTTTGTTATTCATTTCTGGATACGAACTCCGTACAGTCGAACAGGCTAGGGAGCCCATTTTTTCTTTATTTCGCTACCGACGATCCACACCGTAGCAATACGGTGGCGGCAGATGGTTCGCCCGTTTTCGATGGGTCGAAACCAAACCTGTTTGGCAATCGACCCGGCGGCTATCCGCAGGTTGGGGACCATTTTTACCAGCCCCGCGAGGTTCGGGTGCCGCCTTACTTACCCGATACGAAAGCTTGTCGGGCCGAACTGGCTCAATATTACGAGTCAATCAGTCGCCTTGATGCGGGCGTCGGCCGCCTGATCGACTACCTGAAAGATACTGGCCAGTATGACAATACCCTGATCGTTTACCTGTCCGATAATGGCGCGCCTTTTCCGGGCGCGAAAACAACCCTGTATGAGCCGGGTATGCGCTTGCCGTGCATCATAAAACTGCCTAAACCGCAGAAGCGCGGATTGGTACAGGATGCCATGATTTCCTGGGTCGACATAACGCCTACGCTTCTCGATTTTGCCGGTGTCTGGACCAGTGGTGCAGGAAAACAGGGACGGTCGTTCAAGGGAATTATTGAGAAGGAGAATGTCTCGGGTTGGGATGAGGTGTATGCGTCTCATTCCTTACACGAAATAACGATGTATTACCCAATGCGGGTGGTCCGCGAACGACGGTATAAGTTGATTGCTAATCTGGCCCATCAGCTTCCGTTCCCGATGGCGCTCGATTTATACAACTCCTTTACCTGGCAGGACATCCTGAGGACGAAGCAGAAACGATTTGGCAAACGAGCGGTGGCCGCTTATCTGCAGCGGCCACCATTTGAGTTGTACGACCTTCAGACGGACCCCGATGAGGTGAAGAATCTAGCTACCGATCCTCGCTATCGGGATGTGTTAAACCGTTTGAAAACCAAATTAAAGCAGTTCCAGCAGCAAACCCGTGATCCGTGGTTATAAAATGGACCCGCGATTAACCGTGTGTTGAGAGGATTATGAAATCATTGACTTTACGGAAGGAGCTAAACAGGATTTAACCACGAAGGCCACAGAGAAAATAAGAACTCTGTGGCCTTCGTGGTTAAATCCTTTTATTTCGCTACGGTCGCAATTTTCAATTCGTTTAACTGCGCCTGTGAAATCGGTGAGGGCGAGTCGATCATGACATCGCGGCCCGAGTTGTTTTTCGGGAAGGCGATAAAGTCCCGAATCGAGTCGGCACCGCCGAAAAGCGAACACAGCCGGTCGAAACCGAAGGCAATCCCGCCGTGGGGTGGTGCCCCAAACTCGAAGGCATCCATCAGGAATCCGAATTGTGCTTTGGCTTCTTCATCGGAGAAGCCCAGAATGCTGAACATCCGAGCCTGCAAATCGCGGTTGAAAATCCGGATCGAACCGCCACCTACCTCGGTGCCGTTGATGACCAGGTCATAGGCATTGGCCCGAACGGCTCCCAGGTCGCTGTCCAGCAACGGAATATCTTCGGGCTTGGGCGAGGTGAAGGGGTGGTGCATGGCAAACCAGCGCTGCTCTTCTTCACCATATTCCAGCAAAGGAAAATCAAGTACCCAGAGCGTACTGAACACGTTAGGATCGCGCAGGCCCAGACGGCTTCCCATTTCCAGACGCAATTCGCTCAATTGCTTGCGGGCTTTGGCACAATCGCCCGATAGAATCAGCATCAGATCGCCGGGTTTAGCACCGAAATGAGCGGCCCAGCCTTTCAGATCCGCTTCGGAATAAAACTTGTCGACGGATGATTTTAAACTTCCATCCTCGTTGTACCGAACATAGATTAGCCCTTTGGCACCCACTTGCGGACGTTTGATCCAGTCGGTCAGTTCGTCAAGCTGTTTGCGGGTGTAGTGAGCACAACCGGTTGCGTTGATACCCACGACTAGTTCGGCCGAATCAAATACGCCAAACCCTTTGCCCGATGTCATATCGACCGTATCGAAAGTGCCTTTGAGTTCCACGAACTCCATGCCGAACCGCGTGTCGGGTTTATCGGAGCCGTAAAACTTCATGGCGTCGGCGTAAGTCATGCGGGGTACGGCAGCCATGTCAATGCCTTTAACGGCTTTGAACAGGTGCCGAACCAGCCCTTCAAACATGTTCAAAATGTCTTCCTGCTCCACAAACGACATTTCGCAGTCGATTTGCGTGAACTCAGGCTGGCGGTCGGCGCGGAGATCTTCATCGCGGAAACACTTTACAATCTGGTAGTATCGGTCGAAACCCGATACCATCAGCAACTGCTTGAACGTTTGGGGCGATTGGGGTAGGGCGTAAAACTCACCCGGATTCATCCGGCTGGGCACGACAAAATCCCGTGCCCCTTCGGGTGTCGACTTGATCAATACCGGGGTTTCGACCTCAATGAAGTCTTGCCCATCCATGTACACCCGCGTTTGCTGGGCCATGCGGTGGCGCAGTTCCAGGCTCCGCCGAACGGGATTCCGGCGTAAATCCAGATACCGGTATTTCATGCGGAGATCATCGCCCCCGTCGGTTTCGTCTTCAATCAGGAAAGGCGGCAGCTTGGCGGGATTCAGCACCTCCAGCGCCGTTACTTTCAATTCAATATCACCCGTTGGAATATTGGGGTTCTTCGATTTTCGTTCGATAACCGTTCCTGTCGCTTTTACGACAAATTCCCGGCCGAGTGAACGGGCCGTCGTAAACAATTCGGGGGCGGTTTGCCCGTCTTCGAGCAGCAGTTGGGTAATACCATAACGGTCACGGAGGTCAATCCATAAAACACCGCCTTTGTCGCGGATTGTCTGAACCCAGCCGCAAAGGGTGGCCGTCGTGTTGTCGTCAGTAAGGCGGAGTTCTCCGCAGGTGTGCGTCCGAAGCATTAGTTAAAAGGCGAAAGAGTGAAAGAGTGAAAGAGCGAATGTCTGTAGCGTCCTATAGTCCGCTCGTTCACCATTCGCTCTTTCGCGCTTTAAATTCTGCCGCAAAGGTACAGACTTCGATCGCACTGGACAAGGCTACTTTCGGTAATCCAGGGCTGGTTTTCGATCGCCGAGCAGGGCCTCGTATTTAAAGTTAGCTCCGCGCTTCTGTATCCATTCGGCGCGCGCTTTCTCGATGAGGGCCGGAGACTTGTATAAATCCAGAGCGGTAAGGGCTAACGTCTTGGCCGCTACGATCATGCCTTTCTGCCCGATGCTCATGCCACTGGCTGCCGTCGACTGCCAGCTATGCGCCGATGATCCCGGTACCCAGGTGGCCGTTTGCAGACCCACCGTTGGGACGGTCCAGCTCACATCACCAACGTCGGTCGAGCCACCACTGGTCGCGCTTTCGGAGGCATCGCGGAAATCTTTTACCAGCGCTGCGTTGGTTACAGGTACTTTTTGCTCACCAAATGTCTCGCTGATTTTTTCGGCAAATGCCGTTTCTTCGGGTGTATAGGTGACACCACCAACCGTTTTCAGATTCTGGTGCATTACTTCCGCCAGTGTCACGTTGGGGAGCAGGTTAAACACCCCCCCGAGTACTTCCCATTCTACTTTGGTGCCGGTTCCTTTGGCCGCCCCTTCGGCTGCGTTCTCAATTCGTTTCCAGACGCTTTGCAGAATGTCGCGGTCTTTATGACGGGCGTAATAATAGACTTCGGCGTAGGCCGGAACCACGTTCGGCGCGTCGCCCCCTTTAGTAATCACGTAGTGAATGCGGGTGTCCTGCGGGATGTGTTCGCGCATCATGTTCACCATGTAATCCATGGCTTCAACGCCATCCAGCGCCGACCGGCCCCGCTCGGGCGAAGCAGCCGCGTGGGCGGCAATACCCCGAAAACGAAACTTGGCGTTTTTATTCGCCAGCGACGTACCGGCATCGGCGGCATTCTGCGAACCGGGGTGCCAGTGTAAAACGACATCGACATCGTTGAACAGCCCTTCGCGCACCATGTATACTTTACCGGCTCCACCTTCTTCGGCCGGGCAGCCATAAATTTTGATCGTTCCCGAATGACCCGAGGACTTGAGCCAGTTTTTTACTTCTACGGCAGCGGCCATCGAAGCCGTCCCGAACAGGTTATGGCCACAACCGTGTCCACCGCGCTGGCCCTGTATAGGCGTGAAATCGGGTTTGGCTTCGGTTGCGAGTCCAGGCAGGGCGTCGTATTCGCCCAGGATGCCGATGACGGGTTTGCCCGAACCATACGTGGCCACAAAGGCCGTTGGAATACCCGCTACGCCCGTTTTTACGTCGAAACCTTCTTTAACCAATTGTTCTTCGAGAAGTTTAGAACTCTTCTCCTCCATATAGCCTAATTCGGCGAAGTCCCAGATTTGCTTCGAGATACCGGCAAATTCGGGTGACCGTTTGTCTAGGTCGGCCAGAATTGCCTGTTTGTCTTTATCGACGGTTGTTGCGGCTTTTTTCGGCTTGGATTGGGCAAAGGCCAGCATGGGCAGCAACAGGGCGGCAGTAAGGAATTGTGTTCTCATAGAGTTAGTTGTATTCGGATAATAGGTATCGATAATCCATAAAATTAGGATAAAAACCCCAATCCATCAATTTGGTAGGGAAATTATTGGTATAGGCCAAATAAAAAATGGTTTCTTACTTTGGGGCATTGTTGAAAATGGTAGGATAAAGAAAAAAAGATGAACCACATAGGCACGGAGAATATAGAGGTTATCCCCTGGAAAGTAATCTGTAAAGTCGCCACCCCTGGCCGATGCTTTGCCCGATTCTTTAAGCAGAATAGCCGATTCTTCTTGAGCAGACCGGTCAACACAACGCCCACCACTCGCGACCCAAACGTGTAGGCTGCCGAGCGGAATAGCGCATCGATGGAGGGGCGGAATCGGTTTTCTTTAGGCCCTTTTTTTACCAGCACCCGATCTTTCTCGACCAGCAAGTGATGGTCGGGCGGGGCCAGATAGATATAGCCTGGCTCGATTGGATCGCCATCCGTAGGGTGCACGGCTTTCAGCAGACCGGCGTCAGACTGATGGCGTAAGGCGAACATGCTGGACGATGAAAGTAGGAGCCCTGAAATCAGTCGACAATGTGGTGGCTAACTCTTTGAGAGTCAGAATCCCTCCGGCCGAGGAACCGATAATAACTATATCCCGTTTTGTCATTCTTATCGGTGGTTGAGTGTTTACTAACTATTCAGTTCGCCCTTTTTTTCTTTTGCGACTATTCGTAAGTTTCAGTATTAAATGGCCGATAGTCAGGCTATTCTCTCCGGTACCGATGCCGAAATAAAGTACTCAGCCACTGAACGGCCAATTGGTTTACGTAGAAACTAGTCAGGTAAGCCCCCAAACCCTTCCTTTATAGATATGCAGCCACCCAATAAACCACCCGTACCCGTTGTCGCTATCGGCGCGTCGGCGGGTGGAATGGAAGCCTTCTCCGAGCTACTGACGAACCTTTCGCCTACCACCGGGCTCGCCTATGTGTATATTCAGCACACGAGCCCAAATCATGAAAGCCAGCTTGCGGCCGTTTTGGGCCGGTTAACCCAGATGCCGGTTCTGGAAGCCGAACACCTGACCCCGGTAGAAGCCAACAAGGTGTACATTGTACCACCCAACAAGCGCATGGAAGTTGTCGATGGGGTACTGACCCTGATGCCCCGTCGTCGGCAGCCGGAATCGGTGCCGGACAAAGGCCAGCTTTTGCCCATCGACCAGTTTTTTGTCTCGCTGGCCGAGCGGCAAAAGGAGGGGGCGATTGGGGTTTTGTTGTCGGGGATGGCGCACGACGGTACGCTTGGCCTGAGGGCCATCAAAGTGGCAGGGGGCATCACCTTTGCGCAGGATTCGACAGCCAGGCACCTCAGTATGCCCCAATCGGCGATTGCTGAGGGCGTTGTTGACCTGGTGTTATCGCCCAAAAATATAGCTGCCGAACTGGAACGGCTGAGCCAGAAGCCAGCGGTCTTCCTGCAAACGCATCTGGTCGAAGCCCAGGTCGAATTGGCGTCGGATGCCGATGAATCCCCGGAGGAAGACTTGCGGGCTATTATTCTATTCTTGAAGAAAGCCATTGGGGTCGATTTTAGTCAGTATAAAATGACCACAATTCGTCGGCGCATTATCCGGCGCATGGTACTTTACAAACAGGAAACCCTGAAAGCGTATCTGCACTATTTACGGCTGCACCCAACTGAAGCTGGCCTTCTGTACAATGATTTGCTGATCAACGTGACCAGTTTTTTCAGGGATAGAGAAACCATGAACTTCCTGAAAAAGGATATACTGCCTCAGCTCCTCCGGCAAAAACCGGCTTACCAGCCACTTCGTATCTGGGTGCCGGGTTGTTCGACCGGGCAGGAAGTCTATTCACTGGCTATGCTGCTTCTGGAAGTAGCGGCCGAGGGGGCACACACGATCCCCATTCAGATTTTTGCGACCGATCTGAGCGAGAATGCCATTGACCGAGCCCGGCAGGGGACCTATTCGCTGAGCGAAGTGGCTGGCATATCGCCCCAGCGGTTGCAGCGTTTTTTTACGAAGAACCAAACCAGTTACCAGATTAGTAAGTCGATACGGGACCTGTGCGTTTTTGCCCCACACAATATTTTTAAAGATCCGCCTTTTTCCCGAATCGATTTGGTCAGCTGTCGAAATCTGATGATTTATGTCAACACGGTTTTGCAGCGGAAAGCCTTGATCACCTTTCATTACGCCCTGAATCCCGATGGGTATTTGTTGCTGGGGAAGTCTGAAACGGTTGGTCCTACTGTATCTTTGTTTACACCCGTTGAAAAGAACTACAAATTATTCCGCCGTAAAAATGAGCGGTCGAGCAGTATACTCGTTAGTGAAGCTATACCTGATCGCCCAAATGGGGAGCCACCAGCCCCGATAATAACGCCTAGAGCAACCGAAACTATTAGCCGTAGACATCAATCAGGTAAAAGTCGTCAAGCAGTGAATGATTTAGATAAACGGGTCGATCAAGTGTTACTGAACCACTTCATGCCTGCCAGCGTACTGGTCGATCAGGAGTTGGATATTTTACAGTTTCGTGGCGAGACGAGCCTGTTCCTGGAGCATGCGTCGGGCCGGGCTAGCCTGAATTTGCTCAAAATGGTGCGCCCCTCACTGGCGTTCGAAATACGGAACTCAATTCATAAATCCCGAAAATCGGGCCAGCCCGTGCATAAGTCTGGCCTGCCGATTACGGTAAATGGGCGAAATCACCTCGTTTCTATCGATGTGCTACCCGTTAACGATGGAAGCGAAGAACGGCTGTTTCTGATTCTTTTCCAGGAAGTTTCTCCGTCCGTTCCCGTTGGTGCTGAGCCGGGGAATGGCCACCATAACCACCTGGAAGAAGAACTGTCCGTTGTTCGGGAAGAGATGCGGGCCATCATCGAAGAACATGAAATAGCCAATGAAGAGCTGCAATCGGCCAACGAAGAGATTGTAAGCAGCAACGAAGAACTGCAAAGCATTAACGAAGAGCTGGAAACGAGCAAAGAAGAAATTGAATCCACCAACGAAGAGCTTCAGACAATTAATCAGGAGTTGCAGGTTCGCAATGATCAGCTTACGGAAGCCTACATGTATGCCGAAGCTATCTTTTCGACCATCCGGGAAGCTACGCTGGTGCTCGACAAAGACCTTCGGGTGAAAAGCGCCAACCAGGCTTTTTACCAGATATACGGCATGCGGGAGGAAACGACCGTAGGGCGGCTGATCTATGAAATCGGCAACCGGCAGTGGGATATTCCCCACCTGCGCGAATTGCTGGACGAGGTCTTTCGACGGGATACGTTTATTCAGGGGTTCGAGATGAAGAACGTGTTTCCTGACGTCGGCGAAAAAGTAATGCGGGTACATGCCCGCCGGGTTATTCAGCAGCAACGGCAGGAAGCGATTCTGTTGGCTATCGAAGATATTACCGAGCAGCAACGGGTACAGCAAATGATGGAAGAACGCCAGGTCTGGCTGCACAACATCATCGACTCGGCACCCACGCTGATCTGGGTGGCCGGGGCCGATAGCCGGTACACCTTTTTCAATAAAGCCTGGCTCAACCACACGGGCCGTACCGTAAGCCAGGAAACGGGGCAGGGCTGGGTCAAAGACATTCATCCCGAAGACCGCGCGGAGTATGTCGCCTTGTATAAAACCAGTTTTATTGCCCGAGAGCCGTATCAGGCCGAGTACCGCCTGAAACGAAGTGATGGGGAGTACCGCTGGATGATGGAAAACGCACAGCCTACCTTTGGGCCCGATGGCACCTTCAGCGGCTTCATCGGCACCTGCGCCGAGGTGCATGTCCAGAAAAGCCTGAATCAGGAGCTGGATAGCCGGGTACAGGAACGGACGCACGAACTGACCGAAGCCAATAATAAACTAGTGGCGGCCAATGGCGAACTAAGCCGAACGGCCGAAAATCTGCAGGCCGTTCTCGATACGTCACCGGCCGCCATTGCTTTACTGAAAGCCGTTCGTTCGGAGCAGGACGACGTGATTGACTTTAAGCTAATGGTCGGGAATCAAAAATTTGCGCAGGTTGTGCGTGAGCCTATGAAACGGCTCACGGGCAAACTAGCCAGTTCACTGGCCAATGGTTTGTGGCAGGAAGAAACGGTGGACCAGCTTCGGCAGGTCCATGCCAGCGGGAAAACTGCTTATCGGGAGCAGCAGGAGCGGCTCGGCGGGGAGGAGCGATGGATCAGCCTGTCCATTGACAAACACGACGATGGGATTATTCTGACAGGCCTGGACATCACTCCGCTGAAGCAGGCCGAACAGCAGCAGGCTCGCTGGCTTCGGGAACTGGAGCGTTCGCAGCAAACCATGCAGGATCTGGAGCAAATGCGCCGGTATGTGCGGGAGCGGGGCGAGTTTCTGCGCACAACTTCCCACGATCTGCGGGGTAGCTTTGGGGTCATTCAGGGGGCGGCTTCCCTGCTGAATCTGATGGATACCAAAGAAGAACGGGAGCAAATGCTCAGTATGCTGAACCGAAATCTAGGTCAGGTAACCTCCCTGCTAACGCAACTGCTCGACTATTCGCGGCTGGAGTCGGGTCAGGAGCAGGTATTCAACCAGTTCTTCGATGCGTCGACACTTCTGCGCGAGCTTAGCCAGAGTATGGCGCCCGTTGCCGCCGAGCGGGGGCTTGCGATCCAGGTAGAAGGACCGGATACGTTGCCCGTAACGGGCGACCAGGTGAAGGTTCAGCGGATTGCACAAAACCTGCTGCTTAACGCCCTGAAATACACCCAAAAAGGAACCGTAACCCTCGCCTGGGGCGCCAGTGACGACGAGGGCTGGCAACTCAGTGTGCAGGATACGGGGCCAGGCATGCCCGAGCAAACGGTCCGCCAGTTGCTCAACAAGCCTGAAACGACGCCACGTAACTATCAGGAACAGTTTGTGTCACCGGATTCGGGTGAAGGCATTGGTCTATCCATTGTAAAGCAGCTTAGTGCGCTGCTGAAAGCCCGTATTCAGGTAGATAGCGATGCTGGTGTCGGTACGTTGATTCAGGTACGGTTTCCCTAACGCGCTCAATGACGCTGACCGATGCGAAGCCGCTGCTATCGAGCGTGTTTTGTATCGGTCAGCATTTTGTAACGGATGTAAAAAAGCAAGAAGAGTATAAGGCGGTTGCAAACGCATTCGTCGTTACGCTAACGGATTTTATAGCGTTGGGTAAGTGTCAGTCAGGACACTTACCCAACGAGCCTATTGCTGGCGTTGTCGGGTCAACTTAGCTGGTGACGGTACACTGCTTTGGTGCGCGGCTCAATCGTAAAACCAGGATAATCGCCTGTTTTTAACCGATTACCAACGAGGCTGCTGAGCGAGCGAACAGCGTTTGTCTTATCAAATTTATTTTGCCATTCAGCTAAATAAGCTCGACAAACTGGATTCAGATTCAATACCTAAAAATGCTTTTATTAGTTTACTGGTTTTTTCTTACCCTGTTTGTTGCGTATATACTTTGTCGTTCAGGGGCGAACTGCTTGAATAGCTTCTAGCAGTGTCTGATAGAATTCTTTATGGTTAATCGATCGATTATTCAGAGTCTGATTCCTTTCTTTCTGGCTTTTCAACCTGAATGGCTTCTCTAAGGAGCCAAGTATAAGCGTTTGACTCTACTTATATCCGTTCTTCAGAAAGCATTGGTTTAAAAAGCCGGTGATCTTTTACTTTTTATATTTATTAATTTATATAGTGTATACAAAAAAGGGCCTTGCCGCTAATTAAAAGTAAGCTTTCTGCGCTTTTTAAGCCATTGAGGTGCACGATTTTGAGATAATTTACTGTAAATAATTACTTATTAGTAACAATAAAAGCATTATTCATATAGTATTTGGTAGTCATTAAAAGCCGGTCGTCGCTACGAATTGAAAAAACAATGAAATTTGATTTGTAGGAGTTGGGGCAACTGACTGGCATTATCGACGTTTTTCTGGCCATTCAATAACCTCGAGAACCTCCGTTTGTCATTACTTTTTGTGAGTTCAATTGCTTGTCGCACCTGATTGGTTTCAGGCGTCGGCAAGCGGTCTGCTTTATCAATCGTAATAATCCCACCGTACTTAAACATATTATGGTTAAACTATCTGATCGCGAACTTATTACGCACTATATATCAACGGGGAAAGAGCAGTACTTTGCTCAGCTCTACATTCGCCACCGCCAGCGGGTTTATCAAAAGTGTTTATTTTATACAGGTAATACGGATGATGCGGAAGATTTCGTACAGGATATTTTTGTACAGTTGACCCGAAAGCTTACCAGTTATAAAGGAGAGGCAAAGTTTACTACCTGGCTTCATTCCGTCACGGTAAATCACTGCATTGATCAGTTGAGAAAGCAGCGGCAGAGCCAGACTATGTGGCGGAATTATCAGTATGATTCGGTTCTGGTGACCGATTGGGCAAGCTCTTCCGACGAGGTATACTTTCAGGCCTTTGAGCAGGTTCTTAATCAATTGCCTCAGTACCAGCGTGACCTGCTGCTGGATAAATACAGAGAAGGGGCTCCGATCAAAGACATCGCCTTTCGCCAGGATATAACCACCAGTGCGGTGAAGATGCGGATTAAACGAGCGCGTGAGTATGCCCGTACCCTGTATGATAAAATCCTGGCTGAACAGGAGTACTGATTTATTTTCCGAATTTATACCCAACAGGCAAGTTTGTCTGGCTGAATGGTTTCGTAGCTTGCAGCGATTTTCTCAAGACTATGAAGCTGACCTGGACATTCTATCCCAAAGGAGAACCCAGCATCACACTGACAGTTGTGTATGTTCCTCAGTTGGATGAATTTACGGACGCCGGTTACCTGGAGGTGGATGCTAACACTGCTTATGTAAACTGGACTCATTTCCGGGTTTTTAATTCAACGGATCAATCGGCGAAGAAAGCGCTTTTTGGTTCCCTGATCCGGGTGGATCGATTTGATACTAATAACCCAGGGCAACGTCAGATTTTTTAGCTGATCTACAACGGGATGCTCTGCCATAACCGGTCAAGGTTATGGCAAAGAAGCCATCGTTTGTTTACTATTGTCAAGGACATGGTTAGGCATAGACCGGATGCTATTTTTTTTAAACCCTCGCCTTCTTTCATCGGTTTTCTAGGGGATAGTTCGCAAAAAACGAAACAGCTATGAAGACGGTTAGATGGTATTCGCCGGGGGGCGAAGGAGAGGAAGGAGGAAACAGGGCAATTGACCGCGAGTCAATTTTACGTCAGGAGGGAACGCACGAACCGGGAGATACGCCTTTGGAGGATCAGGAAGAGCTACCCGGCGGATTTATTCACGGGCATGTCGACCAGGGTGAGGACGACGAATAAGCCAGCACATTTTGCGGAAATCATCCGTAAAAACCCTTTCAACGCAAGTAAGCTATTTTCCAAAGAGCAGGAAGTAGCTTACTTGCGTTTGTTTGTATAGAGTAGAAAATGTACCAGTAAGCCCGATCCTGACCGAGTCGAGTTTAAATCTGGTATCGCCATGTCGTGCTTGTGTCGGCTCACCTGATTATAGATGACTATTGGTTATGTATTACGTGTTCCTATACCTGCTCTTCTTGCTCTATCGGACCAGCGTTCCGCCCAAAGTGAATGGATTGGGAAGCTATTCGATTGGTATTACTACGCCCGAATCATTGGAAAGACCTGCCTTCATAGAAGAAGATCAGATTTATGCCAAGGGAACGCTAACGCTGGCCTGTCCGCATATTCGTGTGTTTAAGGCACCGGCTGCGGACGTGGAAGGCATCCGGGTGAGCAACCTCTCGTTGACTTTTTATGATAACAAGTTGTTTGCCATTTCCTGCGACTCTAGCCCTGCGTTAATGACCGCTTTTATCGATAAGTACGGGAAAGGCGGCCTCCTGTCGAAAATCAACTTTCCACAGTGTGCCAAAAGACAGGACAAGCCTCTGATGGTTGGGGGCGAAAACTGGAAAAATGGTGATATTCAGGCAGTGGCTGTTCGGGTGGAAGGCTACACGGCCGATTGCCGACAGGAAGAAATTACCTGGTTGATGATTGCCAGCCAACGGATTACGGCCCTGTCATCTGAATGCGATCTGGGGGCTAGGCAGGACTTGTATGATCGTCTGATCGATGGGCAGCGTCCATGAACAGAACAGGCGCATCGACCAGAACGTGAATTAAGGGCTTGTTGACGTACTGATAAGAAACTGTCCTGACTGAGTATTTGTACTTATTGGTAAGGCCTTCTGGGTCAGGCAACAGGAAAGGGATAACTACCAACTCGCGTTACTTACTAAACTGTATATTTTTCTTTAAAAAACGCTGGTTCTAAAAGAGCCAGCGTTTACTTTCTATCCACACTTCCACACATCGCCAGTTATACCGATGCGGGAGCGACAGTAAAATTACTTGGTCGGCTGATACTCGGTTAATCTGAATTTCACTGATTTATATACTATTTTCATAATTAGGATAAAAGCCAGTATTTATTGTTTAATTGTTAGTTGCATACGTATCCAGCCCCTTCTGCTTACCGGACCTGCCTGAGCCATACTCAAAATCCCTTCTTTTTACCGGAATACCGTCTGTTTGTACCGCGTCTTGCAGGCTCGCTCCCCATAGCTTTGTGCCAACAAAAACAGGAAATTTCTTCAGCTAAGCTATTGAATTACAGGTCTATATCTAGATTGCTTTAAGCCATGCTTGAGCCATGACTACCTCATTTAGCCTAAAGCCGCCTTAGCGGCCTACTGCCCGAACTGTCCTATTACCAAGCATAATCATCTACAACTATGAAGGCAATTAACCGCGCCATACTGGCCGCACTATTCAGTTTTGTCATGACACTTTCAACGACCCAAGACGCTTCGGCTCAGGCAACAGCCACCGGCGTAAAGAATGTAGTACTGGTTCACGGCACGTGGGCCGATGGCTCAAGCTGGGCCAAAGTAATTCCCTTGTTAGAGGCTAAGGGGCTAAATGTCATTGCGGTACAAAACCCACTCACGTCGCTGGGAGACGATGTGGCGGCTACCAAACGCGCTATTGAATTAATGAAGGGTCCGGTTTTACTGGTTGGCCACTCCTGGGGCGGGGTGGTCATTACCGAAGCCGGTAACCATGATAAGGTAGTCGGGCTCGTGTACGTAGCCGCAGCTGCGCCCGATGAAGGTCAGTCATTCCTGGAACTGGTACAGACGGCACCATCCACGCCCGGCAATGACGAAATCAGACCTGATGCGTATGGATTTGTCAGTATGACCCCTAAAGGGATCAACGAAGATTTTGCGCAGGATCTACCTGAATCAGACCGGAAATTGTTGATTGCGACTCAGGGCCCACAAGCGTTCACGGCACTGAAAGAAAAAATCACCAAAGCAGCCTGGAAAAGTAAGCCTTCCTGGTACGTGATAGCTGCCAATGACCGGATGATTAATCCGGATCTGGAGCGGACGCTGGCCAAGAAACTGAAAGCGACTACCCTTGAGGTAAAATCCAGCCACGTGGCCATGCTGGCTCAGCCGGAGAAAGTAGCTGCGTTTATTCTGGAGGCTGCCAAAAAGGTGAAATCCATGTAAAGAGTACCAGAACGCCCGCTCTCGGAATGGCTTAAACCAGGTCGGGAGTGGGCACTCTGATTTTGGGAAATAGACTATACTCAGGTCGCAGGGAGACAGTTGATCGTTTAGGAAGAATCCGCTCATTGAATACCAGAATAAGCTATGTACCAAAAACAGACGACCATTCTACTGACCGATGATGATGACGATGACCGTTATTTTCTGCGGCAGGCTATCGAGCGGATCATTGGCTATTCGGCTATCCTGGAGGCCAAAAATGGGGAAGAAGCATTGGACTTGCTAGGAAGACACCTCATTCAGTTAGTCATAATGGATATGAACATGCCCGGATTAAGTGGCCTGGAAACCCTGGCATCCATTCGGTCGAAAAGCCAGCTGTTTTCTACGCCCGTCGTTATGCTCTCCACCAGCGATCAGCCCGAATTAATAACGTCAGCCTACGCAAAAGGAATTAACTCCTTTATCAGGAAACCAGCGCGAGTAGGCGAATATGACCGGATTGCCGATGCGCTCAAAGTCTGTTTTCTTTCACTGCCATTGGGTTAATCGCTAGTGAATGAATGACAACCAGACGGTATTACCAAGCTAGTCTGGAAGCCCGCCAGGAGCCTCAATGAAAGACAAAGTTCAACTACTAACCAGTCACTAACCAACTATGGATAACCGTATTTTAGGGCTTCATCACATCACGGCTATTGCTAACAACGCTCAGCGTAACTATGATTTTTATACCCATGTGCTGGGCCTACGAATGGTGAAAAAGACCGTCAACTTCGATGACCCCAGCACCTATCATTTTTACTATGGCAATGAATACGGAACGCCCGGTACCATCCTTACTTTTTTCCCTTGGGAAGGCATCGGACCGGGTAAAAATGGCGTGGGTATGGCGACGGAGATCGGCTATTCCGTACCGGTAGGAAGCCTGGACAACTGGGCCGGGCGCTTCAGGGAGTTTGGTGTAGCTATGGGTGAACAAGCCGAGCGGTTTGGCCAAACCTATTTGCCCTTTACCGATCCGGATGGGCTAGCCATTGCTCTGATTCAGCATTCGGATACGCGACCCGCCTGGGAAACGGGAGACATCAAACAGGATATGGCAACCCAGGGGTTTCACAGCGTCACCCTGAGTCTGCAAAAAATTGACGCAACTGCCAGCGTGCTGACCGATATTTTTGGCTATACCCTACAAGGGCAGGAGGGGAATCGCTACCGGTTCATTACGGATGCCATTCCGACAGCCTCTATCGTTGATTTGCTGGAAGAACCAACCGGTACAGTAGGCAGGAATGCCGCTGGAACGAATCATCACGTTGCTTTCCGGGTCGCAAATGATACCATCCAGATGGAATTTCGGGAGAAGATTCTGAGCAAGGGGTTACAGATAACCCCCAAAATTGATCGTGATTATTTTTTCTCGCTTTATTTCCGCGAGCCAGGTGGTGTCTTGTTTGAAATCGCCACCGATAATCCCGGCTTTACAGTCGACGAGCCGTTGCAGGAACTGGGCAGTCATTTGAAACTTCCGAAGCAGTACGAGTCGTCCAGAGCACGTATTGAAAAGACGCTCCCAAAAGTGGCCTCCCACTAGACAAATAAATTCATGGCCGATCCAAAACGGGCACTCAACAAAGGGGTAGGGCACGGGGTATTCAGCCAACATGAGGACGGCAAAAAAATGGGCGGATGGTCATTGAAGAAGAAAAAATAGCCTGGATGCGATGGGCACATTTTAAGTAGACGGAATTCGAATCGAAGAATCAACTAACCAAACGAACGTATCAAATGGAATCAGAGGCAATAAATAGCGAACCATTCAACCCAAATACATACGCAGTCGTTCCGGCTAAAACGTTTGAGGATCTGCGCGTTGGCGATGTGTTTCGTGCGCCAAGCCGTACGTTGACCGATGCCCATGCATCGGCTTTTCAAACCGTTTCCTGCGACAACCATCCCGTTCACTACGATGTTGAATGGGCGCGCAAACATGGGCACACGGCACCCGTTGTCCACGGGCTTCAGGTACTGGCCTTCACGGCCCCCGGTGCGACCTTGTTTCCGCATTACATCGGTGAGGTGTTCATCAGTTTCAATGAGGTATCCTGCCAGTTTTTGAAAGAAGTGCATTCCGGTGATACATTATACTCCTCTTTGGAAATTATAGACCTCATTCCCCAGGGTGCTACTGGCTTAGTGGTAACGGCGGCAACAGTGTATAACCAGCGGGGGGAGCTTGTACTGTCTGGAAAACATAAATACCTCTTACGGGCCCAAAACGCATAGTATATCAGGACAAAGAGATCATCCTTACAACTGAGTCGCACTTTATCAAATAGATTCTACTGGCCCGCGTAGGCCAGTAGAATCTATTTTTTTTAGAAGCTTATAAAAAAACTACAGTCGACCGCAACTCCAACGCCTGCCTCCAAATATAATGGAACCTCCAAATAAATTGGAGGTTGGCTATAAAGCTAGCTATTAGATAGGATGTTGATTATCAATAATTTATCTTGAAATTTTCATCTATATTCTCGTAAGATAAAGACTGGCATTTTTATTGGCAATGTAGTTCGTAGTGGTTAATTCAACTTAGCTCCATATCAAACACTACCCATTATGAAACGTAGCATCCAGCATGAACTCCTGACCGTCCACGTCGTTGAAACCAGCCAATGGGCTTTTCCAATTCATGATCATAATCATTTTGAACTAATCCTGATTCGAACGGGTAACGGGCAACACGTAATCAACGGAAACCGATTTACCTACCAGCCTGGCGATGTATTCTTTTTGGGGCCTTTGGACAACCATTATTTTGTCGTTGACAAATTGACCAGTCTTTGCAGCATCTCCTTTACCGAGCTCTACATGAACGGCCTGACCACACTCCGTACAGACGGCTGGCCACAAATCAGAGAGCGGGGACTTACGGCCAGCCAGCAACTTGCGGGTAGTATCATTACGGACCGTACTGAGCAGAAAAATCTGAATGCGCTTGTCGAGATCGTGTTAACGGAACAGAATAACCACCGGCCGCTGGTTTCCAATCAGATTGTTGACGCGCTGATGAAAACGATTCTGAGTTTGGTCGATCGTCAGCTCCATCAGCAACCGGGCTTACCGGCAACGAATAGGCATTCGGCATCGCTTATGCAGCGAATGGGTGCGTATATCTGCCATCATATCACCAGCCCGGATCACCTGCGCATGGAAAAAATGGCGGATGTGTTCAATTACTCCCAGAGCCATTTGGCTGCCCTGTTTAAACAACAGGCCGGTGAATCCATCAGTCAGTACATTATTCGCTATAAGCTTCAACTGGTTGAGACGCGGTTGCGGTTGAGCGGTATGAGTATCTCGCAAATAGCTGATGAATTTGGCTTTACCGATATCTGTCATCTTAATAAATTATTCAAACGGTATTACCGAACGACGCCCACGGAGTACCGGCGCAGCGTACTCGTTCCTGACCGCGTCAGAGACACGTATGTACAAGCTTCGTTCAGTCTATCACCTCAGCTCACTTACTCGTAAAGGCTTGTTTACTATACTGTTAGTCACTCAACTTGAGTGGCTAACAGTATAGCTTATCGTTCGCGTATTCTCATCGATCTACTTCAACTCAACTGCTATGGATTCTACGCTCGACACTTTTTCGGTCCCGAACGGGCCTGTTACCGGTGCGGTAGAGCTCGTTGAATATGGTGATGCCTTATGCTATGGAAGCCAGCATATTCGAAAAGTTATCTACACGATACTGGACCAGTTTCAGGATCAGCCCTTTACGTATTCGTATCGCCATTATCCCAATCCGGCGAATGATCAATCCTTACTAGCTGCCGTGGCTACCGAGGCCGCGAAGCGTCAAGGAAAATTCTGGTTGATGCATAACGCTTTATTTACCCAGCCGCTTATCAATTGCTCTACTCTGGCCGCTCTGGCTCCAGCCCTAGAGCTGGATCTGCCTCGGTTCCTGCATGATTTGGTAGACGATAGCGTATACAATCTAATCAAAACAGATTGGCAAACAGGCTATCAGTTAGGCGTTCGCTATCCACCGACTCTGTTTATTGGCGGCCAATTATTTCATGGTAAACCCACGCAGGCTCGCCTGGCACCCGTTGTTCACGCTCATTTAAGTCATTTCAGGCTATCGGTCTTGAATACGGTCGATCAAAAGAGCGGAGTGGTGCATTGGGGCCGAAATGAATTCGGCTAAAATGCCCCTTTACTAACGGAATCTCATTCATTAAGATGCTAACTGCTTTATAGCTTGGTCGATACGTCGGATAAACCAACTTTCTCTTCCGTAAACGTCAGACTGATCTGTACCCCGTTTATCTGGTTGATGTGCAGCTTGCCACCCAGTTGTTTGCTGAGTCCCCGAATCAGGCTCATGCCCAACGTGCGACTTCGGTTCGGATTTAAATCAGGCGGAAACCCCACGCCATCATCACTGATCGTGAGACGATACACCTGATTGGCCACGACAGTAAGGTCGATGCTAAGACTTCCTCGTTGATTGGAAGGGAAAGCATACTTCAGGGAGTTGGTAACAACTTCATTTAGAATAAGGCCCAATGGCACCGCCAGAATGACGTCGAGATGAATGGGCGCAATGGCTATTTTTTTGATGACCGTATCTTGCCGGGCAAACGTAACCAGTAAATAATCGACGATTTCCTCAATGTACTCCGCCACTGGAATCGTAGCCAGCCGGTCCGATTGGTAGAGTTTCTGGTGGGTAAGGGCCATAACGTGCACCCGGTTCTGACTCTCCTGTATGGCTGAAAGAGCAGCCTTATCTTTCAGATAAACACCTTGCGAGTTGAGCAGACTGGTGATTATCTGTAGATTATTTTTAACCCGGTGATGAATCTCTTTGAGCATCCATTCTTTTTCCTCCAACAGATTTTCTTTGTCATTCAGAATAGACTGAAGTGACTCATTTTTCTGGTTGATTTCAAGCTGCTTGGCTTCCAGCAATTTATTGCTACGTTGCTTTAATCGGTACTGATTATAACTGACTCCCAGCAAACCCAACAATAAAAAAGTACCCGCTAATATGCCGTTGCGCGTTGTTTTTTCCTGCTCCAGTTCCTGCTGCTGACGCTGTATTTGCTGCACCTTTTGGGTCGTGGCATACTTAACTTCCAGTTCCGCAAACTGCCGGCTTTTTGCTTCATTAAAAATCGAATCATTTAACGCTTTATGTTGCCGGAAATGGGTAATGGCCGACAGGTAATTTCCCTCCGTAGAGTCTATTTTAAACAGCATGAGGTGAATATCCTTTACGGTCGACGGCGCATTTTTTTGGGGCGTAAAAGCGAGGGCTTTTCGTAAATAAAATCCAGCTTTTTTGACATCATTACGATTTAGATAAAACTCACCAACCTCTTTGGGTGCTTTCTGTGCCATTTCGAAGTCATTACCCGATTTACTATACCAGGCAATGGCTTCCAGATAGTGTTTCTCTGCCTGTTTATAATTACGCAAGTCATTGTAGCAATAAGCAAACGTTTGTGCAATACACCCTCGCTGAATGTTTGTAACGGGCGGGATTTCTTTAACAAGATTCACGATCAACCGAAGTGCTTCCTGCGTTTTGTGGTGTCTGATTAAATCCTGTACAATAAGGCTTGCCGAATAATATAATGAATAGTTCGGCAGCTTCCCCTGTCGCCATTGCTGAAGCGTCTTTTTAAACCAATAAATGCTTTGATCCTGTTTGCCCAGTTCCATATAGATTTCGGCAATAGTCCCGTAAAAGCTGGCCGCAGCCAGGGTGTCTTGGGTTTTGTTCATACTTTCCAGGCATTGCAGCGAATAGAAAAGCCCTTTCTCGAAATTTCCTTTTAATCGGCTAACACTGGCTAACGAACTATAGACGTAATGAAGTTTAGGATACTTGATCGATTTGTATCGCTGTAGAACGGTCAAAAATTCGCCTTCAGCTACATCCAGCTCGCCCAGATCCGCATGCAGACCCGCAATTTGCTCGGCCATCTGAATTTCTTTCTCCGGTTCTTTTAGTTCTTTATACAGAGCTTCAGCCTGGTGATAACCAGCAATAGCTTTGGGATAATTTCGGGTAATGTACCGCTGAGCAGTGGCGAACCGGTAAGTAGCGTCGGCTTCGGTCCTTTTATCACCCGTTCGGTGGCAATCGTCAATTAACGTTGAAAAAACAGACTCTGCGCGCTGAAAATCGCCCCACTCCATATAGGCAATGGTCAGTAGGCTTTCTGCCTCATGTTTTTTATTTAGTAGGTGCAATGAATTACTCAGTACTGCTGCCTGGCGTAAATAGCGCATCGCACTGTCTAAATCAGTTTTGACCTCACCGGCTTTATAGATTTGAAATTTACCTAATTCCAGTAAGGCCGTGAGCCGTGATGTATCAGTCGTGCTTTGTTGCAGTCTGATCATCAATTGATTGGCCATTTTTTGGGTAATATTCTGACCCGACGTGCATAATGGGATGGCCAACTGACAGACGAACCAAAGTAAAGCTGGCCCAACAAGTCGTGCTGAATGCCTGCCTGCCAACTTATTCGCCCGTGAAAAAAGGAATACCCAAGTAGACATCAATTGTGCTCGTTAAAAATCATACTATATCCAGCGCTTGTTATCGGCATCGGATACAACCATTAGGCTTCGATTAAATTGGGCTGAACTAGCTGTTCAGCGGTAAATATCAGACTAATCTGAACGCCATTGAGCTGGTTGATCTGCAATTCGCCCCCCAGTTGTTTGCTAAGTCCCCGAATCAGGCTCATGCCCAGCGTGCGACTTCGATTCGGATTCAGGTCCGTCGGTAAGCCTATGCCATCATCGCTGATTAAAAGCCAGTAGTCCTGGTAATCCAGCCGTTTCAGCTCAACCTGTATGTTTCCACTTCGCCCCGAAGGAAACGCATATTTCAATGAGTTCGTGATGGCTTCGTTAATGATTAGGCCAAGGGGAACGGCTAAGGTAACATCCAAATCGACCGGTGAAACGGCAATGTGCTTGTTTATACTGGCTTTTATATCAAATGTACCCATGAGGTATTCGACAATTTCACTGATGTACTCGGCCATCGGGATGCTGGAAAGCCGATTCGATTGATACAACTTCTGATGAATTAGCGCCATGGCATGAACCCGGTTCTGACTCTCGCGGATTGCCGCCAGGGCCGCTTGATCTTTCAGGTACGTGGATTGAGAGTGGAGCAGGCTGGTGATGATTTGCAGGTTGTTTTTCACCCGATGGTGAATCTCCCGAAGCATCCATTCCCGTTCCCGTAATAAGTGTTCCTGGTCATGGACCGCTTTTTGAAGGGATTCATTCTTTTGATTAATTTCCAGTTGTTTGGCTTCCAGAAGTTTGTTGCTACGTTGTTTGAGGTGATAGCGATTAAAGCTTAGTCCGAGCAGGACAATCAGCATGATCGTGCCGACAATAATACCGTTTCGGGTAGTAAGTGCCCGTTGTAACTGAGTCTGTTGCAACAGGCTTTGCTCTCTCAAGAATTGAATATTCTGCTGACTTCGCTTTAGATGCTGATCTTTCTTTTCGCTTTCAAACTCGATTTCCAACTGGGCGATCTGCCGACTTTTCGTGGTCGTCAGTAAGGAGTCCTGCAAGGCTTTATAGCGTTGGTAATGCTGAATAGCAGCGAAATAATTGGCCTGGGACGAATCCAGCCTGAACCATTGTAAATGATTATTAGCCAGCGCCATAATCGATCCGTTCGACTGGCATCTAGACTCATTAAGGGCCAGGTAGCGACGGGCCTGCTGATACTGCCCGCTTTTGGTGAAGAAGGCAATAACGGCCTGATAAATCCGGGCGCGGCCTAAACTTCCTATCCCCCTTTTCGCGAGCAAATCCAAAGCCTGGTCGCAATACACCTGCGCTAGTTTAAACTGATTGAGCTCGGTATAAATGGAAACAAAACGAAAGTAGATCAGCAGTTGACTTTCTGCGGTCGTTGGCGGATACTGCAGGGTTTTTTGCTGTAGATATTGAAGCGCCTTCTCCGGCTTTTGTTGTTGAAGTAATAAATCGGATAGGTTGCCCACCAGATGTAAGATATAGGCGTTGTTAGCATGTTTTAAGGCAATAGCCAGCGACTTCTGAAAATAGAATTTTGCCTGTTTAAACCGGCCCATTCCATAATAGGTGAGGCCAACCCGGTTGTAGATGGTACACATGGATAACGAACTATCCTTTGTGGCTTCGGCGGCTCGAACAGCCATCAAGCCGAAGGCAAGGCCTTCTTTGTAATCACCCAGCTTGGTTGAAACGAAACCGAGCAGATCGTACACCATGGCTAAATCGGTGTGGCCAATGGTGCGGAATAACGCAAGGGCACTTTGTAATTCGGTTAGGGCTAGCGCATAATTTTCCTGTATCTGATGGAGATCAGACAGTTCCTTATACATATCGGCCTGTTTTACTTTGTCATTGCCCCGTGTGAAATATGCCAGTGCTTTTTCGTAGTAACTAATTTTTTTCGGTAGTTCCTCTCCTTCGAGCGTATAAAAACGGGCCTGATTCATGTACACATACCCAAGCTGTTTCCATTGATTATGGCTTGAAAAAAAGTTGATTGCCTGTTGAGCATACATTCTGGCTTTGGGGAAGTTTCCTTTTTCCAGCCAGATCAGAAACAAGGTGTAATTGGCTTCGCCCAGGCAGGATGCATAACCCAATGACTGGCTCAACCTGCCGGCCTGCTTACTCAACTGTAGTGCCGTATCTAAATCGTGCGCTTCTTCACCTGGTTTAAGGACGTAGCACTGACTGAGTTGCAGGAGTACGTTCACCCGGTTGGTATCCCGGTTGGTATCCTGTTTACTAACGGATAGTACTCGTTGTAAACTGTCAATCTGGTATGGAGCCCATTGAGCTTTAGCAGCTATAGCTACCAGTGTCCATAATGTCAGGAAAATGTACTGCTTCATCTCAATAAAAAAGATACTCGGGTTTTCAAGTTCGGCTTACTTCTGTCCAGTAATCGATCAGCACTACAAAAATGAATCCTGATTGACGGGCTGGGGCTAAACCGCATTCGTGAATTCAAGGGGGCAACAATTCATTTTCGGGCTCTGAAAAAAATGGAGTTGTACGACTTTTTACGAAGTGTCTGGAGGTGTTTGGTTTCTGAACAATTCCGATAACGGAGCCTCAATCGCGTTAAAACGCGCTCCCAATAACCCTATGCCCACTTTCCGATTCCGTTAGCCAGTTTGGCAACTATGGCATTCAAGTTGACAGGACTTTACGGGTAAGTAGTTGACTCTCATAATTGATTAAGAGCCATGAAATTCATCGTTACCTTCTTCCGAACGGTTTTCGGATTCCCTCTCGTTACGGTTATCCAGGGTCTCCATGTCCGCCTGCTCAACGACTGGATCTCCGAGCCTGGCAGTGCGTTCTTACATCCACAATGCACCTGGAAACTGGCGGATGGCCATCCCAATCAAGGTGCCTATGTGGGTGTTGATTTTTTAAAATGGTATAATGACCAGTTGGCAGGTACATATTGGAAATGGAACGAGGTAATCAGTGATATTATCGGTTCGTCAATTGGGGGAATTATTGTTGGTGAGTACCAGTTTCAGTATGAGCCAGATGGCCCCTTGTTTACGGCCCCCTTTACGCATTTCTATAAGATCCGAAGGGGAAAAATTACGGACATTCGGTATTTTATGGGTAAAGTGAGCAAGTGTGAAGCCAGTTACCAGGCAATCGAACTGCCAACCCTTGTTTATTTTTGCTCACTCAACTGACAAACGTCATGCACTTGAAAAGTCCATCGGCTTAACGCATGTCTGAAGATGACGCTGGCGGCTGAACGGAAAGAGTTTTTCGAATGCCCAGTTTTTCCATCCGATACTCGAGTGTCGTTGGTTTTAAATTCAACAATTCAGCCGCTCCACCACTTCCCCGAATTCGCCCATTGGTTTGTTTTAGAATGGCCAGGATGTAGTCCCGTTCTGTTTCCTGCTGAATCTGTTTAACATCCTGTAAATCCTTAGGCGTTGAGTTTCCCTGTTTTAAACTGGCTTCCGATTGGGTTACAGGTTCCGACATTGTCAGGGAAAATAAACTATTGATCAACGGGCGGCCCAGCGTTAGTGGCGATTGCCCGTCGTTGATAATGACAGCCTGTTCAATCACATTTTCCAATTCCCGGATATTGCCGGGCCAACTGTAATTGATCAGCTCGTTGAGGGCGAGTTCACTAATCCCTCGAAATGGCTTTCCTAGTTTGCGGGCCGATCGTTGGGCGAAAAATTGGGCTAATAGGGGAATATCGCCAGGCCGTTCGCGTAAAGAGGGGAGGGTTATGGGAAAGGTAGCCAACCGAAAATACAGGTCCATTCGAAAACGCCCTTCGGCAACTTCTTTTTCCAGATACCGATTGGTGGCCGCTACGACGCGCACATCCGTTTTAATGGGACTCTTACCACCTATCCGCTCGATCTCTTTTTCCTGGAGTACGCGCAGGAGCTTGGCTTGTAATTCCAGGGGCATTTCGCCTATTTCATCCAGGAAAATAGTGCCCCCGTGCGCCAGTTCAAACTTACCGATCCGCTTCTCAAAAGCGCCCGTGAAAGCCCCTTTTTCATGACCAAACAGTTCTGACTCGATCAACGTAGCGGGCAAAGCGGCACAGTTGATTTTTACCAGAATTTTATCTTTCCGGGCTGACAGGTTATGCAGCGCCCGGGCTATGAGTTCTTTTCCGGTGCCGCTCTCGCCTAATATAAGTACCGTCGTATTGGTATTGGCTACCTGAGTAACCTGATCAAAAACGCGTAACAGCCGTTGGCTCCGACCAATGATCTCTTCAAAATTGGCCAGCGTTTTTACTTCCTCCTGTAAATAATTGTTTTCCCGTTTGAGCTGTTCACTCAGCCGGGCCACTTCCTCGAAGGCCAGCACCCGCTCCAGCATCAAAACGATCGGTTGTTCCAGCCGTTCCAGCAGGCTGAGATGCCGAGAAAGATAGATGTCAGGTTTACGACTTAGAAAGGAGATATAGAATGCATCCGCCGATCCCACATGGAAGGGCATCACCAAGGCTGATTCAAGTCGGAACGTTTTTGCCAGTAGTTGTATCAGGCGATTCTGCTGACAGAAAACACCAAAGGTATCCTCCGTATAGCGCACAGGACCGGCAGGCACGTGTTCCGTCTGAAGCTGAAGAAGTTGATCGACGTTTGTAGCGGTCATTTGCTGGATGTCCGTCAGCCTAATCGTTTGATACTCCTCGAAGCCAACCCGGTAGTAATTAAAACACTGCGTTGTACCTTTCTTCTGGTATTGAATCGAGAGGAAATCGAACGGTACCTGCGATTGAAGAATCATCGCTGCACTCAGCAGCTTTTGCTCCCAATCGGTCGGCGTTGACAGCGCATCGGTCAGGGCAATTTGAAGTGCTTTTTCTTCCCGGAGTCTCATTTCCACACTGTGGGCATACCGGTATCGACTGATTTCCAGGGCTGTAAGAATATCTTTTTCCCGGAATGGCTTAACAATGTAGCCAATCGGCTGTGTGGCCTTGACCGCTTCCAGCACGCTTTTATTATCGTTGGCCGATATATAAATAAACGGAATGCTAAGCTCTTCCAGTTGTTTCGCCAGATCAATGCCCGTTTCTTTTCCTTTCAGATAAATATCTAGCAAGACGATATCGGGCGTTTGCTGGCCCATGAGCGTTAACGCTTCAGCGACGGAGTCGGCAACTCCGATGACTGGATAGCCTGCTTCATCCAGGATGAGTTCCAGATCATTGGCAATAATGTATTCATCTTCGACGATTAAAATTTTGCAAGCCGAGGTTAGCGAAAGAGGAGAGTTAACTGGTGATTGCATAGTCCGGAATGAGTTTGAGGATAGCATGCACTGACCGCGTTTTCATACGATACAAGAAGTATTCCTCTTAGCGAGCAGGGTATGAAAACTAGCTACTTTACTTAGGTAGGCCCTGAGAACAAGGATAAATAACGGTGTAATCGATTAAAAATTAATGCCCCATCATGCGTACATCGGTCCGATTCTGTTGCTGAAACCGCGCACCGGCTACGAAAAATACTGAAATCTCCAGTATTTCTGGAGTTCTCCAGGGTAAAAAAGCGAGCTGGAGGAATGGGCAAAATCTAACGGGATAGACTATTGATTGACATTGAGGAATTTGATCCGATGAATCAAATCAAATTTCTGTTGTAGATGAACCTCGAAAGCTGGCACTTACCTTGATATGAACTAGGGCAATGTGGTTTACCTTAGCATGCTTATGGCCAATCCCAAGCCAATTATCGAGGTTGTTTATGGTGTTTTTGCCGATTACAATCTCAGTCGGATACTGCCTGTGCTGGATGAAAAAATCGTGCTGTATAATTCTGAATACGGGCCTGGTGGTCGCGAATACTACGGCAGAAGTGGTTTTTTAACAATGATGTCGGATCTATATGCCATCTGCGAGAATCCCAGTGTGAATTCGCTCGTCTATTTTACGCCTGATAACGACCAGTGGCCGCCGGACACTATCGTTACAACCGGTTTTTTTGAGGGTACACTTTTGATCGACAATGAACTTGCCAGTTTGCCTTTTGTGCATTACTGGCAGATAAAAAAGGAGCGGATCGTTGAACTAAGAACGTTTAGCTGGAATTCTGCCAAACTACTCAACCGATTGCAGCGCACGACCAAAGGACCAAATCTGCCGTCGAACGGGCATAACGGCACGCAGTGAATCGTAGCGCCTGATGACAACAAGCACGCATCCACTTAAAACGGTTCTTTTGTTACTGATTTTTGCCGCTGGCTGGCTCAGATTAAGACGCAGTTTCTGCTGATTGAAATCCCCTCTTTTTACTGGAATATCGTCTGTTTATACCGCTCTGATCGGTCCCGTACGCCGTAGGTTTGTGGCGGCAAAAACGGATAAGTCATTTAACCAGAATTACTCATGTGGATAATTAAACGCGTCCTGACAGGCGTATTACTCAGTATTCTAATGGCACTTTCGCAAACCGAAGAGGCATCGGCTCAGCCTGCCGGGGTAAAAAATGTGGTTCTTATTCACGGCGCTTTTGCCGATGGCTCCAGTTGGGCAAAGGTTATTCCACTGCTGGAAGCCAAAGGGCTTCACGTAGTCGCTGTCCAGAATCCGCTCAGCTCATTGGAAGACGATGTAGCAGCCGCCAAACGGGCCATTGCCCTGCAGGATGGGCCGGTTCTGTTGGTGGGCCATTCGTGGGGTGGGGTCGTCATCTCTGAGGCAGGCACTGATCCCAAAGTGGCGGGTTTGGTCTACGTAGCAGCTTTTGCACCCAATGATAACGAGTCCCTGGTCGATGCCTCGAAAGCCTTCCCACCCACACCTGGGCTTGGCGAAGCCAAACCCGATGCGGCTGGCTTTCTCTCCCTGACAGCCAAAGGAATCCACGAAGATTTTTGCCCGGATTTACCAATAGCAGAGCGTAAAATCGTATTGGCGACGCAAGGTCCCTGGTCCTCTTCCTGTACGACGGCAAAAGTGAGCAAAGCCGCCTGGAACGTGAAACCTTCCTGGTATATCGTCGCTAGTGAGGATCGGATGATCAACCCGGATCTGGAACGTCATTTTGCCAAGACAATGAAGGCAAAGACACTGGAAGTTAAAGCGAGTCACGTACCCATGTTGTCACAGCCTAAACAGGTGGCTGATTTCATTAGCGAAGCTGCCCGTAAGGTAAGTCCGCAGTAGTTGATCGTAGTCAATACACAGCCCTAAAATCAAGTTTTACATTCACCATTAAATCCCAAAAACATGAGCAAGATAACCGTAAAAGACGGAACAGAAATTTACTACAAAGATTGGGGCACGGGCCAACCCCTTGTTTTTCACCACGGCTGGCCTTTATCCAGCGATGACTGGGATACCCAACTGATGTTTTTTGTAAACCAGGGGTTTCGCGTCATCGCCCATGATCGCCGGGGGCATGGCCGCTCGTCTCAATCGTCCGAGGGCCATAATATGGATACCTATGTAGCGGATGTGGCGGAGCTTATCGCTTTCCTTGATTTAAAGGATGCTATTCACATTGGCCACTCAACGGGCGGGGGTGAAGTGATTCGCTACGTAGCCAAACACGGCAAAGGCCGGGTCGCCAAAGCCGTGCTCATCAGTGCGGTTACCCCGTTGATGGTACAAACCGAGGCCAATCCAGACGGTATTCCTGTATCCGTATTTGATGAAATTCGGGAAGGTACGGCTACCCATCGTCCTCAATATTTCCAGGATTTTACTCTTCCTTTCTATGGGTACAATCGGGAAGGAGCGAACGTATCACAGGGTATCCGGGATAATTGGTGGCGCCAGGGCATGATGGGCAGCATCAAAGCGCATCACGATGGAATTAAAGCGTTTTCAGAAACAGACTTTACGGAAGATCTTAAAAGCGTGGATGTGCCCGTTTTGGTGCTGCATGGCGAGGATGACCAGATCGTTCCCTTTCCTATTTCCGGAGCGAAGGCGGTCAAATTATTAAAGCATGGGAAACTGATTTCGTATCCGGGCTTCCCGCATGGTATGCCCACCACAGAAGCGGCAACCATCAACGCCGATCTATTGGCATTTATCAACGCCTGATAAATCGATAGCTTCAGATGCTACAAAAGGCTGCCA
This sequence comes from Spirosoma humi, assembly GCF_054776575.1. Classification (NCBI taxonomy): domain Bacteria; kingdom Pseudomonadati; phylum Bacteroidota; class Cytophagia; order Cytophagales; family Cytophagaceae; genus Spirosoma; species Spirosoma humi. Next base: position 936,505 of record NZ_BAAHBR010000008.1, read on the forward strand.
TTTTCTAATGGCAGCCTTTTGTAGCATCTGAAAACCACGGTTACAGGTACTCCCTGATGCCGCGACCCATCTTTTTTCACGAACTGCCCTTCAGCTCGCCTTTATCTACCCCGTGCTATGAAAGAATTAATCGGTTCGACGGTGGGATCAATCAGCCAATGGGTTGTTTGCGAAAAGAAAAACGTCCTGACGATTGTGTTTGTGCTACTCTGCACGTTGACTACGAATGGGCAGACTATAAGCCGGCAGCAGGTAAATCGGCTCCTGATAGATGTACAAAAAAGCAGCGCAGATGAACGCAACATTCCTGGTTTAGTCGAGCTGGGAAAGTTTCACATATACAAGCCGGGGGAGTCGAGGACCGATCTGGATAGTGGCCTAACCTATTTGTATCAGGCAAAAAAAATAAGTGATTCACTCCGTTTAGTCCGATGGCAACACGAGATAGAAAGTCTGTTGGTCATCGCCGAAATGGAAGGGAAAAACAATGAACTTGCTCAACTACGCTTCCGTCGGCTACTGGATGAATGCCAGCGGACAGGCGATAAGCGAACAGAAGCGGTAGCCAGGTTCAGAAACGCCATTTGGTTAAGAAATATCGATACGGATTACCGCCATATCATTGATCAATTTGGCCAGGCGGCAACCATTTACAGAGCCATAAACGATCCGCAAAGTGAAATTTCAGCCCTAAAGGAAATCGCCGTTACGTATTTGATTCAGGGCGACAATGATATTGCCGAGGCCCGATTACTGGATATAGTGAAGCGGTCTAAAGCCATTAATTACCCAAAACTCTGTGATATCTATAATTTGTTGGCTGTCGTTGGCCGGTTAAAAGGTGAGTTGAATAAAGGGCTCCTTTATTCACTTTTATGCATCGACAGCATGAACAAGACGGGCGATACAGCCTCCGCGGCTACTTACTATGGTGATCTTGCCAAAATTTACATGGACATAGGGAGCCATAGCAAAGGGCTGGAATGGTATAGGAAATCGCTCACCAAATGGCGACAGGAGCGACAACCTACGTACGCCCTCTACAACACCGCCGGTGTCATTAGCCAGGATCTTATTGCTCACCATAAGCCCCGGGAAGCATTGCGTTTGTTGACTACCCTCATCAACGAAATACCGACCAATACGATGGTTCAAAAAGGGTGCGTTGCTCAGAATTTAGCCTATTGCTACGAAGCGCTCCACACCTATACGCTGGCGGAAAAATACTATCTGGAAGCTATTGGCTGCTATAACCGAGACAAGCTGGATGATGAGAAGGCACAGAAAGCGCACCTGGACCTGGGAGCCTTTTACTTCAAACAGAAACGATTGGCGGAAGCCCGTAACCATGTAGAGAAAGCCTTGCGCATTTTGCCACAAAAGAGTACGCTGCTAACGGTTCGGGACAGCCATTATCTATTATTTCAGATAGACTCCATTCAGGGTAATTATCTGTCGGCCATCGGCCATTTTCGTCGGCACAAAGCCTTGAACGATTCACTCTTTAACGAAACGAAAAGTAAGCAGATTGCCAGTCTGCAAATTCAATACGACACTCGCCAAAAAGAACAGGACATTGCCTTACTGACCAAACAGAGTAAACTACAGCAAAGCGAACTGAAGCGAGAGCAATCGACGCGTAATGGCATTATTGCAGCCAGCATGCTGCTGGCTGGCCTGCTGGGGGTAAGTTATAGCCAGTTCCGGCTAAAAAAACGCAGTAACCAGCTTCTCCAGGCCCAACAGATAGAGATCAATCAGAAAAATCAGTCCCTGAGCCAGCTTTTGGAAGAAAAAGAGTGGATGCTCAAAGAGATTCACCACCGGGTGAAAAACAACCTTCAGGTTATCACCAGTTTGCTCAACTCGCAGTCAAGCTTTCTTCGTGACCCAACAGCCCTGGCGGCTATTCGGGAAAGCCAGTATCGGGTGCATGCCATGGCTCTTATCCACCAGAAACTGTATCAATCCGATAATCTGGCCTTTGTCGATATGCAGCAGTACATCCACGATATACTTGATTACCTGATTTATTCCTTTAACCGACAAGGTTCAGTACAGCAACAGGTAAGCATTTCGGCCATCCGGCTGGATGTTACATTGGCTACTCCGCTAGGCTTGATTATCAACGAAGTGGTCACCAACTCGTTGAAGTACGCATTTCCGAATAACCGGCCGGGCACAATTTCGGTCAGTCTTCTTCCATTTGAGAACCAGGCTTACCGGCTAACGTTAGCGGATGATGGCATTGGCTGGCCCGATGGGTTCAACGCGGAGCGGAAGAAAACCCTAGGTCTGTCTATGATTCGAGGATTGAGTCGGCAAATTGGCGGCCGCCTGGACATAAGTCAGCACGAAGGCGTACACATCCGGTTGGAGTTCAGTCAACTAAAGAGAACGCAGCCAGGCCGGGGCAATGTCGTTTAAACGCCTTTTCGTGGCTGTCGTCAGCGTAGCAGCTACTCAACTTACATCTGCACGTTGCATCCATGTACGCACATTGGCGCTAAAGCCGAAGAGACCGATAGAATTCTTCCCGAAATGACACAAAAGAGCCAGCCTAAAAGGACTGGCTCCTGAAAATAATTCACCGACTGTAAGATCGCATTGTCAAGCCGACTAGTGCTTACAATACCTCTGATAAATGCTTGTAGTTAGCTTTCACTATATCCAGTACCTCGTCCATACGCCCACCCAGAATTAGTTTGCTCATCGTCAGTGTATACCCTTTAAACTGGTTCCATTCTACTTTTGGGGGCATCGCTAAAGAAGCTGGATTCGTAAAAACATCGATCAGAACCGGCCCCTCTTCGGCAAACGCTTCCGTTAACGCCTTATTCAGATCGGCCGGTTGACGAACTGTGATGCCTTTGAAGCCCATCGCCTGTGCTACCAGGGCAAAATCAGGATTTACCATATCGGTTTCGTTATCCGGCAGCCCCTGCACCTCCATCTCCAGCTTGACCATGCCCAGCGCCCGGTTGTTGAATACAATCACTTTTATGGGCAGTCGGTATTGTTGAATTGTGGCCAGGTCGCCCAACAACATCGACAGGCCCCCGTCGCCACAGAAGGCAATAATTTGCCTGCCCGGATACGTAAGAGCTGCCCCGATGGCCATCGGCATCGCATTTGCCATAGAGCCATGATTAAACGATCCCAACATGCGCCGTTTGCCCGTGGCCTGTACATAGCGGGCACCCCAAACACAACACATACCTGTATCGACCGTAAAAATCGCGTCGTCACTAGCCAGATCGTTGACCGAAGCCGCCAGGAATTCCGGACTAATGGCGTTCGTGCTGCCTTCATCTTTTACATAGGTACGCAAGTGCAGTTTCACCGTATCGTACAAGCTCAGCTGGGCTCGAAGAAAACTATCATCTACCTTTTCTTTTATCAGCGGCAGCAGGGCTATCAGAGAATCGTTGATTTTTCCACAAAGGCCCATGTCCAGCTTGGCCCGTCGGCCGAGCCGCTCCGGCTTCTCGTCAATCTGAATTATCTTATTGTTGACGGGCATGAAAGGCGTGTACGGGAAATCGGTTCCTAACAGCAGAACGACATCGGCTTCGTGCATGCTATGGTAAGCTGAGGGCAGCCCCAGCAGCCCGGTCATGCCCACTTCGTACGGATTGTCATATTGAATACCCATCTTACCCCGGAACGAATAACCGACGGGTGCTTTCAATAAGGCCGCCAGGGCTACGACCTGTTTGTGGGCTTCAGCGGCTCCAATACCGCAATAAATGGCGATTTTGGCCTGTGAATTAAGTAAATTCGCTACCTGTAGTAGATCGTCGTCGGTAGGGCGCATGACAACCTCGGTCCGGTAATTATGCATGGCGCTACTGCTTTCTACCGCTTCCATAGCGGCTACATCACCAGGCAGTCCGAACACGGCCACACCTTTCGCGTGAAGCGCGTGCTGAATAGCCGCCTGCAACATGCGGGGAGCCTGGGTAGCGGTGGTCGCTATCTGATTGTAGCAACTGCAATCATCGAACAGCCGTATGGTATTGGTGGACTGAAAATAATCGGTACCAAATTCGATCGTATCGATCGTTGACGCAATGGCAATGACCGGAACGCCGGAGCGGTGGGCGTCATACAGCCCGTTGATCAAATGAACATGACCTGGCCCGCAGCTACCGGCACAACAGGCCAATCCCTCCAGTTCGGCTTCTGCAGCAGCTGCGTAGGCGCCCGCTTCTTCGTGGCGAACGTGTATCCATTTAATGGTACCGTTTCGGCGCACGGCATCGTTTAGTTCGTTCAGGCTGTCACCCGCTACGGCGTAAATACGTTTTACGCCGTTTTCAATCAGCATGTCAACAAGTTGATCCGCTATCTTTTTCGCCATTACGTGGTCTGGTTAGTTTGTTATCAGCTTTACCGTAGGGTCTCCTACCGGCCTCCTTTTTTACTCGAATGCCTCAACTTCCTGTAAACAGACAGCGGTACTTACCCGGAAGTGGCGGAGTTCAGCGGCATGATTTTCCTACGATTACTGGTGCAAACCTATCGATCGACCGGGCGATGGTTACGGTATAAATAACTGGTTTTGCGGTAAAATGCATGGTTTTAGCCAGTCAATTAGCCTGTATTTTGGCATTATCAGGGGGATACTACCCTCTAAACTCCTCACTTTTTACTGCAAACCCCATGATTTGTACTGCTTCGGTAGGTCTCCCGTCCGGTATGTTTGCCTGACGGCTTAGGAGTTAACTATCTATACCCGCCGGAGCGATAAAAACGTAAGAATACCCGAGCTGAGAAATGACGGTAGGAGCCGACTTCAGACATTTTTTTATTAATCACTCCAAACTACCTATTCGTATGACTCATTCACGAATGTCATTCTCTGCACAACGGGTCCATTTATTTTTTTGCTTCTTATTGGTCGTGTTAGGATCGTACAACGAGGTTCTGGCGCAAAGCACCAACCCCTTTAGTGGGACAACCGCCGTAGGCACAGCGCAAACGATTGGTAAAATTGGGAATACGGTAGCGGTGGAGCTCAAAGTTGCCGGTCCATCCGGTCAGAAGACTCCCCTGCAGATTGCTTGTTTGTTTGAATATACTGAAGGAGATATAACTAACTCGCCACCCGCACTACCTGCTTCGGTCAATGGCATGGTTCATTTGGATCAAGCCTTTCACGGCATCATTACGGAGATTCGGAAAAGCGGTCGATTTCAAGGACATGCTCTCGAAACGTTGCTCATTACTCCTGGCGATGGAGTAATTCCAGCGACCAGGCTGCTGTTGATCGGGTTGGGCGACCGAACTAAATTTACGCCTGAACTCATGAAGCAAGTCACGACGGTAGGTTACCGGGAAGCCAGTCGGCTCGGCGTCGACAGCTATTCTCAAGCCAGCGACTTGAAAGATGCTGGTATTGATTCGCCTACCATGGAGGTTGCCAAACAAATGATTGAGGGTCTGTCGGCAGCCTACCAGACACAACGTTACCTACATCAACACAAGCTTAGTTCACCATCGCCTGTTCGAAAACTGACCATCCTGTCTGGCCCGGCCTTCTTCGACATGACCAGGCAGGGGCTTACGGATGCACTGATTAACGTATCTCAGAATTGAACCAACGCTACGGAGAGTCATCCAGAAGTTGTAAAACTTAAGACGATAAGAGCAGCACCGTTGATTGACTTGCCTAAAAACATAGCTGGACTCCAGAAATGTTATACGCAAAGTTTGTCAGCCAGCCTTCCCGGCGAAACACGGGAAAGCCTAGTGGAGCCTCCACTAGGCTTTCCCAACAACTACTTATGATGAACTATAACTCTACGATAGCGGGCCGATTCAACGTCTTTACTCGCTTCGTAAACTCTTGACGGGGTTCATTAGTGCTGCTTTTACGCTCTGGTACATCACCGTGGCCCAGCAGATAACCAGCGTCAGCAAGCAGGCTGCGCCAAACACCCACCCGTGAATAACGGTCCGGTAGGGGAAGCTTTGCAGCCAGTGGTGCATGGCATACCAGGCCACCGGAATCGCAATAGGAAACGAGAGCAGCACCAGCTTGGTAAAGTCCTTGGCCAGCAGTGCCACGATACCCGACACCGATGCGCCGAGTACCTTACGCACGCCTATTTCCTTCACCCGTTGTTCGGCCGTGAACGTGGCCAGCCCAAACAGACCCAGGCAGGCAATCAGAATCGTCAGGACCGAGAATGTCATAAACAACTGTCCACGCAGTAGGTCGGCATGATAAGACGACTCGAAATCCTGATCCAGAAACCTGTAGGCGAAGACTTTGTCGGGATAGGCCTCCGTCCATTGGTGTTTGATGAATGCCAGCGTCTTGTCCACATCATGAGCTGCCAGTTTGATATGCGTGATGGGTAGGGCAGGCCGGTAAAACAGGATCAGCGGCTCAATAGCGTGGTAGAGTGACTGTTGATGGAAGTCGCCCACTACGCCCACCACCTGCGCCGTGGGCGGAGCCGCCTGACCAGCCTGGGGCAATCCGCCCAGCATTACTTTTTTGCCGATGGGATCTTTCCAGCCCATCCGCTTAACGGTGGCCTCATTTACTAAAACGCCGTTGGTAGTATCGGCGAGTAGCTTCTCCGAGAAATTGCGGCCCTTGAGCAGCTTAATCCCCATGGTGTTCAGGTAGTCATGATCGATGGCAGAGGTTTTAAAGGCCATGTCTTTCATTCCCGTGCTGGTCTGGACGCCTAAAATAATTCGGCCGTCAATGTTACTGGCAGTGGCACTGGCGGTCGCTATTTTCTGGACATTCGGGTTACTCAGCAGATGCCGACGCAAGGATTCATACTGGCCCGCGGGTTGTTTATCGTGGTAGTTAATGGTGAGTACCTGGTCACGATCATACCCCAAATTCTGGCTTTGCATGAAATCGAGTTGCTGGAACACAATCCAGGTACAGATGAGCATAACCAGCGATATAGAAAACTGGACTACCACGAGTGCTTTACGAAACAAGTTACCACTCAGTCCTTTCACCGCCCCCTTCAGCACCAGCGCCGACTCAAACGCCGACAAATAAAAGGCGGGGTAACTGCCGCTGGCAAAGCCCGTAAAAACAACAATACTTAGCGAGATGAGCAAAAATTGCGGCTGTGCCAACTGGTGGAGTTCGATCTCTTTTCCCGAAAGGGTGTTGAAAAAGGGCAGGGCTATCCAGACCATCACCACGCTGAGCAGCAAGGCCAAAACCGTTATCAACACCGATTCGGTCAGAAATTGCCCAATTAAAGCTGTCCGCGCCGATCCCATCGCTTTGCGTATACCCACTTCCTTGGCCCGGCGGGCTGAACGGGCGGTGGCGAGGTTCATGTAGTTGATACTGGCTAACAACAGGATGAAAAAGGCCACCGCACTGAACGTATAGATATAGCTCATGCTACCGTTGGTTTCCCCGTCAAAGGTGGAGTCGAGGTGAATGCTGGTCAACGGCTGCAACTGGTAAGCGATGGTGATACCGAGTCGCCTAAAATAGGAGGCCATATAGGCTTGGTAAAGCTGCGGTGATTTCCCTTCGATTACGGAGGGGTTGGCACCTTTCGCCAGCACAACGTAGCTGGTTACCCAGAAGTTAGCCCAGTCGTGATCTCGCCGTTCCCGAACGCTGAGCGAGGTGAGCGCCTTGAACCGAAATTGCGAGTTTTTGGGCACATCTTCGATCACCCCCGTTACCTGATAAGCGGTTGTATCGTTGGTACGAAGAATTTTTCCGAGTACGTTGGTCGAGCCAAAAAAACGCTTGGCCAGGGTACGGGTCAGCACCAGGCTACCCGGTGCGTGGAGCGCCGTTTTTGGGTCACCCGCGAGGAAAGGGTAGCTGAAAATGTCGAAAACCGTGGAGTCAGCCGCGAAGATGTGGTCTTCAGTAAATCGTTCGCTGCCCAGCTGAAACGTAGTCGGGCCTGGGAAGAAGCGCACGTAATTTTCTACTTCGGGGTATTTCTGATTCAGGGTAGTGGCCACCGGGGCCTGAATCCCTACCCAATGATTGACTTTTTCCGGCTCGTGAATCTCCGTCACAACCCGGTATATCTGATCGGCTTTTGTATGGTATCGATCATAACTCAACTCGTCGGTTACGTATAGCAACAGCAATAGCCCACAGGTAATGCCAATGGTTAACCCAAGAATATTGATAAGGCTATAGAACCGGTCACGGCTTAAATTGCGCCAGGCAATTTTGATATAGTTAGTAAGCATATTGGAGGTAAACGGCGCGCGCCAACTTATTGATAGTTGACCTTTTGTCAATTATTGTGCCACCACCAATATAAGCTCTTTAGGGCTCAGGGAGGACTGTTTGCTAAGCATGCCTGTACGATACCGGACATTTCAGACCACGCAATGTCCGGTATCGTGGTGGCTTAGTCGCTCATGAAAAGCAGAATTTTGACGGACAATTTTTTCTAAAGCATTGCCCTCAATCCAGTCTCAAAGAACACGCCTTGAATGAGGTGCGTATACGTGTCGTTCGCTATTTAGCATACACAAATTCCTCTTTGTAGGACCAGTCTGTCCACCCGTTGTACTCATGCACACTGCGTTGCTGAACACTCGACAGGCGCCCCTGGGCATCGTAGCCATACTGGTATTGGTCCGTTTCTCTATCGAGGCTGGTAACGCCTGATCCAATGAGATAATGTTGCGTGAGCACATTTTGAGGCCACAGATGCAGGCGACTCCGGGGGTTGACCACCTGGTTGTAAAACAACCGATTTGTCGACTTGATCGGCGGCTGGTTTGGGGGGTAGGTCTCTAGCTGGTAAATATCTCCATTTGCCCAGTAGCGAACCTCAACCGGGTAGCCACCAACGGAACTAAACGCTAACCCCGTTGTGTGGCGGGTCTGCTGCAACTGGCCTGCCGTGTCATAGTTATATTGAATCGTCTGATTGAGTTTGAAGGTACCCCCTACGTTTTCATACACCAGAACTTGCCCCAGCCGATGCTGGGCGTCATACGTATACTTGCTGATCGACCCAATGGTGCCAACTTTCTTCGGACTGCTTGCCTGCCCCGAGTAATCAATTCCTGTGTAAACCTGCGCTAAATAACCGTCCTCATAGTGGGCTAGCCGAAGTTGATCATAGCCATAACTAGTATGTTCGCAGGTACTCACCAGGCGGCTTTGTTGATCGTACGTATAAGCCGTATAGTTGTTGCCAGGCGAACCCAACAGATTCCAGCGGATCAAGGTACCACTGGGCCCCTGGCCAGATTTGGAGACGACGGAGAAGTCGAGCCAATCAGGTAGCGTGAGCAGGGAGTCCGGATGCGCACTGACCCGCAACGCGAGGGGGACAGAATCTGCCGAGTCACGTTCAACAAGCTTGGTCTCACAGCCGGTCAGAAGCAGACCGAAAAAAAATAGCCCAACCGTCACGAAACCAGTTATCGTTCGTTGGCAGGATCGATGACGAAGCAGGAAGTGCGAAGAGTAAGTCATAGATTATCAGAAGTAAAAGGAATTATTTTTGATAGACATAGTTAATGAAAAGCAGTTGGGGTTAGTTATGGGTTATTCGCCTGTAGCGATAAAGTAGCCCCCACCAGGTAGGGGTGAATAATTAACTGTCGCTGCGAACTCCAGAGCCGACTGACGCCATACTCGACCGAAGGCCCCACCTGTAATTGATAGGCTTTGGTCAGGGGAATCGATACGCCCGCCGACGCATTAGCCCAAACCAGTGACTGACGCGTATTCGGTACATAGGTGAAGGCCCCGCCCAGTCGGGCGAAGTACGGGCTGGACGGTCCTCCCAATACCCAGTGTTTACGGGCACTGGCCCCCAGCATAAACAGCGCTTCGTTTTCGACTACAGCTTGCTTTAGCGGGGTCACTTCGTACTGATTCAGGCCCACTGATCTAACCTGAAACGTACTGGTCGCCAGATCGTAATAGGCCCAGCGCCGGATGTACCCAACGGATAGTTGATAGACAGCCTGACGCCAAGCCACCCCTCCGCTGAGTTGATAACCCCAGGTTGCTGCGGAAAAAGCTGCAGGGGCATCTACGTGCTGCACATACGTTTCCGGACGAGCGACGGTAGTCATCCACTGATAGGTGCTCACTGGCGTTACCCCAACCAGCCAACGCATCGGTAATTTCTGCCCTGCTGGCTGCTCTAAAAAGGGCTGTGTCACCGTGGAAAGCCTAATCGGCCGAGTTATCGCTTCCATTAAGTGGGTATGGAAAGACAGCGGAATTGGCTGTAGTGAGAGCCGGATGGCAGGCTCGCTCTCGAAGGAATCAGTTGCGAGTGAACCTGGTTTCAGTGGGCCGGACTGCAAGCGATCGGTTGTTGTATGAGGCTGTTCATCAGTACTACTATATTGTTGATCGGTTGTCAGTTGTCGGATTCGGTTGGCCAATCGTAACGGGGTTGGGTCCCGGACGGCAGACCGGCCGTTGGCGGCCCAATGCCGTTTCTGCTTTTCGGCAGGATAAGCGGTGCTGGACAATTGAGTAACCGTCGGGGAGACCATCGATGCCTGTTGCTGATCGTCCACCTTAACAAACGGATGTTTATTGGCCCGTGCTACCTGTTTGTCCCTGCTTCGCGAATTCATGTGAACTGGCAGTGCGGGCTGGTTACCTGTTGATGCATGACTCACTGACGGGATTGATCCTGCCGACGGCCGATAGGTTAGCCCATAGATGCCCACCCCTATCAGAAGTAGAAGCGCCAGACTCAGCAGGACATACCCCCGATAACGGGTTGACTTTTGCGGGAGGTGTTGAAAGATTCGCTTTCGGGATGTCGGCGGAGGTTGTCGCTCCAACCCATCGAATACTTCCTGAAAGTGCGCCCTCAGTTGTTTATCCTGAAAATCATCGGAAGAACTCATGTCGTTCAATGCCTTGTTTTTGAATTAGTTTGATAAGCGATTGCCGGGCCCGGCTGTATTGAGAGCGGGCCGTTGCTTCGGGTATCGCCAGCAGGGCTGCAATCTCGGCATGCGTATAGCCTTCGACTAAATATAAGTTGATGACTACGCGGTAGGTATCGGATAATTGATTGAGCAGCGTTATCAGGGCTTCGCTGGTTTGCTGGTCGATGAGCAACTGGTAATCTTCACTCGTCGGTTCGTCGGTTAACTCATCATACGTAGTAAAGCGTTCCTGCTGACGGGTTGTCCGATTGTAATAATTGATGGCCGTTCGGACCACGACCGATTTTACCCAGTGATCGGCCGCTTCGGGTTTTTCCAACTGATGAATATGCTGGAAAATCTTGATGAACGCTTCCTGAAATATATCCTCTGCCTCAGCACCGGTTTTAGCGTAGCGAACACAAATGCCCATCAATCGTCCTTTATAGCGTTCATAAAACACGTGCTGGGCTTGTGGCTTCTGCTGCTGACAGGCAATGACCAATTGAGTCAGGTCAGCATAGGTTTTTTTGCGAAATAACGCCATCCAGAAAAGTAAGTTAATAACGGGTGACGTTAGATTTCATACCAGATTTAAATAGGTTCGCTTCAAGAGTTCCCCCTGGCCATTAAAAAGCATAAACCAGGTTTGTTTGCCTTTCTGAAGGGTTACCTGATAGGTTTCTAGCTGGTTATAGCTGGTTTTAGCCAGCATCGTAAACTGACCACCTAACCCAAATCCCGCCAGTTCAGGTGTATGCTGTATATAGGTCTGGATTGGCATAGGCAATTGAGTCAGCGCACTTAGCGATTGCAGTTGACCGGGATCATAGACACTAATCAGCACGCCCTCGTCGGTATACTGGAGCTGGCGTGTGCTGCTACTCTGTTTTAGGCTGATAGCGTATCGTTTTTTGCCCTGCAGATCCAGCTGCACGGTTGCAAAACTAAATTCACCCGGCTGTCTGGTAATTGACTCCTGAATGATGGCCGGTAGATCCGCCAGTGTCGTGGTTCGGTACTCCAGTTGATAATAGGGGAACAGTTCGGTAACGTAGGTCGTCGTCGCATTAATCGTCGTTATGGTCCAGCGGAACGTGTAGCGATTACCCAGCCAATCATAATCAGCGAAGACGAACAGGCCATTGTTACTATCATCTTTGAACCAGGAATAATTCTGGACGCGAAGGTTGGAAAATGTTCCCCCATCAATGACAGTGTTACGAACCAACGAGCTTAGTGAATCAGGTACTGAGCGGTTCTCAGTCTGATAGGCAACCAGAAGACGCTGGGTATTGGCGGCCGCTGAGTAGCGGGTCGCTTTTTGGCTGAAGCTCACCTGCCAAACCTGATTTTTCTGAACGGTTTTAAAAATCATTTCATCCGCTTGTGGAAACTGCTCTGTCACGGCCTGAATCGCACTGGAAGGTACTTCGTCGTCCTGAGGGGCAGGTTGTGAATCTGTTACAGGATTGCAGGAGCTGACAGCCACGCAAAGAAGCAATAACCCAATAATTGTTTTTCCGATAAACATAGAGAAGGAATACCTGAATTAACCGAGTGGAAGTCGTCAACTAGATAGACACCCGGTAGCGTTCATTCTGTTGCATGGCCTCGTAATTTTTTCATGTTTTATTGCCTGTAATGATGACAAGCTCCCTGGCGTTCTATCGCCTTACGAAAGGGGTAGCCACATGGGCGGTACAATCTCGGAAAATGCGCTTATTTTGTCTAGTACCGATAGCCCTGGTTGACCACTCGTATCCGTACGATATCCTGGTGCTCACGAAGCCATTAGTTACTTTTGAGTTCAGGGGAAATGTAAATTAGCAACCCAATGAAAATTGCAGTAGCCCAAATAAAGCCATTTAAAGGACGTGTTGCCGCTAATATTGAATTACATAAGCAGGCCATTCAGCTAGCGATTGCTCATAAGGTTGACGCCTTGTTTTTTCCTGAACTATCGCTGACTGGCTACGAACCCAAACTGGCAGAAGATTTAGCCACAACCCCGGATGACGCCCGGTTTGATGGCTTTCAAATGCTAAGCGACGCTCATAAACTCACGATTGGGCTGGGGATGCCCATTCGGAGTAGTGCTGGTATTCATCTCAGCATGATTTTCTTTCAGGCTGGCCAACCAAGGCAAACGTATTCAAAACAGCAGCTACACGCCGACGAGCTACCCTATTTTATTCCTGGACAAAAGCAACTTATCCTCACCGTTGGCGATACCAACATTGCACCGGCCATATGTTATGAAAGTTTGCAAACTGACCATGCCCGGAATGCCTACAAACTTGGGGCTGGGATGTATGTAGCCAGCGTAGCTAAATCACAGCCGGGTATTGCCAAAGCAATGGCCCATTATTCCGCACAGGCCACCCAATTTTCCATGCCCGTTCTAATGAGCAATTGTGTGGGTAGTTGCGACGACTTTGTCAGTGCCGGGCAAAGTGCCATCTGGACAAAAAGCGGTACGTTGGCGAAACAACTTGACGATGTAGGCGAGGGGCTACTAATTTTCGACTCAGAAACAGAAGCCGTACTTGAGCAACGATTGTGATCGCCCCTAATTCCAACTATTCCGGCAAATAGGGAATCACATTGGCAAAGAACTATAGTATGCGATCCGGATTACTCCCACTTCTAAGCTTATTGTTGGCCATAGGCTCCTGTAAAACAGAAGCCTTATCTCCACGTTGCGACAAGGCTGGCGCTTTGGTTAAACAGGTGAAAAACGTAAGCGGTGTGGTTTATTACGATTCCACGCAAAGCAGCTACTATATTCAGGTTCCTAATAGCTTTGATTCTCATGATCTTGGGTACACCTGCAACTTGGCTACTGAATACCAAAAGAATGGTCTGAAGGTTAAATTCAGCGGTACGTATTATCAGAGTGACAAACAAGTCGGTTTTTTCGCAGGTGACAAGAACTATTACTTATCCCTCATGGCCATTCAGGGGCAATGAGGCACCCAATCAGCCCGACGCGCCAAATTCAGGCCTTACTCAATATACGGTGCACCAGGTAAACTTAGATCGTAGGCGATTACCCCGCCCTACTCCTGGGAATCATTCATCGCGTTGTCCAGTATAGCTAGAATTGCCTCCCTCGATTCGAAGCCTAAGGCTGCTTCGGCATTGGGGCGAGTAGGCATCGTTTATGAACAGTTCTCCCGCAAACTAACCGAGTGATTAGGTTATTGACAGTAGATGATCAACGCACATTGATTGTTTGCTAGGGCAACTATTGCTTGGCTTATAATCATCAGGATAGTTGTTTGAAATTGTATATTGTTAGGGATAAATAGACCTAAATGTTACTTTAAATAGCAAAGCCCATAGCCTTTTTTTAATTTTGGCGGCCATGTTTGCGGCAACTGACCATTGATAACTGTTTAACGCACCGGCGTTCCGGTGATAACTGAAATGCAACCTACCCTTTTGATTTTAGCGGCCGGTATGGGCAGCCGTTACGGTGGTGTCAAACAACTTGACCAATTCGGGCCGAATGGCGAAACGATTATAGATTATTCCCTTTTCGATGCTATACGAGCTGGATTTGGCAAGGTAGTATTTATTATACGCGAAGAGCTTCGACAGGATTTCGAAGAGGTGTTCGCCGGAAAGCTGGCGGGTAAACTAGAGGTCGATTATGCTATTCAGTCGCTCAACTCGTATGTGCCGGAAGAATTGGGCGAAGTTAACCGGACAAAGCCCTGGGGAACGGGACATGCCATGCTGTGCGCCAAAAATCACACACACACACCCTTTGCAGTCATCAACGCCGACGATTTTTACGGTCTCGAAGCTTTCCAGTTGATCAGTAACTTTTTGACAACCGACACGGATGACCAACTGCACGCCATGGTGGGTTACGAAGTGAAAAATACCCTGTCGGAGAATGGTTCGGTATCCCGGGGGGTGTGCGAAGTAGCCGAGAATGGCAACCTGATTTCGGTGATCGAGCGCACCAAAATTTACGAACAGGAAAATGGGTCAGCCGATAAGAAGATTGTCTTTGAAGAGGGTGGTAACCTGACGCCACTGGAGCCCAACACACCTGTATCCATGAACTTCTGGGGGTTTAAACCAAGCGTGTTTCCGTTGGTACAGCACCAGTTCGAAAGTTATGCGATTGCGAACATTAATTCGCCCAAAGCTGAATTCTATATTCCAACCGTCATGTCGAACCTGATTCAGACGGATACGGGCCACTGTAAAGTATTCCGGAGTCAATCGGCCTGGTTTGGTGTAACCTATCCCGAAGACAAGCCCGTCGTACAGGCTGCTCTAAAAGAACTACACGACGAAGGTGCTTACCCAGATAAACTGTGGTAACTAATAGTGGTATAAGCGTTTAGTCTTGCGTCATCAATCAATAAAAATACCCCAATAACGCGTTATTGGGGTATTTTAGGTTTAATAGAGTTAATGGTTAGCTGGTACGCTCAGGAAACTTCTCTATAATTCGCTCGGCTTCTTTTTGCAATTGAGCCGCAATTCGCGATGGGTCGCCAACGGCATTCTGGACAGAACCGCGCCAGACCAGTTTACGGGTACGGGCATCGACCATATCGACAACCAGCGTACCAGCCTCATACTGCTGCTGGGTATACTGTGGGCCACCGTAGCCCCACCAGCCGGGTCCCCAGCCGCCGTAACCCCACCGACCCCAACCCATGTAGGGGCCATAGACCGGAGAGGGAGTTGCCACCGTTTGAGTCTTGTTTTCAACAAAGAAATGGTAGCCTATCAGCAAATCGGGCTTGGTTTTCGTTTCCTTTAAGCCTTTCTGCTGCAAGACGTTACTCATTGTGTTTTCGACACTCTCGGTGGCTATCTGATTGTAATACAAGGGGTTTTCTCCAGCTTTGACATCGCTGTCCATCCAGGTGAACGTTTTGTATTTGTTAAAATCAACCCGGCTGTTCTGATCGACAATTACGCGGGGGGCACACCCATAAATCAGGGCTAAAAAAGTGACTATACTCAGTAATCGCTTCATAACGTAGAGAGTTTTTTGTTCTACTCTACTAACGTATTTGTAGGCTGCTGGTTTAATTTTGTGAGGGAAGTGACTACTGAAGAGTCGGGTGCTTTTTGTGCCATTCCGTAGCATCCTGATACGCTTTTGCCACTGCCAGTACTTTGCCTTCTTCGAACAACTGACCCATAAACGTGATGCTGGTAGGCAAGTTCTGTTTGGTAAAGCCGTTGGGCAGCACCACGCATGGATGACCCGTGAGGTTGGTTAGCGTAAGGTTGCCACCTGCATATGCTGGCGATACATACACATCGACGTTGGCCGATTTCAGTTGGGCAGCCATCTCATTGATAAGCTTGGTACGGGCCCGATTGGCCTGAATATACTCCACTGCCGGAACAAAACGCGCCGACCGGAAGGCATTCGGCCAGGCACCTTTTCCCTGCCGTACCAGCAAATCGTCGCGGCCCGATCGGGTCAACTCATCGAACGAGGCTGCGGCTTCGACAGACAACAGAAAGGATATTTTCCCCGCCGGTACGCCCGTTGGTAAATCAAACGGCACGAGTTCGGCTCCTAATGTACGGAGCGTTTGAAGCGTGAGCGAGTCGTTCGCCCGGTTGGGGTAATTGCTGTCAAATGCTTTTTTTACATAGCCGACGCGCACGCCTTTGAGCGTAGTGAGTGGAGCGTAGTGAAAGGGTGCTGCCATAACGGTAGGGTCATGTCCATCGGGTCCATAAATAGCGTTGAAAACCAGCGCGCAGTCCTCCACCGACCGCGTGATAGGACCAATCTTATCCATGCTCCAGCTCAGTGCCATCGCTCCGTGCCGACTCACCCGGCCAAAGGTTGGCCGTAAGCCCGTTGTCCCGCAAACGGTCGATGGGGAAACAATCGAGCCCAGGGTTTCGGTGCCAATGGCAAACGGCAACAGCCCCGCTGATACACTGGATGCCGACCCCGCCGACGAGCCGCTGGAACCCGCTGTGGTGCTCCACGGATTCCGCGTCATGCCACCATACCAGACATCGCCCATCGCCAGGGCACCGAGGGTCATTTTGCCGCAGAGTACGGCTCCTGCTTTTTCGAGCCGCTGAACAACCGTTGCGTCGAGGTCGAGCGTCTGGTCTTTGTAGGGAGTGGCGCCCCAGGTTGTCTTGTATCCTTTTTTCGCCAGCAGATCTTTCGCTCCGTACGGAATGCCGTGGAGAGGTCCTCTGTAGCGACCGGCTTTCAATTCATCATCGGCTCGTTTGGCCTGGCTTAAAGCCAGTTCCTCGGTTAACGTGATGACGCAGTGTAAGGTAGGATCAAACGTTTTAAGGCGATTCAGGAAAAACTTGGTCAGTTCGACGGATGAAATCTGCTTCGTGCGAATCAGTTCACCCAACTGCCCGACGGTGTAAAAGGCCAGTTCATCACGATTGGCGGGGAGAGTAACCTTTCCGGGAGAAGATGCCTTGAACGACGATGGACCGGTTGGCATCGGGAAACCTGCCGGCAGTGGATTGAAATACAGGGCGGGTGCTACGTCGTTGGGCAAATCAATTTTGCGCAGCGCTTCGTAGTTCGTGCGGGCATTATTCAGATTGTCGAGCATCGAATCGCGCTCCGCAGCGGTAAACTCCAGGTCGAATAGCCTCGATGCTACCGCCACCATGTCGGCAGTTATGGGTTTTTTTGGGTCGTCGTTGGTGACAAAGGCACCGAGTAAAAAGCTGCTGGCACAGGCAGCAAGTACGAGAAGGATCCGTTTCATTTAATTTGGTTAATTGACGAAGTCATTAGCCAAATTACAGCGGAAAGAAGATTAATTGGATGCTTGTTGCAAAAAATCGTTGTGAAGGCGAATTATCTGTGGCAGCAGTAACTGACTTTCATCGTTTTCGATCACGTAGTCTGCTAGCTGCAAGCGTTCTGCATCACCGATCTGCCGGTCAATGATCTGTTGAATTTCCGCTTCAGAACGTTGCGGGTCACGCTTGCGAATACGCTCGATACGAAGGGCAACGGGTGCCTGTACGACAATCACTTTATCAAGAGAATTTCCCGAGCCAGCGGCTTTCATCAGGGCGGCTTCTTTGACAACATACGGTTTATCGGCCTGTTCATTAACCCAGGCTGCCGTGTCTGCGAGCACTCTCGGGTGAATGACCGAGTTGAGCGCCGTTAGCAAAGCGGGGTCTGAAAAGACTTGAGAGGCCACCCACGACCGATTGTACCGTCCCGTAGGATCATAGGCGTTCGGCCCGAGAACCCGCTGAATATCCGCTTTCAGGATTGGGTCATGTTCGGTTAGCCACTTTGCTCGTTCGTCGGCAGCATAAACCGGAATGCCCATTGCCGCAAACACAGCACAAACAACACTCTTGCCCGAGCCAATGCCACCCGTTACGCCAATCTGGAGAGGTGTTTTCATAAAGAGTGAAAGAACGGTCCGCCGTAGCGGTGAAAGAACGGTCCGCCGTAGCGGTGAAAGAGCGGTCTGTCTGCCATAATCTGGCAAGACACTCTTTCATTCTTTCGCTCGTTTATTGAGGTGATAACAATTCGCCGACTTCAAAGCTAACGGCTACCCGGTCAGCACTGGTGTGAAGAAGCGGGTGGCGGAGTTGATTCAGTGGAATCTCCTCGTCGTAGTTATCCGAGATTCGTTTGCGCGGAATCTTCACCCACAACGTATCGGGAAGGCCCCGAACCAGCTTCGCCGGGCCATCGATGTCTATGGTGCGGGGTGTCATGTTTATAACGCTCGACACCATAAACCGGGGAGCCAGATTCAGGTGCAGGCTGTCGGGGACCAGGCGAATCGTTTTGGTCATGCGCCGATCGAAACTCATCGCGAGTGTATCGGCAACGACGTAGTTAACATGAAGTTTTTTTACCTGTTCGGCCAGTGCGGCTGCCAGCGAAGACGTGTTGATAACGGTAGCCCGTAAAGGATTTTCTACGATATAATCAACGGGATCGACCCGGAACGGCAACCACGAATGGCGCAGCAACCCCCAGCCATCGCTCGACACATTGACCCGAACCGAGTGGGGAAGGGGCGAGGTAGGTATGAACAGGGAGTCGTCGTACACAAATCGAATCGGGTACTCTACATTGAGGGTATAACCCGGTTTGTTGAGGGCATTCAGAAACCAGAATAGCGCAGCGGCCCCCAGGCAAAGCAGGGCTTTGGTGGGTTGAAACGAGCGGACGTTTTGAGCGGTATTCACACGTTATTGCTTCTCAGCTTCAACCGGTTTCACTGTTGCTTCACGGGAGATAGAGCTCTTTTCAAACGTCATTTTAACGCCCCGATCCACTTCAAGCGTAACCGTCGTTCCTTCTACCGACGCGATCCGGCCATGCAGGCCACCGATCGTCACGACGCTGTCTCCTTTTTTAAGATTGTCGACAAAGCTCTTCTGATCTTTCTGCTTTTTCTGTTGCGGACGGATCATGAAGAAGTAAAATACTCCAATGATGGCTACCCAGAGGAGCACATTATAAATCATTGACGTATTGGAGCCAGCAGCGGCCTGTAAGAGAATAGTCAGCATAAGGTAGGTAGTTTACGATGTTTTGGTAGAATCACCTTTCGGTTTTACCAGCGCTTTGAATTGCAGATCGGTCATAGCCGGTTCTGTATTGGCAAAGATGGTGATGGTTTTATTCTGTTCACCCATTTTGCCACGGCTATTGAACCGGACCCGCACCGACGATTGGGAGCCGGGCGCTACTGGTTCCCTGGGCCAGTCGGGGGTAGTGCAGCCGCAGGATGCGGTAACATTGTTAATAATCAGCGGAAATTCTCCCGTATTGGTAAACGCGAAGGTGTGTTCAACCGTATCGCCCTGAGTGAGCGTTCCGAAATCGTAGATGCCTTTTTCTGCAAATGTAATTTTAGGCATCTTGGCCAGGGCCGTTTCCTTAGAGGTCTCGCCCTGCTTACGATTATCGCAGCTAAGCTGCCCGAAACTGATTCCGGCTAGGGCTACCACCACCAGCCAATTTTTGAGGTACATTTCTGGTTTGAGGTTTTGGGACTACTGATTCAGCTCATGGCAGGCTGTTGCCTTAAACGAGCGCAGCGGCCTGCCGTAAACTGAATTTCATGAACCGAAATTAGGCATTTTGCTGCTTAATCTGGGCCATTAACTTATCAACATCTTCCAATAAGCGTTCGGCCTTTTCGCGGGCATCATTGACAACGCGCTGGCCTTCGTTTTTCGACGAATTTTCGAGTGGCTCTACTGAGTTGCTCAAATCATCGAGCAACTGATTAATTTGCTCTCTGTACTTCGATAGTCGGAACGAGAGCCGATCGCGGGTAATCTTGCCCTTATCAGGCGCATACAATAAGCCAACAAGAGAGCCGGCGGCAATACCGGTCAGCAAAAAGGTTAAATCACGTCCAGTTCTGCTCATTTTTTCAGAAGGTTTGTGCGGTTCCCCGCCAGGATTTGTGGTTTATGAGTTTACGGGTTTAGGGCGGTCAGCCACCGGGGCGACAAGCTATAAATTCCGGCGGAGAACCGCACAAACCGTAAACCACAAACTCTTTTATTTATTGTCCAACAACCCGCGTCCACTTTTACGCAGACGGCCCGAGGCTACTAACTTCTCGGACAGGTTATCGAGTATTCCATTGACAAATTTACCGCTTTTAGGCGTACTGTATGCCTTTGCCAACTCGATATATTCATTAATCGTTACTTTGACCGGAATGTTTGGGAAACTGAGCAACTCGCAAACGGCTAATTTTAGAATAATTTTATCGATAATAGCGACCCGTTCAACGTCCCAGTTTTGAAGCTGGTCGGCCAGTAACTGCTCATACTCCGCGTCGTTTTCAATCGATTGCTCGAACAGGGTATTGAGAAATAATTCGTCTTCCTCCCAATCATCGGTGAGTGGTTCGAGCTTAAGACCCGTTGGGCTCTGCGCGGATTTTAAGGTGCGAATGGCCAATCCCCGCACCACTTCGCTGTTCTCGGTCCAGCTCAGATCAATTTCCGCCAGATGATCCCGGATAACCTCGTGCTTGAATATCAGGGTCCGCAGCACGTGTTGTACCAAAGCCTGATCTTCGTCGGCCGTATGGGTCCGTTGTTCGCAGTAGGCGCGGTATGTATCGTCGGTTTTGAGCGCTTCGCGAAGGGCTTTGCGAATAAAGGGCTGATCGTCGACCCAGGAAATTCCGTGGCGAACGGCTTCGTTGGTCAGCGGCTGGTGTTCGGCCAGGGCCTTTATCACCCGATTATCGCCCAAAGTTGATTCGAATGGAAAGGCTACTTCATCGACATCACGGTATTGACGTTCGCTATCCAGTTGGGCCGTGTGGCCGAGTTCAACGAGGAGCAGCATCACCCGCAAGTAATCATCGTAGATGCCGTTGACCTGCTTGATCATCATCTGGGCAAGGTGCTGGCGATCTTTTCGGGTACGTATCTGGTAGAAAACAAATCCGTCGTTGGCGGCTTTGAGCACGTTTCGGGGTGCATCGTCGTCCTGAGCAGATTGATTGGTTTTTACGGCCTCTTCGAACAGCAGACCGGCAAGTTTTCGGTAGCCTTCGAGTTGCCGCTTGTTCTGCGGCAGCATCGAGTTCAGGTCGGGTTGGAAGAGATCATTTATGCCATCAATGGCTAGTTGTTGATTGGAAAATTCGGCCTGCCGAAGCGCGTACAACGCCTGCATGACCTTGATTCGGAGTAGTCGCCGATTGAGCATCCCGCCTAAGTCTAATTGCTACCAGTAAGAAAAGAACTTCTTGAATTGGGTGCAAAAGTACGGTTTATTCGGGGAAAAGGCAAGCCATGCTGTAAAAAGCCTGTGGTGATGAGTGGGTTATGTTGCCCGTACCACGGTGTTTCGGCTACCTAAGCCCGGCTCCTTTTCCCGATCAGATTCCTGCAACTTTTCGCCGATGGGGGCGGTTACGAATGAAACGCTGTTTGGCTGTACTGTGAAATCACTTTCTTACCTCAATAAATACCTCGTCAAGTATAAATGGTACCTGATTCTGGGGACGCTGTTTACGGTTATCTCCAATCTGTTTGGTATTTTTCCGGCGCAACTGGTCCGCTACGCCCTCGATCTGGTTCGGGAAACGCTGGACGTCTATTACCTCTACGATAAGTCTCCTCTGCAATCGTCTCTCTACGAAGTGTTTACCTTCAGTATTTTGCTGTTTGGCGTAATGACACTTGTGCTGGCCCTGTTGAAAGGATTTTTCCTGTTTCTGGTGCGTCAGACGCTCATTGTGATGTCCAGACACGTCGAGTACGACCTGAAAAACGAGATTTACAATCATTACCAGACGTTGCCGCTGAGTTTCTATCGCCAGCACAATACCGGCGATTTGATGGCTCGTATTTCGGAGGATGTCAGCAAGGTTCGGATGTACGTTGGGCCGAGTATCATGTATGGCCTGAACCTGATTGTGTTGTTCATTCTGGTCATTACGTACATGGTTAGCATCAACGCTCGTTTATCGCTGTATGTGCTGTTGCCGTTGCCGGTTTTGTCGATTGCTATTTATATTGTAAACAACATTATCATTCAACGGTCAGAAGAAATTCAGCGCTCCCTGTCGCGGCTTTCGACCTACGTGCAGGAAGCTTTTTCGGGTATTCGCGTTCTGAAAGCGTTTGTGCAGGAAACCAACTCCGCGGCCAAGTTCGAGATCGAAAGTGATGAATACCGGAACAAGTCATTGAGCCTGACACGGGTCGACTCCCTGTTTTTCCCCATCGTTGCCATTCTGGTTGGGTTGAGCAACGTGCTGGTTATTTTTGTCGGGGGGCAGGAAATTCTGGCCGGGCGACTCACTCCGGGCAACATAACTGAATTCATCCTGTACGTGAATATGCTGACCTGGCCCGTCATGGCCCTCGGCTGGACTACCAGCCAGACCCAGCGGGCGGCTGCCTCGCAGGAGCGCATCAACGAGTTTCTGAACATCAAAACGGATATCGTCTCGCAAAAAGATGTTCAGCGTACGATCAACGGGGCAATTGAGTTCAAAAATGTCCGCTTCGTTTACCCCGATTCGGGTATCGTAGCTATCAAGGATTTTTCGATGCACGTTCGGGCGGGCGAAACGGTGGCCATTCTGGGGACGACCGGATCGGGCAAGAGCACACTGGCGAACCTGCTGACCCGTATGTATGACGTGACCTCCGGCGAAATTCTGGTGGATGGTATCCCGATTAAAGACTATAATCTGACGTCGTTGCGGGAGCAGATGGGCTACGTGCCCCAGGATGTATTTCTGTTCTCCGAAACGATCAGCAACAACGTTCGTTTCGGTAAACCGGAACTGCCGCAGGAGCGCGTTGAGCAGGCCATTCGTGATGCTGATTTATACCAGAACGTACTGGAGTTTCCCGAACAGTTCGATACGCGCGTTGGTGAGCGTGGCGTTACCTTATCGGGTGGACAGAAGCAGCGGTTGAGCATTGCCCGCGCCATTGCCCGCGACCCCAAAATCCTGATTCTGGACGACTGCCTGTCGGCGGTGGACACGAATACGGAGAACATTATTCTCAATAACCTTCAGCGCATCATGGCCGACCGTACCTCGGTGGTCATTTCACACCGGGTATCGTCGGCAAAACTGGCTGACTTCATCATCATGCTCGATGAAGGGACGATCATCGAACAGGGCACCCACGACGACCTGATCTCCCGGAATGGTGCCTACCGCGAACTGTACGAGAAGCAGTTGCAGACGGAGGAGGCTTAGGGCGGATAGTAAGATTTGAACTTACTGGTATCGTAGTGGAATAATGGGTTGCTCTAATTGAGCCAAACTCCAGTTTAGCCCTGTTAGTATAGAAGAGGGCGCTAAATCCCACTCAAATTCTGGTTGCATTCTGCCTGAAGAATGCCATGAAGTAGTGTATTGTTTTTGACGATAATAAGCTTCCGTTATGCCGTCTGTTATATCCCTTGACCCAACTATGGCAATGTGATATAATTTTTTGTTCTTAGTAATCTCTAATGCACCACCACTCTGGTCTGCTAAACATACAGGTAGATAACAAACAGGCTGATCGGAGAGTAGCATTTTTTGCCATAACCTGATCAACAAAGAGACATTCGTTTTCTTAGCCTTCATTATATCCTCATCACTCCATATGTCCTCATCACTCCATGGGACGTTTTCGTCGGTATTGAAGAAAGCATCCAACCATGTTGAGTCTGCAATCCAGACATGCGTTGGTGTTCCGTCGATTTTAATAAATAAGTCCTTGGAGCCGCTTCCGTGTTCGTCGAATAAAACCCTCAACATACTTCTTTAATTGCGTTATCTGGTGATTAAAGTTTCTAACATAGCATAAAAAATGCCGACCCTGCTGGATCGGCATTTTTTATTTTTTAGGCGTGTTGCCCTCTGTGTTTGCCTTCTTTAATTTCTTCAATCATTTTTCGATTGAAAGCCGGTATGTCATCGGGCTTGCGACTAGTTACTAACCCTTGGTCGGTTACCACTTCTTCATCTACCCAGTTGGCACCAGCGTTCTTCAAATCCGTCTGGATGGATGGGTACGACGTTAATTTCCGGCCGCGAACGACATCGGCTTCAATGAGCATAATTGGCGCATGGCAAATGGCCGCCACGGGCTTCTGCGATTCAAAGAAATGCCGGACAAATTGCACAGCTTTAGGCTCTGTCCGGAGTGTGTCCGGGTTCATGACGCCACCGGGTAATAGCAGGGCATCATATTGGTTGGGGTCAGCGCCAGCCAGGGGTAGATCGACCGGGAAGCTGTCGCCCCAGTCGGTTTCGTCCCATCCTTTAACCTCACCGCCTTTCGGTGAAATGAGGTGCGTAGTAGCCCCTGCGTCCTGGAGCGCCTTGCGTGGTTCGGTCATTTCGACCTGTTCAAATCCATCGGTTAGCAGAATCGCTACCTTCTTTCCCTGCAATCGTTGCTGCGTTTCCATAATACGTTGAGAATTTAGTCGTGGCAGGTCTTTTCGAGTAAACCTGATAAGCTATCAACTGCGAAAACACCCCTAAGGTTATGCGCATGGAACACGCTATCGATAATCGACGTAGCTTTATTTATGCTGGATGGATTGCGGAGGTGAGAACATCGTTTCTACCTGAGTGCCAGGCTCAGCGGGTCTTCGCGTGGCTTGTATAGTAGGGGAGTCAGTCAAGCATTTAACCTGACCAAACAGTACGTCAACCCGTCGTTTTTGTTACGTTTGTACTATGGATTCTAAATCATGTGAGAAAGCCACGGGGGCTATGGCCGACAAGTACCGGCTCTCGATCATACTGGAATTAGCCCAGCGAGAGAGCATGACACCCTCTGATATTCAGGAGCTAACGGGTTTATCGCAGCCTTGCGTGTCGCACCATGTCCGGCTGCTGACCGAGAGCGAGTTGGTCTGCGCAGTTAAAGAAGGACGCAATGTGCATTTGCGCCTGAACAAAGAGAAAGTGCGTCAATTGTCGACCTTCCTGGCAGAGCTGACGTAAAAATTTAATCAAAAACATTCAAACCTTTAAATATATCAAAGCGTTTTCTGCCCAAATAAGACACATTGAATCCGTATCTTCAGGGATAGTAACAGATGGCACAAAAACTTTTTTCAGAAGCTAGCCTTGGCAAGCTGACACTTCAGAACCACATCGTCATGGCGCCCATGACCCGTAACCGCGCTACAGTCGATCATGCCGTAACGCCTATTATGGCAACCTATTACGCGCAGCGAGCATCGGCTGGTTTGATCATAACAGAAGGAATTGCGCCATCGCCCAATGGCAATGGATATGCCCGCGTGCCGGGTTTGTATACCGCAGACCAGGTGGCTGGCTGGAAAAACGTTACCGATGGCGTTCATGCAAAGGGAGGTAAAATTTTCGCTCAGTTAATGCACTCGGGCCGGGTTGGTCACCCTGTTAATATGCACGAAGGGGGCGAGGTTATTGCTCCTTCGGCTATTGCTGCCGCCGGGCAAATTTATACCGATACCGATGGCATGCTAGATCACCCAACGCCCCGTGCCCTGACAACCGATGAGGTCAAGCAAACGGTACAGGAATTTGTGCAGGCTGCCAAAAATGCCATTGACGCTGGTTTCGACGGCGTAGAAATTCACGGTGCCAACGGGTATCTGGTCGAGCAGTTCCTGCGTTCGACAACTAACCAGCGGACCGATGAGTACGGTGGTTCGGCCGAGAATAACGCTCGCTTTGCCCTTGAGGTTGCCGAGCAGATAGCTCAGGCCATTGGAAAAGAGAAGACGGGCATCCGGCTGTCACCTTATGGCGTGTTCAATGACATGCCTTACTCGCCAGACGACGACAAGATTTATCATCACCTGGCGGAGAAACTGTCTGATCATGTGGTCTATATCCACCTCGTCGATCACGAATCGATGGGCGCACCAGCGGTTGATCCGGCTATTGTCGAAGCTATTCGTGAGAACTATACGGGTACGCTGATGTTAAGCGGAGGCTACGATGCCGAACGGGCTGAAGCTGATCTGACAAGTGGTAAAGCAGATTTAGTGGCCTTTGGCCGCCCTTTCATCGCTAACCCCGATCTCGTCGAGCGATTGAAAACCGGTGCCGAGCTCAATCAACCCGATTTTGAAACGTTCTACACACCCGGTGAAAAAGGCTATACTGATTATCCGGTGCTGGAAGAAGCAAAAGCATAACCCTTAATCCAGTTTGATGTAGTGTCGATATACCCGTCTGACTTATCAGGCGGGTATATTGGTATAACCGATTCGCGTTTTCGATAGACTAGTTTTTGCCTTGATGCTGTATTGATGCCGAACCTAGACCAGAACTGCCTTTAAGGTTTGCGCTGAAATAAGTCGCCCGTTTACGTTGCCAAGGGCCGAATCGGCAGTGGGGCATCATACCAAATACGTTTTTGCGCCTGTTGGTGACCCCCGCGATATTTCTCAGGCTGCTATTCGGGTTAGCTTCTTCCGTTGCGTCGCCATAGCGGAAGAACACCCGGTCATTGAGTGATCTAAGCGCATCGGCAAAGTACCGGCCATCGCCTTGGGCGATGTAATACATAGAGGACAATCACTACATCTACGATTCCAATAGTCGTCTTCTGTTCAATTCAGCGCTAACGAACAGACTGATCGTCTGTACGATACGAGGATAGGAGCTCTTAAAAACAAACCGCCGGGTTAGTGCCCGGCGGTCTTACAATCTTTGGGAAGGCGATGGATATGAGTGAGGATAGAATTAACTCTACAAATATGATGGATAAATCAATTTTAGTGTAGGGGAGAATACACCAATATAAGGCGGGAAAAATACGGTACTTGATACGGGAGATTTCCCCCCACTAGTAAATAAAAGTTAACGGATACTGGATAAAAGGTTGATAATTAACCTTAAATTGTGCCTTATGCTCCGGTATGGAAACATTGATTCCATCTACCTGCATACCTTTGCTGAAACTTGTTGCCTTCACTCTATTTTAACGTTGCGGCTATGTTGGAATTTGTATTCAAAAAATCAGAAATGATTCAGTTAATTGATGAATCGGGTGATCCTGATGAAGGAAATGTTGTTGTCAGACTTAAGTTTGGCCATAAGAATGGGGACTCGTTTCCGGCTTTCATAACCGCCTACTGCGAAGGCAACGCGGGTGAATTAACAACGGGCGAAATCGATGGTTGCCCCCGGCCTCCCGGCTGCGATTAACCGGCGGTTGCGGGTTCTGTCTGCTCACTATTTATTCCTCTGCACGGATGTGGCCAGTGGTTTCAAAAGCCATCAATTATTTTGATACGATCCCTCCTTTGCTATTGCTCGTCCTGGTTCTGACCA
Source organism: Spirosoma humi (assembly GCF_054776575.1). NCBI lineage: Bacteria > Pseudomonadati > Bacteroidota > Cytophagia > Cytophagales > Cytophagaceae > Spirosoma > Spirosoma humi. The sequence continues at coordinate 964,200 of NZ_BAAHBR010000008.1, forward strand.
CGATGCGTCGGCAGGGGAGGGATTATATTGTGTACTACCTGGGTGGCCAACTTTTTTTTAATGGCTACGCCAACGTTTTGAATGAATTAGAAAAAGATAACCTGTTTGCCTATTCTCTGAATTTTGCCTGGGCTTACTACATCCTGTCGCTCTATTTTTCCAGACTTTACGCATCCCGTAAATGGGCATGGTTTATTCTGGGCCTTGTTGCTTTATACCAGCTGAATTTGATCTATACGCTACAGGCATCGAGTACGGTAGCTGACTTCAACAGTATATCGTTTGGGGGAGTTAGTTTATTGATTACGATCGCCTGCCTGTTTTATTACGGACAGCAACTAGCCGGGCAACCAAAGGAAAATATATTGACGGTTAGGAATTTCTGGTACGTCAACGGTATCTTCACGTATTACACCAGCAATTTCTTCATTTTCCTGACCTACAACTCACTGATTAGTCGGAACTACGCCAATATTGGCATAGTCTGGAAAATTCATAATGTTGTTTTCCTGGTGATGTGCGTTTACTTTTTTATTGGTATGCGATGCAAAACCTCACCGGAGAAATAGAAATCGTTAGCATCGCTACGATCTTTTTACTGTTCATAACGGGCGCGCCCATTGCCTTCGTGATGATGCACCAGCGCCAGTATCTGCGTTATCTGCAGGATAAAGAACAGATCAAGAACCTCTACCAGCGCGAACTGCTCCAGTCGCAACTCGAAATTCAGAACCAAACACTTCAGCAGGTAGGCAACGACCTGCACGACAATGTCGGGCAACTGCTCACGGTGGTCGTTATGCGACTGAACGAACTCGAAGACGAAGTGGCTGAACCGACCAGGCAGGAAGAGGTTCAACAAACCCGCGAGTTGGTGCAGACCATTATTTCCGACGTTCGTGCCCTTTCCAAAACGCTCGACCACGATACCGTGCGTCGGTTTGGTTTGTTGCCCAGTCTGACCCTCGAATTGGAACGAATTCAGCGCACGAAGCGGATACAGGCTGAGTTGACTACCCTGGGAGAACCCCGTTCACTGGGGGAGCAAACGGAAATCGTTCTGCTACGAATGACGCAGGAGGCTCTCAACAATGCCCTCAAACACGCCAAAGCGAAGAACTTGCATGTGCTGACTGAGTTTAATGTAGACAGCTTCGCGCTGACAATCCGTGATGATGGGCGAGGATTCAGTGTGCCAGAAGTTAGCGCCCGGCAACTGAGCGAGTCGGGGGCGGGGCTGAGTAACCTGTACCGCCGGGCAGGGTTGCTGGGCGGAACCTGTGTCATTAATAGCCAGCCCGGTGCTGGTACACGTGTTGACATTCGGGTTCCCTATTCCCAGGCTAAACTGGATTAAACGCCTAACTTTAGTAACTTATCGGGCATATGTTTAAAGTTAAGAATAGCCAAAGTTGAGTATTGTGTAGATTGATTTAACTTTCTATTCCCAGATGCCCATAACGCTTATACGAACCAACCCATGTCTGTACTCATCGCCATTGCTGACGATCATACCTTATTAGCGTCTGCTTTGTCAGATATGATACGAAAATTTGAGAAATATGATGTATTACTCGTCGCCGAGAATGGGCGCGATTTACTGGACCAACTGGCCAACAGTACGCAGTTGCCCGATATTCTACTGCTGGATTTGAGCATGCCCGTTATGGATGGTTTCGAAACGGCCCTTCACCTGCGGCAGTTGTACCCCGCCATACGGGTATTGGCGCTTTCGATGGATGATCGTGAAGAGCATATTATCCGGATCATACGCGACGGAGCCCGTGGGTATCTGCTTAAAGGATGTCGCCCGGCCGAGTTTCGTCTGGCACTGGATGAGATCATGACAAAAGGCTACTACTACTCTGAATTTCTGACAACGCAACTGATCCGAAATCTGAATGCTCCAGCCGAGAGCAACCCTAAGCCGCCGTTTACCCTGAACGCTCGTGAACTTGACTTCCTGAAAATTGCCTGCAGTGAACTGACCTACACAGAAATTGCCGATAGAATGTGCGTAAGTCCGCGTACAGTAGATGGCTACCGGGAGATTATCTTTCAGAAAATGAACGTGAAAACGCGCGTAGGAATGGTCATTGAAGGACTTCGTCACGGGTTGATTACCTTATAGACGCGTCCTTCTCCTATCTTTACGCCATGCAATTGCTCTTTCACCGGGTCGATCTTCGGCTGAATCATACATTCACCATCGCCCATGATAGCCGCGACGTTCAGCCAACCCTGATCGTTGAATTACGGGACGGTGAGTACCGTGGATTTGGCGAGGCTACGGCCACCCGCTATTATGGAATTACCATTGATGGCATGGTAGCGGCCCTTGATGCTATCCGAACTCATGTCGAAGCGTATTCTTTACGGAACCCCGCTGACTTCTGGGCGGCCACGCAGCCCTATCTGGCGCAGAATCCGTTTGCATTGTGTGCGCTCGACCAGGCTGCCTGGGATTTGTGGGCAAAAAAACAGCACCAACCTCTTTATAAGCGCTGGAATCTGGACCCAGCCAGCAGCCCATTGACCGATTATACGATTGGGCTGGATACGCCCGAGCGTATGGTTGAGAAAATGCAGGAACGCCCCTGGCCGCTTTACAAAATCAAATTAGGACGGCCCGAAATGGACCTGACGCTTGTTGCGGCTTTGCGTCGGCATACCGATGCTGTCTTTCGTGTGGATGCAAACTGCGGCTGGTCGGCGGCCGACGCCGTGGCTAAATCCGACCCGTTGAAGGCGCTGGGTGTTGAGTTTATTGAGCAGCCACTCCCCGCCGACGATTGGGAGGGAGCCAAACAGGTGTACGAACAGAGTGCCTTGCCCATCATTGCTGATGAAAGCTGCATTGTGGAAAGCGATGTTGACCGATGTGCGGGTTATTTTCATGGCGTAAACATCAAGCTGACAAAATGTGGCGGATTGACCCCCGCCCGGCGTATGATCAGCCGGGCGCGCGAACTGGGTTTACGGGTCATGGTTGGCTGTATGACCGAATCGAGCGTTGGTATTTCAGCCATTGCGCAGCTGCTGCCCCTGCTGGATTATGCCGACCTGGATGGAGCCATGCTCATTGCCAATGACCCAGCTACGGGGGTCACCTTCGATTACGGCAAAGTTGTTTACCCTCGGGAGAATGGCACCGGGGTCAATTTATTAATAAGCGAATGAGTGCAATTTTTCACATCGACCAACTCCCCAACCGAACGATAGACCACGATGGTCAGGCATACCTGTTCTTTAGCGGAACCGCTTATTTGGGCATACCTCAGCATCCGGGTTTTCACCAGCTAATGGCGGAAAGCATGCGCCGATACGGAACCGTTTTTGGTAGTTCCCGGAACGGAAATGTACGCATCGGCGTGTACGAAGAAGCGGAATCGACATTGGCTACCCGGATTGGCGCCGAATCGGCCCTGACGCTCTCGTCGGGAATGATGGCCGGTCAGGTTGTTGTCAACTGGCTGCAAGGTCAGGACTACACGTTTGTATACGCGCCCAAAGCGCATCCGGCGCTCTGGCACGCTCCGACGGTTACGATACCGCAACTATCTTTTGCTGACTGGACCGCTCAACTGCCCGGCCAACTGAACGCGCTACCCGCCGGACCAGTGGCTATTCTGGTCAACTCCCTGGATGCCGTTTGTTCCGACTACTATGATTTCGGTTGGGTCCACCAGTTGCCTGACGATCGGCCAATCACGCTTGTCGTTGATGATTCGCACGGCTTGGGCGTATTAAACAGGGGGAGGGGAGTCTGGCCCGCAATTCCCCACGAATCCGTCGATAAGCACCCGTTCCTTCGTATTGTAGGTACCGGATCGCTGGCGAAGGGCATGGGACTGCCGGGGGGGGTAGTTTTTGGGGATGCAGATACAATAAAATCTATTCGGGAGACGGCCTTCTTCGGTGCTTGCTCGCCAATGCCACCCGCCTGTCTGGATGCCTTTCTGCATGCGGATAGCTTATATGCTGAAGGGCAGGAAAGGCTTCAACGGAATATAAAATTAGCGGAGCAATTGCTGCTGCCAACCAATTTGTTTCATCAGGCAACTGGGTACCCCGTATTTTTTACGGAGCATGATGCGTTATATGCGCAGTTGCTTCAGAAAAATATCTTGATTTACTCTTTTGCTTACCCAACGTCGGCCGACCGGGCCAACACCCGTATCGTGATCAGTGCGTTTCACGAAGTAGCTGATATTGAGCGCCTGGCAGAGTCGATTTCTGGTTAGCCTACCGGAATCGACTGGCTTGTCATTATTTGAGATACCCTTTACTCTGGCTGTAAAAAATAGACTGACTGCATGAATCGACCTGTTAAAAACCTCCTTACATCCCCGTGGATAGCTCTCTTTATCATTGCCTTTGGGCTGTCGACAGTTCAGGTAGTTACGCCATTAATTACGGATGGGCGGGTAGCTGCCCCTATTCTGACGGGTGCGGATCAGGTTGATCGCTATTTGCCGTATCTAAAAGGGAAGCGGGTGGCTCTAGTTGTCAATCAGACGTCTATTATTGGCACTCGGCCCAGTGTCGATAGTTTGTTGAGTAGGGGCGTTAAGATCGTAAAAGTCTTCGGCCCTGAACATGGTTTCCGGGGAAATGCCAGCAATGGCGCGAAGGTGAACGACGAGGTGGACGCTAAAACCGGCATACCGGTCATCTCCTTATACGGCAAAAACAAGAAGCCCTCCCGTGAGCAGTTAGCCGACGTCGACCTGTTGATCTATGACATTCAGGATGTAGGTGCCCGTTTCTACACGTACATCAATACGCTGGATCACGTTATGGAGGCCTGTGCCGAAAATGGCAAGGAGTTGATGATTCTGGACCGGCCTAACCCCAATGGCTATCTGGTAGATGGCCCTATTCTGGAAGATCATCTGCATTCGGGTATTGGCATGCATCGTATTCCCATCAGTCATGGCATGACTATTGGTGAGTTTGCGCAACTGATCAATGGGGAGGGATGGCTTCCCAACCGGGCCCAGTGCAAACTGCATATCGTTAAGGTAGCGAATTACAACCACGACATGCCTTATGAGTTGCCCGTGTTTCCCTCACCAAATTTGAGTACGCAGCAATCCATAGTGCTTTATCCCAGTATTTGCTGGTTCGAGGGGACGATCATTAGCCAGGGGCGCGGAACGTACATGCCGTTTACGGTGCTGGGCGCACCGGCACTTAAAGGAAAATACTCGTTTTCATTCAGGCCGGTCAGCCTGAAGGGGATGAGCGAAACACCGCTGCACCAGGATATGGATTGTTACGGACTCGATCTACGCCAATACGACACGGCCAAACTTCGCAAAAGTAAACAACTTAATTTGGCCTGGTTGATGGAGTTGTACAAGGCTTATCCTGATAAAGAGCGGTTTTTTGATGCCAGCCAAAGCAAGCAGATAAATAATTTTGATAAACTGGCTGGCACAGAAAACCTGAAAAAGCAAATCATTGCGGGTGCATCGGAAGCGGAGATTCGTAAAAGCTGGGAACCAGGTCTTTCCAATTTTAAAACCCTACGGAAGAAGTACTTGCTCTATCCGTAGCGACGTTCGAGTGTGCATCCGAATAATCTCGTTTTCTGATTACTTCAGTCCCGATAAAAAAGCCAGACTGGGTTGCATTTGCTCCATCGAACGCGACGATTCGTCTTCGATGAAGAAGTGCTTTACGCCTGATTTTTTGGCTTGCTTCATGATAGCCGCAATACCCACATCGCCCTGTCCAAGCGTCACGTTTGACTCAACGTCGGAATGGCCATTGTTGCTATCGGGGGTGCCGGGTCTTCGGTCTTTGAGGTGCATCAGCAGAAACCGTTTGTGGTATTTCTGTAAAAGAGCCACGGGATCATAGCCGGGCGCTTTTACCCAGAAAACGTCCATCTCGAAATTAACGGATTTAGGGTCCAGATTCTCGGCTAAATAATCGAAAAATGTACCGTCTTTGTAGGTCTGGAACTCGTACCCATGATTATGGTAGCAGAACGTAAGCCCGTTCTCAGCCAATAATTTGCCGGCGGTATTAAACACGTCGATGGCCCGGTCGGCATCGTAAATGGTGAATGCATCACCCGCGTGAGGAATCCAGGTGCACACCACGTATTTAGCGCCCAATGCTTTGGCTTCGGCAATAATCTTCGGTACGTTATTGTCCAGGTCTTCATAGCTGGCCCCCGTACTGATGGCCTTGATACCATTCTGATCCAGTAATTTTCGGAAATCAGGCAAACTCAGGCCATACGTACCGGCAATCTCCGCTTCCCGAAAGCCCATTTCCTTTACTTTCGCCATCGTGCCTGGCACATCTTTCGCAAATTGCGTCCGAAAACTATACAATTGTAAACCCACCGGGGCCGGTTTTTGCGCCAGCGCAACCCAACCACACAGGAGCAGGCCGGCAAGTAAGCCGCCAAATTTTGAATTCATGGAGTGAAGGGTTACCATAAATTATTTACCCGTCTGGGTGGTGAACGTACTTTCAAAAATCTTATCAGCATTGCCAGTTTCAAACCCTTCGCGCCGGTGCTGGCGGGTAATTTGATCGGCCGCAAGGTGCCGGAAGGGGGGCAGCACGCGCCGTTCGGCAAACTCGACGTAGGAACCCGCAATATGAAACGTAGCACCATCCGCGAAATCGGCATCGATCATCTGCGCCACGGTAGAGGCTTGTCGCAGATCGCCGTCCGGACTGATTTTGATAATGCCGCCCGCCGAATTGAGCCGCAAACCCCGTTCCTGCAGAAAAGCCACAAACTCGTCGATGGTGTTGTAGCCGGGTTTCAGGTTGTGTACGCTGATGGTAAAGTGGTTTAGGTAATAGCGATTGTAGATGACCCAGGCCGCGTATTCGCTTTCTTGCAACAGCGTTTGGTAGTCGGCCAGAGTAGGCGTTTCCCAAAGTGGCTGGTGCAGAAACTGATCGATTGCCCTGGCGTCGGTTAAATCCAGCGAATCAACGGGGTCGCTGGTTACTGTGTCCGTGTAGCGATGAATGATGCGCTGCGCTTCTGCCGACAATTCATTGACACGCAGTTCACTGGCAAAAATGCGGGGCAAGTCTGGTCGAGGAGGACTGTACCAGTAGGCCAACAACTTCTTCTCCACGAAGTTGTATTCGTCGCGTCGTTCATAACCAAGGTGCAGGAATATCTTCTCGAACGAAGCCAGGCCCAGATTTGGTACGCCCAGTGTCCGGAAGGCAATGTGGTCATTCTCGACCTCATTTGGTGACTGAATAACGCCCGCGTCGAGCATGGCGTCCAGTACTTTTTGCACATCGGGAACGCGTTCACTGTATCGGCGCATCAAGCCAGCCAGTACAGCGTCGAGTGTTGTCGTCGTGGGTGAAGTCGTCATGTTTTTCAGTTGTGGGTTTATCGTTAACTCGGCCGCCACCGGCTTCTGGCCAGCAGTACATCCTTTCCCGATTCGGTCTGGACAATCCGGTGCAGTAGCGACGAGTCGGTTTCAGCCGTCGACTGAATGTCCAGCCAATCGTGCCAATGGCTTTCGGTGCGGTAAACTAAATCAATTTCGGCAATTTCCCGCGTCTGTAACACATCTGGATCAACGGCTTCGAGCAGCCATTGCACATACGCCACATTATTGACGTGTTTATTCTGATCAATGCTCAACCAACCGACCTCTACCCGTTTAGTATCCGTTGGTGAAAACGCAGCCGTTTGAAAATCGGGCTTGAGGGGCAAGGTAGGTAAGGCATCAATGTCGATTGGTGGGCTCAGGCTTCGAATAAAATCAGGGAGCGGCACCATACTCCGCTTGGCCATGCTGAAGACAAGCCATGTACTACTGGCATCGGCCAGCAGGGTTCCATCTTCGGCAAGGATGCGGAAATCACGGTGAATAAAATACTTCTCAACCGTCGTGGGGTAGGTCATCAACTGAATTGTCTGGCCATAGCGCGGGTACTGGTGCATCCGCAGGCCGAAGCGCATCAGCATCCAGCCGAATCCCTGGCGGGCCAGATCGGCAATGCCGATCCCGTAATCGATAGCGTTGCGATTGGCCGACTCCTGCATCAGATTCATCAGTGCCGGAATGCTCATCCGCCCGAAGGCATCGCATTCGTAACCGCGCAGGGTAAAGGTGTCTGTCTGGATAAAAGCCATACGGTAAAGCTACGACGAATCTGACCTATCGTTTAATCCATTGGCCCCTGCTGGATGAAACTTTTTGGGTGATTTTGTCCGATAAAATGGTGATTTCAGGCAGGCAAGCGCTGAACTTCTTTTCACTCCGGGAGATTATGAGCACAATTGCAAAGAATATAAAAATAGGTTACATCATACCGAAAGGCTAATTTTCTACCATGAAGTCACCAGTCGAGTTCACCAGCGATGCTAGCAACATACTAAACTATCCCTGCTTGCCTAGTCATCTACTAGAGCTGACTTCGTAGAAAATGGTACACCTAAAACAACTGCAGTTTTCTTTACTATTAGGTTTATACCTCCTGAGTAATGTTGAGCCATTGACTTCTTGGCCTGCTTATGAGAGCTGCTACACAAATATTACTTAAAAAAAACTATGAGAGTCCTTAGCGTTATGCTGCTACTATGTATTGCGGCAATTCTGTTTTTCGTCTTCTTTGACAAACCTCCCCTTTCTATAACATTTCAAGTGGTACATATTTCATCTGATACGACCTTCCGAAACTCAGTCTGGGATGTTTCGGACGAGTACGGTAGAAATATTTCCCTCAGAGCTATAGGCGAAATTGACGATTCCACCGAGATTTTTCTGAAAGATGATAACCATTCAGACCAATTTCTTAAGGTTCAACTTCCCAGAGGAAAATTTGATACAACTTGGACAGGAGATTATTACAACAAGCAGGCTAATGTTGTTTTCCGACATAAAAAAGCGACGAAAGGATCCCTTAAAATCATATTCAGATACCTGACGCCTGATGGGGATACGTTGGTCGATGGATGAAGTGATTGTTTTTTACACAAAAAAAACTCCCCCGTCGCGTTGGCCGCAGCGGGGGAGTTTCTCTTGCTAACGAAATGACTACTGAGCAGTCGACGTTGGCGTTGCGTTCTCTTTGGTACCGTAACGCTTGCGGAACTTGTCCACACGGCCAGCGGTATCGAGCAGTACGTTTTTACCCGTGTAAAAAGGGTGCGACTGCGAGCTAACTTCAATCTTTACGAGCGGATAGGTCTGGCCTTCATACTCGATAGTGTCTTTGGTCTGAACGGTTGAGCGGGTCAGAAATTTATAATCGCTCGACAGATCGTGGAATACCACTTCACGGTAATCCGGGTGAATGCCCTTTTTCATGATGAATCTCAGTTTCTTATCATCTTCTCGGTTTCCGACCGAAAAGGACTGCAAATGTACGGCCTTTCACTGGAATAGCCAAGTCTTTTTTCGCTTCTTTTACGAGGTGATTATGAGGCAACTAAATCTGTGCCGTTTCCTAATAATCCGGTAACAAAGCCTTGTCGCTCTCTTTCTTTCTGCTTATTTTTCCAGTGAATTATACGCCTGCACTGAATCGTACGGGCCGGTGTTTATCCAGCCGCCCGATTAATAAAATCTATTTTTTTTTATTTCCCAGATCAGCTCTCCAACAGGATATTGTTAAGTACTTAACACTGACGCCTTAACAATTTATTAACCTGGCTGGTAGAGTTGCACCTTTCAAGGATTGATCAATCTGCCCGAACCTTCCGGGTTGCTTTTCCGTCTATTTCAAAAGAACTTTAGAACGCCATTCGATTCAGTAATAGCCTTTGGCTATGGTTGATCTTGTTCGGGTGTGGTAGCCATCAATAGCCTCCATAAAGAGCACAAATACCTTACCGTTGCCCCCTGAACCTAGTATAAGTCTATCTTAAATTGAATTAGTCATCTTTTTTATACTTTAAAACTAACCCAAACGCTCATGTTTGTAGTTAAACGCGATGGCCGCCGGGAGTCGGTTAAATTCGACAAGATCACCGCTCGGATCGAGAAACTATGTTATGGCCTCGACCCTGCTTACGTGCAGCCCGTAGAGGTCGCTGTGAAGGTCGTTAGTGGCCTTTATGATGGAGTTAAAACCACGGAACTCGACAATCTGGCTGCCGAAACAGCCGCGTCGATGACGACCAAGCACCCGGATTACGCGATTCTGGCCGCCCGGATCGCCATCTCGAACCTGCACAAGGAGACCAACAAGTCGTTTTCCGGAACGATCAAGAAACTGTACTTGTATGAAGATCCAAAAACCGGCGAAAATGCGTCGTTGATCTCCAAAGAAGTTTACGATGTGGTGCGCCAGCATGCTGCGCTTCTGGATTCTACGATTATTTATGACCGGGATTACGGCTATGATTATTTCGGGTATAAGACACTCGAAAAGTCATACTTGCTGAAGCTGGATGGCCGGATTGCCGAACGTCCGCAGCATATGCTCATGCGCGTAGCCGTTGGAATTCACCAGGAAGATATTGATGCGGCCATCGAGACGTACCATCTGCTCTCCGAGAAGTGGTTTACGCACGCCACGCCTACGCTGTTCAATGCCGGAACGCCGAAGCCACAAATGTCGAGCTGCTTCCTGCTGACGATGAAAGATGATTCCATCGACGGTATTTACGACACCCTCAAACAAACCGCCAAGATTTCACAATCGGCGGGTGGTATTGGGCTGAGCATTCACAATGTGCGGGCAACGGGCACCTACATCAAAGGGACCAACGGAACATCCAACGGCATTGTGCCCATGCTGCGGGTCTTTAACGACACGGCGCGTTATGTAGATCAGGGTGGTGGTAAGCGGAAAGGCTCGTTCGCTATCTACCTGGAACCCTGGCATGCCGATGTATTCGATTTTCTTGATCTGAAAAAGAACTCCGGTAAGGAAGAAGGTCGCGCCCGCGATTTGTTTTACGCTCTCTGGACGCCCGATCTGTTCATGAAGCGGGTAGAAGATGACGATGTCTGGTCGTTGTTCTGCCCCCATGAGTGCCCCGGTCTGGCTGACTGCTACGGCGATGAGTTCGAAGCTTTGTACACTCGCTACGAACGCGAAGGCCGTGCTCGCCGGACAATCAAGGCGCAGGAGTTGTGGTTCAAAATTCTGGAATCGCAAACCGAAACCGGCACGCCCTACATGCTGTACAAGGATGCGGCCAACAAAAAGTCGAACCAGAAAAACCTCGGTACCATCAAGTCATCGAACCTTTGTACGGAAATTATCGAGTATACCGCGCCCGATGAAATCGCTGTTTGTAACCTGGCTTCTATTGCGTTGCCTAAGTTCATCAAGCGCGATCCAGATGGAATCATGCGTTTCGATCACCAGAAGTTGTACGAGGTGACCCGAACCGCCACCCGCAACCTTAACAAGATTATTGACATCAACTATTACCCCGTTGAGGAAGCCCGTCGGAGCAACATGCGCCACCGGCCAATCGGACTGGGCGTGCAGGGGCTGGCCGATGCGTTCATTATGCTGCGGATGCCGTTCGAGTCGGAGGAAGCGCGTCGCCTGAATGAAGATATTTTTGAAACCATTTACTTTGGTGCCATGACGTCGTCGATGGAGCAGGCCAAAGAATCTGGTCCTTACGAAACCTGGAAAGGCTCACCAATTTCGGAAGGTATTTTCCAGTTCGACATGTGGGGCATTAAACCAAAATCAGGTCGCTGGGATTGGGAAAGCCTGCGTAAGGATGTTGTTGAACACGGCGTTCGGAACTCGCTGCTGCTGGCTCCGATGCCAACGGCGTCGACCTCGCAGATTCTGGGTAACAATGAGTGCTTCGAACCGTACACGAGCAACATCTACACCCGTCGTGTATTGTCGGGCGAGTTTGTCGTCGTGAACAAACACCTGCTCAAAGACCTCGTCAAGCTGGGTCTTTGGAACGATACCATGAAGAACAACCTGATTCTGGCCAACGGCTCGATCCAGGCGATTCCGAATATTCCGCAGAATATCAAAGACCTGTACAAAACGGTTTGGGAAATTAAGCAGAAGCACATCATCGATATGGCGGCCGACCGGGGTGCGTACATCTGCCAGTCGCAGTCGCTGAACATTCACATTCAAGATTCAAACTTTGGTAAACTGACGTCCATGCACTTCTACGCCTGGAAAGCGGGTCTGAAAACAGGTATGTACTACCTGCGCACGAAAGCCGCTTCCGACGCAGTGAAGTTCACGGTAGTGCAGCCACAAGCCGAGCCCCAACTGGAGCCGGTTATGGCCGAAGCCGTCACCGTCGAACGTCCGCTCGATTATGTGCAGTATGCCAAAGAGCACGCTCAAAACACGACACCGCAACCCGTACCGATGGTAACGGACCTCGAACAGCAGTATGCCGCCATGACCTGCTCGCTGGACGATCCGGAAGGTTGCGAGATGTGTGGATCGTAGTTTGAATTGATAACTTGAGAATTATACGCTCCCGGCTGTGGTCAACATGGTCGGGAGTTGTGTTTTATCTTTCCACTCCTGTTTTCTTGTATTATTCTTATCAGTCGATGTCACCGGCCCCCGGTGAAAATTGGTATAATAAATGTAACGTTATATCTATCAAATGAACTTGGATAATAAAATAAATACTACAAAAATTGGAGACCAATTCGAGGCTAAATCACTCGATATTATTATGAAAGTGATTGAAGATGGGCAGCTTGCCCATTTAGCAGATCATGTGAAAATATTTCAAAAGAAAGAATACTATTCGTCACTACGAAAAAAAATATAAAATTTGATTTGACTATAGAAGTATGGCCACCTGGAGCAAATCGTTACGTTTTAATTTATATTATTGAGTGTAAAGATTACGATAAGAGAGTTCCCGTAAGTAAAATAGAGGACTTTCATAGTAAAATTTTGCAAGTGGCTGGAGTAAATGTCAAAGGAATATTTATTACAAACTCACCATTACAGGAAGGAGGGTATAATATTGCGGAGTCCGTTGGTATGATGGTTATTCAGGGAGAATCAAGCAATGATTATAAAATTATACTTCATAAAGCTAACCGAGAAGAAAAAATAAATAAATTGCCATTTATTAAAGAAACAGTAGACGGAGGATTTATTGATGTTGGTGTGAACTATATAGAAAATCTTATTGACAAGGAGATAATAAATGTATTCAAATTAATTTCTGATAACTCTAGAATAAGTTACAACCTTGACAGGCTCACTAAAGAAGCTATTGAGGAGTTAGCGAATGTTGAATTAAATAAAATAGACTCAAAAATATTATCTAGTGCTTACACCCTCACCGCGGAGAAGGTAATCAGGTATTTGGATAGTGAATATGGAATCAAGATTGTAGAATTCGAAGATAGAACAAACCTGTTAGGCTCATGTGATATTAAAAATAATATTATTAGAATAAGTAGATCTATACAGGGAACCGATAGAGAGTTATTTATCATTGCTCATGAATTCGGGCATTATATATTGCATCAAAAATTATCAATTGGACAATCTACTTATGATTTTTTGAAGACTCGCCCTACAATTTAAAAACTGGCAAACATGATCTAAAAAATTCTAGACACTGGGTTGAATGGCAAGCTAATTACTTTGCTACTTCTCTGGTATTACCTAAAGTTTCTCTTTTAGTTAGACTAAATCAAACTCAGAGATTTTTCAACAAAAGTTTAGGTAAAATATACCTTGATGATCAGTACGAAAATACAAAGGATTTTAGCAAATTAATTAAAAGTCTTTCTACTCAATTTGCTACATCAAAGACTTCAATAATATATAGATTAAAAGAATTTGAATTGATCAATGATCAATCTAGACTAAAATCGATACGACAAATAGTTACTGAGTATTATGACGATCTATTTGCTTAATTAATACGACTATTTTAATTAAATCCTAGTATTATTCGGCCGATGGCATGCGCTAAGGGAAATCTGTTGATGCTAAGATGAAATTTACAATTAATGAATCCGTAGATAGTTTTAAAATTCTTGAAACAGCGGAGATTATTTCGCTTTGAAATACTTATTTTATGCTATGCAATTTCGATTATAGCGTACTGCTTTTCACGCAGGAACGTGTTAATGAACCGAGCGGCATCATGCACGAAACCAGCCAAAAATATTGATGGAGCGCCTACGGATGGCTACTTATTTACTCCACCATATCAGTATGTAAATACACTTTCATTAATCCTTCTACACTGACAGTTGGCATGGCATATGGTACACCATTCTTGTCTGCAAATTCCAGCAGATAGCGGCCGTTAGGGCCGATGTCAATCACAACCCCAATCTCCCCCCGACGGAGGTTGCGTTCAGGTATAGCTTTTGTAAGTGCGACAAGATCATGTAGTTTCAACTCGTCCATAGTGTTGTCAATTAGTCAATGATATAACAACTGGTTAATTGTGGAAAGTTTTCGCCATTATGAATCCGGCAGGCAGTAGTTTTTGGCGTGGTCTGTGACTACGCCCAACATGCGGCTTTCATTTTTAGCAGATTTTAGTCGCTAATGCATCAGCATTATCTTACCTGAACCTTCCTTTTCAACCGCCCGCGTTGATTCGTGAACCACCAACTCGCCTTCGAGATTGGCCTGTGTAACGGTATTGTTTTTTTTGATGGCATCCAGCAGAATTTTGGTGGCCAGCTGGCCCATTTCCTGCAGTGGTTGCTTTATGTACGTGATTGGGGTTTGAAACAGGTTGTAAGATTCGGCCTGGTCAATGCTGATCACGGCAACTTGTTCGGGGACGCTCAAGTGTAACGCGTTGAGTTGTTGCAACCCGTACAGGGCCAGGGTATTGGACGCAAACAAGAGCGCATCAACAGGTTTCGATCCTGTCGTCAGGTCGCTTACGGCCTTTCTTACATTGGCTTCGATCGATCCGATACCTAACTCTTTCACCCACGTTTTCCGGATCGGAATCCGGTTGTCTTTGAGAGCCGACAGGTAACCTTGTCGGCGATCCAGTAGGGTAATCAGACTCGTCTGGAAGGTGATCAACCCAATACGCCGGTATCCTGAGTCGATCAGGTGCTGTACTGCTTTATATATAGCTTTATAGTTGTCCAGCGCCACGTAATTGGTTTTGAGATCCGGAAAGTAGCGGTCGATCAAGACAAACGGGATGCCTTGTCGTTGCAATTCGGCAAGCTGGGGCTCAATACCGGCGGGGGGCGCAATCAATAAACCATCGACTTGCCGATTGAGCAGGGTCGTAATTAGCTTTTGGGCCTTCTGGGGCTTTTCATCTGAGCTGCCAAAGAGGACGGTGTAGTTATGTATATCGGCTTCGTCTTCAATGATACGCGCCAGCGACGACGAAAACGGATTCGAAATGTCGGATACCAGCAGACCAATTGTGAAGGTTTTATTGGTTTTGAGGCTTTTGGCAATCTGATTAGGCTGATAGTTCAAGGTTTTAGCGGTCTCTCTAATTCGCTGAGCTACTTCTTTACCGATCCTGTTTATCTTCTGGTTGTTAAGTACATACGAGACGAGCGTTGTTGAGACGCCCACCAACTGAGCAATATCTTTCAGTGATGTTTTCTTTGTCATGGTGGCAAACATAAGAAAAAGTCAATAAATAATTTAATCGTTTAAACAGCCATATTGTTTAAATAATGATGGAAGGATAGAGTGATTCGTAGAAAAGGACTATAATTGCCACAATAATTGTATTATTATAATATAATTAGACTCTTATATAAAGAACTTTAGCTGTTTTGGACCTAAACTATTGAAACGTTTAAACCAAACTGATTTCGCTGGGGTTTTATAGCTGACAAACCCGTAGCATGCCAATGTAAATCAGGTTGTTAATGGCGGCTTATCGGGTGTATGCATACGCGTAGAGTAGAGGAGGTAGATAGCACTCAGAAATCCAGCAATGAATACAGTCACAGACAGATCACCTGGTCTATTTTAAGGAAAACCACCAGAAAGAGCGTGGCCAGCGTAGACTGCTAAACAGGAAAAAAAATGAACTTCATTCACGAACATAACACAAGGAATCAGGCAACGGCAGGCAATCTGTGGAACCTGGTTCGGGGGTCAATTTTAACATTTATCAACCGGCATGCCGGAGTGTTCGAGGCACTGTCTCGTCACCAGACCCCATTTGGCGGGTCTCTTCTGGCTGGCAATCGCTAAGCTGTTGTTCCACTTAATTTTCATCATCATGAATCGTTTCTCTGTTTTATATATGCTTAACGGACAGTATCATCACATTAGCCTGGCTACTTACTCCGATGCCCAGTCCGTCTTACAAAACCTTTCAAAAAACACAAAACGGGTCCCCGTTGGTATCTACGATGCCAAAACGGAGTTGTTCGAGTGGGAGCCGGATCGTCAAAAAAACTACAATCAGGCTTCTATTGAAGAGCAGGGCAGACTTGCCGATCAAATTGTTACCATCGCCCAGGCGCTGCGCCGTCGGGATGCCAGTTGGCAGCCAGCAAGCATGCTCAGAAGACCCAGTTTTTTCGCGTAAGTAACGAGCGTTACTTGTCAGGAGTAGACGACAGCCCGAGGACCGGAACTGCAAGAGTTTCCGGTACATTGGTGTTGGTCTCCATGGCTTCTCTTTTCACTACAGAAGCCCGTATGCATTCGACGTCAACACACTCAACATCAACTCTGTATGTTTACAACCACTCAGGAGGCTTCAACACGCCCCCTTGTCAACGCTTCGCATAGTGTACTGGCATATCCGGCTTTTCTGGCCGGGCATCGAACCGTACAGGAAGCTATGGGAGATGGACACATCAATACATACCTGCGCACAGTTTTAACGACAACGGGCAAGTCGCTGGCTTCCTCAGCGTTATCCAATGATGCAGAAGAAACAATGGTTCAGTTACTGGACTGTCTGTCAAAACCGACAGAGGCTGATTCGCTAAGTCGCTTATGCCACGACGGAGCATCCCGGTTGCAGGAATTCGTCATTCCAACCTTACTCGAGCGGCTCGAACAGGGAAAAGATGTCTCGTCGCTGGCGTTTCTGCTGGCGGCTTATGGGCATTACCTGCAAGCCGGTGTCGATGATAAAGGGCAGAAGTACCGGGTCGATGAGCCGCAACTTACTGCTGCCGACTGGGTTCTGCTGAACGAGGGCGATGTTCTGTCGGTTCTGGACATTTGGCCTTTGGCCCCTGCGAATCTGCGGTCGTTTCCGCAGTTTGTGGCTCCTTATAAATCGTACCGGAATCAGATTGCCTGCTATGGGCTCGCCTTTTCGCTGAAACAAACGCTGTGTACATTCTGGGAGGAAGGCACTGAACTGCACAAAGGGATGATGGCCTAATTCAAGGCAGGTTTAGGGCGTATACCCTCGGTTCGTGAAGACACGAACTGAGGATACGAACAAAGCAAGAAGTATAAACCAAGGCTGAAAATAACCTTTACGGAGGCCGCGGGGTTTTGTCAGAAAAGCAGGCTGCAAAGTCTGAAAATGACTCAAACATGGAATACAGACAACTAGGGGGATCGGGGTTGCAAGTGCCCGTTTTAAGTTTTGGTACGGCTACCTTTGGCGGAGGTAACGAGTTTTTCAAGGGTTGGGGCAGTACGCAGGTTGACGAAGCTACCCGGCTGGTCGACCTGTGCCTCGATGCTGGCGTAAACCTGTTCGATACCGCCGACATTTATTCGGACGGACTTTCGGAGGAAATTCTGGGGAAAGCGATTGCCGGAAAACGGGATCGGCTGCTCATTTCAACGAAGGCTACGTTTCCTTTTGGCGAAGGCCCTAACAACCAGGGGTCGTCCCGTTTTCACTTGCTCAAGCAGTGTGAAGGCAGTTTGAAACGCCTGAAAACGGACTATATCGACATTTATCACATGCATGGTTTCGACGGGGTCACTCCGCTGGAAGAAACGATGCGTACGCTGGACGATCTGGTGCAGAGTGGCAAAGTTCGCTACATTGCCTGCTCAAATTATTCGGGCTGGCACCTGATGAAATCGCTGGCTATTTCCGAAAAATACGGCTGGAATCGGTTTGTGGCTCACCAGGTATATTACTCGCTGGTAAACCGGGAGTATGAATGGGAATTGATGCCCCTTGGTCTTGATCAAAAAGTGGGCGCGTTTATCTGGAGTCCATTAGCGGGTGGCCGCCTGGGCGGGCGATACGGCCGAAATAAGCCCGCCCCAACCGAAGGGCGAGTATCTGAAGGCAAAAGTCCGGTGCCGCAGTCGGCGGTTTCAGAAGAGGTCTTTTATACCATCACTGATGCGCTGGAAGCGATAGCCGCCGAAACCGGCAAATCAGTGGCGCAGGTGTCGCTTAACTGGCTGCTGCAACGCCCAACGGTATCGAGCATCATCGTTGGTGCGCGCAACGAAGAACAGCTCAGGCAAAACCTGGACGCCGTCGGCTGGAGTCTGACCGTTGAGCAGCTAAAGAAACTAGACGCAGCCAGCGACGTGCCCACCATTTATCCGTATTGGCACCAGCGCCAGAACCTGACGCTGAATCCACCCCCAACGTTCTACTAAGATGATTCAGTTTACCCGATTGGATCATATTCTATTGCCAATTCCGGACGGAAAAACGACGGAGGCCAGAGCTTTTTACAGTCAGGTATTGAAGCTAACTGAAATTCCGGGCGAGCATCCTGGAGGAGCCATCTGGTTCGAGATAGCCGGTATTCAACTTCACCTGCGGGAAGAGTCGGGAGGGAGTTTATCGCTACGGCATCCGGCTTTCGAAGTGAGTAATCTGGCCGGGGCCAAACAGGAACTGGAGCAAAACGGAATTGCTATTTCTTATTCGTCAGACATCGACGGGCGACAGCGGTTTTTCTTCCGGGATCCGTTTGGCAATCGTATCGAGTTGCTCGAATTTGTTGACAAGCCAACCGTATAACTGCCTTAGTTCGTGCAGGGCCACATAGCTCCCCGGTAAATATACGATTTATACATTCAGGGCTTCGGCGTTGACTCATTCTGGTTTGAGTCAACGCCGAAGCCCTGTTGTTTTGCATTAAAAATGCATTAAAAATTTAGGCTTTGTGTGCCTGACACTGTAATCACCCATGGGGAAGCAATTTTACTGGGTCTGAACGCTTCCAGGGCCGAAAGTAGATAGACGAACCGCTAAGTGCGCAGCGATTTTGGCTGGTTTTTCAGGGATAAACAAGATAGATCCTCACCCGTGGCATCGGATTAGCATATGCTGCGGTCGTTTTTTGCGTTAAAGGCACAGTAAGCCTATATACTAAGGATTTACTCTCCACACAATCCATAAATAAGTGACGTCAGTCCGTTAGGTACCAATGTTTTTTGGATACAAATGGGATGTCATTTTTACGGTGTCTTTGCTTTGTGGTATCCTTTATCACGCATGGAATAGCCTCACAAGAGCCAGTAACCACATGCTGGTAACCATTGAAAATCAACTGGAGAATACAGCACGTAGCCTCCACGGATCTCCTTTAACTCCCTGCTTCTAACCCAGCCAATCGATGACTAATTTCTAATTCTTTTCAAATTATCAGGTTGCTTTATCCCATGAATCGTGTCCTCTACATTATCTCTACGCTCTTCTTTTTACTGCCTCTACTTGGTTCCGCGCAAATTACCATGCCGCTTTCCCGGATGGTTTTTCAACGCGACAATGGCAATCATGCCCAGGTTCCCATTCAGGGCAATTGCCCGACGTCAGCCGCCAGTTTTCAAGTTAAAGCCACTGCCATCAATGGCGGCCAATCGGTCGATTGGACCACGGTAGGATCGGCCAGTAATGGTGCTTTCTCGGGTTCACTGACGCTAACGGGTGGCTGGTATAGCCTTCAGGTTCGTGCGTTGGCCGGTGGGGCCGAAGTGGGGAACTGGACGCTCGACCGGGTAGGGGTGGGCGAAGTCTTCATTACGGCTGGCCAGTCGAACCAATATGGGTCTCCTTATGCGAATAACCTCAACGCGCAGGATGATCGGGTGTCAGTACTGGGTTACTATAATTGGCCTCAGGGCAATATCGACGAAACGGCATTGCCCAAACAGATGGTACAGGCCGGAAGTGGGGCACAGTCGGGCCCACACGGAGCCATGTACATCTGGGGTGGTCTGGGCGATCGGCTCGTGGCTCGTTTGGGCGTTCCGGTTATGTTTCTGGGTGCTTCCTACGGCTCCACTTCCTCATCGGAATGGCGCGATGCCGCGAACGGGGTCGAAAATGTTGCCTCGTTCAATAAATCGTCGCCCTATCGGCCGTTTGGGGTGGCCGTCATGTATTACATCAAACGCAGCGGGGTGCGGGCAGTTTTGTGGCATCAGGGCGAATCCGACAACAACGCTGTTTCGCAGGGAGACTATGTCAATAACCTGACAACTGTCATCAACAAGAGCCGGTCGCAGTCGGGTATGGGTGCCCTGAGCTGGGTTATTTCCAAAGTGTCGTACTTTCCTGGAAATGGGCACGACTATGATCAGAACATCATCAACGCCCAGGAACAGCTTATCGGTCAGATCAATAACTGTTTTCCCGGTATCTCGACGGATGGCTTCATAGGTCCCGACTGGCGGTCAGACGGGCTGCACTTCAAAGATTCGGTCTATCCTCAGATCGCCGACTGGTGGAATCAGGCGCTTTCCGACTCTTTCTTTTCGCAATGCCAGCCAAGCCAGCCCGCCACTACACCCAGTATTACGGCGGGTTATGTATTCCCCATCAATCGCAATGGCGGTGACCCTATTCAACTTCCTTATATGGTTACAGCACCGATCAATTCCGGCAACCAGTATACCGTAGATGTGTATACCGAAGGGGGCGATTTAGTGGGTAATGTGCCGGCCAGTCAGGTAGGTAATGTCCTGGATTTTGTGCTGCCGGCTTGGTCGGATGGCCGCGTAAAGGTGCGAATCAAGTCCAGCTCACCCGCCTGGACGGGGGAGTTTTCGGAACTGTTTACGGCGCATAAAACGGGGGATAGGCCGTCGGAGAACCCCACAAATCCAACTCCGCCCTCTTCGTCAAATCAGACGCCAACGGTAGCTGCCTCGGTAAACCTGGGTACTGCAACACGCAACCAACGGTACGACGCAACGATCCCTGCCAACACGTTTGCCGATCCTGAAAATGCAGCACTAACGTACACAGTCAGTGGTTTACCGGCCGGTCTTTCGTCCTCAGGGCTGACCATCAGTGGAACCCCTTCCGAAGCCGGAACCTACACGATACGGATTCGGGCTACCGACCCCGGCAACCTGTATGCGGAAACAACGGCTACGTTAGTCGTTAATGACGGGCAGACAACGGCGGTCGGTAATTATGAGGGGTACGTAGACGGTAAGGGGTGCTCTACCCTGAATGGCTGGATTTACAATAGTTCGGCGGCCAACGATGCCCTTGTTCTTGAAGTCGTTGCGGGTGGACGGGTTATTTCTACGCAAGCCGCTTCGCAATTTCGGGCCGATCTGGTAGCGGCTGGGAAAGGCAATGGCTATCACGGGTATAACTTTGCTACACCCGATGCCTTGAAAACCGGTAGCGACATCAGCGTTATGGTGCGCGTTCAGAACAGCAGCTACGTATTGAACGGCGGTGCATTTACGCTCAACTGTGCCGGAAACGCCGTGCCACCCACCACACCCGATCCTACATCACCTACGACACCGGTAACTCCGCCCACCACGCCTGATCCTACACCGCCCACCCCCACTACGCCAGTACCCGCAACATTGATAAGTCCACAGGGCTGGGTCGATATTTCGGACTGCAACCGGCAATATGGCTGGGCTCGGGATGCCGGTACGCCCAACGCGCCGGTGCAGGTGAACGTTACGTGGGATGGAGCGCTGGTAACGACATTGACGGCCAACGCATATCGTCAGGATCTGGCAACGGCTTTTGGCGATAATGGGCAACACGCGTTCAATTATGATGCGCCAGGAAACCTGACGACGGCTGGACCGCACCAGGTAATGTTACAGATTGTGGGCGCGGCTAATCCCTTCCAGACCACGACCGTATACTGCAATGCCGGTTTCCGGTTGGCGGCTTTATCGGCAGAAAGCGAAGCGCTGGCCTGGCGGCTATTGCCCAACCCAACGGCCGATTACGCACTGGTAACCATTCCGGCTTCCTATCAGAAAGCGAAGTTGAGCGTAAGAGTCGCTACAATGGACGGAGTAACGCATTCACTGGCGTATACTACAGTAGCAAACCAGCTGAAAGTTGATGTGAGTCAATTCAAGACGGGCTTATACCTATTGCGTATCGAAGCCGATGGCCGGCCCGTCTCCAGCCTGAAACTGCTCAAACAATAAACCCGGTGGAGGTCAGTCGGATAGCCTTGTGACTAATCGGGCTGACCTTGCCCATCATTCCTTATCTTTGGTCAGAACAGGGGTCGGTGAACACCTGTTTTAGACTTTCTGACTGAATTTTGTATGCGTCTTTTATCGATTCTGCTGGTTTGTCTGCTCGCCGGAAGGGCTATGGGACAAACTCCCTTCGCTGAGCAACTCGCCAAACACCGGGAAACCTACAAAAAAGACCTCATGGCGTCTGCTGGTGGCCCATTGACCGACGAGGCTGATCTGGCTTACGTCCAGTTTTACGCAGCCGACTCCACCTATCGCATAACGGCTACGGTCGAACGGATTCCGAATGCAGAACCCTTCGAGATGCCAACCTACAATGGCCAAACAAGACCACATGTGGCCTATGCGTTGCTGTCGTTTGTGCTCCACGGGAAGCCGCAGCAACTGACGCTTTACCGAAACCTGAATGTGATTCGGATACCGGAATACCGCGATTATTTGTTTCTACCCTTCAAGGATGCCACGTCGGGAAAAGAAACGTACGGGGGCGGCCGGTATCTTGATTTACGCACGGGTGCTATCCAGAACGGGCAGGTGACGCTGGATTTTAACAAAGCCTACAATCCTTACTGCGCTTTCAAAGAAGGCTATCCTTGTCCAATCCCACCCAAAAATAACCTGCTGACCGTGCCTGTTGAAGCCGGTGAAAAAACGTTTGGCAAGGATCATTAAGAGCCAGTTGTCATTTCTTCGCCCAGATCAGTCCGTAGTCCATTTGCGTGGGAATGTTTTCCAAGGTTGGGGTCAGGCCCGCGTCGGTGAGCCAGCCTCTGTATTCGGCCCGGCTATAGCAGCGGCCTTTGGTCCCCCAGAAAAGTTGGGCTGAGTAGTCGGTTACGGGTAGGGGACCATCGAGTGTATCGTTCAGAAAAGCATCATGCACCCACAGTTCTCCACCCGCGCGCAGGGCTGAGGCAAAACGATGAGCCAGCGATTGACAGGTTGGCGTAGGCCAGTCGTGGAAGAGGCTGGCGGCTAATAAAATATCCGTCTCCGGAAGTTCATCAGTCAACATATCACCTGGCAGAAAGCGTACCCGTTCCGATAGATCATTGGCGCCCGGACGACCACTGCGACTGAGTTCCGCCAGTATCTCCGCGGCTACCGTCAGCACGGCGGGCCGGTCAAACAGGGTCGCGGTTGAATTGGGATTGGCCAGTAACCATTCGTAGGTGTAAAAGCCTGTTCCTCCAGCGACATCGAGCAGATGCCCATCGCGCTTTGTGAGATTTGCCGCCACAATAGGCGACAGATGCCTCGCCCGTCCGGCCAGCCCCAGCGTGAATTTGCGGGCCAGTTCAGGGTCATCCATGGGGGAAGGGCCTTCGCCTTCTTTCACGAACGAAATGCCCTCCGGTGCGTCCATTGGGCCGTCGTTCAGGAGCCGGGCGGCCATTTCAACAACACCAGCATCGTCTTTTTCCAAACCCGTGTAACCAGTCAGGTTGGGCGTTTGCGCCTGCGTCAGGTAACGGCCTAATTCCGTGATAGATAGCTGACCTGCTTGGTCGTAAGCCAGGAGTTCCATAGCGCACAGGGCTGGAAAGAGAACCATGGCCGGGCGTTCACTCAGGCCTAGCCGCTGGCTGACTTCGGGCAGTGGAAGCGGTCCATCGCTTAACTGGTCAAATACGTGCAGATGATGAACCGCGGCAACTAACAGACGTGAGCCATACATGGCGCGCAAATGTCGGGTAATGGGTGCCAGATCGAGTTGAGGAGTGTTGAGCATTTTCGTTCTACGTTTACTGGTCGAATTCGCCAGTTCGGGGAACGCCAAAGATACTAGTGGTTTCTTAAATAGTGTTTTTGTAGACCGTTTCTCTAGTCCTTGGTCCGTGTCCTCACGGACCAGTTAACCGGATGGTTTTTTACTGACGCGAATGTGGTAAGGACACGAACCACGGTGAACATCTATATCAAAAATCAATTCGGTGCATCCGCCATTCCCTTAGCCGAAGCGGCTTTTGAATCGTGCTGGGCAAACCAGTTGTAGCGATCGATCATCACCAGGCGCCCCGGTAATGTCCGGTCATTGATATTGTGGATTTGAACGTAATGGCTCAACTCCTTTTTATACGTCGTCATGAGTGGTTCATAAATGTCAATATAAAACCGATTTAAGGCCAACAGCCGACCCGCATCATAAACGGAGTAGTCGAAGAGATCCATGTTTTGCGACAGGATAGGCTGATCGGTGGCGTGGGCCGGGTGGCTGAGCAGGCGTTTCAACAATCCATGCGACTGGCGTAGCCGCCGAACGACGGTTAATGAACCATCCATGCAGACCTCATAAAATGCCTGATTGGTAAGGCCCTTATCAACCGGTTTTGTGAGTGAGATGAAACTTCTCAGTTTGTGCTGTGAATAATCGAACCAGCTGAACCGAGCGACCTGATTGGCTGAGAACGTACGAATGCGGCCGTCTTCCTGCCGGATTGATACCATCTCGGCAGCCCAGTTATATGATAAATCACCTTCCAGGTCGGTTCTATCCCAAAGTTCGATATGGCCTGCGTGCCAGATAACTTTAGGGTACGAGGCAAGGGTAACTGTTGATGAGAAAAATACAAAAAATACCGCGAATGTGAACGTGTATACCGTTTTCATACTAATCAATGTTTAGGTTGTATAAATAAAAATTAGTCGAGAGGCTCTCCTCTGTTTCTACAAAGAGGTTTTAGTTCTTGTGTCAATATAATTGATTCGTAAATGCCTTGTTTTCTGCTAAAAAATTGTCCTATTTCTAAATTTTCATTATATCTGGATGAAATAGAACCGACAGGAGAAGTAGAAAAGAGAGTTGTATTTTTCAAGTTTCAGAGTAGACGGAGGCTGAAAAGCATATTTATTTTGCGGCCTATAATTTACGAGGCCGTTTTCTCTGAAATTGGAATAGTGCAAAAGTAATAGCTGTCTTTTAGGGTATGATTTGCCTATCAGCGCAGCCTATAGGTATGCGGTATCGACTTAATGTGCGTGTAGTTGGTCAATAAAAGAAAATGCCACCTTGACGAGAGGTGGCATTAGCTGATCGATGAAGGCGCATCGATACGATGGTCAATAAATTTGTGTCAACTTCGTAGACAAGGCGTTCTTACCGTTAGCTGTGCGTCTTCGGGAAGGTCTGGTCTGCGGCTAAACTCCATACAGATTCGTCTGTAGAAAAGCATTTCGAAACTTGCCCGCCGGGTCATATTCCTGCACGATCTGTTTAAATGCTGCTAGCTTTTCGTAGCGAGACTGGAGTTGCGCGGGTGCCATAGTAAATAGCTTGCCCCAGTGCGGTCGGGGGGTAAACGGGGCCAGTTCTTTTTCGATCAGGGGCAAGACCTTCCTGACGGCCGCCCAATCCTGCTTCCAGGTAAAGTGAATCGCCAGGCTGGGTTGCTTATAGCAGGGACTCATCCAGAGCGTATCGGCGTCAATCGTACGTAATTCCGAAATCATCAGGTGCGGGCTTATCTGGTCGCATAGCCGCTCAACAGCCAGAATGGCTTCGACGGCATTTTTTCGGGGAACGAAATACTCTGACTGTAATTCTTTGCCGCTGCTGGGCGTGAAACCCATGCGGAAGTGAGGCATGCGTTCGTACCAGGGGCCGGGGACGCCCAGTTGCTCCGTGCAGTTTACCGCCGAAAGCTCCGCAATGGGATGCAGGTTTTTCCGGGCCAGCGTAGCCCCAAAGTACGTCGGGGGGGCGGCTTTGGGTTTGGCGCCCTTCTCGATGCGCTCTTTGATCCAGACTTCATTGATACGACTTTTCTGCCAGTCGGTGAATAAGCTTACGCTGTAGCCCGCCGACGCGACGGTCTCAAAATGATCCTTCAATTGCGTCATCGGCAGATTCTCGTAGACATACTGGCGCATCAAAAACGTAGGTTGGATGTCGAGGGTAACTTTTGTCACAACGCCCAGCGCACCCAGGTGAACCACGGCCGCCCGGAAATCGTCACCATCTTTAGCGCGGGACAATGTTCGGATCTCACCCTTTGCGGTAATGATTTCGAGACCGGATACCGCCGTGGCCAGGTTCCCGTTTTTTACCCCGGATCCATGCGTTGCCGTCGCACAGGCACCGGCAATCGAAATATGAGGCAACGACGCCAGATTATGCAGGGCAAATCCTTTGCCGTCCAGATAAGGGGCCAGCTGGCCGTATTTCATACTGGCATCAACCGTCACCGTGTGGGCCTTTGCATCCAGAGCAACCACGTCGTCCATCGCCTTGAGCGAAAGCAGGTTGTCTTTACTATCTGCAATCCCGTTGAAACAGTGGCGCGTACCCAACACCTTCACCTTCGGGTATTTTTTGACAAGTTCCTGAACCTGACCAATTGAGTTGGCCGGATAAAGCCGGTTGGTACTGTATTCGTAATTACCGGCCCAGTTTTTTAATTTTTCGTTGGCTACCAACTCAACGAGTGGAGATAATACGGGCGTTGCCAAAAGAGTAGACGATAGTTTAAGAAAGGTTCTTTTTTTCATGGTTATAGGAATAGGGCTTTTACCGTAAGCTGCGCTACCAGCGTTCTGACCTGTAGGGCTTGTGGGCAAGGTCTCAGGGGTTTAATGCTAAACTAAGTGGATAATTTAACAAATTGGTGGCCAATTCAGTAAAAGCAGAAAAAATAGCCGCAGCGACAGCCGGGTTGTTGACGGCATACATATCCTTTACCAAAGAAGACCTATGAATCCCTGGAGCCAGGTTCCTTACGCTGATTATGAACGCCATATGAACCACGAGACAGTTGGGCAACTGGCGTTGATGAGTGAGATTACAGAAGAGAAGGTCGAGCAGCGCTACCCGCAAACGGTGGCCGTTTATGGAGCCTGTACCGGCAACGGATTCGTTCATTTTGTGGAAGCCCGAACGGTATATGCCGTCGATATCAATTCCACGTACCTGGCCGTTTGCTACGAGCGATACGAACCCATATTGAATCAACTGGTTCTGGTGCAGGCCGATATCAATCAGGATGACGTGGCTATTCCACCCGAGTCGGTCGACCTGGTTATCTGCCACCTGTTTCTGGAATACGTCGATCTGGACCGTGCGTTTGCCAGTATCTGTCAAACGCTCCGACGGGGAGGTCTGTTAAATGTCGTGCTGCAGCGGAGTAACGACAGCGGTTGGGTGAGCAACACGGGTGTCACCACGTTGCAGCCGGTAGCTGCCATTGCCCATGAGATAGCCGAAGAGACATTGCTACAGCATACGGCACCGGCTTTGCGTTTCGAGGGTCGACAAACGTACCGGATGCCCAATGGCAAGAGCCTGATTTCGTATGATTTCATCAAGCAGTAGCAATAGGTTTCTGTTGAGTTAGAAATTTGCTATCATGGCGGTTTAGACTGGACAAATCTTGCCGCAGTGAGTAGTCAAGGCGCATGAGTTGGTTTTATAGCGGCAAGCTAAATCCAGGTTTTTACGAATGACTGCTTCCGAATTAACGGCGCTTTTTCAACGATTTTCAACCATACAGGTGGGTGTTATCGGCGACTTTGCCCTCGATCTTTATTTTACCCTGCAAACCCAAACCGGTGAGCGCTCGCTGGAAACCCGGCGGGATGTATTTTGGGGAAGCCGCCCCAGGGCGTCACTCGGGGCGGCAGGTAATGTTGTGCAGAATTTGATGGCACTGGGCGTGTCGAATTGTCGGGTGATTGGTTGTGTCGGAAATGACCTGTTCGGCCGCGAAATGCACTATCTGTTTAACGCCATCGGCGTCGATACGCAACACCTGTATACCGTTCCTGCCGGGTGGGACACCTGCCTGTATACCAAGCCAAATTTGAATGGGCAGGAAGCAAACCGGATCGATTTCGGGGTCGCCAACCAACTCGCTGATGACCTGTTTGCTAAACTGATCGCTGGGCTGGAAAAGTCTCTGGCCGATCTGGATGTCGTTATGATCAACCAGCAGTTTGCCAGTCCACTCCTGACCCAAAGCCGGGTGGCCGTGCTCAATGAACTGATCGCCCGTTTTCCAACCGTTCGGTTTCTGGCTGATATGCGTGACCTGGGAGACCAGGTTCGGGGAGCCACGCTGAAAGTGAACACAACCGAGCTGGCTGCTTTTTTGCAGGTCGATGCGCCTGAACTGCCTGATCTGGATTGGTGCATTCGACACGGAAACGCCTTTCGGGAGGGGGCGGGTGGTCCACTGCTACTGACACGTGGTCCGGCGGGGTTGCTTTATCTGAACCAGCACGATACACAAATGGCGGAGGGTTTGTCGCTTGATGGCGAGCTCGATACCGTTGGCGCAGGCGACACCGTGGTTGCCACCTGGGCTGCTTGCCTGGGAGCCGGAGCCACACCCACACAAGCTGTACAAATCGCTAACCTGGCAGCTGCCGTAACCGTTCAGAAACTGAACCAGACGGGAACGGCCAGTCTATCCGAAATTCTGGCGTTATACGCCATGCATTATTAACTATGACTAACGAGACCTTATTGCGGTGCCGTCAGGAACTGCATACCCACCTCACGACGGAGTTATTACCTTTTTGGACAGCTCGAACCGCCGATTACGTAAACGGAGGTTTTATTACGCACTTCGACCAGCATGGTCGTGATTCGGGTGAGGACGAAAAATCACTGATTGCCCAAACCCGCTCCATTTACACCTATTCGTCGGCACACCGGGCGGGCTATACCGGGGGCACATCGGACCAGGGCACGCTCGCCGATCTGGCCCGGCATGGCGTTGACTACCTCCTGACGCGCATGTGGGACGATGTGCACGGTGGGTTTTACTGGATGACAAACCGAAAGGGCGAGGTGCTGAATGATCACAAAATCGTGTATGGGCAGAGCTTTGCTATCTACTGCCTAAGCGAATACACACTGGCAACGGGTGATCCGCGCGGAGTCGAGTATGCCGAAAAGGTGTTTGATCTGTTGCAGAAATATGCGTCGGACACCTGTTATGGCGGCTATTTCGAAATGTTCGACCGGGCCTGGACACTCCAGGGGCCAGGGGCCGCCGGGGGAAACCGGAAAACGCTCGACGCACACATGCACCTGATGGAGGCCTTTACCAGTTTGTATGAATGCACGCGCCAGCCCATTCATCGCCGTAAGCTTCTGGAAATTATCAGCCTGCTGGTTGGGAAAATTATGCATCCCGTTTACGGTACGGGCGTGCCGCAGTTCTGGGCCGACTGGCGGGTAGCGCCCCAAATCAAATTCGACATTATCTGGGGTTGGGATCGCTTCACGGAAGATGGCGTCAAGCGGGAAGCCGAAGACAATACCAGTTACGGACATAATGCGGAGTTTGCCTGGTTATTGATTCACGCGCTCGACGTACTCGACCTTCCCTACGAAACGTACTTTAATAAATTAAACAAAGCCTTATCGCATGCGGCTGATTATGGCGTAGACTGGGAGTTTGGGGGTGTTTTTGTCGAAGGGTCGCACAGCGGAGTCGTGTACGACCGGGAAAAGGAATTTTGGCAGCAGGCCGAAGCGCTCATCGGATTTTTGGATGCCTACCGAATTTTCGGAGACGAAAAGTACTGGAAAGCCTATGAGAATGTGCACCGATTTGTGCTGGATAAACTCGTAAACCACGCGGTCGGGGAGTGGTGGCCGTTAATGACGCGCCAGGGAGTGCCAATCTGGACCCACATGAGCCATTCCTGGAAAATAAACTACCATACCGTTCGGTCGATGGTCCAGTCAATTCAGCGGCTGGACAGGTTGATGGAGAGGCTATAATGTGCCTTGATCTATTCCGCGAGCTGTGGCCTTACAGATCTCGCGGAATAGATCAAGATAACTGTGTGAAAATGGTTCGTGGTAAATTACTTACTCAGGCCGAAGTTCTTCGAAA
Source organism: Spirosoma humi (assembly GCF_054776575.1). NCBI lineage: Bacteria > Pseudomonadati > Bacteroidota > Cytophagia > Cytophagales > Cytophagaceae > Spirosoma > Spirosoma humi. The sequence continues at coordinate 994,361 of NZ_BAAHBR010000008.1, forward strand.
TGCCGAATCCGGCACCGCTCCCAAAGGCAACACTGAAGCTGTTGGATTTTGGTGAAATGCCGTCGAATTTCTGAGACGAGAAATTTAACGAGCCGAAGGTGAAGTTGAGGGCGAAATTATTCTTCAAATTCACGCCAATAGCTGGAAATAAGGTAGCTCCAAAACCATTGTAGTTGATGTTGCCGACTTTGCCAGACAAATAATTGGTGTTGAGCTGACCATAAATGGCAAAAACGCCCGCTAATGGCTGCGTATACCGTACGAAGGGGCCAACCGAAAACGAAGTTGCTTTATTGGCGTCCGTTTTTGCACTACCTATGCTAAGGTTTAGGCCACCCGTCCAGTTGTCATTCCATTGATACCCCACGCCCGGTGAAAAATCGAAATTGTTGCTTTTACTATCACCTGCCTTAACCGTAGAATAGTTGACGGTTCCGTATACCAGCAATGTGTTACTCTGTGCCTGAGCACTGGCTAAGCCAGCTACTGATAACAACAGGCTGAAAATCAGTTTTTTCATTAATCAACTTGTTTAGTGAAACGTTCGATCAGGTAAAGTGCCTGCCCGATTTGGTAGGTTCATAGACGAGAAAAGGTGAATAAGTCACCGAGTTTCTTTTTTCGCCAGATCGCGTGTTTCTCTTTTTCCGTAAAAACGGATTAATGCGTTTAGCCATAGCCTGCTGGTTGAGTGTTTTTGCCTGGCTCTATTCGTTTGGATACATGCCAGAGTACTTAAGTCGGCAGTTGAGGAATTAGTAAGGTCATCCGATTCGAACTTTGTTAGCTATATGAGAAAAGTTCAAAATAATAATTGTATAATTTAATTTATTTCTATAGCTTGACTGGTAACTAAACACTTATTGGTCATGAAAACGCTCCTTTGGGTAATTGCCCTGTTGCTGGGTTCCGTTGTGTGTGCGTTGGCCCAGGCCGACGACGATGCCATTAAACGTGTGTTACGTAGTGAGACGGAAGGGTTTTTTAAGCGCGATAAAGCAGAGTGGTCGAATGCCTGGGCTCATACGCCCTACATTCATTTTGCGGCCAACTTGTATGGGGGCGATTTTATGCTGGTGAAGGGCTGGGATAAGTTAGAAAAGCAGTTCGCCAGCCAGTTCAAAAGCTCAAAAGTATCGGATAAGGTGACCGTGCAGAATTCGAACTACACCATTCACCAGAATGGGAATATGGCATTTGTTGCCTACGATCAGACGCTTGTAGACAGCCACGGCAAAACGACATCGAAAGAGTCGCGGACAGTCGAAAAAATTAATGGCCAGTGGAAAATTATTAACGTCACGGCGCTCACCAACCTGAAAAGCTTTGGGCTGGCGCAAAATGCAAAGTGATAGGATGGTGATTGTAAGTACTCAGGCTAATTTACCGTGGAGTACTTTATTATGGTTTTTGTCATGCTGACGAAGGAAGCATCTTAAAGCAACCTACCGAAGATGCTTCCTTCGTCAGCATGACAAAAAATCACCATTTCCACGGTCCGTGGAAATAACAATCTATTTATCTTAACCTCACGACCTCAGAGAATTACATCAAATGATTAGCTGCCAAACTGCCTAACCAGGCCTTCCAGCGTAGTTAGTGGCTGAACGCCCGACTGGCGCCAGACGATCTTGCCGTCCTTGAACATAATCATAGTCGGAATGCTCCGGATCTGATACTGCTGGGCAGCTGCCTGGGCTTTATCGACGTCAATTTTAACAACGCGTACTTTGTCGCCGGCGCGTTCGGTCAGTTGCTTTAAAATGGGCGCCTGCTGCTTGCAGGGGCCGCACCAATCGGCGTAAAAGTCAACCAGCACTGGTTTGTCGCCGTTGATGATATCGTTGAACGATTCCTTGTTCATGATTGTAAACGTTATTCGGTTTATGGAATTTCCACTGTAAACAGCAAACCACTCACCAACTTATTGCTCTTCGTTAACGGGTTCATTCATAATGGTATGACCCATTTTATCGCGTTTTGTTCGCAGGTAGCGTTCATTGTGCGGATTCGACTTAATTTCGATGGGTACCGTATCCACAATTTCCAGTCCATAGCCCATCAAACCCGCCCGTTTTTTGGGGTTGTTTGAAATGAGCCGGAGCTTACGAACGCCAAGGTCACGCAGAATTTGTGCGCCTACGCCGTAATCGCGGGAGTCCATCGGCAAACCTAAATCGAGGTTTGCCTCAACGGTGTCGCGCCCCATTTCCTGGAGCTTATAGGCTTTCAGCTTATTAAGCAGGCCAATACCGCGACCTTCCTGAAACATATACACAATGATGCCTTTCCCCTCCGCTTCAACCATTTTCATGGAGGCATGCAGTTGCGGACCGCAATCGCAGCGGCACGAGCCGAAAATGTCGCCCGTAACGCAGGACGAATGCACACGCACCAGCACTGGTTCATTAGGTTCCCAACTGCCTTTTATCAACGCCAGGTGGGTATCGCCGGTATTACTTTGTTTGTAGGCGATTAGATCGAAATGACCCCATTCGGTCGGCATGTCAACGCCAATTTCACGACGAATCAACGTTTCGGTGCGGAGCCGGTATTCGATCAAATCCTGAATGCTGACAAGTTTCATCCCGAAGCGGTCGGCCAGTACGCGTAGCTGCGGCAGGCGGGCCATTGTGCCGTCTTCGTTCAGCACTTCAATCAGCACGCCCACGGGCGACAACCCGGCCAGTCGGGCCAAATCGACAGCGGCTTCGGTATGTCCCGCCCGACGGATGACGCCACCTTCTACGGCGCGTAAGGGGAAAATATGGCCCGGTCGGCCCAAGTCATCGGGTGTTGTGTTGGGGTCTACCAGCGCCTGAATAGTCTTGGAGCGATCGGAAGCCGAAATGCCGGTTGTACAGCCATTTCCCAGCAGATCGACCGATACCGTAAACGGCGTTGTATGCACAGACGTATTGCTGGTTACCATCATATCTAACCCCAGTTCATCGCAGCGTTCCTGAGTGAGTGGGGCGCACATCAGGCCGCGGGCCTCACGCACCATGAAGTTAACCATTTCGGGGGTTATCATCTCGGCCGCGCAGATCATGTCACCTTCATTTTCCCGGTCTTCATCATCGACCACCAGGATAATCTTGCCCGCCTTAATATCGGCAATGGCCTCTTCGATACGATCCAGCCGAATAGGATTTGGGTCGATGGGATTTACCGGATTCTGGGCGGTGGTGTCAGAGTTGGTACTATTATTGCTCATCTTATTGGTTGATGCGTGCCTATGCAAGTATCTTTGGGGTGCAGTGATTCCTTCGATTTTGAATGGAAAACTGATTTTAAGAAAGATACGTTTCGCGGGATGCGAAAATGTCGGCTGAAGCCGTTTTCAGGTATAGAACCGACTTATATATACGAACGATAAAAATCTACTCTTCGTGCGAATTTTACGACTGTGGCTGATTGGAGTAAGAGTGAAGTCCAGCACATTAGCTGGTTTGTTGATAGCCATCATTACATGTATCTCCCCCATTGAATCAGTTTTTGCCCAAGACTTTTGCGATCCTGCTCAGAGGCCATCGAGTACCGTCGAGGGCGGTTTTACTGTAGCAAAGCGGGTTTGCATTAATTCTCCTGTAACTGTAACCAATACGAAGACAACGGCTATCGGAGTTAAATATATTTTTAGCTATACAAAAGATTCCAGTCTGGCAAGTGCAGGAAGTTCTAGAACAACATACACATTCAGTAAAGCTGGTAGATACAAAATTTTACAAGCTGGTAGTTTAAATGCAACTGCCATGATTCACTGTGAAGAGATAGAAGTTCTTCCTCTTGACCCCATAAAATTCACTGTTCAAGCGTGCCTGGGCCGCCGAGCGACTGTAAAAGTAGACCCCTCAACCTTAGGTCAATACGATAGCTACATCATTCGGTGGGGCGACGGATATCCTGATCCAAAAAGCCGGGCTGAAATGCTGGATAATCCACCACACACTTACAATATAGGATCAACAGCTTCTCCAACTATAACCGTAGAAGGGGTTTATACTTCTCTCTGCAATGGGCCACAATCTTCGCAACCAGTCTCGTTATTAGGAACCGCTACCCAACCTGTAATCACAGCTTTGACCACGACTGGCGACAAGACGATTGACATTAAGTATCAGACTAGCACCGGCGCAACAGTAGAGCTATACCAGAAGATAAATGGAACATATAGTTCAATAAATCAGAAGGGTTCTGACGTTGGCACATTTACCGTTCAAACGGATGCTAAGCAAGTACAGTGTTTTCAACTGGTAGCCCAGGATGCCTGTAATAGCACAGCTTCGCTGAAATCAGATGAAGTCTGTAGTCTGGTGCTTGATGTGAAGACAGCCAATAAACAGAATAACCTGACCTGGCAAGCCTATGCCGGAACACTATCCGGAAACTCGCAGCTACGCTATTACCGCATCACTCGAAACAATGCTCCTCTTGGGGGAACCATAACGAATCCGAGTACCGGCAGCTATTCCGATGCGGCTGCTATTGAGTGCGGAACCCAGTACTGTTACTCGGTAGAAGCCACAATCGCGGGCGTTGGGCAAACAGTTGTTACATCGGCTCCCGTTTGCGTCAATGGCACCAACGGCGATGTGCCGGGCGATATCAACACTGTTCTTGTCTCCATTGAGGATGGTCATCCGCGACTGATTACCACGCCACCAACTGAAATTGGGCCTACTGACAGCTATACCATGATCGTAAGCCGGGCATCGGGTTCGTCGGGCACTTTCCAGCCCGTTGCTACTCTTGACCGCAAGAGTACCTATACGGATGAAAGCGCTGACCCATCGGCGGGCTCTTATTGTTATCAGGTGACCTATCAGAACGGTTGTGGCCTGCAATCGAAACCATCGACGCCCGTTTGTACAGTATTTCTGGCCGCAAAATCGAACACGGGAATCGACTGGAATACCGATTCGCCCTTTACACCCGAGGCCGTTGCCAGTTATACGCTGGAGGTCATCGATTCGCTGAATGGGACAAGACAGGAAATTCCGCTCGGTAGCAATACCCACTACGAGCCCAACCCCGACGACCCGAATTTACAATCACAGAGATACCGGGTTATTGCCGTCTCCGATGGGGGAACCATTAGCTATTCCAACTATTACACGTTTCGTCGGGAAGCCCGTATTCTCATTCCGGATGCCTTCACGCCCAATGGTGATGGCATGAATGAGGAGTTTCTGCCCAAGGGTATTTACGTCGATAAATTCACGATGAACATCTACACCCGCTGGGGCGAGGTTGTGTACAGCACAACAAACAAAAGCCAGGGTTGGGATGGCAAAATCAATGGACAGAATGCCGAACCTGGGCAATACATGTACCGTATCGAAATGGTAGACCTGACGGGACTGAAAACTGTTCGCACTGGTGCGTTGTTATTGATCCGATAAAACAGGAATACGTTATAAGGTAAGTGGTTGCTACCAGCGGCCACAACTTCATAACGGTATACTTAACCCAATAAGCGCATGAATATGATGGATATGTTCGGGAAGATGAAGGAAGTTCAGTCCCGAATGAAAGACGCCCAGGAAAATCTAAGTGCTGTTACTGAGACGGGCGAGTCGGGGGCGGGTCTGGTAAAAGTGACGGTAAACGGACTGAAAAATGTTCTGAAGATTGACATCGACCCTGACCTGATCAAGTCGAACACAGCCGCTGACCGCGAGATGCTGCAGGATCTTATCGTTGCCGCTACCAACAAAGCGATGAGCAACGTAGAAACCAAAGCACGCGAACACCTGAAGCAGGCTACCGAAGGCTTACTGCCAAACATCCCCGGACTGAATCTGGATGGTTTAATGTAGGAAAGTGTTTGTAAGTTTGTTGTTTGTAGTCAGACGAGCTGGGTTGAACAGCCAATAAACTACAAACAACAAACTACCCGCTTGCTTCGTGGATACCCTTGCCATCGTCATACTCAATTACAACGGGCAACCGTTTTTAGCTAAATTTCTGCCTACGGTTCTTGCCAATGCCGATGGTCACCCGGTTTATGTGGCCGACAGTGCTTCGGTAGATTCATCCGTTTCCTTTCTGCGTACCCATTTTCCCGCTGTCCGCGTTATTGAACTTCCCCGAAACGAAGGCTATGCCGGCGGCTACAATCTGGCTCTCGAACACATTCGGGCTCACTACGGGGGCGCTACCTACTACGTCCTTCCTAACTCTGATATTGAGGTAACACCCGGCTGGCTGTCGCCTATGCTGGCCTTGCTGGAGGCCAATCCACAGATTGCCGCCTGCCAGCCCAAAATCCGGTCCTACGACCAGCGTAGCTTATTCGAACATGCGGGGGCTGCGGGTGGGTTTGTCGATTGGCTTGGCTACGTGTTTTGCCGGGGGCGTGTCTTCGCCACGTTTGAAACCGATACCGGGCAGTACAACGACAATCGACAGGTTTTCTGGGCTACGGGAGCTTGCCTGTTTATGCGGGCTGCCGTGTTTCATCAGACGGGCGGTTTCGATGCGTCCTTTTTTGCCCACATGGAAGAGATTGACTGGTGCTGGCGCATCCAGCGGCTGGGCCACCAGGTGTGGGCCTGCGGTCAGTCGATGGTGTACCACGTTGGCGGGGGAACGCTTCACAAATCGAATCCGCACAAAACCTACCTCAATTACCGTAACAGCCTCTTCATGCTGTATAAAAACTGGCCTGCCGATGGCTGGTTGTGGCCTAAAATCATGCTCCGATTGGTACTGGATGGGTTATCGTCTCTTTTATTTCTGAAAGTTGGGCAATGGCGTGACATCTGGGCCATTATACGCGCTCATTTTGCTTTTTATGGCCAGCTGCCGAAACTTCATCGCCAGCGGAAACTCCTGAAAAGCCAGCAGACGACGGAGGTTGGCCTCTATCCGCATAGTATTGTCTGGCAATATTTCGCTAAAGGCAAGAAAACGTTTGAGGAGATAGAACGCAATGTATGATGTAGCTAACGTGAACGCCATACATACTACATCACAAACCTACAGTTCCCAGATAGTTGGGTGTGCGTGTCGACGCAGGTGCTTGTTCATTTCCATCCAGAAGGCCATGATCAGATATAAAATAACGGGGGAGCCCAGGGTAAGAAATGAGGTATAAATAAAATACAATCGAATACTGCTGGCTGAAATATTCATCTTCTCGCCCAAGCGCGAACAGACACCAAACGCCTGACTTTCAACGAAATATCTGATCTTGTTCATGCCTTTAGTTTGCAAAGTCTGTATAAAGCTGTCTACTGTTGTTAAGAGAATCTAACGGAAAGCATTTATAGAATGTTTGCCGTTTACACAGAATGTCAATACAAACGCAGTGAAAATAGCTAAAAAAAGGGTGGAATCTACTTGAAGTCGCAACATTTTTCTTTTCTTTGTAGTGTAACGACGTTGATGGTTCACGCGAGCTATTTTCGTTTTTGCGACAACAAATCTCGTTGATTTTTAGCAATGTATCTAAACTATTTAGATGGCCTGATGTTTGGTCGGCGATTTTGTTAGTAACTGACCCTTTAAGTTTTTAATTGTTAAATTGTTTAAGTTTTATGCAAACAGGTGTAGTAAAATTCTTTAACGAAAGTAAGGGTTACGGATTCATTGTTGAAGACGATACCAACCGGGACATCTTCGTCCATATCACCGGCCTCAATGGGGTTACCATCCGCGAAAAAGATCGGGTACAGTTTGAAGTGGTTGACGGCAAAAAAGGACTAAACGCCGTAAAGGTGAAAAAGATAGATTCAGATTATTAAGTCTATAGCACGTCTTTACAGAAACATATAACCCTCGTCTGCTATCAGGCGAGGGTTTTTTAATGCCAGTTCTGTTCCAGAGAGTCGACCTGAAAATTGTATGGAGAAGATGACCTCCTCAGGCGTTTCTCTTTCCTGAGCCATCTGTCACGGACTTGACGCTTTTGCTGCCAATTAACTTCGGTTTGCTTTATCGGAAGCATCTCCAGGAGCGGAACCGTCACCCAAGTAAAAATTGCCGGTACGCTTCCTGGATTAAAAAATGATGAACTGTAAAAAATAATGCAACGGTAGCATTCCGAGCGTCGTAGTTAACCAGTAACAGCGTACATGCCTGCCTGATGGCCGCAAGATTAGGTGTTGCAATGCTACGATGAAATAAACATTAGTCGTAAAAAGCGTGACGTATAGGGTAGTTGGCCATCTAAGGGTATGTGAAAGGTGAACCACCTTGCAAAGTCCAAACCTTCTCCCTGATGGAAACACGTTATCCTATATCGAAACTAACTGTATTGACTCTTCTCCTCTTTTTTAAGATAGGGATCGTAAACGCCCAGCTGAAAATTAATGATGGTCATTATCAGGTAGACAAACAACTACAGCTTATTGTATGCAATGCAATGCCTGATAACATAACAGCAAGCACTACCTCAATTGATTTAGGGAAAAAATACGTTTTCTCAACCCCTATTAATGCAATTAAGTTGGGTGTAGCGTATGACGTAACGCGTAATGATACAACGTATAAACTTTATTTTACGCGCTTACCACTCATAAATTTAAGCGTGAAAGAAGCCATAACCAGTAATGAAACAGGTGGCCTGATTGATATAACGGATACGCTAGGGACATCTTACAAATCAGACATAGGAATTAAGATTCGGGGGGCTTATTCGAGTACATTACCTAAAAAGCCATACCGTGTTCAACTATGGACTGACAGTACTGGAAAGACAACGAAAGACGAATCCATATTTGGCTTGCGTAGTGATAAAAGATGGCTACTATTAGCTATGTATAACGAGAAGCTACGGCTCAATAATAAAGTATCTCACGACTTGTGGAGAAGACTGCATAAACTCTATTATGCTGATAAAGAGCCTGATGCTCAGGCCTCCATACGTACGCGATACGTTGACGTTTTTTTGAATAATACCTACCAGGGGGTTTATCTCTTTGCCGAAGATATGGATCGTAAAGAGTTAAAATTAAAAAAACAAACTACGGCAGGTACGGGAGGAGAACTATACAAAGGGGATTCATGGGGCGACGCAAATATGTTTACTGGCGTACCTGCTTTGCCTATTGAAGAAACCGAACTGTGGGGTGGGTGGGAGTTGACCTATCCCGATGCTGATCAGACGGATTGGCAGCATATTTATAACTTCACAAACTTCGCCGTAAATGCATCGGATAGTTCTTTTAGCCAGCAAATTTCGACTAAAATACGTGAAGATAATTTTGTCGATTATTTCATTTTTCTGAACCTGCTACGGGCAGAGGATAACCAGGGGAAAAACCTGTTTCTGGCCCGCTATAATGAAACAGATCCCTATTTTATTACACCCTGGGATTTAGATGGAACATGGGGTTATTATTGGACTGGCGACCGGAGAGACATTACCAATGATGTACTCTCTAACAATTTATTCAATCGTCTGATTAATAGTACGAGTACGTTCAAGAAACAACTTGCGGCAAGATGGTTCTCATTGAGGGCAAATCTCCTTTCAACGGATAGTTTATGCGCCCAAATGACAGCGAATTATTCTTTTTTATCGGGTAATGGAGTCTATGAACGGGAAAACAGGGTGTGGTCCGGCGATTACCTTTCGTATGGCCAGGATGAGCTTGATTACGCTAAAAACTGGATTCAGGCGCGCGCAACCTGGCTGGATTCCTACTTCAGGAATTTTGCAGGTGACCAGCCGATCATATATAGTTTCGGTGCCTCGGTTCCGGATTCTGGAGTGGTTTTAACGTGGAGTGCCAATTGCTCGGCTATCCACTCCTTTGATGTTGAAGTCAGTACTGATCAGGTAGCCTGGCGCAAAATCACGCCGAATAGCCTGTTGGCCAGCGATTCTGCTACATGTAATTATTCATTTACGGATACGGAAATAGCAGCAAGTGGGCTGTATTATCGGCTGAAAGTCATGGCCAAAAGTGATAGTATTTTATACAGTTCGGTTCTATCTATCAATCCTGAACGGTCCTTTGCAAACTCTGTTCTTAGTTTATATCCTAATCCAGTTTCTACAACGCTGATGGTTCGCGGAGATGTCGATAGAATTAATGTGTATTCGCTGCCAGGGATACCTGTGTATGAGTCCGATAGTTCAACAGGTAATGTAATCGATATGGCACGCTTTCCGGTGGGTATATATCTGGTGCGGATTACCCACAAAAACGGATTGGTAAGTTCTCACAGAGTAATTGTGAATCGGTAATAACAAACCTACCAATACAGTTTATGCCTTATCGAGACCAAATTCTTCCTGAAGGGGCTAAATACATACAGCCAGGCAGGCTTATTCTTGATTCAATCAAAAACAAGTCTGCCTGGCTGTATTGGTAACTCATCGGCTCAATCTCAGTCGTTTGACGCTTCTGTTCATGTTAAGCCCAGGGTCTGCTCTACAGCGATGAGTCTTTCGTAAGCGTCTATTCTTGACCCAGCCAGCCTTTAACGTCAGCGAGCGTAGGCATTTTCGCGTCTAACTTCAGCTTTTTACGGACGCCCCCCAAGTCATTGAACAATTTGTTCGGGTTAGCTGCCTGAAGCTGCTCTACCGTCATAAACCCAAGTTTCTGCACGGCCGGAACCCACTCGGCCGGAACGCCTGCCGAAACGAAATCAGTTTCATCGGATTGCTCCTGTTTTTTCTCAGGGCGCATCTGTGGGAAAAACAGCACATCCTGAATAGACGCCTGATTGGTCATGATCATGGCCAGTCGGTCGATGCCCAGGCCCACACCCGCCGTTGGCGGCATACCGTATTCAAGCGCCCGCAGGAAGTCCTCGTCCAAAGCCATGGCTTCTTCATCGCCCCGTTCGGCCAGTCGCAACTGCTCTTCAAACCGCTCGCGCTGGTCGATGGGATCATTTAGCTCAGAGTACGCATTGGCAATCTCTTTGCCGTTGCAAATGGCTTCAAACCGTTCGACAAGGCCTGCTTTGCTCCGGTGCTTTTTGGTCAAGGGCGACATCTCAACGGGATAATCCGTAATAAACGTCGGCTGAATCAGGTTAGGCTCGCAGGCATCACCGAATAGCTCGTCGATCAGCTTCGACTTGCCCATGGTGCTGTCTACTTTAATGCCCCGGCCTTCGGCTACCTGCCGGAGTTCCGCTTCTTCCATCGCCGATACATCCACGCCCGTATATTCCTGAATGGCTTCAAACATAGTCAGCCGTTTCCAGGGCCGTTTGAAGTCAATAACGTTTTCGCCCACCGTCACTTTCGTGGTTCCCGCCACATCGAGGGCTACTTTTTCCACCATTTCCTCAATGGTGTCCATCATCCAGAGGTAATCCTTGTAGGCAACGTAGAATTCAACCTGGGTAAATTCCGGGTTGTGCGTGCGGTCCATGCCTTCGTTCCGAAAATCTTTGGCAAACTCAAAGACACCGTCGTACCCGCCCACGATCAGGCGTTTCAGGTAGAGCTCGTTGGCAATCCGCATATACAGCGTCATGTCGAGCGAGTTATGGTGCGTACGGAATGGCCGCGCAGTAGCCCCGCCGTGAATAGGCTGCAAAATGGGCGTTTCCACTTCCAGATAGCCTTTTTCGCTCAGAAACTGCCGGATCGAATTGACCAGTTTGGTACGTTTTATGAAAATGTCGCGCACCTGCGGGTTCACGATCAGGTCGACATACCGCTGGCGGTAGCGTTGTTCAGGATCGGTAAAGGCGTCATAAGTTTCCTTTTCTCCCTGCTCATTGATAACTTCTTTCACCACGGGCAACGGGCGCAGTGACTTGTTCAGGATTTTGAACTCCCGAACGTAAACCGATAGCTCGCCGGTCTTCGTCGTGAACACATGGCCTTTTATGCCGATGATGTCGCCAATATCCAGTAACTTTTTGAAGACGGTATTGTAGAGCGTTTTGTCTTCGCCGGGGCAAAGGTCGTCCCGGCGGAAGTAAAACTGCATTCGACCAGTCGAATCCTGTAGTTCAGCGAACGACGCGCTGCCACTTATCCGAAAGACCATCAACCGGCCCGCCAGCTGTACATTTCCCCAGCGTTCATCGCCGGAAAAGTCCTGTTCAGGAGCAACCTCTGTGCCGGGGCCATCGGTTTGGAAAGCCGCCCGAATGTCGGCAATGGTTGTGTTTACGTCCACTAACTCGGCGGGGTAGGGGTCAATGCCCATCCGCATCAATTCTTCGCGCTTTTGTCGGCGATTTATTTCCTGTTCACTCAGCAGCATGATCGTCAATGAGTCGGTTAACCACTAAGCTAACCCGTATTTAGAGGGGGCAAAAATAGTGAAAAGGATTGGCCTTTATATGGATGCAGATCAACCGGCGCGTTAATACGTGCATTTAGTTACTCGGCTTATAGTTCCTTGATTAGCAGAGCCGCTGGTGGACTTGCTCAACCGTTCTCACAATTTCTTCGAAAGAAATGATAATAGTATCTATCATTGTGATATCAAAATGATATTATTCACTTGAATTAACGTTTACGGTCATGCAGGAGAAAAAGCTTACGTCTGTTTCGGGTTACATTTTTGTGATAGGTGCCCTGGCCTGTTTTGGTGTCGCTGCCCTGGCCGCTGCCTATAATGCGCCTTTGTTGGCCATATTGCTGGGATTGGCCGGTTTTTATTTGCTGAAGGGCATCGTTGTCATTTATCCAAAAGAAGGGATGAATGCTACGTTCTTCGGCGACTATGTTGGCACCATTAAAGAAACGGGATTGAGGTGGGTGAACCCACTTTACAGCAAAACGAAGATTAGTTTACGCGCTCGTAACCTGAATGGGCAGACACTGAAGGTAAATGATAAAATGGGCAATCCGGTTGAGATTGCAGCGGTTGTCGTCTGGCAGGTGAGCGATGCGGCTAAAGCCTTATTCGAGGTCGATAATTACGTTAATTTCGTCCAGATCCAGTCCGAAGCGGCCGTGCGGAAGTTAGCCAACTCGTATGCGTATGACCACATGGAAGACGAAACCTCGTCGGTAACCCTGCGCGACAGTACGGGTCAGATCAATGAATTTCTTGAAAAGGAACTCAACGAGCGTCTGGAACGGGCGGGTGTCGATATTATCGAAGCCCGCGTCAGTCACCTGGCATATTCTTCCGAAATTGCGGGGGCCATGCTACAGCGGCAACAGGCGTCGGCTATGATTGCCGCTCGCCGGCTAATTGTTGAGGGCGCTGTAGGTATGGTAGAAATGGCCCTGGAGCGTCTGGAAAAAAATGGTGTTATTGCACTGGATGAAGAGCGTAAAGCCGCTATGGTGAGTAATTTGCTGGTCGTCCTGTGCGGTGAGAAATCGGTCAGCCCGGTTGTCAATGCGGGAACGTTGTATAATTAGACAGTACCCGAAGCGGGGCGTGCGAAACGAAGAGTTGCTGGCGCAGGCTATGCCGCCGGATGGCTCCTTGCTTCTCCCGCCCCGCTTCCTCGCTCCTCAAAAAAATGGCTGCTGAGAAAAAAGCATTTGTCCTGCGCATTCAACCCGAAACGTTGAAGGAACTGGAACGCTGGGCACAGGAAGAGTTTCGGAGCGTAAATGGCCAGATCGAGTATCTCCTGAACGACGCCTTGCGCAAGCGAAAAAAAACAATATCTGACCCGGCTGACGAGGTATCGTCAGCTGAGGACTAATGCCTTGCTATGGGTTTACGGTTGCGATGTGGTTACCAGTTCGCCAATCAGTCGTATACCATCCAACGTCAGCGATGGAACAATATCTGTAAAGACGTCCTGCAGTGAGGGAATCCGGCCCGATAAACCACCCGTGGCCACCGCAATACAGTCGCCGTTGAGTTCGGCCTGAATCCGGCCAACCAGCGAACGTACCAGCCCTTCGTAACCCAACACAACGCCGGCCTGAATGGCGTGGGTCGTACTGGTACCGAGCGCCGACGAAGGCACTTCGATCGGTACTTCGGGTAGCTGTGCGGTATTGGCAAACAGTGACCGAATGGCCGTTTTCAAACCGGGAGCGATGGCCACGCCCAGCAGTTTACCTGTGCCCGATACGGTTGTAAACGTTAAGGCCGTTCCAAAATCAACGACAACGCAGGTTCGCCGGTAGCGCGTGTACGCAGCCAGGGCATTGGCAACCAGATCAGTACCGATCTCATGCGGACGCAGGACCTCAATTGGCAAAAGTGGATAAACGCCCGGCCCGACAACAACGGGATCATATCCGAACAGCTCGGCCAGCATGGCGCGTATCGTCGGCGTCAGATCGGGCACTACGCTGCTCAAAACCGTTGATCGTATGGCACTAAGGGGAATACCCGCTTCGAGCAGCCACAGCCGCAGCCGACGTTCGTAGGATTGAGCGGGCTCATTGCGCTGGAGGTTCGGCTTTCCGACGGGTGTGCGCCAGATATGCTGCCAGGTAGTTGAGGTATATAATCCGAAGACGGCATCGGTATTGCCAATATCAACGATAATCTGCACGAGCGATGGAAGTAGTTACCGGGGCGAAATAAGGGGAAAAACGGCAGAATCACACTTTATTGATACCGTCATTCAATTTCTAAAGCCGCTGACCGGTCAAAACATCGGCTTTTTGGGTTTCATCGCCATGAAATCTTTCAGGTAAAACGGCTCGAATGTGGCAACATCATCAAACTGTCCCTGATGAAAAGCTTCCAGGGCGAGTTTACCAATGGTGCGGGCCGAAGGCAGGACAGTGATGGCCGGGAAGATGGCGTTTGGCTGAACACCCAACAAGGATCGACATTTTTCGGCGCCATCACCAAAGAAAACGACGGGCCCCTGAGCCAGCGAGTCGGCAAACGATTGATCGTCGATGATTGTGGCGGCTGTTGGCTGGATCTCCTGCCCGTTGGTCTTGTAAAGCGCGCAGTAAACTTCCATTCGCCGGGCGTCGATCATGGGGCAGAGCAGCTGGTTGTCAGAAAAGTATGGCCGAACCTGTTCAGTCATGGCCGTCAGGGTATTGATCGCCAGCAACGGTTTATCCAGGGCAAAGCAAAGCCCCTTTGCCGTTGAGACACCAATACGTAAGCCCGTATAAGAGCCTGGTCCCTTGGCTACGGCAATAGCGTCCAGCTCCGGTAAGGTAAAACCCGCCTGATTAACGATGTCGTTGATCAGGGTCGTCAGCATAGCTGAAGAGGTCCGTTCGATAAATAGTTCATAACAGCCGAGCAATGCCGTGACCGAGGAGTCGTTCTGACGATGCAGGGCAACTGAACAAACGGTAGTAGATGTATCGAGGGAAAGAATAAGCGCCATAAGCCTGAAAACGAAACGAATTTCAAAGTAAGCCCCGTCCGAAGAATTAACAAAACGGTTGTTACTACTTAATGAAATTAAACGGAGAAAGGGCCATTGTACGCTAAGAAGGCTTATTTTTTAGTGATACTCTTCTGCCCTGGTATTGCCCGTCGATCAAACAGATAGGTATATAGGTACAGGCATGAGTAAATAAACTCATGGTCAATAGGCCGGCTAAAATCGAGTAGAAATGCAAAAAAAAATAAGTATAAATACTAAATAAATTCCTTTAAATTCATCAGTTTCGTGTTAATTATAGCTATGTACTTAAAATAAATAGTTGATTTAAGGTGACTTTTTGTTAACTATAAATTCTACATTAGCAGTAAGTATCTAATGTTGCCTCCGATTATAGATGGAAAAAATTAGAAGAAACCGCGCAGAAACCACACAGCGCATCGTAAATGCCCTTGAAGATGTATTAGCTGAGCAGGGCCTTGAAGGTGCCAGAATCAATCAGATCGCTGAAAAAGCGGGTATTAGCAAAGTGCTGATCTACCGGTATTTTGGTGGTCTGGACGGATTAATGGAATACTACGTGCGTATGGGGCGGATGTTTCCGCAGTTTACACCAGCAATGCTGGATCAAATTCGTCCGATTCATCAGGATGATCTGGCGAAAGTGTGGTATCGGCAGGCGATTCAGATGTTTCGTTACATGCGGACATCGAAGGCGGCTCGTGAAGTGTTGAAAGCGAATGTTGTTGAAAACGATCCAACTGCCGATGTAATCAGCAAAGCACAGGACGATGAACTAATGCGGTTGGTCAACCAGCTTTCGTTTATCGAGGGACCGGATATTCAGGCCGTATCGGCAGTAATGCTGGGCGCTTTGTCTTATTTGACTATTCAGGCACAGAACAATCACACGATGGTTGGTATCGACCTGCGAAGCGAACAGGGATGGCAACGTATTGAAGGAGCGGTTAAGGTGATTTATTTAGCCTTGAATAAAATGGCCGTCGATTCGCAAACTGTGAAACTCAGTGCTCAGGCAAAAGCTCAACCTGCAAGTCAATGGTAAAACCTCTGCCAATGCTCGATGGCTATGTACAAAAAAAGCTTTCAATTAAGATGAAAGCTTTTTTTGTACATAACGCCTGGTGGTCCAGGCCATTTTGGGCACACAATAAACAGCTTTATTTATAAAAGAGCGAAATTGAGTAATTCCCTGCCTAATTCGTGGATCGATGATTCTATCTGACGCGCCTGTTGGAGAGAGGGATATTGCTTATTGGTCATGAACTGACTAAGTAATTCAGGCGAAATAGTCGTTTGATCAGCCAGGCTGGTAATTCTGAATTGTTGAAGAAGCTCTCTGACACGGGTCAGATCATATTGATAATCGAAAACAAACTCCGTTGGAAATAAGGGTTGGTTCGTGTATTCCGTACGGGTGTACGTCGCGAACTCATTTAGTTGAGCATTCAGTTTTTTAGTCACAGCATCGTCGCTATTCCCCGAAGCGATTGCCATTATACCCTGCCAGTCAATCCGCCCCCAGATTTGACTACTTTGCTTCTCCAGAATCACCCGAATGAGCGGGAGCTTGCTATTGGAGTAGACTATATCCTCTTTTAGTATAGAGGGTGATCTAAATATAGCATCCAGCGTACCCGAGGGTACCTTCCCCACACTTTTGACGGGCAATAGCAGGTATTGGCCTTTACACTTGTAGATGCAACATGTCTTGCTTTGGTGTACTAACTCCCAGTTTCTATTTTGTAATATATCTACTGAAGATTGTAAATTCATAGTGTATGGTTCCTGGATTTTGCAAATATGCAATTTTTTAAAACCGCCCCACAAGCTCGTTTATAGGATATTTATTATATTTTATAATTTCACAGAATAGTATAAAATACAAAAAACAGGCTCTCTTACACCACTTTATTTTCAGGGCTATTCTTAAAAATAGATATACTACTTATAAAAAGGTAAGTAGTTATCAGATCCGTATCGCGTTGGATTGTAACTGACTGATAGTAAACCTTATACACGTAGCCCGGTAGAGCATAGCCCAGAAGTAATATCTTATTAGTTTATGTTTTATTTAAAGTGTTAATATAATATATACAATATTCGCTTGCTACTACAGAATAGATAAGATATATTTGAAAAGTGATAACAATGTAATAGGGCTAGAAACGACGGCCAAAGGCTGTGATAATAGTAAGTCAGAGGCTCCAATAATTTAAACGTTAGCTCAGAGTAATCAATTTTTAAAAATAGAAAACCTGTCTGTTCAATCATTTACTATCGCTTTACTCCACGTTACTTACTTTACGCTTGCCATCTATGCTTTCATTCACGTATGTAAAAAAGTTACCTATACTGATTGGGTTAAGTTTGATTTCGTTTTTGTCGGGATGTATATCGTCGAAACAGCTAGTCTACTTCCAGGGTCAGCCAACCGCTGCCGATTCAATCAAATTAACGGATCGGTTCATGCCAACAATTCAGCCAGGCGATATTCTGACCGTCCGCGTAAGTAGTTTAAGCCCAGAGGCTACGGCGTTCTTCAATCCACCATCGGCAACCATGCCGATCGATCGAATGATGACGCCAATCATGACATCGCTTCCCGAAGTGACCGGATATCTGGTTAATCCGGATGGCACACTGGAATTGCCACTAATAGGAAAAGTAAAAGTGGGCGGTTTGAACACGGCTCAGGCAACCGACCGGATTCGTGAAGAACTTAAAACGTACCTCAAGGAGCCGACCGTTAACATCAGAAACCAGAACTTCCGGGTTTCGGTCATGGGCGAAGTGGCCCGGCCATCGCTCTTCACAGTTCCGAATGAAAAGATCACGATGCTGGAAGCCCTCAGTCTGGCGGGTGACATCACCATCTACGGCCGACGGGACAACGTATTGCTGATTCGGGAAGTGAATGGTCAGCGGACCTTCACTCGCCTTGATCTTACGAACCGCGACCTCTTTCGTTCACCGTATTATTACCTGCGTCCGAACGATGTCATTTACGTTGAGCCCGGCCGGGCCCGCGTAGCTACTGCTGACCGAACCTATCAATTATTACCTATTGCTCTCAGTGCGCTTTCTTTTCTAGCTATCATATTTAGTCGATTTTAACTAGTATACACATGTCTGAAAATGCCTACTCATACACACCATATCAGGTTTATAGTGCTGATAACCAGCCAAACCTGCGTGTAATATTGCTTCGGTATCTGAAGCATTGGAAATGGTTTGTCCTGTCATTAATACTAGCTGGAGCCGGCGCCTATATTTATTTAATATACCAGACGCCCATCTACAAAATTCAGGCGAGTCTGCTCATCAAGGATGACAAAAAAGGGCTCGATGGCGAAAATATCCTGAAGGAAATGGATATTCTGAAGCCGAAGAAAACGGTCGAGAACGAGATCGAAATCATCAAGTCGTACACCTTGATGGATAAGGTGGTGAATCACCTCAATCTGGATGTTCAGTATTTCAGACCCACCAAAACGGTCGACGAGGAAATGTATGGCGAAGTGCCGATTCGGTTGATCGTTGAACGGCCACTATCGTCCCTTTATGAAGAAAAGCTACAACTCAGCTTCGTAGACGGTAATCACGTACGAATCAACGATCAGACTTATCCGGTCAACCAATCCATCAAAACGCCTTACGGCCGGCTACGCGTTTTTGCCCGTCAGCCCCTGAAAGCGTCGCTGGAGCCGATTAAGATAGCCGTGTCGCCCCGCACCGAAACCGTAAACGATTATCTGAAAAATCTAAACGTTGAAACAACCAGCAAAGCATCGACTGTATTACAGATAACGCTGGAAGAAGCTGTACCTGCCAAAGGCGAAGCGGTATTAAGACAACTGATCGAAGAATACAACCAGGCGGCTGTTGTCGACAAAAACCTGGTGGCAGCCAGCACACTCGACTTCATCGAGGAGCGTCTCCGACTGATTTCCGGGGAACTGACCAATGTAGAAAAAGACGTTGAGTCCTATAAAACAAGCGAGGGGATTACTGATCTGAGCGTACAGGCGCAAACATTTTTGCAAACGGTTCAGGCCAACGATGCTCAACTCAATCAGGTAAATATTCAGCTTACCTCATTGAACGACATTGAGCGCTACGTGAACAGCAAGGCAGACAGCCGGGGCACCACGCCGGGTACGCTCAGCCTGAGCGATCCTGTTTTGTTAGGTCTGGTGACGAAGGTATCGGAGTTGGAGCTTCAGCGGGATGTACTGGCCCGGACAACCTCGGAACGTAACCCGCTTTTACAATCGCTGGACAGTCAGATCAAATCGACTAAAGAAAGCATCTCCGAAAATATTCAGACGATAAAACAACAGCTGACCAGTACTAAAAGTCAACTGAACTCAACAAACCGGAAGCTGGAAAGCATGGTTCGTACCGTGCCCCATAAAGAGCGGGCACTGCTTAACATCACCCGGCAGCAGGCCATCAAGAACAACCTGTACACCTACCTGTTGCAGAAGCGGGAAGAAACAGCCTTGTCGTACGCATCCACGCTACCCGATAGCCGCACGGTCGATCTACCTCGTCATGAGAAGGACCCGATCAAGCCAGTGCGTAAAATGACATTTATGTTGTTCGCTATCATCGGGTTATTGTTACCTGTAGGCGCCATATCCGCTAAGGATATGTTAAACAACCGGGTTGTCCGCCGGTCGGATGTGGAAGAAGCCTCCAGAGTCCCCATTCTCGGTGAAGTTGTTCAATCTGACGGTAAGAAAGCACTGGTTGTTGTCTCGAAAAGTCGTTCAGTAATTGCCGAGCAGATACGGGCCCTTCGTACGAACCTGCAGTTCCTCCGCAGTAACCCAACGGGCAGCCAGGTGTTACTATTCACCTCAAGCATTAGTGGCGAAGGCAAATCGTTCATGTCGATGAATGTAGGGGCCAGTTTAGCGCTGGTTGATCGACCTACTGTGATCCTGGAGATGGATTTGCGGAAGCCGAAGCTGCATGTGGCTCTGGGTATGCGTAATTCGGTCGGTATCAGTAATTATCTGATTGGTGAGGCTTCGCTGGATGATGTGTTGCAGCCAATCGAAGGATTCCCAAACTATTATCTGATCAGTTGTGGTCCCATACCGCCGAACCCATCCGAGCTGCTTAATGGCCCCTACCTGGGCAAGCTGTTCGACGAACTGCGTGCCCGATTCGAGTACATCATTGTCGATTCGCCACCGATTGGGCTGGTAACCGATGCCCAGGTGATTGCTCCGTATGCAGATGCAACATTATACATGGTTCGGCATGATATAACGCCCAAGACTTACCTCAAAATGGTCGACTCGCTCTACAAAGAGCATCGGTTCCAGAACCTGAATGTCATTCTGAATGCCGTGGGTGATGGGGAGTCCTACTACTATAGTTACAGCTATGGCGGCTACTATGATGACGAAAAGTCGGATAAAAAGGCCCGCAAAGCACTGTCTTAGTTCCTTGTGTATTCATGAAAAGCAAATTCAGAGATTATTATGCTTAGTAATGCCTCCTTTTCCAACACCAACCCGTATATCGATGCAGAGGACGACGTTTTAACAACGTCGGTCACCGAACACAGTATGCTGGGTAAGCGCCTGTTCGACATTGGCTTCTCCCTGGTGATCTGTCTCTTTGTGCTGTCGTGGCTTATTCCCATGCTGGGTATGGCCATCCGTCTAAATTCACCGGGGCCAGTTTTGTTTGTTCAATCCCGGACAGGACGAAAAGGACGCCAGTTCCAGTGCTTCAAGCTCCGGACGATGGTCAGCCGACCCGAAACGGTATTTCAGCAAGCTACCCAAAATGATCCCCGCGTTACCAAGCTAGGGCAGGTATTGCGGAAAACGAACCTGGACGAACTGCCCCAGTTTCTGAATGTACTGCTGGGCGACATGAGCGTAGTGGGGCCGCGTCCTCACCCCATCCCACTGGATGCCAAGCACTGGTATACGATGCCAAACTACCCTGAACGCTACGCCGTAAAGCCCGGCATAACGGGGCTGGCTCAGGTACGCGGTTGCCGGGGTGAAACGGACACACTCCAGAAAATGGAACACCGCGTTCGGCTGGATCGCTGGTACATAGCCCGACGGTCGCCAGTTCTGGATCTTAAGATCTGTTGGTGGACAGTGGCCAAGATGATACAGGGGGATAAAAAAGCCTGGTAAACGTTCGCTCTGGTACCCGTTGGGGTAAAATAATGAGTCGTTGACGGACATTAGGAAACGTTTAAAGGGGCTTGTAAGGCTTGTTACTTATGAAGTGTAGTGTCATCATCCGCGCATTTAACGAAGAAAAACATATTGGAAAACTCCTCGACGGCATCGCCTGTCGGGAGAGTCAGCATACGGTAGAAATTATCTTAGTCGATTCGGGGTCAACGGACAATACCGTCCAGATCGCGGAGCAGAAAGGAGCGATAGTCGTTCGAATCCGCCCCGAAGAATTCTCCTTCGGTCGGGCCCTCAACCTGGGCTGCCAGCAGGCTACGGGCGATATTCTGCTGTTTGCCAGTGCCCACGTGTACCCGGTCTATACCAACTGGATTGACCGCATGCTGGCCCCTTTCGAGGACGCCAAAGTGGGACTGACCTACGGACGCCAAATTGGTAACCACCTCAGTAAATTCTCCGAGCAGCAATTATTTGCCAAGTGGTTTCCGCCTGTTTCGAATTACAACCAGCTTATTCCGTTTTGTAACAATGCCAATACGGCTATCCGACGCTCGCTCTGGGAACAGTTGAGGTATGATGAATCCCTGACCGGCCTCGAAGATCTGCATTGGGCGGGCGCTATCCAGCAACAGGGCTACAAGATTGCCTACGAGGCCGATGCCGTTATCGTCCATGTGCATGAAGAGACGCCCCGTAAAATCTTTAACCGGTATTATCGGGAGGCTATCGCTTTCAAACGGCTCAAGCCCCATGCTCGGTTCAACGCCTGGAACTTCGTCTATTTAGCCATCACCAACATCTTGAGCGATTATATCGCAGCTATACAGGAAGGTACTTTCTGGACCAATAGCCTCGACATTCCCATGTTTCGGGTATTGCAGTTCTGGGGAACGTACCAAGGTTACCGGTTCATTGGTACACTCGACCGCACGTTGCGGCAGCGCTTTTATTACCCCAATGAATTTTTCCGGCGCGAGAAAGTGGAACCCGCCGTTCGGCCACTCATGAAACAGATTGCGTATGACTAGCGAGGCCATTATTGATATTTCAGTAACCCTGTGTCCTACGCTACCAACATGGCCGGGCAGCATCGGTGTACAGACGAAGTCGCTGCAAGCCATTGGCCCCGAGTCGGATGCCAATGTGAGTCGCCTGGATATGGACGTTCATACGGGAACGCATCTCGACGCCCCCCTGCATTTTGTGGCGGGTGGTGAGGATACCAGCTCGCTGTCCCTAACGACACTGGTTGGTGCCTGTCGCGTCGTCTCGATTCCTGATACCGAGACCATTACCCGGTCGTTGCTGGAGCAGCACGTAGGGACCGAAATACCCCGTCGCTTGTTGTTACGCACGGATAATTCACGGACGAAATGGGAAGAAAAACCGTTTCGAACCTCGTTTACGGCCCTGGCTGCGGATGCGGCTGAATGGGTAGTCGATAACCAGGTGGAGCTGATTGGCATCGACTATCTGTCCATCCAGCGCTATGCCGATTCCCCCGCTACGCACCAAATTCTACTGCGCAACCGGGTTATCATTCTGGAAGGGATTTACCTGGGACATGTGGAGCCCGGCGCTTACCAGTTAGTGTGTTTGCCCCTGAAAGTTCAGGGTGTTGAAGGGGTTCCCTGCCGGGCCATACTGTATCAGAATTAAGTAGCCAAAAAACTATAAACCAACACCAATAGCTTATGTCTTATTCCGTTGCTGCTATTGTTCCGATGCGCCATTCCAGCGAACGCGTTCCTGGAAAAAACTACCGTGACTTCGCCGGTAAACCGTTGTTTCACCGCATTATCGACACCCTATTGGAGTGTCCTTCGATTACGCAGGTGGTGATCGATACCGATAGCCCTACCGTCATCGAACAGGCCGAAATCTATTACCCATCGGTTACTATTCTGGAACGTCCCCAGCACCTGCGCGACGGGGCCATTCCCATGAACAACGTGCTGCTCAATAGCTGTGAGCAGGTCCCGGCCGATTTTTATTTGCAAACCCACAGCACCAATCCACTGCTGTCGGCCGAAACGGTTGAGAAAGGCGTTAAGCAATTTCTGAATCAGTACCCGATATACGACACGCTGTTTGGGGTGACCCGGATGCAGACCCGGCTTTGGGACCCGCTGGCACGCGCCATCAACCACAACGCAAACATCTTGCTACGCACTCAGGATTTACCGCCCGTTTACATGGAAAACTCCTGCATGTATATCTTCAAGAAAGAGACCCTGATTCAGAAAGGCAACCGGATTGGTGATCGCCCTTTCATGTATGAAATCGCCGAGATTGAAGCCCAGGATATTGATGTTGAACTGAATTTTAAAGTCGCTGAATTCCTCTTTACTGAACTTTATCCTGAACTGGCCCTATGAAAGTCTTAATTACCTGTCCACCCATGCTGGGGCAACTGGCCGAGTTTTTACCCATCTTCGAAGAAGCAGGCATCGAGGTTGTTGCGCCCAATGTCGTTCAAATTCTATCGGAAGAAGAATTACTGGAACTCGTTCCAACGGTCGATGGCTGGATTATCGGAGATGACCAGGCTACCGAGAAGATTTTCCGGGCGGGTAAAGCCGGTAAGCTGAAAGCGGCCGTCAAATGGGGGATTGGCGTCGATAATGTCGATTTCAAGGCCTGCAAAGAACTGGGTATTCCCATTATCAACACCCCCATGATGTTTGGGGCCGAAGTAGCCACCATCGCCGTATCCTACGTGTTGGGACTGGCTCGCCAAACCTACTACATCGACCGCGAAGTGCGGGCGGGCAACTGGGTCAAACCGGCGGGTATGTCGCTGGCGGGTCATACGGTGGCACTCGTTGGCTTCGGAGATATCGGCAAGTCCACGGCCCGCTTCCTCAAGGCCTTCGACATGCACATCAATGTGTATGATCCATTTGCTAGCCGGACAGAAGCTGACGAGGCCGCTTACCGGTTCCTGAGCTTCCCGGACGAGTTAGAAACCGCTGACTTCGTGGTCACGACCTGCGCCCTGACAGCCAGTACAAAACACATGATCAACGCCGAAAGCATCCAGCGGATGAAGGACGGCGTCCGGATTGTCAATGTATCGAGAGGGCCAATCATCGACGAAGCGGCTTTGATCGCTGGGCTTAAAAGTGGCAAGGTTCATTCAGCGGGTCTGGACGTATTCGAAACCGAGCCCCTACCGATGGACTCGGAACTGCGGAATTTCGACCGGTGCATTTTCGGTACCCACAACGGGTCCAATACCATTCAGGGCGTTCGGCGCGCCAGCCATCAGGCCATCCGTACCATGTTCGAGTTTCTGGAAATTGGAGTAACGGCGTAAGACGATGAAAAAAGTATTGATCACAGGGGTTTTAGGGGGTATTGGTAGTGCGCTGGCACTAGCCTTTCGGGAAGCTGGATTTTACGTCTACGGCCTGGACATTCAACAGTCTGACCGACACGAAGCTGACCGATTGATCCAGTTCGATCTGCACCAGTTCAGCACCGACGAGACCTATCGGAATGAGTGGAAGCACAACTTCAATGTGATGATACCGGAGCTGCATGTGTTGATCAACAATGCCGCGGTTCAATTGCTGGATAGTCTGGCCGATCTGAAGCTGGACGACTGGAATCACACCATGACAGTCAACTTAACCGGGCCGCTTTTGCTGAGTCAGCATTTTCTGGAAACGCTGGAAGAAACCAATGGCTGCATCATCAACATTGGCAGCATTCACCAGCAGCTTACCAAGCGCCGGTTCATTAGCTATGCCACCTCAAAGAGTGCGCTCATTGGTTTAACCCGCGCGTTAGCGGTGGACCTGGAAGGGCGGGTACGGGTCAACGCCATCAGTCCGGCAGCTATTGAAACGGATATGCTGTTAGCAGGCTTTGACGGGAATCAGGACGCTCTGGATGAACTACGAAAAATTCACCCCGTGCAGCGGATTGGTTCCCCATGTGATGTCGCCAAGATGGCCTTGTTTTTAGCCTCCGAAAGTAGTGGTTTCATCCACGGCGCGAATCTGTCGCTGGATGGGGGCATCAGCTCGGTATTGAAGGATTTATAAAATACGCGTAAAAGCAGGTTTATGCTACCATTGGAAATAAGACAGCATTCAGTGTTTAACCGTCTCTGGCACTCCCCAACATTTACAACATGGGCCAGTCTGGCAACGCGTTCGCTGAATTTAGTCCTATTGATTCCATTCATCCTCCGGCAATTTAGTCCGGCTGAAATCTCATTATGGTACCTATTCAGTACAATTATCAGCTTGAATTTGATGGTTGATTTGGGGTTAGGCACTACTTTCTCCCGATTTGTGGCTTACGCTATGGGTGGGTTGAATGGAACGGAAGCAAGCATAAAGCCGGCAGCGTTATCTGATGGTAATGGTTCTAGTCAGGCCTCGTATCTGCTTAAAGTAGTCGGTACTCAGCAAATTCTTTTCAGCTGGCTGTCGGGTGTGGTATTCCTGCTGCTGGTAACTGCCGGGACTTTTTCTGTCTATAAACCCATCCATTTCTTGTCAAATCCAAACCAGGGATGGATTGCATGGGGCATTGTGATACTGGCGACGACGATCACTTTTCGCGGAAATGCCTATTCAACGTATTTACAGGGTATAAATCGAATTGCCGAATTCCGACGTTATGAAACGCTGTTTTCATTAGCCGCCATTCTAACCAGTGTTGTAGTGCTTTATGCAAAGGCAGGACTGGTTGGTCTGGTAGCCGTCAATCAACTGTGGAATGTTTTGTCAGTTATAAGGAACCGCTGGTTGTGCTACCGGTTCAATGAAGGGGTATTTATTCCTGGTCAACGCTTCAAATTCGACAGAGACATTCTAAAAGAGATTTGGCCTGCAGCCTGGCGTAGCGGTGTTGGGGTGTTCATGTCGTATGGGCTGATCCAAAGTAGTAGCTTGATTTATGCACAAAGTAACCAGGTTGGGCAGGTATCGGCTTACTTGTTTGCCATGCGCCTTATCCAGATCATTATCACATTCGCTCAGGCACCCTTCTACAGCAAGCTTCCTTTGATGGCTCGTTTGTATGCTCAGGACAAACGCGAGCAAATAATAGAAGTAGCCCAAAAAGGAATGCAGCGTGCACACTGGACGTTTGTCATCGGATTTATGGCTGTCGCATTTTTGGCTCAGCCTGTCATGGGGTTGATAGGTAGTTCTATTCAATTTGTGGACCAACGGCTATGGGCTATTATTGGATTAGCCTTCTTTATTGAGCGATATGGGGCTATGCATTTACAGTTATATAGTATTACAAATACTATTGTTTGGCATATAGCAAACGGCATAACGGGTGCTATTTATATAATGCTGGCTGTTATTACATATCCGATAGTTGGTGTTTTTGCTTTTCCTGTAAGCATGTTAGTTGCCTATTTATGCTTCTATTCATGGTATTCAAGTAATAAGTCATATTCAACGTTCTCCTTAAAATTTAAAAGTTTTGAAGCAGGAATAGTTCTGTTACCACTCTCTATTATTCTACTTGTTGTCGTTAAATCACTCATCTGAAAATTCTATGTCTACTACTGCTAATTTAGAAAAAAAGGTTAAGGATACGATAAATCCATATCGAATTGGAGCGAGTGTACTTTTTAATCGATTAAAGTATGATTTTAATCCCTATGCGCTCAAAAATTATTATAAGTTAAAAGAACTTAGAAATAAATATAAAGACCAGAAATGTGTAATTCTTTGTAATGGTCCTTCTTTAAATAAAGTAGACTTCGATGCACTCGATGAATCTGGTGTCTTTACTATTGGGCTTAATAAAATAAATCTGTTATTTTCAAGGGTAGCTCATCGTCCGAAAGCGATAGTGTGTGTGAATCCTTATGTTATTCAACAGAATTATGAGTTTTTCAAAGAAACTGATATTCCTGTATTTTTAGATTACGTAACTACTAAAGCAGCTAGAGTTGATATTTCAACGTTGAAAAGTCGTCCGAATTTACATTTCCTTAATTCGGTGAATGTTCTTGGTGAATTTGCGAAGGATATCTCGTTAGGGATATGCCAGGGATATACAGTAACGTATGTGGCTACACAAATAGCCTACCATCTTGGTTTCTCTAAAGTGGCGTTGGTGGGGTGTGATCATAATTTCGAAACCAAAGGGACTGCTAATAAGGAAATTAAATTAAACGGGCATGATCCCAACCACTTTGATCCTAATTATTTTTCTGAAAAAGATAAATGGCAATTGCCAGACTTACTAGGATCGGAATTTCATTATCAATTGGCAAGAGATGAGTATTATGAAGCTGGTCGAATTATTTATAATTGTACAGAAGGTGGAAAGTTAGAGCTATTTGAGCGATTAAGCTTGCAGGACTTTTTGGGAATGTCAGACCGTAAATAATAAAACTGAACAGTATGATATTTGCACTAATATTCGTTTTGATTACCGCTGCTTTAGCATGGTACAAGAAACCTTATGTGACTATATGTTTAATATTGTTTTTTTTGCCACACCAGTTTTTTTTAAAGAAAGTTTTTGATAATCAATTTGCTAGCGGTGATTTGTTTTCTGTATGGAAAGAGTTGTTGGTCATAATATTACTTACGAAGACATTTAGCTCTAGGCAGAATATACTACCTAAAATTCAATTTCAAATATTGTCATTTATTACATTGTCCTTTATTTTCTATATAATCACTGAAAATCATATCACTAGTCTTGCGAGTTTAAGAAATTATACATTTCCAGCTGTATGTTTTATAATAATCGCAAATTCCAGATTCGCAATTGAGCCGAAATGGCTAATTAGATCTACTATTTACTCTTCTCTTATTGCTGTTATCTTGGGGTTTGTACAGCAATATTTGCTGAGCCTTCCTTTTTCTATTTATAAGGGAACAATTGATTTTGTTGATGATGAAGGGTACGTCCAGTATGTCAACACATCCTTTCGAATAATGGGCATTGAACGAATGTCTGGAGCTTTTCCTGGCCCAAATGATTTTGGGGTATACATGGCATTAGTGTTTGTTTTTTCAACGGTAATTTTTTTGTCTCCTAATAAAAACTCATTCTCTAAGCTATTTAATGCTCTAATTGTGCTTAATATAATAGGCACTTTTGCATGTTTAGTTTTAAGTTTCTCTCGAGCAGGTTGGTTTATAGCCATTGCTTCATTATCGATCATTTTTTTAGTGCACATAAAGAATAAAATACAAAGTGTTTTTGGTCTAACTTTTGTCACGCTTTTAATTATAGGAATTGCTACTGCGCTCGCTCCGGATACTATCATCAAAGCTGGTGAAGTTCTAACGAATTCAATAAGTATGAAAGAGGCTAGTGCTGCGGATAGAGGAAATCAATTTTGGAAAGGTGTTGAAAAAACAATTGTTGAACCCTTGGGTCATGGTGTTGGGACTAGTGATTTACGCTATAAAGAAAGTTTAGGTTTTTTTGTAGAAAGCGGTTGGTGGAACATAGGTTATGAATTAGGTATTCTAGGCCTATTTCTATTTCTCTTAATCAACGTAAATATATTACTTGAAACTATAAAGTATAAACAGTTATCAAGGCGTTATGAAGTATTATTTCCTTTTGAGTCATACGCAATTGCTATAACTGTATCAACTTTGATAGCTGGTTTTATTTCTATTAATGTAGTAGGAACTACCTACATCTATTACTATTGGATTTTTATGGGATTGGCATTTAGAACTGTTTCCGATGGTAACGTTTTAGGAGGTAATATTGAGAAAAAGAAAAGTTTTGTCCCTAACCCGGCTGTATATTTTAAATATGAAAAAGAAGTGATCTTATAAAATGAAAAAACAAATGAAACTGCCAAAAATATCTATTGTTACTGCTATATATAATGGAGAGCAATATCTTGAAGGTTTACTTCAAAGTATTGTTGAGCAAAATTATGATAATCTAGAATTGATTTTAATTGATGGGGGATCGACAGATAAATCGGTTACTATTATTAAACAATTCAATCAATATGTTTCATATTGGATAAGTGAACCTGATAAAGGAATTTATGATGCCTGGAATAAAGGGATAGATAAAGCAACTGGAGATTGGATAATGTTTCTTGGATGTGATGATATCCTATTACCAAATGCCCTTTATGAGTATGCAAAATTTGTAAATACAGTGTCATCAGATGTAGAGTATATATCTTCTAAAGTTAAAATAACAGATCAAAATCTAAATCTTATACGAGTTAAAGGCTGGGCTTGGGAATGGCCTCGCTTCTTAAAAGAAATGACAGTTGCTCATCCAGGATCATTACATGCTCGAAAGATGTTTGATAAATATGGGCGCTTCAATATAGATTACAAAATTGTCGGTGATTATGAGTTTCTACTTCGACCACGTGTTGATCTGAAGTCTGAATACATGGATATTATAACAGTAATAATGAGAGAAGGAGGGGCTAGTGATAGCTGGGCCGCCATACAGGAACATAGTCGCGCGTGTATTTTAACTGGTCAATCTTCCGTCTTATCTTCTAAGACTAATATGTTGCTTACAGGTTCTAAATTTTATACGAAAAAAATTTTTCGATCTATTGGGTTTAATGTCTACTTACGGAAATGAATTGGAGTGCAGGACGCTGATTAGTAAAATTAGCTTATAAATAATTTATATATGAAAGTTTTGATGATAAGTCGATCTACTTTGTATAGTAGTCCTGGCGGGGATACAATACAAATTAATAACACAGCAGCATATTTGCGCTATTTAGGTGTTGATGTTGATATCCGCTTAACAAATGACCTTATTGATTATAAAGATTATGATTTAATCCATTTTTTTAATATCATAAGACCTGCAGATATAGTATCACATATAGTAGAATCAAAGTTGCCCTTTGTCGTTTCAACTATTTATGTAGATTATTCTGAGTATGAGAAGAAAAATAGAAAAGGGTTATTAGGTGCCGCCTTTCGCTTTTTTAGCGCTGATACAATTGAGTATTTTAAATGTATCGCAAGGTATGTTAAAAATAATGAGCCAATACGTAGTAATTATTATTTATTAAATGGACATCACAATTCAATAAAATATGTTGCGAAAGAAGCTAAATTTTTACTGCCTAATTCTGCCAGTGAATATAAAAGGTTTGTTAATAGTTATTCCATAGAGCGGCCCTATTATATTATTCCTAATGCAATCGATTCAACTCTATTTAAGGAAGAAACGACACCTAATTCTGAATATCTTGACCACGTTGTGTGCGTTGGCCGAATTGAAGGGCGTAAGAATCAGCTAAATGTGGTAAAAGCACTTTTACAAACAGATTATTCACTTGATATAATTGGTAAAGCATCTCCAAACCACATACAGTATCTTAATGAATGTCGTCAGATGGCTTCCAGCTCCAATCGTATTCGTTTTATTGATCATTTAAAACAGGACGATTTAGCACCTATATACCAAGCTGCTAGTGTTCATGTACTAGCTAGTTGGTTTGAAACTACTGGTTTGAGTACGCTTGAAGCCGCATTAATGGGTTGCAATATTGTCATAACTGAAAAGGGAGACACCTATGATTATTTTGGTGATTACGCCTTTTATTGTGATCCTGGTAGCGTTGATTCGATTAAAAGTAAGATTGTAGAAGCGTATAATTCTCCGTTCCCTGAGGAACTCAGAAAGAATATTCTTTCAAACTATACTTGGGAAATAACTGCTCAGAAAACACTTTACGCATACGAACGTGCACTAAATGAGTCTGTAGTTTTATCTTAACAATTGATATGAAAATAGGTATTATAGGTACCCGTGGAGTACCAAACCACTATAGTGGCTTCGAGCAGTGTGCTGAGTTCCTATCTGTAGCTCTGGTTGAGAAGGGCCATCAGGTGACCGTGTATAATTCGCATAATCATTTGCACCAGGAGAAGACGTTTAAAGGAGTAGATATTATTCATTGTTACGATCCCGAGTACCGTGTTGGCACATTTGGACAGTTTATCTACGATCTGAATTGCATCATTGATTCGCGCAAGCGGAACTTCGACATTATTCTCCAGCTAGGCTACAACAGCAATTCCATCTGGAACAAGTTGCTGCCCCGTAATGCCGTCATCATTACCAACATGGATGGACTGGAATGGAAACGTACCAAATTT
Organism: Spirosoma humi; assembly: GCF_054776575.1. Classification (NCBI taxonomy): domain Bacteria; kingdom Pseudomonadati; phylum Bacteroidota; class Cytophagia; order Cytophagales; family Cytophagaceae; genus Spirosoma; species Spirosoma humi. The sequence goes on from NZ_BAAHBR010000008.1 coordinate 1,025,883, forward strand.
TCACCCAAGGTTCAACGCTTTCTGCAACAGGCCGAATCCTGGGCAGCTCACACGAGCGATTATCTGGTATCCGATTCAAAAGGCATACAACAATACCTGAAAGATAAATACAATAAAGACTCGACGTATATACCCTATGGTTCGTATGTTTTCGATGAACCCGATACGTCTATATTACAGGAATACGGCCTGGCTCCATACACCTACAACATGCTGGTGGCCCGGCTGGAACCAGAGAATAGTATCGAGTTGATCCTGGACGGAGTTGTGGCGGCCAAGGATAATACCCAGTTTCTGGTCGTCGGTAAAAATCATACAAAATATGGTCAGTATCTGGTCGAAAAGTACAAAGCGCAGTCGAACATTCGATTTATGGGCGGAATATACAACCTGAAAAAGTTGAACAATGTACGGCACTTTTCGAACCTGTACTTTCATGGTCATACCGTCGGTGGTACTAATCCGTCGTTGTTGGAAGCAATGGGTTCTGATTGCCTGATCTGTGCGCACGATAATGCATTCAATAAAGCTATACTGGAGAGCGATGCATTTTACTTCAGTGAGCCAGCAGATGTTGCCAGGCAGTTGGAAACGATTAGTAAAAAGCAATATAGTTTGTACGTGGACAGGAACCGGGCCAAGGTTCGGGACATTTATCACTGGCCATTAATTGTTGATCGATACGAAAGTCTGTTCATTTCAGCGCTGGAAAACAGCAGAACAACGCAGCCACAAGAAGCTTTAGCCATGTCTTCGGCTAAAGCGCTTTAACCGCATGGGTTGTTTTTTGGGAGCCTTGCCACTATTATTGTAATAGATAATGGTGGCAAAGCTCCTGTCAAATCTTGGAAATAGATTTACTGTTTATTCTATCTCCTGCAATAGGAGAGTCATCTTACATTTGATAGTAAGGATAACAGGTCATTTCCCGGAAAGATAGTTACTCAGTAACTCGGAAGTGCGCAAGTAGCGATTATATATTCGCACAGACCGAATAGTGCCACTAAACTTAGGGCTAATGCTCAACCTGCCAGTGCCGTTAATATCGCTGAAAGAGTCGTCGAAGCGATTCCAGCCATAGAAAGAGTTGCCAGTATCACACAACTGTCCATTTACGACAGCTGTACCAAGATTAGCCATTCCATCCACAACGAAGGCCACCTGATAGAGCTTATTCAACTGAGTGAAGGTATTTGGGTTGGTTGTGAGGGTAAACGTTTTATCTCCGTCGCTTACCTGGATAAACAGGTTAGACAAGCTTCCCGTTTGCACTACTACCCCCTTGACGTGGTCTTTAGCGTCGTATTGACGGCTATCAAACAAAATTTGCCCTGGGCTCCAGCTTGTGGCTGAAACCTTGAATTCCAGCGTAAAACCTCCTGTTGATAAACTTGGCAACTGACACTGGAATGAGCTAGCCGACTGAGAGTCTTCTGGTTGATACGCTAGTCCCTTTACAATTAAGTCACGGCGAGTGCCTTGATTCCAGAGGTCATCGAATAGGCTAGGGTCGATGGAATGAATACGTGCTATTTTTTTCTGGGTTTCTGTTAACCAATAATTGCCATTGATTTCAACTAAATCAGGATAACTAAATCGTTGACTAAGGTCATTACTATAGATGCACACTTCTGGTTGCGACCATTCAATAGTACCATCTTTTTCAATTCCACCCGTTACCCAGCCAGGATTGCGTATGTCAAGGCTTGTATTATGAAACCAAAGTAAGTATTTCCCATTTTGACATTTCCAAATACGGGGGCAAGCTCGGGGATGTCTAAGTTGATTTCCCGTTTTGTAAGTAATAGGAGTAGGCAACATCCATGTCTGACCCTGGTCTTTACTAAGCGCATGGGCTGGATATCCCTTGCTGGTCCGATACACACAATATAATGTCCCATCACTTAATTCTACAAGATTTTGCTCTTCATTGATTGTTCCCATTTGAGGATTCTTGATGCCTTCGTCTCCTTTAGGCAACATATTCCAGATTAATTTTTGAGGATCTTTCTCATGGTCAATATTGGGTGAGTTCATAAACCATCCTTCTGTATTGTCTATCAGATAAGTGCCAATTTTAGAAAATCCGAAGAACATGCCAGAATTTGTTCTGACGGGTTTTCCAGTTCCCCACATCATTTGCACCTTTCCCTGCCAATCATTCGTTAAGTCAATTGAGGTCGTGCGAATAGGGAGTCGGTACCGTTCCGACCAACTTTTTCCCTCATCGTCGGAGTAGCGGTAGCAAAACCAGCCCAGCATATCATTACGGACTTTTTTTCCATTTAATTGGCGAATATTATCTCCATTGTACATGTAGAATACATACAATCTGTTGAATGTAGTAAGGTAAGGAAGAGCGTAAGAATTTGAGAGATTACTGTGTTGTTCCAGGTAAGCAGGTGACGACCAGGTTTTTCCCTGATCGGTACTAAATAGGCAACGCACCGCTTCCAGATCACTACCCTCGCCACCAGGAGAAACTGTGGGGCAACTGAACCACTTTCCACTCGGGAGAACTATAGTATAAGGCTGATCAACATAGCCATTGGCAACCATAGGATTTCCTGTTTCAGCTTTTCGGGAGTCTGGATCGGTTATAGCAATTGACGGGTCGAGAGGTTCTTTGCCTGATCGACAACTAAGAATAAAGAAAAAAAGTATACAGTAATAACCGTATAATGTGTTATTCATGATAATAAGTCAATAACTAGTTAATTAAAATTATATTAAATGAGAACTAAAGTATATAAAATAATTTATATTTAAATAAAAATTCAACCCAGCGGTATGAATTATTTCAAACTACATCACTTCTGTATTTTACTGGTCCTAAGTTCCGTATTGACCAATTGGGTTTTGCCAAGGTCGACTACTGCTACGCAATTGAAAACCAGTGCGGTCGGTCAACGTTCACAATCTGTTCAACTTGGTGCTTATTATTTTGATGGCTGGTCTGGCTTAACAAACGGTCATTTAACGGAAGCTCTTATTGACAGCTTCCCTGAGCGAAAACCAAAATGGGGATGGATGACGAGTACGCCCGCAATCATGCAGGATCAAATCGATGCGGCAGCGGATGCAGGGCTTTCTTTTTTCAGTTTCTGCTGGTATTCGCCAAACAATCCGAAAACTACATTTCAAAACGACCCTCTTAATCGGGCGCTAAAATTTTATCTGAAAGCTCCCAATCAGAAGCGTCTTAAGTTTTGCCTGATGGTGGCTAATCACTCGGGCTTTTTCATTGGGCCACCAGAATGGTCCCGCGTTTCTCAGGCATGGATTGATTTGTTTAAACAACCCCAGTATGTGAAAGTGAACGGACGTCCGCTACTGATTTTTTTTAGTTTGAGTTCACTTATTCAGAAATTTGGTAGTCCACAGGCCGTTCACCAGGCCTTCGATAGTTTACGTACGAATGCTATAGCCCAAGGGCTGCCAGGCGTAACCATCGCAGCCTGTATGTCAGGAAGTAAACCAGATCTAACGCAGGCCCAGGCATGTGGGTTTGATGTACTTACGGGGTATAACTACCATTACGCTGGTTTTAAGCAGGATAATCAGGTGATACCCATAGATAGTTTACTGGCTGGAAGTCGCCGAATCTGGGATCGCTTCGAGGCCTCACCACTGCCTTACATTCCTGTGGCCACTTTAAACTGGGATCCTCGCCCCTGGGCATCTACCAGTCGCTCTTATGCTCAGTCGCCCCGGTATGTGGGGTATTCGTCTAGCTCCGTGTATAAGGCAATAACAGATGCCCGTAACTGGATTAATGCACATCCTGACAAGACACCGAAGGAGAGATTAATTTTGGCCTATGCCTGGAATGAAAATGGGGAGGGAGCCTGGCTTACGCCTTCTGTTAGCCAGAGTGATAGCCCACTTGATGGTGTACGTCGTGCTGTGAAACCTTAACTTCTCTAGGCTGTTCGTCCCGTGCTAATTGCTGATTGGCTTACATGGGCGCAGGTAATCGTCACAACATCAGGCTCTATAGGGATACCTCTATAGAGCCTGATTGCTTTTAATGAAAGGTAGTTTAGCGCGTTTGCAAAAATCTGGTAGTTAACAACAGGCAACTACCAGTATGCTCAGAATTGCCCGTTATGCGGGTAGGAGGGATCGCTTCGAATTCCGGAAATCAGTCAGCCTTTACCAAAAAAGAGCGGAAAAGAGCAGTTTATCGAATAGAAAAAAAGAGCGCCATCAAATGAGGGAATTTTGTTTTGACGTTAATCTCAAGCCAAAAACGATTACTCAAGATGCGCCTGTCAGTCCTGTTACCATTTCTCTTGTTAATAAGCTCTTTCAGCTTCGGAGCGCCGAAGAAATGTACGATAAGCGGTTACGTGTACGAAGAAGGAAGTCGCAAGCCTATTGTTCATGCGACGATCTATGTACTTGATAATAAGGTAGGTACCGTAACGAACGAGCAGGGCTATTTCACCCTGAGTGTACCCGTTAGTGCCAGCCTGAAGGTTCGGTTCTCGTTTGTTGGGTTTTCATCAATCGTGCAGACTATTTCGCTCGCTCAGGACACCAAACTCGACATCTACCTGGCGCCGGGCGAACAATTGAACGAACAAACGGTACGGGCTACCAAGGCAGGCAGCGTTAGTAATGAAGCGACGATGAGCACCATCAGCATTACGGGAGCTCAACTGCGGAAAATACCCGCGTTGTTTGGCGAAAAAGATCCGCTGAAGATGCTGCAACTGATGCCAGGGGTGCAGAAAGGTTCTGAGGGGAACGCAGGACTGTATGTACGGGGAGGCAGTCCGGATGGAAACCTGATTCTGCTGGATGACGCGCCCATTTACAACCCTAATCACTTACTTGGCTTTTTCTCCGCCTTCAATGGCGATGTACTGAAGCGGGTCGACTTAACGAAGGGAGGCTTTCCGGCTCGGTTCGGCGGCCGTTTGTCGTCGGTTGTCGAGCTGTCCACCAAAGACGGTGGTTCCGATAAGTTGCACGGAGAAGGAAGCCTTGGCTTGGTGGCATCCCGATTGACGCTTCAGGGGCCTTTGCTGTCTCCGAAAGTTTCGTTTCTCGTCTCCGGCCGGCGTACTTATCTGGATTTGTTAAGCGGTCTTATTCAGAACAGCAATTCGGCTCAGCCTGCTACCAAATCGTATTTCTACGACCTGAATGCGAAAGTGACCGTTGATGCTGGCGTGGCAGATAAGGTATCGTTGAGTGCTTACACGAGTCAGGACCAGTTTTTCAGTGTTCGCGAGGCAGGGGCAACTCCGCTGCGGTCGGGCCTTAACTGGGCCAATCTGGCGGGGAGTGCTCGGTGGAGCCACCGCTTCGCAGGCGGCACCACGTCTACGTTGTCGCTCATCTACAGCCAGTACAAAATGGGCGTTTCTGATCAGCAATCGTTATCGCCTGCGGCACAAAATCAACTTTACACCCTTCAATACCAGTCAGGCATTCGTGACCTGGGCCTGAAGTATGACATCAACCAGTACATCTCGGACAAACACCAGTTCCAGTACGGCATTCAGGCGACCAATCATCAGTTTACGCCTAAAGCGACGATCACATCCGCTCAGGATACATTGCCGCAGCAGGCCAGCACGCAAACAATCAACGCGCTGGAAGCCGGCGTTTATGGCGAGCACTACTGGCAGCCAACGGATCGGTTACGGATCAATAGCGGACTACGTTTAAGCTATTATTCAGTGCTGGGTACGTCTGCCAATCCAGCCGTGGGAACGAAGAGCTATATTAAACCTGAACCCCGCTTATCCGTTGCTTATAAGGTGTCGTCGACGATGGCGCTGAAAGGTTCCTATGCCCTGATGAATCAATACGTTCACCTGCTATCGAGCACGGGCATTGGCCTGGCAACCGATCTGTGGATGCCGACGGTCGATCACATCAAGCCTCAGCAATCGCAGCAAATAGCCCTGGGCCTTGCCAAAGACTTGCCAGCATCGGGCCTTACGTTCACGGCTGAAGGGTACTACAAGCAAATGCAGAATCTGCTTAGCTATCGGGAGGGAGCCAGTTTCGTATCCACGAATGCGCAGGGGGCAGTCGATGCCTCGAACTGGACAAACAACGTGACGAACGGACAGGGCTGGTCTTACGGCGTAGAGTTGATGCTTCAGAAACGGGTGGGACGGCTTTCCGGCTGGTTGGGTTATACCCTCTCCTGGACGCAATGGCAGTTTGCCGAACTGAACGGAGGCAAGCGATTCAACCCACGTTACGATCGTCGGCATGATGCTTCTGCTGTATTGATTTATGAACTGACTCCTTCAATTACCCTGGCGGGTACATGGGTTTACGGAACGGGTAATGCGCTGACCATGCCACTATCTCGCTATTCTGGATTCACAAACAACACCCAGGCGTCCACTCGTCCTTCGGCTGCACTTTTATACGGAGATGGGCCAAACGTTAAGGAATACGGCGATCGGAATAGCTTCAGAGCCGCTCCTTACCATCGGCTTGACATCAGTCTTCAGTTCAACAAAAAGAAAGCTCATTACGAGCGGACATGGGAGCTGAGTGTCTACAATGTTTACAACCGCAGCAACGCGTTTCTGTATTCGCTGGAGGGAAAAGATCAGGGGAAAGACCTGCCATCGAAAACGGTTCTGTATAAATACTCACTGTTTCCTATTGTACCCACCGTCAGCTACGCGATTCGCTTTTAATCAACCCGTCAACGAAACCAAACGTATAACCTAACCGACCAATGAAATTACTACTTACGCTCATTCTATCATCACTCCTGTTTACGGCCTGCGAAAGCAATCGGGAAGAAGTTCAGCCAGTTGGACTAACCACCCAGACCGGACGATTGGTTGTCAACTGTTTTATTTCTCCACAAGACACCGTCTTAACGGCCAAGGTTACCCGATCACGGCCGGTTCTGGACAGCGATCCGTCGAAAAGCGTGGAAATTACCGATGCACTTGTCCAACTCACTAACGGTACTCAGACTGTCGCTTTAGTTTACGATTCTCAACTCCGGTATTACCGGGCAACGGCAGCCAAAATGCCTATCCGCGCGAGTGCTACGTATACGTTGACTGTTCGGACACCCGATGGTAATCAGGTAACGGCTGTTACCACGGTTCCCCAGGCCGTTTCACTCAAAACGGTTGTGCTGGACTCTTCACTGGTTACGCAGGTAGACAAATCCAGTAAAAAGCAATATTCTGTAGTTTGCAACTGGCAGGATGCCGGTACGGCAACGAATTTTTATCAGATTCAGGGAAGCATCAAAGGTATTCAGCGTGAGTTACCCTCCACGGCTTCATACACGAACCTGAGCGTCGTCCCCTTCAAAATGGCCGACAATAATTCAGGACTGCTGAGTAACAGAGGAGTCAGTGCTCTATTGTCGGCATCGGCCTACTTATGTGATGAAGTAGGGGCAGAAACGATCAACAAACGGTGTCGCTCATCAGCCGTATCGGTCAGTCTGCTGCATATCGATGAAATGTATTATCGGTACAATGAAGCGCTTGACCGTCAATTACAGGCCAGCACGAACCCCTTTGCCGAACCCGTGTTAATTCCGAGCAATATTCAGGGTGGATTAGGCTGCTTCGGGTCTTATAATTGTTCGACAATCAGTATGAAACTGAGAATTCGTTAACCCTGATAGTCAGTTAAAACCGACTCATAAACGGAGGAGAGAACAGCACGATACGTGCGCCGAACGAGGTAGTTCTTCTTACCCTGCGATTCGTGATAGGTGCGCATCTGGAGATCGAGCACAAGGCCGAACGCCAGAAATTGCAGGCCCGCCAGTAACCAGACGATCCCGACTGCAAACCGATCCAGTCCCGTAACATTCGGGTCGGTAACCCAAAAAAAACGCGTAGCCAGGAATAATCCACTGGCAAGCAGAGAAAGGCCCAGGCCGCCAAACAGGTGCATGGGTTTGTTGAGGTAGCGTTTGAGGAACAGCAGTAATAGCAGGTCGCTCAATACGCGACCCGTACGACCTAGTCCATATTTGGACTGACCGATCCGGCGGGGATGATGGCGAACGGGAACCTGAACAATCCGCGCTCCGTCGAAGTGAGCCAGTATCGCGATGAACCGGTGAAGTTCGCCGTATAAGCCAATTCGTTTGGCAAAGCCAGCCCGGAAGACCTTGAGTGCACAACCGTTATCACGGATGGGTAATCCAACCGCTCGCCGGATAAGGCTGTTGGCCAGCCGGCTTGGCAAACGACGTAGCCAGGCGTTGTCCTGCCGGTTGTGCCGGTGCCCAACCACCAGATCCACATCGCGTTCCTCCGCTACCTGAAGCATCGGGATAATGTCGAGCGGGTCATTTTGCTGGTCGCCATCCATCGTAGCAATGAACTGGCCCCTGGCCGCACTGATGCCCGCTGCCAGGGCTGCACTTTGGCCGTAGTTCTTCTGGAGATCGAGGATAGTCAGCCGCTCGTGCCGAATGGCCAGCAGCTCGGCCAGCGTTGCATCCGTCGATCCATCGTTGACATAGATGATCTCGTAATCGAGCGTTTGTAGCGCCGATGTCAGCTGGGCAACCAGCGGCTTGCTGTTACCGGCTTCGTTGTAGGCGCATACAACAACCGAGACATACGGATGCTCCGTAACCGGCTGGTTAATCGAGGGCTGGTAAGTAGACATGGTTTTGCTGGTAACTCATGACCATTCGGCGCAGGCCTTCGGTCAGATTGGTAGTCGGTTGATAATCCAATAGCTGGCGGGCTTTCCGGATGTCGGCGTGCGTGTAGGGCACATCGCCCGGTTGATCCGTCAGCCAGTTGAGCGGAACGCGCCGTTTGGTTTGCTGTTCGAGCAGAGCAATGAGTTCCAGCAGCGTAACCGGGTTGGCACTGCCGAGATTGATAAGTTCAAAGCCTTTTACCCGCTCGATCGCCCGGCTGATACCCAGTACGATATCGTCGACATACGTGTAATCGCGCTGGCTGCGGCCGTCACCGAAGAGGCAAATGGGCTGGCCCGTATGGAGTTGGTGAATAAAGCGGGAGATGGCCATATCGGGTCGTTGCTGGGGGCCATATACCGTAAAAAAACGCAGACAAAATACATTCAGACCGTATCGCCGATGGTGACGCTGGCACAGGCGTTCGGCCGCTCGTTTGGATAGTGCATAGGGCGACACCGATTTTTCTGCCGAATCGGTTTCCTGAAACGTCCCCCCTGATCGGACACCATAGACCGACGATGACGACGCAAAGACCAGCCGGTTGACCCCCGCGCTACGCATGGCATCCAACAGCACAGCGGTACCCGTTACGTTATGGTCATAGTAAGCGGCTGGGTTCTGCAGCGAAGCCCGTACGCCCGCCAGGCCTGCCAGGTGAATAACGCTGTCGATGGGGTGCGTCCGAAAAACCTGGCGCATGAACCCTTTATCGCGAATATCGCCCTGCAGCAAAGACCAGTTCGGCAAGTGCCGGAGCGATGCGATGTGCTGCCACTTGATGGCGGGATCGTAGCTATCGTTAAAATTATCGACCAGCAGCACCGTATGCCCCTGGTTCAGCAGATAGTTGGTCAGCGTATGGCCAATAAAGCCTGCTCCGCCCGTGATCAGGATTGTCATTGTGAGAATAGTTTACTCAAATTGAACAATAGAGGCCGGGTGCCGGTCAAACAGCACCAGTTTGCCAACTGTCTTATAGTGCTCTCTGGCTAGGGTGAGCGAGTCACCGATGTAAAGAGCCCCCGGTATTTTCTTGCTGGTTTTGCGCAGTATTGCCCCTCGGGCGGCCGTTATGTGAAACGAGCTAACGTCGGTAGCCGGACCATCGCCCACGGTAGTTTTATAGCCGTATAGTGGTTGTCCGAGTGTCAGGAGAGCGGCCTTCGTAGCCGTTTCCTGATAAAACTGGCGCTTGGTAGCCCGACCCGGCAACACCAGCCAGTTGAAGCCCATCCGAATGACGATCAGTACGGCGATCATAAGCCCGAGCCGGTTTGCCGACGAGCGGATCATGAGCCAGGCCAAACCCGCAAGCAGCCCCGATACAAAGGCCGTTTTCCAAAATACACCAGGTAAAACGCGCGTGGTTGGGTAGAAAGCGGCTGTCCAGACACCAATCGCTACTATGGCGGTCACGGCCAGCCAGAACCGCTCCACCCACCAGCGTCCCCGATCCTCGGGGCTGGATTGCTGGTAGTAGAGGTAAGCCAGTACCGTGAACAGAAGAGGGACCAGGCCGATCAGGTAGCGGCCATACGCCTGTGGGGAAGACCAATAAATAAGGACCGTCAGGCTGAACGTCAGTGCGTTGAAGGCAATAAACGAGTTTTCTTTCAGGATCGTCCAGATACCCCGACGGAAGAAGAGGACCAGCAGCAGCGTGTACGGAGCGAAGTGATAGATGAACTCGAACGGAAACGTGAGCAGGTGCAGGAGCGTTGGCCCCCATCCAAAAGCGAGTCCGGTTCGCTTGGCGCTTTCAGTAAACAGAACACCCGCTACGTCCTGAAAGGGAATCTTGTTCTGGCTGAAATAAGCCAGGTAATAACTTCCCGTAATCAGGAGAAAGACGCCGATGCCAACGACATGAGCCGGGTGAAAAAGTAGTTTAAACCGGCGTGTATAGATAAACCAGCCTAGTAACGTTAAGCCCTGAAAGGCGATTGGCGGTAGCCCTTTCAACAAAAAGCCAATGGCCGTCAGCGCGTAGGTTGTCAGGTAGAGCAACCAGTAATTACGCTTCCGGTCGTAGTAATACACCAGCATCATGGCGGTATACGTGGCCAGTGAGAAGGTAATTTCGATGAGGCCCAGCATGGAATCGTAGAGCAGCACCCGCCCATTGGTCAGTGTCATGAAAACCGCAGCCCAGGCAACCGTTGGGTTGCTGTATTTTCGGACGAAAGCAAACATCGTTGCCCCGAGCAGTACCAGCGAGACAAGCATGGGAAACCGCAGGGCAAAGGACGAATAATCGCCAAACAGCCGGTAGGAGCCAATAATCAGCCAGTTGTACAGAGGGGGCTTGTTGAAGTAGCGTTCGCCATGCAGGGTAGGGGTTATGTAATCTCCGGAGAGTATCATCTCCAGCGAGACCAGGGCTCGTCGGGCCTCATCGCCCGTATCGAGTGGCATAAACCCCAGATGAGAAACCAGCACAAGCAATAGGCCTGCACTGATGCCTATTGGCCACCAGTTGGTTGTGTGCCGGATAGAGGGCCGGTCGATTGTCGTACTAAGTTCCATCCGTTCTGGGTAGATACGTTTATCGTCTCTGAATAACTTTCCGCAGACTCAGCCAGCCGCCTACATTATTGGTCAGCCATTGGCCCTGATCGAGGGCTAGTGCCATGTTGAGTTGAGAGCCGCCGAGCCAGTTTACAGGTAAAGACAGTTGGGCCATGCCCGAGAACTGGGAAAAGGGGGCTCTTGGATCGCTCGTGATTGGCCTGCCGAAGTTCCGACTAAAGGAGAGCAGCGCCCGGAGTTGGGTGCCGGAGGGCCATTGCCCCAGCAAACCCAGGTGGCTGACCTGTACACGGTTGTTGCTGATAGCCATACGCCCAGCAGTTTTAAACCCTCCTTTCAGGTCATGTAAATCGTCGCGGGAATCCTGCCAGCGGGTTATGAATGGCGTACCGATAACGCGCTGACGGTGGGTCCAGCCATCAACGTACTGGTAGTTATTAAAGTAATCATCGGCTCCATTATACAGTCGGCTCCCAATCTCAAAGTCGAAGCCACTCTGATTCATGGTAGTCAGGAATTCGGCTGTGACCTGTGTAAGGCGGAAACCTGTATAAGCGTCGTTTTTTTTGTTTTTCCAGCGAATGCCATACAAGCCATCCGGCATATTCTGAAAAGCAACCCCCGACTTATCTTCGAAAGGGTGCTGGTAATACAGATACCAGTTTGCCTGATCGTTGTCAACGTCGAGCGCTACATCAATGGAGCCCAGGTGATTGCCCGCTTGATTACTCAAGTCAAAATTGCTGTACCGCGTTGGATCATTGGGGGGCTGCCTGACCAGGATAATATCTTTGTAGGTGTCAAGCGAACTCGGAATTTTTCCGTTTACCGTGATCCCATTCTTATAAATTGTCGATGAACCTCCCCATTGAGCCGAGTGGGTAATTCCCCCGTACAGACGCACGCGATTACGAAAAAGGCTGATCCGCACAAACAGAGCCTTCTGGTGCAGAAACGAGTTCTGGATAGAGTCGGTATTGCTGAACCAGCCGTGGGCATACATGCCGTTCAGTGCCACAACGCCCTTCGTAAATCCCAGCGGGACATAGCCACGCGTACCAAATTGAAGTTTATAAAGCGGAAGGGCATTGCCCGACCAGGCATAGGAGCCCGATGAAAGCAGGGTGTCAGCAAGACCAAAAACCTCCCGCCGACGGCCCGCGTATAATTCGAAATTCTTCGTAAACAGACTCGCATAGGCTACCGGTAAGATAAGTTTCGAGCTTGTACCAACATTCGCAACACCCTCAACCGATACTTTTGCGTGCACTCTTCGGGTATTCTGTAAATCGCCAAATTGCCTTGTCACACCCAGTCGTAGAATACCCGCGGGGCCGTTTAACGGTACGGTTCCATACTGTCGTGAGCGGAACCAGAAGGGCGTTTGCGTAGCCGAAGACCCGAATCCACCTACTTCTGCCAGAATACTTTGCTGAGCGGTTACGGTGTCGGGGATGGCTTGTCCGACCAGGTCATGAGTGGCTAGTAGGGGTAAGGATAAGAAGAAAGGAACGAGTAGTTTATTAACCATTGAATAAAGGGCTTGTGTAGCGGCCAGGCCATGTTCCAGATCATACCAGCTAATTCGCGTAGATCAGGTGGCGGCTGATTAAGTGCTAACTAAGAATAGACTATTATATTTTTAAAGGTAATGATTAGTATCTTTATATTGATAATTATATTGTTTTAGTAGAATAATATATAAAAATGTTAACTAAAGTGTTCTGTCCTTAGGAGTGGGGTACTGGTATTCCCTGAGCGTTCATTAACTAGCGATTCTGTTCAGAGACAGTTGGTTAAAACGTCAGGCCAACAACAGCCTGAAAATTTTTAGTGTTGTCGCCATAGGCTTTTACGGCGACTCCCCCCGTGAAGCCATTCGAAAACCGATACAGTAAGCCATATTTCTGGTAGGTGGCTGGCTTATACCAAAGCGGGCGTGCTACATTCCAACCCATGTGGGCCGTAAACGAAAAGTGGCCCTGCCAGAATTCGTAGCCAGCCAGTAATGTTCCCTGCCGGTAAGACTGATAGCGGCCCGTCCATTGCTTGATTTGCTCCTTGAAATAATGGTCATCCAGCAGTTCGACACCGCCCGACAGAACGTGCGTGCGGGTTAAATGATACCCGCCAATCAGGTTCAGGCCATACACCGGGTAGCCCCGTTCGGGAGATTCTTTAGTGGCTTCCAGTACTTTGACGGAGCCCAAAGCCAACACGCGGAACATCCAGCGTTTATCCGAATTGGCTGTACGCCACTGTTGCGGGTCGGGCAAGGTCGACGAGCCCACATAGCGCTGTATACCAACGGCTAACGCCGGTATGTTCAGGCCCTGATTCGGAAGCCGAACGCCCGCATTCGAGATGTGTTTGTAATCGAAACCGGCCAGCAATCGCCAGCCCGGTGCGAAGGTATAGCGGGCGTAAAGGCCCACGCCGATCAGCCCGTTTATGGCCGTTCCAAAAGCGCGGTTACCAGGGTTCGTGTCGGCATCGTAATGACGCGATACGTAGGCCAGTCCTGCTAAAGCGCGTACGGAAAGTCCCCAACGAGGCCGGTGTACCAGGATGGGTTCGTAAAAAAGCCCTGCACCGATTGACTGGCCGAGCGCTACCGGGTTGCGAAACGAATAAGCATTGACAAAAATACCCGACCGAAAAAAACACTGGCATTGCTCCCACGATTCCCGACGCATGTGTAAGCGGCTGTAACGTAACTCCACACCAACCGGCGTTTGGGTGGAAACCGGCGTAATGTGAGTGGGTTTGTTGAGCCCCTGCAAGGCAACAACCCCTAGTTCACGCTCTTCGTCGGGTTCACTTTCCTGGCTAAACGCCAGCACGCTACTACTGATCATGAAGCAAAGAGTTAAAAGGTATTTCGGTATAAACATGTAGGGACAGTTATCGGGAAAGAAGGTAGCCGGATATTACATGGGCTATATTCGTTCATTAAGTTAACTTTTGAAACTAATCAGATAAAATAAGGATGTAAATTAATAAAAACATAAATTTACGGTATGCTTACTAACGGCCGTAAGCTAAAATGGGCGACATTATGCTGCGTATTTGCCTGTATGTCTTTGCTGGCTGGCTCAGTCAGAAAGAACTTAATGCGGCTCCGTTCAGGCCGCCAGATTCGACAGGTACTCGGGCATCCTATCACGCAGTCAGTGTGCAGGTCGGTACGACAGGCCCCGGCATCTACTACAATCGGTTGCTGAGCCAATCCAATCGACTGACGGTTCGGGTGGGTGGGCAGTATTTTGCGTATCGCCAACTCATTCGGGTTAAAGCCGCTACGGATTCGTACATCCAGATCAAACCTGACCTAATGATCGGGATTGCCCAGGCCAACCTGAAGTGGCATCCGTTTCCGCGGAGTTCGTTTTTCGTTACGGGCGGACTCGGGTACACCTGGCACCCGGATATGCGGTTTGTTATAACCGCCGAGAACACACTGAACCTGGATGGGCTGGAGCTAACGCCCGATGATGTGGGAACGGTCAATCTGGGTTTTCGCTGGCATCCGGTAGTGGGTTACCTCGGTTGGGGCTTTGGCCGAAGTATACCCAACAAACGCCTGGGGGTTGGCTTTGAGATGGGCGTGTTTTATATCGGCAAACCCAGCGTACAACTCGATTATGATGGTTTTCTGGAAACGACGACCATTGATCAGCAGGTGCCCACCGTGGAGCGTAACCTATCCAACTATCGCTATCTGCCTTCTATCAATGTAACGCTTTCCTACAAACTCAATTAAACGTGAACGGATGAAAGAGCGAAAGAGCGTTGCGACGAATGTTGAAAGAGTAATCCAACGGACGTTGAAAGAGCAAGAAAGTGTCCGCTGTCAATATCCATGGCAACACTCGTTCAACATCCGTTGTGGCACTCGTTCATTCGTTCGCACCTTCCTTTACTTGCTGGTGTTTATGGTCTTTACCGACGCCTGCCATAACCCTCTCGACGGATTGACCATTGGCCTGAAAGACCCCATACAGGACGGGGTTGTGGAGTGTCGGTTTTATGATCCGGCCGGTAATCCGTTGCCAACCGACAATCTGGTGAAGATAGCCGGGCCGGCTGCCTCCAGCGTCGTAACGACCTTAAATACGACAAAGTATAAAATCAATAGTGATGGTAACCTGCTGCTGGCGGCTTCGCCAACGGCCATCCTTTCTCCGCAGGATCCGTTCCAATTTACCGTCGTCGTTGAAGCGCCGGATTATTTAGCCGTTGTTCAACCGTTTGTTCTCATAAATGGGAATCGACAAACGCGCACGATCCGGCGGATCAATATGCTCAAGCCGCCCCGAACGCTCAACGCGGCCCGCACGACAGGAAACGCGGGCACCGATGGGGCCGTGGCTGCCAGCCTGGGGGTAACGACGACGCCACAAAACAGCGACGCTGACCGGGCAACGGTCACTCTGCCGCCGGGTACCAAACTCGCCGACCGGGATGGAAACGCGGTAGGGGGGGGGCTGACGCTGGCAATTATTCATACCAATGCCCGCAACGACGAAGCCACCAGTTACATTCCGGGTGGAGGCATACTGACGGCTGTCGCTGGCCGGAATGGGGGCCCTGCACTGGGAACTATGAGGCTTCTGTCCGTGGCTGGTTCGGTAACGATTCAGTTGTATAACGAGCAGTATGCATTGGCCAGGAGCCTGTCGCCAGCCGCTCGGTGGACGATGGATCTGAACCCGCTGGCCTACAATGTGAACCGGAATCGGGCTATACAGGCCGGCGATTCGATTCCATTGTTCAGCTATGATGAATTCGCGAATCGCTGGCAGGAAGAAAAACCGGGTGTCGTCAGGCAGAATGCGCAAACGGGCCGGTTGCAGTATCAGGCCGAAGCGGCCAATGCGGCCGCCTATGTCGTTGGCTGGGCGGAGTCCATCTGCGACGTAGGACCCATCTTTAAAGTGAGTAGTAAGCTGGCTAACGTAGATGTGAACTACCTCTGCAAGCTGATTGATGTGGCTACCAACAGGCAGGTTGCTTCTTTCTACGCCAACGTGAATAACGGCTCGCTTATCCGAATCGGGAATCAATCGAAAAACAAGAAACTGAAGTTGCAGGTGTACGACGAAACCGATGCCTGGGGCAAAGGAGCCAAAGGTGGGATGATAGGCGAATCCGGGCCGGGCATTACCTGTGATCAAACCCCGGTAGCGATCAGCCTGGCGACCCTACCCGTACCGCCCGTTATGAAACTTGAATTTTCCTTTTCCTGTCCCGGCGGGACCACCCTGGATGAGTCCCTGCTACCGGCACAGATCAAAACCCAATACAGCGAAGTTGGTCAGGGTAAATGGCGCGACCTCATAACGGCCACGCGTACCAATCGGAAAGCCGCGTCTTACAAATTGCAGATTGGCCGTTCCTACGATTTTCGGGCCAGTACCGATGGAGGTGCTACCTGGCCCCTGCGTCAGAATAATTATTTAGTTGACAAGCCCGAATGGACACTCAAAATCCGGGCAGAGATGTACTGCAAATGAAGATCCTGATCCTACGCTTTTCATCTATCGGCGATATCGTGCTGACAAGCCCCGTGATTCGGTGTTTACGGCAAACTATAAACGGGGCTGAGATTCATTACTGTACCAAGCGCCGGTATCAGGAACTGATTGCCCATAATCCATACATCGACAAGTGTCATTATCTGGATGATAGCCTGATGCAGTTAGTTGGGCAATTGCGGAGCGAACAGTATGATCTGGTTATTGACCTGCATAACAATTTACGTACCCGCCTGATTAAAGGAATGCTGGCGAAGCGGTCATATACCGTCAATAAAATCAATGTACAGAAGTGGCTTTATGTCCGGTTCAAGGTAAATACAATGCCACCCGTACACATTGTTGATCGCTACATGGATACCGTTGCCGCGCTGGGAGTGAGCAACGACGGAAAGGGCCTCGACTATTTCATCGCGGCTGAAGATCAGGTGCCCATCAGTCAATTGCCGCCGACCCACCAATCCGCTTACGTAGCCTACGCGCTGGGGGGGCAGCATGCGACCAAGCGCCTGCCAGTAGAACGCATGATTGACCTGTGCCGCAGAATAGACAGACCGATCGTGTTGCTGGGCGATCAGCACGACCGCGAAACGGGCGAACTGATTCGGACTACGCTGGGCGACGAGCTGATCTACAATGCCTGCGATTTGTTCTCGGTAAACCAGTCGGCTTCATTGATTGGGGGCGCGCAGATGGTTTACAGCCACGATACGGGCCTCATGCATATTGCGGCAGCGCTCAAGAAACCAATTGTGTCAATTTGGGGCAGTACAACGCCCCAGCTGGGCATGTATCCCTACAAAACCCGTCATCTGATCGTTGAGAATACCGCGCTCAACTGTCGGCCCTGCTCGAAGATAGGTCATGATAAATGTCCGCTCGGACACTTCAAGTGCCTGAATGACCTGTCGTTAAGCATTGATCCGGCTTTTGTACGAAACAGCGAAATGCAGGGTCACTATTAAAGCGTAGAAGCTGTATGAAAACCCCTAAATCCCCTGAAGGGGACTTTGCTCCCACTTAGATGAAGTCCCCTTCAGGGGATTTAGGGATTTTCAGGGCAAGAGAAAATGAATATTCAGACGATTTCTTAAATAACTGTAATTCTGCTTAATCAACTAATTGACCAGTGCTGCTTAGGGGGTCAGCAACGATGCGTTTCGCAGAGGCTGCGAACGGAGCAGATCATAGTCGGAAAGTGAAAACAACGAGCCCATTGCCGGCAAATCCTCGGGCCGGTGGAGGTCACTACCGATGAAATCCACCCAGTTGTTTTTAAGGATTCGCTGCGCCTGCGCCCGGACCTTGTTGCCATACCGACCAGTTAACGAGAGCCAGTTAAGCTGGAACAAACAACCGACGTCGCGTATCCGGGCCAGCGATGCGTCGTCACCGTGATAATACGTATAGCGTTCTGGATGAGCCAGCACCGGCGTATAGCCACGCGTTTGAATACGGAACAAAATATCTTCCAGTTGCTGTGGTGCAGCCGCCCAGCCCGTTTCGACAAGCAGGTAACGCTCGGCACCAAACGTGAGAAGATCGTCGTTGTTGAGCAGATCGGGAAAGAACTCATCGAGCATGTATTCCGCAGCCACCTCGATCTGAATGGTCAAGTCGTTGGCATCCGCCAGGGCCTGCAGTTGCGCCTGGCCTTCCCGCAGGACAGCGGACGAATTTGGATACCAGTCGCGGCTAACGTGTGGGGTGGTGATGATTCGTTCAATCCCCCATTCCATCATTTTCCGCAAACAGATAAGGGTTTGTTCAGGATCTTTAACTCCATCGTCAACAGAAGGGAGTAAGTGAGAGTGCATATCTACCTTCCAGAAACAAGCCTCCTCTAGTGATCCCAGGTCGTTACCTGAAGTCGGAATAAACCGTTTCTTAAATCGTTCCCAAGCGTTCATAGTTGCGTAATGTCCCCAAATTTACAAAATCAGTTGGCTAACAAAAAACACGGTGTCTGCAACCAACTTTCTTTATGGTAGCTAACGGCTCGTCTGGAGAAGGAAGTGATAATGAGAAAAGGCACCAGATGCGTGAATTAAGTTGATTTATGGCTTGTCGCTTTGGTAGACTCGCTGGTTAATATTTGTTTTTCGGCCTTTAATTTTATTTTAATGGCCATTTAACTGGCAATTAAGGCTTCCTGCTTCAAGAACGCAAGTTATGAACGAGGTTGCTTGTGAACCACGGGTGAAAACAATTGATGCGGATGGGGGTTCTTTACTAAGTATACGGATAGCCTGACGGCTATCGGAACAGACATTGATAAGCCTTACTAGCTCCCGAAGCCATGAAAAGATTGCTAACCATAGTGGCCTTGCTTTTACTGGGTGTATCGGCAATGGCACAAACAAAGCCCGCAACGGCAACGCCACCATCCGTTGTGTCAGTTATTGAAGGGGTGTCGGGGAAGCGATTCCTGCCCGATACGGCTTATGCGGCTTTATCAGACGAAGATGAAGCGCTGATAGCCAAGGAGCCCCTGGCTAACTGGGGACTCATACAGGAGTCCAGCCGATACATCAGTTATTCTAACCTAGTCATTGGCACACGCTCCTATCAGCTATTGATTGCCAAGTCGCCCAAAGAAGAGTTTCCGGTAGCGACCCTGATGCGATACACAACCCCCAAGTCGAAGCCAGAACCTATTGCCCGAGGCACACTGAAGCCCAAGGTGGACGATAAAACAAAATAACGCTTACTGACCCGTGTTGATAACTTACAAACGGACAGGTATGAACCAGCAAGAGCACCCGAATGATCCTTACATTCGGGTGCTGCTGTATAGAGAGCAAACGGTCTGAACCTTCTGCAAAAACGAGTTCTTGAGTGCTACGGCTACTTTACAGGCAGCGGGCGTTCTTACTCTGACTGCGATTCGAAAATAGCCATGGCTTTATCGATCGTATCGTCGTCTACGCCGTCAATTGTCAGTTCATTGTCGTTCTCCACATTACTGACAATGGTAACGGTGTCCATATCAAGGCCAGGATCGGCCAGAAACAGCGCAGCTCGAAAGCGTTCTTCAATCCGACGGTTCAACGCATCGTTGATGTCGTGGGTAAGCGCGTTTGCCAGTTGGGCTTCTTCTTTATTACTGATCATTCGTAAAGGTTATTTTATAGTCGTTTGGGTGATAAAGTTAACCAAACAAAGCTAGGGACCAAACTGGCGAACCAGGTTTTATAATAAGATAATAGCTCGCTTGTATACGGAGCTTCCGCTTATGTGCGCAACTAGCCAACCAGCCTGTGTACCAGACAGAAAATTGATCCGTCTGCCAGGCAGGCCTTAGACTGGTTTATAAGGGATGGAGTGGCCTGTTTCGTCAAGCCAGTTGATACGCTCTTGGCTCCGGAACGGATTTCTCTTCCGTTAACTCTCTCAGGACGGCCCGCGCAAAGGCCAGCCGATCCGACTTCCGGTACTGTTCTATATGCAGAGCGCCCGATGGGGGAGTGAAATGTTGGTTAACCCGCTCACAGGCAGCCCACAATTCAGGATGCAACTTGATTTTATTCTGACGAATAGGTGTGTCCGCACCGAACCAAAGATTTTTGATGTTATCTACCGTTGATTTCATATCAATAGACTATAGTATGAAGCCAAACCCCGCTGTAAGACTAATGTTTCAGAAAGTTCTGTTTCTTAATAGAACCTTAATCGCTTTACACAGGCGTTGGCTTCGGAGAGTATAGTTTTAATTTTCTAACTCATTTGACGGTAAATAAGTGACAAAGGCTCGTTAGCTACTGATTAATTTATCATTAATAATGAAATTTTTATCAAAAAATTAATAATGCGCTCTGTCTCATAGTAGTTTTTGTACAGTCTATGTTTTACTTGTACTATACTGCTATGGTTGAATCACATAGCTATCTATCCATAAAGCTTTATAAGCTGAAACCTGAACGTTGCTCTGCCTTGCTATGGAACGATTTGATGAGTTTGAAAGCATCTTGTTTCGCCCCCCTTCCGATGAAAACGTACCGATTTGGCGTTACATGGATTTCACCCGATTTGTTTCCTTACTCAATTCGGGGAGTTTACATCTGACAAGATGTGATCAGTTCGATGATCATTTTGAAGGCTCGGTGAGGCAACAGGACATCCAGGGTCGGCTGGAAGAATACCGGAACGAGTTTGTAAAGAAGAAGACGTACTCCGCCGACGAATTACCGGCCATACTGGGAAGGCTTTGGAAAAAATACCAGCGTCAATATGTGTACATAAATTGCTGGCACATCAGCAACTGCGAATCGGCGGCTATGTGGCGGTTGCACGCCAGATCTGATAACACCATTGCGATTCAAACGACATATGCGAAATTAAGACAGGCATTGCCCGCTAGTTTTCACATCGGGGAGGTCATTTACGTTGATCACCAAACGTACATGAACAAAGCGCGAGATGGATTTTTTACCAGCATGTATAAACGGAAATCCTTCGCCCACGAACGGGAACTGCGTATTTGTTATATCGACACCTATGAATTTCAGCAGGATAGTAACGACCCAAACGCGTTTTTCTTTAACGACCCAACGCGGGTATTCGAGACGGTGCCCGTTGATTTACAAGCCTTGATCGAATCGGTGCGGGTAGCGCCTGGGGCACCAGCGTGGCTTGGTAAGCTGGTCAGGGATTCAGCTATCCGGTTTGGTTATGATTTTTGCGTTCGCCAGTCTAGTTTCAGTGACTACCCGTTTGCCTAGATTCCAGGTTGAAAGGTACCCGGACGTTGCTATTGAATTGATCGTGCCGAAGTGACCATAATCAGGCTAACTCGGTCTAAACCAGTGGTTGAATTAATTTGATGGTGATTTAAGCCCGGCTACCCTGATGTGGTCGGGCTTTTTTGTTTTCGCTATGGAGTGTACGGTTTTTCGAGGATGTAGCCAACGCCGATCAAAACGGCATAGTCTGCTTCGTTTCGCTACTCAGCACCGCCAGATCGATGATTCGGGCGAGTTGCCGGATATCGGAAGGGCTTATAGCGGGCTCGGCACTGTTTACGATCGCTTCATAGAGGTTATCGTAAAAAGGCATGTAGTTACCCCGCTCACTGGTAATCACATCGGCCCGGCCATCCCGATAAAGTGTACCCCATCGATCCTCCGGTTCGGTGCCCCACGTTGCTTCGTCACTGGGCAACTGATCAAGACGAAGGCGCTCTTCCTGGGGATCCAATCCACTCTTAATGAAGGATCCACCAGTGCCGTGCAGGCTGTAGCGCAACTGATTGTGATACACCAGCAGGCTTGATTTCAGACGAACTACTTTGTCCGAATAGCCCAGCTTTATGTCAAAATAGTCGTTTATCCGGCTATCGGGCCGAATGATTCGGATCGTAGCTTCTACGGTAGCAGGTTGGCCGAAGAGGTGCAGAGCCTGGTCGAGCAGATGCGGACCCAGATTGTAGAGGTTCCCGCGTCCGCCACCCGGTTGCTCTTTCCAGCTTTGCGCCCGCAGATGCGCGGGTGAAAACCGGTCATAACGGCTTTCGAACTCAACAAGGCTGCCTAAAGCCCCTTCCGTTAGTAAACGCTTGATGGTCAGGAAGTCAGAGTCCCACCGCCGATTTTGATAAGCCGTTACCACACGGTCCTGGTTTCGGGCCAGTTCCAGGAGTTGATGAGCCTCCTGTTCCGAAAGAGCAAACGGCTTTTCGACAACCACGTGTTTTTTATGGTCCAGTGCCTGACGCGCGTACTCGACATGGGTTTCGTTGGGTGTACAAATAAAAACCAGGTCGATAGAAGGGTCCGAAAATAACTCATCTGCCGTAGCGACCCACTCTATCGACGCGTCGAACGCGTGAACAGCCTCGGGCCGACTGCTGGCAACTTTCTTTAGGTGAAAGCGAGGATTGACCGATAAAAACGGGGCATGGAAATACCGTCCGGATAAACCGAACCCCACCAAACCAACCTGAATAACGGTAGACATAGCAAACAAGATAAGGAGCAGAGAATAGAGCGCAAAGGTACGGTTTGCGGGTAAACCAGCGTTGCTATAGCGTGTCAAACTCAATTTAATGACTTATGAAACAAACGCTGATCGCCCTGAGTGCACTAATTACGCTTATAGCCTGCGAAGGTGGCTCCTTCAAGAAAAAGAATTGCAAAGAGTGCGAAACATTGACATACGGCAAGGCGGGGCTGGTCAATACGAACAAACAGAAGGTATGTGGCGATGATGAAGTGTCGGCCTATACGATTGCCAACACAACGAATAACAGCAGCCTGACCGTAACCACAACCTGCAATTAGCCTGGTACCGGATTGAAATTATTGAAAAACAGCCTTTGTTTGATGCAATTATTACATAGGTTTGTTCAATAGATACTATTAGTAAGTATGGCCGCTGTCGTTTGTGTGATCGGTAGTTCAAATACCGATATGGTAATTAAAGGCAACAAATTGCCTGCCCCCGGAGAAACCGTACTCGGTGGTACCTTTTTAATGAATCCGGGCGGAAAAGGAGCCAACCAGGCCGTAGCGGCTGCTCGTCTGGCCATGTCTGCTGCTAATTCGGAGGGTACTTCGACAACCGTTACGTTTGTGGCTACCATTGGCAACGACATGTTTGGTCGTCAGGCACTTCAGCAATTTGAGCAGGAGCGTATCCGGACTGACTTCATCACGACCGATGCCGACGAACCGTCGGGTGTGGCGCTGATTGGTGTGGATAACAAAGGTGAGAATTCCATTATGGTAGCTTCGGGAGCCAATGCAAAGCTGAGCCCGGAGCAGGTGACCGTGGCCTTAAACGCCCAGCCTAACCCCGATATGACCGTGGTGCTTCTGCAACTGGAAACCCCAATTTCGACGGTTGAGTACGCCATTCGGCAGAGCCATGCGCTGGGCATGCGGGTTATCCTGAACCCGGCCCCCGCCCAGCTTCTCGATCCGGCCGTACTGGCCTGTCTGTATGTGATTACCCCCAACGAAACGGAAGCGGAACTCCTAACAGGTATCCGGGTAACCAACGAAGAGACGGCTCGGAAGGCCGCTCAGCGACTTCACGACGCCGGGCTGCCTAATGTGGTCATTACCCTCGGGTCAAGGGGAGCCTACCTGTCAACTCCCACGGGTGCTTCGCTGATGGCAACCCCGCCCGTAACGGCGGTCGATACAACGGCGGCTGGCGACTGCTTCAACGGGGCGCTGGCAGTCGCCATCGCCGAAGGCCGCGACCTGCCCGATGCGGTCAGCTTCGCCTGCAAAGCCGCATCTATTTCGGTAACCCGGATGGGTGCTCAGGCCTCACTGCCTTATCGTCAGGAAGTTGATACGTTGGTATAGCTTAATCGAATACTTATTCTAAACACCTACACATCAATGAAGAAATTCTACATGCTCTTTCCATTGCTGGCACTGACGGCCTTTGGTCCCGCCCCGGCGCCCAGGCAGGGGGCCGCTTTCGTGACAATGACCAAAGCGACTCTGCAGGACAAGATAAAGGGTGGTTGGGCTGGACAGGTAATTGGCTGCACGTTTGGCGGACCTACGGAGTTTAAGTTCAATGGGACCATGATGAACGACTATCAGCCCATTCCCTGGTACGACGGCTACATTAAAAAAACAATGACCGAAAACGTGGGTCTGTACGACGATCTGTATATGGACCTGACGTTTGTAGATGTGTTTGAAAAGAAAGGACTCGATGCGCCCGTTAGTGAGCATGCCAATGCCTTTGCCAAGGCCGGATACATGCTCTGGCATGCCAATCAGGTGGGTCGGTACAATATTCTTAACGGCATGAAGGCCCCTGAATCGGGCCACTGGCTGAACAATCCCCATGCCGACGATATCGATTTTCAGATCGAAGCGGACTTTTCGGGACTAATGGCTCCGGGTATGCCCAACACGGCCATTCAGATTGGCGACCCTATTGGCCACATCATGAATTACGGCGATGGCTGGTATGGCGGGGTGTATGTAGGGGCCATGTATGCGCTGGCGTTTATCAGCAACGATGTCAACTATGTGGTTCGTGAGAGCCTGAAGGCTGTGCCTGCCAAGAGCACGTTTTACCAGTGCATTGCCGACGTAATCAACTGGCACCGCCAATTCCCGAATGATTGGAAGCGTACCTGGCTGGAAATTCAGCGGAAGTGGTCGGATGAGGTCGGGTGTTCGGAGGGGGTATTTGCCCCGCTTAATATCGACGCTAAAATAAACGCGGCTTACATCGTATTGGGCCTGCTCTATGGGCAGGGCGATTATACCCGAACCATGCAGATCAGCACGCGTGCCGGTCAGGACTCCGACTGTAATCCATCTTCTGCGGGTGGGATTCTGGGTACCATGCTTGGCTATGATAAAATACCCGCTTACTGGAAACAGGGCCTTCACGAAGCTGAGGATATTGACTTCAAATACACCACCATGTCCCTTAACGACGTATATCGTGTCGGAATGAAACAGGCGCTCCAGGTCATCGAACGCAACGGAGGAACTGTAACGGCAAACGAAGTGAAAATTTTGCGGCAAACGCCTAAACCTGTACGGTTGGAGCAGAGCTTTAGCGGACATTTCCCCGTCGAGAAACGTGCGCTAAACACAGAGCTAACCGATGAATACACCACAACATTCAATGGAATTGGGTTCATTATTGAAGGCGGGCCTGCTCTGGTAAATCAGGCGAGCGGGCGCTACGACGGCGAATTTGCCTCTGAAGTAGAGGTGTATGTAGATAACCGGAAAATAGAAACGGCCAGCCTCCCGGCTAGTTTTACGCGTCGTCGGTACGACCTGACCTGGAAATATCAACTGGCTCCCGGAAGCCATACCATTCGATTAAAGCTACTTAACCCAACGAAGGAATTTGCGTTGCGGCTGCGGAATTTGATCGTCTTTTCGAATGAACCCATTCTGGCCAGCTATTAATACGTTAAAAATGGATACTGACCAGCCGGAGATTTCGTAATTCGCTAGTCTTGGCATCCGCCGTTCGCACATAAAACAGCCGCTACCTAAGAGATAGCGGCTGTCGGTACCCCACCTTGAATTATACTACACAAGGGCAATACAATCCTCCGTCGAGCTTGTTCGTATTGCCTGTGATTGTGAGGAAATGGGGATGAATACCGTTCAGATACTGTTTCAGAAAGACGATGTCTCGAACGGGGTTTAATCGGTCGTAAATGAATTTGATCTAGCTTGTAGTTTAAATATTTATCGATTGGTATATCTTTAGTTTATGTAATGCATAATTTTGTGTTCATGAGTGAGAACACAAACGAAGTAATTGCTTATTTCTCTGGTCTTGTCCTGCCCGAAACCCCTTTTCGGATTACCAAACAAACGGCAACGTCCAACCTGCATAAGTGTGTCGCTCTGTCGATGGAGCTGGCTAAAGATGGAAACAAGACGAGCTTGATCAAACTGCAGCGCATTCGCGAACTTCTGGAAAAGCATTCAACGGACTTCGGCCGGACTGCGCAGATACGGTGACCGACCCATGTATGGTTCAGGTCTGGTTTTAGTTTCGACTGTCTTATACGAAGCATCGCCCAGTAGCCCCAATGCAGTTGTTCGGCACCAGGCTGGGTAAACATCTGCATGGTTACACCTGTTTACGGGGTAATTAATCACGCAACCGTATGAAACCACTAAAACCAATCGCCCGTATTCTCTTCATCGTTGTGGCGCTAAGTTCATGTACGCCCAAAATGACTTTCCTTAATTCCACGATTGCTCCGGCGGCAACGGGAGGAGTATCCGTAAAAAAAGATAAGAACAACAACTACGTTTTGGACGTAAACGTCATAAACCTGGCTGAGCCAAAACAGCTGACGCCAGCCAAAGAAACGTATATTGTCTGGATGGAATCGGATGAGAGCTCTGTGAAAAAGTTAGGTCAGATAGCGCCCCGTTCAAAAGCACTCAAAGGCGAGTTGAAAACGACGTCAGCCGAGAAGCCGAAGGAAGTTTATATTACGGCCGAAAATGACGCTACAGTTACGTACCCAGCCGGTGATATTATTCTGACAACGAAGCGGTAGAATAACGTAAATTGTTGAGGTATTTGCCAGAACCGCAGACGTCGTTCCGATAGGCGGGAAGTCGCTGGCAGGATTGATGATACCGATTCCTGTTTCTGTATCAAGCATAGCCTGACAAAGGCATGATCGGGTGTCTGTACCTTCGCAACTGGCGGGAAGTAAATAAGCAGATATTGGTGGAAAAGGACCATAATCTTGTTTTTTATAAAACAGTTATGGATACATTAAGTATACATGTGCATAAGTACGGCCTCATGTTTTCTACATTGTTGGGTAACAATTGCCCCAAACAAACTTAAGGCCGACCAACTGAGTGGATGATTAAAATGCCTTGTTAGGGGCGTGCCATCACTTTACGCGTCTACAGGTTACAATGGCATGGTTTTAATGGCAGGATGATTGTATCTGCATCCCGCTGGCCTAATTCCCGCGCAGCAGAATACAGTTACCCTGCCATTCTTCCTAGTTCCCTGCTTGCATGAACCTTTCCGATCAGACAGAAATGCGCTTGGTCAATGCGTTGTTAGACCCTACGTCCAATTCCTTTGCTTTGATTTACGATGCCTACTCACCAGCCCTATACGGGGTTCTGCTACGCTTAGTACACGATCAGGCCCGTGCTGAGGACTTACTTCAGGATGCGTTTATCAAAATCTGGTCGAATCGAGAGCACTTCGATCCCAAGCAGGGGCGGCTGTTTACTTGGCTATTAACGATTACCCGACGTGTAGCGCTGGATGAGTTACGGGCTAGAAAGGTTCGGACGGTTGCCAGCGCTTACATCTACGACCGTTCAGATAATGAAGTGAAACCTGACCTCCCGGAAGGTAAAGTCGATCAGCCATTAGTGAGTCACCTGGCCCCTAAATATCAGGCTGTTATAGAGCTGATGTACTACCGGGATTATACAAGCCTGGAGGTCGCGGAGACGTTGGAATTACCCTTGGGTACGGTTAAAACGCGAATCCGCAAAGCGATGCAGGAGCTTCGGTCGCACTTCAAAAATGACATATACCATTACCTGTCTAGTTAATGGTTTCGGAAAGGTTACCCGTCTACCGTATGATTGGCCAGAAAGTCCGATAAATAGCTTCAACGAACGGTTACTTGAGGTTTATTGTACTGTTTAATTGGTTGCCAATGTTGCCTAAATATCAGGAAGCAAACTACTATTGAGAAATAACATTTAACTGCCTCTAAAAGCTTGTTTTAGGAAGATATAGGTAGTGTCCGTACGCAATGAAGTTCTAAATCTTCATCACATGCGAACGCTATCTGTTTGTAAGACCACTCCTTAAAGCGTAATTAGTCCTGTTATTAGTTGAACATATTTTTGTTTAGATAACAAAAAGTATATCTAAATTTGTAACTTTATTCTCTGATAGCTACTCAACTTTCTCAGGGCCAGTCCTACTAATTACCTTATCATAGATTATTTACCAGTGTCGTATAGCCATCCTGTCAACTTCGTCTGGTTTGCGAGTAATTCTGATAACCGCTACAATCGACAGCGACGGCTGGCTGATGGTGCACTCTATTCAATTGGTAAGTGGATAGGGCTGCTACTAATTCTGCTGTATGTGGGTACACCAGTGGCAGAAGCCCAGAAACAGCCTCTGGCCCATCGGGGAGTTCTGGATTTGAGAGGGGTAGATCTTACTCAACATACTGTTGAGTTGTCGGGTGAATGGAAATGGTACTGGCATCAGCTTCGGTTGCCCAATCAGCCCGAATCGACGGGCGAATACATAACCCTTCCCCGACTTTGGACTAACAGTACCTGG
Organism: Spirosoma humi; assembly: GCF_054776575.1. NCBI lineage: Bacteria > Pseudomonadati > Bacteroidota > Cytophagia > Cytophagales > Cytophagaceae > Spirosoma > Spirosoma humi. Next base: position 1,054,431 of record NZ_BAAHBR010000008.1, read on the forward strand.
CAGCAGAAACCCCTTCCCGGACAGGGGTTTGCCACGTATAGCCTAACGGTTTTGTTACCCGCCAGATCAGTCCCACTCGATCTGGAAGTACCCGATTACAATACGGCTTACCGGCTTTTTATAAATGGAAAGGAAGCCGCTCATAACGGAAATCCCACTACAAGCCCTGAAACCACGGAGCCCCACTGGTCTACTCAGTTGGTTTCGTTACCCGCAACGGGCGATACCGTTACACTTCTGCTGCAACTGGCTAATTTCCAGCATGCCAAAGGAGGAGTCACTAAATCAATGGTTCTGGGCGAGTCGGGAAAATTAGATTCGAAACTAGCCCTGGAACAGGCCATGTCCGTATTTCTGACTGGATTTGTCTTGATGAGCGGGCTCTTCTTTCTGGGTTTATTCGGGTTTAGCTCCATGGATCGGTCCATGTTGTATTATGGCTTATTTTGTCTCATCTACAGCTACCGATTGATCGGAGCAGATCATTATGTTCTTCACACGCTGTTTCCCAATATACCCTGGGCTGTCAGCGTCCGGCTTGAGTATATCTCCCTATACCTGGGTATAGGGCTCTTTACCGCCTATTCCAAAGCACTGTATCCCAAGGATATACATCCGCAAATCGTCAAAGCCATGATCTGGGTTTGTTTCGCGTTAGCGGCAACCGTCCTGGTGTTACCCCCCCTTCAGTTTAGTCGGCTGATGGCCCCGTTTCTGGTGTTAATGGTCTGGTATATCGGCTACGCTCTTTACGTATATTGGAAAGCTTATCGTAAACGTAGACCCGGTTCCCGCTTCTCGTTGATGAGCACCGGCCTGCTGCTGACCGTCTTTAGCCTGATCCTTAGTCAATATTTCGGGTTGACTTCTCCCATGATGATCGAACTGTTTGTCGGTTATCTGGGATTTTTCTTTCTGCAATCGCTGGTGCTGGCCTTTCGGTTCGCCTATGCCCTGAACGAAGCCCGCTATACGGAGAAGCAATTTCTGGCCAACATGAGCCACGAGATTCGAACACCTCTCAACGCAATACTTGGCTTTTCGGAAATGCTGGAAACAGCTCCCCTGAACGGGGAACAAAAAGAATCGCTGCACTATATCCGGACGGCCGGTAAAAACCTGCTTACCATCGTTAACGATATTCTGGATATTGCCAAGATAGAAGCCGGTATGCTGCCGCTGGAGTCTATTCCGTTCAGCCTTACGTTATTGGTGGATTCGATTCGAACGATGATTCAACCGGTAGCCACCGATAAAAACCTGTCGCTGGTCGTTGAAACCGATCCAACCCTGCCAGCCGTCGTTCTGGGCGACCCAACCCGACTGACGCAAATCTTGCTGAATCTGCTCAGCAATGCCATCAAGTTTACAAAACACGGACAGGTAACCGCCCGGATCGAAAAGGTAGCGGAGACGGCCGACTCGGTTCGTGTGCGCTTCAGCGTGCAGGACACAGGTATTGGTATGGCTCCTGATATATTGCCCCACATCTTCGACCGGTTTCGGCAGGCCAATGACTTTACGACCCGCTATTATGGCGGAACGGGCCTGGGCCTTAGCATTGTAAAATCCCTTACCGAGATGCAGGATGGGTGGGTCAAGGTATCGAGTGTGCTGGATGAAGGCTCGTGCTTTACGCTGGAAATTCCTTATAAAATAACGGCAGCCGTGCAGGAGCCTACAGTGGACTTATCCATGGAGTCTTCCTCACCCGATAGCCAGCCTGTCAGAATTCTGGTGGTAGAGGATAATCTAATCAACCAAAAACTGGCCCTACAGGTGCTCAAACGGTTAGGCTACTCGACCCAGATTGCTGAAAATGGGCAGCAGGCGCTCGATTACCTACAGACAGATAAGTACGACCTGGTTTTGATGGATATTCAAATGCCGGTTATGGATGGGTACACCGCTACGCGCCAGATTCGAACGACGCTCCAGAACAACGTGCCCATCATTGCCATGACGGCTCATGCATTGGCCAGTGAGCGGGAGCAGTGCCTGCAGGCGGGTATGAACGACTTTATCCCCAAACCGTTCCAGATTGAGGAGCTGCAACGGGTGATGCGAAAATATACTCCCCCTCCTGTAAAAGCCAGTGGAGCCGAAGTGGTCAGGGCGTCGGCAAGGCCAGTCACTGGCTTCTCCATTGACCCCTTGCTAAGTTCGGTGGATAATGACGTCGCTTTTGCCGCTGAGTTATTAGACCTGTTTTTGACTCAGACATCCACCGAGCTGGAGCAGATTACCCAAGCCCAATCCGAAGGCAATATCAAGGTTATTGGCTCGCTGATTCACACCCAGAAGGTCCCCATTCGTACTTTTGGCCTGACTCATATCAGTCAGTTGATCGATACATTGGAAATGCAGATCGCTGCTCACAAAGACATGACTGCCATTGATGCCCTGGTTAGCCAGTATGTGTCGATGTTGAAAGACGAATTACCAGCCATGCAGGCTGCTTTGGCGACGATGCAGAAAGATATAGTGACCGACTGACCAGCTGTATGCGCTAGAACATTGGTACTGCTTATTTAGCCTGATTATGGTACAGAATCACATCAGTAAACGTATATGCCACTATTAATTTGTTCCCCAAATGAGTGAGGCTTCCAACAATTCGTCTACCCCACAACGCCCCGCCGACAGGAAGCCCCTGTTGGGTATGACCTTTCTGGTTGTCGAAGATTATCCGTTAAATGTCCTGTTTGCCAAACGGCTGCTGGAAGGGTGGGGCGGACAGATTGATGTCGCCACGAATGGGCAACAGGCGCTGGACATGCTGAATCCCGCCAGGCACGTTATGGTATTGATGGACTTACAGATGCCGGTTATGGATGGCTATGAGTCGGCAAGGCGCATGAGAGAACGGGGTGAAACCCTGCCCATTATTGCCCTGACCGCGGATACAACGGTAGAAGTTGAGAATCAGGTTCAAGCCAACGGACTGAACGGCATCCTGACCAAGCCACTTCAGGCCGATCGGCTCCTGAAACTTATTCTCGCCTACCAGTCGTCGGGAACGAAATAGACTTACCTGAAACGCCACCCGATTAACGAAACCGTGCTTCATCGGAATAAACCAAAGCACCGTTCCGCTGATCGGGTGGCGTTCTTTATACCAATTTATCTGGCGTGATGGGGAGCTCCCGGATGCGCTTGCCGGTTGCATTAAAAATCGCGTTGGCCACAGCCGCTGCTACACCAACGATACCTACTTCACCGATCCCTTTCACGCCCAGCTTATTGGAAAGGGTATCATCTTCCCGGATAAAAATAGCCTCCATCGTGCCAATGTCCAGATTGGCGGGCACGTGGTAATCGGCTAGCGAACGCGTGACAAAGTTGCCCCAGCGCGGATCGACGACCGACTCTTCCGTGAGCGCCATACCGATCCCCCAGATATTGCCGCCGATAATCTGCGAACGGGCCGTTTTGGGGTTCAGAATCTTGCCCGCGCCCGTAACGGCCAGGAAACGGGAAACCCGGACCATACCCGTCGATTTGTTAACCCGCACTTCGGCAAAGTTGGCGTTGAAACTGTGGGCCGAGTAATCTTCGGCATTATCCGGAGCTTTCGATTCCACTCGGGTCTGATAAGTGCTGACCTTCTCGGAAATCATTAACTGAGAGGCCGTAGGGCGGACGAAATATTGTTTGCCCGATCGGGCGATCAGTTCGTCGGTAATTTTCAGGCAGGCGTCATTAACGACGTTGGCGTAACTGGTTGCCCCGACCGAACCCACCGAACCCGCGGCTGGTGGCAAGTCGGAGTCGCCGATTTTGACGCTTACTTTTGATAAAGGCAGATCCAGTGCATCGGCTGCCGTTTGGGCCAGTATGGTATATGTACCTGTTCCCAGATCGGCAGCCGCCAGTTCAACGCTCGCTGTAACGTTGCTCCCTTCCCGCTTCAACTTCACCATGGCGGAGCTTGGCCGCTGGTGAGCCGGGTAGGTTCCGCACGCTACACCGTAGCCAATCAGGTAGTCACCCTGTTGGTTCTGGCGGGGTTCAGGCTTCCGTTTCTCCCACCCAAAAGCTTTCGCACCTTCGTTCAGGCATTGAACCGTTTTGCGCGAAGACCAGGGCTTGCCGCTGGATGGATCGCGTTCCGGCTCGTTTTTTAGCCGCAGCTCGATAGGGTCCATCTTCAACTTATAGGCCAGTTCGTCCATAGCCGATTCGAGTGCAAAACTGCCCGTCGATTTTCCCGGACCACGCGTATAGGTTGGCAGAATCAGGTTCATGGGCACCACCCGATAACTAATGAGCGCGTTAGGAACGTCGTACATGACTTTTGAGCAATCTCCGCAGGGCTCAACAAATTCATCGTTTATGGCTGAGTGCGTTGTCGTCTCGTGCCAGAGTGCGGTCAACTTCCCGTCCTTTGTGGCGGCCAGACTCACTTTCTGGTAATTTCGTTGCCGCAGCCCCACGGAATTGACCATCTGCTGGCGGGTCAGGGCCAGCTTAACGGGGCGATTGACCGCCTTTGCCGCAACGGCGGCCAACACCAAATTGGCCCATTGACCACCTTTTGAACCGAAGCCGCCCCCGATATAGGGCGAAACGATCCGGACGTTTTCGGGTTTGATGCCCAGGGTCGCGGCTGCTGCACTCTGTGCCCCGTTCACGATTTGCGAGCTATTATACAACGTTACATGGTCGCCGTTCCATTCGGCAATCGTGGCGTGGGGTTCCAGCGGATGATGGTGTTCAATCGGTGTCGCGTACACTTCTTCGACCTTGTAGTCGGCTGCGTTCAGAGCCGCCTGCGTATCTCCGCGCTTTTCCTCTTTAGGGTCTTTGGCGGGTACGGCCCGGCTGGCTACTTTCTCAAAGTCAATAACTGGCGTCGACTTCGTGTAGTTTACCTTAACGAGATGTGAGGCATGGCGAGCCTGTTCAAATGTTTCGGCGACGACCAGACCAATATGCTGTCCATAAAACTCGATGGTTGGGCTCTGAAGTAAGGCTCCACCCCGAAGCCCACCCTTCACGTTGAGTTTCGGCGCATTCATGTGGGTAAGTATGGTCAGAACACCCGGCGCTTTTTCGGCCTCGGTCACATCGATAGACGCGATGGATCCGGCGGCAATTGTGCTCTTGAACAGCACGGCATAGGCAACGTTCTTCACGGGATGGTCGGTAGAGTAGTCGGCTTTGCCGGTCACTTTCAGAATCCCATCTATACGGCTGACCGGTGTCCCGGTTACTTTATTTCTTTCCTGCATGGCAATGATTGATTACGGACGTTAGGCCTTGTTGCCTTCCAGGGCGAGTTGGAGAGCTCTCACCATACTTCGGTTGCCCAAGTCAACTTTGAATTTATTATGGGCCAGCGGCTTTGCATTCGCCATTTCCGCATCGGCTGCCAGCTTGAAATTCGCTTCGGTCGCTTCTTTACCGACCAGCATTTTTTCGGCCGTAAAGGCCCGCCAGGGTTTGTGAGCTACACCACCCATGGCAATCCGGGCCTGAACGATTCGGCCCCCGGATCGTGACGAATCTATCTCCAGAGCGGCTGCCACCGAAACCAGCGCGAAGGCGTACGAAGCCCGATCACGAACTTTCAGGTAGTAGGAGTGATCGGCCAGTTTAGTTTTGGGTAGTTCAATGGCCGTGATCAAATCGCCGTGGTTCAGGTTGGTATCTTTCTCGGGCGAGTCGCCGGGGAGTCGATGAAAATCGGCAAAATTGATCGTCCGTTCCTGCCCGTCTGCATTTCGAACCGAAACCACGGCATCCAGGGCCGCCAGGGCAACGGCCATATCGGACGGATAAACCGCAACGCATTTTTCGGACCAGCCAAAGATGGCATGCAGCCGGTTGACGCCTTCCAGCGCCCCGCAGCCGCTTCCCGGTTCGCGTTTGTTGCAGGGCATGGCAACATCGTAGAAATACGGGCATCGGGTTCGTTGCAGCAGATTCCCCCCATTCGTTGCCATATTCCTGATCTGACCAGACGCCCCCGCGAGAATCGCCTGCGTGAGCAACGGGTAGTTTTGGCGAATCAGCGGGTGGTTGGCTGCATCCGTATTTTTTCCTAAGCTACCCAGGGAAACACCGCCCTGATTGGCACCCGTCGGAATCGACTTGATTTGCGTCAGCGGCAGCCGGGTGATGTCGATCAGTTCGCTGGGGCGCTCAACGTCTTCCTTCATCAGGTCCAACAGGTTTGTGCCTCCCGCCAGAAACCTGGCGTTCGGGTTTACCTTAATGGATTTTATGGCCGAGGACGCGTCTTTGGCGTTCGTGTAGGTAAAAGGTCTCATGGAGTGCTGTGGGTAAGAGGTTAGCCGACAAATTGCCAGATCTGTTCGACGGGTTTGCCGGTATGTACTTCCTGAATGGCGGCTACGATATTGGGGTAGGCACCGCAGCGGCAAAGGTTACCCGACATCCGCTCCCGTATCTCTTCGGTTGACAACTGAACCGGTCCCGATTTCTTACGGACATCTTTCGTCACATAACTGGCATCCCCGTTTTTGGCTTCGTCCATCAGCGCTACCGCCGAGCAGATTTGGCCGGGTGTACAGAACCCGCACTGAAAACCATCGTGTTTGAGGAAAGCGGCCTGCACCGGATGCAGTTGATTGCCCTGGGCTATGCCTTCGATCGTTTTGACGGTTTTGCCCTCACAGCTTGCTGCCAGGGTAAGGCAGGACAAAACGCGTCGTCCGTCGACAATGACCGTACAGGCTCCGCACTGACCATGATCGCAGCCTTTTTTAGAACCGGTCAGTTCGAGTCGTTCCCGCAGGGTATCCAGCAAGGTCATCCGGGAGTCAACCATCAGCTTGCGGGCTTCACCGTTGACGTTGAAGGACACGTTGACGCCGTTTTCCAGGGTCGTCGGTACGTAATCTACGGATGGCGAGTTAAGGGATCTGGTCAACACCTGCTCAGCCGCTGCCGACTGGGCCGCCAGCAGGCCGCCACCAGCCAGGGTCATGAGTTTCAAAAAATGACGCCTGTTGACACCCGTTTCGATAATATCGTCGAGGTCTTCGGGCATCAGCTCCGAAAAGAGCTTCTTTTCGTCTTCGGTCAGTTGAGGTACTGGCTTGTCTTCCTTCATGTGCGTCTCGGAGAGATACGGGATTTGACTATAAAAGGACTGGAAACAACGGGGTAGGCGGTACCATCATCTCGATAATGTTCTCAATACCTACGTTGGCGGTTGATTAGCTTTTGTCTGTGCTTTTCAAGGCCCAGAAGACCAGTACGGGCTGGAAAAATAAACGAACGAATCGCTTTGCATCGGTATCCAGACCGAATGCACTGCGTCGATTGGCAAATTGAGCAATGTTACCGGGAAAAACCGCTGTAAAGAAGGCAGCCGCTACTTTCCCTACCGTCTCCTGGTATTTTTCGTTGGTCAACACCAGGCTACTGCCCAAGGCGATTTCGGCAAAACCAGAATATAAAACGGTGTCGTCTTTCTTCAATGGGATGACATCGGGCACCTGCGCCCTGAACGCCTTCCGGGCAAATGTCAAATGGCTTATACCCGCAAAAACCAAGGTACCACCCAAAACAACTCGGGCTATTTTTTTTGCCGTTTTATCGTCCATGACTCTTGTTGTTTAAATCCAGTTAGCCGCCACGCTACTCTTTTGCGATGAGGTGAGACCTCAACGGCGGCTTTACAAATGCCATCATTAGCTGGCAAGTATAGTAACTGCCTGTGTGGTATCAGGGTTTAATTAGTTCGATGAAAGGCTTGTCGAGGGGAACGGGCAGAAATGCGTCAGCTGATGGAAGGGATTTGTTTTGGGCAAACTCGGCTGGCTGCCGGACGGGCACAAAAAAGCTCCACAAGCAGACTGCGGAGCGAAAGAAACGTAACTATTATAAAACGGTGGATTGCCCACTTTATTGTACAGGTTGAAACAGAAAGGGCCTTATTTGTCAGTTTTTTCAGGTCTTTCGATTCAGCGGTAAAGCTTACCGCCGTCTCGTTCGGCACTGATTTTATTGTAAAATTATTCTCCGCCTGCGTCGCTGGTAGCCCGACTAAGCATCTATTCTCAAAAGTGTCAGCGATTGACTCATTTGTGACAGCCTTCGCCCGCTGGCCTGCCGACCTTTGACTTATCAAAACAGATCATTAATCACAAAACACATACATCATGAAAGCGCTCATCAATCCCCTCGTCATTGCCCTGGTTTTAACCATCTCAACTGTTTCAGCTTCATTCGCTGACACCAATCCTGGTGGACGCCCAGCCCAGGTCGCCAGCTACAGAACGGGCATGTACACCACCGCAGAAGGTAAGCTCCAAATCGCTGTCAACAAAGAAGCAACGGGTGCCGTCGACATCCAACTGGTTGATGCAGGCGGTAAGGTGCTGTTTGCCCAACGGGTAGCCAAAAAAGAAACTGTGGCTCGTCTGCGGCTGACGTTGAATGATCTGCCCGACGGCGATTATAAAGTTCAGATGAGCAACGGGGTCGAAGTGACGACTTACTCGGTGACCTTGTCGACCAACCAGCCCAGCGCGCCCAGCCGTCTGGTCGCTATCAACTAACAGTTCCTGCCTGGCCTACACGCCTGAAAAGCAGTCATTCGAAAGAGTGGCTGCTTTCTTTTTTCAGAATTATCGGGGCGAAAGCTGAACGACGACGCGCCTGCTGATTGTCTTCACGGCCTGCGGATCGTCGGCCGGCGCGTTTTTGTCGGGACCTTCCCAACTGGCTTTAATCTGATTGGCCGATGCGCCCTGTTGTTTAAGATACGCTTCAACAGCTTTGGCCCGGCGCTCTGCTAAAACCCTATTTAATTCGCGACGGCCGATCGTATCGGTGTAACCAGTTACGGTAGCTACCAGGTTTGGCTTCGCCACCAACTGCTGCGCTATCGAATCCAGCATCGTTTTAACGTTAGGCCGTAGCTGAGGACTACTCTGATCAAAATACAGAATGGTGATGCTCAGGGGCAGGTCGGAGGTTAATTGGGCTCGTACACCTGTAGTTATGCCGGTGAGCAACAACAAGGCTAACAGGCGGGCGATCGAGGTCAATCCGCCTTTCGTTCGTGTCTGCATACCGAAGGTTTCGTAATACTACTAATTGCTTTCTCCACTTGATAACGAGCATACCGATGCGTAGGTTTTGGGTAGCGATACGCGAAAATCAGCAAGAATAGGCTGTCTTAACGTCTTACACAGGCCTGTTTACCCGAAAAGCCTGTCCTATGTTTTGACGCAACCAGCTGAACGTTTATATTCAGCCAACTAACAGCAGGGCATGATGACGCGCCGAAAATCCTCGAAAATCGTTTTAGTAGCTGCTCCTTTGGCGGCCTTGTTTTTGTTTAACTCAGCCCGTAGTCTGGTTTCAGATCGAGCCAACGCCATACCACTTTGCGGATACGGAACCGATGGGCGTATCAGCCGGATGGAAAACGGGAAGTTTATCGTTCCCCTGCCGGGCTGGGGAAACTACTCGTACAAGATTACTACCACCAGCGACAGTGCTCAGTTCTATTTTGATCAGGGCCTGACGATGTACTACAGCTACCACATGAAAGAAGCGATGGCTTCGTTTAAGGAAGCGGCTCGCCTTGACCCCACTTGCCCGATGGCCTGGTGGGGACAGGCGCTGGCGGGTGGACCCTACTACAATGCCGCTCATTCATATACGGTTCCGGCAGATATGCCCGCTATTGTGGCGCGCATGAACGAACTGGCTCCGAAGGCCAACCCGAAAGAGAAAAAGCTGATTCAGGTGATGAATACCCGCTATGCCCTCGACACGGATGCTGATCGGAAAAAGCTCAATCAGGCGTATGCATCGGCTACCCGGCAACTACTGTCCGAGTTCGATGACCCAGATATAAAAATGCTTTATGTCGATGCCATCATGCTGATACACGCCTGGGATTTCTGGACGAGCGAGGGAACCCCTAAAGCCTGGACCCAGGAGGTCGTGAACCTGTGCGAAGCCGTTCTCAAAGAGCACCCTGATCATCCGGCGGCCCTGCATTATCAGATTCACCTGACCGAAGCATCCCGGCAGCCACAGGTAGCTTTGGCCAACGCCGATAAGCTCAAAACATTACTTCCGGGGGTGGCCCACATGGTGCACATGGCGAGTCACGAATACCAGCGCAATGGCCTGTTTGCCCAAGGGGTGACCGTCAACGACGATGCGGATGATAATCTGTTGCGGTATGATTCACTGGCGTCCAACCTTAGCCTGGTGAAGCATTCATCCCACTATTTTGCTGTTCAGACCTACTGCGCCCTGACCGGTGGGATGTACAAAACGGGTTTGACCGATGCCCTGCGCTGCCGCAAATCGGTCGCTCCAACGCCCGAGAATACTTACGATCAATACCTGTACATGCTGCCCTCGCTAACGCTGGTGAGGCTGGGTAAGTGGAAAGAGATTTTAGCGACGGAGAAACCAACCGAAACCTGGGGATACGCCAGCCTGCTGGATCATTTTTCACGGGGTATGGCGCTGGTCAGTACGGGGAAAATTACGGAGGCAAAAAAAGAAAGTCAGCAACTTCAGGAACGATTGAAAGACCCGATTCTTGAGAAACGGCGGATACCGTTCAATGCTCCGCTTCCGGTGGCCCAAATCGCCGATCATATTCTGGCATCGGCTATCCTGGTTGCCGAACAGAAACCCGAGCAGGCGGTGACCAGCCTTCAACGGGCTATTACCCTGGAAGATCAACTAATTTATACGGAACCTGCCGACTGGCCTTTACCCGTCCGGCAGTTCCTGGGTGCGTATTTACTACAACTGAATAAAGTGAAAGAAGCCGAAGCCGTGTATCGCCAGGACTTGGTGCATCATCCGGGCAATGGCTGGTCTTTGGTAGGGCTTCATAAAGCGCTTAGCCATCAGCGCAAATCCGCCGAATTGGTGAAAATCGAGACGGATTACCGGTCCGCCTTTTCGAAGGCTGAGCACATCCCTACGGCTTCTGTTTATTGATTTTTGCGTGATTGCTTACCGGCAGCAATATTGCCTTTTTACCACCGGCGCCGGCCGCCCGGCCCAACCCCCTCCTGTTTTAGGAGGGGTTGGGCCGGGCGGCCGGCGCTTACTTGCTTCATGTCTACCTTGCCGCAACCAGCTTGGTGTCAAGCTCTGTTTTTAAGTCGGTCAGGCCAGCACGCTTGAGGACGATTTCGCCTTGTTTGTACAGGATCAGATAGGGGAAAGACGAAACCGTTTTCAACGATGCGATCAGCGCCGGGCTTTCTTCCAGCTCAATTTCAACAATCGTCAATGCGTCGCCGTGTTGTTGACGAAGGGTTTCCAGAATGGGCTTCACCTTTTTGCATGAGCCACAGTATTTGGAGCCAATATCGACCAGAACCAGTTTGTTACTGGCCAGAATCTGGTTGTATTCGGTTAACGTCAGTCCCTTTTTGGCCGTACTGTAGAGCGGATTGCCGCTACCGGTCCAGGCACCGATTCCCCCATCGAGCACATACACCTCACGAAATCCCTTTTTGCGCAGGTCCGTTGCCAGGGCAACGCTTCGACCATTGGCAATGGAGTATATAAATACGGGCTTCGACTGGCTGATGCCTTTTACCAGGGTTTCGTAACCTTCGGTTTGCAGGTTGACATTGATGGCATCCGGGATATGGTTCAACGCAAATTCTTCGGCGCTCCGGGCGTCAATCAATTGAGGAATAGTCTGCGCTTTCACCTTAGCGGCAAACTGATCAATGGGTAACAAACCCTCCGGTTTTTCGGGTTGAGCAAAGGCTAGCGAAACGAAGCCCACCAGGATAAGTAGGGACAAAAATTGCTTTTTCATGCGATTGATTGGTTTGTTTATACTGCTTTCGAGACTTGGTTAATTCGTAGTCCGGGTGGCCGTTTGACCGGGAATGACATCGTTTTGAGGCTTGATTCGGTCGTAGTCTACCACGCCGGTTCGTTCGGCCCAGCGAACATAATCGGCCGCCAGTTCATTGACGATTTCGGGCCGGGCATCGGCCAGGTTGCTTACTTCGCCCCGGTCTTTTTCGAGGTCGTAGAGTTCCCATTTGTAGCTGGGGTAGGTCGAAAGGATTTTCCATTTTCCCTTCCGAACGGCGCGGTTACCGGCCCGTTCCCAGAAAATAGGTTCGCCCCGGTCTACCTCGCTGGCCTGCCCGAACAAAACCGGCAGCAGGCTTTTGCCCACCAACGGGTTTGTTTTTACACCCTTGTAAGCTGTGGGATACGGAATTTCCGCCAATTCGTAGAAGGTAGGAGCGAGGTCGATCAGATGACCGGTCCCCTTGACAATACTCCCCGGTTTGATGCGTTTGGGATACCAGCCGATAAACGAAGTACCGAAGCCGCCTTCGTGAAAGTTGTTTTTGTACTGCCGCAGCGGTGTGTTCGACAAATACGCCCAGTTTTGCTCCTGATAATCGAACGAGCCCGCCGTTCCTACCGGCCCACTGTTCCGAACAAGGCCCCGGCGCAGTGGGCTGTAACTGGTAAATCCACCCTGAGCCCCGTTATCCGATAAAAAGATAATGAGTGTATTCTCGTCCTGCCTGAGCTCTTTGAGCTTGGCCAGCACTTTGCCCACGTTCTGGTCCATCCGGTCGACCATCGCGGCATAAACTTCCATCTTCGCTTTCCAGAATTGCTTTTCGTCGTAGGTGAGTTTGTTCCAGTACGGCACCTCGGGATCGTGGGGAGCAATGCTTTGGTTGTCGGTCAGAATGCCGAGTTCCTTCTGGCGTTTCAGGCGTTCGACACGCAGTGAATCCCAGCCTGAATCGTACCGGCCTTTGTATTTGGCAATGTCTTCGGGCAGGGCCTGTAGTGGCCAGTGGGGAGCTGTGAAGGCTACGTATAGAAAGAATGGCTTGTTTTCGCTCTTTTGTTCGTCCAAGAACTGAACGGCATTGTTGCCAATCTCATCCGTGAAGTAGTAAGAGTTGTCTTTTGGGTACTGCCGAACGTTATTTTTGATGAGGGCCACCGGGTAGGGGCTGTTACCAAACGGGAGCGGCTTCACATCGAAATAGTCCGATGCGCCACCCAGAATTCCGTAGAATTTGTCGAAACCCCGCTGGTTAGGCCACGACAGGCTGTCGCGCCCCACATGCCATTTTCCCGACATCAGCGTGCTGTAGCCGCCCGACCGAAAGACTTCGCCCAGTGTCAGCGACTCCCGGTTTAAATAGCCCTGATAAGCGGGTAAGCCCAGATTGACGTCGAAATAACCGACGCCCGCTTTATGTTGGTACTGGCCCGTCAGCAGCGATGCCCGTGTGGGTGCGCAGATGGAGTTGTTGTAAAATTCGCGGAGCCGAATTCCTTCCTTGGCTAGTCGGTCGAGGTTGGGCGTGTTAATCTCGGAGCCATAAATGCCCAGGTCAGAATATCCCATATCGTCGACCATGATCAGCACGATATTGGGTTTGTCGGCCGTCGATTTGGCCGGTATTCGTGGTTTTTGCTGCGCCACTGAGGCTACTATCACAAAGGCTGACAGTGCCATGCTGCAAAGATATCGGTTCATAATTCGCTGGTTTTTTATGTAGCGCGGACCGTATGGGCGATCCCGATCCTGTCCGTGCTACTGTTTCTTGGATAGAGCCTGTCGTTGCTGGTATTTTTTGATATGCGAATCATCGGCGGGCATCCGCTGAGGTAACGTTGGGGGTGTTTTGCCGATGCGCTGAGTAAAGGCCTCCAGCGCGCGCTGGAGTTCGTTCACTTTCTCCGGGTGTGCGGCATACAGGTTCTTCGTCTCGCCAATGTCTTCTTTCAGGTTGAACAGCAACGGTTCGTCGGCTGTACTTTTCTGGCCATTCAGGTAGTTGGTCACCGTGGCATGGGGCAAATGCAGTTTCCAGTCTCCTTTGCGGAAGGCTTCAATCTGCCCGTTGGAATAATAGGTGAACTCATCTCCTTGCCGTTTGCCCGTGCCCAGCAGTACGGCGCTAATGTCTTCGCCATCCAACGAGTTTTTAGGTTTTAAACTTGCTTCACCCGCCAGTTTAAGAAAAGTAGGAAAGATGTCCAGTTGCAACCCAAGGTCGTTGTTCACCGTACCCGGCTTGATTTTAGACGGCCAGGAGAATACGGTTGGTACCCGTTGCCCGCCTTCGAACGTGGTTCCTTTGCCTTCGCGCAGCGGCCCACCCGAACCCCCTTCCAGGTCAAAGATCAACCACGGTCCGTTATCGCTCGTAAAGACGACCAGCGTGTTTTCGTCCAGACCATTTTTCTTCAGTGAATTCACGACTTCGCCGACGCTCCAGTCCAGTTCCTCAATTACGTCGCCATACAGTCCCCGTTTCGATTTACCTTCAAATTGGGGCGAGGCATAGATGGGTACGTGCGGCATGTTGTGCGCCAGATACAGGAAAAACGGCTCGTTTTTGTGGTGATCGATGAACTTGATGGCTTCCTCGGTATAGGTTTTAGTCGTGAAATGCTGGTCTACTTTGTAGGTTTCAACGTCGTTCCCGCGCAGATAGACCACGCCCTGCATGTCGTTGCTGTATGGTATGCCGAAGTATTCATCGAAGCCGTTTTGCAGGGGCAGAAATTGATGATGATGGCCCAGATGCCATTTTCCGACGATACCGGTTTTATACCCTTTCTCTTTCAGCGCTTCGGCCAGTGTCACTTCCTGACTGGGAATGCCGGTGAAGCTTTCCGGAAAAAACACATGGTCGATTCCCTGCCGGCGCGGATACCGGCCCGTCAGTAACCCGAAGCGGGTTGGCGTGCAAACCGGCGAGGTGGAATAAAAATCGGTGAACTTGAGGCCGTTGGTTGCCAGCCGATCAATGTTTGGGGTCCGCACATCCGTCGCCCCAAAGGTGCCGATATCGCCGTAGCCTAAGTCGTCGGCCAGAATAATGACAAAGTTGGGCTTGCGGACTGCCTTCTGGGCCAGAAGTACATTGGCTGTCGTCAGAATGAGCGAAAGCGCAAGGGGTATGTATCTGATGCTGATCATGGTCGTGTTTGTTTCGTCTTGGTTCAGGCGGGAAGTGGGCACAACTACCAGCCCGTATTCTGTACTAGTTTGGCGTTATTGTCCAGTTCGGATTGCGGAATGGGATACAGCCGGTGGAAATCTTTCGCATTCGTTTTGCCCACTTTCTGCAGGTTGGCCACGAAAGTGCTGTTGCCCGATGCGTCTTTCTGCCGAATCAAATCGAACCAGCGCTGGTACTCGAAGACCAGTTCCAGCCGACGGTCGAGGTACACCGCTTCCCGGAACTGATCTTTGGTCAGGCCCGGCGCCAGGTCGGGTAAGCCTGCCCGGTTGCGTACTTTATTCAGGGATTTGTAGGCTTTGGCGGTCGGACCATTGGCTTCGTTTTCGGCTTCGGCATGAATCAGCAATAATTCAGCGTAGCGAATGATGGCTACGTTCGCAGCCGATTCATTGGTCAGCGCCGTTGCGTTCGGGTCCCAGGTCTTGTTGAAAAACGGGGTAGAGTCATTGGCAACGGCCGCATTGGCAATCGGTAAGCCGAACTTACGACCACTGGTCGGGCTGGTGAAGCTGGTTACAAACGTGACGCGTTTCCGCTTGTCGGTAGGTTGGTAGAGCTTGAAGACGCTGAAAAACTTATCGTTCCCAACGGTATAAAACCGGACCATATCGGCGTACGAACCCGTTAGGCCAGGGATGCCGGTCAGGATGGAGCGCGGGTTCTGGTTGTTGCCCTGCCCCAGCGAATTCGACTTGAACTGCGCTGAGAAAATATGTTCTTTCCCGTTTTTGGTAGCGGGTAAGAAAACGTCGGCAAAATTACTGAACAGCTCATACCCGTAACTGCCGGTACCGCCGTCGGCGGGGGACAATGCTTCTTCGGCTACCCGGACGGCATCCTGATAGTGCGCGGAAATAGCGAGTGGCAACGACGCTTTCGTCAGATACACTTTCGCCAATAGTGCTTTCGCGGCACCGGCTGTTGCCCGCCCCACATCGGGCGAACTGTAAGCCGCCGGGAGCACAGCCGCGGCTTCGGTCAGGTCCTTCTCGATCAGAGCGTAAACCTCTTTTGACGGTGACTTCGCAATGGCGTAATCGGAGGCCGATATAAATGTCTGATACGTCGTGATCAGCGGAACGTCACCGTATAAACGCACCAGATTGAAGTAATACAAAGCCCGCAGAAACTTGGTCTCACCAAGTAACCGGCTCCTCAACGCATTGTCGAAATTGATACCCGGCACTTTCTCCAGCACAACGTTGGCTTTCTTGATGGCTGCGTAATGCTGCTGCCAGATTTCGTATATTCGTAGGTTTGTGGACGAATGGGCCAAGACGGCCAGCGAGCGGACGTCGGGGTTGGTGGCTCCTGGCCCCGGATCTTCGTCATCACCGGCAAAGTTCATCCCGGTATTGAACAGGGTATTGTAGGGGGTTTGAATGGTGCTACCTCCCGAGTTGAGGAAGAAATAAACGGCGTTGACGGCTGTAATGGCATCGGCCTGGGTTTTGTAATATTGATCTTCCGAAATAAATGCCTCCGGACTTTCGGTTAAAAATTCGTGGCAGGAGGTGGTTGCCAATAACGTAGCCGCCACCACGATGTATGTCAGTGATTTCATGAGCGAATCAATTTTTTCGGGGAATTAAAGCGAGAGTGACAGACCAACCTGGTAGGATTTGTTGTTTGGGTACACACCCGAGTCAACACCTTTGTTGATCAGCGACTGGCCGTTCAGACTGACTTCGGGGTCGTAGCCGGTGTAGTTGGTCCAGGTGGCCGCATTCTGAGCCGATACGTAGACCCGCAAATTCTTGATGTTTGCTTTCGCCAGCACGGCCTTCGGGATGGTATAGCCGAATGAAATATTTTTCAGCCGGTAGTAGGTCGCGTCTTCAATGAAGCGGTCGGAGATGGTGATGGCAGGATCCTGATAAGCCGCTTTTACATCGGTGTTCGTATGGGTTGGTGTCCACCGGTTAAGCAGATCGCGGGAGGCATTGGTGTAGCCCGTTCCTAGTTCCAGGTTGGCGCGGTTGGCGTTGTAGAGTTTGCCGCCAATGCTTCCCTGCAAAAAGATGGACAGCTCGAACCCCTTGTAGCTGAACGTATTGGTAAGGCCTGCCGTAAAGCCGGGCTGATTGGCGATCACCACCCGGTCACCCGCCTGCGTAATGATACCGTCGCCGTTAATGTCTTTGTATTTCTGGCCTCCGGGGCTTTTGTTGGCCTGTGGGGTTAGCGCAGCGTCGCCGTTCTGAATCACGCCATCGGTCTGGTAAACGATGAATGACCCAAGCGGATACCCTACTTTGGCAATGGATGGAGCCGAAATGTCCGGAATAATCTGTGAGACGCCATCGCCCAGACTAAGAATGGTATTGTTGTTTTTGGAATAGATCAGAATGGTATTCCATTTGAGGTTGCCGGTCAGGTTGTGCGACTTGACGTACAGTTCAACCCCTTTGTTCGATACGGCCCCGATGTTCTGGTAGATAGTGGAGGCTTGCCCACCGTAAAAATTCGACAAACCCGACGTGCCCGGAACCGTGCGGCTGAGGAGCAAGTCGGTTGTTTTTTTGTAATAATAATCGGCTACGATCTCGATGCGATTATTGAGCAGGCCGAGGTCAATGCCCCCGTCGATCTGAAACGTTTTTTCCCAGCCCAGATTCGGGTTCGGAACGGTGCTGGGGGCATAACCGGAAACCGTCGTATTCGAGAAGTTGTACCGGTAATAAGCCAGTTGCGAGAGCGACTGATAGGGGGGGATGCTCTGGTTCCCCGTGAGTCCCGCACTCAGCCGGACCTTCAGCGAGCTGACATTCGGTACGTTGGTGAAGAACTTCTCGTTGCTTACGTTCCAGCCGAAAGCTGCCGATGGGAAATAGCCCCATTTGTTTCCTTCGCCAAACCGCGATGAGCCGTCGGCCCGAACTGTAAGGGTCAATAAGTAACGGTCGTCAAAACCGTAGTTAATCCGGCCAAGATAGGAGGCAAGCGCCCACTTACTCGCAAAGGAACTAGGCGTCCGGTTCGTAATGCCCGTGCCTAAGTTGTTGTAGGACAAGGCATCCGTCGAAAAGCCAGCGGCTTCGGCCACGGCCCCTTTGGCGTCCGACTGCTGTGCGGTGAACCCAACAACCGCGTTGATTTTGCTCTTCGGGCTGATTTGCCGCTCATAACTCAGCGTGTTCTCATTCAGCCAGTTCGTCGTAAACACCGAGCCAACGATAGCATCGCCCTGGAGTGCAAGCCCCTCGGCGGTCGAGCTGGGCAGGTAGCGGTTTTGCTTGTTGTCGACGATGTCGATGCCAAACAGGACTTTAGCTTTGAGCGCATCCGTGATGCTGTATTCGGCCGCTACGTTCCCCAGAATCCGGTTGGTTATCGTCTCGTTGAGCTGGTTATACAGGGAGTTGATTGGGTTCTGAAGGCCTGATTCAAATGGGCTATTGACAACAAACGTACCGTCACTTCGGTAAATGGGCAATGCAGGTGGAGTGAGCAATAGGTTGCCAACGATCGCTGCCGGAGCCACATTCGACTTTGTGTTACTGGCGGTTAAGTTGGCACTGAGCCGTAGTTTTTTGCTGTACTCATGATCCAGATTGATGCGCCCCGAGAAGCGCTTGAAATCCGTGTTTTGTAGAATCCCGTCCTGCTTAAAATAGTTGCCTGAAATCGCCAGCCGTGTTCGTTCGGAACCCGACAGCACCGATAGGTTGTGGTTCTGAATGGAAGCCTGCCGAAAAGCTGCGGCCTGCCAGTCGGTTCCGGCGCCCGTTGTATCCAGCGAGTAACCGTTTACGGAAGGCAACGAAGTCGTCTTTCCCGAATTTTGGGCCGCATCCTTCCGCAGTTGCCACCACTCGCCCGCGTTGAGCAGTGGAATGGTGCGAATCACGCTCTGAACCCCATAATAGCCGTCATAATTAACCGACGACTTGCCTTTCGTACCGTTTTTGGTGGTGATGATCACTACCCCATTGGCCCCCCGTGAGCCGTAGATCGCCGTTGCCGACGCGTCTTTGAGGACATCAATCGTTTCAATATCGGAGGTATTTATCGACGACAGTGGATTGATCTTCGAGCCGTTGGTTACGCCCGCATCGTTCAGCGAGTAATCATTGTTAATCGGAAACCCGTCGATCACGTACAGTGGATCGCTGCCCGCCGTAATGGAGTTGTTGCCCCGAATCTGTACACTAACGCCCCCGCCCGGCTGGCCCGAGGTCTGCGTCACGATGGCCCCCGCCACCGACCCCTGCAAAAGCCGCTCGACGGAGGCTACCGGCTGACTTTTAATTTCCAGCGGTACCGAAGCTATGGATCCGGTGATGTCGCTGCGCTTCTGTGTGCCGTACCCGACCACGACGACTTCACCCAACTGGCCCATGTTTTCTTCCAGTTCAATGTCGATGGTATTCGAGATGGCTGTTACTTCACGTGTTTTGAAGCCAACGTACGTGACAATGAGCGTGAACGGGAGGGTTTGGCCGGTTTTCAGGGTGAACTTTCCGGTGGCGTCCGTCGCGGCTCCGTTCGTGGTGCCCTTGATCTGAACCGTGGCCCCGATCAGAGGTTCTTTGGTCTTCTCGTCAACAATCCTGCCCGTCAGATTTGCGTTAATGACGGGTGTTGATCCCTGGGCAAGTAACCTTCCGGGCTGGACCAGAATCCATACCCATAGTAAGAATATAAAGCTTTTTTTCATTATCCAGTACTGGTTAGATAAACAATAATCCGACTGCCGAAGCGGGCACTGTGACGGTCGCGCTAACGACTGCCTAAATTCGGTTGCCTCCGGGCCTTGCTTTTGACAAGTCAGCCGCGGACGGTGGCCAAGGCGGCTGTCCTTTTTATGTAGTTGATGACGTGTAGGCTGAACGCTACAGGTTTCGGGGCGTTATTCCTGCCGAGCGTACGCACCGAAAGCCGAGGTTATTGCTGGCGCTGGTGGTTTCTCCTTTGCCCCGGCTACCCGCCTTGTAGCGAATACAGTACTGATCGCTGCACAGAAATGAGCCCCCACGCTGCACATGCTTTTCAGTTCCGGGTTCTTCCGGGTCGTTGCTATTAAGAGGTCCTTTGGGATTTACCGCCGGACTGTCGGCATAGTAATCAGGGCGGTATAGGTCGCTACACCACTCCCAAACATTGCCGTCCATGTCGTATAGGCCAATCGGATTTGCGGGAAATGACTTCACTGGGGAGGTGGTTTTAAAGCCATCTTCCTGCGTGTTTTTAACCGGAAAGGACCCCTGATAGATGTTCGCGACCCACTTGCCCTGCGGTTTGAGGGCGTTTCCCCAATAATATGTTGCCTTCTGCCGTCCGGCACGAGCCGCAAATTCCCATTCGGCTTCGGTTGGCAGCCGCTTGTGGGCCCATTTCGCATAAGCGGCTGCATCGTCGTAACAAACCTGTACAACGGGCTCGTTGCCTTTGCCAAGAATGGTGCTGTTGGGTCCTTGCGGATGCCGCCAGTTTGCCCCCGGAACATACTGCCACCACTGCAAGGGATTAGCTAATGAAACCGGTTGGGCAGGGGGGGTAAATACGGCCGAACCAGGCACCAGTTTGTCGGCGGGTACACCTGGATAAGCTATCGGATTCAGGGGTCGCTCGGCTACCGTACGATAACCGGTTGCTTTCACAAACGCGGCAAACTGGGCGTTGGTCACCTCGTGCGTATCCATCCAGAAACTGCTGACACGAACGTTATGAACAGGTTTTGCATCCGGAAACTCGGACGAACCCATCTGAAAGCTACCACCCCCGATCAACACCATATCGGTCGTATTCGACGCCTGGCCTGCTACCGAAACCGGGCTTGCCCGCAAAACGGCCGTTCGTGAAGGAACCCGACAGGTGGTTCCCTGGCAAAGTGTTACCAGCTTTTCAATGGAGGTTTCGGATCGTTTAGTCTCCGCGCTATTCCGGCCGATGAAGGCCGTAACGGGCACGAATAGAGCCACCGCCGGAACGAGTATCCTAACGAGTTTCATGGTTATGAGCTGTTAGGCGCTTACGAATTTGGGCTCTTGTTCCAGGTCGATCTCGTCACCTACTTCAGGGCCATCGGCGGCCAGTTCGCTGCCTTCTTTTTTCGACTTGAAAATGGGCCATAGAAACTGCGCGTACCATTCTTCCTCCTTATAAAATTTAATGCCGTACGAGGTCGGATACTGGCGCGTGATCAGCCCCGTGCCAAAGATGACATCCCATAGGAAAAACATATTGCCGAAGTTGCCTTTGTAGTTGCCAATGCCATCATCGGCACTGTCCGCATGGTGGGCATGGTGCGTTGCCGGAGTCGAAATCAAGCGTTCCAGTACCCAGGCAATGGGGTGTAAGATCCGGTATTTGTAGAAGGGTTTGTCCCAGGCAATGCTGCTATGCGCCGAGAGGGTAATCAGACTTTTTATCGCGGTCACAAACAGGGCAGGGTAGCCAAGGCCGAGGTAGATGAGCGTAGCCGTGAGGTAGGTTTGCGAGAAGAAAACAGTATAGATGAAATTCTGCCGGCTCGCCATGGCCATACCCATATACGGGGCTGAGTGATGCGTCCGGTGAAAGCGCCACATGAACGGAATCTGGTGGTGTAGCCGGTGGTACCAGTATTGTGTCAAATCGTCGGCCACGGCAATCAGGAAAAAGCCGCCCCAGAAGGGTACCCAGGAAAATACATTGGCGAAGCCGGGCAGCAGTGTTGGCAAGAGCGTCAGGCTGAAATACGCAACGACGGGGGGGATCAGGAATTTAGGAGCCAGAAAGCACACAATGTCTATTTTTCGCTCGGTCGATGTCCATTTATTGTCGTAAAGACCCAGCGCGAATTCAAGTACACCCAGGCCCAGCGCCAGCGCGATGAATCCCCAGGATTTCAGGTTTTTGAAAACCGGTTCCAGAAACGAGAGAAAAGCCGGAGCCGAAACGTGAGCATAGTCTTTCACCGGATTTTTCCAGGGCGTCTCGCCGGTATAGGTGAACCAGACAACCAGGGTTACTACGGGTAAGGCGTAGAGAAAAACGCTAATCAGCACATCCCGGCCGATTTTTTTGGAGAGAGGTAAGTCGAGAGCCATGATTCAGGGAGTTATTTGATTAATAAGAATTTGACCAGAGAAAGTCCACCGCCAAGAATGGCCAGTGGGATGGCGTAAATGAGGATACTTACCCCAATTTTTTTGGCTAGAATCTTGAGATCTTGGATTGCCATGTTGATTTTTCAGCTAAAAGTCAGTTAACTAGGCAGGCTATACGTAAGCCTGTCTCGACCGTGCGCCCTTTCCAAAAGAGCGGGCATGGGTGCGCTCATTGACCGCGGATTAGGGTACGATTGATTCTGCGGGTGGGCAAATCTGTTCGAAGTGGGGTAGAAGTCCACTGAAGAGCCTGCATTTCAAAAGCGACGGCTACCTCTTCAAATCAGTTAGTGTCCCACACCACAGAATCAACCGTAATGGATTGTAGGTGAGTGTACTTGGTTTAGTGGTCAATGGATATAAACCTAATTCTATAATTTCCTATCTAGTATATAGAATTTATATACTAATTGACTGTAAAAAAGGGTTTGTTGATGAAGAAGCTCATTAAGAATGAGTGAAGCAATCTTAGGCAGAAAAGCCGGGTGTCAAAAGCGGTGACGTGTCAACATGCACCGCATACACAAAGAGATTGTAGGTTTTCTCTTGTACTACGACAACAGCAAAGTGTAAAATGCTTACGCATACTGGTTAGTTATTTATAAGTTCGAAAACTAGCACCGATCCAATAGGAAGACAAGCGGCCAAAGGGTCCGGCTAATCCTTGCTGGTTGATCAGTTTAAATAACAACTACTTTGCAGGTAGTAATTGTAGGATACCTCAAAGGTAGGGGCGATTAGTTTTAAAAAACAAATATAAATCGAAAATTTTTTTAAGTAGCCTCATAAACAGCCAGTTAATTCTTGTTATTGACGTATTCTGTCGTGTTCATGCAACCGGAGAAAGGTGACAAAGCCGTCTTTCGTAAGTCAGAAATAAAGCTTGTCTCATCGGCGATGAGCAGGCTCTCTGGTAGCTATTGTGTTATAGGGAGCTTTTGACGTAAGGAAAAGCGTGTAGGTTTCGTCTTAACGACTCTCGCCGTCAATTTACCTTATTCGTCATTTTGCTTTACCGATTCAAATCAGCATTTACGTAACATTGACTCGATCTAAATGGAGAAAGTTGTACAACTGGCTAAACAACTAATGGGTATACACCCGCAACAAGGGGTCAAACCGCTCGCCCGATTAGCGTATTTAGGCTCTGCCTATAACGGCTACCACATTCCTGATTTTTTCCTAACCAAGGAATCAATCTGTTATTGTATTGGGGCGGGTGAAGATATTTCGCTCGACGTCGAACTCAAAACAAAGTATGATGCCCAGGTATTTATTTTTGATCCTACGCCTGAAGGCATTAACCATTTCGACCAGCTTAAGGAGCACACCGAAAAAGGGCAGTCGCTGACTATTCATAATGTGCCGCCCCATGATGGTGCTCCTTATACATACCAGCTAACCCCCGAGCAGATACGGAAAATGACGTTTGTCGACGTTGGCGTTTGGGATCAGCAAACAACGCTGAAATTCTTTGCCCCGGAAAAAGATAATTACGTATCCCGTTCCGTTTATCTGTTCAAAGAATCCGGTGATTACCTGGAAGCGCCCGTTGACCGATTAAGTAATTTGATGAAAACGCTCGGGCATTCGTCGGTTGATCTGGTCAAGCTGGAAATTGAAGGCGCTGAATACACGGTTATCGATACGATACTGGAGGATAAGCTCGATGTCAAAGTAATCTTAGTAGAGTTCGATGAAGTGCATAATTCCACCGATAAACTATTTCATTTCCGGATCAAAAAATCGTGTGATAAGTTAAAGAAAGCGGGTTACGTGCTGGTGCATTCTACCGAAAGTTTAAAACGTGCATTCGTGCGGGAAGATGTGTATAAACAGCTCAAAGCAGCCTATAAGTAGGTTTCAACGGTCTGCGCGTTTGCTACTATAGTTTATCGGTAAGGCCACACGCCATGGGCGTACCGACTCCTACTCAAAAATCAATTCGTCGTTTGAAAACAGGATATCCATCACTTGGCATTTTCGGTAATAAAAGTGCCTGTCTATGCTGGGTGCTGCTTCTGCTGTTGATGCCTGTAGTCACCAGAGGGCAACAAGCCGGTGGCGGAGCGACCGTCACCCCCAGAATGCGGGTGATTGTCGATAATGATTTTAGCGGAGACCCCGATGGCTTGTTTCAGCTAGCCCACTTGCTGTTGTCTCCTTCGGTTGATGTAAGGGCTATCATCGGCTCACACCTGCGGGTGGGCGATGGATTCGATAAGTCAACTACACAAGCGGATAATGCGGCTAAAAAAGCCCGTGAGCTTCTTCAGGTGATGGCCATTAAGAGTTCTATTCCGGTGATTGCGGGCTCAAATACAGGCATGATCAACGACACCACGCCCGTGAAAAGCGAAGCCGTTACGTTTATTGTCAACGAAGCCTTACGGACCGATACGCAATTGCCCTTGTATGTTCTTTGCGGAGCCGGGCTGACCGAGATTGCATCAGCCCTACTAAAGTCGCCCCAGATTGCCGACAAGCTGACGCTGATCTGGATTGGAGGTCCTGAATATGCTGATCTGGCCCTACCACCCCCCAACTACTCAGCGCTTGAGTACAACCTTAACATCGACCTTCCGGCAGCGCGGTTCATCTTTAATCGAACCCGATTGCCCATCTGGCAGGTCCCCAGAAATGCCTATCGACAAGCATTGTTGCCTTACTCACTCCTGCTGACCAGGGTGAGACCGCACGGAAAAATAGGGGCTTACCTGTGTACTGCGATTGAGGAGTTGATGACTCGCTTACAGCGCTATAAACTGGCAATCGGCGAAACATACATCCTGGGTGATAGCCCACTGGTCTTGCTGACGGCCCTGCAATCGTCCTTCGAGGCTGATCCCTCCTCGAGTGCCTACACCCTTAAACTGGCCCCCCGAATCAATTTGCAGGGCGGCTATGACTACAACCCGTCGGGGCGCCCGATTCGGGTTTATACCCAGTTGGACATTCCACTGATGCTGACTGATTTCTTCGCGAAGCTGGAACTCCTGAAACCTTAATACCGCCTGGTGTAATCCTACAGGTAATGCGTTACCAAAGGCACAGTATCAGTTGCTAGGACCGCAAAACAGAAATCAGTAAATTGCATGTAGTGACACGAAACATTTTTCTGACGCAGCCCGTTGAGAGTAGAGTGTTAACGCAGCCACTGCCACAAGGCACTAGTTATATATACTATATCTTCATACTATATTTCAGCATACGTGAGTAAACCAGCTACTCGGCAAAAACGAAAAACCAATCGACTTCCCATCTTAGTTATCGAAGATAATGCTGATCAGTGGCTCATCATCCGAGCAGTTCTCAATCAGTGTTTTCCCGAAGTAGAACCTACCTGGCTGAACCATGCCATGCAGGTAAGATCGTACGTTGACAATCAGGTCAGAGAAAAGGCCACTCTTCCACTGCTCATTTTAATGGACCTGTATTTACCCACACGGGCAGATGGCTTGAACCTACTGGAATTCATCAAAACTCATCCCGATTATCGGAAGATGCCGGTGGTTGTGCTTAGCGCGTCGAGTGCTCGTGAAGATATGGAGTTAGCCTACAGTTTCAGCATCGCTTCCTACCTGATTAAACCGGGGAGCTTTCACGACTGGCTAAATTGCTTTTATACTTTCCGGCGCTACTGGTGGGACACCGTTTCATTGCCTCTGCGTTAAGTATGCGGAAGCGCATTGACCGCGCTGGCAACCAGGGCCTGAATACGGAAGAAGGCGATTTGGTAATCTTCTTCCTGATCTTCCTCATAATGATCCAGCATCCCGGAGGCATATCGAAAACCCTGTTCATGCAGCATATGAACAGCCTCGCTGATAACCGGGTTGTCGGGATCCGCTTCTAATAAGCTCATAAACAGCGTCTTAATTCGTACGAAGCTGACCATTAGGGGGGCTGGACCATCGGTTGTTTTTATTCGTTGAAAAGCTTGATTTTCGGTAATGATAGTGGTGATCAGTGTTGTATTCATGAATCATTGTGTGGCTTTTCAGCCCCTGATGGCGGAGCAAATACGTAAAGATGAGCATACCCATTGACTAGACAGGCAGCCCGTTCACGTTCTACCGGGCAAATTTCCAGCAAGAACCGCTCATTTTTCCAGTAAGCCAATTATAATGTGTTAATTGGTACCTAAAATAACTGGGGACTTAGACAATCTGACTAACTGCCAAACGGCATCGCTAGCTGATGATGAATAAAAATCCAACCCGTCGCACGTTTCTGATGGCTTCGCTGGGCCTCACCGTTGTCAGGGCAGTCAAGCCTTTCAGCCCTCCGGCACTCACTGTTGGCCAAGTTATTGAACGCATCAAAACCAATGTAGGCATTCCATGGCGTGAGCAAACCGTCGATAATCTGATTGCGGGTACGTCCGAAATACCCGTAAAAGGAATTGCCGTCACCATGATGGCGACTCTGGATGTGCTGCAACGAGCCGCCAGCAAAGGACTTAATATGGTCATCACGCATGAGCCAACGTATTATTCCCATCAGGATCGTACGGAGCCGGTTCAGCAGGATTCGCTTTATCAGTTGAAGCGCGATTTTATCCAGCAGCACGGTATAGCTGTCTTTCATTTCCATGACCATTGGCACGGACGTCGGCCGGATGGTATTGCCACAGGGATGATTCGGGAATTAGGCTGGGAGAAGAACAACGACGCACAAAACCCCCGGTTGTTTACCTTTCCGGAAACATCGCTGGCTCGTTTCGCACAGGGCATAAGTACCCGGCTGGGTATTCGAACCATGCGAGTGATCGGGGATCCTCAGCTGCCGATCAGGCGGGTTATGGCCAGTTGGGGCAATGTCAGTCTGATGCCGGGGGTTCCTTACCTGGCGCAGGCCGATGTGCTGATCGTGGGAGAAACGCACGAGTGGGAACTGGTCGAGTATGTGCAGGATGCCATTACCTCCGGTCAGAAGAAGGCCCTGATTATACTGGGGCATTTAATTTCTGAGCAGGCCGGTATGAAATACTGTGCCGAATGGCTGAAAGGATTCATTCCGGAAACTCCCGTTGACTTCATTGCCGCGGCCGAGCCTTACTGGCGTCCCGATCATTCAGGGAAATAAAGCGTCATCGGCTCTTACCCGTTTCATCGACTGCCCCTATCGTTCTGTCACATCACTATTTCGCCCGTATCCATGTCGATCCGTTCAACGCCGTTTGCTGTATTCATGATAGTAGCCGCGCTGATTTCCCATTTAGCAATAGCGCAGCTTAAGCACGATTCGCTGCTCATCGAGGGGAATTATCGAGTCTTTCACTTTAATCAGCCGACGGCTTCGCTCAATAAACCCAGCCTTATTTTTGTGTTGCATGGGTCGGGTGGGGATGGCCAGGGCATGATGAAGGCGACGGGAAAGATGGAAGAGCAGGCAAAGCAGGCCAACACCCTGGTGGTGTATCCCGACGGCTATAAACGCTACTGGAATGAATGCCGAAAGGCTTCACCAGCTCAGGCCAATCGGGAAGATGTAAACGAGCAGGCTTTCTTTCAGGGCATGATTCAGTATTTTCATCAGCACTACGGCGTAAATACAGATCATGTGTTTGTGGTTGGAACGTCGGGCGGTGGGCACATGGCCTACAAACTGGCGCTTACGATGCCCCTCGCTTTTCGGGCGGTTACGGCCATCATTGCCAATCTGCCAGACAGTACGAACATGGATTGTGTACCAACGGGTAAACCGGTGGCCATGATGATTATCAATGGTACTGAGGACCCGATCAATCCCTACCTCGGTGGCCGGGTCGTTTTAGGCAAAAATATGGACATGGGCGTTGTGCAGTCGACTGACCGCACGCTGGCGTACTGGGCTGGTCTGGCGCATTATCAGGGAAAGCCCGCGAAGGAGACACTCCCTGACGTTGACCCGCAGGATGGCAAAACAATCGAACGGTATACGTACCAGGCGGCAGGGAAGCCAGATATTGTTTTGTTAAAAGTTATCGGCGGTAAGCACGATTACCCCAATGACGTGGATGTGCATGTAGAAGCCTTGAGGTTCTTTCTGCATCAGATTCAGCACTGATGAATGCCGATCTGTCAAGGGTGTGTGCCGTGATAACAGGTTAAGCGATCAAACGAGGTTTCGTTTTTGCAGCTCCTGATTAATAGCTTTTCGCTTTTTCCCGTACTCAGCCAAAGCCGGAATCAGTGCCCAGGTCGTAACGCCTATCAGATAAGTCTGAAGGACAAATGCCATGCCCAACATGAGTACCATCAGGAGTAGCAGAACGCCACCCAGTTGCTGGTTTCTGGTCTGCTTTGTCAACAGATCTTTGCTGGATAGCTGCGCTAGCGTTAGTTGATCGTAGGCACAGGAAGTTTTTAGTAGCGTTTGCATAGTTCTTTACTGATTCAGTAGAACCAAAGCTACCGAAGCAAAAGCTAACCCGAAGGGCAAAAGGGGATGAAAGGGAAAAGAGGAGGTTGATCGGTTAAGGCGTCCCAATTGATCAGGTACGTTAACTGACGTGCCTGTTCCCTTGTCAAAGGTTGATCAAACAATGAACGTTTAGCAACACTTTTTGATCGGAATCCTATCAACGGCTGCCCTGCTGCCTGTCTACCTTTGTTCTGTACTATAAACACAAACAAAGAAGGACATGACAGCATTAACCGCAGCTTCTGTACGTGGCAGCCAGACAACGGCACAAGCCTTTACGTTAAAAAGCGATGAGCTTGGGGGGCAGTTAACCAACAAACAGTATTTTAACGGGATGGGCTTTTCGGGTGAAAATCAGTCACCTCAATTGTATTGGAAAAATCCGCCAGCGCAAACGCAGGCCTTTGCCGTAACTATGTATGACCTGGATGCTCCAACCGGAAGCGGCTTATGGCATTGGGTTGTCTTTAATATTCCGCCTGATGTACAGGAACTTAAATCAGGGGCTGGGGACGCTGACAGAAACTTACTACCCGAGGGGGCTGTGCAAAGCAACACCGATATGGGAACGCCCGGCTATGTGGGTGCCGCCCCGGCGGAAGGCCCTGCCCACCGTTATCTGATCACAGTGCATGCGCTGGGAAATAAGCTGGAACTGGATAAACATGCCACGCCGGCTCTGGTGGGATTCACCATGCATTTTGCTACGCTGGCTAAAGCGTCGTTGCTGGTTTACGGGCAAAAGCAATAAAAGATTTTGATGGGAGTTTATCCGGCGTTGGTACGGTTTTTAGGTAGCTTCTTTACCGATTTATAACTAGTCAGGCAGATGAATGCACACACCCTACAGGCCGATCGGCAGTCCTACGATTCAATAGCTGAAACGGAATCTATGTCTATCTTCCGGTATGTCTCCGAAGCCGCCAGCGTCAAGAACCGGATTACACTCCACCAGAACTTATTCAGTTTTCTGCTGGAAGGCGAAAAGACGGTTCATTACGCCGGTACAAGCGTGCGAATCAAGCCCGGTCAGTTTTTACTGCTTTCTGCCGGAAACTGCCTGATGAGTGAGAAGACGGCAGCAGAGGCCGGAAGTTATAAAAGCATTTTGATCTCCTTCGATAATAAAATGCTGGCCGATTTTTTTGTCCGGCACTCGACAATGTTCCAGACCCGGACCAGCCAATTCCATGAGGAGCCCTTTCTGTGTTTTGAAAAAGACGCGTTTCTCGGTAATTTCATCGAATCGCTTGCGCATATGCTTGGCACCGGTCAGCCCATATCACCGGGTATGCAGCGGATTAAACTGGAGGAATTGTTGCTGCACCTGAGCGAAAACTATCCAGGACGGTTACAAAAGCTCCGTACGATGAGCCAGGAAGCGGGCGATGAAATTCTTGTCCGGCAAGCTGTAACCGCCAACATTGATCATCCTGTTACGGTAGAAGAACTGGCATTTTTGTGCCACATCAGTTTATCCACGTTTAAGCGGAGGTTTTCCAAAATTTATGGGACTTCACCCAATAAATGGTTACTGGAAAAACGAATGCAGAAAGCAGCCCTGTTGCTTAAGCAGGAAAATTATAAGGCCAGCGAAATTTACTACGAGCTTGGTTACGAAAACCTGTCCAGTTTCATCCAATCCTTCAAGCAGGTATATGGAATCACCCCCAAGCAGTATCAACTAGCGACTTAAGAAAGGGCTCCGGGGCATTCGCTTAAAGAATAAATACAGTAAAGCCGCGTCGGTGATGATCCGACGCGGCTTTACTGTTCGTTACGAGACTATTACGGCTGGCCACCCCCACCGGCCGCTCCATACACCTGACCTGTAGCATAGCTACCATCACTGGCCGCCAATTGAACGTAAATAGAAGCCAGTTCAGCTGGTTGACCGGGCCGACCCAGGGGCGTATTCCCCCCAAACGTTTTCAGCTTCTCCTGCGTAGCCCCACCACTGGGTTGCAAGGGTGTCCAGATAGGTCCCGGCGCCACCCCATTGACCCGAATGCCTTTGGGACCAAGCTGTTTGGCCAGTGATTTGACAAAATTCATGGTAGCCGCTTTTGTCTGGGCATAGTCGTATAAGTTAGGCGAAGGGTCATAGGCCTGCTCGGACGTTGTGCCGATAATGGCTGCTCCAGGAGGCAAATGAGGTAATGCCGCTTTAATGATCCAAAAAGGGGCATAAATATTGGTCTTCATCGTCGCATCGAAATCCTCCGAAGAAACATCGAGGATAGACTCCCGACTTTGTTGCCGGGCGGCATTACTAACCAGAATGTCGAGCCCGCCCAATCCTTTCACAGCTTCGTCGACCAATCGTTTGCAGAAAGCTTCATCACGGATGTCACCCGGTATGGCAATTGCTTTTCGGCCTTCCTTTTTTATCAAATCGATCACTTCCTTGGCATCGGGTTCTTCAGCCGGTAAGTAATTGATGGCCACATCGGCGCCTTCGCGGGCATAGGCAATGGCTGCGGCTCGGCCCATTCCCGAATCTCCACCGGTGATCAGTGCTTTTCGGCCCTGCAAGCGTCCCGACCCTTTGTAGCTGGTTTCTCCATGATCGGGGCGAGGGTCCATTTTGCTGGCCAGGCCCGGCCAGGGTTGCGGCTGGGCTTTAAAAGGCGGCTTCGGATACTTGGTGGTCGGGTCGACAAGAGGGGCCGCAGCAGTCATACCAGGGGCCTCCTCCGGCAAAGAACTGGCAAAAACCGGAGCGGCTACCACTGTAGCCGCCAATCCGCTGCCAAGGCCGCCAATTACCTGGCGCCTGCTTATTGGGTGATCATTGATCATGATTGTATTCAGTTGTTGAGTATACGTTATGATAGACTATAGCTCCTATAGAATAAAGGTTAACTAGTGGTGCTAGACGAAAGTTAGATTTTTGACTGTATTTAATGCAGTTGTTAAGGAATGGGGAAAACTAGACCGCCTGCCTGATTTTTGTCCGGCCTATTGATCAACGTGGAACTGACGACGCACCACACAGAAATAGAGAATACTGAACAGAATCCGTGGTTTATCACTTTAGCTAAAGAAGGGTATCCTTTACAAGATGAATCCGAAAATTCACGTTTAGCTATGGAGAAAAAAGCATTGGTCGTTGGTGTCAGTGGTATTACGGGTAGTAATCTGGCCGAGAGGTTACTCGCCGAAGGATGGACCGTGTATGGGCTGGCCCGTAATCCCCAGACAGACCTGGGTGGCGTGATCTCTATCGCAGCGGATCTCCTGAATACGGACAGCCTGACCAGCGCCCTGTCCGACGTTAATGCGACGCACGTGTTTATAACAAGCTGGATGCGTAAGGAGACGGAAGCTGAAAACATTCGGGTGAACAGCCTGATGGTTCGTAACCTGCTGAATGCGGTTGCGCCAAAGAAAACGGTACAGCATGTGGCCCTGGTAACCGGACTGAAGCATTACTTGGGGCCGTTTGAAGCCTATGCCAAAGCGGGCACATTACCCATGACGCCGGTGCGGGAAGAACACCCCAGACTGGACATCGAGAATTTCTACTATGCTCAGGAGGATGAGGTGTATGCGGCTGCTGAGCGGGATGGGTTTACCTGGAGTATTCATCGGCCGCACACGGTTATTGGCAAAGCCGTTGGCAATATGATGAACATGGGAACAACGCTGGCGGTATATGCCTCCATTTGTAAAGAAACCGGCAGGCCTTTCCAATTTCCGGGTTCCGGCGCGCAGTGGAACGGGCTGTCTGATGTGACGGATGCCCGGGTTTTGGCTCAGCATATGATCTGGGCGGCAACCACCGAGGCTGCCCGTAACCAGGCGTTTAACGTTGTCAATGGCGATGTATTCCGCTGGAACTGGCTGTGGCAACAGATTGCTGACTGGTTTGGTGTCGAAGCCAGGGGATTTGACGGTACTATTCACCCGCTGGAAACGGAGATTGCTGCCGATGGGCCGCTATGGAGCGACATAGCTTCCAGGTATACCCTGAAAGAACCGAAGCTGGACCGTCTGGCTTCTGCCTGGCACACGGATCTGGATTTAGGCCGCCCCCTCGAAGTGATGACGGATATGTCAAAAAGCCGCAAACTGGGTTTCACCGTTTATCAGGATACCCGGGCATCTTTCTTTGATCTGTTTACTACGCTTCGCGAGGAGAAGCTGATTCCATTTTCGCCAGTCTGATGCACCAATCGTAAGAAAACGAATATCGAACAGCACATAAAAATTATCTCGACAAATGAATAAGCCAAACGCAGATTTTAGGGCCAAAGCTCATACGTCACTCGCCACGTTTCTAACCCTGGCCTTAATGGTAGTCAGTTACTATACAGCTTCAGCCCAACAGCCAAAGATGATGGTCCGTCTTTCTGAAATTGAAATAGATCCCGCTCGCCTGGACGAATACAAAGCCATTCTAAAAGAAGAATCGGCGGCATCGGTAAAACTAGAGCCGGGGGTGATTGCCATCTTTCCCATGTATCAAGCCGAAAACCCTACATCGGTACGAATCTTGGAGATGTATGCTGACAAGTCTGCTTATGAACAGCACTTAAAAACACCTCATTTTCAAAAGTACAAAACGACTACGCTGGGCATGGTAAAATCACTGAAGCTGGTGGATATGGAGTCGGTAGATCCCGCGGCAATGCCCGTGATCTTTAGAAAACTAGCTGAAGCCAACCGATGAGCTTTGGCAACAATCAGATACGGTGATTAGGCAACCCATCAGTCTCGCCAGCCAAGGGGCTTAACCGGCGTTCGGTTTGGGCTGGAAATGCACAAGGCCGTGGGTGGACGAACGGGACCCCCGTAAATTAAGATCTGAGGTACATCCCGAGGCCCTATAAATGGAGGAGAAGGCTCTCCATATGGTAAGCGCAGGTTAAGCGCATAAAACAACTCTTGATTCCCTTCCACAGGTCCTCCAATAGCTCCGTAAGGTAGACCACGGGTATCCTTGCGGTCAAGCCAGTAAGGAAAGGAGGATACGCCTGATGCCGTGAAATACCCGATAACCGGCTCACGCTGGTTTACCTCATTTCGCACATTGCCTACCAGAGCCGTTGGGGGAGCATCGGAGAGGCCACCAGTATTTTGGGTCTGCTCCTGAAACAGTTTGAAATATCGATAGGCGTCCGGCGTCAGAGACGATTGCCGAATCTCGATCAGACAGGGCTGCCGGGTGTAAAAAGGGATGTGGGCTACTAACCGGTTGGCAATCTGACCGCCGTTACTGTACTGATCGTCGAATACGTTGAGGGTGTAGCTATGAAGGATTTCCCAGCACTGGGTTCGGCAGGCATAATCGTAATAAAAATCAGTGCTAGGAACGAATGGCCTGCCAAATTCGGTGGTATTAGCAGGAGTAGGCGCTGGCGTAAAGCAATCTTCATAAAGTGAATCGCCAGATACAAAGTAGCTATTGTCTCGATAAACACCGGGTAAGACATTATTGACCGCATATACGCCCTTTTTACAGGTACGGCACCAATCCTGCTTTTCGTAATCGTTCCAGTCCCAGCGGTAGTAATTGCGTTGATCAGCCGGGTCTTGGGTGTCCATATACAGATCATGTCCGGCAGAATAACCATTTAGTTGATTAGCGGCCAAACTAGTTGGATTGAATTGAGCGCGAACCGCTGTAATAGGCGGTACAGCCGGCATTATTTGTGGGGTTGATGTATACTTTGTTCCGTCAGAAAGCACGAAACGTAATTGGTAACTGTGGCCCGTTTGGCCCCTGAAATCACTGGGCAGTTGATAACTACCATCCGTAGTCTCATGAGCTGCAATGACCTGCACTGAATCGACCAAGACCTCCACGGTCGCTTTGGTAATGGGAACGGAACCGGCTAATCCGGAAACGGCCTTCGATCGATTCAGCCGAATAACTTGCAGTTCTGCCAGATTGGTGATCGTTCCGTCAACAACGATTACATCGAGTTTATCGAGAAGAACGAGGTTTTCGGGGTCTACACAGGCAACAAAAAGCCAGGACATGGCTAGATAACAGCAGGCAAGTCGGTAGAAGGATAGCATACCGTTTCTGTTTTACTTAAATTCAAAATTGTACGTCAGGCTGGGAATGGGTGCCCCGAAGATGCTGAGCCGATACGGGTTTGTGGCTTGCCCCTCCGTTCGATAAAAGATCGAATAAACATTCTTCCGGCCGTAGAGATTGTACACCGTGAACGTCCAGTGGCCCTGCCAGCGCCGGTTCTTCATGCTCGGACTATAGATATTCCAGGCAAAATCCAGTCGGTGATAGTCGGGCAGCCGATACTGGTTGCGCTCGTTATAGTAAGGATACGTCCGGCCCTGATAGCGAATAAAGCCTTCCGGTGCCGTGTAGGGGCGGCCTGAACTATACGAAAAGTTAAAGGAAAAGCTGTGCGTTCGGCCCTGGTTAATGGTCAGGCTCATGTTCAGGTTGTGCGGACGGTCGTAATTGGCGCGATACCAGTCACCCCGGTTAATCTGCTGTTGAAAATCAACGCCCTCGTTAACCTGGTTCAGCGTACGGGCAAAGGTGTAGTTGACCCAGCCCGTCAGTTCCCCTTTCTTCTTGGCCACCATGACTTCCAGCCCGTAGGCTTTGCTGCGGCCAGGTAACAACTGGGTTTCAGGGTAGGGTTGCAGAAGGAAATCAGCCCCCGGCTTGTAGTCCAGAATGTGCTGCGTCGTGCGCCAATAGAGCTCTGCCGAGACTTCGAAGATGTTGTTTTTCGAGTTTCTGAAATAGCCCGCCGACCATAACTGGCTTACCTGCGGCTGAATGTGCGCATCCGCCGTTTTCCAGCGCGAGGTAGGCAGGGGCGTGGTCGTGTTGGTGATCACCTGCAAATATTGCCGCATCAAATTATAACCAAGCTTGATGGATGAATTGGACGTCAGGGCATAGCGAAGGCCCAGCCGAGGTTCTAGCCCACCGTACTGCTTGGTTACCTGCCCGGCTCCGTATACCGTAGAATCCACCACGGTCGTAGCATCAATTACTTCACTATTTGCCGGTCCGTCGTTACGGTACCGGCGAACAATGGATGGACCCAGATTCAAAAAATGCGAGTAACGCAGTCCAGCCGACACGGCCAGTTTATCGGACAACCTGATCTCATCTTCGGCATGAATGGCTAGCTCCAGCGCATTTTCAAGGGGCGTTTTCTGGTAGTTGACCGACTGGCTGTTGCCGGGTATCAATTCGCCGGGGTTCAACCGGTAATGGGTACCACTAACACCCAATTCAATTTTTTGGTTGGTTAACTGATAGTTCAGGTTTGACTTGATCTGTCGTTGTAGCAGCGATTGTTTGAGGTCAACTTTGTTGTTGGTACTGTCTTCGGTGGATATGATGCGGGGAATGTACTGGGCCACCAAGGCCGTTGTCTGCACATTAACCCGGTCATTGAAGGCGTGAAACCAGCGCACCATGCCATTGGCGGTTTGCTGGGCGTATTGTGTATTGATCGCATTCACATTAGCCAGGCTGCCCAGCAGATTGGTCTGAAACAAATCCTGGCTATAATAGCCCATCGCCGTTACGGTGTTCTTATCATTGATCCGCCAGAAAAGTTTGGTTGTCCCATCGCCAAATTTGGCCCGGATGTTATCGAAACGGGGCGAAACGGCCCTGAGTAGAAAATCGTTAAACGCCCCGCGCCCCGAGACCAGCAGGGCCAGTTTACCTTTAATGATCGGGGTTTCGATCGTGAGTCGATTTGCCACCAGACTGACGCCACCCGTCAGGCTAAATTGATTCAGATTGGGGTTGCGCAGGCTGATGTCCAGCACCGAAGCCGCTCGCCCGCCGTAGCGAGCCGGTACATTTCCCTTGTAAAGATCAAGCCCACTAACGGCATCGGGGGGAAAGACGGAGAACAGGCCGAAC
Organism: Spirosoma humi; assembly: GCF_054776575.1. Lineage (NCBI taxonomy): Bacteria > Pseudomonadati > Bacteroidota > Cytophagia > Cytophagales > Cytophagaceae > Spirosoma > Spirosoma humi. Next base: position 1,090,808 of record NZ_BAAHBR010000008.1, read on the forward strand.
ATGTGGGTGGGATTGAAAATGGGCGTATCGTCCAGCAGAATCAGGTTTTGATCGGTGGTGCCCCCCCGGATGTTGAGCCCGTTGGCGGCTTCGCCCACACTAGTCACACCGGGCAGCATTTGCAAACTGCGCAGAATATCCACTTCACCCAGGGCTGCGGGCATCTTTTTGAGGGTAGCGATATTGATCTGACTGACGCCTAACAGGGGTTGACGGATATTGCGGTCGTACCCTTTACTGGTCACGATGACCTCTTCCAACTGGCTGGATACCGACGGTAAATTAATCGTCAAGGTCCTGTTGTCCCGCAGATACAGGGTCGTTCGGAAAGGCACATACCCCAAGCTTCGAACGACCACGATATGCTGACCCGGCTGGGTCGTTATGGCAAAGAGACCTTGCGCGTCAGTGTAGGTGCCCTTTGTCGACTTTTCGTAATCCAGCACCACAGCCGCCCGAACAATGGGAACTCCGCTAGCTGAGTCACGAACGACACCGGAGAGCGTATAGGTAGTTTGGGCAAAAAGGGGGTTCACTGATAAAATAAAGACAAAGCCAAACAGTAGGCGTGATAGCATAGGCCAGTTCGTACGTTAATAAATGTAGGAGGTAAATAAGTCTTTATAAAGTACTCATTGTTGGCGGATATAATTAAAAATCAGTCTCGCCAGCCTTCGGGTTTAAAGGGCGTTCGCGTGTCACTCGAAACACAAACGGCCAGGGGAGGGCGGTTCCCCATTGGCGGTTCATTGGTTGGGTCATGGCTGTTCAGGGCCCGGAATAAGCCAGGAGTAGTGCCCGTTGCATCACTGCGGGTCAACCAGTACCGAAGGGAAGAAACACCTGATACGGTAAAATAACCGACCACGGGCTCATTTTTCTGCGCCACGTTATACACATTACCCACTAGCAAAGCAGGCTGACCACCGGCCACGCCACCCGTAGTCTGGGTCTGGTCGTTCAATCGTTTCAGGTAGTCGTAAGCCGGTTTCGTCAAGGAGCTTTGTCTAACTTCGACCAGGCAATGCTCTTTTGAATAAAGCGGTATTTGACCAATGGGCAGACTTTTGATCAGATTGCCATTGCTATACTGGTCGCTGAATAAAACCAGGTTGTGGCTGTAAATAATCTCCCAGCAGTCTGTCCGGCAATTGTAATCGTAATTAGGGAAGGAAACATTCAATGTATTATTGACACAATCTTCAAGTAAGTTGCCCTGAGGATCCCTGATCTCATAGAGTCCTCGCTGGCAACTGCGGCACCACTCCTGGCGTTCCCAATCGAGCCATTCCCAGCGGTAATAATTGGTTTGATCAGCCGGGTCGGTAAAATCCACGTAGAAATCGTGAGCGGCTGTGTAGCTGTTGTTCAATCGCTCCGTTCCGGTTAAACTGGTGGGGTTGAATTGAGCCCGGACTTGCCCGATAGGAGCCACCGGCTGTAGTTGCTCCGGGGTCGATTCGTAGCGGGTACCATCCGACAAGGTAAACTTGAGCTGGTAAACATGACCGGCTTTTCCCTTGAAGTCAGCGGGTAGCTGATAGCGACCATCGGTGGTTTCTTCGGCCATCACTACATCAGTTGAATCAATCATGATCTGTACGGTAGCCTTCGTGACGGGTAAGTAACCAAACCGGCCGGTGAGTTCATCGGCTTTAGAGCGATTAAGCCGAATCAGCTGCGTCTCTGCTTTGTCAGTAAGAGTGCCATCAACAATCAGGACATTCAACGAACTATTGATCGTGGATTCTGTCGGATCAACACAGGCAAACAGGCTGAAGCTAATGCTTAAGTAAATCACCAACTTCACTGCCAATGAGCGCATATATAGCTAAAAACAATCCATCTGGTAAAGAAGAAATGTAGCCTGATCTACTTTCAGTTACATCTTATTTAACACGATGCTCAGGTCTCTTATAGGCTTTAAAGAGATCGATTACCGACGGCTGGTCAAATATCGTCGGATGGGCTCATCATACAGGAGCAGCACCAGATAAGCGAACGCACTCAGAAAAATGGTCCCGGTAACCACAATCAGTGATAGATGCAGCGTGTCCGGTTTATGGCTGGCCAGGTAGCTCCCGAAGATCCACATAGCCCCGTAGTGGGTCATATAAAGCGGATAGGAAAGTTTGCCCAGAAATACGCACAGTTTTTCCAGGCCACGGGATAGGGTAGCCCCTGCTCCAGCCGCAATCAGAACGGGGAAATAGACCAGCACAATGAGCGGCTCGGTCAACCAGTTCCATCTGGTATAGGGCATGAGAAAGGCCAGCACGAGCAACACCGAGATACCTAAGAAGCCAAGGTTATTTTTTAGAATCCAGTTGGCTCGGTAAATGAATAACCCGACCAGGAACGAGTACGCTATCCGGGCACCGCCATCCCAGAAGTTGCTCCCGGTCCAACCGCCCAGCAGATTACCTGCCCGGTAGCTAACCAGGCACAGAGTTACGGCCGCCAATACGATTAGTATGGATAGATAACGACGGCTGACGCGGTATAGGACAAGGGCATAGATGATATTGGCCACGTATTCCCAGAATAATGACCACGCCGGCGCATTAAAACTAAACAGGTTGAACGCCCGCTCTTTCAGGATGGGTAGCGGGATGAGGCATATTGAGCAAAGGAACGTCAGCAACAGGGTTGCCCGATCAACTAAACCGGGCTGAGCCGCAAAGGGGTCGAACAGATACCCCAGCAAACCTACTACCGATCCGAAGAGGACCAGGGGGTGCAAGCGAATCAACCGCATGGTAAAAAACGCTGCGAGCCCTACTTGACGGATTCGGTCGTCATAGGCGTAGCCGATGACAAAGCCCGACAAGCAGAAGAAAAAATCGACGGCTAAAAAACCGTGGGCAATGAAATTCTGACTGGCATCGGGATATACCCACTCCATAAAATGAAAGATAACGATGGCCAGGGCCGCCACTCCACGCAATCCATCCAGAATAGCGAAGTGGGGTTTTGTGCTTGTGGTTGCCGAATTTAGTTCTCCCATGCGGTTGCGTCTTCACCTGAAACCGACGCAAATTCTGTCATATCTTCCTGAGTCGGCACGGCCAAAGATAACTTTAAATGGAAAGAGCCTGGTTAAAAATTGTAGGCGATTGATTGTTGTAGAGCCGCTTTCAAAAATGTGCTTATCGATTTGGGTTTCCAGATACGCGGAGGAAAAAGCAGATTCTTCGTCGGTAACGGCGACGCAAAATAGGAGCATATCGTCAAGCGTTTGCTGTTAATACGTATATAGGTAACCGTAAATAAATTCCTCTTTTTTAATCTCAATAACTACGGATAATCTCCTCATCCATTCCATCTGGCTCCAGTTCGTTCAACGCGTTCGATCATCCATGAGCAACGGTCGAAATTGGCGATAGAGTACGCAGATTTCCTGTACGAAAGAGCGCTTCTAAAGCCTTAGACTCGAACGTAAATGGCCGCTTTGTGTACGTGATTTTCTGAGTAGAAATCGTTATCGACCCTAAGTAATCAAGAAGCTTAAATCCTGGTGATGTTAATGAATAAATCGTAGGCGTAGATTATTTTAAATTATACAGAACAAAATTTGTTTATTTAAAAGTTTGGCAAAATTTTTATTAGGTTATAAATTTGTCACTTTACTCGTTCCTATTATTTGTTAACAACTAGTCAAACATGAAGAAAATCTTACAGGTCTGTATGGTGCTGACTTTGCTACTCTGTTCGTCGCTCGTTAGGGCGCAACAGGGCGAAGTGAGCGGAATTGTTTCTACGGATGGAGATGGTACGGCCCTGCCCGGCGTAAACGTATCCGTAAAGGGCACCACAACCGGAACCTTGACTGATGCCGACGGGCGTTACACGCTTCGGGTGAATTCAACGAATGCTGTCCTGGTGTTCAGCTACATTGGGTATGAAAACCAGGAGGTTGCCGTTGGTAGCCGCCGGAGTATCAATGTAACTCTGAAACAGGATAACAAGGTGTTGAATGAAGTGGTGGTGACCGCGCTGGGTATTAGCCGCGACAAGAAAGCACTGGGCTATGCCGCGCAGAGCGTAAACTCAGAGCAGCTTGTCCAAAATCACCAGACCAACCTAGTCAATGCGCTGCAGGGTAAAGTAGCCGGGGTAACCATCTCCAGTACGGGCGGTGCCCCTGGGCAAGGTGCCCGGATCCTGATCCGCGGCATAAACTCGATCGATGTAAGCCGCGATAACCAGCCGCTTTTTGTGATCGACGGTATTCTGCTCGACAACAGTACGAGTACGGGGACAGCCAATTCGGGAGCCGATGGCCGGGGCATGACAAACCGGGCCGCCGATATTAATCCGGACGATGTTGAAACCATCAATATTCTGAAAGGTGGCGCTGCAACGGCTCTTTATGGCCTTCGTGGGGCCAATGGTGTCGTGGTTATTACCACCAAGTCGGGGAAAGCGGGCGCCCTGCGCGCTAACTACAGCGGCACATACGGGTTTGAAAATGTCAATAAATACCCGGAGGTGCAGGATAAATACACCATCGGCTGGCAGGGACAGTATGATCCGCACAGTTTCTGGCCTTCGTTTGGCCCTACCGTAGCCGACGCGATCAAAATTGACCCGACGCACCCGGCTAAACTGTACAATCAGTTTAAGGATGCGTATAATACCGGAAAGCAGTTCCAGAATAACCTGTCTTTTTCGGGTGGTACGGACAAAATCAACTTCCTGTCGTCGATTTCGCACTTAACGCAGGATGGTATCATTCCCTTCACGAACTACGGAAAGTTGTCGGCTCGGCTGAATATGAACGCCAAATTTAGTGACAAGTTCACCACGGGCGTTAACCTTAACTACATTAACTCCGGGGGCAATCGCTACAACGCCGGGAGTTACAGCGAACAGCTGAGTTACTGGTCTCCGCGCTACGATGTCCGGGATTACCTGAAACCCGATGGTACCATGAATACGTATTCCGGGGATAATTCGAACCCGATCTATACGGCCATGACCAATAAATTCAGAGATAACGTAAACCGCCTGATCGGTGGCGTAAATTTCGTCTATTCGCCGTTGAGCTGGCTTACGCTGAATTACCGGGCGGGTCTGGATACCTACTCCGACGATCGGCTGGGCACGGCCCCCGGCCCCACAGGCATAGCGGGCGAGTACATCTCCAGCGATAACGATAGAGGCTTTATTAATCAGTATCATACGAACTTCAGAGCAATTACCTCGACGTTCGCAGCCAGTGCGACGCATAAATTCGGTCAGGATTTTAACACTACCCTCCGCGTTGGGCACGACTTGTACGATCGGAAAATTCGCGGATTTGGCGCAGAAGGCACCGAACTGACAGTATACAACTATTTCGACCTGCGGAATGCCAAAACCGTGGTGCCCACCCAAAGCGCCGAAGATTATCGCCTGATGGGGATATTTGGTGAATTGACGATGGATTACCGGGATTACCTTTACCTGACGCTAACGGGTCGGAATGACATTACCTCGTCGCTTCAGGCACCGAATAACTCCTTCTTCTATCCATCCGTAAGCCTTGGGTACTTGTTTTCGCAGCAGTTCAAGTTGCCTCAGTTCATCAGCATGGGTAAACTCAGAGCCTCTTACGCCAAAATCGGGAAAGATGCCGCTCCCTATTCGACAGCTACGGGCTATGCGTCCTACCAAAGTTTGCCGTCTGGTTTGACCGGCTTCACAAGAGGTGCCTTACTCGGAAATCCAAGTCTGCGGCCAGAATTTACGGATACCTTCGAAGGTGGTCTGGAAATGAGTTTTCTGAATAACCGTTTAGGTCTCGATCTAACCTATTACAATTCAACGAGTAAAGATCAGATCATTCAAGTGAATGTGTCGTCGGGTACGGGCTATGTGAGAGCGGCCATCAACTCGGGCCAGATGCGCAACCAGGGTATCGAACTTATTCTGCGGGGCACACCCGTCCGGACGGGTAAGCTGAACTGGGACGTAAATCTGAACTTCTCGGCTAACCGGAACAAAATTCTCAGCATTCGGGAGGGCCTGACCGAAATAAGTTACGCATCAGAATTTGGGTATGCTAACTCGACGGTAACCATGAAACTGGTGCCAGGGCTGGCCTACGGGAATCTGTATGGCCGGACCTACCAGCGGTATTATGCCAATGCCAGCGAAGACAATTCGACGACGGTGGATAAAAGCCGCCCGATCGTGATCGGTGCCAACGGTTTCCCGGTTATCGATACCAAACAGCGCTTGCTGGGCAATACGCAGCCAAAGTGGATTGGTGGTATGACGAATACCGTGCGCTATGGCAACTTCACACTGACGGCTCTGGTAGACGCCCGCGTGGGTCAGGATCGGTACAATCAGATGGGTAACTTCTTCTCGGCGTTCGGCATTGCCAAATACACTGAAGACCGCAATGACGTCAAGGTATTTGACGGCGTGCTGGCCAACGGTACCCCAAATACCAAGGCGGTTTGGTTAGGCCAGGGCAAAGGGCCGGATGGCGTCGATTACGGTAACGGGTACTACCGGAACGTGCACCGGGGCGTGTCCGAAAACTTTATCGAAGATGCCTCCTGGGTTCGCGTTCGTTCGGTCGGGTTATCGTATAATCTGCCAACGTCGATACTCAAAAAGTCATTTATCAAAAATGCGCGGGTGGGCGTAACGGGGAATAACCTGGCCTTGTGGACCAAATATACGGGCTACGATCCGGAGGCAACCACCACCAACAGCGGCAGTAATGTAGACGGTTTCGCTGGCTTTACGTATCCGGCCGTGAGAAGCTTCCTGTTTACGCTGAACGTTGGATTTTAATTCATTTCTTTTCCGATTCTAATGAAATCATACACAAAACGATATACACTACTGATTCTGACGGCGTTCGTGATGAGCCTGCTGAGCAGTTGCAAGGATTACTTCGATCTTAACAGCAATCCAAACCTGATATCCAACCCGCCGTTGGCATCGTTCCTGTCGACCACGACCCAGAAGACCGGCCTGAATTCACAGCGGGTTGCCGGGATCACGTCTTACTTCGTGCAGTATTTGGCCAGTCCAAGTACGGCCAGCCCGACCGATACGTACCAGAGTACGGATTATACGAGTACCTGGGATGCCGTTTATTTTGGCATGGCCGATTTATACGACATGAAAAAGTTTGCTCAGGAACAGGGCGCATCGGAGTACGTGGGCGTGGCGGATGTCATGTTATCCTACCACCTGACGCTCATTGCGGATATGTTTGGCGATGCGCCGTTCTCGGATGCATTTGCCGGTACCACCCTTACGCCCAAATACGATACGGGACAAACGTTATATTCGACGGCTCTTTCCTTGCTCAATGAGGGGATTACGGAATTGGCCAAGACGGATTCGAAGCTTAAACTAAGCGCGGCTAATGACCTGATTCACAAAGGTAGTACGGCTGCCTGGAGCAAGACTGCCTACATGCTGAAAGCCCGGATGCTGACGAAAGTGTCGAAGCAGGGCACTTATAAAGCCGCTGACGTACTCGATGCCGTATCGAAGTCATATACGTCCAATGCCGATGATGCACAGATGGCCTCGTTTCTGCTACGGAATCCCTGGGCACAGGTAGCCCGCGACAATGCCAACTTGTTGCTGGACGGGTGGCTTTCTGCCCAGCTGATCAATCAGTTGAACGGCACCACCTACGGTGTTTTTGATCCGCGAATCGAGAAGATTACCGACAAAACCGTCAACAACGATTACAAAGGAACCATCAATGGCCAGGGCAATGTAGGGGCGGCCAATACCATCAAGGATGAGAATTACATCTCCCTCAATTCGCCCCTTACCGGCGATGCATCGCCCCTGCTGATTGCGACCTATGCCGAGTTGAAATTTATCGAAGCTGAAGCGGCTTTCAGGGCGGGAGACAAAGCCCGGGCATATGCCGCTTATCTGGCCGGTATTCAGGCGAATATGGATAAATACGGCGTTGCCTCGGCTACCCGTGATACTTATCTGGCCAATCCGGTGGTGGCTGTCGGCGCAACGGCGCTAACGATCGATCTTATCTTCAAGGAGAAGTACGTGGCTACTTACCTCAATCCGGAAGCCTGGAATGATGCCCGCCGGTATGATTACCAGTACAAAGGGTTTAAGTTACCGGTAAACGCGGCATTGCCTACATTCATTCGGCGGGTAGCGTACCCAAGTGGCGAAACCTCCAAAAATGGCATCAACGTGCCGACCGAAGTGGCGCTGTCCGAACCGCTCTGGTGGGATAAAAAATAAGTCGGTTTAGCGTTTCTCAACTAAAAAATGTGCCCCTGGTCTGACCAGGGGCACATTTTTTAGTTGAGACATAACGGATTAAGTAAGCCACGTTTTCGGTTTAGGATTTTTTTACTTAGAGCGTCTTTGGCCTAACCCGGAGGCTAGTCGTCATTAGGTATAAGTCCACAATAGATCGTTTCGTGACTTAAAATTAACCTGTGGTAACAACTTTACTATTAGACTTTAATTTTCGAATATTCTCTTTTCAATTCATCTATAAAGTCATCTAGATAAATTTCAAAGGACTCATCGCTGCTAGAACTTTCCGTCTTTTCATTGAATATAATTTTGTTCATCTGAGAGGGAAACATCGAAATATATTTATGATTACTGTAAGATATCTTCAACAGATCGTTGGCCTCCTTGAAAACTTTTAAAGTACCTACATACTGATCTTTAAAATTTATAGGCAGATAGACTGTTTCGGCAACATCCATCGTTTTGACTGCATTTCCCCAGTCAACTAATAAGTTTTTTAAACTTATTTTGACCTTTTCTTCGGTTTCCTTATTTGGTAAAAATTCGTAATCTACTACGAAGTAATACGTATCAAAATACCGATCTATTTTGAGTTCTGGAATACAGACATGAAGATCATCATGGAAAGCTTTATCTTCTTCGAATGTTATCGTCATTTTTTAGGAGTGCGTTAAATAGATTATTTGTTTAATAAGGTTGAACTGTTTGACAAACTTATTAACTCATAATAAGACTTTCAACAGCACATTCAACTCATTTTTAATTACTTAGCAGGGCCATGTAAGTCCAAATTTGCTGAATCAATCACAAAAATCGGTCCCTTTAGCTCAACATTTTGGTACGTTATGCTACGCTATAAGTGACTGGTAGTGAACAGCTTTGTAGGCGATTTTGCTTGAAGTAGACTATACTAAATATATATATCAATTCATCATTCAACAAAGTATGGTTTTATCGCCGATGAATCAAAAAGTGCATAGGCTAATTGTGAATTTACGTAGCTATGTCAAGTTAATTAACGCCCTTCCCTATAACCAAATCGATTAAAACTATGGCAAAGATTAGTTTATCAAAATCGGAATTAGCTGTATTAGATGCGCTAATAGCCGAGATGCAGGAAAGTGAAGGTACAGGTACCGCTACTCCTCAGGAAGTTGACGTATCGGCTCAGGCAATGTTCATTGGGGCCATTGCAAAAGTCGTTGCTAAAGCGGCCGGTATTGCTGCCAAAGCAACGCCCATTGCGGTTAAGGCAACACCCATGGTGATGCAGGCCGTTGGCCGTGTCCGATCGGCCCAGGCAGGTCCGGAAGGAGTAGAAGCGGAAGCAATGAATAGTTTGCTTAGCGAAGATGGAGAAACCTTGTCGGTTGATAAGCTTATTGCTTTGCGCAAATCGTTTAACTAATTAGTCTATCTAATCCAGGTTTCAGGCAGTTTGCTCTGTTAACAAAAAATAGGGCGAAGGGCAAACTGCTGCCTGGTAGATTCCTGTACTCGGATGTCAACTGCATTGATGAGCTATGGCTATTCCTCTTCTCTCTGTCTACGAAATTTTAGTTGCCAGCCTGTTTATCATTTGGTTTCTGGTAACTGTTGTCTGTCAATTTTCTCACTGGAAAGTGGCGGCAAAAATACGGTCGCTTGATTTCATGAGTCTCGTGCCTTTATGGACCTTTTTTGCGCCGAATCCGGGCAAGCAGGATTACCATCTGCTATACCGGGACAAACAACCGCAAGGCGGCCTAAGTGACTGGGTCGAGGTTGATTTGCAGGAAGAAAGATACCTCTACACATGTGTCTGGAATCCTGACAAGCGGGATAAAAAGGTACTCTCCGATATTGTTCAGAACCTGGCCGTCTTTGGCGTGAACGGACCGATTGACCTTAAATCGCTATCGATCACGCTGCCTTATCTCCTTATCTTAAAGTTTGTATGCACCCAGGCACTACCCTCTGCTCAACCAGCGTACAGGCAATTCATGCTGGCCGGTTCTTTTGGGTATGAGTCCGACAGTGCACCGGAGTTTATTATGCTATCGATGTTTCACCCCTTGTAACGGATCAGCTAATGGCTACAGTAACTATTTATAACATGATGTTCTCGGTACTGGCGCTGGGTATATTTATCTCGTCGCTGGAGTACCTGGTCAAGGTTGATGTTTTCGCTGATAATGGCCTGTTGTCGTGGAATATTGTTCAGATTGGCTGGCACAAGCGGGTTCGATATGGGCTGATTGGGGCGTTGCTCGCCAGAGTTTATTCTAAAGGTGGATTAGCTATACTATTTTCGCTACGTCTGCTGCTACTGGTGTTTGCCTTTTTTTCTGCTTCCGGATCACCGGAATGGTGGGTTGCCATCGTACTGCTGGTCATTAATTTGCTCGTCACATCCATGATCACTTTCTATGGCAGCGATGGATCTGACCAGATGACGGTTACATTACTCATTACGTTTGGCTTGTGCTGTACGCCGTTTGCTACGCCCAAGCTGTTGCTTATCGGGATTTGGTTTATTGCGCTGCAATCGTGTCTTTCCTATGCCGCTGCTGGAATTGCCAAGCTGGTATCCCGGGAATGGCAGTCAGGAACAGCCGTTTGCGCTATCTTTTCTACCAAAACATACGGTTCACGCTGGGCTGCACGGTTGCTCAAAAAGCGTCGTGGACTCAATATCGTTCTTTGCTGGAGTGTTATTCTTTTCGAAACCCTATTCCCGTTATGCCTTTTTCTGCCCTGGCCCTATGCGCTCATTTTTCTGGTCTGGGGCTTCACATTCCACATTCTCAATGCCATCGTTATGGGCCTAAACTCGTTTCTATGGGCGTTTTTGGCTACTTATCCGGCCATTCTGTTCGTTAATCAATACCTGACTGCGTAATCCTTGTCCCGTTTTTCTACCCTTTAACATTACATGTACCATGAATGAAGAGTATATTATTCTCCGCACCCCATCAGTTTCCACGCGCGATATCTTTTTAGGTAAAGCGTCTGGTTTCAGCCCGCTGGGCACCCCTGAAGCCACTGGTCTGAAAGTTGAGGTAACGACCCTCAGCAAAAATGATTTAGCTGATGTATCCCGCGAAAGGGATGTCGTGGCTTTTGCCATGGATATTCCCATAAAATTAATCGCGCCCCAGGCCGTAGAGGACGTGCTGCAGCCAGCGGCACCAACTACGGCCTGGGGCGTCAAGGCTGTGGGCGCCGATACATCGCCTTTCTCTGGTGACGGCATTGTGGTATCCGTACTCGATACCGGCATCGATGCCGCACATCCGGCCTTTGCCGGGGTAGAGCTTCTTCAGAAAGATTTCACGGGTGAGGGCGATGGAGACCAGCATGGGCATGGTACCCACTGTGCCGGAACCATCTTTGGCCGCGATGTCAATGGGAATCGGATCGGGGTAGCTACTGGCGTTAAAAAAGCGTTGATCGGCAAGGTGCTGGGCAGCAGTGGGGGCGGGTCCAAAGGAATAATCAACGCCATTAACTGGGCTATGCAGAATGGCGCTAACGTCATATCGATGTCGCTGGGCATCGACTTCCCCGGTCTGGTCCGGCGGTTGCAGGACGAAAACGGGCTGGCTCCCGAAGTGGCCACATCCATTGCCCTGGAAGGCTATCGGACAAACGTAGCGCTGTTCGAAAAGATGGCTCAGCTTGTCCAGGCCAGCAACGGGTTCTTTCAGCCTACGGTAATCGTGGCAGCTGCTGGCAACGAAAGTGGCCGGGATGCGACCCCCCCGTTTGAGATCGCCGTTAGTCCACCCGCTGTGTCGGATGGGTTTATTTCGGTAGCGGCTCTGGGACAAAACGGTCAGAAGTTTTCGGTTGCGCCCTTTTCGAACACGGGTGCTATCGTTGCCGGACCGGGCGTAGCGATCCTGTCTGCCAAACGGGGTGGAGGCTTAACCAATATGAGCGGTACAAGTATGGCCACACCGCATGTTGCCGGCATAGCGGCTCTTTGGGCTGAACAGCTCAAAACCAATGGCCTGTTAACGCCTTCCGTGCTCAAAGCGCGGCTGATTTCGTCCGGTACCACGAGTGGCCTGGTCACTGGTTTCGATCCGTTCGATGTGGGAACGGGTATGGTTCGGGCTCCTCAGTAAATCTTGATCTCCCGGCGTATTGAAAGACCGGAAACGGCTGGCTCACGTGTACTGGTGGGGCTGGCCGTTTCCGGTCTTGGCTTTTTTTGTGGTGACTGTTTTTCGGTGCCAGGGACTTTATTTCCGTTTGGCTGAAACTTCGTGGCCATTTTGATGTAAAACAAGTTTGGTCACGTCCCCTTTTTTGTTCCTGAAAAAAGTGACCGATGCGTCCACCGCCCGGTAGAAAAACTTGCTTTCCGATTCGGCATATACCGCCAGGTATTGCTGGCCAGTGAGTTTGATAAACAGTTGATCGCCTTCTAGTTTCACGTCAAACTCCTGCCCAGCCTGAATTTCATAAACGCCTACATAACGTTGCAGGGTTTGCACGGGGACAACGATGGCTTTTTCCGTAGGGGCTATTTTTACCGAAGGATCGAAGAAGTGTACGCCCAGGTCATCGACTGATCGATCGGAGTTGTTCAATATGGTAATGGCCTTGTTGGTTTTCCGACTGAAGCCGGTAAACGATGTGTAGCCTCCGGTACCTCCGTTATGCCAGAAAAGCTGATCCGTATTGACAGCCTGAATATGCCAGCCCAACCCCATCTGGATGTCTTTGGCGACTCTACGGTGAGGCTGTTGGGTAAGTTCCATGGCTGGCTTCAGGGATGAAGGGAGTAAGCCCATTTCGGCCTTTACGTAGCGCATCATATCCTCGGCGGTAGACCGGATGGCCCCTGCCCCTGCCAGTACACCAAAATCCCAGTGAGCTACGGGACTGGAGTCGGAGTGGCCACTAGTTAAGTTGGCGCTGACGTTCAGGGTACTGGTTTCCGTCATGTTCAACGGCTTACAGATGATATCCTGTAGCATCTGCTCGTAGCTTTTTCCCGTAATCAATGTTAACGCGTGCCCCAGAAGTCCGACACCCAGATTTGAGTACTCGTACGTACCAACCGCTCGTTTGAGCTGATGCGTGTTCAGAAAAGCATACAGCTCTTTCAGGCCGTAGTCAGCGTAAGGGTTCTGTGGGTCTTTCGGCTTCAGATTACTGGGCAATCGGGGAAGGCCGGAGGTATGAGTGGCCAGATCGATCAACGTAATTGGCTGGCCATTGAAAGAAGGCATGTTGACCGAATCAGGCAGAAATTTTTGAACGGGATCATTCAGGTTGACGGTACCAGCCACGACCAGCTCGGCCAGCAATAGAGACGTGAACGTTTTGGTAATGGAGCCTATCTCGAAAATGGATTGTTTTGTAATGGGTTGCTTGTCCGTGCCGTTGGCCAGGCCGTAAACGAAGTAGTCTTCCTGGCTATTAACCAGGGAAGCGACTACGGTTCCTACAGATGCTTTGTTGTTAATTTGACTCATCACAGCCTGTTGTATAGTTCGTTTAACCGAATCGGAAGCGACTTGAGCGACCAGATCAGGTCTACTTAGAAACAGGCAACTTATCAAAAGCAGACGGTGAACCTTATTTTTCATTAGGTAATGGTTAGACGTCCCACGCAAACAAGAATTACTGGCCCATGGGAACTACCCAGCCTTAGAGTTTCAGATAGCCCCGAAATCCCCGGACCCCATAATATGACTCGGCACCGTTGTGGTATACGAAGACCTGACCGTAACGACAATCCCCAAAAATGGCGCCCCCCAGCGTTCTGATTTCGGAAGGGGTCTGCAACCAGCTCGACGTTTTAGTATCGAATTTACCCAGTTGCTGCAAGGCTCGATACTGGTCTTGTGTTAATAGATCAACGCCCATTGCTGCCGCCATATCGACCGCGTTCGTTTCGGGTTTGTGCTCCTTGCGTGATTCCTGTGCCTGGCGGTCGTAACATACACTTCGGCGGCCTTTAGGACTTTCTGGAGAACAGTCGCAGAAAAGGTACTCACCCGTCTTTTCATCCTGGCCAATAACATCGGGTTCTCCGCCTGTTTTCTCCATTTCGTAGAGTGACGCTAGTTTGTCGGGCGCTGCCTGCAGCTTAGCGGCTATCGGAGTCCACTGCATACCGGCATGGCGGTTGGTATTTTTTTCAAAGCGGGCTTTCAGGGTGCTGATTAATTCTTGTCCTTCTTCAATGGATAGCGACTTGTCAAGTTGATTCATGTTGCTTTCTTTTTCTGCGAGATAGGTTTAGGATACGAAAACGTCATTCAACTGGTGATGTACGAATTTAGGCAGAGAATCAGTAAAAATCGTCCAGTAGAATGCTGCGGATACAAAGAGTCCTATGTTGCTGGTGCGCGCCGTATTCCCGTAGCTCATACGCGCAATTAGTGCAGCCGGGACTTGAACAGTCCACTGTATAAAAATAGAAAGAATGCCTTGAGCAGTCAGTAGGGTACCGATTAAATGGCTACAAGCCTATAATTTTTCAAATACCAGCCGATAGTGCTCCATCGTTTCCTGTTGAAAACACACCCGGTTGGGACTAACCCGAAATACGGCAATTAAATCCCGAAAGGATTTGCTGGTCAATAGCTTTGGCACCAGGGAGGCATAGAGCCAGTATTTGTGCAGGTGAAAGGCCCGAAATCGTTTCCGCCACTCCCCGATGGTTTGAATGTAGTCCAGCCGACCGCTGCTCTGGGAGATGAGTTTGAAGTGAGGTTGTGCATTCCGGATGACCTGGTCGGCCCCGTAGGGGAGCCAGGAGCCCGGAAACTGGGCAATCATCAGCGCCAATGCGTACGATGGCGAATCGTGGGGCGCGTCCAGACTAATTTCCTCGAAAGGAATCATATTTTTCCCGAAAACCATAGTTTGGATGTAAGCCCTTCCGCCCTGTGGCAGTAAGTCACTGAGCCTGGCGAAGAAATCGGCGTATACCTGATCCTGCTGACCAGTCTGGTACTGCTCGACCGAACAGAAATGCTCCATGGCACCGACGCTGCAAATGGCGTCGAACGTGCCGTAGTCAGCGGGTGTAATCCGGCGACAATCCTTGATGTCCACTGTCAGGCCGTTGGCTCTGCAGGCTGCGGCCTGGCCTTTGGAAAGGGTTACGCCCTGGCCAATGGCTCCTCGCTCTTTAATGTAGTGCAGAAAAGGGCCCCAGCCGCACCCTAAATCCAGCACCCTGGAACCAGGTCCTATGCCCAGACTGTCGGCTATAAACTCGTGTTTCCGACGTTGGGCCTGCTCCAGCGTAAGTGAAAAATCGCCGTTGTACAACGCCCCGCTATAATCACCGGTTTGCCCCATACTCAGCCGAAAGATTTTATCGATAGTTGTGTAGGTAAAATCGAGGTCTTGTTGAGAAGCCATAAGGGAAAATGTGATCACTACGCTAAACGCAGGTACTGTCTGCCCCATTGATCTGAACCCGCCCGGTTGTGGCGGGTTGAGCCTGAGCGTCAGGACGTAACCCGCTTTCCTGAGCCAAACAGCCAGCTTTTATCAACGCTTAACTAAAGATTGCAGCGGGAAGGCAAAGGACAAGGGGAAGATTAGGGAACGGTCGTGTAGGCGATACTGGCCGGTTACAGGCCTACTCCCCGGCGGCTTGTTCGGAAGCATCCAGTCGGGCCATCTCCAGGTCCAGTCGCCGTTCGGCCGTCCGCAATACCTCGTCGCTGAAACGGTTTTCCCGGGCCAATTCAACCAGCAAAGTCTGCTGGTACTCGCCCAGGGCCCGCTCTGCCGCCCGTAGCTCGCTCACCAGGGAACGCTCGTCAACCGTACCCTGGCCCGTTGCGCTGGGTCCTGATTCGGCTTGCTGTAGTCTGGCACCGAGTTCGTTGACCAAAAGGTGATACCGCCGGGAAAGGGTTTGTTTCAACGTATTCGGCAAGTCTATCGGAAAATCGCTTTCCAGATACCGTAGAGAACGGCTGGCCAGCAGAAACTCCAGGGCCTGATCTTCCCGCGCCTGATCGTTCTGCGGCTCCACCCCCAGCAGCCGGATCAGTAGTGGCAGGCTTAACCCCTGAAGGACCAGCGTAGCCAGAATGACCACAAAAGCTAAAAACAGAATTAGGGTTCGCTGCGGGAAAAACTGACCATTGACCAGCCTGAGGGGCAGCGCCAGCGCCGTCGCCAGTGAGATGACGCCCCGCGTTCCGGTCCAGGCCACAATCAGTACATTCCGCCAGTCCACTTGCGTAGGCGACTCGTCGGTAGCTAAACCACTAGTTGTGGGCCGGTCGGACCACCCCAGTAACTGTGGGTAATAGGTGCTGAAAAACACCCAAAGAATTCGAATCAAAATGGTGACGGCACTTACCACCACGCTGTACAACACCAGTTCTCCAGTCGTATACTGACCAAGGTCGGCTACGATAGCGGGTAGCTGCAAGCCAATGAGAATAAAAACGACCCCTTCGAGCAAAAAAATGGCCGTATCCCAGACGGCTCGGGATTCGAGACGAGCCTGGGGCGAAAAGACTTCGGGTGCCCGGCGAGTTATCAACAGCCCGGCGCTGACAACGGCCAGTATGCCCGACGCCTGTAGGTGTTCGGCAGCCAGATAGGCCAGATAAGGCGCTAATAACGTCAGGCTGGTTTGGATCGTTGCGCTGGTGATTCGCCGGAGTGCCAGCGTCATTAACCAGCCCAGGATTCCCCCGATCAGCAGCCCCCCGCCAGCCAGCACCAGAAATTGCAGACTGGCCTGCCAGAGCACGAAGCTGCCCGTCATGACAGCGGCTACGGCATAGCGATAGGCCACCAGTGCGGAGGCATCGTTGAGCAGGCTTTCCCCTTCCAGAATGGCAATCACCCGTTTGTTGAGGCCCAGCCCTTTGATAATACTATTAGCCGCTACGGCATCCGGGGGCGATACGATGGCTCCCAGCACGAAGGCCATCGGCCAGCTAAAGCCCGGAATCACATAGTAGGCCGCCACGGCCACAGCCGATGTGGTGAAAAACACCAGCGTAACGGCCAGGGTGGTAATGGGGCGAATGGAGCTGGTAAATTCCTGCCAGGCCGTTTTGGAGGCCGCGTCATAGAGCAGGGGAGGCAGAAAAATGAGTAGCGCAACGTCGGGGTCCAAAGCCAGATTAGGCAGGAAGGGCACAAAGCCGATGATCAGGCCGGTTGCTACGAGCAGAATCGGATAAGGCAGCTTGATTTTATCGGCGATAGCCGACAAACCAATCAGAATGGTGAGGATAAAGATGACGGTTTCGAAGTTTGCCATGCGGACAGGGTTTGGCTGAATGAACAGGCGACCACCTGGCGACCCGAATTTAACTTTCTGCCAGCACCTGACCCATACAGGACAGACTAATCGGCATACGTAGATTACACCGGAGCGTCAACTAAACGGCGATAGGGTAGGGGCTAAAAGCAAAATCATACTACCAGCTTGTCATACCTGCTCAACAGCATCCGTATGTTTAACGGCTTTGAGCACAGATTGTAGGACGCCCGGAAATTTTTTTTCCAACTCATCGAACCGCAGCGAAATCAGACTTTGGGTACCATACGGCCGCAGGTGGATAAGGCCAGCCTCGCGCAACACCCTGATATGATGAGACATAGTCGACTTGGCAACCGGCGTAGGGATGGCACCACAGGACTGTTCGCATTCAGACTGAGCCAGACATTGCACGTAATTCAACCGGACGGGGTCACTCAGCGCGTGGAGCACACCCGTCAGGGTTATCTGGTCGGCGGTAGGATGTTGGTACTGTTTCATAAGGTAAATGCGTCTGCTTGCGGCTTCATCGCGGCTACTGATTAATGAAGTAGCTACAGTAGTTGCCAACACAACAATGTGGCCGATGAAAATAATTCATTAGTTTTTTAGAATTGAGAAACCATCCGTAAGGTCATCTTGTTCGACAACCATAAAACAACGAAAGTTCGATAATCGTAGAACATTAAAACAATACAACCTCGTACAAAATGAAAACGCTAACCTTTCGAACACAGTCTCTGATTGCAGGCCTGATCGTTTTGACCATCGCTCTGTTTTTAGTCACCCCGAAATTATTTTCAAACAAGTCCACTGCATCCGCAGGCAGCAAGGAATTTTCGCCAGCACCGCTACCCGAAAATAAGGTAGCCTCCGATGCGTTCGTCGTAAAACGCGAAACCATTACCGACGAACTACAAACTACCGGAACCATCCAGGCAAACCAGGAGGTCGATCTGGTCAGTGAAGTGGCCCGTAAACTGGTCAGGGTCTATGCCCGGGAGGGTAGTTTCGTAAGCCAGGGTACGTTGCTGTATAAGCTGGACGACGCCGATCTGCTCGCTAAAAAACGCAGACTGGCTCTCCAGGAGAAATTGGCTAAGCTGGATGAAAAACGCTTCCGCGAACTGTTGGCGACGGAAGCCATCAACCAGCAGGAATACGATAAAGTCTTGACCAACCTGAACGTGTTGCAGGCGGAAATGGCCATGATCGACGTCGACCTGGTCAAAACGGAAATCCGGGCACCGTTCGCGGGTAAACTCGGTCTGAAGCGCGTCGACGTTGGCGCTTACGTAACCCCATCAACGGTTCTGAGCTCAATCGACGACATTAGCCGGGTCGAAATCAACTTCACGATTCCCGAAAAATACGCGTCGGAGGTTCGGCCGGGTCAGGCCATTCACTTTACCACCGAAAACAGCAGTCGCCCGTTTTTGGCGAAGGTGACGGCCACGGAGCCGAAGATAGAAGCCAATACCCGGAGTTTACTGGTCAAAGCCATTAGCGAAAACAAAGGAGACAAACTCGTACCCGGTTCGTCGGCCAAGATTGCTTTTGCGCTGCACGTCGCGCAGGACGGCATCCTGGTGCCCACGCAGGCATTGATTCCGAATACCAAAGGCTATTCTCTGTTCAGAATCAAAAACGGCAAAGCCGAGCGTCGGGACGTAACGACCGGAAGCCGGACCAAAGGAACCGTGCAGATTTTGCAGGGCCTGTCGATCGGCGATACCGTATTGACGACCAATTTGCTGCGCCTGGACACGGGTGTGCCGGTAACGACATCGACTGTCGAATAACTATTCAACCGCCCAGTTCTCCTTCTCTTTGTTTTAAAAATACCTCATTATGAGTTTATCGGGAATTAGTATTCAGCGGCCAGTGCTGGCCGGGGTACTCTCTGTATTGATTATACTTTTCGGTTTCGTCGGGCTGACCTACCTCGGTATTCGCGAATATCCCGTTACGGATTCGCCGATCGTGACCGTCACCACAACCTATCCGGGTGCCAGCCCCGATGTCATTGCCTATCAGATTACAAAACCGCTTGAAGAGGCCCTCGGAGAAGCTAACGGCATCCGGACCATCTCGTCTGTATCGCAGGAAGCGGCCAGTGTAATCACGGTTGAATTTAACCTCAACGCCGATCTGGAAGCGGCCGCCAATGACGTTCGGGACAAAGTAACAAAAGCCCGTCGTCTGCTGCCCGGTGACGTTGATGCGCCCATCGTGGAAAAAGCCAACAGTGGTGACATTGTCATTTTTATGGCTGTGGAAAGCAAAACCCGCAGCATTCTGGAAGTAAGCAACATTGCCTCTACGGTTATCAAAGAGCGAATGCAGACCATTCCGGGCGTGAAACGGGTCGGTATTGCTGGTGAAAAAAAGTACGCCATGCGGTTGCGGATCGACCCGGCAAAACTGGCGGCCTATCAGTTGACGCCTTCAGACATTGAGCAGGCGCTGGGAAACGAAAACGTGGATTTACCCTCTGGCCGGATTGAAGGCGACCGCAATGAGCTGACGGTTCGAACCCTGGGTCGACTGACGAAAGAGGACGATTTCAATAACATGATCATCAAGCAGGCCGGCAGCAGTATTATCCGGTTTCGGGATATTGGCTATGCGGAGTTGGGAGCGGAGAATGAACGGACGGCCATTCTGAACAGCCTCAAGGGAAATTCTGCCACCATCGGTGTTTTCGTAGAGCCCCAGCGGGGTGCCAACGCTGTGGCCATTGCCGATGAGTTTTACAAGCGACTGAAGGACCTGCGCAACGAAATACCGGCCGACTATGAGCTGACCATCGGGAAAGATTTCACCGAGCCGATCCGGGCTTCCATTTCGGAAGTGGAAGAAACCCTGTTCATTGCGTTTGGGCTGGTTATCCTGATTCTGTTTCTGTTCCTGCGCGACTGGCGGTCGACGATCATCCCGGTCGTTGCCATTCCGGTGTCTATCGTGTCGGCTTTCTTTATCATGTACATTGCGGGCTACTCGATCAATATCCTGACGCTGCTGGCGCTGGTGCTGGCGATCGGTCTGGTGGTGGATGATGCCATCGTCGTGCTGGAGAATATTTACGCCAAAGTCGAAGAAGGCATGTCGCCCTTGCAGGCAGCGATCAAAGGCTCGTCAGAAATTTACTTTGCCGTCATCTCGACCACCATTACGCTGGCCGCCGTTTTTCTGCCCATTCTGTTCCTGCCGGGCATCACCGGGAAGCTTTTCCAGGAGTTCGCGGTGGTCGTGGCTGGTTCGGTGCTGGTGTCGGCGTTTGTGGCCCTGACGCTGTCGCCGATGATGAGCGCGTATCTGCTAAAGCGGCATGACAAACCCAACTGGTTGTACCGGAAAACGGAGCCTTATTTTCTGGCCTTGAACCGGGGCTACGAACGGTCGCTGGCCTGGTTCATGCACTACCGCTGGGTTGCCTTCCCCGTCCTGACCGGTACGTTTGGACTCATCTATGTCGTCGGTAAGCAACTCCCGTCGGAGCTGGCTCCGCTGGAAGATCGCTCGCAGATCAGTCTGGCCGTCATTGCGCCGGAAGGATCGTCGTACGAGTACATGGAGAAATACATGAACGAGATTTCCAAATTCTCGATCGACTCGACCCAGGGCCTGTTCCAGTCCTATTCGATTCTGGCCCTGACCTTTGGACCACCGGCGCCGGTAAATATTGCCATTCAGAACACGTTTCTCAAAAAAGCTGATCAACGCACAACGACCCAGGCCGATGTCTTTGCGACCTACGCCCGAAACGCCGGGAATTTCCGGGGTGTAACGGTCTTCCCGGTGCAGCCGCCGACCATCGGAAGCCGGTTCGGGCAATCCCAGCCCGTTCAGTACGTCTTGCAGGGCACGAACCTGGCGGCTGTCACGGCTGTGTTGCCGAAGTTTCTGGACGAAGCGCGCAAAAGCCCGATTCTTCGGTTCGCCGATTCGGATTTGAAAGTCAATAAACCAGAACTGGTCCTGCAGATCAACCGTGATAAGGCGGCTGAATTAGGGATCTCCGTTGCGGAGATTGCCCGGGGGCTGCAACTGGCGTTGAGTGGCCAACGGTACGGGTACTTTATTTATAATGACCGCCAATACGAGGTAATTGGCCAGTTGCAGAAACAGGATCGCGATACGCCGTATGATTTGAAAGCGATGTTCGTGCGGACCCGCACCGGCGACGTGGTTTCGCTGGATAACCTGGTTTCGTTTAAGGAAAGCATCAGTCCGGCGGCCATCTACCGGTACGATCAATCCATTTCGGCGACCGTTTCGGCGGGGCTGGCACCGGGCAAAACCATCGGGGATGGCGTCGCGGAAATGAACCGTATTGCGAAGAAAGTCCTGCCGCCGACGATTAAAACGTCGCTGGCGGGCGAATCGCGGGACTACTCCGAAAGCTCGTCGAGTTTGCTGTTTGCGTTTGTGTTCGCGTTGGTGCTGATTTATCTGGTGCTGGCGGCCCAGTTCGAAAGCCTGGTCGATCCGTTTATTATCCTGCTGACCGTGCCGATGGCCATGACCGGTGCCCTGTTGAGTTTGTGGCTGTTCGGTCAGACGCTGAATATTTTCAGCCAGATCGGGATCATTACGCTCATTGGTCTGATCACCAAGAATGGTATCCTGATCGTTGAATTTGCCAACCAGCAAAAAGAAGCCGGGTTGAGTACCCTCGAAGCCGCTAAAGTGGCGGCAGCCTCCCGATTCCGGCCCATTCTGATGACCAGCCTGGCGATGATCTTCGGTACAATTCCCATCGCGCTCACCGTCAACAGCCGGAACTCGCTGGGAACTGTCATTGTGGGCGGCTTATTGTTCGCGGGTCTGCTCACGCTCTACATCATTCCGGCGGTGTATTCTTACTTCTCGCGGGTTCCCCGGAAAAAAGCCGAAGAGCTTGAACTCGTAGCCTAATGTATAGGGAACCGTACCGGCAGCGGCCAACCGTCGGCGGTTCCCTTTTGATCAACGACCAATTTTATGAAACACCCCCAATATATCATTGCTGCCCTCCTGGTAGTTGCTTTCCTGAGTTCACAATCAGCTAAAGCCCAGGTTCGCCAACTGACGATGGAAAATGCCGTCAAGCTGGCGATCGACAAGAATCGTGATTTGCAGGTTGCCACGCTGGAAACGACAAAAGCTAGTCAGAAAGTACAGGAAGCGCGGGGATATGCGCTGCCCACGGTAGCCGCTTCGGCGCAGTACCTGTACTACTTCAATAAACAGATTTCGTTCCTGCCCGGTAGCTTTGTTGGGTTAGGCGACGATCAGTTAGCTACGTTTCGGGTTGGGGGCGCGAATGCGTTCCTGGGCGGAGTAGCTGTATCCCAACCCTTGTTTCAGGCCAGCGTTCGCTCGGGCATTAAAGTGGCCCAGATCGACGGATTGGCCACGGACCAGGCGCTGGCTGATGTTCGGGCCACCGTCGTTACCGATGTGAAGAAAGCGTACCTGGACGTACTGATTACGCGGGAACAACTCAGGTTACAGCAACAGAGTATCGCCCGGAATGAGCAGGCCCTGAAAGATTCCCGTTCGCTTCTGGCACAAGGCCGGGCCTCGCGCGTCGATACATTACGAGCCTATGTGACGATCGAAAACCTGCGGCCGACACTCATTCAACTGACTAACCGGATTAATATCACGAAAACGGTGCTGAAGCGTACCGTGGGGTTAGACGAGCGGGAAGAGATTGACCTGCAGGATTCGCTGCGTTACGACGATGCCTTGTTTGTTTCGCCGGGCACCGATGCCTATCTCGACGCGGTACAGGCCCGGCCCGAAGTGCGTCGACTGGAGTTGATCGAGCAGTTAAACCGGGAGCAAATTGTGCTGCAGGCTGCCGAAAAGCAACCAAAGTTAGCCGCGATCGGCCTGGTGCAATCCCAATCACAGGCCAATAATTTTCGGCTGGGCGACTACCGGTGGCCAGTAAGCTCCTATCTGGGCCTGCAGCTTAGCGTGCCAATTTTTACGGGTTTTCGAACAAATTCGCGCATTCAACAGGCGCAGGTAACCCGCCAGCAAAGTGAAACGCAGTTGGCAAACCTGAAAGAGATCGTGCGGGCACAGGTGAAAATAAGCCTGTCGAATGTACAGGAGGCCCGGTTACGTATTCAGACTCAGCAACAGACGATTGCTGTCGCCGAGTTGGGATACCGTATTACCCGCGACCGCTGGAAACAAGGTATTGCCTCCCGGTTGGACCTGACCGATGCCGAGCTGTCGCTTACCCAGGCCAAGTCGAACTACCTCCAGGCCGTGTACGATTACCTCACGGCCGTTGTCGAATTTGACAAGGTGTTAGGGCGAATCAAGTAGTAAAGGCAACGGATCCGGTTAGCCTGAGCGACTAATTTTTCGGGCCGCCCCTCAAAGCTGGTGCAGTCGCTTATTGAAAACGGTTTGTTTTTTGTAGGTTTGAGTATGACTGAGTTCACGACAATCGATCGCTTCTATGAGCGGATCCAGCAGCCGCTTGAACCCCTGACGGGGGAGGCTGGCCATTTTAACATGTTCCGAATTGAGGCCGTGTTGTCGCCCGATCATAAACAGGCTAATTACAGCCGACGCAATTTCTTTAAAATCAGCCTGATTACGGGAGAGAACCGGATTTCTTACGCCGATAAAACATTTACTATCCAAGGAACAAGCCTGGTGTTTACCAATCCGATGGTGCCGTACCTCTGGGAACGAATTACGGAAGAACAAACGGGCTACATCTGCATTTTTACCGAAGCGTTCCTGAACCGAATGGGCGAGGTGAAGAAGTTTCCGGTGTTTCAGCATACCGAGTTGGGGGTTCTGATGCTATCGGAAAGCGATGCTGTATTTTTCCGGAGCTTATTTGGCAGAATGGAAGAGGAACTGCTTGGTGGCTATACGTATAAGTATGATCTGATTCGCAATTTGTTGATGGAGGTAATTCATGGCGCTCAGAAGCGCCACCCTGTCGAAGCAGCCGCGGCCTCGCAGGCTAATGCCGCAGAGCGAATTACTGCCCTTTTTCGGGAGCTGCTGGAACGTCAATTTCCCATCGATCTATCCGGGCAGATGATTCAGCTAAGCACGCCATCGGGTTTTGCCCAGCAATTGAACATTCATGTGAATCACCTCAACAAGGCGTTGAAAGAGCAAACGGGCCAGCCGACGATCCAGCTCATTAACGACCGAATCGTGGAGGAAGCCAAAGTCCTGCTCAAAACGACCGACTGGACCATCAACGAAATCGCCTGGAGTTTAGGCTTTGAAGAACCGAACCATTTCTCCTCGTTTTTCAAAAAACGGGTGGGCCGTACGCCTAAGGCGTTCAGGGGAGATTGATTTTTGTCTATTTCGCTTTCGTTTTTATACCCTTCTTCCGTATCGTTCGTCCGTACTTTGTCCCCGTAAATAAACTAACTATGTGGACAACGAAGGATATGCCCGATCAGACGGGCAAAACAATCATCGTAACTGGCGGCAATACCGGAATTGGGTATGAAACGGCACTCGCCCTGACGAAAGCTGGTGCGAACGTAACGCTTGCCTGCCGCGATCAGCAGAAAGCCGAGAAAGCGGCCCAGGCCATCCGGCAGCAAGGCGGAACCGGAAGTGTGGAGACGGCTATACTGGATTTGGCTAGTCTGGAATCGGTTAATCAATTTGCTGAACAGTTTCGCCAGACGCACGCTCGCTTGGATGTGCTGATCAACAATGCCGGGGTGATGTATTGTCCTGAACAAAAGACGCAGGAAGGCTTCGAGTTACAATTTGGCGTCAACTTCATCGGGCATTTTGCCCTGACGGGCGCTCTGTACCCCCTGCTTAGAGGAACTCGCGGTTCTCGGGTGGTCACGGTAAGCAGCATGGCGTATCTGCGCGGACAGATCAATTTTGATAATCTGCATGCCGAGCAGTCGTACGATCCGTACCGAGAATACAGCCAGAGTAAACTGGCGGATATACTCCTGGCACTTGAACTGGACCGGCGGATCAAACGAGTGGGTGATTCGGTGTTGTCCATTGCCACGCAGCCCGGCGCCAACAGCACCGAGCTATCCAGGCACATGAACCAGGACGCCTACGATGCCGCCTTACAACGCATTGGCACGTTAATGGAACCCTGGCAGGGGGCCTTGCCAAGTTTATACGCAGCCACGATGCCCGACGTACAGGGTGGCGATTTCTACAGTCCGCATGAAGAGGGTGGTTACCGGGGTTACCCCGTCAAGTTCCCCTATGCCGATAATGCCCTGGATGAAGCTACTGCCGACCGGCTCTGGACGCTAGCCGAAGCGGCAACAGGTATCTATTTCCCGGCTCAGGAAGCGCTGTAACCTCAGCTGTATTACTCTGAGTTAAGCGGTCTGGTATGCCTAAAGGTGAGCCAGTGAAATCTATGTGTTTCTCTGGCTCACCTTTACGTAGGCGGGCTAAGTACGGTGCCTGCCCTCCTGATGTTTACTGAGTATCTCGAACCAGGAGCCGGGAGGCATTCCGTCGAATCAGGTAGGATCCTAAAACCGTCGTCACCGTGGTAGCTCCAATTACCACCGGCCAAAACTGGCCCATGGGTAAGGTGCGGGTGAGTGCTTCAGCCCAAAAAGCAGCATACAGTCCCACCACCGACCAGTTCATGAAATAGTAATGCCAGTAAATCCACTTGTTGACCCTGTGTCGGAGCAAGACCGGAACCATCCCCCCGGCCAAACTCAGAAAACTGATGGCGGCCAACCCGTGAAAGGGGCCGAACTTACCAAACAGGTGATAAATCAGAAAAGCGGTAACGTTCAACAGGAGCATGCTCCCAACGTAGGCGTACCCAACTCGTTTGTGGAGCAATCCTCCTTTGGTGTTCAGCAGAACGATGGCGCCCGTGATCATGGCCAGCAAAGCCGCTGAAAGGTGAACCAAACCGGTGGTAGAGTGAACCATAGGGATAGCCAGGTGATTGTGCGTATGGCTCAAAAATAGGGTCAGAATCGCCCGCTACTTCCTCTTTTACGACGAACCTGGCTTATAGCGTCGTCAACGGGTCAACTCGTGGTGTAAACGTTGGGGGTTGTCAACGTTTACACCACGAGTTGACTTTTAGACTAGATGGTTCTGGGAGCAACCGGCCAGCGCAGCCACAACACAACGGCTAACAGCACCAGACAGACCACCGCAGGAATTCCACCAGCTAACCCACCGGGAATTTTAGTCGCATGCATCACCACTGCCCCGATCATGATGATCAGTAAGCCCCCGGCCGCCAGGCGAGTCAGGCGTGGAATCAATAGCCCAATGCCCCCTAGCAGTTCGGCACCCCCAACCACGTAAGCTAAAAGACTCGGCAGACCCATACTCGCAAACATGCTGGTCGTGGTAGCTAAATCACGGAGTTTGTTGAAGCCTGCAAACATGAAAAACAAGCCAAGTAGTACCTGTAAAACCCAGGCAACGATGTTACGAGTAGAAGCAGTCATACTGAAAAGGTTTAGTAGGTTTGATTGGTAAGGGATACTGGATATTCGTAAAAGGGTTAAATGAGAATCAGGCT
This sequence comes from Spirosoma humi, assembly GCF_054776575.1. NCBI lineage: Bacteria > Pseudomonadati > Bacteroidota > Cytophagia > Cytophagales > Cytophagaceae > Spirosoma > Spirosoma humi. The sequence goes on from NZ_BAAHBR010000008.1 coordinate 1,117,849, forward strand.
AAAAGTACGACCAATTTTGCCTCGCCAAAATACGAAGCCGCTATTTACTTGACCTATTTAGTTGGTGAGGCTCATGCGCGTTAACGGGCTTAATAGCTTAATGTCTATGGATATGTCGCTACGAGTCGGGGCCCCTATTATTGTCAGGCGGCTGATCAAGTAAAAGTAGCCCAAACAAATTGGGGTAATTTATCAGTAGTTGAAACGGTGCCGAAATAGACTAATGCCAATCATCAGGACCAAACCGATCTGTAGCGCCGTTAAGACATAAATGTAGTTGGTTTCCCCCCTCGACTCGCCCAGTAGCTCCTCCCCAACGGTAAGCTGAAGAGAGGCCAGTTCATCGAGCCGTTGAGCCACCTGATCAAAAGCCGTACTGCTACCGTCTACAGAAAGAGCCTGTTGCGTTGTGGTCTGATTAACTAAGCTATTCGTTAATTTACCTTCCAGTTGGTTGTAAGCGGTCAGTTGCTGCTTCAATGACCGTAAACGGTCGGCTTCCTTTACCGTTAATGACGTATGCTCAAATTCGACAATCAGCGAGTCAATCCGCCGGTTGAGCCGATCGACCGTTGAGAGGATCAACTCGTTGTTCGGTTTTTGAGAGGCTAGCACGTAGGTTTCCAGCATCAGTCGTTTGCGATAAATCGTGGCCGTCAGGTTGACCAGTATGCCTGTCGGTACGAGTCGATCTTTATAAATGGATACGGATGCCTGCTGTATATCGTGAATACTTCGGCGACTCAGGAAAATACTGGTCAGGATTAGACCTAGTAAACCAATGACCAGCAGAATAGAGCGTACTGGAGAATGATTATTGGGTGAGGGTGTCATAGCATACTGTGGATTAGTAAGTTGTCAATCGATTTATACATAAAAGCCCTTCGTGCCTAAACCAATTCGTTGTCTGTGATGGTCTGGTCTGCGTGTCAAGTCAGCTCAATTATTGTTTACGCAAGTGGATAATCCCAAGGGAGTCGAGTTAGATCGCGAGTAAAGATAATGGGTTTTGTTTGTCACGGCGATTAGGCAAATTCGTGTAACGTCAGCCCTGACCAAGTCTTTAAGCGTTTTGAAACAGGACCACCCCCAAATAATAATGATGAAACAACACGTCGTTACCTTACTGGCTACCTTGTTTTTTACCCAAGTGGGAATTGCCCAATCTACCGGCTCCTTTACCGACTCGCGAGATGGGCAAACGTATAAAACGACCAGCTTTAACGATACGTTGACCGGCAAAACCATTACCTGGATGGCCCAAAACCTGAACTACAAAGTTGACGGTAGCTATGCGTATGATGACAATGAGAATAATCGAAAGCAGCTAGGCTTGCTCTACACGTGGGCGGCAGCGCAAAAAGCCTGTCCCAGCGGTTGGCATTTACCAACCGATAGCGAATGGGCTCGGCTAGTAAGTCAATTTGGGGGAACAGACAAAGCCGGTGAAGCGCTAAAAAGCATCAAAGGCTGGAATGAAGACGGTAACGGCACGAATAGCAGCGGCTTCGATGCGCTTGCAGGCGGTTCCCGAAGATCTGAAGGCAGTTATTGGCCCCAAGGTATTCTCTATATGTTCCAAGGTACTCTTGGTTTGTTTTGGACGTCCTCACCTGCTAATTCGATTGGTAAAGCCTGGGAATGGAACTTTCACTATGGTGGGCCGCCTAGTAGCAATAAACAAAATTTAAAAAAAGCGTTCCGTTTCGATGCCGATGTCACTGGTGGACTCTCGGTTCGTCTGGTTCGAGATTAAGCTATTCGATTCAATTACATTGAGCGGGTCGCTGGTGGGATGCTGTTACTATCGAAGACGGCGCCACTTATCACGGGGCTATGTCAGCCCTGAACAGTTTGAGAAGCAGTATGACTTAACTTTAAATCAACACTTGCCTAGTTGACTGTCCGTCAAAACCGGACCAACCCAAATATCGAAAATGTTAAATATGCTATTGATTTTGCAACTGTAGAAATCAGGAATTTGATAACTGCCTGATTAGATCCCTATAGAAATGTTCTTGGCTGGGGTGAATCTTCATAGAGTTACGCTCAGCCCCTAGTTTATAGTGCAGCGGTTGTAATTATTGAAAACAAGAAAAATGAATCACTTAAAACCAAAAGCAACTATCGTCGCTATTTGTCTATCTGCACTGGCGGGCTGTGTGGATGCTATTGGCTTTTTACAGTTGGGCGGATATTTTGTTTCTTTCATGAGTGGAAACTTAACACAATTGGCCGTAGGCGTAGCAAGCTCTCAGGTAATTACTATTGTGAATGTTAGCGGTATCATAGCTCTATTCATAGGCGGTACTGTTATTGGAACACTGATCCGTGAGCGGGTAAGGTCTAAAATCCAGGTTTCTGTTGTATTAGGATTTGTTTCTTGTTTACTAATGGGATCTGCTTATTGCGCTAGCTCTGGTTTAATCACTTCATCCATTGTTCTAATGGCTTTGGCAATGGGAGCTGAGAATGCTGCCCTCCAACGTGAGGGTGATGTGATTGCTGTTACTTATATGACCGGCACACTTGTAAAAATGAGCCAGCGGATAGCATACGCCATTCAAGGCGGTAAAAAACTGGAATGGCTCCCTTATTTTTTACTGTGCCTGGGGTTAGTAGGCGGTGGCCTGGCCGGTACGCTATTATTTAATGCCTTTGGCTTACAAAGCCTCTGGGTTGCCACAGCCTGGGCTATTTGCCTTACGACCGTTACCTATTGGAAAGATCCATTTAGATAATATGAGATTGAATATAAAGCCCTGCCGAACAGGGCTTTATAATGAAGAGCTAAACCTTCATTGCTTCTGATGCTATGCTGTCAGGAAAGCTTCGATCAGTGACTATACGGCTTTTCATGTTGGCGGCTCTAGCGTAGAGGCTGATAGGGTATTTCCCTTCAAAATGTAAATCTCGCTCGACCGGTAGGGCGGGGAATTCCTTTACTAACCCGGTTAGGGAAAGGCGAAAATTTTAGTAGGCACAGCAAAGCATGGTTGGTAAGACCACGTGGCAAACCAGCGAACGGCGAAGGAATGGACGCAAGCGACAACTTGTTGTCGATACGCAAGGCCGACTCTGGATAGCCACTGTTCATGCGGTGCCTTCTCGCGCTCGTTTCGGTTACCCGATCCTGTGATCAACAGCAAATCCAGGCTCGGTACGAAAATGGCATTCTGCATATTGAACTTCCCAAGCAGGAAGAGGCCAAATCCAAAGCTCCCATTCAAATCCAGATTAACTAACGTTTAAACCTCCCTAAAGAGGTGGTGACGTCGTGAGTCACCACCTCTTTTTTTGTCCCGCTAAAGGGAATGATTTGGATGGGTTAATCGAGCGTTTAGGGAGACGCTTATTTTTAACTAACCGTCAGCACCAATTCCTGGCATACAACGATTATGACCTGTTCACACGATGACTTACGGAATCACGTTCTCCCGACGTAGCTTATCAAAGAGTTGCACGAACATCTGCTCAGTATCGATAAACTCATGAAAACCAAGTCTTCTGGCTTTGGTGCCATCACCAAAAAAATCGTAGTCCCAGCCGAATACGGCGTCGCCGAATGCCCAGGAAGACACTGCCTGGTAGGTATGTCTGGTGAGCTCGTACTTTTCCTGAATAGATTCCCATAAGGATTCCTTATCCGCCATTACACGCTGTAAAGACATGGGCAACGGCGACGCCGTTACCAGGCCAAAGTAGGCCGCGATTTTAGGCCACAGGTCGTTCCAGCGAAACAGGTCCCCGTTGGTAATATTAAACGCCTGATTAGCACACTGGGGCTGGGTAGCGGCCCAAACGGTGGCTTTGGCCAGCAGACCGGCATCTGTCATCTCCAGCAGCTTGTCATAAGCACCGGGTTTGCCGGGAAACCGCAGGGGCAGGCCAAGTTCTTTGGAAAGGGTAGCATACACCGCAAGAACTACGACTAAGTTCATGGGATTACCCAGGGCTGTTCCGGCTACCACCGAGGGTCGGATGGCTGACCAGGTCCAGGCTTTACCCAACTGCCGTTGCTCCAAATACTGCTGCTGATCAACGTTAAATTCAGGGGGCATATGACCAGCATCGCTTTCTTTGGCGGGCGTCTTGAAAGGCCCCAAGTGAGCCCCGTAAACTTTGTAGCCCTGCATCAGACTGATATGCTGCAAATGAGTCGCGATCGGTTCCACTACCTCAACGGTGTTGGTCAGCATGTGCAGATTGGGCGCTACCAACTCGGCCCAGGTGGGTCGGTCCTGGAAAGCTGTATAGAAGATATGGGTTACCTCGGTCAAACTACCTAGCCGGTCCTGGCATTGCTGAAGGTCCAACAAGTCTACCGAGATGTAGCGGAGTCGATTGGTGGTAGGGCCCCCTCGGCGCGACAGCCCAATTACGTTCCAGTCATCAAGTTGGCCTAAATAGTCAATCAGGTTGCTCCCAATAACCCCATTGGCCCCAACCACTAACGCTGTTTTTTTCATAATTCAATCGATTTGTAGACCGGCCTAGCCGTTAAGACCGGCTTTATTAGACAAAGGTCAGTCCTTCCAAGGCACGGTTAGGGGTAAATTGCCGACATAAATCGGTATATTTCCGCTATGAAGCGCTATAAACAGTTTCAGCCGTTAGTAGTCGATGAAGTGGAGGCTACTGAGTGGGCACATCCCATCCATCGGCACAATCATTACGAACTGATTTATATCCGGCAGGGTAGTGGGACCCATTATATCCAGGAAAATAGCCTGCCGTATGTAAAAGGAGACTGGTTTCTAGTGGGGCCCGACGACGATCACCACTTTGTCCTCGCCGAAACGACGCAGTTCCTGTTCATTAAATTTACCGACGTGTACATTCATCAGGTGTCATCTGATATGTCTTGGTTCTTACGGCATCTGGAGTATCTGATGAAGAGCAGGGAAACGCATTGGTCGACGTTTCGACTCAGTGCGGCCGATCAATGTTCCGCTGCCTACGTGGTTGAGGTGATCCGTTGGCTGCGCCAGGATATGCTGGCCAACGAGCGGCTCATCTGGTTGCAAGTGCTGACAATTGCCAGCTTATTACAACGAAACATGCCGGCGCTTCAACCCACCCGGTGCTATAGCCGGGACCTGCAGGCTGTATTTTGTTATATCCATAAATACATTTACTCGCCCGAAAAGCTAAAAGCCGCTGTGATGGCGGCTCATTTTCACACGACGGCAGATTACATCGGTCCTTATTTTAAACGGAACACGGGCACTACCTTAAGGGCGTACGTAGGGAAGTATCGGAAGATGCTGATCGAGCAGCGGCTAGCGAGTGGTAACTACAGCTTAAAACAGGTAGCGGCCGATTTTGATTTAACCGACGAAAGTCACGTCCGTAAAGTATTACGGTAAAGCCGTTACCACCCTAAGCCTGGGTTAGGCCTTCTATCTGAAGGTTAGTTTAACGTAACGCATACCGATCCCTAGGAGCCTGGCATCAGTTTATCGCCACTCAGCCAGGCCAATGCCGGTAATATATACCTAAGAACAAGTGTAGTTTCAGGAGGTGAAAGGGGAAGCTGCGCATCTGGATCGACTACGATCAGACAGACTACCATAATAGGGGCTACTACACCGGTAGGTAAACCGTAAACGTAGCCCCTTGCCCTGGCTTGCTGCTGGCTGTGATCACCCCACCGTGATTAGCGACCACCTTTTCGCAGATGGCCAGCCCCACACCCGTACCCGCAAATTCGCTCTTGCTATGTAGGCGTTGAAACACCTGGAAGATGCGATCCAGATACTTCTCCTCAAAGCCAATCCCATTATCCCTTACATCTAGTTGATGATAAGCAATTGCCCGCTGATTAGACCGGGTTTCTTGGGGTAACTTATCAGCCGCAACCCATTTGGCCATAATCGAGATGTGAGGAGCAATGCCAGGCTTGTGAAACTTAAGCGCATTACCCAGCAGATTCTGAAATAGTTGTTCTAGTTGGGACGAATCACCCTCTATCGTAGGTAAGTTACCTATTTCTATGGTTGCCTTCAGTTCATTAATGGACATGTCAAGATCCCGTACAACAGTCTGAACAATCGTTGTCAGGGAGACCAAGCTATTTCTATCCTGCTGGGTTGAAATTCGGGAGTAGCTCAGTAAGTCTCGAATCAGGTTGGACATACGACTCGCTGCTGACTGCATTCGATCCACATAGGCGACTCCCTCGCCTAACAGGTGGCTATACTGATTCTTGAGTATACTACCGAACTGCTGCACTTTGCGCAGGGGTTCTTGCAAATCATGGGAAGCAATAAAAGCAAACTGCTGAAGGTTTTCATTCGATCGCTTCAATTCTCGAACCGAATCCTCTAGTTGCTGAGTCCGCTCCTGCACTTGCTGCTCCAAGTCAGTCGAGAGTTGACGATAACGTTCTTCACTCTGCTGAAGTGCCTGCTTGTCGGCTACTTGCTGAGTAATGTCGATCCCTGTCGCAATGATGCCAAACACTACTCCTTGTTGGTTGCGAACCGCTTTAAAGGAGAAATCGAAGTAGACGGTCTCCATGATCCCATTCTTGACCATGTTCGCCGGGATGTTGTTCGTTGAGAAAGAGAGGCCAGTCGTAAAGACCTCATCTAAAATGGCCAGGAAGGGCTGGCCTTCCATTTCTGGAATAGCTTTGGCCAGGGGCATTCCAAAAACGTTATCTCCTTTGCCCCATACCGATAACTGGGGTTCGTTAGCTACGCTGATAATCAACTCCCGGCTTACCAGTAGGGCAACAGGAATAGGTGATTCCATGACAACAGCCCGAAAAATGGCTTCGTCGTTTATGTCCATTATGTCAATCATCGATGAATCGTCGTGAAGTGATGACTATCTAACCCAATCGAGTCCATGTAGTTTTCCTACATTCGGGTTAAAGCCCTCTACTTGCCTAGACAGCCTATTGAAGGTCCTATAAAGGCTGCTTAGCTTACGGACCATCTCTTTCCTTCTATTGACTATGCCCGAACTGTGGGTCGATCTGGATACGATTCGGCGCAATCAGCTATTGTATGATGCCATTAAAAAACTAAGCTTAAAAGGCTTTAGCCAATCGCTCATGTTTGCCTTGTAAGTTTAGGGCTTTGGATACTGACTCATTTGCTGGTAGAGCTGGACCGCTATGTATGGGCCGTAGTTGGTCTTTACTTGGCCGTGTCAAGTTACTTTTTCCTTCAATTTATGCGGCAGATACGAGTACTGGTATCCATCTTGTAGTTCAGTGATCCTTGAGGGGGGCTGCGAAATGAAAAATAGGTCACTTAAGGTTTGCCCAGCAAGCTTATTAAAGACTAACCAGGCCGCGCCATTCGCTACTGCCCGTTCGTTTAACAATAGTAACCTGGGGTAAAGAGAGAATTATCTATCGGCTCATCAAGTAAAAGTCATTCCACTGACCTCAAGTTTTAAGCTATTTACTACTGTAAGCTATTTTCTTGAATGGCTTTGGTAGTAATGAACCTGATCTCAATGGGCAATCATCTTTGAGTGGTTTCAATACCATCTCGTCATTTTTGATCACCACTTGATAGATTCCAATAGCTTGGGTGTCGCAGGGACTTGTCCCACTTACTTTTTTCCAAGTTAGCGTATCTCCTTTGATGGTATAGGTCATCGTTTCGAGCAACTGCTTGTCGGCTACCGTATACATAGTCGTCGTGTCTGCTCCATATCGAAGAACCACATCCACGACTTTGCTTGTCTCGACAGTACCTTGCCAGGCGGTATTGGCTAACTGGGTTTTTACTTGGGCAGTAGCCGTTAAGCTAGCCCCTAGTAGAAGAGTAATGACAACGAATGGTTTCATAAAGTAAAGTCGTAGTGAATCGTTAAAGGCCAAATTTATTGAGACACATCAATTGGCTTTAGCGTATAATTACCCGATTTCAACATATGCCACTGATTGAGGTAGGTCAATAGTAATAAATCAGCATTTTGAGAGATAGATAATACTTCTATTCTATAACTACTTTTGCCGAATCGAACATTCAAATAGCCTTTAACTAGCCTGTGGAAGATCAAGTAAGACCAAGTTGGCAAAAGCTTATTCACTTGAACTGGAAATTCGGTCTTGGTTTATTACTGGTCGTTTGTATCCCCCGCTTTATTTTAGTCTTGGCGGCTAATGCATCGGGTAACTATAGTTCAATTGGGGCGATTATGGTCATTTCCGCCCTTTGCCCGTTTGTATTTCTGACCCCGTTTGGACGACAAAAAATTGGAATGACCAAGCCTGACCGCTATAGCCAGCTAGTAGTGGCGCTGGTAGCGGGTATGGCGGTCAGTGGGCTACTGTACGCGATAGGACGAATTTTATACGCCACTTCCTTCGAGAATTGGTATGTCTATATCGGCAAATCCTACAAAATACCAGCCGGTATCTCTCAGTCGGATAGAGCAAGCTTATTCACGATCGTAGCGATAACGGGTATGCTGTTTAGCCCTATTGGTGAAGAGTTGTTCTTCCGGGGTATCGTTCACACCAGTTTTGCCCGTTCTATTGGCGAAAAAAGAGCTTCTCTAATGGATAGTTCTGCTTTTGCGCTGACCCACCTGTCTCATTTTGGCCTGGTGTTCATCGACCAGCAATGGCGATTTTTGGTGATGCCGGCTTTGCTTTGGGTGATGAGTATGTTTTTGGTGAGTAGGCTATTTTTCTGGTTTAAAACGGCTTCCGGTTCGCTTTTGGGCGCAATTCTTTGCCATGCCGGGTTTAATTTAGGCATGACTTACTGCATCTTTTATTTATTGCCCTGATCGAAAGAAGATCTGATCTGGAATCGTTTTGTTCACGGGAATCGCTCCTACTCAAAACAAACGCGTCCATATGTCTAGATGTGTGCTCTATAAACGCCCGTTTTTAAGCGACGGTTATCACCAGCCTATAAAATGAAATTACCAAAAATGTCCTGTTGTTCAGGCTAATGCCGCCGTTGGTAAACGTGGATCCATCGGGTAAGGCTGAATCGAGAGAACGTAGCACTCGCTACGCTGAGCATGTACAGGATCTAACAATGTATTGCGGGGAGGTGACACGGGTTAACCCATTACGCTTAGCTTGGCAAGTAAACACTAAAGGTGGCCCCCTGACCCGACTGGCTAGTGGCCGTAATAGCCCCCCCATGATTGGTCACCACCTTCTCACAAATCGCCAGCCCGATGCCCGTACCGGCAAACTCGTTTTTGCCGTGCAAGCGCTGAAAGACCTGGAAAATGCGATCCAGATATTTCTCCTCAAAACCAATCCCATTGTCCGCTACCTCAATCCGATAATAGTCGCTCACCGCTCGGTGGGGCGTAAACCCCTTCGGTAAATCATAAGCCGACACCCGACTCGACACGATCTGAATCAGGGGAGCCACGCCTGGTTTACTAAACTTAAGGGCATTACTCAGTAAATTTTGGAACAGCTGCCCTAGCTGGGAGGCATCGCCTGTTAGCGTTGGCAGCGGCCCCACCTGAATCTGAGCCCCAGTTTGCTGAATCGTCCAATCTAACGTATTGAGCACGGTGGCAACAATGGCCTGAAGCGAGACGGGAGCACTCTGGTCCCGCTGGGTGGAAATTCGGGAATAATTCAGCAGGTCCCGAATCAAGGTCGACATCCGAGCGGCCGCCAACTGCATCCGTTCCAGATACACGACTGCCTCGCCGGTTGAGTCTGTATAACGCGTTTTCAGGAGATCACCAAACTGCTGAATCTTGCGCAGGGGCTCTTGCAAATCGTGGCTGGCAATGTAGGCAAAGGTTTGTAGGTTGGCATTCGAGCGAAGCAGCAGGCCGTTGGCTTCGGCCAGCGCCTGGTTATTGACCGCCAATTCGTGGTTAGCAGCCGCCAACTCCCCCGTGCGCTGTAGCACCTGACTTTCCAAACTCGCTGACAACTGCCGAAGCTGCTCTTCGCTTTGGCTCAGGGCGTTCTCGGCGCGTGCCCGTTCCAGGGCCGCCCAGGTGCGTTCCGCCGTTTCCTGAACCAAGTCAATCTCAGACGAAGTCCAGGCGCGTTGCCGGATACTATGAACCGTCAGGGTAGCGACCCACTGCTGTTGCTTAACCAGCGGAACGGTTATATAAGCGCCAATCTGAGCGGCTAGCAATACCGCTCGTTCGACCGGAGTATAGACGGGATCCAGTGCCACATCGGTAACGACCTGTACCTGACCCGCTGGGAAGGAAACAGACGGTTTTACGCCCAAAGTCAACGAGCGAAACGGATCCATATTGAGAAGCTGATGGCGGCCATCGGCCGGGTGAGTAATCACCTCTTGCCCGATCCGTTGGTCAAACAGAACCCGGGTATCACCCAGATGTTCCTCCAGTAGCCGGCCGGCGGTTGTTTCGATCTCGATCGGATCCGCTAAGGCGTGTAGCGCATCACTCAGGGCGAGTAAAAAGGCCTGTTTTTCCTGGCTTTGGCGTAAGGCTGTCGTCAGCTCATATTCAGCCGTTATATCCAGGTTTGTTCCCATCAGCTCCACAGGATGTCCCGTCTGGTCGGCGACTACATGGAAACGGGAGCGAATATGGTGGACGCTCTGGTCCGGATGGATGACCCGATAGCTGAGACCAAAGGGTACCCCCCGGGCGATCCCCGCCATCACGTCGGCTTCCGTGCGGGCCAAATCGTCGGGATGAATGCTGGCCATCTGGGCCTGGGCTACGTTGGCTTGATACCCGGGGGGCAGACCGATTAGCTCCGCTCCCCGGGCATCCAGGTACCCCTCATTGGTGAGCAGGTTCCAACTCCAGGTGCCTAGCTGGGCAACATCCAGGGCCAGTTGTAAGCGGGCTTTGCTTTGTTGCTGGGATTCCAGGGCCTGTCGGCGGGCGGTGATATCTTCGTAATGGACCACAAACTGGTCATTGCCAAAAAAAAAGGCTGTCATCTCGAACCACCGATCTAACCCAGGGATGAACTGTTCAACGCGAATGGTTTGCCCACTATCCATAACCGGCTGGTAGGCGTCGAACCACTCGGGTTCAAGAGCGGGAAATACGTCCCGAGCCGTTTTGCCAATGGCCCGTTGAGGATTGACCCCGGTGAGTGTCTCAAACGCCGGGTTAAGCTCCAGGAATCGGCAATCGATCATTTTTTCGGTATGATTCCGAATGGCTTGGCAAAGGGCAAACCCGGTATTTATTGTCTCAAAGAGTCGGCGGTATTTCTGGTCTGAGAGGTCCGGGCCTTGCGTGTTCTCTGCAGGCTGGTGGCTTAGGACTGAATCAGTAGGCTCAACTCGATGCTGTTTATTCATGTTACCAGGAAGAGGTCATCTGATAGACACCCTTCATTGTAGTCAAAGTTAGGCTTAATTGTTTAATTGCCGATTTACCTGAATAAGTAAGCTTTCGGTCGTTTTCAATTAGTCGCATACGATTGCAGTGGACTCGTTAAACGTAATCTCTATGAGGCAGGCAGGTAAATGCTGTCTTAAATAGGCGCGTTTCGTGATAGTATTCAAGCAGTGACGAAAACATTCAGTATGCAAAGAATGTAAAGGGAACGCGTGAGTCACCTAGTTCAGCTAATTAATTTTTCATAAGTCCCGAAGTCCGCACGCTGAAACCTTGATGTAGATCAAATTCTTTCGACAGGATTAACAGGATTGACAGGATTTTTCAACTACCCATAACAAATCCTGTCAATCCTGTTAATCCTGTCAAATAAAACCGTTCAACTAACCTCCCCCTCTGTTCAATCCACCCGCCAATCGGTTCAATTCAGCCTGAAATTCACCATTCAGCGGGCCAGCATGGGCCATGTTTGCAACCAACCAAACCAATTGTGTTATGCAAACAATCAGCTCAATTCTGGCCGGATTTCTCCTGAGCCTGCACCTGCTGACCCAATCGGGCAGCGACCTTCTTACCGGTAAATGGACCAGCGATGACAAAAGCCGGGTCATCGAATTTGTGAAAAATGGCAACGCCTACGACGCCTTCATCCGGGAGGCCGACGATAAAACGCTGGTCGGGAAGAAGCAAATTGCCGGACTAACCTCCAAGGATGGCAAGTCGTTTAAGAACGGCACGCTGTTCCTGATCAAGAAAGGCAAAACGGCCAAATGCTCGGCCCGTGTGCTGGATGGGCACACACTCGAAATTACGGGCTCGGTGGGCCTCCTCTCGAAGTCAGAAACCTGGACAAAACGGTAAGCCATGCGTCCAGACAACTCACTCACTGGCACCGTCCTACTGGCGTGGCTCTGGCTGATGGTGCCGTCGATGGCGGTGGCCCAAAAGCAATTCGGTTCCTTGCCCGAGGTGTTTCGCTACGCCGACCAGCACGCCCTGCCACTGCAAACGTCCCGGCTTCAGGAAGAGATCAGCCGTTCGGCGGAGAAGCAGGCGAACGCGTATCGCCTGCCCACCATCAACGGTACGGGGGCGTTTACCGATAACATCACGCTGCAACCCACGCTGGTTCCCGCGAAACTGACCAATCCATCGGCTCCCGATGACAGCTACCGCGAACTGACCTTTGGCCGGCAGTTTTTCTACACGACGGGCATTCAGGCCCAGTGGGACGTGCTGAATTTCCAGAAATGGTTCGCGGCCAAAACCGCTGGCGTACAGACCCACGTGGCCGCCGTGCAAACGGCCCAAACCCGCTACGCGATGTACAACCAGTTGGCCAATACGTACTACGCCCTGCTGCTGAGCCGCGAAATCGAAACCGTCTATGTCCGAAATCTGGCCACCACATCGGCCATTGCCCAACACGTCGCCGACAAATACGCTCAGGGACTGGTGAGCGAGGAGCAGCGGAACCGGGCCACGATCCAGCAGTTACAGTCCGAACGTACACTCGCCGACATCCGCACCCAGTATCGACAGTTGTCCTACGACCTTCAGAATCAACTGAATACTACAGATAGCCTTATCCTGACCGAGACCTGGCAGCAACCCACCGAATCGGCGTTGCCTGTGTCGTTTGCCCCTACACATCCGGCCATTCTGCTTCAGCAATCAATGCTTCAATTGGCAACGGCTCAGCTTTCTCAAAGTAAATCGCTGCTGTATCCTTCCCTGTCGGTGGGGTATCAGTACAATTATTCCTGGGCCACCGATGGGTTTCTGAATTTCACTAACGCTAACCAACTGCCCCAGCAATTTCTGAGTGTGCGACTGAACGTACCGGTCTTCACGGGTTTTGCCACACGAGAGAAAATCGGCCAGTCGAAACTGAGTATCAAAGCCCAGCAACTGCAACTGACGCAGGCGAAAAACCAGGTCGCTCAGGAAGACCAAACGTTGCTGCTTCAGTACGAACAGAGCTTTGGTCAACTACAGAAAACCCGGCAGATTCTGACCTTGCAGGAACAGAACGACCGGCACGTACAGCACCGCTACGACGGAGGCATCATCAGCCTGGACGAACGACTCGACAAGCTCAATGACCTCTTCAAAACCCAGAACGATTACATCCAGAGCCTGAGCAATTACAGCGTGGCCCAGTACAAAATCTTCATCCGTCAACTCGATTTTCAGCATGACTAATCCCCATTCATTCAGCCAATATGCCAGCCTGGCTACCTGCCTTTGGGTGCTGGCCGCCTGCCATAATCCAGAAAAAACAACGCCCCAACGCAAAACGATTGACGAAGCGGTGTTTGCTAGTGGGCATCTGGAACAGGAAAACGAATACGTCGTGGCGGCCAACGTCGACGGGACGCTGCAACAGTTGTCGATCAAAGAAGGCGATCTGGTGCTGGCGGGGGCGGTGCTGGCCCACATCAAAAGCGATGTTCCGGCCAACCAGCTTACCGAAGCCAAACTCGTCTACACGGATGCGGCCCGCAATGCCTCGCCCCAGTCGCCCCAACTGAGTCAGCTCCGCGTGCAGATCGACCAGGCCAACACGCAGTTGGAGCAGGACCGGACCAACTGGCAGCGGTATAAAACCCTGCGGGCTAGTAATTCGGTGTCGCAACTGGATCTGGAAAAAGCCGAGCTGCAATACAAGGCATCGACTAGTGCGTTGGACATACTGAAAAAGAACTACCAGGAACTGGAACGGTCGCTGAAGCTTCAGGCCGCAACCAGCCGAACCCAGGTTAATAGGCAACAGTCCTTACTGGCTGATTACCAAGTCAAAGCCACCCGGCCCGGGCAGGTGCTGACCGTTTATAAGAAAGAAGGCGAGCTGGTTCGTAAGGGCGAAATCATTGCCCGGATTGGCAGCGGAGCGAGCGTGATGAAGCTGTTTGTGGCGGAAGAAGACATCGCCAAAATCAAACTCGGTCAGTCGGCTAGCGTGCAGTTGAATACCTATCCCGATTCGATTTTCAAGGCTCAACTGTCGAAAATATACCCGGCTTTCGACGAAAGTCAGCAATCGTATGTCGTGGAAGCTCAGTTGCTCCAGCCGCCTGCGGTGCTGTTTTCGGGGACTCAGTTGCAGGCCAATGTCGTCACCGGCACCCGCCATAACGTACTGGTTATTCCGGCCCCTTACCTGAGCAAAGGCAAGTACGTTACCCTCGAATCAGGCGATCAGAAAGCCATCGTTACGGGCTACAAAAGCAAAGACTGGGTAGAAGTCCGGTCGGGTATTTCGGATAAAGACGTCATTCTTCGCACCAATGAATAAGGCCATGAGTGTCAACAACAAAATTGCCTGGGTTCATCTGACGTCCAAAATACGTCAGTTGATCGTGGCCGTCCTGAGCGTCACGTTTGGGATCTCGATGTACATTTTCATGAACAGCTTCACCAGCGGGGTCAACGACACCCAGACGGACCTGGCTTTCAGTACAATGGGCCATATCCGGGTGTACAACGATCTGCCCAAGGAAACCAACCCGCTCCTGCCCGTTCCCAGGGGGGCAGATACGGTGCAGTTCATCAGCAACCCCAAACGAATTCAGTACACGGAAGGCATCAAAAACGCCGAACCGATTCGGGAACTGCTGGAATCGATTCCCGACGTAGTGGCGGTTACGGAGCAGCTCAACGAAAACGTGTTTTTCCACAACGGGGTCAGCAAAGTAAGTGGTAGCCTGTCGGGGGTCGATATTGAAAACGAAAATCAGTTGTTCCATACCGCTCAATACCTAACGGAGGGCGATTTGTATGACCTGCAACGACGCAACGACGGGGTAATTCTGGGGACGGGTCTGGCCGACAAAATCAGTGCCCAGATGGGCGACATCATCTCACTCAGTACGTCCGGCGGCATCCTGAAAACCTACAAAGTGGTTGGCCTGATCGAAACCGGCACCGCCAGCGTCGATAAATCCAGGGCCATCATTTCGATTCAGGCGGCCCGTCAGTTGCTGTCGAAAAACCAGAGTTACGCCACGGACATACTGGCAAACGTGCGGAACTACAACAATGCCCGCACCGTAGCCCAACGCGTTGGGTCGTCGGTTTCGTACAAAACAGAGCCGTGGCAGGAAGGCAACTCGCAACTGGAATCGGCCAACGTGCTCCGCGATATTCTGGCGATCACCGTTTCCCTGACCATCCTGATCGTCGCCGGATTCGGTATTTATAACATTATGAACATGACGGTGAACGAGAAAATGCGGGAGATTGCCATTCTCAAAGCAATGGGTTTCGACGGCAAAGACATTGTGCAAATCTTTCTGATTCAGTCGATTATCATCGGGTTTATAGGCGGACTGGTGGGGCTGTTGCTGGGCTTTCTCATCTCGGCGGGCGTCGATCGGATACCGTTCAAAATCGCGTCGCTCACGACCTTACCCATCGCCTACATCCCCACCGACTACGTCATGGCCCTGGTGTTCGGTCTCCTGACCACGCTCGTCGCGGGGTATCTGCCCGCCCGGAAAGCATCCCAAATCGATCCCGTAGAAATCTTAAGAGGCTAATCATGCAACCTGCTCTGTCGGTCAACAACATCATCAAATATTTTCACGAACCCGAAACCCTTCAGGTGCTGAAAGGCATTTCGTTCGACGTGCAGCCGGGCGAATTTCTGGCCCTGATCGGCAAATCGGGTTCCGGGAAATCGACGCTCCTGTATCTGCTCTCCACGATGGATACGAATTACGAGGGTACGATCCAGATCAATGGAACCCGGCTTACGGGACTCAAACAGAACGAGTTGGCCCGGTTTCGGAACGAGCACATCGGCTTCGTGTTCCAGTTTCACTACCTGCTCCCGGAGTTTTCGGTGGTGGATAACGTCATGTTACCTGCCCTGAAACTGGGCAAGCAACCTCCCGAACAGATTCGGGCCAAAGCCCTAGAACTCCTGTATATGCTGGACATCAAAGGGCACGAGGACAAAAAAGCGTCCCGCATTTCGGGTGGACAGCAGCAACGAGTTGCCATCGCCCGTGCCCTGATCAACGACCCGGCGATCATCATGGGCGACGAACCGACGGGCAATCTGGACTCCAAAAATACCAAAGTGGTGTTCGATATTTTCCGGCAACTGGCAAAAGAACGCGGCCAAACCATCATTGCCGTCACGCACGACGATGAGTTTGCGGCCAACTGCGACCGGGTGATCGAAATGGTGGACGGTAAAATTGTGGGGGCCTAAACCATGCCGCTCGCGATGCATTTTTCAGCCGCCCGGATTCTATGGTTTCTGGGGGCGGTTCTGATCCCGTTTGCGGCCCGGGCCCAACGCCCCAATCTGGAGGTGGCGGGTCTGGAATACCGGCATAGCCGCTTTACCAGCGATTCGCTGAAAGGTCAGGTAAACAGCGTGGCCGCCTTTCTGAATTTCCCGATTCTGAAAACCGACAAACGGATGATCGGAGGTCGTTTTCAAGTCAATACCGGTACGCTTGCTCTGAACGACAAAGGGAGTTTTTCGGTCACCCGACTCGATCTCAACCTGTTCTGGCAACGGAATTACAGCGAAACGACCAAACTCCAGCTGTTTGTGCAGGGCGGGTTATACTCCGATTTTGTCGACATCAGCGGAGAAGACATGCGGTACGCCATCGGCGGGAGTTACACGATTCGGCACAGTCCCCGGCTGACGAGTGGTTCGGGCGTACAGTTTGTCCGGCAATTTTTCGGTTATCAGATCAACCCGTTTATTGCCATCAACTACGCCATCAGCGACCGGCTGCACCTATCGGGACTACTGCCCATTCGCCCCCGTCTGGAATATCGGTTCAGTGAGTCGATGAGCTGGGTAAACGAAATTTCGGGTAACTTGACCAGCTATCGGCTTTCGCAGGAGAGCCGGCACAGCCAGTACGTTCAGGTGACGCAATGGTCTGGGGTCAGTTCGCTGGCCGTAACGGTAAAAAAGCGGCATAAATTTTCGGCCGGATTGGGCTACGATTTTCGGAATCAGCTTCAACTTTACAACAATGACAGTGCCCCCTACTGGTCGATTATTACGTTCCCCCTAGGGAAACATGCCCAACCCGTAACCGATCTCAATGGCCGTGGACTACGCATGCAGGTCAGCTATCATCTGGTGTTAAGTGGCTCATCAAAAATAGATTAGATCATTTTTTGTCATGCTGACGAAGGAAGCATCTTCGGTAACAGCTATTTTTTAACTACCGAAGATGCTTCCTTCGTCAGCATGACAAAAACACCGCTACAAAACAGGTTGAACTAGTCGTGCTTTAGTACTTGAATCAAACCGAGTGAGCCTATTGTACCGATGAAACTCAACATAAACCGGCTGCTTCCCCTAGCCCTGGCGGCCATTCTGCCGGGGCTTAATTTCTTCTCCAACGCCGACGCTCTGGCCGACGGAAAACTGGATTTTTACAGCCGGTGGTGCTCCGCATCGGTCGTGTTGTTTCTGCTCTGGTACCTGCTGCATTACACGACCAACCAGAGCTGTCGCTACCGATGGGGCCTCACAATGGCGATTATTCTGCTGTATATCGTACTGGTTTACAGTCTCTTTTCGTTTTTCGTATTCAGCCACCCCGACTCCATCCGCTGGAACCTGCTCGTCAAATTCTTTTTTGCCAGCCTTCTTTTTCTCATCATTCAGTACGCCCTCCGGGCCAGCTCCAGCATTGCCCGGCTGGAACTGGAAAAAGAACAGATGCAGAGCGAAAACTACCGGGTGCAGCTCCAGCAATTACGCAGCAAAGTCGATCCGCATTTTCTGTTCAACTCCCTGAATACGCTGCGGATGATGGCCCGTAAGCAACACCCCTCCACCGAACAGTTCATCATCAGCCTGTCGGATTTCTACCGGCAAACCCTCAAGTACAACGAAGCGTCTACGGTTCCATTGCGGGAGGAATTAAGTGTTCTGAAATCGTATCTGTTTCTGATTCAGACCCGTAACGAAGGCAACCTGGACATATCGTTCCAAATCGACGAGCCCCTGCTGAATTACCTGATTCCGACGCTTTCCTTACAGATCGTCGTCGAAAACTGCTTCAAGCACAACGCCATGACCTCGGCGAATCCGCTGCACATCAGCCTGTCGACCACCGACGATTTTTACGTAGTGATCAGCAATCCAAAACGACCGAAACTGTCGCCGTCCGAAAAATCGGGCTACGGGCTGGATAATATCCGGCAACGCTATACCTTGCTGAACGTAACGAACGGCCTGCTCATCCACGAAACCGACACCCAGTTTGCGGTAAAACTGAAACTGATCTGATGAACGTATTGATTGTGGAAGATGAAAAGCACACGGCCCAGCTCCTGAAAGAAATCATCGAGCAGGACGACAATTTTCTGGTCACGGCCACGCTCGAATCCATCGCCGAAACCGTCGCTTTTCTGACGAAGCACCACAGCAAAATCGACCTGATCTTTCTGGATATTCAGCTCGCCGACGGGCACAGTTTCGCCATTTTCCAGTACATCGACGTTTCGATTCCGATCATTTTCTGCACGGCGTTTGACGATTATACCCTGGCGGCTATCCAGAACAACGGCATCAATTACATCCTCAAACCGTTTCGGGAAGAAGAAATCCACGCAGCTCTGACGCGGTATAAAAACCTGGTGGCTAGTTTCAGTCAGAAAGCCATCAATCCCGCTTTGCTGGTACCTCCCCGGGAGAAAAATTACCAGGAAAGTTTTCTGACCCAGCACCGCGAAAAGTCCATCGTCATTTACACCAAAGACATTGCCGCCATCACAATTGAGCACGAACTCGTTCAGTTGTATACCTTCAGCGGAGAGCGGCACCCACTCCTGAAAAATCTGGAATACATCGAGTCGGTTTGCAATCCGCATCAGTTTTACCGCATCAACCGGCAAATGCTGATCAACCGCAACGCCATCCGGTCGATTGAGCCCTATTTCAACCGAAAAATCGTGCTCAAGCTGGTCGTTCCCCTGGCCGAGTCAGCCATCGTCAGCCGCCTGAAAGTAGCTCCGTTTAAAGAGTGGCTGGAAAAGGGGGGGTAGTTAGCGATCATCCTGCAATTTGTCAGAACGAATTTCTACCGACTCAAGGAATGGTTGAAAACTACCGCCCATGAAAATAGTGGTCAATGAATGTATCGTCGTCAAAGCCCATCGCTGTTGAAAGCCGTGCCGCGATGGGTTTTGAGGCTTTCTGAATTTCATTCTCTCGACCAATGTAATTACCATCCTGCTTCACCTCTTACTCAGAGGCCAATAACACTGGCTAAAGCCAAGTGAAATATCATGGCTAAAACATAAAAAAGTACAGATAAAAAATACGGTAAAACTCGCAAAGGGAAAAGAAGCGCTTCCTGTTGTAGAGACACTCATCAAGTATGGCAAAAAATTAATGGCGGACTATAAAATTGAGCATTCCTGAACGCCGATGAAACCGTCGAAAGCGTCGATCCACCCAGTTTCCACGAAACCCTCGTTCAGACAGTTGTCCCACCCAAAGCGGCAAGGCCCAAACATTGCTAACGGATGAGCAGCTATAGGCGTATTCACCCCGATTTTCCGGGGCCAAGTTCCGTTGCCAACTTCGAGTAGTCATTCTGAAATAGCCTATCCCTGCGTAGGAGCGTTTCGGTACGCGTCCGTAGTCTTGTTTGAATTTTATAAATTAGCGGCATGAAACAAGCTGAAACGGTCCTTGATTTTTACAGCAGGCTTCCCCGTCATTCGCCTACCGATGTTCCCCTGAATAATGCCGGTATCGGGCATATCAACGTATTCAGCCGGGAGACCTGTGCGGTAGTGAGCCCTTATAGCCGTCGGGATTTCTACAAAGTTTCCCTGATTATCGGTAAAGGCAAAATTTACTACGCCGACAAATGGATTCAGATTGACCGCCCGGCACTCTTGTTTTCCAACCCGGTGGTGCCTTACTCCTGGGAGGCAGAATCAGCAGAGCAGTCGGGCTGGTATTGCCTGTTCACGGAAGACTTTATCCAGCACAGCGAGCGGATCAATAACCTGCGGGATTCGCCCTTGTTTCGGATTGGTGCTCATCCGGTTTTCTTTCCCGATGACGTTCAACTGAAGGAACTGTCCACTATCTTTCAAAAGATGCAGCAGGAAATGTGTTCCAGTTACCCGCATAAATACGACGTTCTGCGGAGCTATTTACACCTGCTCATCCACGAAGCGATGCGGAACAGTCCTGCCGCACCGTTTAATGCCTACACCAATGCCTCTTCGCGAATAGCCGATCTGTTTCTTGAACTGTTGGAAAGGCAATTCCCGATTGATTCGCCCGCACTCACCCTCAAGTTGAAACAACCTGCCGACTACGCCACTGCCTTGTCGGTGCACATCAATCACCTTAACCGTTCGGTTAAAGAGGTTACCGGCAAAACCACCACCGCCCATATTACAGCCCGGATTGTCCGGGAAGCGAAGGCGCTGTTGCAACACACCGATTGGCCGGTTGCTGATATTGCCTACAGTCTGGGTTTTGAGTATCCATCGTATTTTACCCTTTTCGTTAAAAAACACACCGGTTTAGCGCCCAAGCAATTCAGGTGAGTTGTTTGAAAAGTATAACTATCCGTTTGGTGGCTATAAACAGGGCTGCCGTCTTCGGGTCTACCTTTGCTGGACAAAAAATCTTCCGAAGATGAACTACAGAAAACTAGGAACAACGGGCGAGCAGCTTTCGGCGCTTGGCCTGGGCTGTATGGGCATGAGCTTTGCGTATGGCCCCGTAGATGAACAGGAAAGTTTGGCAACCCTGGAAAGCGCACTTGACCTGGGCATTAATTTTTGGGATACAGCCGATATGTATGCCAACGGAGCCAACGAAGAACTGATTGCCAAAGTACTGGTACCGAACCGGCAGAAGATTTTCATCGCGACCAAGTTCGGTTTTCGTTTTAAAGACGGTGTGGCCGGGCCAAGCAGTGCGGTTGGCACCTACTTTGACGGCTCCCCCGCCTGGATCAAAGTAGCCGTGGAACAAAGCCTCAAACGCCTGAAGATCGATACCATTGATCTGTACTACGCGCACCGTGTTGACCCGAACGTGCCCATCGAAGAAACGGTTGGTGCCATGGCCGACCTGGTGAAAGAAGGCAAAGTACGCTATCTGGGGCTGAGTGAGGCTTCGGCGGCTTCGATCAGGAAGGCACACGCCGTACACCCGATTGCGGCCTTGCAAAGTGAATATTCACTGCTGACCCGCGATGTAGAAAACGAGATTCTACCCACTGTTCGTGAGCTTGGAATTTCGCTCGTTCCCTATTCACCCCTGGCACGTGGACTGGTAACCAATACCCTGGACGTTAGCGCATTAGCCGATGATGATTTTCGGAGGACAATTCCGCGGTACCAGCCGGAGAATCTGGCTAATAATGAAAAACTGATTGCGGGCTTTGCTGAGCTGGCGGCCAACAAAAATTGTACACCAGCGCAACTGGCGCTGGCCTGGGTGCTGGCACAAGGCGAGGACATTATCCCTATTCCCGGTACCAAGCGAAGAACGTATTTATTAGAGAATGTGGGCGCCATCGAGGTCCGTCTTACGCAGGCCGATCTGGCGGCCATTGACCACTTGATGGACCAATATCCGGTAATTGGTGAACGCTACGGGGAAGGTAGCATGAAGCTGGTCAATAACTGATCCTACCGTTTCATGCCGTCGTACAGGGCACAGGCTTCCGCTAAACCGGAAGCCTGTGCTGTTTTAAAAGAAAGCCTGCAATATAGGGGTATCCTTACTTCCTATAAGTAGCCTCTCACACAGGCTAATGCGTCAAGAAAGGTCCGTGTAGTTTTCCTATACCAACTGCTGAGAAGACTGCACACTAAGAGGATGAACGTTTAAATACGCTCAGAGCAACGTCCTGCAATGGCCTTGAAGACCGACTTGTACAAAGTCTCTGAGGCCGCGTTACCGTTTCGTTGTAAAATTGTTAAATTCTTTCCTTCTCCTCGTCCGATGCATTGTTGGTATGTTTCCTCTTGCGAGCAAATGTCTCTTTGCCGAAGCGATAAGTAAATGCCAGGCCAATCCGCCTGGTATCGGTTCGATTCGTCTGGAAGTATTCTGATTGTACCAAGCTGATTGAACGATTGTGGTAAACCCAAGAGTGAAAAATATCATCGAACGAAAGCCTGATACTGCCTTTACCATCCCATACCTTTTTTTGGACTGATGCATTAACGCGGTACATGCCACCAGTGACGGTCTGACCCGTGAAATCGCGACTTGCGTAATACCCGCCCAGTTCAGCCGAAAACGTTTTGCCAAAGGTGAAATAATTAGTTAGTTCGAATCGGGCTATGTTGGTTTGAAAATCCAGATCGGTTGATAACACCCTCCCGTTGAGCCCAACCCGCGAAAGACGTAGCGTTGTATTTGTATACCACCATTTGGTCAGCGCAGTGGATACGCTCGTGTTCAGTAACACCATAAATCCACCCGCAATATTATCGGGCTTGTTGATAAAAATAGTGTCAATCGTCTGCGTCGTCGGGAAGATGGAACTGGTAAACTTATTATAACTCAAACCCATATTCAACCATTGTTTTCGCTGGTATTTCAGCTCTACCCGGCTCTGGTATTGCGGGTTCAGATCCGGATTTCCAGAACTATACGTGTATTGGTCACGCAGAAAAAGAAAGGGATTAAGCAATTGATAATTAGGCCGACTAATGCGCCTTACCACCATCAACCCAAACGTATTGTTAGCTGCTTGATCCGGTTTAAAGCTGACATACGCACTGGGAAAAAGGCCGGTATAATGCTTTGTAAATGTTGATCCGGCAACCTGGGCGTTACCTAATTGATTCCCTTCGATATTGGTATTTTCAACTCTTAATCCAAGTTGCAAACCAATGTGGGTCCACGATTTCTGCCCATTCAGATAAACCGCATTGATATTCTCATTGTACTTGAAATGATTGGATTGTGTATTATTCAGGGTTTCCGTGTTAGCTTCCAGGTTATAGTAGTTGAAGATATTATCAGTTTTAATCAAACTAGATTTGAAGCCGGTTTCCAGCCTGGCTTTGTTTTTTAGGGGCTGTACATAATCAGCTTTGGCCGTGTAGATATGAATGTCGGAAGGAATGCGATAGATAAAATCGTTCTGAGCCAAAAGTCCACCCACAGGGTTGTAGGCACGATTTTGTAAAAGCTGAGTACCATTATTCCGGTAATTCAGGTAGTTAGCATCCACTGAAAGTTCCTGGCCGCTGGTCGTAAACTTATGCAGCATGTTGACATTGACGCCCGTATTGGTTCGATTGTCACCGCCACTTGTACTGCCGGTACCGACCACTGCAAGATGATGATCGGCATCATAATTTTTACTTTCATAGCCGAATACGCCATTTCTTTTTCCCGTGTTCAAATTGAGAATCAAGCCATACGTTGTTTTCGGAGTTGCGGTAAAGTCAAGACCAAAACTGGCGTTGACTCCTTTATTTTTGTAAACCTGATCATTGGTCAAGTCAACCGTTGAAAGCAAGGCCGATGATGCCATATAAAACCTCCTGTCGAAAACATCCTGGCTATAATTTTTCTCGTAGCTGTACCCTAGATTGGCAAAAAGGTTGATCTTTTTTCGATTGTAATTGAGGTTGAGAGCATCATTACTTCGGGCGTATCGACCCTGGTTTGCTCCCACAGCAAGGCTGGCTGTTAACCCGCCTATCCTGCTCTTTTTCAATCGGATATCGATTACGGCATTTCCTGCTGCATCGTATTTCGCGGATGGATTATCAATCAGTTCGATCTTGTCCAACAAGCCCCCCGGCAACGACTTCAGGTAGGCTGCCAGATCGGGCCCCGACATATAGTTGCTTCGTCCGTCGATCAGTACCATCACCCCGCTTCTTCCGTTCAGGCTTACTTCGCCGTTATTGTTCACCGAAACACCCGGCGTTTTTTCCAGTACTTCCAGGGCGTTGCTGGTCGCACTACTGATTATCGACTCAACGTTGACAATCGTTTTGTCAATTTGCTGCTCGATCAGCGGCTTTTTGGCTTTGACCACCACTTCGTTTAGTGCCACGCTTTTGGCAGGAGACAGAATAATTACGGGAAGTATAATGGCATTGTGCCCTTCGCTTAATGTAAGAGGCAGGCTGATAAATCTTTTTTGCCCTAATGCACTGACATCAAGCAGGTAGGTGGCATTTTCTAAGGCTGTGAACTGAAATTTTCCGTTCGCATCGGTGATCTCTCCTTTCAGTAGGGTCGAGTCTGCACTCTTCCGCAAGCGAACGGTTGTACCGGGAAGAACTTCGTTGCCACTGTCTTTTACCGTTCCCGAGATCGTCCCGTACGTCTGAGCATAGCCGGAGATGGCCAATAAAAAATTGATTAAAACTATACTTACCGTTTTCATGGCTTCATCAATGAATGGTTGTAGACACCTGATGAAGCAAAGATTGACTACCTAAGTGGGCGACGAAAACAATCGTGTCGTAACGCCTGAAATGGCTGACAGACGATGATTTTTTCGTGTTGAATCAATTCGTCACCGCCTTTACGGCTTCTGTCAGCAATTCGTCTCGATTCGGCCGGATAATGTATAGATTAAATCCAGAATGCGAACTTTTGTAATCATAACCGATCAATGACAAGGCGATGAGTACACGATCAGACCAAGTACAACGAAATTCCAGCGCCGTCTACCTGCTACTGGCAGCAGTGGCGTCCGCACCAGTATGGATTGCCATGGATTTTCTGATGAATCGCCTGCATGTAAATGGCGATGAAGCCGTTGCCACGGCGATTACCGTTTTTATGATGGCCGGGATTTTCGTCGGCAGATACATCGCAGCGCTTTTAATCCATAAGGTAAAAAATCTGAATAACTTCGCCATTGTTACGGCTACTATGCTGGTTATCAGCTTCATAATAGTAGTAGCCCAACTTGCCTTTCCGGTTGGGGATTCCCCAGCATTGTTTATTTTGCTTAAGTGGACTTCGTTCATGGTCAGCAGTATTACACTGGGCATGCTGATTAAGGTAGTCAGGACTATTGGAAAAAAAGAACTACTTGAAGCCCGGAGTATGGCCGCTCACAGCCAGAGCGAGTTACATCTTTTACAATCCCAGTTAAGCCCGCATTTTTTGTTCAACACCTTAAATAACCTATATGGATTATCCATTACCCAGCATGAAAAAATTCCACCGCTGCTGCTGAAACTATCGGAGTTGCTACGATATTCGGTGTACGACGCCAACGAAACGTTTGTCTCATTGAAAGACGAGTTGACGTACATTGACAATTATATCGAGTTTGAAAAAATCCGGATTGGGGAAAGGCTGGTGCTGACCAGCGACATTGAAAACGTTTCGGATTCCAATCTTAAAATTGCCCCCATGCTGTTAATTGTATTCATAGAAAATGCCTTCAAACATGCTAAGAACACCGTTGACGAACGTATCTACATTGATATCTCGCTGAAAACCTGGGGAAACCTTATTCTGTTCTCCATAAAAAATTCGTGCGGAAAACCAGCAAAGGAACACAATAGGTTGGATAGGCACAGTGGTTTTGGGCTTCCCAATGTTCAAAAGCGGCTGAACTTGCTTTATCCAAATTCAAGCGATCACGAACTGACCATTGAGCACGAAGAAACAAGCTACAAAGTGATCCTGAGACTGAAAGCAAAATGAACAAAACGACTTGCCTGATCGTAGACGACGAACCGATTGCGCGGGATATTATCAAAAGTTACTGCGGTCACATACCCTACCTTCAGATTTTGGCTTCCATCGGTAACGCGATGGAAGCCAAGGCTTTTTTGCTTGAACACAGGGCGGACATCTTATTTCTGGATATTAACATGCCGGTTTTGGATGGGGTTACTTTCTTGAAAACACTCAAAAATCCACCTCAGGTTATTTTCACAACGGCTTATAAAGAATATGCCCTGGACGCCTTTGACCTGGCTGCTTGTGATTATTTACTAAAACCCTTTTCGCTGGAACGATTTATCATCGCGGTGGACAAGGCACTGGAACGATTACAGCTTGTACCCCAGCCTCCTGCTACTCCAGCTACCAAACCAGAGGACTATATTTTTATTAAAACCGATGGGAAAATTTTCAAAATTCAGTTCGATGACTTGCTTTATGCCGAAGCCAGCGGGAATTATACTAAAATCGTCACCTACCAAAACACACTGATGCCGGCGATGACGTTTTCCACGGTTGAAAAGTTGTTACCCACATCCCTGTTTGTCCGGATTCACCGGTCTTTTCTTGTCAACAAATCAAAAATTGGTCATACGGAAGGGAATCGCCTTTTTATTGGAAAATCTGAACTCCCGATTAGTAGTAACTACCGGGAAACCTTCTTAAAAGAGTTGGGCCTGGGTTCCTGATCATCGACTATCGGCGGATGAGTCAACCCCCACTTATCTGACGCTATTTGTGCTCAAAAGTGTATGTATGGCTATTAATACTAAAGTATCATTTTACGCTCCCAGCGTGATACGAATTTAATTCTACCCTATTTTAAGACGGTTTCCTACCGTTTCCTGCCGTCGTACAGGGCACAGGCTTCCACTAAACCGGAAGCCTGTGCTGTTTTAAAAGAAGGCCTGCAATACGGGGTATCGTTACTGGCCATTGAGCAAAATCGTTTTCCGATACGCTTTGGGGGAGACGTTCTTACGGGTTTTAAAGAATTTACTGAAGTGGCTTTCGTCCGTAAACCCAAACTCATCCGCAATCTGGGAAAGTGATAGCGACGATACCGCCAATCGTTTTTCTATGATACTCAGGCGGTAATCATGAACGTACGTCCGGTAGCTTATTCCAAACCGGTTTTTAAAATAATCGCTGAAATAATGGGGCGAAATAGCAAAATGAGCGGCTATGGCTTTGATCTGGATGCGACCGGGATCGTAGATGTATTGGTGCAGGTACGAAATCAACTCCTCTTTGTCTGGCTGCCCCCGGTCGATGCGGATATTCAGCTTTGCCGCCGTTTCCTTGATCAATCCTAAAATGGACAGGACCTGGTGAAAAATGAAGGGCGAACGGGCAATGTCCTGCTTGCTGCGATCATACGCCACGATGTTTTCCACCGTATTTTTCAGGATGGAACGAGCAGGCTCCTCCAGGGTAAGTTTGGTTTCCTTCAGCAGCTTGTTGCGCATAATCGTTTCCGGCGTCAGGGAAATAAAAGCGTCCGCTCCGTCATCCATTTTATGCCCCCGGAAATAATCGTCCGTAAATTTTATGAACGTAAAATGGGTGCTCTGGGCAATCTCAAAGTAATGTTCGTCTTCCGGGCTCATCATGAACAGGTCTCCTTTCTGATAAGCAAACCGATTCCTGTTCAACAAGTGCACCCCTTTTCCTTTGCGTATATACACCAGTTCGTAGTACGTATGCCCGTGTACCGGCAAGTGGAACGTTTGTTCCTCGTAGTCGTGAATCACCAGTTGTTCAAACTGCAGCTTTTTCATGTCAGGAACTTGACTTGATAGGATAAAAATACAGGAATCCCCTTTCAATATACCGAAAAAAAGCGGAACGGGTAAAGAACTTTGCTCCCCTGAATCATCAAAAATCAAGGGTATGAAACCGATCGCCATCATTCTGGTAGCAGGGTGCATCATCGCAACGTACGTATTGCCCGGCTGCCAGAAGGGAACCGGGGAAAAAGAAAACCATAAACCAATCAGCATGAGCACAAACAGTTATTTCAGAGGCATCGATCATGTGGGTATTACCGTTCCCGATGTCAATGCTGCATCGGCATTTCTGAACAAGGCGCTGGACGCAAAAACAGTATACGACGTTTTGCCGGAAGGAGCCGAGCCTTTTCAAGGGGCTGAAACGGAACAACAATTGGGCATCCCGCAAGGGAGCAAGATTATTCATATGCGCCTGATGCAGATCGGCAATGGCCCCACCCTGGAGCTTTTTCAGTTTTCGGGAGCGGAGCAGAAAGCTGCTGCGAAGCTGAACGATTACGGGCTCCAGCACATCGCTGTTTATGTGGATGATATAGAGAAGACAAGCAGGCAATTTGAAAAGGCAGGCGGCACACTTCTTTCAAACCCTCATCCACTCAGCAACGTAGAAGACGGCCCGCGCAACAAAGGCGTGTATGGAAAAACTCCCTGGGGAATGCTTGTGGAACTGCTCACTTACCCGGACGGCTTAAAAGACAAATCGCTGCACCGCTGGACGCCGGAAAAATAGTACCCTCACTATCTCAAACCACCCGTATGATCAAAATGACCATGTTGCTCAAACGCAACCCGAAACTAACAAGGGACGAGTTCGTCAAACATCACATCGAAATACACGGTCCGCTGTTCAGGCAGATCCCGGAAGCAAAAGACCATGTGATCCGCTATTTGCAAACGCATCCTGTCAGCGAGGTATCTTCCGTAGTTAAAGTGGATGATTTTGACGGAACGGCCGAGCTTTGGTTCGACAGTGTAGAAGGGCTCGACAAGGTACTCACGTCGACATTCTATAAAGAAAAGGTATGGCCGGATGAGCTTACGTTTCTGGATCATGCCAACACCAGGGTGGTGTTAGGTTACCAGGATGATATTATCGGTGAGGTAACCGAAAAAAGACACAATCTATAAATATGAAGTGGAAGAAATTACTGCTTATCACGGCAATAACTGTATGCGCTAAAATCAACATCATGGCACAATCGACCGACAATACGAATGTTGCAGCAATCACTCAGATCACCCCCAAACCAGGTGCTGAAAAAGAAATCGAAAATGCGGTCCGGTTTATTCAGGAAGCGGTATCAAAGGAACCGGGCTGCCTGATATTTTCGCTTGCTACCGAAAAAGGGAATCCAAACACGTTTGTGCTTTTCGAACTATTCAAAAGTCAGGAGGCCTTGGATACACACCGTCAACAGGCCCACACGGTGCAGTTTGGAAAGATGCTGGAGGGTAAAACCAAAGTAAACAACGTTGTTTTTTTAGATCCCCTTAAAACGTATATCCGCTAATGCTAGAGGAGATAGACTTTTTAGCGGCCATCACGGGTTCATTTGCACAGCCAGCAGCCGAAAACCCGACCGTGGCCATGGTGGAAGCCGCCTATCAACATCACGGTTTACACGCTCGTTACATCAATTGCGAGGTAAGCCCGGAAAACCTGGAGAAAGCCGTGACGGGAGCCCGCGCTATGGGCTGGGCCGGCTTTAACTGCTCCATTCCCCACAAAGTGGCGGTAATCAACTATCTGGACGAACTGGGCGAGTCGGCCAAACTGATCGGTGCGGTCAACACGATTGTACACCGTAACGGCAAATTGACCGGAGAAAATACCGATGGTAAAGGTTTTGTGCAGGCGTTGAAAGACGTGATCGATCCTGCCGGACGGAAAATAACCCTGTTTGGTGCCGGAGGTGCCGCAAGGGCCGTGGCCGTAGAACTTGCCCTTGCGGGTGCCCAAAAAATAACGATTGTAAACCGGGGCGAAGCACGTGGCCGGGAATTGGCCGCACTCGTAAGCCGCAATGTCGGCACGATGACCGAGTATCACCCCTGGGCCGAAACATACAGCATAGCGCCCGACACGGACATCGTCATCAATGCCACCAGCATTGGTCTTTTTCCGAACATCACGGAACGATTGCCTATCGATTTCGATAGTTTACTTTCCCGTATGGTGGTTGCGGATGGCATTCACAACCCGCCGGAAACCGACCTGCTCAGAACAGCCAAGGCAAAAGGCTGCAAAACGGTAAACGGATTGCAGATGCTGGTTAACCAGGGCGTAATTGGCATACGGTACTGGACCGGTGTGGATGTCGATCTGGGCGTGATGCACCAGGCATTAAAGAAGGTCTTGAACATAAGCAGCAGCGATTAAGCCCACCGGGTGTGGGCTATTTTTCCGGCCGTAAACAGGTCCTGAGCTAATGAACATGCCCGGTTGAAGTCCGGGCTCATTTAACGTGAATAATGTCTCAGTTTCCGTTTAATTTTTTTGATTATCAACAATTTTTGTCATCCCGACGCAGGAGGGATCTTCGCTAAGAGCAGCATATTCTAGCTATCGAAGATCCCTCCTACGTCGGGATGACAAAAACTATCTTTTAGTATTCTGATCATCCATGACTTACATATCATATCAACCCATTATTCACGTTATTTACTGTGTTCCGCCCATTTTTCCTGTATAAACCGCAGGCTGCCGGCCGCTAGTTCAGCCGCGTCGTACCGGGAGGGCCGCCACAGGGATACGCATTCCGCCATGCCCGGTACGGAGGACGAAAAATTCTCCAGCACCAGGGCTCCTTTGTAGTGGATGCTCGTCAATGCCTGAAAGAAATCGTCCCAATGCACGTTACCCTCACCCGGCATCCCCCGGTCGCTCTCGGTGATGTGGACATGTTTCAGGTGGCTGCCCGCTGCCAAAACCGGCTTGATGAATCCCGCTTCTTCAATATTCATGTGAAACGTATCCAGGTGCAACCCGATGTTGGGCAGATTCACCGTCTCGATTATCTGGAGTACGTCGTCGGCGCAGGTGCATACGTAGCTTTCATACCGGTTGATAGGTTCGATGGCGATATGCACGCCCAGGCTTTGCGCATAGCGGGCGGCTTCCCCTAAAACATCGCAAACCGTCTGCTTTTCCAAACGGGTGAGCGGCTTCCCGCTGAATACGCCGATACCGCCATGCAATACCCCGCCCAGTAATTCGGCACCCAGCTCCACTGTTTTTTCGACCGCCTTTTTGATGAGTTCGCCAGCCACCTGTGGATAGAATGGAATATGCGCGAAAGAAGGCAGATTCAGCGAGCACACGACGCCCAGCTTGTGGTCTTGTAATTGCTGCTTCACCGTTGCCGTATCGATCTGCATATCGGCGGGTAACAGTATTTCCAGCAGATCGAAGCCGGCCCGGGCCGATTGTTCGATCGCATATTTACCGCGTTCGGCCGTCCAGGCGGGCAGTGTCCAGGTGAGCAACGATGCTCCGAATTGTATGTTCATTTTCCAGTTATTGATCCGTACTATCTAAAATATCCACCATTCCGACCTAACACCGAAGTAGCTTCCCCAGGGTTTGTTCCCGTATGGATTGTACCGAGCAAACGAGCCGATTTCACGGAACATGCGGTCAAAAATTCCTTTCAGTAGCGAAATGCTTTTTTCACTCGGCAAAATACGTGATTGCCACCTACTTCGAATAAGGTTGATTGCGACAGGCTTTCATTCTTGAGGTTCTGGTTAATGAAATCTTCCGATCGCTCCCGTTCATTGATTACCCGCCCTTCTTTCCAGGTATTGGCGTAACATTATCATGCTAAACGCCAGCCCGCCAAATACGATGGTCACATAGGGCGTGAACTGCACCCCTTTGGTAACAATAATCCATCCACCAACCGTCGTTCCCACCGTTACGCCCAGGTTGCCAAATGAGGTAGCCAGGCTATTGGCAAACGCCATGGCTTCCGGTGCCGACGAAATCATATACGTAGAAGTATTCAGAAAACTGGGCGAGTATAAAAACCCCATAGGGCGATTACAATAGTTGTTGCGATGATATGGTTCCCCGAAAGGGGTAACAGGATCGGTATGACCAGGGTACCTGAAAGAAAAAAGGCCGTAGTGCAGGTGACGTTTTTATTCAGCATTTTTCCCGCGATCCAAGTTGCCAATACGCCGACAATGCCAAACACAAACAGCATATAACTGATCATGGTGCGGTCCATATCTTTGGCTTTATTCAGGTAATCGGCAAAGTAACTATAGGTAGAAAACCAGGCTGAAATCATAAAGAAATTCATCGCCGTGCTGACTATGAACGTTGGTTTGGCCAATATTTTCAATTGACTTCCATACGATTTTCGCTCCTTTACAGGCATGGGCGGCAACACCAGGCAGATCGTAAGTAACGCCAAAACACTGATAATGGCCTGTACCATAAACGAGTACTCCCAGGAAAAAAGGCTGGCCATATACGTAGCGAACGGAACGGTGGTTACCATAGCAATGGCAACGCCACTGAATACGATACTCATCAATTCGTTCTCGTTCTGTTTATTGCCTTGTGCAACCGCGACGGACAAAGCCGTGGCAATATAAACGGGCTGTAAAAAGGCCGGCAGTATCCGTACCAGCATCAGTAACCAGAAAGGCGGTGAAAAAGAGGAAACAATACCGGTCAGCAAAAAAATAGAGATCGCTGCAACCATCACGTTCTTACGGTCGAAACCCGAAAATAATAAGGTCATAAAAGGCCCGGTCAATGCAATAACCAAGGCAAAGGCACTTAATAAATAGCCCGCCTTGTCAATGCTTATCTGGTAATATTCAGCTACCTGCGGCAGAATGCCGATGATGCCAAATTCTGTGGTAATAACCGCTAAAAACCCTAATGCTCCGATGTATGCGTATGTTTTCACTTAAGTAACTGCAATGGTTTAATGCTTTATTTTAAGACTGATTTCAACGCATCTATTGCTGATGAACAGGTTCGCCACAGGAGCTATCAAAAGGAAGCGTACACCACGTTTTTATACAACGTACCCAAATCCCAATAGGAAGCGGGCAGATATTCCTGCGTGAAGACCAATCCAATGAGGTTTTCTTTTGGGTCTACCCAGTAATGCGTGTTGAATGCCCCGCCCCAATAGAAGGTGCCAATGCTTGGGGAACCGACGAATTTGTTGGCTTCCGTCACCAGGGCAAAACCCAGCCCAAAGCGAAAATCAGGGTCGCCTAGGGAAATGGCCTGTGGCGAAAGCTGGTTGGTGGTCATCAGCTCCACGGTTTTTGCCCCTAACATTCGCTTTCCGTTATACACGCCTTTGTTCAGCAGCATTTGCAGAAATTGGGCATAATCTGCCGTGGTGGAACTCAATCCGGCCCCGCCCGATAACATAATGCCTTTTTCCAGCGGATAATCGACCGGACTGTTTTCGTAGACAGGTTGGGTGATCTTTTGAAAGCCATTGGCTGTTTTTTTCGAGACGGAAACCAGTCGATTGGCTTTTGCCGGGGGAAGAGTAAAATACGTATCGTTCATTTCTAACGGCTCGAACATCCGTTTGCGGAAAAATTCGTCCAACGGCAAGCCGCTCACTACCTGCACGAGATAACCCAATACATCGGTGTTCAGCCCGTACGTAAACGCATGGCCGGGTTGGTGCAGCAAGGGCATTTTCGCCAATCTTTCTACCTGATCCTTCAGCAGGGCCTTACTGCCTATGCCCGACAAAACACCCGCTTTGGCATAGATCGCCTGGATGCGATGATCGTCCGTGATGGTCGGATAACCAATGCCCGACGTATGCCGCAACAAATCGCGGATGGTGATCTCCCGCTGTGCCGGAACGGTCATGTAGCTGCTGTCGGCCGGGTTGAACTGGCCCAGTACGTTGGGATTTTTGAACGCCGGGATGTACTTGGATACGGGGTCGTCCAACAGGAATTTTCCCTCTTCCCACAGCAGCATCACCGCTACGCTCGTGATGGCTTTGGTTTGCGAAGCAATGCGGAAAATATGGTCGGTCCGTAACGGGGTTTTATTGGCCACATCGGCATACCCAAAGGCTTTATTATAAACTGTTTTCCCGTTTTTGAGCAGCAATACGGTAACGCCCGCAACCTGTTGTTCCGCAACAAGCCGGTTGGATACCTGATCCAGCCTTTGTTCCAATAAAGTGGTCTGTGCCCAACTGTTGATTAGCGTCAGGCTGAAAATGAAGGTTACAATTTTGGTGTACATCCTTGGCTTTAGTTGAATGAAACGCCCAAAACTATAGGGGAACGCCTAAATTTGCCGGGTAGACACCTGATTGTATGGTACTATCAAATTTGTAAGCGATGGGAACGAGAAAAGAGAACTCAACCAATCGGCTGAACGAGCACTACATCGTAGAAAGCTGCAACCTGACGTATGCCGTATGCAAAGTCGGCGGCCGGTGGAAACTGCTGATCCTTTGCAAACTCGAAAAGGGGAAATTACGCTTCAGCGAACTTCGCAACCAGATTACCGGGATCACCGAACGCATGCTTACGCTCCAGCTTCGGGAATTGGAAAAGGAAGGGCTGGTGAAACGCACCGTATACGCCGAAGTTCCTCCCCGAGTGGAATACGAACTGACCGCCATCGCCCTGGAATTAGTGCCCATCTGGAACCAGTTAAGCCAATGGGGCGAGAAACATCGGAAGATGGTTGTTCAACCATAAGCAATGCTACGATGACTAATTTTGTCACTTCAAATCATCAGCAATCCAGTGAGCCATAGTTTACGTCAGCATATCGAAGAAATAACCGCTATTAGTGATGAGGAATTTGACTATGTCCTATCCCATTTTACGTATAGAAAGTTTCTCAAAAACCAATACGTCATTCAGGATGGTGACTACGTGAAGTACGATTATTTTGTGTTAAACGGTTTATTAAAATCCTGGTATCTTGACAACAAAGGCAAACCACATATTGTACTTTTCGCCACAGCAAACTGGTGGGTTTCAGACCCCGAAGCCTTCCACAACCAAACCAAAGCAACCTTAAATGTAGATTGTTTGGAGGACAGCGAAACGCTTTATATTTCTTTGGAAAACCGCGAGAAACTTTGTGCCGAATTACGGACGATGGAATACTTTTTCCGGAAGAAGACCACGGCGGGTTACGTAGCCTCCCAAAAACGCATTTTGTCGCTCATTCGCTTTAATGCCAAAGAGCGTTACGACTATTTGCTGCAACAATATCCCGATCTGTTGCAACGGGTTCCCAAAAGCCTGATCGCTTCTTACCTGGGCATTACCAGGGAAACATTGAGCAGACTGACGTCCCAGCACCCGTGATATTTCTCACGCTCATTTTGTGATAGATGTCCTTTGCCAGCTTTTGCCGTATAGAGAATTTTGCCCAATAAAATTTTCTATCATGACCGGACAGATCACATCAACCAGAATTCCCTTTGCCATCTGGGCATTGACTTTTTGTGCATTTGGCATTGGCACCACTGAATTTGTACTGGTCGGTTTATTGCCCACCATCGCTCATCATCTGGGTATTTCTATTTCGTCAACCGGTTCGTTGGTTACCCTCTATGCGTTGGGGGTTGCCATTGGCGGCCCCGTATGTACGGCCCTCACGGGTAAGCTGGAACAGAAGAAATTGTTGTTGATGACCATGACCGTTTTCATGATCGGTAATACCCTTGCGTTTTTAGCCCATGATATTTTGTTACTGCAAATCAGCCGATTGATTACCGGAACAACGCACGGCGTATTTTTTGCCTATGCGGTGATCATAGCAGGAAATATGGTGGCGGATGATCGGAGAGCCACCGCTATTTCATTGGTGTTTGCCGGGCTGATGATCTCGACGGTTATTGGCGTACCATTAGGAACGTATATTGGATCACGTTATGGATGGAAAATGACCTTTTTAGCGGTGGTCATTTGGGGAGTTTTGGGATTATTTATTTTAAGCGTATCACTTTCCCGGCAGCCAAAACCTGCGGAACCACTGCGGTTGAAAGACCTACCAAAAGTGTTTAAAAATACAGCCGTACTGATCGTGCTGTTCTCCAACATCTTTGCTTATGCCCGTACATTTGTATTCTTCACTTACCTGTCGCCCGTATTGGAAAAAATGACGGGCTTTTCACCCGACGCCATCAACTTTATATTATTGATTTTTGGTGTTGGTGTCGCCTTAGGCAACATGGTTGGCGGTCGTATTTCCAATCGAAAACCATCGAAGACATTGGTTTACCTGTTCCTGTTTCACGCCTTGATGTTATTTATCCTGTCGTTTGTGCTGGCAAGCAAACCCATGATTGTGATCGTGCTGATGTTGTTCGGTTTTTTTGCTTACAGCAACGTTCCCGCTTTGCAATTGTTGGTCGTCAAACTTTCTGAACGTAAGTATCCGGGTAGTGGGGGTATTGCCTCGGCATTAAATGTGTCGGCGTTCAATGTGGGTGTGGCATTGGGTTCATCCGTGGGCGGTTTTGTTGAGAATAGCTCCCTGACACTTGCAGCGACACCCTGGATCGGCGGTTGTTTTGTCATCATCGCTTTGGGACTCGCCTTGTGGAATTGGCAGCGGAATAAGGCATTGGAACTGTAAAAATCACCTGCTTTTTTCATCCTTACTGTTTCTGGAAACGGCGGTTTACCAGGAAACTTTATCAGGTTGAAGCAGTCTCCTTCTTTCCAGATATTGACCTGAAACGATCCTAGTAAAAGCAAGCACACCAAATAAAGCGGTTATCCAGGGCGTGAACTGTACCCATACGAAGTACGGGTACGTTTAAGCCGGAATCGCCTAATTTTCTGTATTCCATTTTTGTCGTTTTCAGATCGGTTCTGTTACATAAATGGCGGGTTTTTCCTGCAATTTTTCATCGACTATTTCCCCGAATGCTTTCAGGTAAGGCTGTTCGTTGTGCCGGGCTAAGCCGCTTTCATCTTCCCATATTTCATGAAAAATAAAGATGTTCGAGCTTGCTGTGCTTTGGTGTAGGTCATACTGCAGGCAGGCCGTTTCTTTCCTCGATTGTACAACCAGGTTTTGCAGTACACTTTTTATTTCCTCGGTATGTTCCGGTTTACTTTTGATGATGGCGGTTAAATGAATGTTCATGGTCTTATTCTTGTATTGTGATAATTATTTTTCCCGTATGGCCACCCGCTTCGGCATATTCGTGGGCGGCTGCCACCTGCTCCAACGTAAAGCGGGCGGCATCGATCAGTGGTTTTACTTTTCCCTGTTCCACAAGTTCGGAAATATGTTTCAAAGTCTGTCCGTGCTCCGCCTTTCCTGCTTCATCCTTGTAAAGGATAGGAAGGATCATGTACACGGTATGGAATGCCAAAGCTTTTTCGTGAATCAGAGACAGGTCGATGGTATCCAGCGACAAGGTGGTGACCACGGTGCCTTTTACTTTTACCGCTTTGAAGCTATTGTACAGGTTTTGGTTGCCGATGGTATCAACAACAACATCAAAACCTTTCCCGTCCGTATGTTCGGTTACAAATTGGGCCACTGTCTCATTCTTGTAATCGATGGTGAAGTCGGCTCCCAACTGCCTTACTACAGCGGCCTGCGTTTCATTAGAGACGGTTGCATATACCGATGCTCCCAGAACCTTCGCCAATTGCACAGCCAAATGACCAACCCCGCCCACTCCGCCATAGATGAGCACTTTTTGCCCGGGTTGTATATCGGCTCGTTGGAAGATGGCCTCGTACGCGGTGATACCCGCCAGGGGAATAGCCGCAGCTTCTGCAAAACTCAATGCCGAAGGTATTTTTGAAAACAGCCGGTGATCGCCCTTCGTGTATTCTGCCAATGCCCCATGGATGCCGTTGACAGCACCAACGCAGCCATATACGAGATCCCCGGTCTTAAATCCGGTCACCTTACTGCCTACCTGCTCAACGATGCCGGATACATCACCGTGCAGGATAGCGGGGAAAGAGGGAACCAAATGCGGCAAATGCCCGCTACGGATCTTATAATCGATCGGGTTGATGGACGTTGCTTTTACGTTAATGAGTAGTTCATCGGGCGAAATTGCTGGCATGGGTACTTCCTGCACGGTAAATGCCTGGCCGGGTTTACCGAAGCGATTGATGGTGATTGCTTTCATTCCGTATTACAGGTTGTGAGGATGGGAACGTAGCTTGCAGAAAGTCGAAATACCTTTTCTTGTACCGGTCTACCCGTTCGGTGGTCACATTCTTTTCCAGGTCGTGGAAATGAAGGCCATCGATGCGTTCGAGGGACAGAAAGGCGTTCATCCGATGGAAGCCAAACAGTACGCCATCGTCCACGCTGGTCTGGTTGAAAAATTCACCCGGGAGCGTAAAAGCCGTTTCGGGAGCGTTCCAGGTTGTGGTCACAAGATATCGGCGTCCTTGCAACGTACCGCCCGTGCCGTAGCCTACATCGGGGTTTTCGGCTTTCCGACCATCGCTGTAAAACATCCCGTTCCGGTGCCCGGCCGTAAACACCTTGTCTACATACTCCTTCAGCCCGTGCGGCATTGAGAACCACCAAACCGGGAAGTGATAAATAACCACATCGGCCCACACATACTTCTCCACTTCCTCTTGCAGGTCATACGGTTCGTTGATGTCCGTCACTTGTAGTTCGAAACCTTTCAGGAAGAATGCCTGATCCATCTCCAACAAGGTTTTGTTGAATTGTCCACCTGAGTGGCCAAAACGCTGACCACCGTTGATAATGAATACTCTCATCGTATCGGGGATTGATTTTCGGACAAAATTGGCGGGCTTGATTGCATAATAAAAATAATCTAAATTTGAGTTATCTATAATAAAAATGATACATGCAGGGTAATTTAGAGTGGTTCAGGACGTTCCGGGCGATTTACGAAACCGGGACCATGAGCGGAGCAGCCAAAGAATTGTATGTTTCGCAACCGGGCGTAGGGCTGCACCTCAACGCATTGGAAGCGTACACGGGCTTTCCGCTATTTGAGCGTACATCGAGAAAAATGATCCCGACGGAAAAAGGAAAATTGTTCTATCAACAAATGATCGGTTCGCTCACTTGTCTCGAAGACATTGAGAAACGCTTTAAACAAAAATCAGGCAACATCAATGCTACCGTCAGCATCGGCATGTGCGTGGAAACCTTTCAGCACGTTCTTGAAAAGCACATACCGACGTTGGGCTTTAACCTGATTATGCAGTTCGGGGATAATAAACAATTGTTGCAACTGCTGGAAAACGGTTCGGCAGACCTGATTCTAACCACCGAAACCAGCAATTGCAACAGCCTGGTGCTGGAACCCTTTGCCACCGAAAAACTCCTGCTTGTTTCTGGAAATAAAACGGATGTTTCCGGGTTCCAGCACCAGGAACGGAAAACGCTGATGGCTTGGCTAAAAAATCAGATCTGGTATAGCACGGCGGCCGATATGGTATCGCTCAACCAATTTTGGGAGCTCAATTTCAACGAACGCCCCGACTTTGTGCCGAACTATATTGTGCCCAATAAATTTTCGATAACCCGATGCCTGTCTAGTGGAGAAGGGCTAGCGATATTACCTGATTTTTTGTGCCGGGAAGCGCTGGAAAAAGGCGACATCATCAAACTTTGGGAAGGTTATCAACCAGTTGGAAATACGATTTATTTTGGAAGGCGCAAACAGTCACTCTACCTCGATGAAATTACTCGTTTAGAGAAAATCCTGCGAAACGAATTTTTCAATGGAGCCGAGAGTTCAGCACTGCATTCCTGAGATAGGCTGCTCTACTTCTTCGAGCGGCTTTTTGTAGGTTAACGAAACAAGGAACATCATATCGTTTAAACTGATTCGATAATTTTTTCTAAAGGTAAACGGGATTTTGGGCTCAGCGATGGCTGATTGCTGTCTTCGGAATTTCTGTACCCAATAGCAACGGCAAACAAGGTTTTATAACCCTCCAGTTGCAGTATTTTATCGTATTCTTCGCATTGAATACCCTCCATCGGCGTGCTGTCAATACCCATATCGGCACAGGCAGAAAGGAAAAAGCCGAGCGCAAGATAAACCTGGTGCTGAAACCAGGATTTGATGTCTGCTTCGGGTAAGGGCTTCAGGAACTTGTTGTAGTAATTGACCGAGCCTGTCGGCAAATTTTCATTGATCTGCTGCTCAAATTTTTCAATGTCATCTATGGCGGTGAAAACGACCAGGTGGCTTGCTTCCTTGATTCTTGGCGCATTCCAGTAAGACGCATCGGCCAGTTCATTTTTTGTTTTTCCGTCTTCCAAAAAAAAGAATTTCCATGGTTGTCCATTGATGGAAGAAGGACTTAACTGTAGAATTTCCTTTAACTGTTGAATATCACTACCCGAAATTTGTCTGTTCGGATCATAGCTTTTGGTGGTGTACCGGTTCTTGGCGAGGTCTAAAAAACGCATCGTTTTTACTGTTTAATTAAACTATACTTTTTACTGTTGCAAAACTAAGTATAGTGACCTACCTTTGCAATAATGGACAAAAACGACAGTAACTGATGTATTGTATAGACGACAAGCAATTCCCCTGCACCACCAGCCTGACAATGAAATACATAGGTGGCAAATGGAAAGCGGTGATCCTGATTCACCTCATCGAAAAAAAGCGGTATAGTGCGCTAAGAAACGCCTGTAAGGTAATTACAGAACGGACGCTAAGCCTCCAACTCAAAGAACTGGAAGAAGACGGCCTGGTGAAACGCACGGTCCATACCGGCAAACCGCCCCTGAAGGTAGAGTATGAATTGACCGATTTCGGCAAAACGCTGATTCCCTTGCTCGAAGCCGTTGCTCAATGGGGAAGGGAAACCGCCGAGCGGAATAAGCGGATAACGGTTGTGGAATAAATCACTCCTACCGAAACGCTTTCTCTATTTATCGGATTTCACTAAATACACGGTTGCCTTTAGTTCACCAAGACGCTCAAGTGTTCCTTGCTGCACCATGTATTGCAGATCTTTTTTGAGGGTATTTATGGATATATTGGGTAGCGAACCAGCTATATCGCTAATCTTCATTGGCTGATACTGCTGAACTATGGCCAATATCTGTTGTTGGCGCTCATTGAGATAGCCCCCCTTATCCTTATAGAGCGCATACTTCTTTTCCAGGCGACTGGTCAATGTCAGCAGGCAATTCAAAAAGAAGATCATCCATTCACCGATTACCTCTTTATCGGTATTCCGATATTGTTGTCCGGCCATCAGCGCGCGATAGTAGTCGGCCTTGCGCTGCTCAATGATGTTTTCGAAGGAAACGTACTGAGCAAACTCATACCCCATTTTTAGTAGCAACAGCGTCGTCAGTAAACGGGACAATCGACCATTTCCGTCCTGAAAAGGATGTATGGACAAAAACTCATACACAAACACGCCAATCACCAGCAGGGGATGCATCGTCTCTTTTTCCAATACGTTACGAACCCAACTGACCATTTCATACATCTCCGCTTCAGTCAGGTGGGGCGCCGTTGTATTGAAGATTACCCGCTGACTCCCATCGGGATAATTGGCCATGACCTGGTTTGACAACGTTTTGTACCCGCCCCGATGTCGCTGGTCCTTAGTACTATACCGTAGCAGAATCCCGTGCAACTGCTTTAGGTAAGCTTCTGACAGGTCAATTTCTTTAGCGTGATCGAGGATTAGGTCCAGCGCTTCATAATACCCAAAGACTTCCTGTTCATCCCAGGTCTTGAACTCCGTGATCTTCACGTTGCGCACTAACTTTTCAACTTCTTCATTGGTCAGAATCGCACCTTCGATTCGCGTTGACGAACCAATACTCTCAATGGTCGCTACCCGGCGTAACTCTCTGAGGTATCGATTATTTTTTTGTTCAATAGCGCCCCATTTCCCTCGAAACGCATCAATCAGGCCAATTCGGCGAATGACCTCTTGCAGGGTGGAAAAATCAAATTGGAGCTTATTCTCGAATAACATACCCGTATTGTATCCGTATTGTATCTGTAAATGTAGTATTTTTAAGGAGGGGAGAAGAAAACCGACGAGTAAAAAAGCTTCTGTACACGTATCTATCCCGGTTTGACGTCTTGACTCGCGAAAGGCTGCGGTTCACTCAACCGGAGTGCCGACTGAAAATGATTGATTCGCATAAATCGTTTGTAAGAAAGACCGATCATAATAACCGTGGCCAATTGGGAACGAAAAAGCTGTTAGGTAACTACCACAAAACGGCGGAGCGATTTACCAATTGACTTAGGGCAGTTTATTTATAAATTTTCAATATGATAAAGGTATTTCCCCCGGAAAAAAATATAAAAGGACAACATGTAATTTTCGCCAAATGGAAAACCAATACGGTTTCTACCAGGCAGTTTATAGTAATGCGGGAACATGCATTTGTATTTGTGCTCAAAGGGAAAAAAATCATTTTTAGAGACGGTGGCCCTATTACTATTGGTAACGATGAGCTGTTAATCGTAAGAAAAGGCGTTCACGAAATGACCGAGTATCTGGCGGAAGATCACTTATTTGAAGCCCTGGTCATCTATTTTAACAATCAATTTATAAACCATCTGAAGTCAATTGATTTCCGGAAAAATAATCATGAAAATACCGGCTTCGTTATTCTACCCAAAGACGAAATTCTAGACAGCTTTATCCTACAGTATCTGAATTATCTCCATAAAAACGAAAATGATACCATCCTCCAGCAGATAAAAGTGGCGGAGCTTATCTACCTGCTCGTAAAAAAGGTCCCTAAGACAGAATCATTTTTCGCGTCGCTGCTAACGAATGGCGATGATCTGGATATTTTGATGGAAACGTTGTATAAAGGAAATTATACCATCGAGCAACTCGCCATTTTTTCTAATCGTAGCCTTGCTACATTCAAACGGGATTTCAAAAAGCACTATCAAACCACACCGGCGAAATGGATACTAGACCGTAAGCTGTCCGATGCACGTGAAGCACTGATAAATACGGATAAAAACATCTCCGACATTGCCCATGAATGTGGGTTTGAAAGCCTGGCCCAGTTCGACAAATCGTTCCGGAAAGCATTTACGATGACACCCTCCTATTTTCGGAAACTAACCAAATGAGCCAAATCGACAAATAGTAGACCTTTTCTGGAAAATCCTTCTGCCCGCATCCGTATAATTTTGCCTTGTCAACACATGATAACCATGTAAAATGCCTGATAAAATTATAAACTGATGTACCCGTACAAGCAGGAAAAGGTGAAGTATCTGAGTGAAGGAAGTACGATTACGGCATTGCTCTATACGCCTGAAAGGGCAGGAAAACTTCCTGCCATCGTCATGGCTCATGGGTATGGGCTTACAAAAGAGGCTTACATTGACCGTTTTGCGGAGCGGTTTGCCGCATATGGTTTTGTCGTTGTTTTGTTTGATTATCGGAATTTTGGCGAAAGTGAAGGGCTTCCCCGTCAGGAAGTTAATCCTTTCTTACAGATTGACGACTTTAAAAACAGCATTACCTTTGCCACCACGCTTTCTTATGTCGATGCTGAAAAAATTGGCATTTGGGGAACGAGTTACGCCGGTGGGAACGTCATCGTAACTGCCGCCACCGACCGCCGGGTAAAATGTGTCGTTGCTCAGGTTCCCACCATTAGTGGATACGAAAATACAAATCGGAAAGCTCCTGCCGAAAAAAGCCATCTGTTCTGGAAAGCCGTACAGGAAGACCGTATCGGAAGACTCCATGGCAAAGAGGCAATGATGAAAAAATTGGTAGGCCGGCCAGAAGATAACCCTATCTATCCTACTCAGGAATCCCGAGCGTATTACGAAGGAGCAATCCGGCTTTCCCCGTATTTTAAAAACGAAGTTACATTCCGGTCTACCGAGTATTCCAGGATGTACGAACCGGGCGTTTATATAACGCAGATCAGCCCAACCCCGCTGCTTATGGTCGTCGCATTGACTGACGTAGTGACTCCGACGGATCTTATTTTAAAAGCGTATGAGCGGGCATTAGAACCGAAAAAACTGTTTACGGTTCAGGGTGGTCATTTCAGCGTTTATCTTGACCATTTTGAACAGACTTCGCAGCAAGCCGTTGATTTCTTCCTGGAACATTTAACCTAAGAGTAAACTGGGCAAAGCCCCGGGCTTTGTACCAGCCTGGGTCTTTTTTATGCGGACGAACTGGGCGGGCGTGCGAAGATCAAACCCGTTGGCACCGGCGTCGCAATTGGCTCACTCGTTCATCTTGCGTACCTTCAACGAATCATCACTTGTCCTAAACTAGTATTCGTTGAAAGAGACATCAGCCGTCAATAATCGGTCCGTACTATTAGATAGTGCCTTGCAATTGTTTGCCCAACGGGGCTATGATGCCGTCGGCGTGCGGGAAATCGTTGAGCAGGTGCGTTTGACCAAGCCTACGCTGTATTACTACTTCTCCTCCAAGCAAGGGATATTGACGGCTTTGCTGGAGGAACGATTCGACCCCTTTTTAGTCCAGCTAACAGAAGCGACTCAGTACCAGGGCGATTTACCCCAATCGCTTCGGCAAGTCATTCTCCTTTATTTCGACTACGCCCAGCGGCAACCCCTCTTTTTTCAATGGTTGACCAGCGTAGAAGTAGCTCCCCTGCAAAGTGAGGCCTACCAAACCGCGCTGCCTTTTCTTGAACGGCAGCGCACTAGTTTAGAAAACCTGTTTCTGGCGGCCATCAGCAACCACGGCAATCTGAAGGGCCGACACAGTTGGCAGGCTCTCGGTCTGCTCAGCTACATTCATGCGGTTGTCCGGCGATCGGTTGAAA
This sequence comes from Spirosoma humi, assembly GCF_054776575.1. Lineage (NCBI taxonomy): Bacteria > Pseudomonadati > Bacteroidota > Cytophagia > Cytophagales > Cytophagaceae > Spirosoma > Spirosoma humi. The sequence goes on from NZ_BAAHBR010000008.1 coordinate 1,162,412, forward strand.
CCAGTACGGAGTTGTCGGAGCAAACAGTAGGACAGTTGGTGCAACAATTTTCGTATGGCATTTACTCTTAATCCAAAAAAACGATAGTTTTGTGCTGTATACCGACCGGTAAGTATATGGCACAACCAACCAACACCTGGGCCTCGGACGCCTTCATGTACCATCTCTATCCCCTGGGGCTTTGTGACGCCCCACTTCGTAACGATTTCAGCCGACCTGCCGAAGATCGCTTGAGGCAGTTGTATGCCTGGGGAGATCATATCCAGCAACTGGGCTGCAATGCCATTTACATGGGCCCCTTGTTTGAGTCGACGGCTCATGGGTACGATACGGCTGATTATTACCTGATTGACCGAAGGCTGGGTACCAATCAAGGCTTTCAGGCTTTAAGTAAACACTGGCACCAACGCGGACTTCGGCTGATCCTGGACGGCGTGTTTCACCATGTGGGCCGCGATTTCTGGGCGTTTCGGGATGTACAGCAACAGGGCCGACAGTCAACGTATCGAGACTGGTTCTGTGGGATCGATTTTGACCGCAGTAGTCCATACAGTGATGCCTTTGCCTACGAAGGCTGGAATGGCTACTACGATCTGGTGAAACTCAATCTGGCTCATCCCGATGTAAGGGCTCACCTTTTTGCCGCCGTAGCGATGTGGATTGAGGAGTTTGACATCGATGGGCTTCGGTTAGACGCGGCTGATGTAATGGATCTAGGTTTTCAACGAGCGTTAGCCGAATTCTGTCGGCAAAAGAAAGCCGACTTCTGGTTGATGGGCGAAGTGATTCATGGCGATTACCGAACATGGCTCAGGGAGGGAAAACTCGACGCCACCACCAACTACGAATGCTTTAAAGGGCTCTATTCCAGTCACAATGACCGTAATTATTTTGAGATCACGTATTCGCTAAACCGCCAATTTGGTGCTGAGGGAATTTATCAGGGGCTATCGCTTTACAACTTTGTGGATAACCATGATGTCAATCGCATAGCCAGCACACTGATCAATACGGCTCATCTCTATACGCTTCATGTATTGCTGTTGACCATGCCGGGTATTCCTTCCATCTATTACGGAAGCGAATGGGGAATCGCCGGCAGCAGGCAGGGCAACGATGATCGTCCGTTGCGGCCCGCTCTTCACCTTCCGTTTAGGAACCCGCCCCATCCTGATTTAGTCAACGTGATTGGTTTGCTGGCTCGCATCCGGCAAAATCTCCCGGCGTTACGGTACGGAGAGTATACACAGCTGTTAATCAGGCACCAGCAGTTTGCGTTTATGCGTACCTGGCAACAGAACCAGGTCGTGATCATTGTGAATGCGGCTAGTGAAGAAATCCATCTTTCGGTACCGCTTCAGGTAGAAGGCATCTTGTCGGGGCAGGACTGGTTAAATCCAGGCCGATTCTACCTGGTAGAACATGGTCATTTGCAGGTGACTGTTCCCGCCTGTTGGGGATGCATCATTCTATTAGAACCGAAATAATCAGTACCCGAACGCTGTCTTGAATCAGGCATTCGATCCATTTCAACAGGGAAACTAAAAACCACAGCAACCCGCTCTGACGAAGTTGGTCGCTGTGGTTTGTAATCCGCATCAGTTTTACCGCATTAACCGGCAAATGCTCATCAACCGCAACGCCATCCGCTCGGTCGGGCCCTATTTCAACCGAAAAATCGTGGTCAAACTAGTCGTTCCCCTGGCCGAAACCGCCATCGTCAGCCGTCATCACATGCTCATCGGTCATTGATGCCCAGTTACAACGGCCAGGTGCTGAAGCCGCTGGAAGTCACGGACAATCCCACGCCACACTATCCGCAGAGTCGCTACCAGTTTCCCTGTAATGACCTGGCAAATCCGCGCAGCGATTTCTGCCCGTAAGCGGGGAGGAGCAGACAGGGATGGGATGGCAAGCCAATACTGTCAAGGTGACCATCGAGTCAGGCCAAAAATGCCATTTTGTCATTTTTTCGGTCCATAGAGTGAATGCCGCTGATCGTTGGCATACGACTTGTTTAGAGACTTTTTGACAAAGTTTTATGTCAAACCTTAAACCTCTTACAACTATGTCACTGGTTAAATTCAATGGAAATGGACAACTGCCCTCTCTACTGGATGAATTCATGGGCAGAGACATGGACGAATTTTTCAACTTCAACCGCAACTGGCCCGGCATTACCCGCTCTCAGGTCGGAACGCTCGTGCCGGCGGTCAACATCAGGGAAGATGCCGAAGGCTATCAGATCGATGTAGCGGCCCCCGGCCTGAAGAAGGAACACTTCAATTTGAGTCTGCATAACGGCAAGCTGACGGTCTCGACCCAGCAACAAGAGCAGCAGGAAGAGAAAAATGAGCAGGGGCAGTACACTAAACGCGAGTTTAGCTACCATGCCTTCTCACGCTCGTTCTGGTTACCCGACTCCTGCGATCAGGAGCAGATTCAGGCCCGGTACGAGGATGGCATTTTGCACATTGCGTTGCCTAAGAAGGAAGAAGCCAAACCCAAAGCACCCACTCAAATCCAAATTAACTAACGAGTGTTTAGGCTAACCCAAAAGAAGGTGGTGACATCACTGTCACCACCTTCTTTTTTGCCCTATTTTAAATTGGGCTGTTCTGGGATGCCTTTGCTACGGATTAGCATGGGCAGTTATGAAAACCAACTTTACACGTGAAAGAGCGTTTGTCGAGACCATTTACGTGATACAGAATAGTTTGTTATTTCTGTTCCACTGCTTGACCGCAGTAAAGGCCTGTCAAACAATATTCGCTATTTTGCCTATCTTTACTGGCAGCGATAGATAATAAATAATGGATACAGCCGTAGTAGTCCGGAATAATGTGACCATTCTAGGATCTGGCACGCAGACCATGTTGTTTGCTCACGGGTTTGGCTGTAGTCAGCAGATGTGGCGATTTATTACCCCCGCCTTCGAGGAAAACTACCGGATCATTTTATTTGATTATGTCGGATCAGGTGCCTCACAACTGGGTGCCTACAATACGGAGCGATATGGCAATCTGAATGGGTATGCCCAGGATATCCTCGATATCTGTTCAGGGCTTGATCTAGCCGATGTCATTTTCGTCGGCCATTCGGTCAGTTGCATGGCTGGGCTACTGGCTTCGCTGAAAGCCCCGGAACGCTTCAGCCGCCTGATTCTGATCGGCCCTTCCCCCTGTTACATCAATGATGGAGCGGGTTATACCGGCGGATTTGAGCGCACTGATATTGAAGAGTTGCTACTGACGATGGAGAAGAACTACATCGGCTGGGCGAATTTCCTGGCTCCAGTAGTGATGAATGATCCGGCTCAGCCAGCCATGAGTCAGGAACTGACCGAAAGCTTTTGCTCCACCGACCCCATCATTGCCCGGCAGTTTGCCCAGGTTACGTTCTTATCCGATAATCGGGCCGATTTAGCCAAGTCGTCTATTCCAGCGCTAATTATTCAATCCACCCAGGATTTAATTGCTCCTGTTGAGGTAGGCACTTACGTTCATCAACAACTGCGGGATAGTGAACTGGTACTACTTAAGGCGACAGGGCACTGCCCTCACATGAGTGCTCCTGAGGAGACGATACAGGCCATGAAAGCCTACCTTCAAGGCACCGCTAAAGCGATTGAGCATGGGGTTGTCCACTGAGTTGCTGAACCAGCTACCGGGCGGGTACTTCTGCTTATCTGATGAAGGGGTTATCCTGCAAATCAACCAGACACTACTTGACCAGTTGGGTTACGATGCTTCGGAAGTTATCGGCCAGTCGATTGAAAGGGTATTGACTATAGCCAGTCGGATTTTTTACCAGACCCACTTTTATCCACTGCTTAAACTTCAGGGAAAGGCCGAGGAAATTTTTTTATCGCTTCGGATGAAAACAGGGGAGGCTCTGCCTGTCTTACTGACTGCATCTACCAGTCGCCAGGAAGACTCGGTCCTTCATCAATGCATTTGCCTGACGGTGCGTCAACGCCAAAAATATGAAGATGAGATTCTGGCGGCTAAACGCATCGCTGAGCAGGCCCTGCGTGAAAACACCGAACTCAATCAAGCCAAGCAGGATCTCGAACAGCAGCAACACTTGCTCGATCAACAACTAGCCGAGCTCCAGCAGAAGAACCAGGAATTGTGGCAGCTTGGTAAGTTGATTACCCACGATTTACAAGAACCCTTGCGAAAAATCACCCTCTTAGCCGATGCTTTACAGCAGGAAGCGGCCGGAAGCTTAGTGCTGGATGAGGGTCGATTGCTGGGCCGGATTCTCGAAGCCAGTCAGCGGATGCGGGCGTTAATCAGGCGGATGCGGGACTATTTGTTGTTAGAAGCCTCCCCGCTTTCGAAACACCCGGTTGACTTACAATCACTAGTCCTCAAGGCCAAAGAACTAGTTAGTCAGCAATTCGCTACGGCCGATATTCGGCTAGTTATCCAGAACTTACCCCCAATTGACGGAGATCGAGGGCAACTTCTGGAACTGTTTTTTCAATTGATGGATAATTCGGTGCGATTTCACCATCAGCCCCTACAGGGGCCAGTCGAAATTACCATTACGGGGCAGCGGGTTGACCACAATCGGTTTCGGGCCACCCCAGGCAAATATCACTATCAACCCTTTCTTCAGATTACCTATACCGATAATGGCCCCGGTATATCGGCAGAGATAAGGGATAAAGTGTTCCAGATTCACAAAAAGCCTGGTCTTGGTTTAGTCGGACTCGGCTTTGGCTTAGCGATCTGCAAAAAGGTGGTTAGCAATTACGGGGGGACAATAACGCTTACTAAAACCAGCCAGCAAGGGGCTCAGTTCATCATCTTATTACCGATTCAGCGTACAAATTGATTATCACAGCGTGCTGCCTGCCACCGATATCAGGATCCGGTAGAGTCTCCGTTTGAATTTTTGTCTGGGATAGCTAACACGTCTTCCCACTGCCGTTGCAAATTTCTTAAATCAGTTACCATGGCATTGCCATCAAAGGCCGCAAGGGGCAAAGCCATCAGATTACCACTATCAATATGAAGCTACGCGCGTTATAATTGGCAGTTTAGTTAATCGTCCGCACTTCACAGTATCTGGTTCGGCAACTTTACTTTCATAAGTGAACCCGTTTTGCCTGACGTTGCCATGTCTTCCAATTCATTCTCGACCACTACAGATATCCAACTTTGGCATCAGCTAAAAAATGGCAGTGAGCTGGCCTTGGGAAAATTACTGGCTAAATATTTTAATCCGTTGCAGAACTATGGCTACAAGTTTGTGCGGAACGAAGATTTTGTGAAAGACTGTGTGCAGGAGGTGTTTATCGAAATCTGGAACCGCCGGGATCGCATTAGCACACCGATAAGCGTTCGAGCGTACCTGTTGAGTTCCGTGCGAAAACGGGTGATTCGGGAAGGCTACCGGCAACGTATCATCAACGAAGACGAGCCAGCCGATCTGGAGAATAACCTGAACTTTGTTGAGTTTTCGCCCGAGTGGTCATTGATCGAGCAGGAGAGTTTAGCCGAGACTACTCAGCGGGTTGCCGAGGCCCTTAACCAACTTCCCAAACGCCAGCGCGAAGTCATTTATTTGCGCTACTTCCAGAACCTGGAACGCGATGAAATAGCTGAAATCATGGGTGTCAACCCGCAGTCGGTATCGAATCTTTTACAGGCCTCGTTCAAAACATTTCGGGAAAACTGGGGCGGTATTATCCTGCTAGCTGCCTTGCTCAGTAAGACATCTTTTTAATTAATGCTAAAAACAGGTATTTGTGCCACTAGTTGGCCATCTATAACCGAGCTAGATACGTACGCATTATGAATCCCGACTACCAGAACTATAGCGTCGAAGAGTTTACGAGCGACGAACAGTTTCGACAATGGGTTATCGATCGGAATCCGCAGAGCGAAGCCTTCTGGTCTCACTGGTTGGCTACCCATCCCGAAGCATCCGGAAAAGTGCAACTGGCCAGGGCTTTTCTGTATGCGCTGGAAGAGAAAAAAACGGCCCTGCCCGATGATGAATTAACGCATATTACCGACTATATTATTCAGCAGGACAAGCGATTAGTACGTCCGCTTTGGCCGACTGTGGCTTTCCGGGTTGCTGCGTCGGTTTTACTTGTTCTGGGCATCGGTTATTTGTTTTTCCTCGACAAATCTGAGCCGGTGGGCGTTGCCAGTCTGGAAGGAATCAGCCCGACACTGGTCTCGAATTACACCGAGATTGAAAATGATAAAGTGGATTCACAGCGAATTGTGCTTCAGGATGGAAGTTTCGTTACGCTCTATCCAAACAGTACGTTACGTTATCCGAAACAGTTTGTGGATAATCGACGGGAAGTTTACCTGAAGGGAAAAGCGTTCTTTGAGGTAACCAAAAATCCCAAAAAGCCATTCTGGGTCCATGCCGACCGGATTTCTACGCAGGTATTAGGAACCTCATTTCTGGTGACGACCGAAGGCAAAAACGCATCCGTAGAAGTACGTTCAGGACGGGTGTCGGTCTATACTCGGAAAGATATTCGACAGGCCCGTCAGTTGCAGAAAAACGAATCAGTTGGTGTAGTACTTACGGCCAATCAGCAGGTGGCATTTATTGAAAAAGAAGATCGGTTAGTAAAATCTGTTGTGTCGCAACCCATTGTTTTACAAAAAGTTGAAGCCAACGAATACGTATTTGACGATGTGCCGATGGAAAAGGTGTTCAAGCAACTCGAAACGACCTACGGCCTCCCGGTGCTGTATGATCCGTTGACGATTAAGAATTGCTTCGTTACCGCCAACCTCACGAGTGAATCACTGTTCGAAAAGCTGAATCTGATCTGCCGAATCTCCCGGGCGACTTACGAGATTGTGGACGGTCAGATCGTTATTCACAGTCTGGGATGTGATAATAAGTAGCTAAAATTGAATAGGTTCGGAGGTAGTTGAAAATTATTTATAAAAATAATTACAAAAAAGCAGTATCTGCCCCATTGAGTTGCCATCCGTGAGTAAATAACCGTTTCACTCATGGATAAACTTTATAATACGTATCCGTCCTTTGCCCAACTCATGAAACTATCGGTTACGCAACTTCTGATAGCTGTTTTGTTTGTGAGTACCACCTGGGCTCGCCTTGCACACGGGCAGGAAGTTCTTGACCAGCAAATCCTGATAAAAACAGGCAGTACAAACCTGAAAGGTGCCCTGACGTTGCTGGAACGTAGCACCAACGTTCGGTTCATTTATAACCCCAAAGAAATTCAGCCCGATCAGAAAGTGAAACTTGTTTCCCGGTCGGGCACACTCAAGGATTTCCTGACCGAACTGCTTACCCCCCTGCACATCAGTTACGAGGTGTCGGGTAAACAGATTGCGCTGTTCAAAAGCCCGGCTACGGGACGTAGCAAATCTGGCAAAAATCCTGGAGACGAACAGGAATTGACCCTTCAATTACCTGCCAAAGAAGTGGCCGACCGGCCAGTTTCAGGTCGGGTTACAGATGGCACTAATAGGGCTGGACTGCCCGGTGTTAGCGTTGTGTTGAAAGGCACCCGCCTTGGCACCATCACCGACAAAGAGGGGAACTACCGGCTTACCCTTCCCGAACAGTACGTTAATGCAACCACTACGTTGGTATTCTCTTTTATTGGGTACACGACTCAGGAAGTTGTGATCGGTACTCGAACGTCCATTGACGTTACGTTAGCGGTGGACGATAAGCAACTGAATGAAGTGGTGGTGGTCGGTTATGGTACCGTTAAGAAATCGGACTTGACCGGTGCCGTTGCCAAGGTGGGCGAAACGAATATTAAAGCTACACCCATTCCTTCGTTAGATCGGGCGATGCAGGGGCGGGCTGCCGGGGTTCAGGTCGTGACAAATTCGGCGGCTCCGGGTGGCAGCTCAACGATACGTATCCGGGGGTCGGGTTCGGTCAATGCCAGTAACGACCCACTCTATGTAATCGACGGCTTTCCAACAACCGGTCTTAACTCCATCAACACCAATGACATTGAATCCATTGAAGTGTTGAAAGATGCCTCGGCCACGGCTATTTATGGTTCACGCGGGTCGAATGGCGTCGTGTTGGTTACGACCAAACGGGGCAAAGCGGGCAAGACCGTTATTAGCTACGATGCGTATTATGGGATTCAGACTGTCCGGCGGAAAATTCCGTTGCTCAACGCCCGTCAATTTGCTGATTTTGTGAATGAAGCGCGGGTCAATGGGGGGGGTAAACCGTATTTCGATGGCAGTACGGCCGATCAGCCGCTGGCGTCGTCTTTAGGCGAGGGCACCGACTGGCAGTCGCAGATATTTCGGGCAGCACCTATTCAAAGCCATCAGCTTGCGGCTTCAGGTGGTTCAGACAAGTCGCGCTACGCGATTTCCTTTGGTTATTTCAATCAGCAGGGAATCATTCTCAACTCCAACTTTAAACGCTATACGCTACGTGCCAATCTGGATAACAACCTGACATCCAAACTGAAAGCAGGCCTTACCATTCAGGGGGCTTACACGACCGGAAGCAACGCCAAAACGGATGTGGATGGTAACAATGGGGGAGGGGTGACCAGTTCGGCCCTGAGTTATGCGCCTAACTTTCCGATTTACAATGCAGACGGAAGCTATTACAAAAATACCGGTGCGCTCAATGGCTATGGTGTCGATAATCCGCTGGCCGTGGCGAATGAAATAACGAACAATAACAATACGATTCGGCTGCTGGCAAATGCCTACCTCGACTATACCATTAGCGAAGGGTTGAATTTTCGCACCAGTTTCGGGACGGATTTACAGGCGACAAAATCCAATAGTTACGCCACCCGGTTGTCGCTGGCGGGGTCCAGCCTGGGAGGAACCGCTTCCATTGGAACGACGCAGAACGTTGGCTGGCTCAATGAAAACACGCTCAATTATACCCGGCAACTCGCTCCAAAACATAATTTGAATGCGCTGCTGGGGTACACCATTCAGGGCCTGGGAATAGAAAAAGTAGGTGCCAATGCCAATACGTTCACCAATGATTTTGCGCTGTACAACAATTTGGGCGCCGGTTCAACGCTGGTGGCGCCAACATCGGAAGCGAGTGATTGGCGGTTGATTTCGTACCTCGCCCGGATCAATTATGGTTTCGACGATCGCTTTCTGCTCACCCTGACGGGTCGGCGGGATGGGTCCAGCCGGTTCGGGCCGAATCAGAAATTTGGATTTTTTCCGTCCGGCGCGTTGGCCTGGAAAATGGCCAATGAACAATGGATGAAGAGCCTGACGGCGCTTTCGGATGCCAAACTTCGGGTGAGTTACGGTCTGTCGGGCAATCAGGAAATAGGCAATTACCGCTACCTGGGCAACATTAGCGCGACGCCTTATATTCTGGGTGGTATACTCAATTCCAGCTCATATACCTCAAGTATTGCCAATCCCGACCTACGCTGGGAGCGAAATGCCCAATTCGATGTGGGGATAGACATGGGAATTCTCAATAACCGAATCCAGTTTACAGCCGACTATTACATCAAAACAACATCGGATCTGCTGTTCAATGTGGGCGTGCCAACGTCGTCTGGCTTCTCGACAACCCTGAAAAACATTGGCAGCGTCCAGAACAAGGGACTTGAGTTATCCTTAAATACAATCAACGTCGACAAGGGCGGCTTCCGCTGGACATCGGAGTTCAACATTACGTTTAACCAGAATAAAATTCAGACGCTGGATGGCCGTCAGGAATTCACGACGGGTACGGAGGCCGTTATTTTCGCGACAAACGTCAACCCGATTCTGTTGCGGGTCGGTAGTCCGTTGGGCAATTTCTACGGTCGGGTCGTAGATGGCATCTTCCAGAATCAGGCCGAAGTAGACGCATCGGCGCAGAAAACCGCCAAACCTGGGGACATTCGCTACAAAGACCTGAATGGCGATGGCACCATCAATGACAACGACCGGGCGATCATCGGGAATGCCAACCCTAAACTCTTTGGGGGCTTCAATAATACGTTCTCGTTCAGGGGATTTGATCTGAATATTTTTGTTCAGGGCAATTCTGGCAACCAGATTCTGAACTACGGAACCTTCGATCTGCTGAACCTGACGGGCGGCAATAACCAGTCGGCCAGAGCGCTGGATCGCTGGACGCCCACGAACCCGAGCAACGAAATTCCCCGTGCCAATGCGGCCGGCGGCTCTCGAATTCTGTCCAGTTTTAACGTTGAAGACGGGTCCTATCTACGCTTTAAAAATATTTCGCTGGGTTATAATCTGCCCAAAGGATTGTTAGACCGACTCGCTATATCGTCCGCTAAACTATACGTAACGGCTCAAAACTGGATTACGATGACAAAATATACGGGTTACGATCCTGAAGTGAATCGCTACGGCAGTTCGTCATTGAGCCAGGGACTTGACTACGGCGGTTACCCAGCCGCTAAAACCCTACTGGTTGGCTTGAATCTGAAATTCTAACTCCTGTCCTACATCATGAAACCTACTTATCTACTCGTTCTGTTGCTGGCGCTCATGGGCTGCGAAACGCAATTAGATCTTTCGCCCGTTACCAACCTCACCAATGTTACGTACTACAAAACGGCCGAGGATGCCAAAGCGGCTGTGGGCGCCTGTTATGCGCAGATTGGCGGAACTGATCCCTTTCTGGACCTGGTCACGACCGACGATGCCATCGCCTTTCTGACGGGTTCTGCTGATCGGCCCTTGCTCTGGCGGTATAACATTACACCGTCCAACACGTTTGTCTCGCAGTATGCCGGTGCCTACAATGGCATTAACCGCTCGAACACGGTGATTGGGCGCTTGCCAGGTATTCCGATGGACGAAAGCCTGAAAAAGCGCTACATCGCGGAAGCGAAGTTTTTGCGGGCACTCCATTACTTTAACTTGGTGCGGCTGTACGGCGACGTTCCGATCGTAACCACAGAAACCACGTCACTCGAAGGCTTGGCTGTTCCACGCGACCCCGTCGATAAAGTATATGAACTGATTGAAGCCGATTTAAAAGAGGCCGAAAGTGTCTTGCCCAAAACGTATCCAGCCAGCGAGTCGGGTCGGGCGTCGCTGGGAGCCGCGAAAGGGATATTAGCGCGTGTGTATCTAACCCGTGCGGGTACCACTGCCGGTTCACCCTACTGGACACAGGCTGCGGCTAAAGCCAAAGAAGTCATGGATCTGGGCGTGTATGATCTCTACGCCAACTTTGCTGATGCGTTTGCCTTAACGGCGCGGGGTGGAAAAGAGAATATCTTCGAAATTCAATACCTCACCGATGTGAAAGGTCATGGCGACGGCCGTGGCTACGGTGTTCGTTCGGCGCCCATTTATCCGGGAACGGGTTCCGGCATTGCCCGCCCTACCGCGAGTCTGTTCAATCTCTACTCAGACAAGGATACGCGCAAAGCCGTGACGTTCATTACGTCCTATGTCTACAACGGCGTTACCACCACGCTTTCCATCACCGATCCTGATTTCACGAAGGCAGTGTCGTATCAGAAGCTGTGGGACAAAACCGCGAAAACAACCTCGGGCGAGGGAACCAGCAAACCCATTCTGCGCTATTCGGACGTCTTACTGATGTATGCAGAAGCGACAAATGAGGCCAATAACGGGCCAACGGCCGACGCCTATGCGGCTCTGAACAAAGTTCGGACACGGGCCGGGCTGACAGCGCTGACGGGATTAACGTATCAGCAATTTAAGGAAGCTGTCTGGCTGGAACGCCGGTTAGAATTCACCTTTGAGAATATGCGTCGCTTCGACCTGGTCCGCACGGGTCGCTTGCTCGACGCGGTAAAAGCGGAGAATAGTTTCGCCCGCAATGCCACGATTCAGCCCTTCCATGTGCTGATGCCCATTCCCCAGGCGGACATGGATGCTAACCCAAATCTAAAGCAAAATCCTGGTTATTAATTCGGTTTGCGGTTTTGGTATTCGGTTGCCTGCCGCGCCAGCTAACGTATTGACGTCACAAGCCGAATTCCAAAACCTGTAAACTCAAACCCTATCGAATCATGACAAATCGCAGAGATTTCCTCAAACAAACGCCCTCTTTGATTGGCTTACTGATGAGCATTCCGGTGCTGGCTCAGGTATCTCCTTTCGGGATAGCCGCCAAAAAGTCCATTATACTACGTTCCTCCTGGCAAACGGTCAACATCGGCGACATTGGTCATACGCCCGGCGTGCTAGCCCTCCTAGAGAAATATTTGCCCGATGTAGAGGTTCGGTTGTGGCCGTCCAGCGTCGATAATGGCGTTGATGAGTTGCTGCGTCGACGGTTCCCGAACGTACCGATTATTAAAACGCCGGAGGAAATTACGAAGGCTTTCACCGACTGTGTCTTTCTGCTGCATGGGTCCGGTCCTTCGCTGGTTGCCCGTAAGGATGTGGAGCGCTGGCATAAAGAAACAGCCAAGCCGTATGGCATTTACGGCATTACGTTCCCCGGTGTCTACAGTCCTGATCCCAAGGCAGTTGTTACGGCTAATCCACTGGATGTTGAGTTGTTGAGCAAAGCGCGTTTCGCTCTTTTTCGGGACTCGATTTCATTGGGCTTTGCGAAAGCCAATGGGGTAACCAGCCCCGTTATGGAGTTTTGTCCTGATGGTGCGTTCGCTGTGGATTTGCGGAATGATCAGGCGGCCATCACCTTCATGAAAGAGCATGGGCTGGAAGAAGGCAAGTTCATGTGTGTCATTCCCCGCACCCGATTCACACCGTATTGGGAGATTCCCCGTAAAAAAACGCCCTTCGATGCAACACGTGACGCCAGAAATCAGGCCATGAAAGAGCATGACAACGCCCCGCTTCGGGAAGCCATCATTGCCATTGTTCGACAGACGCCCATGAAAATTCTGATCTGTCCGGAAGACGAAACGCAGGTGAAACTGGGCAAAGAGATTCTATATGACAAATTACCCGACGATGTAAAACCTAAAGTCGTCTGGCGCGACCATTACTGGATTACCGACGAAGCCGTCAGTACGTATATCCGTTCGGCGGGTTTGTTTGGGCTTGAAATGCACTCGCCCATTATGTGCATCGGGAATGGCATTCCGGCCATTGTTGGTCGTTTTGCCGAGCAGACCAGTAAAGGCGTCATGTGGAAAGACATTGGCCTGGGCAACTGGCTCTTCGACATGGACAATGAACAGGACATTGCCCGCTACGTTCCAACGGTGCTGGCGATGGCTAAAGACCCCAAAGCGGCCAAAGCGAAAGCGGCCAAAGGGCGGAAATTTGTTGAGCAGCGGCAACGGGAAACGATGGGTTTAGTGAAAAAGAACATAATCTCCGCCTGAACCTGTGCAAGATCGTAGAACTTTCCTGAATCAATTCCCCGCGCTGGTTGGGTTGTTGGCAAGTATACCCGCGTTGGCGCAACCAGTTGTAGCTAGAAAATCCATCATTCTTCGCTCGTCGTGGCAGACAGAAAACATCGGAGATATTGGCCACACGCCCGGCGTACTGACGCTACTGGAAAAATACCTGCCCGACGTAGACGTACGCTTGTGGCCATCTAATGTTGACAATGGCGTTGAGGAAATGCTGAAAAAGCGCTTTCCAAACGTGCCGATCATTCGGACCCCCGATGAAATCAATCGGGCTTTTGCGGAATGTGTTTTCCTGCTGCACGGTTCTGGTCCGTCTTTGGTAGCCCGCAACGATGTAGAGCGCTGGCGTAAGGAAACCGGCAAACCGTATGGCATTTATGGCATTACGTTCCCCGGCGTATATGGACTTCCTAACGAACGGCAACAGGTGAATCCCGTCGATACTGAGTTGCTCAGCAAGGCTCGGTTCGCCTATTTCCGGGACTCGGTTTCGTTAGCGTTCGCCAAAAAGGAGGGTGTCAATTGCCCCATAATGGAGTTTTGTCCCGATGGTGCATTTGCGGTCGATGTAAAAAACGACGCTGCTGCCATCGCCTTTCTGAAGGAGCACGGCCTGGAAGAAGGCAAGTTTATGTGTGCCATTCCACAATTGCGATTTACGCCCTGGTGGGAGCTTCCGCAGAAAAAGCTAGCTGTAAATGAAGCGAAACACGCCAGAAACGAGCAGATGAAGGAACAGGACAACGCCCCCATCCGCGAAGCGATCATTGCCGTTGTCCGGCAGACGCCGATGAAAGTTTTGCTGGTTCCTGAGAACGAAACCCAGGTCAGAATTGGTAAGGAAATGCTCTATGATCCGCTGCCGGATGATGTGAAAGCGAAAGTCGTCTGGCGCGATCATTACTGGCTGACCGACGAGGCCATCAGTACCTACATTCGTTCGGCAGGCTTGTTTGGGCTCGAAATGCATTCACCCATCATGTGCATCGCCAATGACATTCCGGCCATTGTTTGTCGGTTCGATGAGCAGACGAGCAAAGGGTATATGTGGCGGGATATAGGTCTGGGCGACTGGCTATTCGATATGGATACACCGAGCGATGTTGTCCAAATTGTTCCGGCAGTGCTGGCGATGGCTAAAGACCCCAAAACCGCAAAAAGGAACGTAGCGCAAGCGAAAAAGTTCGTTGAACTACGGCAACTGGAAACGATGAACGTAGTGAAGAAAAACCTGATTTCGCTCTAAACGGATGCTATCCAGACGGGATTTTATTAAGTTGACGGCCGTATCGTCGGCGAGTGTCGTAAGGCCAACGGAGTCGTTTCTGTTGTCAGAAAGTAGCTCTATTGTTGAGCCAAGGAAGAACCCGGTTATCATTCTGCGGTCATCGTGGGGAGATGGCAATATTGGCGATCAGGGACACTCGCCCGGCACGATTCGCTTGTTAACGCAGTACGTTCCAAATGCCGAAATTCTGCTCTGGCATACCGACCCACGGCCCGAAACGGAGAAATTGATCAGCCGGAATTTTCCGAAGGTGCGCGTCATTCGAGGGAAGTTCTATGAGGCAGGGAAGCCATTCGAGGGAGAGATCAAAGAAGCGTTCGAACGGGCTGATATGTTCATCTTCAACTCGGGTATGGCCATGAACTTTGGCCTGTATGGCAAAGACTGGGGCGGAAATATGTCGAGCCTGACGCCGTACATCTATTGTGCTGAAAACAACATTCCGTTCGGCATTTACGGCCAATCATTCGATCGGTTTGATTTCCCTTCGCTGTATGCGTATCGGAATGTACTAAGTCAGGCTGCATTCGTGTATTGCCGGGATGGTGAATCACTCAAGTTCCTGAAAGAGAATGAGTTTCGGACACCCGTGCTTGAGTTTGGACCGGACGGTTGTTTCGGTATCAACGTACGAGATGAAGAAAAAGGACTCACGTATCTAAAAAAAGCAGGGTTGGAAGCCCAGAAATTCCTGGCCGTGGTGATCCTCACCAATACGCCCTACGCTAACCGAAGACCTAATGCCATTGATCTGGGCAAATCGCCTGCGGACTGGCAGGAAGAGGACCGATCACGCATGGCGAAAATTCGTGAGATGATTACGAACTGGGTACGCGAAACGGGGCTAAAGGTGCTGTTAGCGCCTGAAGTGACCAAAGAAATTGAACCCGCCAAAACGTTCCTGTACAATCAGTTGCCCGCCGATGTGCAGGCAAACGTTGTCTGGCGTGATACGTTCTGGAACGCCGACGAAGCCATGTCCGTATACGCTCGGGCGCATACCCTTTTCGGAATGGAACCGCATTCGCTCATTATGGGCGTGACTCTGGAAGTACCGATCATCCATGCCTGGCCACCCTCGCACGGACGGAAAGCCTGGATGTTCCGCGATATTGGGTTGCCAAACTGGCTATTTCAGGTCGATCACTCATCAGCCGCCGACTGGACAAAGCAGTTGCGGTTAATCCATCAGGACTACGCCGAAGCGAAGAAAAAAGTGGCCAAAGCCATGGCTTTTGTGCAGCAACGACAAGCTTCCACAATGAACGTAATCAATAACGCGATTGAGAATCGCAGAAGCTAATTAGTAACATACGACCGTCAACTTTTTTCAAAACGATACACCATGTCTTGTTCAGAATTTATCCGGACGCTTCTCTGAACGATTTCTTATTGGACCATGCAGTTGAATGGCATTGACCAAAATGAAGTGGCTCAAAGCAAGGGCACTTTTACGATGAATGTCGTATCGGTCTCCTCAATCAGCAGGGGACGGTCGCTCAGGTAGGCATACAATTTTTTCAGACTATCCAGCCCCTGTTTGTTCGAGGTTTTGACCAGCGGCTTCTTTTGACGATTATTCACCACACATAGATACGTATCCTGCACAAACACCCGAATTCGAAGCGGACTGTCCTCGTCGGTGGTGTTGTGTTTGATGGCGTTCTCAAAGAGGTTTTGAAGCGTAACGGGTACGATTTCGTACGTTAAGTACTCTGTAGGTATATCTAGGATGATGTGTAACCCATCCTCCAACTGCGCTTGTTGCAGATCGATGTATTGCTGCACAAACGCTAGTTCGCTACCCAGGCTAATGGTTTCTTTATCCTTGTTCTGTAAAATGTAGCGGTAGATCGCGGATAATTTTTGGAGAAAGCCGGAGGCCTGTTTGGGATCAATGATGATCAGGCTGTTGAGTGAGGTGAGGCTGTTGAATAGGAAATGAGGATTCAGATGATTGATCAGGTTCTGGTACTGGATTTCGGTTTTGTCCCGTTCGAGCCGCGTGGCCTGCACCTGAAGGTGATGCAACTGGGCAGTTTGGTTAACTCGGTAGCGAATCAAGCCAATGCCGATAGCCAGTAGCGTCAATAGTAAAAGCGCCCGAAAAGCGGCTGTTTGGTAAAACACCGTGTCGATATGAATCAAGATCCGGCGGATTGGCGTTTCCATATTGTTGATCGACACCCCTTTCACGGCAAATACATAATCGCCACCCGGCAGTTTGGTATAGCTGGCACTCGTTTGTGAACGGGCTTTGCTCCACTCCGTATCGTAGCCCTCCAGTTTGTAGCGAAATAGATAGGGCTTTTCGTGGAGTGGTCCCAGCACCGAATACTGAACGGAAAACGAATTGTCCGATGCCTTCAGGTGCACGGATGGCGTTGGCCCGTTTAGGAGGTACGTTGAATCGCTGGCGACCAGTCCACTGAGTAAAACCCGAGCCGGCTTAACGGAGAATCGTGCCAGCACTTCGGGTTTAAATTCGATCAGATACCCCTTTATCGAAGCCAGGATATGGCCATTGCGCAGCGGCCATAGATAATTAAAATACTCCTGGTTGTCTTCGCTGTAGGGCAGGCTAATCGTTAAAAACTGATTGCGGGCGGGCGTAAAGATGGAAAACAAGTTATAAGAACCCACCCAGATATGTCCGTATCGATCGGGTAGAGCCGCCAGACAATGGTCATCGCCCAAGCCATCGTGTACCCCCCAGAAACGGTACTGCTGGTTGCGGGGATCATAGCGGGCCAGCCCGTAGCCATTGGTTGCTAACCAGAAATAACCCCTTTTGTCTTCCGTAAACGAAGCAATCGTATTCTCGAACTCGGCTTCGGCAGGGCCTTTTTGCAGACTGAATTGCCCTGTCTGGGGGGAGAATTTGGCAAATCCTTCTGGATAGAGCTCCAGCCACACCGCATTGTGGCGATCAATCAGGGCATTTCGCACCCAGAATTTAGGGTGATCTGAATTGGACAGGATTGGGTACTGGTGCCACTGACCCGTCGTGATCTGATAACAAACCGTTTGCTTATTCTCGTAAAAAAGCCATACTAAATCGTTTTGTTGAAGCAGTCGATACCGCCCACCCCGAATCCTGTCGGTTTGAACATAGGCCGGTAGCGGAATGGGGGTGAATTGACGGGTCTTTTTGCTGAAGCGAAGCAAGTGAGTCTGGCTGGCCACGTATAAATCTGGGCCGTAGGCACCAATGCCATAGGCGAAGAAGGCACCCGGTGCCGGGTATCGTTCCAGACGGTCGGTCTGGGCTACGTAGTGGAGCAGTGTCGCTGGGGTGTGGACTTCGCTACCCCACCAGGAGCTATCGGAGTCCTCATAAAAGTTATTTATCAGCGCCCCTGTTTTCAGGGTTGGATACCATCGGCTTAAGGGATTCGCTTCGTATAAAGCCCGGCTTGGATTGGTGTAGGAAATGCCATTGACGGTGCCCAGCCAGATGGTACCGTCGTCATCCTGCCAGCCCGCCCAGAAACAACTCCCCGCAATGGAGGTGCGCCGGGTGTCTTTATGCATCAGTTCACTGACCTGGTCCGTGCCTGCCTTGACATAAAACATCAGGTAACTCAGGCTACTGATCCAGATATTATGCTGGCGATCCACAAAAACCGCATTCAATTCATCGACCCGGCGACCCGTCTGGCTGATGGGTTTGATGGTTCGGAGCAGTTTACGGCTTTTCAGGTCGAACAAAACAATCTGTTCTTCATTATTATCGGCGTATAGTAGTTGGGTACCATCCAGCGCCAGCGCTCCCGTAAAATGGGGGGTAAAAATGGGTAAGGCTTCCGGATTGTGGCGGTAATTCTGGAATTTACCCGTGGCGATGTCCAGATAATTTAAGCCTCCATCACGCCGGGTCCCTATCCAGATCCCGGCCCGAAAAGGGTCTTCCAGCAACCCATTTCCGGAAATATAGTTTTCGGATAGGGAACGCGGATCCTGGGGGTTATGGGTAAAAAGCGTTAGGTGGTCAGTGCGTATATCATAGCGAAACAGGCCGTGATGAATCGTCGAGAACCAGATTGTCCCCGCCCTATCGCAAAGGATACTCAGGCAATTGCCCAACACGCGCCCAAGACCCGTCGACATCGTTCGAAACTGCGCCGTCTGTGGATTGAATTCACTAATACCGGTATCGGTAGCCAGCCATAGGTGTCCGCTTTTGTCCTGACAAATGGCATGAACGGCATTATTACCCAGCGAGTGTGGGTTGGCCGGGTCGTGTCTGAAAATAGTGAACTGAGTCCCATCAAACCGGTTCAGGCCGTTGGTGGTGCCAATCCATAAAAACCCATCCCGGTCTTTGAAGAGACATCTAACATAATTAAAGGATAAGCCATCGGCCTGCTGGATGTGACTGAATTCATAGGGCACCAGGGGCGGCTGTTGCGCCCACAAGGTGGCATGAATCAACATCGTTAACAGCCCACCGAAGTAGCCGATGCGGTGTAGACAGGCCATCATTACCGGTTCAGCCAGCGTTTAAACGCCGGTGCTTTGTGGCGGCTGATCTGCACATCGATCGTATGGTGGGGCGGCCGTAAACGAACCACCAGCTTATCATTCTCCACGCTCTTGACCGACTGAACCGTATCGCCGTTGATAATGAGTTGCCGGTTAGCTCGAAAAAAACGGGCCGGGTCCAGTAGTTCTTCGATCTGTTCCAGGGTGTCGTAATCGACGGGATAGCGTTCGTTGGCTAGGGTGACGATAAAATTGATGGAATCGTACTGGAAATAAGCAATATCCGTCGTTTTGACAGGCACCCAGCCCGCCCGGGAGTTACCTAAAAATGTTTCTTTGTGGGTCGGCTGCAGGGACAGGCCTGGCTGACCAAACAGAGCCAGGAACTGCTGCATATCAATCGGTGAGCTATTCTTGTTTTTAGTGAGACTACGGGCCTTCTCGATGGCTATTTTTAATTCAGCCAGTTCAACGGGCTTGAGCAGGTAATCGATGCCGTTGGCTTTGAAGGCCTGGATCGCATATTCGTTATAAGCCGTCACAAAAATAACCGGACAACTCAGCTGGTACTGTTTGAAGATGTCGAAGCTCATCCCATCGGCTAATTCGATATCGGCAAACACCAGGTCGGGTTCTTCGTTTCGACCAAACCAGCCCAGTGCGGTTTTCACGGAAGGCAACGTCTCAATGATGCGGATAGTGGGGTCGATTTCTGCGATCTTGAAGGCTAACTCTTTAGCAACCAGCTTGACATCTTCAATAATAACGGCATTCATCGGTGTAGGAAAGAGAAGGGTGAACGATTAGTCAAAGTTTAGGATAAGGCGGAAGATAGACAAAAAAAAGCAGTTGAGTGGTGGGAAAAACGGAGTGAAACGTGGCGATAAGGGGAAGGAGACTGGATGCACGTCAAACCGGTCTACGCACCATTCATTCATTTTGTGGTACGCTTCGGCCACAAATAGTTTATTAGCTCCGTTTTGCCTTTCATTTTTGTCTATCCAGTCAGCTCATAGCAAAAACTGGATTAACCCCCGGACAACTTCTATGCAACTACTCGCCTACATTCTCTTTGCCGTCACCGCCTTATTCTATACAGGTCTGGTGCTGTTTACGTCAGCTAAACCCATGGTGGGTGGCGATGCTAGCATGGGCTATGGGTTAGGACTGGTTCTCTTGTCGCTGGGCTTTGCCTTGAGCAGCTTAGCCTTAACGATCATTGTTCGCTCGAAAGGTGGATTTGACTGGGTGGCTCAGGAATCTGGCCCGCGCACAGCACTTGTCTTTATGTTCTGGTTAAGTATGGTGTTAATGGCTTTTTTTGGAACCCAGTTTAAACTGGAATGGCATTCAGAGGGGGGCTATCCCCAAATTTTGCGCTGGTTAGCCCTGGGGTATGGCCAACTGTGGACCCCTTTGCTGTGGCTGGTCGTGTGTTTCCTGTCAATACATCCGGCCTGGCAATTGATCGTTTCAGTTCGTGCGTTTACCATTCCGTTTTGGATTGGATTGGGTGTCAGTGTTCTTTTTACTGCAGGGCTGGTGGTTGGTTATGTGCGCGATTCCGTACAGCGGGCTGAAGCCGCAGCGGCTACCCAACTTGACGATGAACAGCGTTACCATCAACAGCATCTGGATGAGATTGCGGCCCATAGACCGGAGGACTCGATCCTGGGTTTATTACCCTTTACGACTCAGTATCAAGCCGAGGATGTCCGGCAGGCGGCTTTAACAAAAATCAAATCCCATCCGGATTGGGAAGCTTTACTGCTGGGTCTGTTAGGGAATAAATACGCTTACCGGGAAGTCTATTCGTTCCTGAGCAGCAACCCGGTAGCCCATCCGGACGCGTTTATCCAACCGCTGAATCAGAGCCTTGCGCAGCTATCATCTGATATAAAAGTGGATATCGACGGCAGCAATAATCTCCAGAACTGGAGCTTTGACTCCTACGGAATAGCAAATTTATTGCAGGCTATTGATAGTCAATTTAGCGGGCAGATCGTAACGTTTTACCCAAACCTGATCAGGCTGCAGCAGGCTCTGAACATACCGCCCCCCGAACGCTTCAAAGGTATCCAATTTACAGTAACCGGCGAAGTGGACTCCTGGCTGAAAGTCCACAAAAAAGAAGTTCCCATCTACCAATAAGGGTTAGCTTACTTTTAGTCAATAAATGGACCTGGCTGATGCTTAGTGAGATACAAATATCCATTATCAAAAAATCGTGGCGACTCCTGAGGGACATTGATCCAGCTCTGCTGGGGGATGTCTTCTACAGTCGACTGTTTATAGCCCACCCAGAACTAAGACCACTCTTTAAGGGATCCCTGGAAGCACAGTATACTAAATTCATCGACACGCTAAGCTTCCTGGTTAGCCAGCTTCACCGGCTCGACGAATTTACCCGTGAGGTTGAGCTAATGGGCCAACGGCACAAGCAATACGGTGTCAAAGCTGACCATTATAACGCCGTTGGCGAAGCGCTGCTTTGGACGTTACAATCTGGTTTGGGCCGGGATTGGAGCGAAGACATAGCAAAAGCCTGGATCACTCTTTATAATAGTATTGCCCAGAAAATGCAGGAACCAGTGACGACCTAATTCCAGTAAACGCTCACCACAGGCGCGTCAATGCCAAGCTTGAGCGATGAGTATTGTCCCGCCGTCAACATAATGGACTATGGCTCGAAAGAAGCGATCAGAATAATGTACAATTACCTCCAAACGGATCCAGGAACGAGTTAAGGCCCGTTAGGGTCATCTCCAATCCTAAAGTCACGCTTCTTAGTATTCCGCCTGCCTAATTCGACGGCCGGTTTTATAGGAATGGGTTTTATCTGCAGCGTCGCGGTCGGCTTCGTTGGTAACCATCGCGAACGAAGCTGGGTCGGCCCCCTTGAGTACGTTACCTTCGTAGTAGACTCGTTGGGCATCTTTCGCATAGCCGTATTCCAGCATCTGGAACGACGGAAAATGGGCCTCTTTTAGCGGAGCCGCTTTATAGAAGATGGTCTTTTTGTCTTTCGCGTACTGGTCCGACAGGATCGAGAAGCTCGCTCGGTCGGCAGCGGCAATCAGGCTATTCTGAAAATAGACATGCGTGCTGTCATGGGCGTAATCCATATACGTTTCATCCCATTGACCAAAGGTGGCTGGGTCGGCGGCTGTTAGGATTTCATCTTTGTAAAACGCGTGGTCTTTATCGGTTGCGTAATACAAACCAACAGCGGTGAAGGAGCCGGGCTGAGCGTCTTTAATTACCCGAATACCCGGAGGATCGGCGCCGTCCAGACTGGTCCAGGAATAGTAAACAGATCGGTTATCTTTCGAAAAGTTTCTACTCACTACCGCAAATGAAGGCCCATCGCTTCCGGGAATGGGTTTGACATTGAAATAGCCTACTTTTTCATCCTGGCCAAACAGATAATCAAGCGGTTGGAAGGTAGCCACATCGACTACCGCAAAGCCTGTTTCTTTATAATAGGCGCGAAACTTGTCTTTGGCGTAGTCATAGGCGATAACCTGGAATGAGCTGACATCGGCTTCAGGAATCCGTCTGATTTTATCCTTTCGGGTGGTCTCAAACAACTTGAAATCGATGTAATTGTCACAATAAAAAACGCTGGTAGCATCCTTGGCGTAGTGCTCATCGAGCGCGATAAAACTTGCCCCGTTTGACGAACCAAGCGGAATGCCCCGGTAATAACCTGTTGTTTTATCTTTCGCAAAAACAGCGTTCAATTCCTGGAATGACCTATAATCGGCAGAACGCATCTGGAAATCTTTATAATAGACCGAGCCATCTTTTGTTTGGAATAGTCAGACTTTTTACAGGATACTAGCATGCTTAGGCCGAGGAGAGACAGCAGGAGACGAAGTGATTGCCTTACCAGAAAATACATTAGTTTGATTACTTGGAAAAAGGTTTTCATCAGTTCGCACGAATGTAATAGACCAGCAACAGGCCAGCGGTGATTAATTGACGTAACGTGTTCATTCGTACTGTACTTGTTTGTTTTGATTGAAAATTGGGAGCCGCTTTCCGGCCGTACTTGCTTGTTTACGAGGCAAAAGTGAGGACACTGAAACGGTTCATCAAAGATTTCGATAGGAGTTGTAGCGATTCATGATATGAAGGGTGTGTATCTACCGATGGAATGTCTTTGACAGGAGTATCCAGTTACCACATGCTAAGCCTTGCACAACGTTCCCGAGGATTTTCTCCGCTTATTTTGGTCTAGTCAGTTACCAGGTTACATACGCCAGGAAGGGCAGACGAGTGCGATCAGCTTATGCCTGATCGAGGGCCGTTCGACGGGCAAATTGCCACCACTCGACGGGAAACGTTTGAAAAGTACCCTATGAAGGATCCAGCTTTGACCCATCAAGCAGCACAGCGACCAATGTTGCGTCACACACCACTCAATTACTCTTCTTCTTAGTTAGCAACAAATCATCATGAAAAAATTAATTCTATGCCGAATCGCTACGATTCTTTGTGGCCTGCTGGCTGTTGTTATCCACGCCAAACCGGATATGTCCGTTGGCCATTTGCCCAATCCTGAATTGATGGGAGCTGCTCTTGGGCTGCTCAGTGCCATTTTCGGCACCCAATGGATCGAGTACCGGAAGCGGCAGGATGTCGTGTCTACCCAACCCGGTTGGCCAGCCTGGGTACGTCGACTGTTGTTTAGCTGCCTGCTAGGGTTGACTGCACTGGGTGCCAACGCCCAAACCAAGTGGACGCAGCAGATTCAGACTCGTCCCGGCAATTACTTAACGGATGTGGCTTATGGAGCGGGTAGATACGTAGCGATTGGCTCAAATGGTCTAATCCGGGTTTCTACCGACGGGGTCGCCTGGAAAACTGTTATGGATGATAGGGAATAGGCATTCAAGTTGAGTGTCTTGTCCTGAGTGGCATTCGCACACACCCTGCGCGCTAATGGCGAGAACGCGCAAATGACGCTGTGTCGCTGGAGCGGCAAACTTGTTCGTCGCGAATCAACCTGCCGGATTGCTCCTGTTGCATGTGAGTACCCCCAATCAGAGCAAATCGGTGAAGGTGATTAAAGCACAATAAGCCGATCTTCACTAAAACGCCTGCACAAAGCCAACCTTGTGCAGGCGTTTTTATACGTGGCGATTGGAGGACTGCACAACCAGCAACGCTGACTACGCTTTTTTGACAAACTCCGACTTGAGCGCCATCGACCCAAAACCGTCAATTTTGCAGTCTATGTTGTGGTCGCTATCGACCAGGCGGATGTTTTTCACCTTCGTGCCTGCTTTTATGCCCTGCGAAGATCCTCGTACGGGCAAATTCTTGATGGTCACCACAGTATCGCCATTCTGAAGGATATTACCGTTACTGTCTTTGACCACAAACGAGTCGTCGGTAGCCTGGTTGTCATTTGGATTCCATTCATGGCCGCATTCGGGACACACCAGCAGGTCGTCCATCGCATACGTGTAGGTCGATTGGCATAGCGGGCAGGGGGCAAGTTCAGTCATTACGGATTTGGGTTGTTTGGCCGCAAAAGTAAAAATTATCTGGCCATTAAGTTCAGACAGGATTAACAGGATGAACAGGATTTGTTGAGGTAATCCTGTTCATCCTGTCTGAATTAAACGGCCAACTGTAAAAAATAAACCAACTACTTTTTATTTTTAGGGTCGATCCGTAATGACACGACCATGAGACGTATTATCCTCCTTCTCCTGCTTCTTTATGGCTTTTCCGATGCTATCGCCCAACGTTCGGAACAGCAAACGGTTGAAGACAGCGTCATCGGCTGGTACACAAAACTGACGCCCGCCGACAAGCCGGTTAAACCCTTACCGATAGAAGGGCATACGTTTTCGATCCGGCAGCAGGAGATTAACAATCTGTTTGTCCAGTGGATGCAGCAGACCTATACGCCCGTTGGCGCCATTGGTACGTATAAAAAGCGCTATTACGCCAAAAAAGACCAGCATTTCCCGCATAGTTATGGGGTCGAGTTTCAGGCGTATGCTGCCTGGCTCGACGTGCGTGACAAGCAGGGGAACCTAAAACCGGTGCCCGAAACCGGGGTGCCTTTCTACATTACGGCCAACGTGGTGTTCGACGCCTATCCGGCCTACTACCTCAACACACCGTCGCAATACGTCTTCACCAAACTACCCGACGGGTATATGGATACTAAGTTTTGGGTAGAGCGTTTCAAAGGGTCTGATCCGAAAATTCACCCACGCGTTCATAAATACCTGACAACCGTCAACAGCGGAGGCCTGACGGTGTATCTGGTTCCGGGCAATACGCTTCCGATTCGGCAACTGACCAAAGGTGAGTTTATTCAACTGTCGGATGAATCGTTTAATCGGTATTTGCAGGATAAGAAAAAGGAGATTACGACTCAGTACAGCGACGAAAAATCACGTAATGCCATGTTCGCTTCGGAGCAGGAGAACGTGAGAAAATACCGCGAAAAGCTAAACGCGTTGCGCGAACAGTACGCCAATCGCCTGAACGAACCGGCCGTCATTCGGGATATGCAGCCAACGATCTATACCGCCCCCAACTCGGTGGACCCATTCAGCATTGACGCTTTTAGCAAGAATCTGAAGCAAGAATACGGCGTGTATACCTACGAGCCGTCGGTCTACGAAAAAGCCAAAACCGATCAGCCGCAGTGGATTGCCATCCATTTCCCCTTCGCGACGAAAGAGAGTGGCCGGAAAGAGTATGAACTCTACCGGGCCATTACGGAGCATTTCAACTTCGATTACGTTTATGATTACTTTTTCAATCCCGAAAAAGTCAAAGGCCAGCCGTATCGACCGGTCAACGAAGAACACCTAAAGGCCACCTTGGCGGATTACCGCAAACGAGCCTACTGGAACAATCCGGCCGCAACCGCAGCTACGTTACCCGCTGGCGTACTGTTTCAGGATGACTTCAGTATCAACCAGGTCGGTGCCCGACCGGCGGGCTGGTTTTTTTCGTCGTCGGGCAAAGCGTCGCAGGTAACGACGGTCAACGGACTGCCCGGCAAATGGCTACAACTGGGTTACAACAACAAGATTGACCCGACGAGCCTGAAAAAACCGCTTCCCGAAAATTTCACGCTGGAATACGACGTGGCTACGTCGCCTGGGTTTACGGGGCAGACGGGTGGGGCTGTTCGCTTGATTCTGAGCGGTGGCCTGAAGGGAGACTCTAAAACGGCCTCCACCGAAATCAAGGTAGAGATTACGGCGGGCAATGAAGCCAATTTCAGCAGCAACTACCGTGGTCAGGCCCGGATCGATGTGCTTAGTATGCCCGTCGTGAAGCCCACTACGTACACGAACAATGGCCCCGGCCAGGTTATCATCCCCCAGAAGACGTTCACCGACCGTCAGACGACCGTACACGTAACGCTCCGAAAGCGGAATAGCGACGTAACGCTGTTGATCAACGGCAAGCCGCTCATTAGGTCCGCCGATCTCAAAAGCGTATACGGTTATCCCTGCGAGTATTGCACCATCCCGGCTGGTATTCAGTTCAATACCATCAATTGGGTGAACACCACCAACGACGCTGATGCCACCAGCGTATACATCAGCAATGTGAAGATTACGAAGGAATAAATAATCATGTCGTCCTCCACGACGAGCAACTTCAACGGGGTGTCCATTCTATTTATGGTCATTCGTCATGTAATCATTACGCACGTACTGAAGGTTGAACTCATTACCGCGTATCCTCGGTAGCGCTGGCCGTGTACTCAATATGGTAAATCCGCTACGACTATTGCCGACGGTTAATACCCTCTGGTAGTACGCGGAGTTTTTGAGCATCGGTGATTCATCATTGAGCATTTCAAGAAGTGTTGAAGGCTTGTCGGATCACATTACAAACGATACTGATTTAGAGTGTTCTCAAGGAAGACGGTCAACTGCTGAACCAAGGAGTCAGGAGCCAGAATCTTCACCGAAGCCCCCAGACGAGCCAGCTCGAAAACTAACTCGCGATTGATAATAATACAGAGCCTAACCCGAAACTCATCCTCCGTATCGATCAGGATATCCTCTTCCCGATACGGATAGAAAGGCTGCGCCCGAAAATGAAGCCCTTCCCGTCTGGTGAAGGAAAGGACCACTTCTTCAGCGGGATCGTCATACACCGCAACCCCCAAAGCCGGACCAAAATAAGCTTCGGCATCAAACGCAGGTGGATCGAAGGACAACTCTGTACTTTTAAGAGAATTAGGAATTACCCGATCTAACCCAAATACCCGCAGTTGGGGCGGGTATAACTCATACCCAATGATATACCACCGGTTACGGTGCTCTTTCATCAAATGCGGAAACACGGTTCGTTGACGAGCAACTACATCGGTGTATTTCTGATACTCAAACTGAATAACCTGTCGGTTCATGCAAGCTACCAGCAGCGCGTCGAGCAGTTCGTTACCCCGACCCGGTGGAACGGCTTCAAACGCGAGGTAGGCTTGTGAGCTAGTCGGCTGGCTTATCCGGAATCGAACGGCCTGCTCGATCTTCTCCACAGCGCCCCGAAAATCAGCAAACACGGCTAAATCCCTGAATTGATTCAGGGTAGCCACGGCATTTTTGAGGGCGGCTACATCCTGATTGGTTAGTTCAAGTTCGACGGTTTTGAGGTCAAAGGAATGTTCGTATCGATACCCTCCTAAACGCCGATCATATTTGATGGGGGCCAGATACCGAGCCCGCATTTGGTTGATGTCTTCTTTGAGCGTTCGCTCGGCTACCCCGCAAGCCTGCATGAGTTTGGCCGTCGGAATAGCGGCCCCTCGGCGAAGCTGGTCATTGATGCGTTGGAAGCGCTGAGATTGCGAAATAGGCATGGGATCAAAAAATAAATGATTTACCCCAGAATCGTGCATGGAGTATGCACGCAAAGGAAGGACCTTTATAGCGTCAATGCCAAGTAACTAACTTTTTATCAAAAAGAGCATTCACCTTTTCACACCTTCTCCGATGTATATATATGCAATTTCGACTAACTCTTCGTCCCTCTGCCCGACAGACGCTCGTTCCCTTCAATTACGCGTATCGACTGAGCGCGTTCATCTACGCCGTACTGGCCGATGCCGACGCGCAGTATGCCACATTCCTGCATAGTCAGGGCTACGAATATTCGAGTACGCGCCGGTTTAAACTGTTCACATTCTCGGACTTGATCATCCCGAACGCACGTGTCGATACGAAAGGGGGAGGATTATGGGTCACGACGCCCCACATTGAATGGGTGGTGAGTTTTTACATGGACAATGCCGCCAGTACGTTCATTATGGGCCTGTTTCAGGATCAGCGCTGCGTTATCGCGACACCCAAACACCGCGCCAATCCAGGCCGGGCGGAGTTCATTATCGAGCGTGTCGAAGCCGTACCGGTCGAGATTGACACAAACACCGTTACGTTACGAACGCTCTCGCCTGTGGTGATCGCCGAAAAAGATGAGCGCGGCATGGACCAGTATCTGCACCCCGCCGACGACTTGTTCGGCCCGTTACTCATTGACAACCTGCTGGCGAAGTGGAACAGCATCCCCCGACCCATTTCGGCGGGTGATCCAGCCGACAACGATTTTGCGACGTCAGCAGTAACGTACCGACTGCTACCCAATCGAGAGCCTAAGTCAAGACTGGTCGCAATCAAAGAAGATTCTAGAGCGGAGACAAAAGTCCGGGGATACTACGGCTTCACGTTCGAACTCAGCGGCCCGAAGGAGATTCTGGAACTGGCCGTGCTGGCGGGCGTGGGACGATATAACGCCGAGGGGTTTGGGGCGGTGGGAGTGACGTGAAAAATGGGCTAGCGTTTTTCGGCTTCCTTCTTTCTCATTTCCTCAAACTTGTTCCAGTCAAAGTCTTTAAAAACGACATTCATCACGTAATCCGTTTTGGCCTGAGCGGCTTCTTCAACAGTTGCGTAGCTTTTTTTGAAATAAGGATTTTCATCGCGTTGACGCTTTTTCCGGGTCGCTGGCATACTGGTAGGTGTTTTAAACAAGTTTAAGCCTTCTTCTTCGAAAATGCAAATCTATCGTAAGGTCTGTTCGGTTGAAAACGCTCAAGCTGTCCATTAGAAATACCGTACACGTTAAACTGATTGACGACAGTATGAAGTTCCAAATGAATAGCTATTCTATACAGGCGGGTGCGAGCGGGTGTACTACCGGTAAAGAGTACCCAGGCATCTGGATGTGCATCGAAAAAGAGAACAATTGCCTGAGCAACAGTAGCCAGGATTTTGTTTCTGTCGCCATTGTCGCTGATTGTTTTGATGTCGATTTCGCCATTTGGCAGTATATCGGCTAGTACCAGATTAAAAATATTCGGTTCATAGATGAAATCGAAGATGATGACTTTAGGGATAATTTTTACCCCAACGCTAACGAAATCAAATCGAACAGCCTTTTCGCTAACTGCAAAATCGTAGAAAGGATGGGTCATGATTTACAAATGATAGACAGATCAATCAACACGTCGGGTGCGATTAGTAAGTATTAAGAAACCATATTATTTCAATTCCCTTGACTGTTGATGTTCACAAAACAAATAAATATACTTAAAAGTGTTTTCTTGATCAATTGCTGGCTACAAGTACTAAGAAACAATATTTGGAATTCGTATGGAAATGACTGATAGTCAAAAGATAAAATCGGATGCGCTTGTGCAACAAACCGGCGACCCTTTCGCCGACGTGGGCGGGTACGTGATTGAAACGCTTTGGGAAGATCCCAAGCTGAAAGACAAGGATATTCTGGGATTGATTGAGTATGTGGCCAACATCTACATCAATCAATGGAATGCTAATCTGCACGCGTTCTTCCTTAATTCGAAGATTACGCAACCCGCTTTCGATAGTAAGCGCAAGCTGGCCGAAACGCTGGCTTATTACAAAAGTATACTTAACGAAACGGCTCCGTCTCAGGCTGGATATTGTCGCATCTCTGGCCGGAAAACGAATCTGTTTGCTGCCGGACGAGACAATCATATTCTATCTGGCTCCAGTACGTTTGTAAACTTTCACCACGGATTTGAGAGTGGACTGTACTTATCTAAAGAGATCATCATTCGGTTCTTTTTTGTGCCGCTGGGCGTCACGCAGTTGGGCGATAAAATTGGACTAATTAGTAGTAACAACAACGTTGTTGCTAGATACTATGTACAGCAGTTGTTGAATGGTCCGGATGGACATTTGACGGCTCTCGGACGTGGCTTGGCCAGCGGGGTGGCTCGTTCTGATTACGGAATCGTAGCTAATGCCCTCTTCGCCTTTGCTGATTCCTGCATTAAAAACATCAGGCCAGCCGTATTTGCGCGGCTAGATGAAAACGTCGTAGAGATTCGTGACACCACGTTGAGCCTGTATCACTTTACCAACTTCGGTGCAAAACCGGAGGTGGTCCTATATCAGCTTCCTGCAACGGTGTTTGGTTTCTACGCGCTTTGTCAAACGGTAGCTTACGCTGAACACTGGCGCCCATTTGTAGCCGCTCATTATCGCAACTCGAAATACAAGGATGCAAAGTACAATCAGGACTCAGACATATGGATATCTACCAAAGAAGAGCTAGCCTACGATTCCTACAGCACGTGGCGTAATGTCATTTTAGAGCGATTGCTCAGCGGTGGAACCTTGATTCCCTACTTCAAAGAATGGATTCGCAAGCATCCATTCCCCTTTCAGATTGTTGAAAACTACCTTTTTTATGTAAAGAATATGGATAAACGAACCCTGCAAAAAATTAAAGACATCGCGGGCTTTATTGTCAGCCGCGACGAGGATGGTATCAAAAAAGCCATCCTCCGACTCAACCGAGCGAAGTACGTTCAGGAGGTGCGACACTATCTGCTGAAACTGATCGACGACAACTACAAAGCCAACCCTGCCACGCCTTTAATTCGGCTGGACGACGTGGAATACCTGTTTCCAGAAACCGTTAGCTGGCGCGAAATCAGAGACTTATTGCTGATTGCGATTTACGAGAAGCTTCATGATAACCACATGATTGTGCCAACAGAAATAGAAGAACAAGAACTAGAAACACCAGAAAACGAATAACCATGAATCTGAAAACCCAAGGCTTTGTCCTGCTGGACGTTGACGTTGTCGCGCTGAACAACGCTGGAAAAAGTAGCAGTAGCAATTTTGAAAATGCTGTAGCTACAAAAAAGATCACTAAGAATGGTCGTACGCACACTTACGTATCAGGACAAGCCTGGCGGTATTGGTGGCGTGAAGCGCTGCAACGTAACGTAGGCTGGTCTTTGTCGCCAATCACTCGTGATAACAAAATTGCTTTTACCGAAGCCAATCCGTTTCTGTATCCTGATGACGATGTTTTTGGGTACATGAAAGCCGTCAAGGAGGAAGTGGTTGACGAAAAAGGGAAGACGAAGAAGGTCGATGCCACAGTAACCCGCGTTTCTCCGCTAAAAAATTCGGCCATCGTTTCGGTTGGTTCGGCACGAACGGTTGAAAACTGGTCAAGTATGGCTCGTCAGGACGGTGATTCCGTACCGTACAGTAAAGAGGAGTACAGTGCTATCATGAAGGGTATGTTCTCGCTCGATTTGGCTCAGCTTGGTACGTTTGCCAGTTACAACAAAACAGGTTTTAAGAATATTACGCAAAAACTGCGGACCGAAGCACTTAATCAAGGGTCGATAGAGATTGACGACCCATACGTCAAAGACGGCAAGGGTAATCCGCAAAAGCTGGTTCAGCTAGCCAAAGATGTTCGTTTAGAGCGGGCGAAAGGAACCATTCAGGCGCTGAAAACCATTTCGGGCGGAGCTATGCAAACGAACAACATGGGCGAC
The DNA here is from genome assembly GCF_054776575.1 of Spirosoma humi. Classification (NCBI taxonomy): domain Bacteria; kingdom Pseudomonadati; phylum Bacteroidota; class Cytophagia; order Cytophagales; family Cytophagaceae; genus Spirosoma; species Spirosoma humi. The sequence goes on from NZ_BAAHBR010000008.1 coordinate 1,194,347, forward strand.
GTAACACCAAAGTTCATTGTGCTGGCAACAACGAGCAGCGGCAATCATCCTTTCTCACATATTGTTACGAGCGAGGGCGTGAACAACGACCGAGTTGCGCTGAATCTGGAAGGGCTGAAAGAGGTATTGAAAGATTACAAAGAGCAGTTTATTGGAACGGTCTTTATCGGTAAGCGCAGTGGGTTTTTAAACGAATACAATGACGACCTAAAAGAGTTGCTGACACTTGGCGAAGGATACCCGACCATTCAGCTTGGAACAATCAACGAAACGATTGATGCGTATTGCAATCAACTCGAAAACCAGCTATCCTGATGCAAGTTCATGTTGTGGACATAAGCAGTTGGACGGCCAGCTTTCGATATCCTAACCTGATCAGTGGTGTTCAGCCAACGCTGGACGTGCCGCCAGTCAGTACGGTATTGGGGTTGATCAATGCAGCCGCAGGACAGTACTTGAGCCATCAGAAACTTGAATTAGGCTACTATTTTCAGTTTGAAGCAAAAGCGTTCGATCTGGAAACCATCTACCAGATTGACAGCAATAATGGTAGAGCGACGAACAACGCCAAGTCGAATATTATTCGGCGTGAGTTCCTGTATAATGCAAAGCTCAAAATCTACCTGACCAATGAAAGCCTGGCTGGTTTCTTTCGGCAACCTTACTATCCTTTAGTGCTTGGACGAATGAACGATTTGGCGACCGTTGATCGAATAACAACCATCGACTTGCCCGAAGTAGCGTACTCGTCCCGCATCGCGGGTCAGGTAATACCGTTTAGAGAGAACCACTTAGCCGGTCAGATTCAGGCACTGCCTAAATACTTTACAGATACGTTTCCCCGTCAGAACGTAGGGACAGAGCCGTATTCGGTTATTAGCTACCTCACGCCAGTGAAGGGCAATTTATCGGCTATTCATGACGAGAAGGTAGGCAAGGAGGGAGTTGATATTTATCTGCACCAATTAGACTTCGCTGAATATGACTAAGCCATATGATGAAATTCTAGCTAAGTCAGAACCGCCAGAATTTACGCTTAAGAAACACATTGATGATTGCTTGCTGATTTGGGAAATACTGCAAACTATTTTTCCGCAAATCAGCAAGCTACAACTCTCGTATGATTTCTGGCGAGTGCTTCGTCTGGCTGTTGTTTGCCACGATCTGGGTAAGGGGCACGTTGACTTTCAGAAAGTATTACGTGGCGAACCGAACCAATGGCGCAAACAGCGGCACGAATTGTTTTCGCTACCGTTCATTAATGGGTTAGAAGAAGACAAGCCTGTACGGGACTTGATCCGATTAGTAGTTGCTGGTCATCACAAAGACTATGAACAACTTTGGCTACGATATATCTGCGATTTCTATCAATCTGACGACGATGCGTTCGGCTTGGTGGGAGCCGATGGCCGTCTCGATTACGAAGGCGAGTTTCGCAGAAATGTTCGAGAGAAATTACTGATTCAATTAGCCGCTGACGAGTACGGTGTCAAACTTGGCAACTATTTGGTTCAGCATCCTGAGCAAGTAATCATGTCTTACCAAGGGCAGATCAGCAAAATGAATACATCCAATCCGGCGTATTTTGAGTTGCTGCTCTTATTTGGCGGATTAAAGCACTGCGATCATCTAGGTTCTGCCCGAGTTCAGGAGTTACTTCACATTTCTGACGAACAGTTTCGGTTTTTAGAACAAAAGCGCACCAGTCTTCAAGCGAACGGGGCTGATTACTACGATCACCAATTGGCCTGTGCGAGCGTCATAGGTAACCTGATTCTTACATCGCCGACTGGCTCAGGCAAAACGGAAAGTGCTATTATTTGGCTACGTCAGCAAATGAAGCATTTTGGTCAAGGGCGGGTTTTCTACATTCTGCCATTTACGGCTTCCATCAATGCGATGTACGAGCGGCTAGGGAAGGAAATGGGAGAGCCCTACGTCGGAATGCTACACGGTAAACTCAGTGATTATTTGTATGACTACTTCGATGATTTTCAATATTCGCTTAGTCAGAAAAAAGAGAAAATCAATGAGTTGAAGGACAAGTTCAAAACGCTTGTAACGCCCGTTAAAGTCGTAACACCGTTTCAGCTACTGAAGCACCTCTTTGGGCTAAAAGGCTTTGAACAGGGTTTATTTGAGATGGTGGGTAGTTACTTCATCTTCGACGAAATTCATGCGTATAGCCCTGACGTATTTGCCCAGATCAAAGTGTTACTGCAATATGCTGTGAAGCATCTACACGTCAAGGTAATGGTCATGACGGCGACCATGCCAACGTTTCTGAAAAAAGAATTGGAAGAAGCTATCGGTGAGTTTACGGAGATCAACGCATCGGATAGTCTATACGACCAATTCGTTCGGCATCGGCTTCAATTGCAAGACGGTCTATTGACGGAAAATCTTAGCCTGATTCGGCAAGCGTTGAATGCCGGTAAAAAGGTTCTGGTCGTTTGCAATACCGTTAAAAATGCGCAGCTAGTTTTCAATGAGTTAAATGGCGAAGTTGAAAACGCAGTTTTATTACATAGCGCCTTTAACGGCGTAGATCGTACTAATCATGAATTGGCGCTGAAACGTGGCGAAGAGGACGGATCAATAAAACTCTTAGTCGGTACACAAGCTATCGAGGTAAGCTTAGATATTGATTACGATCTTATTTTCACCGAACCAGCCCCCATTGATGCACTTATTCAGCGATTTGGTCGCGTAAATCGAAAACGAGAAAAGGGGCCAAGTCCAGTAATCGTTTTTCGACAGCCTAATTCAACTGATCGATACATTTATCCTCCCGAAATCGTAGCGCTTACGATTAGCGCCTTTGAAAAAATTATCGCTGAAAATGAAGGCGTTATAGAAGAGGGGAAACTACAGCAATACATTGATTTCGTTTATCCAGACTGGCAGCTGAAACAAAAAGAGCAGTTTGACCTGATTTATGATCGACTGTCTGTGTCGTCAGAGAAACTTGTTCCCATGTATAGATCTAAATTGGGAGAAGAGGACTTCTACAAACAATTTGATGGAATCAAAGTGCTGCCGGTAATTCTACAAGAGGCTTATATTCAGCGGTTAAGCCAGTTTGATTTTATTGGTGCAGAGAGTCTCAAAGTTCAAATACGCAAAAATAAGTTTGCTCAGTTGCTCCGCGAAAATGACCAGAATCTTCAAGCAAAGGTATTCTCTATAGAAAAGAAAGACGGTTCGCTTCTTGAAATAAAGTACTTTATTCTGACCAAGAAATATGACAGCCAGCTTGGATTGATATACGATCAGCAGGAAGAATGGATTGATACATCTGGCTTTGACTTTGACTCATGACAATCACCGGCACGTACATCAAGTATTACAAAGTCTGTCATCGGAAAACGTGGCTGTTTCATCACAAGATCGAGATGGAACATACCTCCGAATTGGTGTCAGAAGGCTCGTTCATCGGCGAAAAGTCGTACCCGCAACGGGCAGAACGATACCGCGAAATTCTGTTAGATGGCTCCCGAATCGATTTTTACGACCCGGTTGACAAAGTCGTGCACGAGATCAAGAAATCGGATAAGCTGGAACATTCGCATGTGTCGCAGGTGCAGTTTTACTTATATCTGCTTCGTAAAAACGGCATCGAAGGTGCTACGGGGCTGATCGAGTACCCGAAACTGCGGCAGACGCAGACCGTCCGGCTGGAGGAGGAAGACGTTCCGATGGTTGAGGAGTGGATGCAGTCTATTGAACGTATAGTGGAGTCCGAACGGTGCCCGGATCGGATCGCCAAAAGCAAATGCCGGTCGTGCAGCTACTTTGATTTTTGTTACGCAACTGAAGAGGCTTTCTGACAGGATTTACAGTTTTTTTCTGACAGGATTTACATGATTAACAGGATTACTTTTTGCTACTGAATATCGTCTCAGAAAAAATCATGTCAATCCTGTCAAAGAAAAAATGAATGATAATTTAACCCACCAGATCATCGCAGCGGCTTATGCGGTTCATAACACGCTTGGACCTGGGTTTCTGGAAAAAGTGTATGAAAACGCACTGTCTATTGAATTACAGAATCGAGGTATTTTAGTCGTGCAACAGGTGGGTATTCCGGTGTTTTACCAGCGCGTTCAGGTAGGGGATTATGTGGCCGATCTGCTTGTTGAAGGAACCGTATTGATTGAGTTGAAAGCTGTAGAAACGATACACCCCAAGCATGAAGCGCAATTGGTCAACTACCTGACGGCTACCGGACTGGACATTGGCTTACTCATCAATTTTGGGAGTAGCGTGACGGTGAAGCGGAAACACCGAACGTATAAAAGTTTTTGACAGGATTTACATGATTGACAGGATTTTTTTGAGTTCAACAAATCATGTCAATCCGCCTGGCGGTTCGGTTTTGCATTGGGTTGAAAAAACACACGACAACAAAAAATGGAGTGATAAAAATCATGTCAATCATGTAAATCCTGTCGAATAAAAAATATGAAACAGCCCAAGTACCTCTTCAACGCCGGTCGCATGAGCCGGAAAGACAACACGCTCAAATTTACGCCGGTCGATGAAGACGGCAACGAGGGTCAACCGCGCTACCTACCCATTGAGCAGGTAGGGGACTTATACATATTTGGCAGCCTTGACGCCAACTCAGCCCTGTATAATTTCCTGGGGCAGGAGGGCATCGCCGTTCATTTCTTCAACTACTATGAGCATTATACTGGCTCGTTTATGCCTCGTGAATATCTGTTGGCCGGAAAGATGCAGGTCGACCAGACGAAACATTACATGGCGGCCAAAAAACGGATCGAGATTGCCCGTCGGTTTGTGGAAGGCGCGGCCAATAACATTCTCCGGGTACTGAAGTATTACGACAATCGTGACAAGACCAGGGAGTTGAGCGAGGCTATCGTTACGATTGACCGGCTGCTGGCCAGCGTTCCGTTGGCAACTGATGTACCCATGTTAATGGGAATAGAAGGCAACATTCGTCAGACTTACTACGGTGCGTTCGACTCAATTGTCGGTCAGACTTTTTGCATGGATGGCCGCAGTAAACGACCGCCCCAAAATGAACTGAACGCCCTGATTTCGTTTGGTAATATGCTGTGTTACACGGCCTGTCTGAGTACGATTTACCACACCCAACTGAATCCCACAATTAGTTTTCTGCACGAGCCCGGTGCGCGTCGGTATTCGCTGGCCCTGGATTTAGCCGAAGTCTTCAAGCCAATTCTGGTGGACCGGCTGATTTTCCGGATGATCAACAAGCGGCAACTGCAGCCGTCTGATTTTCGGTCGGAGGTTGGCGGTTGTGTTCTAAAAGATGGAGCCCGTAAACGTTTCGTGCAGGGTTTCGATGAGCAACTGAAAGAAACGATTAAGCACCGGGTATTGGGTCGCAGTGTTAGCTATCGGCATTTGGTGAAGCTGGAGTGCTACAAATTGCAAAAGCATCTGCTGGGCATAGAAGAATACAGGCCGTTCAAAGCGTGGTGGTAAGGAGATTAATTTTGAATGAGTGAATGATAGAATAATACAGTCAAAATCATGCATTCTACCATTCACTCATTCTATCATTCAAAATTGAATTATGTACATAATTTTAGTGTATGACATGGGACAAAAACGTGTCGGGAAGATGCTCAAACTCTGTCGGCGGTATTTGAACTGGATTCAGAATTCCGTTTTCGAGGGGGAGATGACGGAGGTACAGTTAAAAGAGTTACTTTACGAAGCGGGACGAATTATGAAGGATGGTGAAGACAGTCTGATTTTATTCAAAAACCGCGATCAGAAGTGGCTGGAAAAGCAGGTGGTGGGCTTGGAGCGACAGTCAACAGATAACTTTTTGTAGCGTCAAGTGTCGTCGGTCGCATCAAAATTGTTCTTTGACCAACTGTGTAGAACAAGAGTTACGCAGGATTTTGGCTTAAAAGATTGATTAGTAGCTTATCGTCGATCGGCGGGTTTTTTCGTACTACTACCGATCGACGACAAAAGGGGTAATTCACGCCGGTATAAAGCAGGGTTTAGGCTTCGTAAAGCCTATTTTTTTGCATTAAATTCACGGCTTCTAATCGTACCTGAGTGGAATTGAAATGCAACTGGAACTGGGCGGGGGGCAAACTCGCGCAGACTTCTAATCGTACCTGAGTGGAATTGAAATGTCACGTTTATATCGACACTGAGAATCCGGCCGTACCTTCTAATCGTACCTGAGTGGAATTGAAATGTCAGTTCATTCAATTAAAGTTTAAGCCAAGCCTTCTTCTAATCGTACCTGAGTGGAATTGAAATTAAGGGGGTTTGGGTGAATACTGTACATAGTCTGCACTTCTAATCGTACCTGAGTGGAATTGAAATGCCCAAAGCTTACCGTGTTGGCGTTGGAATGGCAAACCTTCTAATCGTACCTGAGTGGAATTGAAATCCCGAAAGCTGGCTGCAGCATGTTCGATGATTGCCCTTCTAATCGTACCTGAGTGGAATTGAAATGGCTGATTGCCCTCGTAGACGAAATGGTGCCACAGATCTTCTAATCGTACCTGAGTGGAATTGAAATAGAATTAAGTGCAAAGGGTGTTGGCATACCGAAGGCTTCTAATCGTACCTGAGTGGAATTGAAATTGAGTATATCAGTGCCGTTGTGATAATAGAGCCTAGCTTCTAATCGTACCTGAGTGGAATTGAAATGAGTTTCTGCCCGAAAGGTACTCACGCCATCTTTACTTCTAATCGTACCTGAGTGGAATTGAAATCTGCATGATGATAATAATGGGCGTGTTGCGCGAGTCTTCTAATCGTACCTGAGTGGAATTGAAATTAGCTCTTGGATGCTTGCGTAACCCACCAAATTCGACTTCTAATCGTACCTGAGTGGAATTGAAATAACATTGACCAGTCCCGTATATCGAATGAGGCCGCCTTCTAATCGTACCTGAGTGGAATTGAAATGTTAACCCGTTTAAAGAAAAGAGCCCCAACCAGTTACTTCTAATCGTACCTGAGTGGAATTGAAATTTGATTCGTGTGGCCCGGTTCAGTGCGCAGTGGCGCTTCTAATCGTACCTGAGTGGAATTGAAATTATTAACAAGTGCTTTATCGCGGATCTTGTCAGCTTCTTCTAATCGTACCTGAGTGGAATTGAAATTTTGCATCAAAGGTAAACCTTAGTAATGGCTGATCACTTCTAATCGTACCTGAGTGGAATTGAAATTGGAAACGGGCGTTGATGAGTATTCCTGCACGGCCGCTTCTAATCGTACCTGAGTGGAATTGAAATCCCGTTGCCCGCGATGGCGTGTTTATCGTGTCGGGCTTCTAATCGTACCTGAGTGGAATTGAAATTTATGCCACTTACGCAACAGTTCTCCGTAAGCCCAGCTTCTAATCGTACCTGAGTGGAATTGAAATGAAGTACTCACCGGCAGCCCGATTCCGCCTTTGGTCTTCTAATCGTACCTGAGTGGAATTGAAATGGAGATCGGGTGCGGGTAACTAGGCTCGTTAATGGGCTTCTAATCGTACCTGAGTGGAATTGAAATGCAAACTATCAACAAAAGCTTCCTTTACTTCAATCTTCTAATCGTACCTGAGTGGAATTGAAATATATTGTGCTGGTCATAGCTGACGCCCAGGATAACCTTCTAATCGTACCTGAGTGGAATTGAAATTCGGGAAATGGAGTGAAATGTTTAGTGCGGGTTCCCCTTCTAATCGTACCTGAGTGGAATTGAAATTCGGGAAATGGAGTGAAATGTTTAGTGCGGGTTCCCCTTCTAATCGTACCTGAGTGGAATTGAAATGCGCTCAGCCAGCCCTGGTGGCATAGCCATACATTCTTCTAATCGTACCTGAGTGGAATTGAAATGTAGCCAAAGGTATGACGGTGCCCCCTGCGATTAATCTTCTAATCGTACCTGAGTGGAATTGAAATATGGTAGCAAGCGTGCTGCTATTCGGCCCATCGTGCTTCTAATCGTACCTGAGTGGAATTGAAATATCTATGACCAGATTCCTGAAGAGCAACCCCTGCCTCTTCTAATCGTACCTGAGTGGAATTGAAATTAAAAACCGAAGCCCTGCGCCGAGCGGGAAGCCTGGACTTCTAATCGTACCTGAGTGGAATTGAAATACGATGAGTCAGAACGAGTTGCCCAAGCTGAAAGGCCTTCTAATCGTACCTGAGTGGAATTGAAATGAGGCCAGAGAATATCAAAGACGCGAGCCGCTTAGAGCTTCTAATCGTACCTGAGTGGAATTGAAATCCTGCCGGTTAATGGCATACGTCGCTGCGTCCAGCTCTTCTAATCGTACCTGAGTGGAATTGAAATTTATGGAAGGACGAGAAGATCCAAACTACAAACCCACTTCTAATCGTACCTGAGTGGAATTGAAATGGCGGTGTTGGATTCGCTGAACAGGTATGAATTTCTCTTCTAATCGTACCTGAGTGGAATTGAAATACTGCCTACTTCAATGCGACCTATAAACTCATGGCCTTCTAATCGTACCTGAGTGGAATTGAAATCCTACAAATTGACCACCCATGATGTCAGTTCCACGGCCCTTCTAATCGTACCTGAGTAGAATTGAAATATGGAAAAGACATACACCACCCGGCAGGTATTGGACCCTTCTAATCGTACCTGAGTGGAATTGAAATCTTAAAGTACGGGCTACATATGCCGCCCGCGGATGCTTCTAATCGTACCTGAGTGGAATTGAAATCCGTCGGGATCAGTGGTAAATGCGCTGGTATCCGACTTCTAATCGTACCTGAGTGGAATTGAAATATGTCTACGCGCAGTTCATGACAGTAAGAAAAAAGGACTTCTAATCGTACCTGAGTGGAATTGAAATGTGGCTCCGCCAGCATCTAGCTCATCAATAAGTTTCTTCTAATCGTACCTGAGTGGAATTGAAATAGAAGGAGCTGACCGATTATGATTTTGCCACCACGGCGCTTCTAATCGTACCTGAGTGGAATTGAAATGTGAAGGATAGGGAGTCGGTGCGGAAACGTTGCATGACTTCTAATCGTACCTGAGTGGAATTGAAATATGGGTGGGTACTGCTCAACTTTCCGGCTCTGAAGCTTCTAATCGTACCTGAGTGGAATTGAAATTGGGTGATTCGACCGAGGACGCTATCAGCCAATTCAACCTTCTAATCGTACCTGAGTGGAATTGAAATTGATATGGAACTGACCACCCTCGATACGGGCGGCTCCTTCTAATCGTACCTGAGTGGAATTGAAATATGGCAAGGCTGTCGGGCGGTCGGTAATAAACTGTTCTTCTAATCGTACCTGAGTGGAATTGAAATAGATACCGGGTATTATCCTCAGCCTCACGTTGCGACTTCTAATCGTACCTGAGTGGAATTGAAATGTATCCGGAGCCACTGAGCAACTGTTGACCGTATGGCTTCTAATCGTACCTGAGTGGAATTGAAATGAATATATGATCCGCCCCGTCAACCTTCTTTTGCTCTTCTAATCGTACCTGAGTGGAATTGAAATGTTAACCACGCTTATTAAACTGGCGGGTGTCGATACTTCTAATCGTACCTGAGTGGAATTGAAATTTAATCGTTTGTCCGCCCGCTACGTCGCCTAGTGGACTTCTAATCGTACCTGAGTGGAATTGAAATTTTCTCGAACCGCTGTGGGTTGCCCTCGGCATAATCCTTCTAATCGTACCTGAGTGGAATTGAAATTCAGTTTGATCGGGGCATTGGTCGACTCAGCACAAGTCTTCTAATCGTACCTGAGTGGAATTGAAATGTGTCTGATATTTGAACGGGTTGGGTGACGAATAGTCTTCTAATCGTACCTGAGTGGAATTGAAATTTAGCACATCGTTTTCGTACTGTTTAGCTATGGGACTTCTAATCGTACCTGAGTGGAATTGAAATACGTATATCACTAACCGGTTAGCGGATCAGCAGGCCTTCTAATCGTACCTGAGTGGAATTGAAATTCGTCATCGTCGGTGACCACGCACAGCGTAGCGGCCTTCTAATCGTACCTGAGTGGAATTGAAATGTTAACCACGCTTATTAAACTGGCGGGTGTCGATACCTTCTAATCGTACCTGAGTGGAATTGAAATAAGGTTGCAAAGATGCCAATGAGGTGCAGTTGAACTTCTAATCGTACCTGAGTGGAATTGAAATGCCAATGGTAGCTGCACCTAGTTTGAATACATCAATCTTCTAATCGTACCTGAGTGGAATTGAAATTGGTAACTGTCGGAAACTGCTGGAGTACTGCCTCGCTTCTAATCGTACCTGAGTGGAATTGAAATTTTGTAGGCAATCGGTACGGGGTTCACCTTGCCACACTTCTAATCGTACCTGAGTGGAATTGAAATAACGTCATTACCACGCTCCAGATCCCACAGCTGAAGCTTCTAATCGTACCTGAGTGGAATTGAAATATTCAGTAGTTCAGCAACTAGGCCTGTCCCTTCGGGCCTTCTAATCGTACCTGAGTGGAATTGAAATTTTTCTACTTCGTAGGCTTTTTTAGCCGCGGCTGCCCTTCTAATCGTACCTGAGTGGAATTGAAATCTTCCAAGCAACCGAAGACCAATGATCCGGCTGTGCTTCTAATCGTACCTGAGTGGAATTGAAATGCTGGTGGCTGACCTACCCGCCTGGAACCAGGCCCTTCTAATCGTACCTGAGTGGAATTGAAATTCGAATTGCTGGCAATGCTCGATGAGACGGCATTGACTTCTAATCGTACCTGAGTGGAATTGAAATTATGCAATGATTGCGGGGCAGACTAAACAATTCTTCCTTCTAATCGTACCTGAGTGGAATTGAAATGTAACCGGTGGCGGCAATACGCTTACGTTCCCCAACCTTCTAATCGTACCTGAGTGGAATTGAAATATTCTGGAAAATATCCTGTTTCACGTTTCGGAAGCCTTCTAATCGTACCTGAGTGGAATTGAAATAAGCCCAGCAGACGGCCTACGTGCAGGCATCCGAAACTTCTAATCGTACCTGAGTGGAATTGAAATTCGTACAGCTTGGCGTACTCTGATGGCTCCATTTTGACTTCTAATCGTACCTGAGTGGAATTGAAATGAATTTCCGGGGTGTTTCTTTTTTTATACCTTTCGGTCTTCTAATCGTACCTGAGTGGAATTGAAATCTATCTTGTCATTGACGGCTTTGGCGTGGGTGTGGGACTTCTAATCGTACCTGAGTGGAATTGAAATCCCGACAACTCCGCCCCCTGAATATCGAGAATATCACTTCTAATCGTACCTGAGTGGAATTGAAATCCAAGGCTGTCGAAGCGACTGCCTGAGCCCGGCTGGCTTCTAATCGTACCTGAGTGGAATTGAAATGTATCTAAAGGCCCTGAACTCCCTCATCTGCGAATTCTTCTAATCGTACCTGAGTGGAATTGAAATATAAGGGAGGGGATACCGCGAAGTTTCAGGAATTGCCTTCTAATCGTACCTGAGTGGAATTGAAATCGACTTATTTAACTTGGGTGAATTAGAAGTACGGGCCTTCTAATCGTACCTGAGTGGAATTGAAATGGCATGAACGGCAAAGATGGGTTGATCCGGATGCACTTCTAATCGTACCTGAGTGGAATTGAAATCCGTCCCAGACCATCACCATGCCCTACGCCATGCGGCTTCTAATCGTACCTGAGTGGAATTGAAATAGGCCATAGGCGTTGGTGGGTGTCACCGCCCCCTCCTTCTAATCGTACCTGAGTGGAATTGAAATCGGTACCGTTGACTCGTCGCGCCGAAACCGACGACACTTCTAATCGTACCTGAGTGGAATTGAAATAATGGTGGCGAACGTTTGCGCCAACACCCGATCGGCCTTCTAATCGTACCTGAGTGGAATTGAAATAAATAGAACAGACCACCACCGCCCCCCGTCCATTGCCTTCTAATCGTACCTGAGTGGAATTGAAATCTTCCAGTCTGGCCCCGGTTGCTCCGACCGGCAAAGCTTCTAATCGTACCTGAGTGGAATTGAAATGGCTGAGTCCAGAGCGTCGTTTGCCAAACAGGGTACTTCTAATCGTACCTGAGTGGAATTGAAATATTGACGGTATGGGTATTATTAAGTATGAAGGCTGTCTTCTAATCGTACCTGAGTGGAATTGAAATATCGCTTTTGGTCAGCCGCCACAGTGTCGTTTCCGACTTCTAATCGTACCTGAGTGGAATTGAAATGGTTTGTGCCGGCACTATCAGCCACGATCAGGTAATCTTCTAATCGTACCTGAGTGGAATTGAAATTTTTACCCGTTTTCTCGATGTAAATGGCCGTCATGCTTCTAATCGTACCTGAGTGGAATTGAAATGCGAAAAGCAGATGGCACCTCCGGCCCGACGTTCGACTTCTAATCGTACCTGAGTGGAATTGAAATATGGCAATGGACCAATCAATGTCGATGTCGGTTTCGCTTCTAATCGTACCTGAGTGGAATTGAAATATTATGGTCAGCTTCAACCGTATATTCTTTCCCCGCTTCTAATCGTACCTGAGTGGAATTGAAATGACCAAATACAACGAACTGCGTGCGGAACTCGATAAACTTCTAATCGTACCTGAGTGGAATTGAAATGTTTACCATACGCCTTCGCATGGGTCGGCTGTGGCCTTCTAATCGTACCTGAGTGGAATTGAAATTCCACGGCCCGCTCCCGACGGACAACCAAACCCGCATCTTCTAATCGTACCTGAGTGGAATTGAAATTTTATAGAAAGCGTCGGTACGGGTTCGGGAAAGCTGGTTTCTAATCGTACCTGAGTGGAATTGAAATATCGTTAACACGGCCTGGCAGGTTGGGGACGTGGTCTTCTAATCGTACCTGAGTGGAATTGAAATGCGGAACAGTTTCTCCGGTTCGTTTAGGTACTGCCCTTCTAATCGTACCTGAGTGGAATTGAAATAGAACACACCCGCGCGTTCAATGCGGTGTTGCCAGACTTCTAATCGTACCTGAGTGGAATTGAAATTCTGGAACGCTCTGGACTTGCTAAACCAGATAGTACTTCTAATCGTACCTGAGTGGAATTGAAATAGCAGAAAGAAAAGCTGGCCCTGGCGGCTGAGAACTTCTAATCGTACCTGAGTGGAATTGAAATTAGTCAGATGGTCGAATCAGATCAATAACCAATCATTCTTCTAATCGTACCTGAGTGGAATTGAAATACGGCAGCGTGAGCGCATCCAACCGAACCACAACTTCTTCTAATCGTACCTGAGTGGAATTGAAATTAAAGTAAGTCGTGTCACCAGCCGAATCAACGACTTCTTCTAATCGTACCTGAGTGGAATTGAAATGGGAGCAGTACACCGAAATCCGGTTGCGCGTCAGTCTTCTAATCGTACCTGAGTGGAATTGAAATGATAGCGGCACACTGACAGCGGGCACGAGTGCGACCTTCTAATCGTACCTGAGTGGAATTGAAATAAGATTGTAGCGATTATGCCAAGATAGGGCTGTTACTCGTCTAATCGTACACGGAAAAGATAATAGTAGCCACTGGGCAAGGATTATGACAAATTAAACTTTACAGTAATTAAGGTTTGTTTAGAAAAGTACTAATTTCTTTATTTTCTCTCTTACCATAGGTCTAGTTACACGGCGCTACTTATGATAAATGCAAAACACAGGAAGTAGTTTAGGTAACTCTTGCTTACAGTGAATCAAGCAAACGATTAACCTGACGCCTGGGGTAAGGACATTCCTCAACCATTCTTGGCTTAGCCTTGGCAATAGGATTCATTGGTCATTGCCGTACGATCTTTCGCGTTATTTTGTTTTGCCCGGCCTGGATAGTAAGCAGGTACGTTCCAGCGGTATTGGGCAACACAATTTTTTCTGAAACGGCGTTGACCTGACCAAACTGTTTTTGGAATACCGAACGGCCCTGGGCGTCCTGCATCGCCAGACTGACTTCTCTTTTCTGGGTCGTGGTCAATTCCACGTGCACGACTTCGTGGGTTGGATTGGGAAAAATTTTCAGCTGGCCACCGGCAAACTCTTCTTCCGCCGTCGGTAACAGAACCGTTATCGAAGCCCGTCCCGACACACTTCCTTGTCCACAACTGTTCTCGACGCTGGCCAGAGAATAAACCATTGATTTTGTTGACTGAAGGGTTAGAATTGTCGGGTTCGTACCGCTTGAAAAGGTTGTGCCATCTGATAAACTGCCACGCCACGGGCCATCGCCCGTAAAACTCAGCGTGAGTGAAATGGGCTGTCCCTGTAACACCGTTGTCGATCCTGTTACCGTCGCCGTTGGTAATGATTTAATGGCAAATGGCTCGCTTGCAATGAGTTGAGCGAAAGCGATTCCCCGTGGCCGTACCTGCAATCGGTAGCCCGTTCCGAGTGGTAATGTGCCCGGAATGGTAGCTTTCAGCGTGGTTAAGGTTCCTGAGCCAACAAGGCGCTCGGGTAAAAAATTGCCCGAAGCATCGGATAACAACACATCGTATTGCCATCCAGCGGCCTTGGTCGTGTTTTCGGGAGTTGCCGTAACGGCAACTGTGCCTCCAGCGCAGACCGCTGCCGAGCCTACTAATTTAGTTGTCAATTTAGGCGGTTGGGGCACCGAAATCGTAAACTGGTCGGTCAGACATTGGCGGGAATCTGTAACAGTGACCGGAATCGTACCTGCCTGATTGGCCACGTAGCGGATCGTCCGGCTGCTCTGCCCATCTGACCAGCGGTAGTCTCCCAGCCACGAAGCTGTGAATTGTAGGGTATCGGCAAACTCGGCCGTGATGGAGGCTGTTTTATTCACGTTTTTCATGATCGTGAACTTATCCAGTACCGAGCCATCGGCCATGACGAACTGGGCATCCAGCCGGTTGTCCTGCACGTCCAGAAGCATAGAGCCACCCAGCGTCGTGTTGTTATAGACAGTAGCCGGGTGTGGAAAGTCGGACGATCGCCCGCCCAGTTGCCCACCAGACCCGTTTACGATGTAAATTGTTCCTTCTCCTTTCGTCAGAATAGGGCACGAATTGGGTGAGCCATCGTACCGGCCCGATGTGCTTTCGACTACGTGGCTGGCGGCATGAAAGGTGTTGGCCAAGCCACGAAGCCCTTTAAGTCTGTAGGTGCGCTCGTAACCATGGCTGTGGCCATTCAGAACCAGATCGACGCCATAGCGCTCCAGTATTGGTGTCAGGTTCTCCCGAATGAGCTTCATGGGTAACTCCGTATCGGAGTTATGACCGCCTTTGCTGTAGGGTGGGTGGTGAAAAATCACGATTGTCCACGGCAGTTTGTTGGCCGCCAGGTCGCGCTTTAGCCATTGCACCTGGGTCGAGGTTGTGTCATACAGCCGATATTGCCCGTCCTGCCTTCCCTGCGAGTCGAGCGAAATCAAATGGACATTGCCGTAGTCGGCAGAGTAGTAGGATTTTGACTTTGACGGAAGTCCACCCGATTCCCCATTTTCGGGAAACGAAAACAGCTTGTAATAAGCGATGTTGAAATTGGTTTCGCTGTCGGCGTAATCGTGATTACCGGGTGTTATGAACAGCGGTGTATTGCGTAAACTGGGAGCATAAATGGGGAAAACTAATTTCTGGTATTCGTCTTCCAGGCCAAATGAATAGGCATTGTCGCCCAGCCATAGCCACAGGTCGGCCGGGCGGCTGGCGGTGGCGTTCAGATAAGCCTGATAAACGTTTCGCTGGTTAGTATTGCCGCTGCCAAAATCACCGAGTATCCAAAAGCGCAGAGGGCGGGTGTCTCCGGCGGGTACCGCTGTTTTAACATAATAGTCAGGGCCGGTTGTGAGTTGGGTATCGTCGTAGCCAATAGCGTAGGCATACTGACTGGCGGGTTGCAGTCCTGAGATTGTCAGACTGTGTTCAAGCGTTGGCTGCGACTCGCGGATGTCTTTGGTTAATTGGCTGGCCGAAGCACCAAACCAGACCCGACCTGTCGTGGGCAGGTCGGTGCGCCAGCGGACAATAACAGAGGTTGGTGTAACCACCTGCAAATAAGGACCTCGAACAAGCTTTGGTGACTGAGCAGAAGTTGTATGATAAAGAAAAGAGGAAACTATTAAAGTTAAGAATATACCAATTTTCATACGGTGGGTATTAACGTCACCGTAAAACTACATCTGTATGCCAAAACCTCCTATTTTGTAACTAGTTATTCCACTATCAAGAGCTTAGTTTTTAATTGTTAGTCAATGACTGATACATACGAAGTAGATACCGAATAGGCCAATCCGTTTGGTTGTACGACTCCAACTGAGCTATTTTGAACAGTAATCGTCTTTCTAAGCGTCGACGTTCATCGGGCGGCAGTGTTTTTAGATTGGCCGGTAATTCATTAAGGGCCTTATTCAACTGAGTGCAAGCCGTGACGGGTAAGGTAAAATAGGTAGCTAAACGCTCGACATCGGATAGCTTCCACAAATCCGGTTTTGACCGGCGATTCCGAATGGCATTGCCACTCATGCCCACGGCAATACCTAATTGCTCATCGTTAAGCGTACACTCACGTAGCCGCCACATGACGGCCTGATAATTATTGACGAATGAGTGTAATGTAGTGCGTAAACAATCAATCAAAGTCGTATGGATTTAAGGGAATGGATATGTTGAACTAGGCTGGTGTTGAGTAAAGAGCCGCGTGGACTAATGCTCAGTGGCTTAGCTACAAGATTCGTGCCGTTGTCCTGTATATTCCTGTATACTATTAACAAAAATAGAAAAATGTTAACATAAGGCTATAAGTAGACATTTTATATTATCCCGTAGAATTCCTGAATCAATAGTTTTCTTACATTATTTAGATCTGAGTCAGGTCTATACAAAGCAAAAGTCACCCCGACCAAGAGGTGACTTTTGCTTTGTATAGGGATACGCGTTCGTACTTACGCTCGCTTTACTGTAAGGCGTAACTGGAACTCGTCCATGTCTATTTCTGCCACGCTGGATTCGGTAGCCGACCCGTTCAAGTCGTTGACCAGCTGGAGTGAGACTGCCTGAACTTCCTGCTGAATGTAATCGCTGTTCGTTTCGATCGCCTGAGCGAGTACATCGTCGGTTCGTTCCAGCACAATCTGGATTTTGTCCGTTACCGAGAAGTCGCGGTCTTTGCGCAGGTTCTGAATGCGATTCACAAAGTCGCGGGCAATGCCTTCTCCGCGTAACTCGTTGGTTAATGTCACATCGAGGGCAACGGTTATTCCGCTCTCACTAGCTACGAGCCAGCCGGGAATATCCTCGGTCAGAATTTCGACGTCTGCCAGGGAGATAACGAGCGGTGACCCCTGAACGATGAAGGATTGCTCGCCATTCTGTTCGAGTGCTTTCAGATCGCTCTCTGTCATAGCGGTGATGGTGGCCGCCACCTCTTTCATCTGTTTGCCGTATTTCGGGCCAAGGGCTTTGAAGTTCGGTTTTACTTTCTTCTTCAGGATGCCACTGGCATCATCGACAAACTCAACGGCTTTTACGTTTACTTCCGACATGATGATTGGGCTAACGTGCTCAATCTGACGGCGGGTATCGGCATTCAGCACGGGTATCAGCACGCGGCTCAATGGCTGACGAACTTTCAGTTTATGCCCTTTACGAAGCGAGTGGACCAGAGAGGATACCTGCTGGGCCAGTTCCATCGACCGTTCCAGTTCGGTGTCGATCAGGGTCTGGTCACCTACCGGGAAATCCGTTAAATGCACCGATGCGTCCGTTTCGGTCAGGTTACGATATAACCAGTCGGCATAGAAAGGAGCGATAGGCGATATCAGTTGCGAGACCGTTGTCAGGCATTCATGCAGCGTTTCGTAAGCCGCCCGTTTGTCGGTGGTCAACTCGCCTGCATCCGATGCCCCGGCCCAGAAGCGCCGGCGTGATAACCGAACGTACCAGTTGGATAACTGATCGTTTACAAAATCCTGAACGGCCCGCCCTGCTTTGGTTGGGTTATAATTGTCAAACTGCTGCTCGACTTCCAGAATCAGCGACTGGAGCTTGGATAAAATCCACCGGTCGAGTTCAGGGCGGTCGGCCACGGGAACGGTGCGTCCCGAGAAAGAAAACTGATCGAGGTTCGCGTAAAGGGCAAAGAAGTTATAGGTATTCGATAAGGTGCCGAACAATTTCCGTTGCACCTCACCAATACCATCGGTGTTGAACTTCAGGTTGTCCCAGGGTTCCGCGTTGGTGATCATGTACCAGCGTGTGGCATCGGCACCATACTTACCCAGCGTCTCGAAAGGATCGACAGCATTACCTAGCCGTTTCGACATTTTGTTGCCATTTTTATCCAGCACCAGCCCTGTCGAAACGACGTTTCTGAAGGCAACCGAATCAAACAGCATGACCGCAATGGCGTGGAGCGTAAAGAACCAGCCGCGCGTCTGGTCGACACCTTCCGAGATAAAGTCAGCCGGGAATGCTTTTTGAAACACGTCCTTGTTCTCAAAGGGATAGTGCCACTGCGCATATGGCATCGCCCCCGAATCGAACCAAACGTCGATCAGGTCAGGTTCGCGCTGCATTACCTGACCACTTTCCGAAATGAAATAAATTTCGTCGGAATAAGGACGGTGCAAATCATACGTGTCGGCTGCGTGAGCGGCCAGGAACGCTTGGTTCTTGTCGATGTAAGCCTGGTATTCGGTTTTCCCTTCCCGAACCCAGTCGCTCATTCGCTCATTCGCTTTTTCGCTCTTTTCGACAAGTTCCGCCACCGACCCAATACAAACCTCTTCGCCGGATTCGCTGCGCCATATGGGCAGGGGTGTTCCCCAGAAGCGGCTCCGGCTCAGGTTCCAGTCGACCAGGTTTTCGAGCCAGTTACCAAAGCGCCCGGTTCCTGTACTTTCGGGTTGCCAGTTGATGGTTTTGTTTAGTTCGACGAGCTGATCCTTCTTTGCCGTTGTCCGGATAAACCAGCTATCCAGCGGATAGTACAGGATAGGCTTATCGGTCCGCCAGCAGTGCGGATAGGGGTGTTCATATTTCTCGACCCGAAACGCCTTGTTCTCCTCTTTCAGCTTGATGGCAATGAGTACATCCGTCGGCTTGAAATCCGGGTCCTCACGTTCTTCGTCAGAATAATATTCTTCTTTCACATACCGACCGGCGTAGTCTGTGATTTCAGCGACAAACTGGCCGTGTTTATCCACAATGGGTACCTCTTTCCCGGTCTCATCCGTCACCATGATGGGCGGAATACCGGCTGCCTGCGCTACCCGAAAGTCGTCGGCCCCGAACGTCGGCGACGTATGAACAATACCCGTACCGTCTTCAGTCGTAACAAAATCGCCCAGAATAACCCTGAACGCAGGTCCGTTTGGCTGAACATAGGGCATTAGTTGTTCGTACTCAACGCCTTCCAGATGCTCACCTTTAAATTCGGAAACAATTGCCCAGGGAGCTATTTTATCGGTTGGCAGATATGCTTCGAAGGCAGGACTGTCAACGGCATCGACCTTTCCTTTCTCATTCAGCCAGCGCCCAACCAGGTTTTTAGCCATGACCACATGCACCATCAAATGCGTGTAGGGGTTGAACGTCTTGACCAGCACATAGTCGATGTTCGCCCCCACGGTCAGGGCTGAGTTGGCGGGCAGCGTCCAGGGCGTGGTCGTCCAGGCCAGAATATACACGTCGGCATCGGACGAGTCGAAGAACAGAAAGCCCGATTTTCCGCTGGGCTTGACCTTAAACTGCGCCACAATGGTTGTGTCCCGAACATCTTTGTAGGTGCCGGGCATGTTCAACTCGTGCGAGCTGAGACCTGTACCGGCTTTCGGCGAGTAAGGCTGGATGGTGTAGCCCTTGTAGAGCATTTTTTTGCCATCCACTTCCTGATCATATAGTTGCTTGAGCAGGTACCAGACCGACTCGATGTATTCGTTTTTATACGTAACGTACGGATTGTCAAGGTCTACCCAGTAGCCCATTTTCTGGGTCAGGTCGTTCCACTGATCGGTAAAGCGCATGACCGTTTCGCGGCACTTCCGGTTGTAGTCTTCGACGCTGATACCGCCTTCCGACTCGGGTTTTCCGATGGCATCTTTATTGATACCCAGTTCTTTCTCGACCTGTAGCTCAATTGGCAGGCCGTGCGTATCCCAGCCGCCTTTCCGGTCGACCTGAAAACCTTTCAGCGTTTTGTAGCGGCAGAAAATATCCTTTATCGTCCGGGCCATTACGTGGTGAATGCCGGGAGCCCCATTGGCTGAAGGCGGCCCTTCATAGAACGTAAACGCGGGCTTTCCTTCGCGGAGAGCAATGGACTGTTCGAAAACCTGATTCTGGTTCCAGTACGTTAAAACCTCGGCCGCGATCTGCGCGTAATCGAGGGACTCATATTGCTGATACTTCACGCCTGAGAGGATCATACGGCATAGGCTCGGTTTCGGTAAAGAAAATCAACCCTATGCGGTTAAAAAATAAGTGCAAAGATAAGGAAATAGACGGCAAAGGCTTTTCATAACCTATAGCCCAAAGCTATGTTGAAGAGAAACAAAAAAGCGAACCGGTGTGGTTCGCTTCAGTTTTATGACGAAACAACACAAGCCTTAGCTGGCTTTCGAATTATTAATTTCGTTTATAATGGCGTCTACTTCAGCTATGGGTAATTCAGCCGCCGACGCAATGGTGGCAGCGTCAAGGTTTAGCTTCAGCATAGCATGAATGAATTTAATCTTGTTCTGATGTACTAATTCCTGCGCAGCTATCATGGCTTGCTCGCGTCCTTCCTGAAGTAATTCCTCGGCTACTGTTATGGCCTGGCGACGTTCTAACTCGCGGCCTTCCTGTATCAATTCTTCGGCTACTGTCATGGTAGAAGATTCGGTTTGTGAAGAAATACGGCTAAAGATACCGAATAGTTCAACTTTGGTCAAGTTCGACGTGTAGGACAGATAGAGAAAACCTGTACCCACAAAGCGTTGTCCGGCAGGTGTCTCGACCAGTCGACGGACAACGTCGGCAAATGTGTCGAGGAGTCGGGTCAACTCTCGTTTACGACGACTGTTTTGTAATAGAATGGCCGTTAGTCGGGCATAATCCGATTGTAATGTGGGTAGCCGTTCGTCGGAGAGTGTCGAAAGGTCAATCAACAGATAGGTGAAGGTAGGTAGATACGCCAGCAGCGTCTTATCTATGGGTGCGAAATAGTCCGGTACATTACGGTGTTTCCAGCGTCGGCTGCCATGATAAACAACAATGGGCAGAACGGGTGTTAGGCGTTGTTTCTGTTTGCGTTGGCTGTCCCAAAGGTTAAGCAGATAGCGGTTGATCTGAAAGTGCGGATGTTCTTCTGTATAACTTTTATGTTCAAGCAACAGCACCAGGCGGATGGGTTGGCCAGCGTATTGCACTGAAAAAACAAGATCAGCGAAATGTTCATCCAACTGATCATCCGTGAACGTATCAACTTCGCGGGTCAATGTGGCAAAATTGATGCGCTGGCAGACGCTTTCCGGCGCAAAAGCGTTCAGAAAGTCAATCAGAACCTCCGGTTGCGAAAACGTTTCTTTGAAGAATCTGTCGTGTGGGTTATCCGGTTGGGTAGCCATCAAATCGTTAGGATCACGAATTCAACCCGGCGGTTTACTTTGCGTTCTTCGTCGGTGCCTTTCGTTAAGATAGGGCGTGTGTCGCCATAACCGATGGTCTGAATCCGGTCGATATCAATTCCCTGCTGTACCAGATAGCGCTGGCAGGCAATGACGCGGTCGCGGGAGAGTTGGAGGTTTTTGTCGTGATCCCCAATGATGTCGGTATGGCCTTCGAGCCGGATGCTCATGTTCGGGTTGTCCTGCATCATGGTCACCAGTTTCCCCAGCTCCGCAAAGGAGGCCGACAACAGATCGGACTTCGACATTTCGAAGTAAATGTTCTTCAGCGTCACTTTATCCCCGACGGCCAGGGGCGTTAAGACAATGTCGCGCGTCAATTTCTGCCCTCCCGCTACTTTGCTCAGGTCTAAAACGCCACTGCTCGACTGATAGCCCCGTGCCGAGGCTACGTAGGTATAGACCTGACCTTTTACCAGACTCATGCGGTAGGCTCCCGTAGAGGCAAAGCTCTGAACGGAATCGATCGCTTTTTTACTGGCCGACAGTTGATAGTCGATGGTAGCCGTTACGGGCCGTTTGTTTTTTGCGTCGCTCACCACACCCGATACCGTTACCAACGTCGGTACAGGAGCCGGTGCTGGCTTGGGCTTTGGCGTTTCCATTTCACCACCCGATTCGCCTGAGGGGGCGGATGGCAGTCTTGTTGGTTTCTTCGGGATGGTAGGAGCGGGCGCAGGCGTGTACACAACCTCGTCGGCCGGATTGTTGACGTATAAATTATAGATGTTCCAGCAGGTATACTGGTCGCTGGTACACTCGAACATGTCGAAATTTTCGAGGCCCTTATCCAGACGCTGAAAATATAAACTGAAATTGATCTTATCTCCGGGAAATGTATTCATGCCGACAAGGATTTTTCTTCCTGTATTCGGATCAATTTTCTCTCTTCTAACCGGAATGCCTTCCACTTTCACAAAGGCAAACGTTCTGGCTCCATTGGCTGCTATCAGATAGCCGGTGGGGTCGAATCCAATGGTGCCCGTCGATTGTAATCGATTGTTCTGGTCGTATCGGGGTTTGTTTGGGTCTGTATACGTCAGGTCGAGAATCGTGTAATCCTTCGTTAAACGGATGCTGTTCACCGTTACGCCAGGGTCGGCCGGTCGGCCAGCGGTTGTTCGATTTCCCGTGTTGGGGTAGGTGTCGTCAGGATAGTTCTGGCGACCAGATGGGTACTGCTGGCCACCGCCCGATGGATAGCCTGATGGATAGGTGCCAAACGTACAGGATGAGATTGACCCGGCCAGAAACAGGAGGATAAGGTAGCGTTGCCGCATAAATTTGGGTGAGTAAAGAGTTATGATCTCGAAAGAAAGGAGCTATTTGATAAATGGGTGTTTTCAGGGGCCATAGCTTTTCCGGTCGGATATGGTTATGAGACGAATAAAGTAGCAGGATAGTTACAGGGGCTGTATAAACTTTTGTGTTGGAAATGCGGCAACGAAAGATGGCAAGGGTAGTAAAAAAAGCAAGGCTGAATCTTACTATATAACATGATAATGTTCTGACCCCTTGATGCTTATGCTATCCGAAAAAAAAACGGCTGTCTCGCGACGGAAATTCCTCGATCTGACAGCCAGAGGGACCCTGGCTACCACAGCCATTATCAGCGGTTTTCCAACCATCTTACCCGCTTCGGTCTTTGGGAAGAACGCACCGAGTAATCGAATTAACGTAGCGGCCATTGGCACGGGGCGCATCTCGCGCGGGCACGATATGCCGGGTGTCTGGCAGTACGATAATGCGTTGATCATGGCTGTTTGTGATCTGGATAGTAAACGCGCCGAAGCCGCTAAACAACTGGTCAATGGCGTTTATGCCAAGAAAACAGGCAAGGAGTATGACGGCGTTCGGGTGTATACCGACTATCGGGAGTTGCTGTTGAACAAAGACATTGATGCCGTCCTTGTCAGCACGCCCGACCATTGGCACGCGCCGATTGTGATTGACGCCGTACGGGCCAAAAAAGATGTATACATGCAGAAACCGGCTTCGCTCACCATCGCCGAAGGGCGTATGATGGCCGATGCCGTGAAGCAGTCGGGGCAGATTGTGCAGGTCGGGAGCCAGCAGCGTTCGTCGGAACAGTTTCGGTATGCCGCCGAATTGGTGCGGAATGGCCGGATCGGGAAGTTGAAAACGGTTCATGTGGGTCTCCCCGGCGACCCATCGGGCGACGAGGAGCCTCAAATGCCCATTCCGAAAAATCTCAACTATGACATGTGGCTCGGTACCACGCCCGAGGTATATTATACTGAGAAACGGGTGCATCCGCAGGCTGATTTCGACCGGCCGGGCTGGCTGCGTTGCGAGCAATTCGGCGCTGGAATGATTACGGGTTGGGGCGCTCACCACGTCGATTCGGCGCACTGGGCCATGGATACCGAATATACCGGCCCGGTTGAAATATGGGGTAAAGCCGATTTCCCGAAACACGGTTTGTGGGATGTACACGGTATATTCAGGACAGAAGCTATGTACGAAAACGGCGTCCATATGATTGTAAGCAATGAGATTCCCAACGGTATCCGATTTGAGGGAACGGATGGCTGGATTTTCGTATCGCGGGGCGATGCGTCCGTAACGGCCAGCGACCCGGTTGCCAAACAGAATGCCGCGAAGAAACTCGATGCCAGCGATCCGAAAATCCTGACATCGGTGATTGGTCCTAACGAAATTCATTTGACGGTCAGCAAAGAGCACCACGGCAACTGGCTGGAAAGTATCGTCAGCCGTAAAGAGCCAATTGCTCCGGCCGAAGTAGGGCACCGGTCGTGTTCGGCCTGTCTGTTGCACCACGCGGCCATGAAGCTGAACCGGAAGTTGTACTGGGACCCCAAGAAAGAACAATTCAAGAACGACCCGGAGGCCAATAAGCTCCTGTCGCGTACGCAACGGGCGCCTTACGCGATCAAACTGATGGCCTCGGCTAAGTAAGCATGAAATCTTACCCCGCCCCCAACCCGCAACGGCGGACCGCCCTAAAGGGGGCTTATTCTACAAATGAGCTAAGCCCCCTTTAGGGCGGTCCGCCGTTGCGGGTTGGGGGTATTTTTAAAGTAGATAAATTTCTATTCAATGAAGTTAGTACCTACCATTACTACCCTGTTTATGGCTGCGCTGATGGGTGCCTGTCAGTCTTCCGAAAAAAGTGAAAAGGATAAGGCTGCTATCCGGCTGATTACCCTCGACCCCGGCCATTTTCATGCGGCCCTGGTGCAGAAAACCATGTATGATGGTGTCGATTCGACGGTGCATGTGTACGCACCCGATAGCCGTAGCGACCGGTCCGCCGGTGCGGGACCGTCCGATTTACAACTGCATCTCGATAAAATAGAGGGCTACAACACCCGCGCCGACAATCCGACCCACTGGAAAGAAGAGGTATATACAGGTGCCGATTTTCTGGACAAGATGATTGCCGACCGGGCTGGCAATGTGGTCGTAATGGCGGGCAACAACCGGCTGAAAACTGACTATATCCAGAAAACGGTTAATGCCGGTTTCAACGTGCTGGCCGATAAGCCGATGGTTATCAGTGCCTCAAACTTCGATAAGCTGAAAGAGTCGTTCGCTACCGCCGAAAAGAACAAGGTGCTCCTTTATGACATCATGACCGAGCGGTACGAAATCTCGACCATGCTGCAACGGGCTTTTTCGCAACAACCTGGCGTTTTTGGTACACTCGAAAAAGGTACGCCCGACAAACCCGCTGTGACCAAAGAGAGCGTTCACCATTTCTATAAAAACGTGTCGGGGAGCATCCTGACTCGCCCGGCCTGGTTTATGGACGTGGCTCAGCAGGGCGAAGGAATTGTGGATGTAACCACGCACCTGGTCGATCTGGTGCAGTGGGAATGCTTCCCCGAGCAGGTTATCGACTACCAGAAGGACATTCATCTGACGTCGGCCCGGCGGTGGACTACCGATATGAATCTTGGCCAGTTCAAAGCCATCACGAAGCAGAATGCCTTTCCGGATTACCTCAAAAAAGACGTGGTTAAGGACAGTGTTTTGCGGGTATACAGCAACGGCGAAATCAACTACCAGCTTCGGGGTGTTCACGCCAAAGTGTCTGTTACCTGGGCTTATAAGGCACCGGAAGGCGCGGGCGATACGCACTATTCCATTATGCGCGGAACGAAGGCGAACCTGATCATTCGCCAGGGGGCCGAGCAGCAATATAAGCCAACCTTATACATCGAGCCCGTTGCGGGTAGTCAGGATATGGATGCTGCCCTGAAAGCCGCTTTGCCCAACATTCAGCGGGAGTTTCCGGGGGTGGAGGTAAAGAAGATCGCGTCGGGATGGGAAGTCGTTATTCCTGAAAAATACAAAGAAGGCCACGAAGCGCACTTCGGCCGGGTCGCTCAGAAATACATCGACTACCTGAAAGCGGGCAAAATGCCCGCCTGGGAAGTGCCCAATATGATTGCCAAATACTACACCACCACACAGGCGCTGGAGCTGGCGAAGAAGAAATAATTCTCAATGATTGACTGATAGAATGAGTGAATGGATCAGTAACCCTTTCCAGAAAAAGCCATCCTTATTTATTCACTCATTCTATTAGTCAATCACTCACTCATTGACCATGAACGCACCACAAGCGGCCAATCGGCGCAATTTTATTAAAGAAACGATTGCCACAGCCGCAGGGCTGGTTGTATTGCCTTCGCTTCCTATCGACGCGGTAGGAGCTCCGGCCATTCTGCGGCCGGGTTCGTTGGGTAATGATTCAATACCCATAGGGGCTTCCCGGATTCGGTTTGCGGTGATTGGCATCAATCATGGACACATTAACTCGCAGGTCGATGCTGTTATTCGGGGTGGGGGCGAATTCGTTTCGTTCTATGCCAAAGAGCCCGATCTGTCAGCTCCGTTCGCCAGGCGATTTCCGCAGGCGAAACAGGTAAAATCGGACAACGAGATTCTGGACGATAAGTCCATTCAGCTTGTGCTCACCTCCGGCATTCCGGCCGAACGGGCTCCGCTGGGCGTTCGGGTGATGAAAGCCGGTAAGGATTTTATGACCGACAAACCCGGTATCACTACCCTCGACCAACTGGCCGAGGTGCGCCGGGTGCAGAAAGAAACCAAGCGAATTTACTCGATCATGTACAGCGAGCGGCTCGAAAACCGGGCGACCGTGAAGGCCGGTGAGTTGGTGAAGTCAGGTGCGATCGGCAATGTGATTCAGACGATTGGGCTTGGTCCACACCGAATGACGCCTAAATCCCGCCCGGACTGGTTCTTCGATAAGAAACAGTTTGGCGGTATCATCTGCGACATTGGCTCCCACCAGTTCGATCAGTTTCTGTTCTTCACCGGTTCCAAGAAAGCGGATATCGTCGCTTCACAGGTGGGGAATGTTCACTATCCGCAGTATCCGAAATTCGAGGATTTTGGGGATGTCATGCTTCGGGGTGATGGCGGTATGGGCTACATCCGCGTCGACTGGTTTACGCCGGATGGACTCAAAAGCTGGGGCGACGGCCGCCTGACCATTCTGGGTACGGATGGCTTTATTGAGATACGAAAAAATATCGATCCCGGCGGACGGGAAGGCGGTAACCACCTATTCATCACCGATAATAAAGAAACGCGCTATATCGATTGCACTAAAGAGCCGCTGCCCTACGGTGAGCAACTCGTTAACGACGTCATCAACCGAACCGAAACGGCCATGTCGCAGGAGCACTGTTTCCTGGCCACGGAACTGGCACTGAAAGCACAAAAGCAGGCGCAGGAGGTTAATTTGAAGAAGTAAAAGAACCACCCCCAACCCCCTCCTTGAAAAAAGGAGGGTGCTATGCCGAGGGAAACCTTTCTTAGAATAGGGTGGTCTGGCATAATCCCTTTGGCTGTCCCCGAATTCGTGTGGCCATCACAGGCGTCAAGTTTAGCTGTCGTGTGGTCAGCCGGTTCGCCGATGCGATTCTTAAAACTGACCAGCGAGGTTTCTCAAAACCTCGTCACGATAATAGTCTATCCGATAGGTTTTAAGAAACCTATCGTGTCAGTTTCTTAAAACTGACAGCACAACAACAGCCAATCTTCTCCTTGGTCTGTGAGGACACAGCACAAGGAGTCGTAAACGTTACCGCCTTACAAATTGAATGGCGCAACCGCCCCCTTTGGCCAAGTGCAGAGATAGGTTGGTTTTCGCGGTCACCGCTTTCTTTTCAATGACATAGGCTTCGGGGTTTGTTTTCCAGTCTGCATTGAGGGCGTCCCGTTAAATGACCGCATCGTAGGTTTTGCCGGGTTCCAGAAAAGATAGATTTAAGGGCAAGTCGCGGCTGTTTTCGTCGGTGATGGCCCCCAGATACCAGGTAGCCGTTCCCTTTTTTTTACGGGCGATCATGACATAATCCGCGGGTTCAGCGGCCAGTATTTTTGTGTCGTCCCAATCGACGGGTACATCCCGAATGAACTGAAATGCATCCAGGTGTCGCTCGTAATTTTCGGGTAAATCGGCGGCCATTTGCAGGGGGCTGTAGAGTGTGATGTAGAGCGCCAGTTGCTTGGCCAGCGTTGTGCGAACGACCGTAGTACGGGTGCTGTCGAATTGGTTTAATTTGAACCGGAACAGACCGGGGGTGAAATCCATCGGGCCGCCCAGCATGCGGGTAAACGGCAGAATGGTCGTGTGTTCGGGCGTAATTCCCAGCGTGGGCGCATTGTTAAATTCGCTGCCCCGGGCGGCTTCACTCGCCATCCAGTTCGGATAGGTACGGTGCAGACCGGTTGGGTGCGCCGACTCGTGCGAATCGACCATAATCTTGTACTGAGCAGCTTTCTGGGCCACCCGCTGGTAGTGATTAACCATCCATTGGCCGTCGTGGTGTTCGCCACGGGGAATGATCCGGCCAACGTAACCCGTCTTCACGGTATTGATGCCCTCTTTCACCATGTATTGAAACGCAGCATCCATCCGGCGTTCGTAATTGGTAACGGAGCCCGACGTTTCGTGGTGCATGATCAGGCGAACGCCTTTCTGCTGCGCGTAAGCCGTTAACGAGTCGATGTTGTAATCAGGGTAGGGCGTAACGAAATCAAAAACGTCTTCTTTCCAGTTGCCGAACCAGTCTTCCCAACCCACATTCCAGCCTTCGACAAGTACGCCCTGAAAGCCATATTTGGCGGCAAAGTCGATGTATTTCTTGACGTTTTGTGTATTGGCCCCGTGTTTGCCTTCGGCCTTTGCCCAGTTGGCTTTGCCGATGTGCATTTCCCACCACATACCCACAAATTTTTGGGGCTTTATCCAGGATGGGTCGGTAATGGTGGAGGGCTCGTTCAGATTCAGAATGAGTTTGGACGCCAGTATATCGGTGGCTTTGTCGCTGATGATGAGGGTACGCCAGGGCGTCTGGGCCGGTGTTTGGAGGTACGCTTTGTTACCCACCGCATCCGGCACCAGTTGTGAGGTCAGCGTTAGGCTTTTCCTGTCCAGTTGGAGGTGCATGACCGGGTAGTTAAGCAAAGCTGCTTCGTACAAGCTGATATACAGTCCATCATTGGTTTTAAACAACAAAGGCGTTTGCACGGCGTTTGGGCCGATTACCGACTTAAGGGCAATGTCTTTTTCTTTGTCGGCGGCTGCAATGGGATCGACTTCTGATAGTCTGGTCTTGTTGTAGAAATACTCGTTCGAGTCATAATCGCCCGGCATCCAGAACGTCTGGTGATCGGCTGCCAGTTTAAACTGGGTTTGTTCATCATCAACCACAAAATGGGTCAGCCTGGGTTGTTGGGGAAACTCATACCGAAAACCAACGCCATCATCGAACACGCGAAAGCGTATCCGCAGGTTGATACCCGATCCGGATTTATCTTGTAAATTGACAATGAGCTCTTTATACTGATTGCGGATCTGACTGACTTCACCCCAAACGGGCTTCCAGGTTTCATCCGTCTGATGAGTCAACGCGGGTGAGTGTAAAGCGGGTTAGGGATACGGCAGGTTTACTTAGAACAAAGCCCAGTCCCGACGGTTCAATTACCGATTTACCTTTGTAGCGAACCTGATACGTAACCTCACCCGTTGGCGTGTTCTGTGCCGTCAGAACAAGGGAGCGGTTTGGCGAGCTTATCGTGACAGACTGCTGGGCAAGACTATTGACCCCGCTACAGCCGAGCAAAAGAACGAGCAGACGTTTCTTCGTGAGAAAAGGCATGGAAAAGTAGATTAGGTTCGTAGTCAGATGACGCGTGTTTTCAGAGCGGGCTGGTGCTTATCCTGAATCAAATGTAATATTGTCCCGTAATTCTTGTACGCCTTGGCTGCTACCATTTTACTTATCGACGACGAAGCTCGGCTTCGTCAGCTTCTGGCCCGGATTCTCCAACTCGAAGGCTATGTTGTGCTGGAGGCCGAAAATGCCCGCGCCGGACTGAAAGTCCTTGAGCGCGAAGATGTTCAGTTGGTGATCAGCGACGTAAAGCTGCCCGACAAAAATGGTATCGAACTATCGACCCAGATCAAAGAATTATACCCGGCTACCGAGGTGATTGTCCTGACGGCCTACGGTACGATTTCGGATGGGGTAAAGGCGATCAAAAACGGCGCGTTCGACTACATCACCAAAGGCGACGACAATGACCGGATTATTCCATTGGTGAGCCGGGCCGTCGAGAAAGCTAACCTGCAGTTCAGAATTAAGCAGCTTGAGCAGCAGGTAGGTCAACGCTACGGTTTTGAGCGCATTATTGGCCGTTCGAAACCCATTCAGCAAGCCATTGACCTGGCCCGGAAAGTAGCCGTAACCGATACTACTGTGCTCCTGACGGGCGAAACGGGTACGGGCAAAGAGGTGTTTGCCCAGGCCATTCACCAGGCGAGCCTCCGCCGGGTCGGGCCTTTCGTGGCGATCAACTGCGGAGCGTTGGGGAAAGACATTCTGGAAAGTGAACTGTTTGGCCATCGGAGCGGAGCTTTTACCGGCGCTAACCGCGACCAGAAAGGCCTGTTCGCCGAAGCGAATAAGGGCACAATATTTCTGGATGAAATTGGCGAAATGCCCCTTGATTTACAGGCAAAACTATTGCGCGTGCTCGAAACCCACGAGTTTTTGCGGGTGGGCGATACTAAGCCTACCAAAACCGATGTGCGGGTGATTGCCGCCACGAACCGGGGGCTGGAAACCGAAGCCAATGTCGGCCGTTTTCGGCTGGATTTATATTACCGTCTTTCCGTTTTTCAGATCGAGTTACCACCCCTGCGCAGCCGACGCGATGATATTTCGGATCTGGCGAATCAATTTGCCCGGCAGGAAGCCGCCAAAATTGGCAAACGCGATGTTCGGCTCAACCCGATATTTATTCAGAAATTACAAAGTCATGGCTGGAAGGGCAATATCCGGGAGCTGAAAAACGTGATCGAGCGGGCGGTTATCCTGGCCGATTTGCCCGGTCAGGGACCTGTTGAACTGACCCCCGATCTGCTGCCCTACGAGATGCAGGAACGTATCGTGTCGAGTGACCCTTTATCCCTGGATTTAGCAACTGTCGAACAGCAGCACATCCGGCGGGTACTGCGTCAGACAAATGGTAACAAAACAGAAACTGCCCGACTGCTGGGCATCGGTCTAACGACGCTCTATCGAAAACTTCAGGAAGCAGGCCTTGGTGATCAGGAGTAGCTGCTGGCTATTTTGTTAAAACTTAGCCGTGTTTATCCATTATTTACGACTCGAGATTAAAATTCTTCAGCGATACATCTGGCCAATTAATGTCCGCCAGGCCACCCTAATTAGATGTCCCTAGTAAATATATTGCCTCTTTAATATATTTAATTATATTTTTCTAATATAAAAACCTATTTAAGTAATTTTTTAGGCCTGAGATTTAAAATTTTTCTAATATTTTTAATTTCCTTCTCACTTCATTTTAATGTCGTAGCACTTGTTTTGTGTCAAAGCAATACGGACAAACGCTATGCAACGCCAGAATATCCCCTCAATCTTATTTTGCGGCTTCAGGCCGGTTCTGGCTTTCTCTGCGGTGCGTCAGCTTCCACGTGCTAAACAGGCTAATCGACAGAAAGACAGTCATAGCGAAGCCGCCACTTGATGCATCACCGCGCAAGGTCGTTCCAGGATCACGGATCGTTTTAATCCAGCATCCTCCAACCATACAATACCCTTTTTCGAGTCTTCCTTTATTAATTGTCAAACCAGTGTCGTGCCAAAATAAGATTGTTATGAAACGAATTGCCTCGCTCATGCTGATGAGCTTTTGCACCTTATTATTCTATGCAAGCTGCTCCCATAAGGAAGAAGAGAAAAAAGAGGAAATCAGTTATTCGGTGAGTAGTCCTTTGCTCACGGATACGACGATCACGAATCAATATGTCAGTCAGATTCGGTCCATTCAACACATTGAGCTAAGGGCGCTGGAAAAGGGGTATTTGCAGAAGATCTTTGTGGACGAAGGACAGTCCGTTAAAAAGGGGCAACTCATGTTCCAGATTCTGCCGATTCAGTACCAGGCTGAACTGCAAAAAGCCGAGGCCGAAGCCAATTTCGTTGATGTTGAATTCAAAAATACGAAAGCGCTGGCCGACAGCAACATCGTCTCGAAAACCGAACTGGCGCTGGCTAAAGCCAAACTTGACAAGGCGAAGGCGGAAGTGTCGCTGGCCAAAGTACACCTGGGCTTCACGGAAGTCAGAGCGCCTTTCGATGGCATTATGGACCACTTTCAGGTGCGGTTAGGAAGCCTGGTGAACGAAGGTGACTTGCTGACTACGCTCTCTGATAACAGCAAAATGTGGGTGTATTTCAATGTGCCGGAAGCAGAATACCTGAACTTCAAGACCCACGCGCAGCAGGAAAACCTGAACAGCGTGAACTTACTGATGGCCAATCAGCAGATGTATAAATACCCCGGCGTGGTGCAAACGATCGAAGCCGACTTCAACAACGAGACGGGGAACATCGCTTTCCGGGCCACCTTCCCCAATCCGAACGGGCTGTTACGGCACGGTGAAACCGGCAATATCCAGATGACCCTGCCCCTTAAAAATGCCCTGATCATCCCGCAGAAAGCCACTTACGAAGTGCTGGAGAAGAAGTATGTGTATGTGATCGACAAGGATAGCAAAGTTCGGTCGCGGGAGATCACGGTAGGGGCCGAGATGCCCCACATCTTCGTTGTTACGTCGGGTCTTAATAAAGATGATAAGATTCTGCTGGAAGGCTTACGCCAGGTAAAAGAGAACGAGAAGATAAAATACAAATTCGTGCAGCCAGCTTCGGTTATCTCGAATTTGGGCTTGTACGCCGAGTAATTAAATCGTCTAAAAAACAGGAGATATGTTCACTCAATTCATCCGTAGACCGGTATTAGCTATTGTGATATCCATCATGATAGTCTTTATTGGCGTACTGGCAATTAAGCAGTTACCGATTTCGCAATTTCCCGATATTGCACCAACCACCGTCAACATATTTATCGATTACCCTGGATCCAGTGCCGACGTTCTGGTTAAATCTACGCTGATTACGCTCGAACAGGCCATCAACGGGGTTCAGGATATGCGTTACATTGCTACCGATGCCACCAGCGCCGGTGAAGCGACCCTCCGGATTATTTTTGAACCGGGAACGGACCCGAACGACGCCGTTATCCGGGTGAAAACAAGGGTCGATCAGGTGATGCCCCTTTTGCCTGAACTGGTTCAGCGCGAAGGGGTTATCATTACCCCAATCCAGCCCAGTATGTTGATGTACGTCAACCTCTACGCTAAAGAGAAAGGGATTGACGAGAAGTTTCTGTTCAACTACGCTACGGTGAAAATGATCCCCGAAATCCAACGGACGAAAGGGGTAGCCAGAGCGCAGATTCTGGGTAGCCGTCGTTATGCGATGCGGGTTTGGCTGAATCCTGACCGCATGCGGGCGTACAACATTTCCGTTGAGGAAGTCATGAAAGCGATGGGCGAACAGAGCATCATCGGACGTCCGGGCCGACTTGGTCAAAGCTCCGGTATTGCGGCCCAGTCGCTGGAATACGTATTGACGTATAAGGGACGGTATAGCGACCCCAAAGAGTACGAAGGAATTATTATCCGGGCCAACGCACAGGGCGAAAGCATCCACTTGCGGGATATTGGCCGGGTTGAGCTGGGTAGCGAATTCGTAAACATCTATTCCAATCTGGATGGGCATCCATCAGCTGCCATCGTCTTGCGTCAGAACTACGGTAGTAACGCCAGCGATGTGATCGAGCAGGTGAAGCAGAAACTCGAAGTGATGAAAGAATCCTTCCCGCCGGGCGTGGATTACAAAATCAGCTACGACGTTTCGAACTTCCTGGACGCGTCGATTGAGCAAGTAATTGACACCCTGCGGGATGCGTTCATTCTGGTGGCCTTCGTGGTGTTCATCTTCCTGGGCGACTGGCGGTCTACGCTGATTCCGATTCTGGCGGTGCCGGTATCGCTGATCGGGGCCTTCTTCGTGATTCAGGCGTTTGGCCTTTCCATCAACCTGATTACCCTCTTCGCGCTGGTACTGGCCATCGGTATTGTGGTCGATGATGCCATCGTGGTCGTGGAAGCGGTGCACGCCAAGATGGAGGAAAAACCGTATCTAACTCCCTTTGGGGCCGTCAGGCAGGTGCTTGGTGAAATTAGTGGCGCCATCATCGCCATTACGCTGGTGATGGTATCGGTATTCCTGCCGATCTCGTTTATGACCGGGCCGGTGGGTACGTTCTATCGTCAGTTCTCGATTACCATGGCCAGTTCCATTGTAATCTCGGCGTTGATCGCCCTGACGCTGACGCCCGTGTTGTGCGCCATGCTGCTGAAAAATCACCACGGGCACGAGAAGAAGAAAAATATTATGACCCGCGTGCTTGACCGGTTCAACCGGGGCTTCGATAAGATGACGGGTCGCTATGTGGGCCTGCTGCGGCTGATCGTGAACCGGCGAGTCGTGACAATTCTTGTACTGGCCGTTTTCTGTCTGGGAATTGCCTATGAGAATGAGATTCTCCCCGCTGGCTTTATCCCGAACGAAGATCAGAGCACGATTTACGCCATTATCCAGACCCCTCCGGGTACTACGCTGGAAAAAACAAACCAGGTTTCGCAGTCACTTCAGAAAATTTGTGAAGAGGTGCCGGGCATTGAGTCGGTGTCGTCACTGGCTGGTTACGAGATCATGACAGAAGGCCGGGGTTCGAACGCGGGTACCTGTCTGATCAACCTCAAACCCTGGGGCGATCGCGACAAGAACGTGAAGGAAATCATGGAAGAACTGGAAGGGAAAACCAGAAACCTTGGCGCGACCATCGAGTTCTTCGAACCACCCGCTATCCCTGGTTTCGGTACATCAGGCGGTTTCTCCATGCGTCTGCTGGATAAAAACACTGAAACAGATTACCATGAGTTCGACGTGGTAAACAAAAAATTCATGGAAGATCTGGGCAAGCGCAAAGAGCTTCAGGGCTTGTTTACCTTCTTTGCCGCCAACTATCCCCAGTATGAACTGGAAATCGATAACAACCTGGCCATGCAGAAGGGCGTATCGATCGGGAAAGCGATGGATAACCTCAACATCATGATCGGTAGTACCTACGAACAAGGGTTTATTAAGTTCAACCAGTTCTTCAAGGTATACGTACAGTCCGATCCCGCCTACCGACGCCTGCCATCGGACATCCTGAAGCTCTTCGTTAAGAACGATGCGGGTGAAATGGTGCCTTACTCGGCGTTCATGAAGCTGAAAAAAGGACAGGGTCCGAACGAGATTACCCGATTCAACCTGTACAACTCGGCGGCTATTCAGGGGCAGCCCGCCAAAGGCTATACTACGGCCGATGCCATTGCCGCCATCCGGGAAGTAGCCGCCAAAACGTTGCCGAAAGGCTATGACATTGCCTTCGAAGGGCTGTCGTACGATGAGTCGATGCGGGGTAACGAGACCCTGATCGTCTTCCTGATCGTGGTATCGTTCGTTTACCTGGTTTTGGCCGCTCAATACGAAAGCTTCATTATTCCGCTGGCGGTACTGACCTCGCTGCCGGTTGGTATATTCGGATCGTTCTTCCTGCTGAAAGCGATGGGGCTGGAAAACAACATTTACGCGCAGATCGGCCTGATCATGCTGGTGGGTCTGCTGGGTAAAAACGCCGTACTGATCGTGGAGTTTGCCGTGCAGAAACGACAGCAGGGTGATACCATTCTCGATGCGGCCATTGAAGGAGCCAAAGTTCGTTTCCGCCCGATTCTGATGACCTCGTTCGCCTTCGTGGCGGGTCTGATTCCGCTTATCATTGCCAAAGGTGCCGGTGCCATCGGTAACCGTACCATCGGTGCTTCGGCCATGGGTGGCATGTTGTTCGGGACTTTCTTCGGAGTCATTGTTATCCCCGGTCTGTACTACATATTCGCGAGCATGGCCGATGGCCGGAAGATGATCAGAGATGAGGAAGAGGGCTCATTAACCGAAAACCTGGTTCATTCAGTAGATGCATTTCCACAACACGAAGAAAGTGAAGTCAATGAGAAATAAACGAATAGTCAGTTGGTTAGGGGTAGCGTCTTTTGCGCTGATCAATGCTGCCTGTACTGTACCACGCCTGGTTCAGAAAACAGAAAACAAATCCGTTCCTGCGAGTTATTACGGCTCGCAGGACACAACAAACACGGGTACGAATCGGTGGCGGGATTTCTTTGCCGATCCTTACCTGGCGGCTCTGATTGATTCGGCATTGTACAATAACCAGGAGCTGAACGTTACGCTGCAGGAAATCCAGATTGCCAACAACGAAGTATTCGCCCGCAGCGGGGCCTATCGGCCCTTCGTTGGCCTGGGTGGTGGAGCCGGAGTCGATAAAGTGCCCCGCTACACCAGTCAGGGGGCAGCCGATGCCGCTACTGAAATACGGCCGGGGGTAGAAACCCCCGAGGTATTGCCGAATCTGTACTTCGGTGCGACGGCCAGTTGGGAAGTGGATATCTGGCGCAAACTGCGGAACGCTAAAAAGTCAGCCGTTGCCACTTACCTGGGTTCTGTAGAAGGGAAAAATTTCCAGGTAACGAACCTGGTCGCCGAAATCTCCAACTCCTATTACGAGCTGCTGGCCCTCGATACCCAACTGGACATTATCCAGCGCAACCTGGTCATTCTTAACAATGCCCTGAATATCACGAAGCAGGAAAAAGAAGCGGCCAAGGTAACCGAACTGGCGGTACGTCGGTTCGAGGCTGAGGTATTCAAAACGCAGAGCCTTCAGTACGAAATTCAGCAGAAGATTGTCGAAACAGAAAACCATATCAATTTTCTGGCGGGGCGTTACCCACAGCATATCCAGCGGAATTCGCAGAGTTTCAGTGACATGGTGTTGCCGACAATCCAGTCCGGTGTTCCATCGCAGCTGTTAGCCAACCGACCCGACATCAAACAGGCCGAATGGAATCTGGAAGCGGCCAAGCTCGACGTAACGGTGGCCAAAGCAAACTTCTATCCTTCGCTGAACCTGCGGGCATTCTTCGGGGTGATGGCCTACAATCCATTGTATATCCTGTCGACTCCCCAATCGATCATCGCATCGCTGGCGGGTGATCTGGTTGGTCCCATCGTCAATAAAAATTCCATTACGGCCACCTATAAGAGCGCTAATGCCAAGCAAATTCAGACCGTTTATAACTACCAGAAAACGGTGCTGAACGCCTACATTGAGGTGGCTAACCAGCTATCGAACATTAACAACCTGGGCAAAAAGTACGACACGAAAAATAGCCAGGTGCAGGCACTTACCCAGTCGACCAACATATCGCTCAAGTTGTTCACCTCTGCCAGAGCCGATTATATGGAAGTGCTGCTGACCCAGCGTGACGTACTGGAAGCCAGAATGGAACTTATCGAAACCAGAATGCAGCAAATGCATGCGCTGATAAACACGTACCGGGCGCTGGGTGGCGGCTGGAGATAAGCCGAACCGGCTGGTATTACTTAATTTTTAGGTTGCCTGACGACTCCCCGTTGCCGTGAAAACACCGCGACGGGGAGTTTTTTTGTAAGGTCTTTCAGCTACTGCTCAACAGATTCGTGGCATAGCCCCATTCGGTTGATTGGCTTCAGTTTTATGACCAGGAAATTATACATCAACTAAGCCGAAACAACCGGATAGCCGCGTAGTTTTGAAGACAACTAATTATACACTATCGACAATTCATGTCTACCCCACATTCTTCGCTGAATAAAGTCTCGGCTCAGGGGCTCCTGGTCGCTATCGGGATCGTCTTCGGCGACATTGGCACATCACCCCTGTATACACTGGCAGCGGTCATGCGCGGCAAAGAGCTAAGCGAAACACTGGTCATTGGTACGCTGTCCTGCGTGATCTGGACACTGACCCTGCAAACGACCATTAAGTACGTCATCATTACGCTGCGGGCCGACAACAAGGGCGAAGGGGGCATCTTCTCGCTTTACACGCTCGTTCGGCGGTTTACCGGCCGATGGCTGATGTATCCGGCCGTTATTGGCGGCTCATTTCTGCTGGCCGACGGGCTCATTACACCCCCTATTTCGGTGTCGTCGGCTATCGAAGGCTTGCTCATTTTTTACCCCCAACTCGACACCGTTCCCATCGTCATTGCCATTCTGGTGGCGCTGTTTGTCAGTCAGCAATTTGGCACGCAGCTCCTGGGCAAACTCTTTGGGCCAATTATGCTGATCTGGTTTACGTTTATTGGCGCTATTGGCTTTTGGGCACTCTGGGGCCATTTGCCGGTGCTGAAAGCCCTGAATCCAGTCTGGGCGTTTCGACTGCTGGCCGAATATCCGGGTGGATTCTGGTTACTGGGGGGCGTCTTTCTCTGTACAACCGGAGCTGAAGCGCTCTACTCTGATATGGGCCATTGTGGGCGGGGAAACATCCGGGTTAGCTGGGGTTACGTGAAACTAACGCTTCTATTGTCCTATGCCGGGCAGTCGGCCTGGATGATGCAGCACCTCGGCCAGCGGATGGGTGAAACCAGCCCTTTCTATTCTATCGTTCCGGCCCCGCTGGTGGTATTCAGCATCATACTGGCGACGCTGGCCACCATCATTGCCTCGCAGGCGCTCATCAGTGGTTCGTTTACGCTCGTGGGCGAAGCCATGCGGCTGAACTTATGGCCCCGGCAACTCGTCGTGTATCCATCCGACTTTCGTGGACAGCCCTATGTGCCGTTCGTCAACTGGGGCCTAATGGTTGGTTGTATCCTGATGGTGCTGCACTTCCGTGAGTCGGCCAATATGGAAGCGGCTTTCGGGCTGGCCGTTACCCTGACCATGCTCATGAGTACGGTTCTGATGAGCGCCTATCTGCGCGTCAAACGGGTAAATACGCTGTTAGTCATTGCCATTACGGGCCTGTTCCTGACGGTAGAAAGCACATTTTTGGCTGCGAACCTGGTGAAATTTGAAGAAGGTGGCTGGATCTCCGTAACGATGGGGCTCATACTAATGGGCATGATGATTTTCTGGCAACGGGGAGAGTCCATCAAGGCGCAGCTCATTCACTACGATTCCCTGCCCGACAATTTGCCGCTGCTCAAACAATTGAGTAACGACAACGAAATACCCAAATTTGCCACGCACCTAGTGTACCTGACCACCGCCGAAGATACCCGGGAAATTGAGTCAGAAACATTGTATTCCATTCTGAACCGGGCTCCCAAGCGCGCTGATATCTACTGGTTTCTTCACCTGTGCGTTGAAGATGAGCCTTATGTGATGCGCTATAAGGTGGATACGCTGGCTCACGAAGATGTTTATTTCATCACGTTCTACCTGGGTTTCCGGGTGCAGCCCCGCTTGAATCTGCTGTTTCGGATGGTGGTAGAAGACATGGTTAAAAACAAGGAAGTAACCATCGAGAGCCGCTATCAGTCGCTGAACGTGCACCGCGTACCGGGCGATTTCCGATTTGTCCTGTTCCGGTCATTTCTGTCCTACGAGAACGACCTGCCTCTTATGTCGCAGATCATCATGAAAGGCTACCTTATACTGAAACGAATAGCACTCCCGGCTCAGGCGGCTTACGGGTTGGATACCAGTAACGTGGTGGTTGAAGACGTACCTTTGGTTCTGACGCGGCCTGCCAACCTCCGGTTGACACGAATAAAATCCAAATCACACCCGTCCGAAGCTTAGGCCGACGGCCTATAACCGCCTACACGCCGGTAATAGACCCTATCAAAGTGAAAAGCCGACCCTACCAAAATGGTAGGGTCGGCTTTTTTTATGGCTACGGGTGTAACTGATGTGTTTGGTTATTTTTCTGATAATCAGATAGTTAGTTATTATTTAATGGGTGAGTCATTTTTTGGGCCACTTCTTGGCATATCCGGATTAACTGTTTTATACTATATCCCAATCACAATGAGTACTGTCCTGCTTCTCGTCGTATCAGCGTTAGCCTGTTTCGCTCTGTTTTACAAAGCCATCGAATGGTTCGAACACATTTAAATCAATTGTGAATGATTGATTGATAGAATGATTGAATAGCTGCACGCGTCACTTAGTCAATCGCTCAATCGCTCAATCGCTCAATCATCAAACTATGCTACTAGGCTTATTCATCATCGCGCTGCTGGTTTTCGCATACATGCTATATGTACTGATCAAACCAGAAAAGTTTTAACCTGAACATCCCGCTCTGGGCGGGAGCAACACACATTCACATGTCAACTGAATTAACGGGTGTTGTGGCCATGTACGGATTAACCGTTCTGCTGGCCATTCCCCTGAGCAAATACATTGCCAACGTCTTTAAGCCTGCGTCCGCCAACGGACCACTTGAGCGGTTTATCTACCGGTTGGGGGGAATCGATCCCACCCGCGAAATGAGCTGGAAAGAAAACCTGGTTGCCCTGCTGACGATCAATGCTGTATGGCTGGCTTTCTCCTTTACACTGCTGGTTTTACAGGGCGTACTGCCGCTTAATCCCGACGGGAACCCATCCATGACACCCGATCTGGCGTTCAACACCGCCATTAGCTTCATGGTCAACTGCGACCTGCAACACTACTCGGGTGAGTCGGGCCTGACCTATTTGACCCAATTGCTGGTCGTCAACTTCCTGATGTTCACCTCGGCTGCCACCGGTATGGCCTCGCTGCTGCTGGTTGTCAGATCGTTCCTGCCAAAAGTTGTCGAGACGGTAGGCAACTTTTATGTATTCTTCGTTAAGTCGATTACCCGCATCCTGCTGCCAATTTCATTCGTTGTCGCTATTCTTCTGGCCTTTAACGGGACGCCGGCCAGCTTCGATGGAAAAGACAGTGTCATTACCATGCAGGGCGATACCGTCGCCGTATCGCGCGGACCGGCTGCCGGTATGATTGCCATCAAACACGTGGGTACGAATGGCGGTGGCTGGTTTGGTGCCAACTCGGCCCATCCGCTCGAAAACCCGAACTACTTCACCAACATGCTCGAAATGGTGGCGCAGGTTTTTCTGCCGATTGCCATGTTGTTTGCGTTGGGATTCCTGATCAACCGTCGTCGGTTTACGTGGGTGGTCTATGGCGTGATGACCCTGGGTGTGCTCTGCCTGCTTGTTCCGACGCTGGTAACCGAAGTACACGGCAACCCGGCCATTGCTCAATTGGGCGTTAGCCAGCCAACGGGTGCCATGGAAGGGAAAGAAGTGCGTGTTGGCCCGCTGGCTTCGGCCTACTGGAGCATTCTGACAACCGTCATTTCGACCGGGTCGGTCAACTCGATGCACGATTCGTCGATGGCCCTTTCGGGCACGATGGAGCTGCTGGGTATGATGACCAATGCCTTCTACGGCGGTTGTGGCGTCGGTTTCCTGAACTACTATTATTACCTGATCATTGCGGTCTTTATCTCAGGGCTGATGGTTGGCCGAACGCCGGAATTCTTCGGTCGGAAAGTAGAAGCTCGTGAAATCAAAATTGCCTCTGTCGTTGCGCTGTTGAGTACATTGCTGGTAAAAGGCGGGACGGCCCTGGCAGCCTGGTTTCTGGTCAATTACCCCGACATCGCCAGCTGGACGGTAAAACCGGCGGCCTGGCTGAATAACCCCGGCAACCACGGCTTCACCGAAATCCTGTACGAATTTACGTCGGCAAACGCCAACAACGGTTCCGGCTTCGAAGGACTGGGCGACAATAACTTTTTCTGGAATTACGCGACGGGTATCGTGCTGATTCTGGGCCGATTCATTCCAATCATTGGCCCGGTGGCCATTGCGGGGCTGCTGGCTCAGAAAAAATACGTACCGGAATCCTCGGGAACGCTGCCAACAGATACGGCTACCTTCGGACTAATGACTTTTGCGGTCATCATCATCATCACAGCCCTGTCGTTTTTCCCGGCGCTGGCACTTGGCCCCCTGGCGGAATACTTCAGTCTGAAATAGGAGACGATTGGGCTAGGTGTTGGGCAATAAAAGCGAGGACATCGGCTAGAGAAACTGCGGGAAATGGTTCTGGTAATTCGTCTGGTCCCGTATGACGGTGGTTTGGAAAGGTAGCGAAGTCAGGAAAGTGAGGAGTGTTATCCCAACGATAAATAGTTTGGTGAGTAGCTGTCATCCACTGATAACCAAACTTGAACTTACTTCCTTTCCGAGATTCATAAGTTACCAATCGAGAGGAGTCTTTAAAAATGAATACACAACGTTCAATGGCCTTTTCGCCAGGTCCGGTCTCCTGTTCGATTGTGTATGAGTCAATAATAGCCGCAAACTCGATGACGAGTTCATTCATGGCCGAATCTGATGCAGGTAAGTCGTATAGTCAGCTAAAAAGTCAATGGCATCATCCCAGTCATTATCGTCATTTTCCTTTTCGATAGACCCAAAAGATGATAAGGCGGCATCTGACGAATTGACTACACGTTGACGAAATTCATTAAAATCCATCCCGTATTT
This sequence comes from Spirosoma humi, assembly GCF_054776575.1. NCBI lineage: Bacteria > Pseudomonadati > Bacteroidota > Cytophagia > Cytophagales > Cytophagaceae > Spirosoma > Spirosoma humi. Next base: position 1,236,873 of record NZ_BAAHBR010000008.1, read on the forward strand.
TTTCTGGAAGAAGTCAATACGGCTCTGGTAATAAGCAATCTTCTGTTCCAGCACATTGCGAAGCTGAATGTGCAGAAAGTCATCAGTACTACGATAACCCAAATTCTGGATGACTCGCTCAAGCGGTGATTTAGAAACAGGAGCAATCATAACGAATTACATTTTTATCAAAGATACCGAAAATGGCAAAGCAAAATTCATCTCCCTCACTGTTTCAGCGCGACCTGATCAGTACGGCCATACGGGAGTCATTTGTCAAACTTAGCCCGGCTATTCTGATCAAGAATCCGGTTATGTTCACCGTCGAAATTGGCACCGTCGTGATGGTGCTGGTAACGGCTTACATCGCCATCACGGGCGATACCACACAAGGGTCACTGACCTATAATGTGTCGATTACGTTCATTCTGCTGCTCACCATTCTGTTTGCCAACTTCGCCGAAGCCATTGCCGAAGCACGGGGGAAAGCACAGGCCGAATCGCTCCGGAAAACGCGGCAGGAAACTCCCGCGAAGGTTATTCGTCCCGTAGGCGATATGTATACCAACGAAGTGCAGATTATTTCGTCGGCACAACTCGCTAAAGGCGATGTTTTTCTCTGCGAAGCAGGCGACATTATCCCCTCCGATGGGGAAATCATTGAAGGCCTGGCCACCATCGACGAGTCGGCCATTACGGGTGAGTCGGCCCCGGTTATTCGAGAAGCGGGTGGCGATAAATCATCGGTGACGGGTGGCACCAAAGTGTTGTCGGATCGTATTAAAGTACAGGTGACTACCCAACCCGGTGAATCGTTTCTGGATAAAATGATTGCGCTGGTAGAAGGAGCCACCCGGCAGAAAACACCCAACGAAATTGCGCTGACAATTCTGCTGGCGGGCTTTACTCTGATCTTTATTATCGTCTGCGTTGCGCTGAAACCCTTTGCCGATTACGCCAATACACCTATTACCATCGCGGCCCTGATTTCGCTCTTCGTTTGTCTGATTCCAACGACTATCGGCGGGCTGCTTTCGGCCATCGGGATTGCGGGTATGGATCGCGCTTTGCGGGCAAATGTCATTGCCAAATCGGGTCGGGCTGTCGAAACCGCCGGTGACATTGATACGTTGCTGCTGGATAAAACCGGCACCATTACCATTGGCAACCGGAAAGCAACGAATTTCTATCCGGCTCCCGGTATCTCGGAAGCGGACATGATTCGGGCCTCGGCGCTTAGCTCGCTGGCCGACGAAACCCCAGAAGGCAAGTCGATTGTCGAACTGGCAGGTCCTAAGGTGACGTCAACGCTCTCGACCGATGGTGCTACGCTTATCAAGTTTACGGCCGAAACACGTTCGTCGGGTATCGACATGCCCAGCGGCCCGAACGGCTCTCCGCTACGGATTCGGAAAGGCGCTACCGATTCGATTCGGAACATCGTTACGCGGGCGGGCAATACCTTCCCTGTCGAGATTGAGAATCAGGCGAAAAAAATTGCCGGTAATGGCGGTACACCGCTGGTTGTAATCGAAAACGAACAGGTGCAGGGTGTCGTCGAATTGCAGGACATTATCAAGCCCGGTATTTCGGAACGGTTCGACCGGCTACGGAAAATGGGGGTTAAAACGGTGATGGTGACCGGCGACAACCCGTTGACGGCCAAGTTTATCGCGGAAAAGGCAGGCGTCGATGACTACATCGCAGAGGCCAAGCCGGAAGATAAAATGAACTACATTCGCCATGAGCAGACCGGTGGCAAACTGGTTGCGATGATGGGCGACGGGACCAACGATGCGCCCGCGCTGGCCCAGGCCGATGTTGGTGTAGCGATGAACTCGGGCACCCAGGCTGCCAAAGAAGCCGGTAACATGGTGGATCTGGATAACGACCCGACCAAGCTGATCGAGGTCGTCGAAATCGGGAAGCAGTTGCTCATTACGCGGGGTACGCTGACAACCTTCTCCATTGCCAACGACGTAGCCAAGTATTTCGCTATCGTCCCCGCGCTGTTCGTCGTGTCGATTCCGGCCCTGGAAGCTATCAACGTCATGAAGCTGCATAGTTCGGAGTCGGCCATTCTGTCGGCGGTTATTTTCAACGCCATTATCATTCCAATGCTGATTCCGCTGGCCCTGCGCGGGGTTGAATACAAACCCATTGGCGCATCGGCTCTGCTTCGTCGCAACCTGTTTATTTACGGCCTGGGTGGTATCGTCGCTCCGTTCATTGGCATCAAACTGATTGATCTGGTCGTAGGCCTGTTTGTCTAATATAAAAACTAAAATCATGAAAAATCACATTGCACCCGCCATTCGTCTTACGCTCGTTATGCTGGTCATTCTGTCCGTTGTTTACCCACTGGTCGTAGCGGGTGTTGCCCGGTTTGCGCCCGGAGAAGGCAAAGGTGAAACGGTAACGGCCAACGGTAAAGTCGTTGGCTACGCGCTGGTTGGGCAGAAGTTTACCGAAGATCGCTATTTCAACAGCCGTCCGTCGGCCGTAGACTACAATGCATCCGGCTCGGCGGGGTCGAACAAAGGCCCCTCGAATCCGGATTACCTGAAAACGGTGCAGACCCGCATTGACACTTTTCTGGTACATAACCCCGGTGTTCGGAAAGAAGATATTCCTGCCGAGTTAGTTACCGCGTCGGGTTCGGGCCTCGATCCGGACTTGTCGCCCGCCGGAGCCAAAATTCAGGTGGCCCGCATTGCTAAAGTACGCGGCATCCCGGTGGAACGACTGAATCAACTGGTTGATCAACAGACGGAAGGGCCTTTGTTGGGTGTATTTGGACCCGCCAAAGTGAACGTGTTAGCCTTAAACGTAGCGCTCGATCAGGTAAAATAAGATAGTGCCGGTTGGCCCGGTTGACAGCCAGGCTAACCGGTTCATCGATCAGACACCACCATGGTAATGCAGTATATAGGGCTTGGCCTTTTGTTTAGCCTGGCCGTTGGGTTGGCCGTTTGCGTTGGTTGGTACATGAATCGTGTATTCAACGGCGAAACGAGTGGATTGGATTTTCTGTCTCCGCTGGAAAGCTTTTTTTACCGACTGGGCGGCATTGATCCAACTCAACCGATGACGTGGCGGCAATATGCCGTGGCGCTACTGACCATCAATGGGGTGTGGCTAGTCTATGGGTTTATCATTCTGCTGGTGCAGGCTAGTATTCCGATTTGGAATCAGCGGGGCATCCCATCGATGGAATGGACGCTGGCCGTCAATACGGCGATTAGCTTTCTGACCAGTACTAACCTTCAGCACTATTCTGGAGAAAGTGGCGCGACGTATTTTACGCAGATGGCAGTGCTGACTTTTCTTCAGTTCGTCTCAGCGGGAACGAGTCTGGCGGTGGGAGTGGCGGTGGTCCGGTCATTACAAGCCAAAACCAGTATGAGCGTTGGCAATTTCTACGAGGACTTTGTGCGCTCAATAACGCGGGTTTTTCTACCGCTGTCATTGATTGGCGCGATACTACTTCTGTTCGCAGGAGTGCCCATGACGTTCAGTCCATACACGGTCATTAAAACGTTGGAAGGAATCGAACAAACCATTGCGCAGGGACCTGTTGCTGCTATGCTGCCTATCAAACATCTGGGTTCGAATGGAGGAGGATTTTTCGGTGCCAATACGGCTCATCCGTTTGAAAATCCTTCTATGGTGAGCTATATCATTAACCTGATCAATGTGTTTGTGCTGCCCATGGCGTTTGTTGTTTTCCTGGGCTATTTTATCAATCGACGGAAGCTGGCCATTATCCTGTTCACCGTTATGACGGGTTGCTGGCTGGTGCTGACCATCCCCACGATGCAGCAGGAACTGGGGGGCAATGCAGCGATCAGTCAGTTGGGTATCGATCAGTCAGCGGGCAGTTTAGAAGGGAAGGAAATGCGGTTTGGTACGCTGGCATCGGCTTTCTGGTGCGGGGTAAACGTGGTCATTCCGGCGGGTACGCTCACCTCGATGCACGACAGTTATACGCCGTTGTCAGGGGTATTTATGCTGTTGGGGATGCAACTGGATGCTTTCTACGGTGGGGTAGGTACTGGCTTTCTGTATATGTTTCTGTACATCATTCTGGCTATTTTCATTGGGAGTCTGATGATTGGCCGAACGCCTGAGTTACTGGGCAAAAAAGTAAGCATACCAGAAATACAAATCGCGACGTTTGTCATTGTTATTCTTCCCTTTTCGTATTTAGCGGCCACGGCCGTAGCCGTAGTTATTCAGAATGCCCAGCCAGACATCGGCTGGCTGAGCAATCCAGGATACCATGGTTTTACAACCATGCTGTATGAATATGTTTCGTCGGCGGCTGGCAACGGGTCGGGCTTTGAGGGGCTTGGTGATAACACCCCCTTCTGGAATCTGTCAACGGCGGTAGTGATGCTGCTGGGCCGGTTTATTCCCATCATCGGACCGCTGGCCATTGGGGGCCTCTTATTTCAAAAGCACTATACCCCACCTACAATGGGTGTGCTGCCTACCGAATCATGGACCTTTGGCCTGCTGCTAACAGCCATCATTTTCATTATCGGTGCCTTAAGCTTTTTCCCGGCTTTAGCGATTGGCCCCATCGCTGAGTTTTTAACCCAGGGGAATCGGCCCTGATTTACAATGATTCACACTTGGCCCTTTCACCGGGAGGGTCGAGCACGATCAACAACTTGAATACAACAAAACCATAACTATGAAAACCATTTTTACGACATCAGCCTTTATTGCTGGTGTACTGACCACGTCGCTGGCGCAGACAACGGACACAACCACGGTTTCGGCTCCCACCCAGGCCCAGTCGACCATAGCACCTAACTCAGGGCTAACCGTTTCCGGCTATGTCGAAGCGTATTATGCGCACGATTTTACCGCCCCGAAAACTGCCCAGGAACGCCCTGGCTTTATTTATAACCACAAACGAAACCGGGAAGTGAACGTGAACCTGGCGTTCATCAAAGGAGCCTACAGCAGCGACCGGGTGCGGGCCAATCTCGCCATTCAGGTGGGTACATACGCGCAGTACAACTATGCCGCCGAGCAGCCGTTGGTGAAGAATATATTCGAAGCTAATGCGGGCGTAAAGCTGAGTAAAACAAAGGATCTGTGGCTGGACGCCGGTATTTTCTCCTCGCACATTGGCTTTGAAAGCGCCATTTCGAAAGATTGCTGGACGCTGACCCGGAGCATACTGGCCGAAAATTCACCCTACTATCTGTCGGGAGCCAAGCTGACGTACAATACGCCGAACGGCAAATGGACATTGTTGGGCTCGGTACTGAATGGCTGGCAGCGGATTGCCAAACTACCGGGCTATTCGGGTCCGTCGCTTAGTACCCAGGTGCAGTATAAACCCAATGCCAACCTGGTTTTGAACTGGAGTACGTTCCTGGGTAGCGACCGGCCTGATTCGTTGAAGCAGACGCGCTTTTTCAATAACGTCTACGCCATCATCAACCCAAACCGCCGGGTAAGTGCCATTCTTGGCTTCGATATTGGCGCTGATCGGAAACCCATCGGTACGGGAGATCGCCGGGTCGGGTCGGGGAGTTACGTCTGGTACTCGCCGGTAGCCATCGTTCGGTATTCCGTAAGCGATGTGGTTAAACTGGCCGGCCGGGTTGAGTATTATGACGATAAGAATGGCGTGATCATCGCTACCGGAACGCCCAACGGATTCAAAACCTGGGGCTATTCGCTCAACGTCGATTATGCTATTCTGCCCAATGCCCTGTTTCGGGTCGAAGGTAAAGTGTACGACAGTCAGGATGCTATCTTTGAATCGAAAACCAGTCTGAGCAAAACGAATACCTCCCTGACAACGAGTTTGGCGATTAGTTTTTAATCTGTCTTTTTGTCAACCCAATGAGCCCTAACGATCAGAACGCAGAGCATTTTCTGAACCTCCTCCGCCAGTCAAGGCGGGGGAAGTTCAAGATTTATATTGGCATGAGCGCAGGCGTGGGGAAATCATACCGCATGTTGCAGGAAGCGCATGCCCTGCTGCGGGCCGGAATCGACGTTAAGATTGGGTTCATTGAGACACACAAACGGGCCGAAACCCACGCCCTTATCGACGGGCTTCCGCTCATTCCCCGGCGTACTTTGTTTTACCGTGGGCGCGAACTGGAGGAGATGGATCTGCAGGCGGTCATCAACCTGCACCCTGAGCTGGTTATCGTGGATGAATTGGCGCATACCAATATTCCCGGTTCGAAAAATGAAAAACGCTGGCAGGATGTCGTCGAGATTCTGGACGCGGGCATCAACGTTGTCAGTGCTGTCAATATTCAGCATATCGAAAGTTTGCATGCCTCGGTACGGACCATCACGGGTATCGACGTAACCGAACGAGTGCCGGATCGGGTGCTGCAAATGGCCGACGAAGTAGTCAATATCGATCTGACCGCCGACGAACTCATCACCCGGCTCAAGGAGGGAAAGATTTACGAACGGACGAAGGTTGAAACTGCGCTTAACAACTTCTTTCAGCCCGAACGAATTCTGCAACTGCGTGAACTGGCCCTGCGTGAGGTAGCCACCGCCGTCGAACGGAAAATAGAAACGTCGTTGCCGTCGAGCCTAAAAGCCAAACCAGAGCGTTTTCTGGCCGCTATCAGTTCTAACCATGAAATTGCCCGCCGGGTAATCCGTAAAACCGCACGGCTGGCTTCGTACTATAACTCGCGCTGGTTTGTGCTGTATGTACAGACCCCGGACGAGAACTCAGACCGGATTAAACTCGATGTACAACGCCATTTGATCAACAATCTTAAAGTCGCTACGGAGCTTGGAGCAGAGGTTATTCAGGTGAAAAGCAGTAATATCGTTAATAGCATCATGGTGGAAGTGGAAAAACGAAATGTGACAACGGTTTGCATTGGTAAACCACACCTAACGCTGATCCAGATTATTCTGCAGACGAATGCCTTTAACCAACTTCTCACCAAACTGTCGGGTTCCGATACCGACCTGATCATACTCTCGTAGCAGCCATGAGTATTAAAAGCAAAATAGCGGCCGCTCTGGCCTTTATGTTCGCCATTATCGTGGCGCTCGGTGGCTTGGGCGCGTACTACCTGAACGAGCTTTCCAACGATTCACAGGCTATTCTGAAGGATAACTACATCTCGCTTCAGTACGCCAGCAACATGCAGAAGGCACTGGCCATGATGACGGATCCGGTTGGCCGCGACCCCGACGGGGTAACGGATTTTGATCGAAATCTGAAAAAGCAGGAAGCTAACGTTACCGAAGTAGGCGAACAGGAATTGACGAGTAGCTTGCGCCGGGAGTTTAACCGACTGCGAACCGGCCCTATGGACCCGGTCATTATTTCGCGCATTCGGCAGCATTTATTTTCGCTCGACGATCTGAACCGGCAGGCTATTGTCCGAAAGAATGAAGTGGCTAAACAAACGGCCAAAGATGCCCTGTTGTGGCTGCTTGCCGTTGGGACGTTGTGCTTCCTGATCCTGTTTTCATTTATCGTGAATTTTCCCGGCTACGTGGCCAACCCTGTTCGGGAACTGACACGCGGGATCAAACAGGTAGCCAAACGCAATTTTGAAGAGCGCCTGCATATCGAATCCAACGACGAATTTGGGGAATTGGCCCGCTCGTTTAACCTCATGGCGCAGAAACTGGACGAATACGAACACTCCAGCCTGGCCCGAGTGCTGTTCGAAAAACGGCGGATCGACACGCTCATTCAGATTATGAGCGAAGGTATTGTGGGCATGGACGAAAACAAGCGGATACTGTTTGCCAACCCCGTTGCCTGCCGCCTGCTGGGCATCGAGGAAGCGAAGTTGATCGGCCAGTATGCCCCCGACGTGGCGGCTTCCAACGACCTGATGCGGACGCTGATCCAGGATGTAATGTCGGGGAATAAAGCCGAACCCGAGCGCAATGGCTTCTTGAAGATTTATGATCCTGGTCCGGAGGGCTCCACCAGCACGAATCAGGAAGGGGAGGGGAAAGAAAGTTATTTTAACCAACGGACGCATACGGTAGAGGTGACGCCCATCGGCGAAGATCAGCCCCAACTGGCGGGGTATGTGATGGTGCTCGAAAACATAACGCCCTATAAAGAACTTGATCTGGCAAAAACCAACTTCATCGCCACCATCTCGCACGAACTGAAAACGCCCCTGTCGAGTAGTAAGATGAGCCTTAAGCTGCTGGAAGACAGTCGCGTTGGGGTGTTGAACGAGGAACAGAAAGCGCTTGTCGCCAATGTTGGCGACGACATAAACCGGCTGCTCAATCTCACGGGTGAACTCCTCAATATGGCGCAGGTCGAATCAGGACAAATCCAACTGAACATCCAGGCCGTTGCCCCCGCCGATATTGTCAATTATGCGACCAACGCCCTTAAAGTGGCCGCCGAAAACAAACACATTTCCCTAGACGTGACCGCCCCCGCCGGGCTTCCCATCGTGCTGGCCGATCCCGACAAAGCATCGTGGGTATTGGTTAACTTTCTGTCAAATGCCATTCGGCATAGCCCCACCGATAGCGTGATTGAAGTACTGGCCAGAAAAGCCAGCACGTTTGTTGAATTTCGGGTGCGCGATCATGGATCGGGTATTCGAACGGAACACCAGAACCGGGTTTTTGACCGCTACTTCAAAGCACCTACCGTGAACGGACAGGCCAACGAATCGTCGACGAGCGGTACGGGGCTTGGGTTGGCTATTTCGAGCGAATTCATTCAGAGCATGAACGGAAAAATCGGCCTGGATACGTCCGTTACCGATGGAGCGGCTTTCTTTTTTCGGCTTCCCATCGACCCCGAACCGGTGAATACGCGTAGATAACCCGGCCTCGCTGCTTATAGATTCATCAACTACACACAAACGATGAATCGAATCAGTACGATAGGGCTTGTTGGTTTCGTGCTTCTTTTACTCAGTACACGTGTGGCGTGGTGTCAGAACACGGCGATCAACTGGAAGAAAGTTAAGGTGCTGGTGTACACCAAAAACGGGAAAGGCTATGTGCATGATAACATTCCTAACGCCGTTCAGTGCATCCAGAATCTTGGTCGGCTCAATGGCTTCGCGGTCGACGTATCGGACCAGCCCACGGTTTTTACGGAAGATAACCTAAAGCAATATACGCTTCTGCTCTTTCCCAGCACCAACAACGATGTGTTCGATACGGATGCCCAGCGGCTGGCTTTTCGGCGATACATTGAAGCGGGGGGCGGCTTTGTCGGTATTCACTCCGTAATGGGCACCGAGCGCAACTGGACCTGGTTCAAACGCATGATTGGCGGTACGTTTGCCTGGCACCCTAAGTTTCAGAAATTCACGGTTGAGGTGATCGATACGAAAAATCCGTCGATGCAGGGCCTGCCTAAATTGTGGTCGAAAGAAGACGAGTTCTATTTTATCAAAGACATGTCGCCTGGCTCAACAGTCATCATGGCCAATGACCTGACTACGCTGAATCAGGACGAACCCGAAAAAATAAAAGCGTTCGGCGGCTCCTATACCAAACTTTACCCATCGGCCTGGTACTACAATTTCGATGGGGGCTATACCTGGTGCACGACCCTGGGCCACGCCAAAACCGACTATGAAAATGACACGACTTTCATTCGGCATATTTTTCAGGGCATTCGGTACGTTGCCGGACAGGTTACAAAAATCGATTTCAGCAAAGCCTACGCCGATTCCCGCGATACGCCTATCCGGTAAAAGCCCAACGGGTAGTTTTGCGCCATCGATGCAGAACGCCGAATGAAATGAGCGTAGTGGTCGCAAGCGCAGGTTTTATCGGGTGTAGTCTACTTATACTGCCCGGTAAAACCTGCGCTTGAAGAATACCTATTTTTTTAGGTCACCCAAGGTAAGTTGTTCGACATAGGGCGTCAGGCGATCGGTACAGCCCGCATTATCGACAAAAGCGCTCACCTGGTAAGGCTCCCAATGTGCCCCCAACCCGCGATTAACCGGCCATTTATAGTAAATTTCAACAAAATGGTTACCCAAATAATAAAGTTTAACTTGGTGTTCGCTGTTCTGTCGTTCAGCGATAAATCGCCCTTTTATGGGGATCAGTACTAACTGTTCGGAGAATGTCAATTTGTTTAACTGCTGCACGTTCATCAATTCAAAGATGGATAAAGAAGAAACTAACTAGGTTCCGTTTTGGCAAAGGAGGGTTTGATGAAATAGTGTACAGGTTTATGCTATAGAGGCAGGAGAAAATATGTTTGTGAAGTGGTTTGAATGAGTAATAAAAGACAGTTATTCATGTTTTGTAAGTAGTTACGAATCTTAATAATGGAGATAATTCGCGGTATGCGAATACAACTTGTTCGCAATATAAGCTTCGTAGTTTAATTTTATTTACTTGTTCTGTTTAATGTATATAAATTTTATTTCTATCTCATACTGATTCGCTTAGCGGAAAAATAGTAGGTTATAAGAACATGCCTTCAGTTCGTCGGGCGATATATCGGAACAGCGTGTGTCAGAACGGATATGTATATAGGTTTAGCGCGTAACGAATGAAACGTCCTAAAACGTAGACGGGGACATTGGCTCAATGTGAGCAACGTCCCCGTCTGCCAGGATTTAAGTAATAAGGTCAACAGCGCTGTTGGCTGTTTTTTATTGGCCGCTGCCCGCTACAGACGCAACGCCCGACTGGCTGAGCCTGTGGTATACAACTGATTGAACAGGAGTTTGAAGGTGCCATGCGACTGAGCCCGGAACGTGATTTCGGGACCGAAGGCATACAATTTACCCAGCCCGACCGGGGCTACAAAAGCGGCCACACCATCCTGCAAATACGACTGTCCCCAGGCCCAGCCGCTGCGGAGCGGTTTGCCACTGTCGAACCAGGCCAATGGTTTTACCAGTCCTTTGGCAATGGCATCGGGGGCTATTTTGAAAACCGGGCTGGCGTCGAAATACACATCGCTCTTGTTCGACATCCCCCAGGTTGCGTGCTGAGTTGAGTCCAGATTCACGCGCAGGACACTTCCCGGAATGTAATATTTCTCACCGGGCAGCGGTTTTTCGACACCACTAGTAGTCATCTCGGTAAGCGCATTTTTAACCGGCAAGCCCAGGTGATAGGCCAGATTAGTACTGCTGCCAATGGTCACCACGGTTCCGCCTGCTTCCAGGAACGTTTTCAACTGAGGAACCGATTTGGCCGCGGTGATTTTACCCATCCACGGACGGTATTCAGCGGGTGTGTTTTCGACCTTGGGCTCTGTGCCAAACAGGCTGAAAATATCCTCATCCTTACCGCCAACGGGTGGTATCGCGCGGGTTACGAAAACGATAACGTCATAGTTCTTCCGTAGGTCGCCGGCATCGATATCTGCGGGGTAGACCACCTTCATGGGGAAATGATACTGCTCCATCATCCAGCGAATCCAGCCCGACGGCATCGAGCCGCCGTACGTATCCCACAACGCAATGCGCATGGGAGCCACTTTCGATAACGTTGTTCCGGGGCGCTTCGACAGGCCGGTTACGTTGATGCCGAGGTCTTTTGCCGATTTATCCAGCAGCGATTTGGCCTTTGCTGAGGCAGGAACAAAGAAGGCTCCGGCCTCCACGGCCGATTTGTCTCCCACTCCATTGGGCAACCGATAGACCTCAACGCCAGCCGCCAGCAGATCGTTTACGGCGATGAATGAGTTATTCGATTTGGCGCTTAAAAGATAGCCAGCCCCCGTATTGCCCGTAATGTGGCCTTCCGGCGACTGGAGTTCGCCATAGGGTAGTTTCTGGAAGGGACCATCGAAACCATCCAGAACACGGTCAAATTTGACATTCATCAGATAAGCAAGTGTCCAGCCAGCGGCATCATACGGACGAACGGGTGGGCCACCCGGATACTGAAAATCATTGGGGTGATCCTGCGGCTCGAACATGTCGATCACGTGTGGCCGGAATGCCTGATCGGCTTTCACAACATACGAGCCCGCCGGGTATTTTTTGCCCGCTACCGCAAAATCGGCGGTGGCTTTCTGAACCTGAATACCCGTTCTGATCAGCGCATTAACAAACTTAACGGCGGTAGCAAAATCCGGCTGATTGGCTGGAATGATAAATCCACGGGGATCGCGCAAAATGGGCGCTTTCATGATGGTATCATAATACTTGAGCGGCATGCCACCACCTTTAGGGATAAAGCCGTACTGCGCCAGAGCCGCGTTGGTAGGAGGCACCACTTTCTTCGGGTCGTTCTTGTATACATCGTCGATGGCGTCGATTCGCTTCGGCGACAGGGCCCAGTAGTCTTTGCTGCCCCGTTCGATGGAGTTCTTGCCCATGCGGTAGATGTTGTACAACAACTGGTCGTTCTGGCGGGCGGCATAATCCAGCACCGCGTAATTGAGCGACACGGAGTAATCGATGGACTGCTTGAAATGCCATTTTTGTGGCGTAACCGGGAAGGGCGTGTTGCCATTCGGAATCAGGCGCTTGGGCACCAGCGGGATGCTCTCGGGCGTTGGTCCGCCAATGATTTCGGTCAGCAGACCAATCATGTTGTGGAAGTGCGTGGTGGTCCGCAACCCACCGTTGTACCAGGTCGAGAAAACAGAGCCGCCCAAACGCGTGAAGCCGGGTTTGTTCTCGCCGTTCAACCGGTTGATCATGGCCGCACCCAGGGCATCGATGCCCGTGACCATCATTGGATCGAATACGTAGTTGAACGGATCCCGATAGGGAGGACCCGCCAGCACCGACCCCGCCGGGCCGCTCTGGTGGTGATTGTACATGATTTGCGGAATCCATTCGACGAACAACTGGCGGGCAATATTCTGGGTTTCCTTCATGTTCAGCATGAAAAAATCGCGGTTGTTGTCGTGCCCGATGTATTTCTGATACAGGCGGGGAACGTTATCCAACGAGCGTTTTTCGGGGGTCGACTCCCGCATGTACCAGTTGGTTACCAGTTCTTGCCCATCGGGGTTCGCGTGGGTTAGCAAAATCACATCCCGATCCAGGATGCGCATGGTTTCGGGGTCTTTCCGACTCACCAATTGATAAATCGTTTCGATGAGCTGGTGCGTCCCGACGGTTTCCGTAGCGTGTAGGCCGCCATCGATCCAGACAATGGCTTTGCCTTCGTCGGCCAGCGCATGGGCCTGTTCGTCAGTAAGGTTTTCGGCCCGGGCAAGCTTTTGGGAAATCTCTTTGTACCGATCTAATTTCTTGAGGTTGGCCGGTGACGAGACGATCAGCATGTATTGGTGGCGACCTTCTTCGGTCATACCAATATCGACCAGTTTTGCGCGGTCGGAAGCCGCGGCTATCTTTTTGAAATAAGCCTCCGTTTGTGTGTACGTAGCGAGTTGATAATCATCGCCGATAGTAAAGCCAAAATGCTCTTTGGGCGACGGAATGGTTTGTGACCATACTGTTGTGAAACTGAGCAGCAGCGTACCGAAAAGTAGACTGGAAAAATAGCGCATTGTTGAGGAAAGGTAAGTTAGTAAAAGGAGTTGTAAGGTACTGGGTTATGGGTGAAACTTTCGTGGCCCGTAGTCTCACGGGCCACGGAGGCAATTGCAACTAAGTCATTTCTTCCGAAAACGCACGCCTACCCGGCAGTCGCCGACTTCGCCACGGGCTTCATCGCATACGTTTTCCTGGAAACCGGCAATCTGACGGCCGTCGGCCAGATTCAGAATGAATTTGAAAATAAAATAGTCATTCTGCGCAACGGTGCTGAGGTTTGTCCCCGTGAAGGCTGCCAGTTGAGCTGCTGTCACGCTAAACGTTTTGGGAAACTCCGTCACCGTCTCGTACAGTTTATCGCTTGTGCCTACCCGGCTCGGTAGCGGAAACTGGGTCACGCTGGGGTAGATGCCGCCCGGCTGTGAGACCACAATGGGGTAAGCCGGATTACCGCTGGCGGCTGCTTTGGTAAAACCCAGATAAACATCAATCGACTTTACTTCGGCCTTCCCGAAGCCTTCCCATTTTAGGGTGTATTCAAATACCTGGCTACCCAGATTGGCCGCGCCCAGGTCAAAAAAGGAGGTGTTTGCCGTTGCAATGGTCGGTAGTGCCGACTTTTCGGTGTTGACCGCAACCAGCGGGACGGCCGTATAAGCCCAGTTTTCCCAGACATAGTCCTCTGTTTTGCAGGCATCGAGCCCAATAAGCAGCAGGAGAGAAGCGTATAAAAGAATCTTTTTCATGGTTCCGTCAGATTATTTATCCCAGAAAACAGGTGTCGTTTGTTGAGCGGTCTGTAGCTGATCGGCTTTATCCGAGATGGTCGCGTTTGTGGCTAATTCCGTAATGGAATAGGAAAGTCGTAGGGGAAACGTATTCAGGGGTGCAATAGGCGCGGGCAATACCGGTAAGCCCGTCCGGCGGTAATCCGTATACGATTCGATGCCGTTGCCGTAGAGCGCAATGTATTTTTGGGTCATCAGGGCGCTTAGTTTTCCGGCTTCGTCGGCGGCATCGTATTGAGCCGCCCGGTTGGCGACAAACGCACTGATCGTGGCAGCTGCCATGGGTGTCGCCGAATTACCTGAGGTTGTCGAGATCGTATTGACACTGTTCAGATGAGCCGCAATGCCATCCTGAAACAATTGTCGGGCATCGCCGGTCGTACCCAGGGTGAGGGCCGCTTCGGCCAGAATGAACTTCACCATAGCGTTGGTCATGAACGGAAACACGCCCGCACCGGTGCCGTCGGTGTTCGTTACCACTTTAGGGCTCGACGTGGCTCCGGTGTTGGTTATGAAGACGTTCGTGGCGGGCACGTTATTGATGGGACTATTGTCATACAAACCACCCGCCGGATAAACGCCCACCGTCGCCTTCAGGGCATTGTCGTTGGGCGACGCACTGGCATCGCCCGTGTAGCGGCCAAAGTAGCCGTTTCCGGTTGGCGTGAAACCCACCGTGTAGTTCGACGTCTGGCGGTAGAAGTAGTACCGGATACGGGGGTCGTCGGTGTTGAATAACCGCTCAATAAATCCCTGACTCAGGTAGTAATTTTTGCCCGCCTGGTATTCGGTTCGGTGCCAGGGGTGGCGGTTAGCCGGGGTTTCGGTAGTGCCAAAACGAAACGAGAAATCCTGCGCATTGCTGGTGATCAGGGGCGCACCCGTGCTGAGTAAGGCACTGATACCCGCCTTCGCCTTATCCGGCTGAACCAGTCGAATCTGATTGTATAGTTTCAGTTTCAGGGTGTTGCCCATGCGGATCCAGGCCGCTTTGTCGCCCTTGTAAATGACATCGGCGGTGGTTGGCTGGATGGCAAAATTCCCCTTGGCAGCATCGGCCAAACCGTCGTCGATGAGCAGAAACAGCTTGTCATAAATCGCTGATCCGCTTTCGAAGGATGGGTCAGAAACGCCGTTGCCTTTTGAGGCATCGGTGTACGGGATGTCACCCCACAGATCCACCATCAAACTGTAGATATAAGCTTTTTCCAGCTTGGCAATGGAAACGTAATCCCATCGTTGCAGGCGGGTACCCTCCCGAATGATGATCTCCAGGTCATTCAAAGCCTGCGTATAGAGGGCATTCCAGGATTGCTGATAATCGGTGCCGTCCTGGAAATTACGGCTCGTGTTGCTGGAATACAACTGCTGCATCAGGATGGAAGTGCCCTGATTCACATCCCGCAGGCTACCCGTCATGGATATCTGGGTGGCGGGCAAGAGTAACTCCAGGGTCGGTGTGACGGGATTGTTCGGGTCGGCATTGATGTCAACAAAGTCTTTGCATGACCAGCCAATAAACAGCAGGCCCACCAGAGAAAGACGTCGTATAGGGACTATAAATCGCATAAGATAAGTTCGAGGGAAGTTGTTGGAGACGAATCAGAAGCTGAACCGGAGATTGGCGCCGAGTCGGCGTGTTGTGGGAATACCGATGAAATCGAAGCCCTGCGAATTGCCCGCCCCCAGCGAACTAACCTCCGGGTCGAAGTTCAGGTGCTTGGGGAAGTTCGGGGCCAGATACCACAGGTTACGGCCACTGAAGGACAGGAACGCCGAGCCAAACGGGGTTTTCGAAAGCCACTTCTTGGGAAACTGATAGCCTAGCGAAACCTCCCGAAGCCGGAAAACGGTTGCGTCGAAGATATTCGTTTCGCCCGCGCCACCCGGTCCGAAACCACCGGTGAAGTAATAGTCGGCAACGCCGATACCGATGTTGTTCGGGATTTTCCGTCCTTCGCCATCCAGCAGGGGTTTCAGCGTATTGACATCGCCCAGTACGCCCGGCCCGACCAGAATGGCCTCCCGCTCTTCGGTGTCTTTGGTGACGCCCCGGCTTAGTAGTTCGTAGGCCGTAAAGGAATACATATCGCCCCCTTTCTTCCAGTCGAACAGCGCGCTGAGCGTAATGCCTTTGTAGCTGAAGGTGTTGGTGATGCCCAGGATAAAGTCAGGATTGGGGTTCCCGATGGCGGAGGTTTTGCCGCTCAGAATTGGTTTGCCCGTGTTGGGGTTGACCAGAATGTTACCGACTTCGTCTTTCGCATAGGTCGATCCGCGAATCTGGCCGTATGGCTGCCCGGCAATATGAACGCTTCCCAAATCGGAGAAGCCGCCATACGGCAGTTCTTTGAGCGTACCAATGTCCAGAACGATGTTCCGGTTGAGGGTGAAGGCCGACGAAATATCCCAGTTAAACCCGTTTTTGAGTTTGACCGGGGAGGCATTCAGACCAATTTCGATGCCTTCATTGGATGACCGGCCGAGGTTGATCACCTTTTGCGTATAGCCCGACGAGGGAACGGCATTGACGGTGAAAATCTGCGACGTACTGAGTTTTTTATAGTACGTAATGTCCAGACCGATCCGGTTGTTGAAAAACTGCAACTCGGTACCCAGCTCAAGTTCGGTGATAAACTCCGGTTTCAGGCTGGCGTTGGCGAGCAGATCGGATTCGCTTAAGGTACTCTGACCAAGGAACGGCGACGCGATGGCGCCCGTAGTCGAACCAGCCCCTAAAATAGGGTTAGCGATGTAAACCGTTTGGGTTTGGTAAGGCGTAGCTTCGTTGCCTACCCGTGTGTAGCCTGCCCGAACTTTACCGAACGACAGCACGCCTTTGGGTAGCTTGAGTGCTTCCGTAAAAATCAGCGACGCACTGCCGCCCCCGTACAGGTAACTCCGGTTGCTGGCGGGTAGGGTAGAGGAGACGTCGTTGCGGGCAACCAGATTCAAAAACGCGACATTTTTATAATCCAGCGAAATGTCGGTAAAGAAGGCGAAGTACCGTTGTTTGAAGTTGTTTCGGTTGTTGGGCAGCACGCGGGGAATCGTAACGCTGGTGTTGTTCAGTGAGTTGATACCCCGAAAAATAATGCCGTCGCCAAACACCACCTGGCGTTCAGTGAGTCGCTGGTTCACATTATTGCCCAGAATCACTTTCAGGCCAATGTTTTCCGTAATGGGTTTGGTGGCCGTCAGCAGCAACGTATTATCTAATTCCTGCCGATAGATATTATCGGTAGTGATGTTGCCGTTGGGGAAATAATCGCCCCCTTTGCCATTGACCACCATGCGTCGATCGGTATAGGCATTGAACCCGACGGTATTCTGAACATTCAGCCAAGGAAGCGGATCTACGCCAACCACGACGTTTCCATAATAACGATCTACCTTACTGGTGGTAGGGCTGTTCACCACCGACCAGTAGGGGTTATCCGTACCAACCCGGTCATACACGTTGTTGCCATTCAGCGGGTTCGTGTTGGGAAAACCGGTGAGATCGTAGCTGGTGGGCACGAACATCAGAATGTCCAGGATGGAACTGCCACTGCCGTTGGCCGCTGATACCTGTGGGGAAACCTGACTCGTGTTGACGTAGTTCAGGGCGCCACTCACGTAGAATTTGTTGTCCAACTGAGCGTTCCCGCCGATGTTCACCCCTGTGCGGGTAATCTGGTTCTCGGGCACGACGCCCTGGTTGCCCGTACGGGACAGACCAACCGTAAAGTTTCCTTTCGAACTGGCATTCGATACCGACAGGGCGTTCTCGAAAACGCTGCCCGTCCGGAAGAAATCCTTGGCGTTGGATTGTGCGTAGGACTGGTACGGCACCTGAATGGGCGTGATGCCATCGGCCTGGTAAAACTGCGGAAAGACCGACGATGGATACCGGTTGTTGGTCGTGAGCGGATGCGGAATGGTTGCCCGCGTTGGAATCAGGCTCGTGTAGCCGGCATAGGGTGGCCCCCAGGAACCAAAGACGCCACTTCGGTAGTCGAAATTTGTTCCCTGGCCATACTTGGTCTGGTAGTCGGGCAATCCGGCAACGGTTTCTGTGGAGTAGCCCGTACTATACGTAATTTCCAGCCCTTTCTTGCTCTGGCTTTTTCCGGCCTTGGTGGTCACGATAATGGCCCCGTTGGCAGCTCGTGAACCATAAAGGGCTGCTGCTGCGGCCCCCTTCAGAACGGTCATGGTCAAAATATTATTCGGGTCCAGGTCAAACGCCCGGTTGGTGATGGTCGATCCGCCAACGGAGCCGTCGGTACTCCCAAAACTGGAATTATCGAAGGGGACACCATCGACCACAAACAGCGGTTGATT
Source organism: Spirosoma humi (assembly GCF_054776575.1). Taxonomy (NCBI): domain Bacteria; kingdom Pseudomonadati; phylum Bacteroidota; class Cytophagia; order Cytophagales; family Cytophagaceae; genus Spirosoma; species Spirosoma humi. Next base: position 1,255,408 of record NZ_BAAHBR010000008.1, read on the forward strand.
GTTGTTGCCCAGCGATGAGTTACCCCGAATGGTAATATTGGTAGCGCCCCCGGCGGCACCGCCCGACCCCTGTACGTTCACGCCCGCTACCTTGCCGGTGAGCGCCCGAAGTGGGTCAGGTTCAGAACGTTGGGCTAGTTTGTTGGCATCCAGCGTGCTGACAGAATAACCCAGGGCATTCTTATCCCGCTTGATACCGGCGGCTGTCACCACTACTTCGCTGAGTTGCTTGGTGTCAGCATCCAGCGCTACGTTGATGACTTCCTGATTTCCAACAACGACTTCTTTGAGTTGGAAGCCAACCGAAGAGAAAACCAGCGTAGCTGATTTATCGGCAATCGTTAGCTGATACAATCCCTGGGCATCAGTGACCGTTCCAACCGTCCCGCCTTTCACCGTTACCGTTGTGCCGGGCAACGATTCTTTCCCGGCGGCATCGCTCACCTTACCTCTAACAACGCGCTGCTGACCAAACGAAAGAATAGGAAGTAAGAAAAGAAGAGCAAATAAACGTTCTTTCATGCAAGTAGAGGAAGAGAGAAGTATACAAATAGTAATTGTAGAGATTAAAGCACAATTATAAATTATTATATTTTACATATTGGATGTAAAGCAGAATAAAATTTCACAAAATTTTTATAATTACATATTATATTTTTTAATTACTATTAATGGATTATCGTATGATTAATTCTACTTATCTAGCGTGAGGTAGAATAATGGGCAACTCAATCAGGGCGGGTATAATGGCCCGTCTGTGTTCGGTCGTATCAACGTAGGATTCTAAATCAGGTAACGCTTTTCGCTTGCACCGCAAGTACCTGTTGATTGACACACAAAAGCCGCCAGGGACATTCCCCAGCGGCTTTTGTGCGTACAATGTTAAATCCCTTTATTTCGGGCCCATTCGAATGGCTCCATCCAGTCGGATCACTTCGCCATTCAGCATCGGGTTCTCGATGATGCTTTTTACGAGTAGCGCGTATTCTCCCGGCCGACCAAGTCGGGAAGGGAACGGCACCTGCTGCCCTAAGGAGAGCCGGGCTTCTTCGGGCAGACTGGCGAGTAAGGGCGTTTCAAAAAGGCCCGGTGCAATGGTCATAACTCGGATTCCGGAGCGGGCCAGATCGCGGGCGATGGGCAATGTCATGCCCACAATACCCCCTTTGGAAGCCGCATAGGCCGCCTGCCCCATTTGTCCGTCGTAGGCGGCTACGGACGCCGTATTGACAATAACACCCCGTTCATTTTCCTGGTTGGGCTCATTTTTTTCCATGGCTAATGCTGCCAGCCGAATGACGTTGAACGTGCCAATCAAGTTGATGGAAATCACTTTCTGAAAGACCGACAGGGAGTGGGCACCATAAACGCCATCAACTTTACCGAGCGTTTTTCGGGCTTCGGCTACGCCCGCACAGTTAATAGCGATCTGTAAACTCCCGAACGTTCCAATGGCCAGATTGATGGCGGCCTGCACGTCGGTTTCGTCGGTCACGTTGGTTTTATGGAATCGGACAGTTGGGCCCAACTCTTCCGCCAGTGCGTTCCCCTGCGTGTCGTTCAGGTCCAGAATAACCACATTGGTTCCATTGGCGGCCAGTAGGCGTGTTGTTGCCTCGCCAAGCCCCGAAGCTCCTCCGGTAACAAGGGCAGTTGCATGCGTCAGTTGCATATACGGTCAATTATAGAATGGCCATTAACTCCTTCAAATGGCGGATGTCGTAGGTTGGTGGGTCACTGACGGGGTGACTTTCCGGGTTATAGAAAACCGTATCCAGCCCCACCCCTTTCGCGCCCATAATGTCGGCTTCGTAATTGTCACCAATCATCAAACTCTCTGCCGCCGTCGTACCGCTTATGTCCAGAGCATATTGAAAAACGAGGGGATCCGGCTTTTTGGCGTTGGCATTTTCGCTCGTGACGACGTGCGTAAAATAATGTGCGATGTCGGAGCTATTCATCTTTACCGCCTGAATTTCGGCAAACCCATTCGTGATGATGTGCATCGTATAGCGCCCGTGCAGGTAATCCAGCAGTTCTTTGGCCGATTCCAGCAGATGGGGCTTGCCCGGTAACATCCGCAGGTATTCGGCATTCAGGTCCGTATGAACGGCTGACTCATCGATGCCCAGGGCTCGAAAGACCATCGGGAATCGGTGCTTCCGAATGTAGCCATGTTCAATCAGGTTCTTATCGTAATCGGCCCAGAGCTGCTTGTTTATAGTAATAAAATGGCGACTGAATTCAGCTGCCGAAGCAATGCCCAGATCGGCTAACCGATGCGTTTCGAACAGCTCGGCAATGCACTCGGACGAATTTCGGTCAAAGTCCCAGAGTGTATGATCGAGGTCGAAAAAGAGGTGTTTGTACATGGGAAAGGGGTTACGGTTTGTAGTTACGGCGGGAACCGCACAAACCGAGAGCACTAGACATTGAGCACAAGTCGTTCGACGGGTTGGTCGTTCACCAGGTGGCTGTCGACAATTTCGGCCACATCGGACAGTTGAACATTGCCATAATAGGTACCTTCGGGATAAACGACCAGGGCTGGCCCAAAGGCACAGGCGTCGAGGCAACCGGTGCGCTGGGCACGCATTTCTTTTAACAGACCGCGTTCGGCGAGTGCTGCCTTGAACGCATCGACCAGTTCATTGCCATGGGCTTCGCCACACGACTTTTTGGGGGCGGCCTTCTGGTTATTGCAGATAAAAACGTGCTTTTTGTATTTCATAAGTTTTTTGAATCAGTACCCAAAGGTAACAAGAACCCCGGCAACGACCATTTCTTTACGAGTACAGATTCCTTGATCTGGTTGTTTGGCTACCGAATAAAAAAAATATAAACCAAAGGGTAACCAACAGGTTGTTGCTATACACCTGGTTGGCAAGGCTTAGTATCTGGCAAGCGGGTGACTGCCACCAGTCTATCTTCCCCTTTATGAGTCGTGCAATAAACGAGCCCCAGAAACTCGACTTGCCCCGTGGGCAGAATGCAATAAACAAGGTTGATTTTCACGCCCTGTATGATCGGTATGCACCCGCCCTGTTCGGGGTTATCACTAAAAGCATTCTGAATAAAGACGAAGCGGCAGCATTACTGGAAAAAATATTTGTAGCGGTTGGGGCAGAGATTGGTCTGTTTGAGCCCGAAAAACAGCCGGTATTTGCCTGGTTATTAACCATTACCCGCAACGCTATAACCGATGCGCTGCAAATGCGTAATAGAGTACCATACCCGGCCTTTCAGGTAACCACAACCGGGCAGGTCACGCTACCGGCCCACCAGCCTGCCCCGGCAGTTCATTTCGATACTCACCCGACCAATTCGCAGTTGAAGGAACTGCTTGATGCTGTACTGTTTAAAAAATGCACGCCCGAAGAAGCCGCTCGTACCATGGGCCTGCCGACAGAAACAGCTCGCCAACAGTTGCGTCTGGCTATGCAGCAGCTCCGGTCATAGCCTAAATTATAAATTAGCTAGCTTCCGTTAGCCGGACGAACTACGGTGTGCAGGGTACGCCAGGCCAGGTTTAGCGCCTGTTCGATTTTCTGCCAGGAAGTTTCCGTGGTGCCGCCGGGCTTGTGGCCGGTTTCGTCGCACAGGCGCATAGCATTTGCCCGGAGAGTGGCATAGGTGGAGAACGAGGAAACTGGCTGATTATACAGAGCTGCCGATGTTTTCGCCAGCGCCACGGAGAGGTCAGCGTAGGAGTAGCGGTCCCGCTGGCGATGAACAATCCACCAGTCTAACTCCAGAGCTGCTACCTTCTGCACATCAAAACGTTCTACCGTCAGTTTCTGAATGGCTTCATAATACGTGACCAGAGCAGGCATCGCCCGTTGGTAATCCGCCCGGGAGTGGCCTTCTTTGAAAATGAAAGCGGCTTTGGTCGCTAAAAATGCCAGGCCGAATGATCGCCAGAAAGGGGCATGGAATTGTTGCCGTAATCCACCCGCCAACTGCCAGAACAACAGTGCTGGATTTTTGTCATAATAGGATCGCCACATGGCTGTTTCCAGGCGGGCAACTTCCTTCGCGTCGAACTGTCGAATGCTGTGCTGGCGCGGCACAAATACGTCGATTGTGATCCAGAGTAAAAGTGCGACCAAAGCCGTGCGCCAGAATAACCCCTTCGGGCCAGTTTGCTGGGAAGAAACGGATCGAGTAGGCGGAGCTTTCACGTACGTTTGGGGGCGTTAATAAATCGGGTAAATAAGTCAGGCATTTTTTGTCCTTCCGACGAAGGAGGAACCTTCGTGTAATAGCTAAAGATTAGCCTTGTCCGAAGGTTCCTCCTTCGTCGGAAGGACAAAAAAACGTTTGATTTAAGTCGTTTTGCTCAAACAAAAACCATCGGAACTACCTGCCAGAAACAGGTAATTCCGATGGCGTGTTCCCTTGGCGTGTTATGACTTCTTCGATGATGCTTTTGCCGAAGCTACCGTTTTCTTTTTCGGCGGAGTCGTTCCCGACTTCGTGGTTGGGTTTTGCTGCGTCATGGTAACCGGATCCCAATGCACAACTTTCTGCTCGAAGTAGCTCTCGTTGCAGGCCAGAACCGGAGCCGCTGCCCGAAAACCAAACACCGGATCTTCTACGGTTCCCTGGCTGCCTTTTCGGATATTCTCGAAAAAGTCGCCGAAGTGCTTGGCGTGGGCATCGTCGTTCTTGGGCGCTTCAAATTTTACTTCCTTCACCGGTTCCGACTTGCGGGTCTCGGGTGGATAGGTTGCATCATATTTTTTGGCAAACTCCTGCTGAACCGGTTCCGTGAACGTAAAGAAACTGTCGTAACCGCCATAACCCGGCGCCACGGGAAGTTTCTTTTTAGTCATGATCAGGTTGTTCTCCGAAAACTCAATTTGGCCTTCGTTCCCAATAATTCGGGTGACATCGTTTATCTTTCCGGCATTGGCAAAGTTAACCCGAAGCACCATCTGAAACGCTTCGTGCTGGTCTGTTTTGGGGTAGTCCATGATGCAGGCCATGATATCGGGCACATCGCGGCCATCTTTCCAGTAGGCCAGATTACCCGATGAATAGATGCGGGTTGGCCCCATTGTGTTCGTGACGAAATGAACACCGGTAATCAGGTGAATGAACAGGTCACCCGCTACGCCCGTGCCATAATCTTTGTAGTTTCTCCAGCGGAAAAACCGTTTTTCATCGAATGGCCGCTTTGGCGCATCGCCCAGAAACCGATCCCAGTCCAGGGTTTGGGGCGAGGCATCGGGTGGAATGGAATACTGCCACGCCCCGATGGCGTTAAAGCGGTCGTTGTTGGATTCAATGTAGTTGATCTGACCAATGTCACCCGCTTCGACCAGTCGCTTGGCTTCCTTGAACGACGCGCTGCTGATCCGCTGGCTACCCACCTGCATGGTCTTGCCCGACTTTTTCCAGGCATTGATAACGGCTTTGCCTTCGTTGAGGTGCTGCACCATCGGTTTCTCGCAATACACGTGCTTTCCGGCGTTGAGAGCCGCAATCGTGATGTGATCGTGCCAGTGATCCGGCGTTACGATGAGCACCGCGTCGACATCCGGACGGGCCAGCACTTCGCGGTAATCGCGGGTCGTAAACAGCTCCTTGTCTTTACCGTAGGCAGTTTTGGCGTGTTCAAGTCGGCCGTTGTACAAGTCGGCCACACCGACCAGTTCCACATCAGGATTACGCAGCGCAGCCTGAGTATCGAAGTTGCCCTGGATGCCCATACCAATGGTAGCAATACGAATCTTATCGTTCGGGCTAATCCTCATCAGATTGGGAATGTAGGCGGGGGCACCGAAGGGCTTGGCAATACCTTCCGTGGCGATTACTGCCGAAGCGGCCGACAAGCTTTTTATAAAGGTTCGTCTATTGGCTTGCATAGGAAATGCGTGTTTGCGAGTATAGTATCCAAAGCGGGCTGGATGCCGGTTTTACCCAGCAACGTGTATTTTCTACAAATTGAGCGTTCCGATCAGTTCCGGCGCGCAGAACGTCCGCCGGGACAGAGCGGAACCACCTGGGAGAGATAAGTAAGTAGGCTGGTTTTTGGCTTTTAGATGAACAGGTTTTACCGAGGCACGCTTATGCACGTTCTATCCCGTCGCCGTTTTTTACGGTCGTCGGCCGTTCTGGCCGGCAGTACTTTTCTTACGCCCAATGCGTCATTCCGACATGTGGTTCAACAGCCGCTTCGGCTGGGTGGGCCTATTTTTCTGAAAAGTGATGACCCCAGCGAACTCGCCCGTGAACACCGGCGCCTGCAGTACAGCGCGGCCTACGTACCGGCTGTTGACCTGACCGATACCACCAAACTTTCGGCTATTCGCAAAGCGTTTGCCGACCAGAATGTGATAATCGCCGAAGTGGGGGCCTGGGTCAATATGCTGGATCAGGATGCCGAAAAGCGCCGTAAAAATCTGGCTTACGTAACGGATCGGCTGGCCCTGGCCGAAGCCGTCGGGGCCAGGGTCTGCGTTAACATTGGTGGTTCTTACAGCCCTACTCACTGGGATGGCCCCGATGCGCGGGATCTCAGTACCGATTATTTTGATGCAACGGTCGAAAACTGCCGAAAGGTAATTGATGCGGTGAAGCCCAAACAGGCCAGGTTTGCGCTCGAAATGATGGGCTGGAGTTTACCCGACGGGCCCGATTCGTACCTTAAATTCATAAAAGCCATCGACCGGCCCGCCTTTGGGGCTCATGTCGATATCGCCAACATCATCAATAACCCAAGGCGCTACTTTACGAATGCCGCCCTGATGGATGAGGTTTTTCGGAAACTAGGCCGCTGGATTGTGTCGGCGCATGCCAAAGATATTGCGCCCAAAGATGGCCATTTTATGGAAACCATGCCGGGCCGGGGTAAGCTGGATTACGCGGCTTATCTCCGGAATGTTACCTCCCTGAAACAGGAAGTGCCGTTGATGCTGGAGCATTTGCGCACGGCCGAAGAATATGATGAAGCCCGTCAATTTGTGATCCGGAAAGCAACCGAAAACCAGATTCCGCTGGCTTGAGCGATAGCGCGAGTATAACGCCTGCAACGTATCCTGATGAAATTGTCTCTCTCTGGCTGATCTCACGATAAAACCAATAGATAATAGATAAACCCTTTAAGCCATGACTATCAGAATTTTAGTAGCTGCTATTGCCCTTTTCGCAGTAATGTTTCAGTCGGCAAAGGCACAAAGCCCAACCGCAACCCGCGATTCGTTACCGACTATCGTGGGTAAATGGGCCGGAACCTTCGACGGATCATCGAACGGCAAGTTTGAGCTGGTCATCAAGCAGGACAGCAACCGGAAACTAACCGGACAGGTCGTTATGCTGACCGAAGATGGCAACCGCTACCCTACAGATTTGAAAACCATTAGCTGGGAAAATGGACAACTGAAGGCTAGTTATGCCACCGATGGAGACGACGTGAGCTTCACCGGAAAATACACGAACGCTGCCCTGAAAGGCACCTGGAAATCGGGCGATGGGCAGGACAGCGGTACCTGGCAGGCAACCCGATGAGGTGGTTATAAGTCAGGAATTTCTAGTATTCGAACTTTCATAACAGGGCGTTCGCCATTGGGAACGATCACAATAAACGAGTTATTGACCGTTTCCCCATTTCGCAGCATGTGTCCGGCCTGAATATTGGTGGTCGTCACTATTTCTTTGCCTTCTGCATTTTTGACCCGTTGCCGGTAAGGAACCACGAAAGGACGGGCCATCACCTTGCCATTTTTGGATGTCAGCCGCTTTCCGGTGGCGTTCAGGCAATCAAAATTTGCCAGTTCATTTTGGTCATCCTGTCCCAGCAGTGCCTGCTTGGGTAGCATTATCTTTGTACAATTACTCTTATTCGTTGCGTAAATGGTTAATTCGTAGCGCATGAATGACTCGCCACTAATGTCGATACGGCGTTCATTTCTGATCTCGAAACCATAGTCGATTCCGTTTAATTGGGCGGGCTTGCCGGGTTCAACGTCGTGGGCCTGCTGGCCAAAAAGAGGGGAGTAAAGGGTTGTTAAAAAAAGAAAGCAGAAAAAGAAACGGTTCATGGCAGCAAATGGGTGTCGTTAAGCTGTAAAAATACAAATTAGGTGTATTTCTACCGATAGGTCTCTTGCACGAATTGCTCATAGCCGTAGGGGAAATAGCTCTTTATTGATTTCGAAAGAATTGCGGAAACTTGGCCGTAGCTGCTGGATAAACGTGCTACCTCACCCCTGAAAGAAGGGTTGGAAACACAAAGCGAATCGAGCGACTGCTCTTGCCTGACAGATCCCTATTTCGTCAAAATTTTGTTGCTTATGGTTATTTGTCATTATACTTATGCCAGACCTTCGGGTTTACCAGGTTCTAACAAATGACATTATGCCGCAATCCAGTATAAAACGTATAACCCTCGCTGTTCTCTTCATTAGCCTAACACCAGGCTGGGCCCAAACGACTCTCCAGAAAGCCAGACCAGCCAGCAAGACATGGGCGGGACCTGATGAACAGTTTGGTCCGTTATTCGAAGCCGTTCAGTTAAAAGCGGTATTCCCGGACTCCAAGACGTTTGCTGACTGTACCCCCAAATTTCCGGTCGCTACTATTCTGGCCAACTACGAAGCTGCCCGACAACGGCCTGATTTCGACCTTAAAGCCTTTGTCATGCAGCATTTTACGCTGCCCATAAAACCCGCGTCGGGGTACACCAGTAAAGCTGGTCAGTCGGCGCAGCAGCACATTGTTGATTTATGGCCGGTCCTCACCCGGCCCGCCACGGCTCAGCCTAAGGCCGAGGCACTCACTGGGTCACTGATTTCTTTGCCCAATGCCTACGTTGTACCCGGCGGCCGGTTCGGCGAAATTTACTATTGGGATAGTTATTTCACCATGCTGGGCCTGCGGGCGTCGGGGAAAACGCCCCTGATTCGAAACATGGTCGATAATTTCGCCTACCTGATCCGAACGTTTGGCTTTATTCCCAACGGCAATCGAACGTATTTCCTTGGCCGGTCGCAGCCGCCGTTTTTCTCGCTCATGGTCAATCTGCTCACAGAAGTGCAGGGACGCCGGGTCTTGCTGAATTATCTGCCTCAGCTACAGCAGGAATACAATTTCTGGATGGAGGGTAAAGACCAGTTGACGGCCCAGCAGCCGACCCACCGCCGGGTGGTGCGCCTGGCCGAAAACGTGTACCTGAATCGGTATTACGACGATAAACAAACGCCCCGTCCGGAATCGTATCGGGAAGATGTGCTGCTGGCCCGACGGGCTAAAGATCCTCCACTGCTTTACCAGCACATTCGCGCCGGGGCCGAGTCGGGCTGGGATTTCAGCAGCCGGTGGTTTCGGGATGGGAAGAACCTAAAAACGATTCATACAACGGATTTTATCCCGGTTGATCTGAACGCGCTGCTCGTTAATCTGGAGCAAACGCTGGCCGACGGCTACCGGTTGAAGGGTGACCAGGTACAGTCGAAAGTGTATTTGAAACTGGCTCAGCAACGGCGTGAAGCCATTGTGCGCTATTGCTGGAACGCGAAGCGTGCGTTCTTTTTTGATTATGACTTTGTTGCTAAAAAGCCATCCGCCGTTTACTCGCTGGCCGCTGTTTATCCACTTTTCATCCGGATGGCAACGGCTGGTCAGGCAGTGGCCGTGGCCCGTAAGCTGGAGCAGTCATTTCTGAAACCTGGCGGCCTAACGACCACGCTGGTCCGTACGGGGGAGCAGTGGGATGCGCCCAACGGCTGGGCTCCGTTGCAGTGGTTAGCCATTCAGGGCCTGCGTAATTACAATCAGATTCCGCTGGCCAATAAAGTAAAATCGAATTGGGTCAATGAGAATCTGCGGGTGTATAAGACCAGTGGAAAAATGGTGGAGAAATACGATGTCGTCAATACGGCCGCGGCAAAGGGGGGCGAGTACCCGAATCAGGACGGTTTTGGCTGGACAAATGGTGTCCTGCTAAAGCTGCTGACCGAACGTTGATATGATGTATTTACCCCCCCGGCCCCTAAAGGGGGAGAAAAGCTACGTCGAAGTACTCCCCCTTCAGGGGGCCGGGGGGTAAACACACCATATCAACCCTACAACGGCTTGCTCAATAAATGCGGCCGTTCGTTCGCGACTTTCAGGATAAGCTCACCAAAAAGCGTATTGGCCCAGGCAAACCATTTTCGGGTGAATTTGGCCGGGTCGTCCTGGTTGAATGACTCGTGCATAAAGCCCGTTCCGGCATGGGTCGTTTTTAGAAAACGCAACTGCGACAGGATCTCCTGATCGTCGGTGGAGGTGAGCGCACGCATGGTCAAACTCATGGTCCAGATGTTGTTCACCAGCGTGTGCGGACTGCCGATGCCCTCGGCGGCTTTGCCTTTGAAAAAATAAGGGTTGTCCGGGCTGAGCACGAACCGGCGGGTGTTCCGATAGACGGGGTCGCTGGCGGGTATGGCACCCAGGTAAGGCAGCGCCAGCAGGTTCGGCACGTTGGCATCGTCCTGAAGCAGGTGATTTCCGTAGCCGTCTACTTCCAGGGCATACATCTTTCCGTATTTGGGGTGCGTGTAAATGGCATACTGTTTCAGCGCCCGTTCTACTTCATCGGCCAGCGCCCGACAGTCGGTGGAGAGGGCCGGGGTGGGGCGAATCTGCTCGACCATCGTGGCCAGTTGTCGGAGCGACACGACCGCAAACCAGTTCGAGGGTACGTAAAACGGGAAAATCGTGGCATCGTCAGACGGCCGAAAGGTGCTGTTGATCAGGCCAACGGGTCGGGTTGGGTTGCCATACCCATCGCCCGGCACCGTATCCGTCGACCAGGCGGTGTTCCGGCTGAAGTGATAGGGTCCTCGGCTGGATTGCCCCTGATTTGTTTTGCGTTGCTGTTCGCGGCAGGTTTTCAGCACCAGTTGCATGGCCTGTAGCCAGTCGGTGTCGAACGGGCTGGTGTCTCCCGTCGTTTTCCAGTAATGATACCCCAGCCGGATTGGGTAGCAAAGCGAGTCGAGTTCCCATTTCCGTTCGTGGAGACCCGGCTTCATATCGGTAACATCTTTTTTCCATTCGCCTTCCTTGGTGGCGTCGGCGTAGAATGCATTGGCGTAGGGGTCGCGCCGAATGCACAGACTCTGCCGTCGGATAACCCCCGCAATGAGTTGTTGCAACGGTTTATCCTGTTTGATGAGGGGCAAATAAGGCCAGACCTGCGCCGTACTGTCGCGCAGCCACATGGCGTCGATGTCGCCCGTAATGACAAACGTATCGGGTTGCCCGTTGGTGGTGCCAACCTGAACGGTGGTATCGAGCGTATTGGGAAAGCAGTTTTCGAAAAGCCAGGCCAGCTCCGGGTCTTTGATTGTTTTGTGCATCCGCCCGATGGTCTGCTCAACGGCCGAACTGGTAAAATTACGGTTGGCGGCTGCCGTCCGAACAACGGGGAAGGCGGCTGCGGGGGCAGCCCATAACGATTGACCAGCCAGCAGCCCTGCACTTGCCCCGGCTGACTGTTGGATAAACTGACGACGATTCATGGAAATAAATTATTGAACACGAAGGCACGAAGAACATAAAGAAAAATTAAAAAATCCGTCTTCCCCTGCCTTTTTGGTTTAAAACTGTCCATAATACAGATAAACAATCGCTTCCCGATAGTTCATTTCTGAACATCCCCTGTTGACGATGCCCGAAAGGAAGAAAACGTAGGTAGTTTATGTATGGTCAAACCTTATAGCGTAGCCTAACGCTCAATCTTTTTCTTTATGATTTGGTCAACATCTATCACGTACACACTCCGGTTACTGGGAGCCGCCGGGGCCTCAGTCGGGCTGTATGCCTGCCTGAATACCCAGAGAGCCACTACCCAAACGACCATCGGCACAGCAACGCCAACGGCCGTTACCCAATCAACATCGGCTGGTGAGTCAGCGAACGCCGGGTCCATCCAGACCGGGTCTATCCAGGCCGGACCCCTCCAGGCCGGACAAAAGCGCATTCTCGTTTTCTCGAAAACCAAGGGCTGGAAACACACCTCCATTCCGTTTGGTATTGCGGCTATGCAGAAGCTGGGCCGCGAGCATTCGTTTCGAGTGGATACGACCAAAAATGCGGATTACTTTACCGACGACAGCCTGCGCCACTACTCCGCCGTCGTGTTCATGAGTACAACCGGTAACATCCTGAATCAGAAGCAACAGGCCGCTTTTGAACGGTACATTCAGGCGGGTGGTGGTTATATGGGTGTTCATGCCGCGGCCGATACCGAATATGACTGGCCCTGGTACAACAAACTGGTCGGTGGGTATTTTGCCAGTCACCCGAGTCAATCCAACGTGCGCAAAGCGACCGTTGACGTAACCGATAAAAACCACCCATCTACGGCGCACTTGCCTGATCACTGGGAGCGTACGGACGAATGGTACAATTACCGCTCTCTGTATTCAAACCTGACGGTGGTGGCCAATCTGGATGAAAATACATACGATGGCGGCATCAATGGCAGCAATCATCCGATTGCCTGGTACCACGAATTCGATGGTGGACGGGCGTACTACACGGGTGGCGGTCATGAAGATGCCAGCTTTAGCGAACCGTTGTTTGTGCAGCACTTGCTGGGGGCGCTCAACTGGGTGATGGGCAGCAACAAACCTCTCGATTATAGCAAGGCTTATGCCGTGACGATGCCCGAAGAAAACCGGTTTGTGAAGACGGTGCTGGTCAATGATTTGAACGAACCGATGGAGCTTGCCATCACTGAGGATGATCGGGTATTCTTCACCGAACGGAGCGGGAATCTGACCGTCTACAATGCCCGGACGAATAAGTATAAGGTCATGCACAAATTTCCCGTAACAACGAAGCAGGGCTTTGGCGTACAGGGAATTACGGTTGACCCCAAGTTTGCGACTAACCATTTTCTGTATGTGTATTATTCCCCGGCGACCGACAAAGACCCTACGTACCACCTGTCGCGCTTTGTTGTCAAAGACGACAATACGCTCGATCTGGCGTCGGAAAAAGTAGTGCTGAAAATACCCGGTGAGTTTGAGGCCAGTGCCCACCACGGCGGCTCGCTGGCGTGGGACAAGGCCGGTAATCTGTTTCTTTCGACGGGCGACAATACCAACCCGTTCCCGTCCAACGGGTACTCACCGATCGATGAGCGCCCCGATCACCTTACGCTCGACGCCCAGCGTTCGGCGGCCAATACCAACGATTTGCGGGGTAAAGTGCTGCGAATCCATCCGCAGGCCGATGGCACGTATACCATTCCCGACGGGAATCTTTTCCCGAAAGGCACATCACAAACCCGCCCCGAGATCTACACCATGGGCTTGCGCAATCCGTACCGAATCGCCGTAAATCCGAAATCGTCGGTTTTGTATTGGGGCGAAATCGGCCCTGATGCCGGTAAAGACAGTACCATTGGGCCACGGGGATACGACGAGTTCAACCAGGCCAAAAAGCCGGGTAACTATGGCTGGCCTTATTTTATCGGCAATAGCCAGCCTTATCCCGACCTCGACTATGCCACCAATGTGGCGGGTCCCAAATTCGATCCGAAAGCACCCCTGAATACGTCGGTCAACAATACAGGGCTGAAAAACCTGCCACCGACCAATTCGGCCATGATCTGGTACCCGTACGCGGCCTCTAAAGATTTCCCCGAGCTTGGTCTGGGTGGCCGGAGTGCAATGGCCGGAGCGTTCTATACCTACGATAAAAACTCGCCTTCGAAAAGCAAATTTCCGGAGTACTACGATGGTGCCCTGTTCATTTTCGACTGGATGCGTAACTGGGTGATGGCGGTTCGCGTCGACAAAGACGATAACTACATTCGAAATGAGCCGTTTATGGCCGGTGGGGGCGATTTCAGGCGTCCGATCGATCTGGCATTCAGCAACGATGGGGTGATGTATATGCTGGAATATGGTTCCGTATACGGAGCCGATAACGACGATGCCCGCCTGGTGAAGATTGAATACAATACGGGCAACCGGGCACCCATCGCCCGGGCGGGGGTGGTCGACTCGGTGGCCGTGGCTCAGCGCGACGCCCGCTCCTACCTCACCTCCGATCCCCGCGCTCCTGAGCTGGACGAAGCCGTTGGACAGGCACCTTTGCGGGTCAAATTCAGTGGACGCGGTACCGATCTGGACGACGATGATCAGGTTACGTACCAATGGCTGTTCGATGGTAAAACGGTTGGAGCTACCAAACCCATGGCGACGTACACCTACACACAGCCCGGTGTGTATAACGCCATCCTGAAAGTAACGGATCGAATGGGGCTGGTGGGCATGGATACCGTCACCGTGAAAGTGGGCAATGCCAAACCGGAACTGGCCATTGTGACCCCCGACAATAAATCGTTCTACTGGGAAAATAAACCGTTTACCTATTCGGTGAAGGTGACCGATAAAGAGGACAAGAAAGTGGATCCTAAGCGCATCAAGGTGTACTACGAATACAGTGCTCAGCCGAATGGCGCACCCGTAGCGGCCTCGCAGCAGGGACACCAGGAAGTAGGGCAGGTGGGTGCCGGCTCGCTGGGAAAAACGCTGATTGCCAGCAGCGATTGCAAGGCTTGCCATACGATCGACAAGCCATCCGTCGGGCCAACGTTTTTGGCCGTTGCCGGGCGCTACAAAGGAGAATCCGGTAGCGTAGAACGACTGGCCAGGAAGATCATCGAAGGGGGTGGGGGCAACTGGAGCAAAGACCATTTAATGAGTGCGCACCCTCAGATTCCGGCGCAGGATGCCCAGGAGATGGTAAAATACATTTTCTCGCTGACGGATGCCCGCAAACAGAAAGCCGTCCCTGCGCAGGGGAGCCTTGCCTTGACTGAGCATAAGCCTGAAGATGCCCGTGGTCAGTATAACCTGATCGCCAGTTATACGGATAACGGTAGTAAGGCCGTTGGTCCGCTTACGAGCACGGAGGTTGTTACCTTACGCAATGCGAAAGTGAAGACGCTCAATGCCGATGCCTATGTAGGCTTCCCCCGGTTCGGCAGCCGCCTGAATGCGGGTGGTCATAAGGCGTACGTCTTGCTGAAAGGCATTGATATGACGACCATTAAGTCGTTGACGTACGATTATTCGTCGCTCAACAAAGCGGGTGAGATCGAGGTGCGGCTGGATTCCTATGCGGGTCCGGTTGTGAGTCGTGCCCCCTACAAAGCGACCGGCGACTGGAAAACGACCAGTCAGGTAACGGGTACGCTCGACAAGCCATTCACGGGCAAGCACGATGTGTATATCATCGTCGTCAAGCGGGATAAACCCAATGACAGCATTATTCAATTGAACAGCATTCAGTTCAATCAGTAAACAATATACTGGGCGTCCCGGCTGGAATTTAAATTCCAGCCGGGACGCCCAGTATATTGTTGAGGTTACCGTGGTGTCAGTTTCTCAAAACTGACACAGGGAGGTTTCTCAAAACCGAATGGTTTAGTTGACAGCACGCGGTTTTAAGAAACCGCTCAAGTCAGTTTTAAGAAACTGACTTCACATTGCCATCAAAACGAAACTTACTGAACCGCAACCGTTTCCGGAAGAGGTTGCTTGTCCGGGGTTTTTACGGCGATCAGGGTGATAAGGGCAGATAATAAAAGCGAACCGGCCATGAAAATGTAAGAGGCTCCGAACCCACCCGTTGAGCTGTTCAGATACCCCACAAGATACGCACCCGCGAAGGAACCCAGGGCTCCAAAGCTGTTGATGAGAGCCATAGCGCCACCCGCCACGTTCTTGGGCAGCAGGTCGGGGATGATGGCAAAGAAAGGGCCGTAGGGTGCATACATGGCACCACCCGCAATGATCAGAAGTACAAATGACAACCAGAAATTAGTCGCGCCAATCAGGTACGATCCGTAGAAAGCAACCGCGCCCAGAAGCAGAAATGGCCACACAAAGATTTTTCTGTTCAGGGTTTTGTCCGAAAAATAGGACGCACTCAACATCCCGATGATGGCCAGCACGTAGGGGACGGAAGACAGCCAGCCGGTTTTAACAATGTCCATGTTCGGAGCCGCGTTGATGATGGACGGAAGCCACATCACAAACCCATACACCCCGATGCTCCATAAGGCATATTGCAGACTTAACAGAATGACAATTCTGGATTTAAAGGCCGCTGCGTAATTTTTGACGGGTTTAATGCCCTGCTGCTCCTTCTGTAATTCGGCTTCCAGGTCCTGCTTCGCCGACTCGGTGAGCCAGTCGGCATCGCTGGGCTTGTCGGCCACAAGACGCCACCAGAAGAACGCCCAGATAATGGCCGGAAGACCTTCCAGGATAAACATCCACCGCCAGCCGACCGATTTAATTAAATAACCGGACAGGACCGACATCCAGAGAATAGTGGCGGGATTGCCCAGAATCAGAAACGTGTTGGCCCGCGACCGCTCGGCTTTGGTAAACCATCTGCTTAAAAAGAGCAGCATCGCCGGCATCACCGCGCTCTCGACAACGCCGAGCATAAAGCGAATCACAATCAATGCGTATACATTGCTGATGATCCCCGTTGCCATGGCCAGACCACCCCACAGAATCAGCGACCAGAAAATCAGTTTCTTGGCGCTTCTGTTTTCGGCGTAGATAGCACCGGGCACCTGAAAAAAGAAGTACCCCAGGAAGAACAGCGATCCCAGCAGGGAAGACATGGACGGCGTAATCTTCAGATCGGTTGCCATGCCGCTGGCGGCTCCAAAGCCAAAATTTGCTCTGTCGAGATAGGCCAGGCTGTAAGTAATAAAGGCGATTGGTATCAGACGATACCAGCGGGTAGGGGCTAATGTCTTTTCCATTAAGGCATAAAGCATATTCTAGCGCAGATATACGCAGGAGTGTGTGGCAAGTTGTAAAGTAGTAATTTGCCAACTAATTCAGACGTCTATGACAATCGGCAATTTATTCGCTTCCATTCCTGATTTTCTACCCGAAGAACTGGTCGACAAAATCGTGACCGGCCCTGGCTTTAGGGTCGAACGTATCGTCTCGAAAGGGCACGCGTCGCCCGATGGATTCTGGTACGATCAGGAACAGGCTGAGTGGGTACTACTCGCCAAGGGAGCGGCCCGGCTCCGAATAGACGGTGTTGACCAGCCCGTTGAGCTGTTTCCCGGTATGCACATCAACTTGCCCGCCCACCTCAAACACCGCGTCGAGTGGACAACGGAAGAGGAAGAAACCGTTTGGCTGGCCATTTTTTATTAACGGCCGCAGCTCTTACTTGCCGACAACGACGCCTTCCGGCTTGTCCTGGATAACAACCCGCTCTATTTTGCCCACCAGGAATATGTATGAGCAGGCACCCGTCAAGCCTAAAGCGCCAATAAATACCAAAGCGGGTTTGAAATCTCCATCCTGAACCAGATAGCCAATCGCAATTGGCACCACAATAGAAGCCAGGTTGCCCATAAAATTAAACACGCCACCGGTTAACCCGATCAGTTCTTTGGGGGACAAAATGGAGACAAATACCCAGGAAATCAGCGCCATACCTGACCCAAAAAAGGCCAGCGACAGGAAGAAAATAACCAGGAACGTATCGTTGGTGTAATTAGCCCCAATGATGCTGACCGATAACAGAAGCCCAATAATAATGGGCGCTTTGCGCGCCATACTCACCGATTTCCCCTGCCTGACCAACCGGTCGGATACGAAGCCGGATAACAACAAACCGGCACAGGCGGATAAAAAAGGCACCGACCCCAGATAGCCTGATTTAATGAAACCTAAGTGCCGGTATTCCACCAGGTAAGTTGGAAACCAGGTTAGGAAAAACCAAAGGGTGGCATTGACGGCAAACTGCCCGATGTAAACACCCCACAACGTTCGGCTCGAAAAAATATGTTTTACGTTGGACCATCGCCATAAATTGGCCTGTGCCTTCGTTCGGTCCTTTGCTCTGAACAAACCTCCTCCGTCTTCAATGTAATCCAGTTCAGCCTTATTCACATTCGAACTATCCAGCGGATCGCGGTAGAAAAGATACCAGATAATACCCCATACTAAACCAACTAACCCCGTACCGATGAACAGCCCTTGCCAGCCAGCATAATATTGAACCATTGCCAGCACTGGACTAAGAAAAGCCAGCCCAATAAATTGTCCTGACACATACATCGCAATGGCCGATGCCCGCTCATTGTCGGGAAACCAACTGGTTACAACCCGATTATTGATCGGATACGAAGGCGCTTCGAGAGTGCCAGTGGCTAACCGAAGAAAAAACAAGCTGGCAATTCCTCTGACCAGTACATGCGCCACTGTAACTAATGACCAGGTGATTAAGCAAAAAGCGTATAAGATACGCGGACCAAAACGGTCGGCAATTAATCCGCCGGGAATCTGCAACGCAGCATAGGCCCACCCGAAAGCTGACAAGATATAACCTAACTCAATTTTTGATAAGTGGAGGTCTTTCCCAAGCGCCGTAGCCGCAACCCCAATGTTCGTTCGGTCCAGGTAACTGATGGCTACATTGACGAATACGAGTGCTAACATCCCGTAACGCGCTCGGGTTTGCTTTTGGGTGCTTAACTGTTCCATTGGATAAGGTTTAGGGGTAGTGTTTACGGTGTTCCGTTTGCCGGGGTGGGGGGCGATGGCACCGGCCATCCGACCCGCCACCACGACCATCTATCTTGCTGTCCAGCCGCCATCTACAGTCAGCATGGAGCCGACCATAAACGTGGCGGCATCGCTGGCCAGGAAAATAGCGGCCCCCTGAATTTCCCGCAGCAGGCCCCAGCGGCCCAGCGCCGTAGCGCCCACTACGAATTTCAGGCCCTCTTCGGTATCGGCAATGGGCAGGTTCATTTCGGTCAGGAACGGCCCCGGACAAATGGCATTGACCGTAATGTTGAACGGAGCCAGCTCCAGCGCCAAAGCACGGGTCATCTGCACGACTGCCCCTTTGCTGGAGGTGTAGGGCGTCCGGTTCGACAACCCGACCAGGCCGAGGGTACTGGCCAGATTGATGATACTGCCCCGGCCTGCTTTTTTCATGGCTGGCGTAACGGCCCGGCAGCAAAGCCAGGTTCCGGTCACGTTGACATCCATGACCTTGCTGAAATCGTCTGGCGTCAATTCGTCGATGGCCCCCCGAATGTTGATGCCTGCGCTGTTGATCAGAATATCGACCTTGCCAAAAGCCTTCAGGGCCGCGTTGACCATGGCATCGGTTTGGTCGGCTTTGGTAATATCAGCCGCGAATGAAAGGGCCGTTACACCATAATCGGTGCTCAATTCCCGGGCCGCGGCTGCCCCTTCTTCGGCGTTGCGGTTCACCAGCATCACATTGGCACCTGCTGAGGCTAGTCCGGCAGCCATGGCTAAACCCAGCCCTTTGGAGCCACCTGTAATGATGGCTGATTTTCCGGTGAGGTCAAATTGCCTGATGCCCGGAAGTAGTTCTTTACTCATTTTTTATGGTTGAAGGTTGTATTGATAAGTTGTTTCGATGGACTCCCAAAAACGAGTCTTCCTCCGTGGTCCGTGTCCTCACGGACCACACTTCGGGTAGGTAAGCTTGGCTGACGCATGAGTGGTCCGTGGGGACACGGACCATTGAAGAAAGGACTATATCGATCCACCTCATACAAGCCCCAATGATTGTTTGCTGTAGTCGATACAGGCGACAATATTTTTCTCTTCGAGGGCCAGTTTGCCATCGGCGTCCAGTTGAGAGACGCGGGGAAGGCCGCCGGGGTATTTGTGCTGCCTGACCGTTCGTAGCATGCGCGCCAGGTCGGAGCCCGGTACGCTGCCCATGGTTTCCCAATAGGCATTGGTTAAACAGGGAATTTCCAAAGGGTCACGCGTGATCATTTCCAGGCTGAACGTACCCGCCGGGTTATGCTGTTTGCAGAGGTCGACCATTTTTTTTAGGTTCAGGATACCTTTCCCCATGGGTACTTCCGATAGCAAAAAACCGTCTGGATATTCCTCCACGGCCATGTCTTTGACATGGGTGCTAAAGACATAGGGCGACAGCGTCTGGACAACTTCCATCGGATCTTCGAGCAGGGCCATGCTGTTGCCGAAATCGAGCGTCACGCCGATCCATTCGCTGTTGACCTGCTTCAGGAGATTGACCAGGTCAGGTGCTCGCCAGTCTTTGTGGTTTTCGACGCCCAGTTTAACCTTGTGCTTTCGCAGAACGGGTTCGGCCAGTTGTAACGAAGCCAATGCAGTTTTTTTTAACTCTTCGAAGGCTTCGGGCGAATGGTAGGTCTCGTAGCGTCGGCCAGTAGAGCAAACGGTTCGTAAGACGTGGGCTCCGGCTTCCCGCGCATTGACGACATCCTGCTCAAACTTGGAAACGTCGTCTGCTTTTTTGGGCAGGCCAATAGACCCTTCCAGATAGAGACCATACTTTTCACGCTCGTCGCGCACTTTTTTGGCGAAATCCGTCGACCAGCCGTTTACGATCACCTGGACTCCTCCCGCTCCCAGTTGATGGCAATGATCAAGTAACTGAATGGCATTGGTGAAGGCCGGATACTTTTTGCTGTCTGTTTTCGAATTCCAGCGGCTCCAGTACGAATGCACCACAATACCCATGCGGGTATCTTTCGCAAATGCGGGGAGTTTGGGAAGCGATAGGGCAACCGCACCAAGTGACGCTTTTTGAATAAAGTCTCGTCTTTCCATGACTGTGAGATGGGATAGGTTGTCCGGTTATTTGCCGCTGGTTGCCTTGCCTTCAGCGATATAGTTGTTCAATTCTTTAGCGGTCCAGGGAACCACCCGACCCTGCGAAGTGACCCGTGTCATGCCTACTGTGCGCTTCCCGATGGGGCCTGCATTGTTGCCCCACTCATTGCGGATGTACATCAGAATGGCCGTAATCGCGCCATCGTCCATCGTTGAGTGGGCGGGCATAACGGGGAGAATATCCGGCGCGTCATACACTTTTTTGGCGACTTCTATGGGGCCTTCCATACCATGCAGGACGATAAGCGACAGGCGTTTTTCGTCGCCCAGTACCCAGTCAGATCCGATGAGGGGCGGGGCAAATCGCTTTAGTCCGGCACCGTCGGTACCGTGGCAGCCCGAGCAGGTGCTGAGGTAGTGCTGCCGTCCCGATGCGAAGAGCTTCTGCTCATCGTCGTTTAACAGACTCTTTTTGGGCAGGTTATTCGGACCGGCAACGTGTCCCGGCCATTCGAACATAGCGCCCAGTGTAGCCAGGCGGGCGGGGTCGATCTTGCCCGCCGACTGTGTCATGATTTTGGGTGCTGCTGCCAGCCGGATCGGTTTCAGTTTGCTGTTGCTCCCCTGAATCGACAAGCTCGTCAAGATCGCTTTTTCCTGCCAGGTCAAAGCGGCCTTTGGTGTATGGAGCATGGCCAGCAGGGCTGTCAGTTCAGATGGATTCCGCTTGCGGATCACGGAGGTGGTCAGCATCTCCAGAAAAATTTCTTTCGCGGGCTGCGTCGCCTGCCAGGCTGGTGATTTTGTCAGGCTTTGTAAAAAGGCAAACTCCCGATCCTGAAGGCTGCTAAGCGCGGCATCCCGAATCAGCGCGGATTCGCCATATCGGTTTACAATACCCGCCAGCAGGGGCTGCGCGGCACTTTGGTCGAGTACCCCCGCCGTCAAGGCCATCTGGAGCACCTGCTCAATAGGAGCTTTGTCCCATTCCTTCAGCAATTTCTCCCCCAGTTGGGTGCGCACAGCCTTATCTTTCTTGGCCATGGGTTCGAGTAGCCGAAGTGCCGTCGTTCTGACGAGGGTGTTGTGGTCGGCCAGGAGGCCAAAAAGGACCGTTGGCGTACTCATCTCTAGCCCATCCAGCGTCCATAAAGCCTGAAAACGGCCCAACTGATTTGTGCCTTTCTGCGCTAAATCCATCAGGGATTGTCGGGTGCTTTGATCCTTACGCTCGATCAACAGTCGTTGCGCCATATCCCGGTGCCAGCCGTCGGGGCTGGAAAGCTCGGCAACCAGCTCGGCTGACGATGCGTCAGACAGTTTTCTGGGTTTCGATGCTTGCCAGTTCTCGGGAACAATTCGCCAGATGCGGCCGTAGTTTACGGGTTTTACCAAACCACGGGCAATCGTCTGTTCTTTCAGGTAGGGCGTTACATAAGCGCTGTGCTGAATAAGACCCCTATACATATCGGCTACATACAGCGCCCCATCTGGCCCCGTCGTCAGGTGAACGGGCCTGAACCGTTCGTCGGTCGAGGCCAGGAACTCCTTGCCGGGGTGAGGATCGTGGGCGGCAATGAGCAATTCCTTATTTTCGGATATGTTTCGCTTGATCAGATTACCGGCTGGTTCGCACACGAATACATTGCCATGGAAAGGCTCCGGTAATGCCGTACCTCGATAAACGAGGGGCGAGCAGGCGGCCGTAAATTCCCGTAAATGCCCCTCTTTATCGAGGGTGCCGGGTATATACCCCCGGTTAACCGCTGGCGTGGGCCGGATCGGGTACACCCGCCGGTCGATGGTCAGGCCATAGTCGATTCCCGTTGTGGGGGTGTGGTGCTTGTTGCGGGAGAGGTAATTGGGTGGCACCAGATCGGCGTGTAACTGCGACCAGTTGTAGTTGTAATACAGCCGTCCCTGGTCGTCGTGGCTGATACCCCATTGCCCGCGGGCTTCCGTACTGTCGCGTTGCCACGTTCCATTAACCTCTTTGTACCGAAAACGCGATTTGGCATTGTAGAGCCAGTTATCCATGCCGCGCCAGAGACCATTACCCGAATGCTCGGGAAGGCCACTGCCGGCATAGTCTTTGTCGATGAGTGTTTTGGTGTCGGCCTTACCGTCGTGGTTCAGGTCTTTGGTCATCCACAAGGCACCGTTCTCGGCCACCAGCACCCCGCCCGGAACCAGGGACAGCGCGCGGGGCATCACCAGGCTGTCGAGGTAAACCTTGCTCACGTCCATCTGGCCATCGCCATTCGTGTCTTCCAGTACGGAGATCCGGCCAACGGGTTTATTTTCGCCTTCGCCATCGATGTTTGGCATGAATCCACGCATCTCGACAACCCACAGTCGGCCATCCTCATCGAAGCTCATAACGACGGGGTCCTGAACCATGGGCTCAGCGGCAACGAGCTGCAGTTTCAGGCCGGGTTCGAGTTGAAACGTAGCGAGTTCTTCGGTGGGCGTTCGGGCGGGGGAGGGCCCTTCGTCCAACAAACTACCAAATTTACCTTTAAAGCTTACCAGACAAAAAAGGCTAGCACCTAGGAGACATATATAATAGGCGGGCTTCACCATGGAATACAAGTGGCTTATAACGTTCAGTGTAACACTCTGTTGTTAAAACGATCACCAGGTATGAAAAGCTTACTGAGCGTGACAAATACTACAACTATTTCTACAAATTTCACAACTGGCCTATCAAACCGTCAAAAGAACATACAGGACAGTATATACGACTTCATTTTTGGTTTAAAAACAACAGGATTACATCCGCGAAACAGGTTCATTGCATGTCAAATCGATTTACACATCAGGTCGCCATTATTACGGGCGGTGCGGAAGGCATCGGCAAAGGGATTGCCCGTCGAATTGCTTCGGAAGGAGCCACGGTTGCGTTGTTCGATATTAATGGCGCTTTACTCGACCGCACAGTGGCAGAGTTTGCTGGCTACGGGTACAGCGTAACCGGATACGTTGTCGATATTTCGGACGAGGCATCGGTAGAAAAAGCCGTCGAACAGGTCGCGCAGGTCCACCAACGGCTCGACATTATGGTCAACTCGGCAGGAATTGTGGGACCAACCAGCACGAAAATTACGGACTATTCCGTCGATGAATACGACCGGATCTACGCGATCAATTTACGGGGTGCTTTTCTGATGACGAAGTACGCCATCAAAATCATGGAGAAGGCCAATTATGGCCGGATACTCCACCTGGCGTCGATTGCCGGTAAAGAAGGCAATCCGTCTATGGTGGGCTATTCGTCGATGAAGGCGGGTGTGATCGGTTTGGTAAAAGGCGTGGGGAAAGAGTATGCCGAAACGGGAATTACCATCAATGGGCTGGCTCCAGCGGTTATCAGGACGGCCCTGAACGAGCATACCGCCCCCGAACAACTGGCGTACATGACGGCCAAAATACCCATGAAGCGGCTGGGAACGGTAGACGAGGTGGCGTCCCTGGCCGCCTGGATCCTGTCGGAAGAAGCAAGCTTCAATACGGGCTTTATTTTCGATCTGTCGGGCGGTCGGGCTACTTACTGATTCCGCACAGAATGGTGTCGACATTTGGGTGTATACCCGGTAAAGGAGTTGGCCCTTGGTATTGATCAAGTAAACCACTGCCTATAGGGGTCTTTTAAACACGTACCCGATGGTACTAGATTGATTAAGGCCTATTAGTTTATCTCTTTTTTTATGAAAAACGTCCGTAGGGATGGCCGTAATGCAAACGGCCTGTTGAGTAAGTTATGCCTGGTTGCATACGCCATTCTGTGTTCATCAACGACCACTATGCTGGTAGCCCGGCCTGTTCACCCCCCGAAGGCCGTCGTTCGGCGTGCCGATGTAATCGTTTATGGCGGAACATCGGCGGCTGTGATGGCTGCCGTCCAAGTAAAAAAGATGGGTAAATCGGTCATTGTCGTCTCGCCGGATACGCACCTGGGTGGTCTTTCGTCGGGTGGACTGGGCTTCACCGATACGGGTAATAAAGAAGTTATTGGCGGGTTGGCCCGTGAGTTCTATCAACGGTTGTACCAGCATTATCAGAAGAAAGAGTCCTGGGCCTGGCAAAAGCCGGAAGAATACGGTAATAAAGGCCAGGGAACGCCCGCCATTGATGGAACCAGCCGAACGATGTGGATTTTTGAACCCCACGCGGCCGAGCAGATTTTTGAGGATTTCGTTAAGCAGTACAAACTGACAATTTATCGCGATGAGTGGCTCGATCGATCATCTAAAGGCGTAACGAAGCAGACCGGACACATTCGTTCGTTTCGCACCCTGAGCGGCATGGTTTACGAAGGACAGCAATTCATCGACGCCACCTACGAGGGCGACCTCATGGCCGCAGCGGGCGTAACCTACCATGTGGGGCGCGAAGCCAACAGCGTCTATGGCGAGACCTGGAATGGTGTACAGGCGGGGGTGTTTCAGCACGGCCATTATTTCAAAGCCAACGTTAGCCCATACAAGGTGCCGGGCGATCCGGCCAGCGGGTTGCTCCCCGAAATCTCGTCCGAGCAGCCAACCGCCAACGGAACGGGCGATTCGAAAATACAGAGCTACTGCTTCAGGATGTGCCTTAGTAATCACCCCGACAACCGGGTGCCTTTTCCGAAGCCCGAAGGCTATAACGCTGACCGCTATGAACTACTCGCCCGTGTTTTTGCCACCGGCTGGCGCGAAACCTTCGACAAATATGACCCTATTCCTAACCGAAAAACCGATACCAACAACCACGGTCCCTTCAGTACCGACTATATCGGCAAAAATTACGATTACCCGGAGGCTACGTACGAACGCCGGAGGGCGATCATCAAAGACCATGAGCTCTATCAGAAAGGGCTTATGTATTTCCTGGCGAATGACGCGCGCGTTCCGGCCGATGTGCACCAACAAATGCAGCAGTGGGGCCTGGCCAAAGATGAATTTACGGATAACGGCAACTGGCCGCATCAGCTCTACATTCGCGAAGCCCGTCGGATGCTCGGCGTGTTTGTCATGAAAGAAGCCGATGCGCTGGGCAAGACTACCGTGCCGCAACCGATAGGCATGGGTTCCTACGCACTCGATGCGCACAATGCCCAGCGGTATGTGAAAGCGGATGGGTTTGTGCAGAACGAAGGCGACATTGGCGTGCACCCCGATAAACCCTACTCAATTGCGTACGGCTCTATTCTGCCCAAAGAAACCGAGTGCGCTAACCTGCTGGTGCCGGTTTGTGTGTCCAGTTCGCACATTGCCTACGGCTCCATCCGGATGGAACCCGTATTTATGATTCTGGGGCAGTCGGCGGCAACGGCGGCTGTTCTGAGCATTGATAATAAGGTCAGTCCGCAACGTTTGCCCTACGAAACCCTGAGTAAGGTTCTATTGGCCGATAAACAACGGTTAACCCTGACACCAGCCAAGTGATCTGGTAAGTCAACTTGAGAGGAGATTGTATAGCGAACTGTAGGAGCGGAAAAACGCGCGTAAAAAGACCGTAATCCGGCGGCTGAGTTCGTCGTCTAAACCCTATTCCAATTTGGTTGTCTAACCGACAGTCTACTACCTGAACTTGATGCACAAACTCATCGCGTTGCTTCTTCTAGCGTTTTCGGCTTCAGCCCAGATGTCCATTCCGGCCCTGATTCCAGCTCCGCAAACCCTCGAACCCGGCACAGGAACGTTCGCTATTACGGCCCAAACCCGGCTCGCTATTCTAACCCCGGTGACCGATGTGCGCCGGATGGTTATGGAAAATCTGCCCGGTATTCCCGCATCGGATGCGCCTAAGCTGACAAAAGCCATAACGGTTCGGCTGGCTCCTGTACCGGGTGTCGGGCCGGAGGGATACGATCTGGTCGTAACGCCAACGGGTATTCTCCTGACGGCTCCCGAAGCCGCCGGGCTTTTTTACGGCCTGCAAACGATGCGGCAGTTGCTGCCGGTGGCCAACACGTTTCGTGGGCAGTCGGTGCCAGCCCTGCATATCCGCGACCAGCCCCGTTTTGGCTGGCGGGGGCTGATGCTGGACGTGAGTCGCCACTTTTTCGATAAACAGTTCGTAAAGCGGTATATCGACCAGATGGCGCAGTACAAATTCAACGTTTTTCACTGGCACCTGACCGACGATCAGGGCTGGCGTATTCAGATCAACAGTTTACCCCGGCTAACCGAAGTGGGAGCGTGGCGACCCGCCAGAACGGGTGGCCGTTGGGGCGATATTGAAAACGCGCAACCGGGCGAAGTGCCGTCGTACGGTGGATTTTATACACAGGATGATATCCGCGAAGTTGTGCAGTATGCCCAGGACCGGCACATTACGGTTGTACCGGAAATTGACATGCCGGGCCATATGCTGGCCGCCATTGCTGCGTACCCGAACCTGGCCTGTGGCAAAAAACAGGTGTTAGTGCCGACGAATGGCAAATTCTACAAGCTGGAAGACAACAACCTGAACCCCTGCAACGATAGTACGTATCTGTTCATCGACAAGGTATTGACCGAGGTAGCGCAATTGTTTCCCGGCCCCTACATTCATGTGGGGGGCGACGAAGCCTACAAAGGCTTCTGGGCGACCTGTGAGGAATGTAAGGTGACGATGGCTGGCAACAATCTCAAAACGGTCGAAGAACTGCAAAGCTATTTCATAGGGCGGGTAGAGAAAATCGTGCAGTCGAAGGGGAAAAAACTCATCGGCTGGGACGAAATTCTGGAGGGAACCGGTTCGACCGTTCCGCTGGCACCCAATGCTACTGTGATGAGCTGGCGGGGCATGAAAGGCGGTATCGAAGCGGCCAAACAGGGCCACCCGGTCATTATGACGCCGGCCCAATTCTGTTACCTGGACCTGTATCAGGGCGAGCCATCGGCCGAACCAAGTACCTACAGTATGGTGCGCTTAAGTACTTCCTACGCCTTCGAACCGGTTCCCGACAGTGTGCGGGCCGACCTCATTCTGGGTGGACAAGGTAATCTCTGGACGGAGTCGGTCCCCAACATCCGCCACGCCGAATACATGACCTGGCCGCGGGCCTTTGCCCTGTCGGAAGTTTTCTGGTCTTCTAAAGGCCAGCGCAACTGGCTGGACTTCATGAAGCGGGTGGAAGCCCATTTCAACCGCTTCGACGCACAGGATGTGAACTACGCCCGTAGCGTGTACAATCCCATTGTAACGCTGAAAAAGCATCCCATGGGGATGTCGGAGGTTATGCTGAGCCACGAACTCCCCGATACGTACCTGTATTACTCGACGGACAATACCGTACCCGACGATCACTTTCCGCTCTACACCCAGCCTTTTCTGATGCCTAAAGGGGCCGACCGGGTAAAAGTAATCGCCTACCGGAACGGAAAGCCCATTGGGAAAATGGTGGAAGTAATGATGCCCGTGGCGGAGAAAAAAGTGCAGTAATGACGGCTTATCCTGCTTTAGTTATCAATAAACTTTCCTTTGTGGCTGCGAATAAAGTCAACTTGCACCTGGTTTAAACTGTCAACCTGGGCAATCTCATAGAAGTCGTTATCAAATCGTTTGAATAGATAGTCAGGATAGGGTTTGCTATTTTCGGTAGTTGTACTGTCCTGACTATCACTGCTTTTTTCGTTTTCTTTTTTGAAAACCTCGTTTGCGCGCTGGGTCAAATCGGCTAACCTGTCTGCTCCGACAAGTTTTAGTGCGCTTGGCAGGTACTTGGAATACTGACCACCCGAGTTAGCGTAAAATTGATTGTACCCACCGTTGTTTACTTCCGACTCCAGCAGCCAGATCATATAGATGGCCTGTCTTGATTTATTCCAGCCCCGTATGGTTTCATACTCTTCCTCTTCCGTATAGCTGGTTGGCAGCTTTTCGGTTAAGTTGTCGAAAACGACTTGCACCAGTTTCTCGTCTGATGTCGTATCAATAATTTGTTCTGTCAACGTTCTGTAAATAGGTCTATTCTTAAAGTCGTTAAGAAACTTACTTACCCGTGTATCCACGGTGTCTTTGACACTAACTTTCTCTTCTTTATGCGGTTTTTCGGAACAGCCTAAGAGAGAGCCCATTGTCAGTAAAGGTATCAATAATAAACCTGGTTTCATGGCAGTTTTTTGTGGTTTGTTGTCTCTGTGGCATTCTACGGGAGCGAAAAATAACGTATGCTTTCTCCATAAGCGTTACTTATCTCTTTCCTCCTTTTAAATAGGGCTTTAGTGCGCCGGCCAGTCGTCGATACCCTTCAGCGTTGGGGTGCAGTCCGTCCGAGAACAAGGACTCGTCGACTTTGCCGTTGGGTTGCAGGAAAACAAAACCCGGTTGTATGAAGGCGGCATTCGCTTCGGTGGTCATCTGGGCAATGGCTTCGTTGAGCGCAGCCACGCGGGCTTCCCCATCCCGACGGGGTAAAATGCCCACCATCAGGACCTCGGCGGTGGGCTGCCGTGATTTAATGGCCTGGATCAGGAACTTGAGCCCGGCTACAATTTCGGCATCCGTGTTTAGCTGAATGTTGTTCGTGCCAATCATCAGCACCACCTGGTCGGCTTGGTAGCCGTCCAGTTCGCCATGATAAACGCGCCATAACACATTCTCGACGCGGTCCCAGCCGTAGCCCATATTCTGGGCGCCCAGCGGCTCCAGTACGCTATTCCAGGAATCCGCGCCATTAACACGCGAGCCTTTGGGGTCTCCACCCCAGAAATGGGTAATGGAATTGCCCATGAAGATAATCCGGGGTGGCTTCGCCTTCAGCCGGGCCAGCATATCGCGGTGGCGGATTTCCCAGTCAAACGATCCGTCGCGGTATTGGGTGCGGGGTTTCGTGGTCGATAGGTTGCCCACTGGCTCATTCAGTATTGTTCGGATGCTTTTTTCGTAGGCATCGGCGTACTGCTGCATTCCCAAATCCGTCGGGTGGGTTCCATCGACCATGGCATCCATATCCAGATTAATTTGTGATTTGGGCAGGAGGTAAATTCCATTGATGCCTTCCGCTTTCAACTGCACAAATGCCTGGTGCATCAATGTGTTCACGTCGGTATAATACTGCTGGCGGATGGGATTGATACTGCCATCGGTATAGCCCGCATGGTCGACCAGCAAGACGGGGGTAGTCGGGCGTTTTTGACGCAGTGTTTTCACGGATTCCAGAATCCGGCTTTTGATCTCATCGGGTTTGATGCCCACCGTAGCAATCAGATTCGGCAGGCAATCCAGTACGTACAGGCTGGCATCGACCTGCGATACCAACTCAACGACGGCCGACTCGAGTCGGCCATTGCCCGAGAAGCCCAGGTTGATCAACGGCCTGTCCAGTTTGCGACTCAGAATCGAGGTCCAGGCCATGCCGGGCCGCGAGGCACAGGCTCCCTGTGCAATGGACGTACCGTAGACGACTATCGGCTTTTCGGGTCGAATGGGCAAGGGCGTTAACGTTGCTCCGGTTGGGACGCCGATTTCGAGCCACTGAACGGAATTGTACAAAGGCAAAAACAGGCGGTATTCGCGTCCTCGTTTGTATGAATCGCCGGGTTCGAGGTTGGCAAATCGATACTGGATCGTATCGCCAAAGGTGTATTTCCCGGCGGCCCATAACCAGTCGCCATCGCTGTTGCCAACGTACAGATCGACTCCACTAACGCCCGTAGCGGGCATGTGCGGCAGGGCCTGTTGCTTATTGCCCACCCCATACCGGACAACCACCTGATCCGTAGTGGCTCGAAACCGAATCATCAGCCCCGCCGAACTATGCGAAAGATTCCAGACCTCTTTACGCACTAGTTTCTCGGCTGTGGCGGGCAGGCGGTCGTAGGAGTTTTGTCTGTCTTTAGCGGCCCAGCCCTGCCCTTCAATAACAGGAAAATCGTTTTTAGCGGGATTCCACCATACATACTCGCCGGGCGTTTGGGCAACGGTAATCAGCCGGGTTGCATAGACCAGCAGACAGAAAAGAAGTAACGGTTTTTTCATGAGTTGAACGGTAGAACTTATTGGCCGGTAAAAATAGGCTGTAACGATACGTAGCCAAGATGAAATTAGTTTTTTAAGCCGTTACCCAATTGCATTTCTTCCCCATTATATTTTTACGGACACACGACAGCGATGCGCTCTCTAAAACCAAAATTCTGTAAATACGACCGCACAACTAGGTAGAATTGCTGCGCAAGGGGTAGATTAAAGAAAGGTTAAATAAGAGGATAGTTTATAAATTTTTTGATTAATGAGCGCACCTTGGGCTTTAATTTTGCATTTTGCCGTTAAATAGAAATTTTCTCTTCCAATCTATTACTCACTTTTAACCTCAGCTAACCTATGCTTAAACACTTACTTTGCTGTTTTTTGTTGGTATTTGCTGCAACCGGACCACTCTGGGCGCAAACCCGGCAAATAACGGGTACCCTGCGCGATGAGCAGGGTCAGTCGATATCTGGTGCAAACGTGGTCATCAAAGGAACCACGCGCGGTACAACAACCGATGCCGCAGGTGAATTTAGATTATCGGTACCCAACGAAGCCACCACCCTGACCGTTTCGTCGGTGGGCTACACGGCCAAAGAGGTTCCGGTGTCGGCCAGCCAAACGCAGCTTACGGTAACACTGGCTGCCGATGATCGGCAACTGGGCGAAGTAGTCGTAACGGCGCTTGGTATCAAACGGGAAGCGAAAGCCCTGAGCTACGCTACCCAGATGATCAAGCCTGCGCAGATCAACGAAGTTCGCGATGGTAACGTGCTGAACACCCTGCAAGGTAAAATTGCCGGGGCCTACATCACCCAGGGGTCGGGTGGACCAGGAACCGGTTCCCGAATCGTACTGCGGGGCAACCGCTCCATTCAGGGTACTAACAATGCCCTGATGGTTGTCGATGGCGTTCCAATCAACAACAGCACCTTCGGGCAGGCCACCAGCGACTTCGGTAGTGTTGCCAACTCGGATGGAGCTTCCAACATTAACCCCGACGATATCGAGAACGTAACGGTGCTGCGTGGCGCGTCGGCGGCTGCCCTCTACGGTAGCCAGGCAGCCAACGGTGTCATCCTGATCACGACGAAGCGCGGGAAAGCGGGCAAGGTGACGGTCGATGTAAACTCGGGCGTTTCGGTCGATAAGCCGTTTGCCTTGCCGATGGTACAGAATCAGTACGGACAGGGCGTGGGTGGCAAATTAGATCCGGCGGTTGGGGCCAGCTGGGGCGCGGCCATGACGGGCCAGTCGTACACCAACTACCTGGGCCAGCCCGATACGTATTTGGCGCAGCCCAACAACATTCGGGATTTCTTCCGCACAGCGGTTAGTTTCAACAACTCCATCGGTATTACGGGGGGCTCGGAGCGGTCGCAAACCTACCTTTCCTACACCAACAACTCGCTGCAGGGAACCGTGCCGGGCAATGACCTGACCCGCCACACCATTAACCTGCGCTTATCGAATCAGATCAGCTCGAAGTTTTCGACCGACGCCAAAGTGACCTACATCAATCAGTCGGTGGTGAACAAACCCCGGACGGGTGAAGAAAACGCGCCTGTCATCGACCTGTATCAGATTCCACGCAACATTAGCCTGAGCACGGCCCAGAACTACGCATCGCCAAACGCCTTCGGTCAGCCTACGCCAACCGCCTGGCCATCAACGTTGTCGTCTATTTATCAGAATCCGTACTGGATGACCAACCAAACAGCCATCAATCAGTATCGGGATCGGGTAATCGGGTTTGTGCTGGCCAAGTATCAGCTAACGGATTTTCTGAGCATTCAGGGCCGGGCCAACCTCGATAAGTACTTTGATAAAAACGAAGAAAGCTACGGACAGGGGACAATTTTATGGGCTAATCAGCCGGGTGGTAAATTCTCGCGAAACAACATCGTGAATACCCAGAGCTGGTATGATCTGTTGATCGAAGGGAAAAATAAACTTGGTCCTGATCTTACCCTCGACTACCAGGCTGGTGCTATCATTCAGGACACCCGCTACCAATCCACCGCTGCCACCGCCGATGGGTTGAATGTTCCGAACCGCTACAACCTGAATTTCGGTACCAACCAGTCGCTCGCGGATGATTTTTCCCGTGTTCAGACGCAATCCCTGTTCGGACAGGCATCGTTGGCCTGGCGGGATGCTATTTTTGTGAACGCCAGCCTGCGGAATGACTGGTCATCAACTTTGCCAAAACCCTACTCGTTCCAGTATCCATCGGTGGGGGCTTCGGTCGTCCTGTCGGATCTGCTAAAACTGTCGGGGCCGCTCTCGTTCCTGAAGATCAACGGATCGTTTGCACAGGTGGGTAACGGTGCCGATCCTTACCTGCTCCAGACCGTTTATTCGTACAGCCAGGGCGCTGGATCCGGCTTTATTAGCCGGGATGGTACGCAGGCAATCGGTAACCTGAAACCCGAGATTACGAAAAGCTTAGAAATCGGTCTTGATGCCCGGTTTTTCAGTAATCGCCTGGGGGCGACTGTTACGGCCTATAGAACAAACTCGATTAACCAGTTGCTGAAACTAGGCCTGGCACCGGCATCCGGATTCAGCAATCAGTACATCAACGCGGGTGACATTCGCAATATGGGTCTTGAAGTGGTAATTAATGGAACAGCCATCAAGAATGACCGTTTCTCGTGGGATCTGACGCTGAACATGGGCCTGAACCGTAACAAGATCATCAGTTTGTCTCCCGATATTAAAACGGCATTCTTGTCGGGCGGATTCGGTCGGTCGGCATCACCGATTGTGGCGGAGGGTGGTTCGTACGGCGACATCGTATCGTACCGCTGGGCGAAAGACCCAACAACAGGCCAGTACCTGATTGGCTCCCAATCGAACAGTACGACGGTTTCGGAAGCTTCTGTGGTATCGACCGGATTGCCAGTGGCCACAAAAGATCAGGAACTGATCGGGAATTTCAACCCAAGAATGCTGTTGGGTTTAACGAATACGTTCACCTTCAAGGGCTTCTCACTCCGCGTGCTGGTCGATGGCCGTTTTGGTGGTATTGCTGTATCAGGTACCGAAATGAACCTGGCGTTCAGCGGTATTCCCGAAGTGACGGCCCAAAAGCGTGACGGTGGCTGGGTATTGCCGGGTGTTACGGCTGGCGTGGCCGGTGCCGATGGCGTAACCCTGATCGGTTCGGGTAAAACAAACGCAACGGCCATTACGGCTGAACAATTCTGGCAGACGGTATCAGGAAAACGGTACGGATGGGGCGAGTTTTTTGCTTACGATGCCACCAACGTCCGCCTTCGCGAATTGTCGATTGGCTATGGCATTCCAGTGCCTTCCAATTTCTTCATCAAGTCGGCTCGTTTATCGTTTGTGGCTCGCAACCTGTTCTGGTTTTATCGGGGCAGCTCCATCCTGGACATTCCCGGTATTGGTAAACGGAAAATGTGGTTCGATCCCGATGTTAACATCAGCAACGGTAACTTCCAGGGGGTTGAGTATGGTACGTTACCATCGAACCGAAGCCTGGGTCTGAACCTGAAACTTTCTTTTTAACTCGAAACTACCGTCAATATGACTTCTTATAAAATGCGCTTACGGAGGACAATCCTGGCGGCTGGCCTGGCGACTCCCTTATTCTGGGCTGCCGGCTGTACCAACAATTTTGATGAGATCAATACCAACAAAACCAAGATAACGGTCATTGGCGCGGGTGAGGTACCGTATCTGTTTTCGAAAGCACAGTCGGCCGGTATTTTGAGCCAGTACACGTACCAGGTAGGCCAGAACCTCTTTTCCGACCAGTACGCACAGTATTTTGCCTGTGTCGCCACGTATTTCCCGTCCGACCGATTCGTGATCCGGATGGACTGGTTACAGGGCCCCTGGACGCAGATGTACACCGAGGTCGTGCCTCAGTTGAAAACCATCATGTCGAGCACCGATCCCAATTCGGCGGAGTATGCGCTGGCTAGTATCTGGTGGGTCTACACATTTCACCGCTGGACGGATCAGGTTGGGCCAATTCCATATTTCAAAGCAGGCGAGCCTGCAACAGCCGTAGCATATGACGCACAGGATAAAATCTACGATGATTTTTTCAAACGATTAGCCGCTGCTACCACGGTACTGAAAGCTAAAACAACTGAAAAACCATTCGGTGCCTTCGATTTGATGTATGGTGGCGACGCCAGCAAATGGCTCAAGTTCGCCAATACACTTCGGCTTCGGTTAGCCATGCGCATCTCGAAAGTTGATCCTACGCGGGCTAAATCAGAAGCTGAAGCGGCTGTGGCCGGGGGCGTCCTGACCACCAGCCCCGACGACGACGCCCTGGTACAGCGTAGCACAAAAGGAAACGACGGGAATGGTCTCTCGATCATGTCGGACTGGAACGAGTTTCGGATGAGCGCGGCTATGGAATCGGTGCTGAAAGGCTATGAAGACCCACGGATGCCAACCTATTTTCTGCCTGCGGTGAAAACCAATACCTACGAGGGCTTGCGGAATGGTCTGGCTACGACGCAGCTAACCGAAACCGTTAACACAGCCGACTATAACTCGCACGTCGGGCAACGCTGGACATCAACGGGACTGGCGACGCCCCAGAACGTAATGGCCACTGCCGAGTCGTATTTCCTCCGCGCTGAAGGAGCCCTCAATGGCTGGAACATGGGCGGAACGGCGAAGGATTTCTATAACAAAGGCATCGCCATGTCTATGGCTCAATGGGGTGTATCTGATGCTGCGGCTATCGCGGCCTACCAGACCAGCACGAAAACGCCCGTTGCACCAAACGATTTCCTGAAATCGGCACCGCTCAGCAACATTCCGGTTGCCTGGGGAAGTACCGAAGCCATACAACGGGAGCAGATCGGCACCCAGAAATGGCTGGCCATTTTCCCGGATGGGTTTGAAGGCTGGGCCGAATATCGTCGGACACGCTTTCCGAAACTATACCCGGTTGTGAACTCGGATAATCCAGACATTCCGGCGGGTGGTGTATTGCGCCGGATTCCAATTCTGCTGGTTGAGCAGCAAACCAACGCGGTAGAAGCCAAGAAAGCGGAATCGCTGATCGGCGGCCCCGACAAAGTGACCACGCCCTTATGGTGGGATAAAAACTAAATGCCCTTATTTTTACCTGAGAGGTCGCGAAAGCGGGCGATGATTCGTCCGCTTTCGTCCTTTCTGCTCCATCGTAGCCAGGTACTGCCTTTATGAAGACGATTTTTTTCGTACCTATACTTGTCCTGCTCTTCGCATCCTGCGGCAAGCAGGATACGCTGTTTGAAAAACTACCGGCCTCCCAAACCAACATCACGTTTAAAAATTCACTGCAGGAAGCGCCCGAATTCAACGTGCTGAAGTACGGCTATTTCTACAACGGCGGGGGCGTGGCCGCTGCCGACTTTAATAACGACGGCCTGGTGGATTTATACTTCACGGGCAATCTGAACGCCAACAAGCTCTACCTGAACAAGACCGAAGCCGGCTCCGGCAAATTGACCTTCGCCGACATTACCGACAAAGCCGGAGTCGGTGCCGCCGAGGGCTGGAATACCGGTGTCTCGGTCGTCGATATCAATGCCGACGGTTGGCTGGATATTTACGTTTGCCGATCGGCGGCAACGGATGCCCGACTGCGCCGGAATCTCCTTTTTATCAACAATAAGAATTTAACGTTTACCGAAAAAGCCGCCGAATATGGCCTCGATGATTCTGCGTACTCAACCCAGGCCGCCTTCTTCGATTATGACCGGGATGGCGATCTGGACTGCTTTCTGCTAAATCATTCGGTGCAGGAATATGCCGGGTTTAGCCGGATGATCAGCGATTATAAACAGCAGACGAACGCCAACTATTCCAGCAAGCTGTACCAGAATCAGAATGGTAAATTTGTCGATGTGTCGGTTGCTGCCGGGTTGACATCCAACGTGTTGAGCTTTGGACTGGCGGTAGCTGTCAGCGATTTCAACAACGACGGCTGGCTCGATTTCTATGTCTCGAACGATTACAACGAAAACGACTACCTGTACATCAACCAACAGGGCGGTGCCGGTCCGGCCTTCAAAGAGGTTGTGCGGGAGTCGATGGGGCATACATCCCTATACTCGATGGGCTCCGATGCGGCCGATGTAAACAACGATGGTCGTATCGATCTGATGACGCTGGACATGCTTCCCGAACGAAACGAACGCATCAAACTGACGTCGGGTGATGATAATTACGATAAGTATGCTCAACTGCTGCGTTCCGGTTTCCACCATCAGACGATGCGCAACATGCTCCAGTTGAACGTGGGTGAAGAAAAAACCGGCGGTTCAGGGGTTGCCATTCCTGTGTTCAGCGAAATAGGTCAGATGGCGGGCATTTCCAACACCGACTGGAGCTGGGCGGGCCTGTTCGCCGATTTTGATAATGATGGCTGGAAAGACCTGTTTGTGAGCAACGGCTATGCCCGCGATTATACCAACATGGAGTTTCTGAAATTTACGGTGGATGAGCAATTGAAAGCTCGTCAGACGGGGCAGTCTGCCAGCTCGTCGGACCCGTTGGCCGTGATCGCCAAAATGCCCAGTATCGACGAGCCAAATTTCATCTACCGAAATCGCTTCGGTGATTCGAAATCTGACACGTTGGCGGGACCGTTCACCTTTTCCAACGAAACCACTGCCTGGGGTTTTGACGAGAAAGATCAATCGAATGGGGCTGTATACGCTGATCTGGACAATGATGGTGATCTGGATCTGGTGATCAACAACGTAAATGCCGAAGCGAGCGTTTATGAAAACCACGCGGATACGAACGGGCAGAATCATCACCTGATTCTGCAACTAAAAAGTCCTAACCAGGGGCAACTGATGGGCGCACGGGCAACCGTCTGGGCGAGTGGTCGGATGCAGGTGCAGGAGTTTATGCCAGTGCGCGGATTTCAGTCGGCTATGTATGGGCCGTTGCTGTTCGGACTGGGTAAGGCTACTTCCATCGACTCGATACGGATTCGGTGGGCTGATGGAAAAACACAGCTTATCCGCTCGGCAAGTCTGGGCAAGGGACAGAATAGTCAACTCACCGTTACCTACGCCCCGACGGCTGATTACCAGCCGGATGCCTTGCCTAAGCCGTTCTGGCAGGCTACCGGTGGGCTGGCCTGGACGCACCAGCAGCCTGCCGTCAATGATTTCAAAATTCAGCCCTTGCTGCCCTATATGCTTTCGCCAACGGGCCCCTATTTTGCCGTTGGCGATGCGAACGGTGACGGGCGCGACGATGTGTTTGCGGGGGGAGGACGAGGGCAGGGGGGGCAACTGTTTCTGGCTGGAGCCAGTGGGTTTACACCCAGCCCTCAACCAGCCCTGCTGGCCGACCGTGCCTACGAAGATGCCGGTGCGGACTGGCTCGATGTGGACGGTGATAAAGACCTGGACCTGGTTGTAGCCAGTGCCGGGTACGAACTGCCCATCGATGACCCTCGTCTGCGGGTTCGTCTGTACCTGAATGATGGGAAAGGACACCTGACGAAAGCAACGGCCTTTCCCGATGTTCGGGTGAGTGCGTCCTGTGTTCGTTCGGCGGATATGGATGGCGATGGTGACCGTGACCTCTTCGTTGGAGCACGGGTTGTGCCGGGGCGTTACCCCGAAATTCCTGTTAGCCATCTCTTGCTGAACGACGGGAAAGGGCATTTTTCGGATGTGACGAGCCAGCAACCGGCCCTAACTCAACTCGGTATGGTGACGGATGCCGCCTTTGCCAATCTTACGGGTGATGGCCGTCCGGAGTTGATTGCAGCTACTGACTTTGGCCCCATTCAGCTTGTTTCGTTTCCGAATGGGAAAGCAACGGTACTTGATCCGGTACTGCCCGCTACAACCGGCTGCTGGAATCGGTTGTTGGTGCAGGATTTCGACAAGGATGGTAAACCCGACATTATTGCCGCAAACGCCGGGCTGAATAGCCAGCTTCAGGCGACGACGGACAGGCCATTGACCCTGTATGGTATTAAAAATGTAGCCGGTGCCCTGTTGCCGGTTCTGGCAGGATACGACCGGAATAACAGGGCAGACCGGCAGCCCCATCCGTTCAATGCCCGCGACGAGATGCTCGACCAGGTTGTGAACCTGCGCAAAAAATTTACGGATTATACGAGTTACTCGAAGGCAACCATTACGGATCTGTTTGATCCCGACGAACTGAAACGAGCCGAAAAACTTGACGCAACTACGCTGCAAACCGTCTTCTTTCGTAACAGCGGAGGCAAAAGTCCCCGGTTTATCAAACAGCCGCTACCCCCTGAAGCGCAGGTGGCCCCGGCCTACGCGCTGGCGGCTGTTGATGTCAATCACGATGGGTTGCCAGACCTGATCATTGGGGGCAACCGCGAGTATAACCGGGTTCGGTTGGGAAAGGATGACGCCAATCGGGGCCAGTTATTTCTGAATCAGGGGAAAGGCCGTTTTATCTACCTACCGATGGACCAGTCGGGCCTACTGTGGGATGGCGATATTCGTGACCTCGTTCCGGTGACTGTGGCTGGCCGCACCGAGCTACTCGCAGGTGCTACTGGCAAAGCGGTACGGGTATTTGCGCTTGTGAAGTGAATCGGCAGGTTGCCCGTACAGGATTCCTGTCGATGTGTCGGGTGGTCTGGCTATCCGTACGCACCAGCTTATGTTTTTCTGAATTTAACTGTTATTTTTCCTTACTCAAACAGGTATTTTGGATCAGCGGCACCGCATAATCGAAGAGAACGACTACTTACTGGCCCTCTGGCAGCAAGCAAAAACCGGCGATAAAGCTGCTTTTTGTCAACTGGCCGAGAGACAGTACAGGGCTTTGTTTGCCTATGCCACTAACTTTACCGATGATCGTGATTTTATAAAGGATTCAATTCAGGAGATATTTATTCGCATTTGGGAGAAGCGAACGGCGATCACGATTCAATATGTATCAATTTATTTGTTCAAGTCGCTTCGTAATCAGCTTGTTCAGGAATTCCGACGGAGTAAGCCCGTTCAATCGTCGCTGAATAGCCCGGAAGTAAGCGAACTATCGGACTGGCAGACGATCGAAACACAGATCGAGCAGGGAGAGGCCGACTCAGAAAGTCAACTCAAGGTTCGGCAGGCCATCAACACCCTGCCCAAACGCCAGCAGGAGGTTGTTTTTCTTAAGTTTTACAACGGACTGGAAAACGACCAGATTGCTGAATTAATGGAAATCAACCGGCAGTCTGTGGCCAACTTGCTCTACAAAGCCCTTAGTGCGCTCAAAAGTCAGGTCGCTTTTTATACCTACTGGCTGGTTTTTACTTTTCCACTGCTTTAATCCGGTAGCGCCACGTAGTTCGCGTAGCAGACATGCCTATCTTTCACCATGCAGCACCTGGAATTTGAACCGCCTGAAGAATTACGGAATACCATAAAATGCTTTTGGTATAACACAAAAGACTTCGGAGAACAACAGGTGGGCTTTGAGGTAGTTCCCGATGGCTACGCTGAACTGATTTTTCATTTCGGGAGTGGCTGTAGCCTTTCTGACAAGGGACACATGCAGCCATTGCCCTCACCGTTTCTGATCGGCCTGCTCAATCAGCCGGTTGTTTTTTACACGAAAAACCGCCTGGAAATCATTGGTGTCCGATGCTTTCCCTGGACCGTATTCGACCTGCTCGGACTGCCGTCCGGCAAAGACGGAGTACGCTTACTTAAGCATCCGATTGCCCGGCTTCAACCGATGTTGGACGCGTACATCAATGCTGGTAGGATAGAGGACGCCGTAGTGCAGTTGAAACAGTATTTTCTGGAGGTACAGTCGGGGATTGCTACTGACAGTATTCTGGTCAAAGCGGGTGTGGCGATGAGCGAAGCAAACGGCACCATACCGGTAAGCCAGGTAGCCACGGCGGCCCACGCG
This sequence comes from Spirosoma humi, assembly GCF_054776575.1. NCBI lineage: Bacteria > Pseudomonadati > Bacteroidota > Cytophagia > Cytophagales > Cytophagaceae > Spirosoma > Spirosoma humi. Next base: position 1,295,895 of record NZ_BAAHBR010000008.1, read on the forward strand.
ACGGTTCGTACGCTGGAACGAAAGTTCAGGCAATCGTCCGGTCACACGGTCAAAGACGTGTCTGGCCTGATGCGCTTTGAGCAGGTACGAAACCATCTATGGCTTCATCCGGATACCAACCTTGCTGGTTTAGCGCACGAACTGGGGTATACGGACCAATCGCACCTGAGCCGGGAATTCAAGCGCTACAGTGGCAGTACGCCAGCGGCATTCGCGCGAAAAGCAACGAAACAGGGTATTCGCGCCGATTTAGTTGCGTTCGTACAGGCCTGACACCGGAGCCGTCAGGGACTTTGAACTGAATAGAGCATGCCTAAAAAGACAACATCCATTCCTGTAAATACGATGGCCGATGATTTCGGTGGGGGTATCTCCATTGAAAAAATAGCGATCAACCATTTACAAATTTTCAAAGAAGAAAAGCAGCCCCATCGGCACGATCGCCATTCATTTTTTTTACTCGAACGTGGAACGGTAACCCTTGAAATTGATTTCCAGACGTATCAAATCGAATCTCCGTCTGTTATCTACATGCATCCTGATCAGGTGCATCTTATCACCGGATTTGACAATGTAGTCGTTAGCAGTTGGGCCATCAATAATGAAAATCTACATCCCGACTATCGCACGTTATTAGATGAAATCACGCCCGCGAAACCGCTGGCATTAACGAAAGAAACATTTTCTGTTTTATCCGAAGCGATATCGGTAGTTCTGAAATTTTCTGAACGGAAAACGGATAAACTATACTATTCCTTATTAAGAGATAGTTGCAATGCGTTGATTGCCTTCGTTGTTTCACAGTATTTAACCGAATCAAAACCAGCAGATAAACTTTCGCGGTTTGATAGCATTACCAAAGCCTTTCGGGAACTACTGGAATCTAGCTACACTACTGAAAAACGCCCGGCGGCCTACGCCCAAAAATTAAATATATCTACCGCTTACCTAAACGAATGTGTAAAAAACACAACCGGCTATTCCGTTTCGCATCACATACAGGAACGCGTCATGCTGGAAGCAAAACGATGGCTCTATCATTCTGATAAATCGGTGAAAGAAATTGCATCTGAACTGGGCTACGACGATTACCCGTACTTCTCCCGACTGTTCACCAAAGTCACCGGAATGACCGCTTTGGCGTTCCGGAATAAAAACCGCGATTAGTCCAATACATACCTTGTATTGCCGTTTTTTAGCCTTTCTATACGCCGTTGCTTTGCATCGTCAAGTAAAAAAGTATCGGAAATGGAATCGTTCAAAGAGAAAAAAGTACTCGTTTCGGGGGCAAGCATCGCCGGCCTTTCGACCGCCTATTGGATGAACCGGTTAGGCTATAAAGTAACCGTTATTGAAATGGCCAATGAGCCCCGAACCAACGGTGCGGCCGTTGACCTGCGTGGCGACACCATAGCTATTGTTAAACGGATGGGCATTTTTGACCAATTAAAATCGCACCGGCTGTATGTAGAAAAGATCGAATTCAAAAATGCCGATGATCGTACCGAAGGTTCGATTTTACTAACAAATGAGGGCGACGAACTTCCCGATAATGAAATCGAAATTGAACGGGATAAATTTGTAGGCGTTTTATATACGCAATTGAAAAATGATGTTGACTTTATTTTTAACAACAGCATCACGGATTTAAACGAAACAAACGACGATATAAATGTCACGTTTAAAGATGGCTCACAGCACGCCTTTCATCTGGTGTTTGGCTGCGATGGAATTCATTCGGGTGTACGTAAAATCTGGTTTGGCCACGAGACGGAATACAACCATTTTCTCGAAGCCTATTTTTCGCTTACGATTGTGAATAAATTGTTGATAAAGGAGAAAACAATGCAGCTGTATAATGTGCCGGGTAAGGCCATTATGCTGAATGCCTACAACAATAAGACCGACGTTATTTTTTGTTTCCATACGGAAAAAGAAATTCCCTACGATTATCGCGATACCGAGCAGCAACGAAAAATTATTTTAGCGCAGTTTGCCGGACAGGGTTGGCGAACTGCCGAATTACTGGATGAAGTGCAGCAGTCGGGAAAGTTTTATTTCGATAAATTCTGCCAAATAAAAATGCCGTTGTGGACCAAGGGCAGAGTGGCGCTGGTTGGCGATGCCGCCTATTGCGCTTCACCCGCTGCGGGAATGGGTGGATCCTTGGCCATGAATGGAGCGGCAGCCGTGGCGGATGCCTTGCAAAAACACAACGGAAATTTTGAGTTGGCGTTTCCGGATTATGACAAACAGTTACGCCCGTTCATCGAAGACGTTCAGGCCACCGCCGAATTGAATGCCAGAGAGTCGTTTATTCCAAGAACCGAGGAGGCTATTCGCAAAAGAAACACACAGACAACTGCTTTTTAACATACCTATACCTGCTAAGCGGATCAACGGAATGGCCTGTTACCAAGGAATAGCGCCGTGTGAATTAGAGTAAAAAAACGCCAGTCGAAAGACAGACGCTACGGAAACGCATTAATAAACTTTCTGCACTGTTCTGAGCAGATCATGAGGGTAGCCCATAGCTACTGCGCTGACAGCATCCAGGCGGGCAAGCTGATCGGGACTTAGCTGGAGCGATAGCGCCTTTAGGCTTTCCGCGATGTGAGCAGGGGTTCTGGCACCAACGATCGGGAAACAGTTTTTGGTCATCGTCCATCTTAACGCTATCTGACCAGGTGTTGCGTCAACTTCGGCAGCGATCAATGTCAGTTCGTCAAGTATGGCTTTGGTACCCGCGTTCTCCTCATATCTTTCAGGAGTAGACCGGGTGAGTCGCCCTGTTGCCCCCTGGCGGTATTTGCCCGTGAGCAGTCCACCCGCCAAAGGTGAATAAAGCATGGTGCCCAGGCCAAAGTACTGAGCCATAGGCATCAATTCCCGGTCGGCTGTTCGTTGGGCCAGATTGTATTCAATTTGCAAGGCGCTCAACGGCATCGTGCGGGCAATGGCAGCCGCTTTCCAGGCCGGAAAGTTTGCCAGACCTGCATATAAAACTTTGCCGGATGTAACCAGGTCTTCGAGTCCACGTGCGATTTCGTCAACAGGCGTTCGCCCGTCGTCATAATGGGGCATGTATAGGTCAATATAGTCTGTTCGCAGCCGTTTCAAACTGGCTTCGACAGCTTGCCGCATCGCTTTCCGATGGTTGCCTTCGTTGGCGGGCAACGGCTCCAGTTCACTGCTTCGGGTGTACTTGGTACAGACGATGAACTTATGACGTTGTGAGGCTATAAATTCCCCAATGATCTCTTCCGCTTCGCCAAGTTGGTACTGATCGGCCACATCGATAAAATTGCCGCCCGCATCGGCATACGCGGCCAAAATTTTCTGAATATCGTCGGGCGCAGCACCGTAGCCTCTACGACTGCCCAAACTGGCGGCACCCAAGGCGAGTTCGCTCACGGGCAAGCCGGTGTGTGTGCCAAATAGTTTATAGTTCATACACCAAAGGTCAATGGCTATCCTGATCGGATCAAGTACGGCTAAATTCAGCCGTATCAAAAAAATAACAGAATTGGTGAGATTTGCAGGATGTACGAACGAAAATTGCCTGTAGAGCTGGACTGCGGCCTGCACCTGTTCATGGAAGTGATGAACGGGAAATGGAAAATCAACCTAATCTGGTGCATACACTCGGGCATTAATAGACCGGGTGAGTTGCAGCGCCATATTCCCAAAGCTTCCAGGCGGCTGCTGGATACGCAACTGAAACAACTGACGGATCAGGGGATCCTGGTCAAAACGATTTTTGATCAGCGACCATCCAAAGTGGTGTATGAGCTAACCCCTTTGGGCGAAACGCTGGTGCCGGTAATCGAAATTGCCGCGCGTTGGGGCGAAACGCACCGTGACCAGCTAGAGCCCGTACTTCAATCGCCCGATTTTCGGTAAGTGCAGCGTGTCTGGTAATAATTTACTTATCTTAGAGTCGATAATAAACAGGCACGATGGAAGACCAAAACAAGCGATCAGACAACGCAACTGCACCCGTTGATACAACTCCGAAGGTGACGGGAATTGGCGGTATTTTCTTTTTCTCCGACAATCTGCAGGAAACGAAAGACTGGTATGCCAAAAATTTAGGGTTCGATATCAACGCGTGGGGTTCGGCCAGCTTTGAATCCAGAAATATACACAATCCTGACCAGGTCGATTCGCTGCAGTGGAGCCCTTTCAAAACGGGCGATGATTATTTTGCTCCGTCCCAAAAAGAGTTTATGATCAATTACCGGGTTCAGAATATTGAAGGGCTGGTCGATAAACTCAAAGAAAACGGGGTAACCGTACTCGACAGCATTGCCACCTATGCGTATGGGAAATTTGTCCATATTATGGATGCTGAGGGCAACAAGATTGAATTATGGGAGCCTTAGTCGTTATGGAATGATACGTTGGTTGGGTTCAAATGACGATTTTGTCGCGTTTATACAAGCCTGAGGCTGGCGCATGCCCGAATTTTGCACTGTACTGACACAATGCAAAATCATGTTACTGAACAACAAAAAGGTAGCCATCCTCGGTGCAGGACCCGTTGGTCTAACCCTGGCAAGATTACTACAGCAAAAAGGCGTAGACGTAATCGTTTACGAACGAGATAAAGACGCAGGGACCAGAGTTTCGGGCGGCACGCTCGACCTGCATAAAGGGTCCGGCCAGGACGCCCTCCAGGAAGCGGGCTTGCTGGAACGGTACTATGCGCTGGCAATTCCCATGGGAAGAACCGTGGCCGACGAATACGGCCATGTATTGTTTGCTAAAAAGCCTACCCCCGAAGACCAGTATGATGCCCCCGAGATCAACAGGACCGATTTACGACAATTGTTGCTCGACAGTTTAGCCAGCGATACCGTTGTCTGGGACAGAAAATTTACCGGCCTCGAAGCACACAACGGGACATGGCGGCTGCATTTCGACAGGGATGTGACAGCAACGGCCGACCTTGTCATCGGCGCGAATGGAGGGATGTCTACCGCGAGAAAACACGTTACGGAGGCCGAAATCGATTATACCGGAACGCTGATTTTACAGGGCGAAGTACCCCAACCGGAAAAGACCTGCGCCGGGTTTTACCAACTGTGCAACGATAGTATACTAATGACTGCCAGCAAAGGCAATGTAGTCGTTGCGAACCCCCGAAATGGTGGCCTGTTGAGCTACAGCGTAATGTTTAAAACGCCGTTAACCTGGCGTCCCGAAAACGGCGCTGCCGGTCCGAGTACAGACAGCCTGATTACGTTCCTCCTGGATCGGTTCGCGGATTGGGATGAACGCTACCATCAATTGTTCCGCGCAACCGCTTCGTTTGTTATCTGGCCAACGAGAAAAATACCGTTGGATAAACCCTGGAAAACGAATCGCCCGTTGCCGATAACGCTGGTTGGCGATGCCGCCCACATCATGCCGCCCTTTGCCGGACAGGGAGTGAATACCGGCTTAAAAGACGCTTTGATCTTGTCTAACAACCTGACTAACGGAAAATTTGCAACCATCGAAGCGGCTATCGGCGACTATGAACAACAAATGCTTGTTTATGCCACAGCCGCCCAATTGGAGACAAGCCGGAATGAAATTGAGATGCGTGATCCTGACTTTTCATTCCGAAACTTGTATCGGTGATTCATTTGCTGAACATGTTGACTATGTTGCTCAATGCGACAGGGGAGTGCATCCAGTCGGTGTTATCCAGCGTTTCCTTGCCTACTTCGGCGAATCTGGTAAACATCTGTTTTTCATAATGTGCAATTGCGGATTTAACATCAGCGAACGTTTCGCTCGTCAGGCTGTCGCTTAACTCCAGCGCGTCGAGCATGGCCATATTGACGCCCTCGCCGGCGTAGGGTGGCATTACGTGGGCGGCATCGCCAAGCAGGGTTATGTTTGGTTGTGCTTCCCAGGACTGATCCAGGGGCATACAGTACAGTGGTCTTGGTGTGAAAGGGTTTTTGCCGTGTTCCACTAATTCGAGCCAGATGCTATCCCAGGTAGCATATTCTTTTTTAAACCATGCCAGAACCTGTTGCTCATTTTTAAAATCGATACCGCTTTCTGTAACCCAGTTGGCATCCGTTTTGAAACCTATGTAAAAGTCCAGACTGCCATCGCCTTTGGCACTCATGGTTATTGTTTTTGAATCGCCAAAGGCCATGATTTTTCCCCCTTTTACCAAGTCGTAAATCGTTGGGGCATTCTTCTTCGCGTCATCGATATTTCGTTCCAGAATGGTAACGCCCGAATAAAAAGGTTTGATTGCCGTAACGAATGGACGAATTTTAGAATTGGCACCATCTGCGCCAATCACAATATCGGCTGTAGCCGTATGGCCGTTCTTGAAAATGAGCTGATACGTATTGTCCGTGCGTTCAAGCGAGGTAATATGACTGTCCCAGACAACGGTGCCGGGCTGCAACGAATCCAGTAAAAGATTCCGTAGGGGCCCCCGGTCGATTTCGGGGCGAAACCATTCATCTCCAAAATCGCCGGTAGATTCTTCGTCATGTTCGTCGTGGAAAATTTCTGCATGTTCATTAAGGATACGAAGTTTGTCGTTATCAGGTCTGTAGGTTGCTTTGAAGGCATCCAGCAAACCTGCTTCCTCAAGTGCTTTTAATCCTGATTCAAAATGCAGGTCAAGCGTTCCTCCCTGCACCCTCACGTCTCGGTTGACATCTCGTTCATACACGTTTACCGTTACACCTTTGCGCTGTAAAAGTCTGGCGAGTGTCAAGCCTCCGGGGCCACCGCCTATAATGGCTATCTTTTTGTTCGCTACTAGCATTTTCTTGTTGTTGATTAATGCCTTTCGTTCGGCATGTCGCAAAATTATGGCTACTTTTAGGGATGAAATAGTCATAAATGCTATTAAAATAGTCGTGAATGAAACTATCGATTACAGATACGGGATCGGGCATCATGGCCGAGTTTGGCCGCGTAATAGGCGCTACCGTTCGGGGACGGTTTATCGATATCCCTGAGAGCAAGGGGGCGGGCTATATTACCGGATTTTCGTGGGGAAAGGACCTGCGCATGATGATCCGGAATTATCACCTCAGCGAGGAGGTATTCATTGAACGGACGAATGTGATGGCTGACGGGCAGGACGACGTTATTTTTCTGCTGAGTGGCATTTTTGCTTCGCCGACACAACCCGAAAAACAGCTATCGCCCGAACGGGCTTATGTGTTTATCTGCATGCATGCCGTTTCTTCCGTGCTGGAAATGCCGTCAAACACATTTTTTGGAAGTGTAACGATTGCGGTGTCAAGACCGTATCTGCGTCAACTTTTCGGGAACATACAGCACCCGGTGGTGGAAAGTATACTGGAAGCCAAAGGCAACTTCGTGTTTGAGAGCGGTATTTCACCCGAAATGATCAGAACCGCCAACGAAATGCTGGATCAACCCATTCCCGAAAGCGTCGAGAGTCATTATTACAAACTGAAGTGTGAAGAGTTGCTGTGCTTCATTTTCGCCTTGCTGGTACAGCGGGAGGCCGTACCAACCAGTGGCATGCACATGGATGATATCAAAGCGATTTATGCCCTCAAAGCACGGTTGCAGGCGCACTTGGACGAACCGCCACACATTGCCGCACTAGCCAGGGAGGCTGGCATGAGTGAACCCAAGCTGCGGAAACTATTTCGGCAAACTTTCGGCAAGGGCGTCTTCGACTATTACCAGGGCGCACGGATGCAGGAAGCCGCCCGGTTATTGAAAGAAAAAGGGTTGACGGTCTCTGAAGTTGGTTATCAGTTGGGATTTACCAACCTCAGTCATTTTTCGAGAGTCTTTGAACAGTATATCGGCCTGAAACCGAAGAAGTATTCAACTACTTAACCAGGTTGCTGAGCTGGCGGGTCATATAGCGCCTATGCCCTAATGATGGGGCTTCTGGGATACTAGTAGAAATACTCATTAAGCCGAAGGGGATTATGCCAAACTATCTCAATTATTAAAAATTTTTATTTTATGCGGTTTAGTTCAAAGATTTTATTAATATTGTATTAAAGTTCCCTAATAGTCTATTTTAACAAATTTTTCTATGGCAAAAGATTTACTCAGGCTTATTATCTTATTATTGGTAGTGAGCACACCCGCATTGGCTCAGTCAATTTCGGGTCGAGTTACGGGTGGCAATGATGGCCAGCCTTTACCCGGTGTTTCTATTGTAGTGAAAGGAAGTATCTCGGGTACCATAACGGATGCGAGTGGTAAATATACGATTACGGCTGCCAAGAACAGAACGCTCGTGTTCTCCTTCATTGGCTACAAATCGAAAGAAGTAGCGATCGACAACCGAGCGACCGTTGATGTAACGCTGGAAGAGGATGCGTCAACCATCAATGAAGTCGTTGTAACGGCACTTGGTATCAAAAAAGAAGAGCGGGCCCTTGGTTACGCTACCGCAGTTGTTAATAATGAAGCACTTGTCAAGACGGCCTCGCCAAACTTCGCGACCGCCCTGTATGGTAAAGCGCCGGGCGTAACCATCAATGCTACGCCGGGTGGGGCCACCAGCGCAGTGAGCATCAGCGTGCGTGGTCTAGCCTCTATCACGGGCAACACGCAACCACTGATCGTGATGGATGGTATCCCCATTCGGAACGGCGAAGTCCGCAACAACGACTACTGGGGCGATCAACGTATACGGGGTAACGGTCTGCTTGATCTGAACCCGGCCGACATCGAGAATATTTCGATTCTGAAAGGAGCATCGGCGGCTGCGCTCTACGGTTCTGAAGCCGTTAACGGTGTGGTATTGGTAACCACCAAAACTGGTAAAGGCAAAAAAGGCATTGGCGTGGATTTCAGCGCCAGCTATAGTGTTGATAAAATCGCGTACCTGCCCCGTTACCAGAACGTGAGAGGTCCGGGCTATATGCTGAACTACAACAACGGTGGCCAGGATGCCAACGGATTCATTTATTACGATACCGATGGCGATGGCAAAGGCGATACCCGCGGACTGCTAGGTGCTACGGTCAACTTCGGCCCCAAATTCGACGGGCAACCCGTCATGGCTTTTGATGGCGTTGTTCGGCCCTATTCGCCATCGGGTAACAGTTATGCCGACCTGTTCCAGAATGCGCACAGTGCCAACATCAACCTGGCCGTGTCCAAATCGTCGGAAAACTCGACCCTGCGTTTTTCGTATACTCGCCAGGACAATGGCATGATCAGCTACGGTGCCAAGAACGAAAAGAACATCATGAACCTGAACGCCAGCTTTAACGAAAACAAAAAGCTGAAAACAGATCTGATGATCAACTACGTCAATCAGTACACCCACAATCGTCCGTTTAAAGTCGATCGCATGATCAACAACTTTTCGGGGATGATGAACCGCTTTGAGTCGGCCGACTGGTATTTCAACAAGTATCAGACGAGCCAGGGCTACAAGTTTGTAACCGGAACCAACCAGAGCCTGACGCCGAACGAAAACATCATCCGGAATGGGTTCAAAACGGACATCGGCGATTACGTTTGGAGCACCCGCGCCAATACCTACGATGAGTATAGCAACCGGATCATTGCCAGCATCACCCAGAACTGGCAGATCACCGACGAACTGTCACTGCGCGGCCGGGTTGGTACGGACTTTACCTCGGAACGTATGGAAGACAAGCAACGCAGCTCGATTCCATTGGCATTTGGCTATAGCGGCTCTTTTGCAATGCGCAATAATCTGTACACCAACGTATATACGGACATTTTGCTGAACTATACGAAAAAGATAAACGATGACATTATCGTTTCGGCTAGAGGTGGCTACACGGCTAACAAGATGCTGAACACGTTAATGCAACGGGAAACAAATGGTGGGTTGAGTACGGAGAATTTCTTTGACATTTCAGCCTCGGTCAATACGCCATCTTACAATACGGCATACAACTACCGCGACCGTTACGTTCGGGATGCTTTCCTGGGTACGCTGAACTTCGATTATAAGAATTTATTCTTTATTGAAGGTACCATCCGCAGAGACCGTACATCGACGCTCGCCAAAGGAAACAACGCCTTTGTGTACCCATCGGTCAATACAAGCCTTGTGCTGAGCGACATTTTCCGGTTACCAACGGTTGTCGATTATGCTAAACTAAGAGGTTCTTGGGGTATCGTGGGTAACTACCCAGGCATCTATAGCGCCAACAATGCCTACAACCAGGGAAGCCTGAGTGTACAGCAGAGCGGTGGTAGCTCGGTACTGTACACCAATATCAGCAGCGACTACGGCAACGACAAAATACGGCCAGAACAGAAACACGAGTTTGAATTTGGTTTTGAAGCCCGACTGTTCAAAAGAAGACTGGGTATCGACCTGTCGTACTACAATGCACAAATCGTCGATCAGATTCTACCCCTGACGATTGCCGCTACCTCAGGTGCTAAAACCATTCTGGCTAACATCGGTACTTTGAGAAACCAGGGGCTGGAACTGGCCCTGAACGTGTCGCCCCTGAGAAGCAGCGATGTCAACGGCCTGAACTGGGATCTGACGTTGAACATGGCGAAAAACAGCAACAAAGTTGAAAAGTTAGCCAACAACTCGACCGAGTTACTGCACGCTGATTACGACGGCAACGCGGCTCAGCTGCGCTCGGTAGTCGGTCAGCCAATGGGTGATATCTACGTACACGGTATCCTGAAAGATGCCAGCGGACGCAATGTGGTTGGCCCGAATGGTCTCTATCAACTGGATGCTGCTAACTGGATAAAAGCGGGTAACTCCATGCCGAAGTTAACCGGTGGTTTGCTGAATAGCTTTGCTTACAAAGGCTTTAATCTGGACGTAGTGGTTGACTTCCGGTACGGTGGTTCAATTATGCCAACGGGTATCAACTGGATGACGTCGCGTGGCCTGACCGAAGAAAGTCTTACGGCTATGGATGCCGAGCATGGTGGCCTTAGTTACTACATAGATGCCAACGGCAAAGGCGTTCAGACATCGGCATCGGCGGGTCCGGCTGGTCAAACGGTATACCACGATGGTATGCTGATGAACGGCGTACTGCCAACGGGCGAAGCCAATACCAATGTTATCTCGCAGGCTGTTTACTACAACAGCACCTACAACTGGGGTGGCCCGCAATACGGCAATGCTCGTTATGAGCTGTACGTGAAGGAAAATACCTACGTCAAAATGAGAGAGATCTCGTTCGGCTATCGGATTCCGGCCAACATCACTCGTAAAATTGGTACCCAAAACCTGACCCTGTCGGTATTTGGTCGCAACCTGTTCTTCATCTACAGAACCATCAAAGATCTGGATGCTGAACAAACCAACGTAGGTACGAAATGGTCGGATAACATCAACAATGCTGGTAACAACCCATCGTTCCGCACCATGGGCGTCATGTTACGCGCCAGCTTCTAACCTTATGTCAATCATGAAGATGAAAAAAATATCTATTCTGTTTTTAGGAGGGCTTTTGCTGGCAAACGTGTCCTGTAAAGAGTCTGAATTTACCGACGCCTACCCCAATCCGGCCAAAATTGCAGAAACAACCGTAGAGAAGCAGTTTACCGGCGTGCTCTATTCCAATAAAGATTACGTACTTCCCGGCTACCGGTACTACTTCGTTTCCCTGCGTACATCCATCAACCGCTACACGCAGGCAACGGGCTGGGTCAATGCATCCGGGCAATATGTTCCGGGTTCGTCGGGGATAGAAGACGTTTGGTATAACTATTACAACACGCTGGCGCAGTACCGCGAACTGCAAAAGGTATATGCGTCGAAGACGGCCGAACAACAGGCTGACCGGAAAATTTTCATGCTGGCAGCCGCGGTTTATGTGTATGATTACACTGCGAAAATGGTCGATCTGCACGGTTCCATTCCCTTCAGTACGGCCGGTTTGCTCAGTACAAACGGGGGTGATTATGTGGGATCCAGTGCGAAGTTCGATACTGCCGAGGGGATTTACACCTTCCTGCTCGACGACCTGAAACGGATTGCAACGGAGTTGAACGGAATTACGTTGAATGCCGGTTACCAGAAATCGTTTCAGACGCAGGATTTCGTGAACAAAGGCGACATAACGGCCTGGAAGCGGTATACGAACTCGCTTCGCCTGCGGCTGCTGAACCGGGTATCGGACGTGGCAAGCTTCAAAACCCGATCGAACACCGAAATGGCTGAGATTCTGGGTAACGCGACGACGTATCCAATCGTGGAAACGAACGCGCAGAACATCCAGATCAACGTGTACGATATCAACACGGACATCAATTCGAAAGGATTTAAAGATGGGATAGCGTCAGATGGCGATTGGTTCGGTAATACGGCGGGAAAGGCGATCATCGACAACATGAATGCCAATAAAGATCCCCGTTTGCCAATACTGTTTGAGCCAGGGGCCAAAGCAGCCGGAGTCTACACAGGTATTGATCCTACGGCTACAGAAGCCGTGCAAACGGCTCTGTATAGTGCTGGTCAAGTTGCCATATACAACCGGTACACGTTAAGCCATAATCAGTTCTTCCCCGGTATTCTGATCAATGCCCCGCAAATGAATTTGATCAAAGCAGAGTATTACTTGAGAACGGCGAACGATGCATCGGCGAAAACGGCTTACGAGACCGCCATCACGCAGTCAGTACAGTTCTACAACGGAATCCTGGCCCTGACCAACGCCACGGGTATTACGGGATCTACCATGCCAACGGCGGCAACGGCAGCGTCGATTTCGGCTTACATTGCCGGTACGGGTGTCAACTGGAGCAGCGCAACCAGCGCCACCGACAAACTAAAGCTGATTGCGACGCAGAAATGGCTGCACTATAACCTGGTTCAGCCGTACGAAAACTGGGCCGACATTCGCCGGCTGGATTACCCGGTGTTGAACTTCCTGGTCGATAACGCGAACAACCAGACTTTACCACCCGTTCGGTGGACGATTCCGGGGAACGAGATATCGTATAATGCGGCCAACTACGCGTCGGTAAAAGCAACCGACAACCTGACAACCAAGATTTTCTGGGATGTGAAATAAGAATCCTGGTACCAGTAAGACAATAAGTGTATTTAATTGGAATGGGCAAACCGATTGGCTTGCCCATTTTTGTTGTTGGTGTTTTACCACACCCCCGTACCCTCTCCTGTTTTAGGAGAGGGTACGGGGGTGTGGTGAATTGCGTTCATTTTTTCTTGTTCTCCAGCACCAGCAGTTGCGGAAAGGAAGTAATGCCTTTGAAAAGCAGTTGCGTCATTTCGGCAACCGTATGGAAGTAAGAACCCAGCACAATATCCAGGTCACCATCCCGGTCGATGTCGGCGGCTTCCATGGTTAGCCATTTTCCGTTGGCGGCCTCCGGCGTGCTGAACGGTTGGAATGTCAACCCGCCTTGGTTGACCAGGTAAATAAATCCCTGTTCCGGCTGGGCCAGCGTCGTATAGAACGATGTAGCCGCAATGTCCAGATCGCCATCCTTGTCGAAGTCGCGGGCAATGGCTTTGCTGGCCCCGTACATGGGGTAAAACCAGGCTTCGCTAAAGTTATCTTTTTTGTCGTTTAGATAGAGGTGTATGCCGTGGTAGTTCTTGTTGATGGCTGAATAGTCCCAGTTGTCGCCATTGGCCAGCAGAATATCCTGAAACCCATCTTTGTTGAAATCGACGAGTTCAACATAACTGGACCCAAATACGGGGGAGAAACGCAGAACGGTTTTCTCCCTGAACCGCCCGTTGCCCTGGTTGTAAAAAATAGAAACTTCTTCCCGCGCCTGCGCCATCAAAACCATGATATCCGGCCTTTTGTCCCGATTGAAGTCCGCAATCACCACGTTGCGGGCACCTGGAAATGCCTTCAATACGTGTTCTTGCGTCGGTTCGAATCCATCATACCAGAACAGTTTTCCGGCGTTATTGCCGAATCCGCAAATAACGACATCGTCTTTTCCATCGGCATTGAGGTCGCCGGAGGCAAACTGCACGGGGCGGGGCAAGTCCCGGATGTTAATCGGGCTGGAACCGGGCTTTGCCGCTCGTTCCAGCGTCATCAGTCGGCCCAGGTGCTGATCGGATGGACTGAAAACGCCGATAGTCAGAAGCCTCGGAGCGGCATTTTGGGGGAAATCTATATCCGTTGGTGGCGTATCAATCCACCAGGTATCGGCCAGTTGAAGCTGCGAATTGAGCACGTATACCGCATTTTGGGCATCGCCTACGTAAAGCTGAGCGGTGTTATTGTCATACTTCAGCAGCGTCGTTTGCGGGACGGGTTTATCGCCGAGGACAAGTTCCTTCGGCGTAAATAAGGGAAGTTTGTTGGTGACGGATGGATGAGGTTTTTGCGGTAATGGCTCGGCGGGTGCTGCCTGTTCATAATAATGAACAATTTTTGCCCAGTCACGCATGGATAATGCTGCCGTTTCCGGATATATAGTTAGTTCCTGAATCGCCCTTTCTTCTTCGGGCGAGAGCCGTTTCAAGGTATCCTGTTCGGGTAGTTTGAGCCCGAGTCGCCTGGCCATATTCGGCAGGACGCCCGTAACCCAGGTCTTTTTGTCCAGTAATTCAGGGGTAGGAAACAAATGGCAACTCCCGCAGTGACGCATAGCTAGTTGTTTGCCCGTGGCGGTTGAATCAAGTAGCACTGCATCTTTGCCTGCGGCCAAAGCATTACCTCTGATCGTTGGTTGGTCAGGAACGGAAAAAGAGACGATCCAGAGGGAAACGAGAAGGAGTAAACCGATTGTGTAAGAAGGCATTGGACGATGATGTTGCGGTACAGAAAATGGAGTTATTGTAAAATTTATCTTCTTTTTTAGTTCTACTTTGAAGGAAATTTACGGGCGAAACGGATTGGTGAACACCACCAAATGATATAGACCACGATGGCTCTTTAACGATATAGTTAATAATATTTTTTTAAAACTGCAGAAGATTTTATATAAAATTTAAAATAGCGGTATCTTTGCTTCTTACCTGTTCCTGTAAAAGTAAGTCTTTTTTGCCACCCCTTGCGGCACTGTTCCGAATGCCTCTTTACTAGCCTCTATGCGTTTTTTCTGCTTTGCTCTCTTCTTCGTCGGCCTGTCGTGGCTGGCACCTGCCCAAACGCCAGCCCCCTTCGGCGTTGTACCATCGCCCCGCCAGTTGGAATGGCATAAAATGAAGTATTATGCCTTCGTCCATTTCAACATGAATACGTTCACCAACGAAGAATGGGGGCACGGCACCGAAACCGCGAATCAGTTCAATCCCAGCCAGCTCGACTGCCGGCAGTGGGCGAAAGTCGCCAAAGATGCGGGTATGGAAGGGATCATTATCACTGCCAAGCACCACGATGGGTTCTGTCTGTGGCCATCGAAATTTACTGAACACTCGGTTAAAAACAGTACGTGGCGCGATGGCAAAGGCGATGTCCTGAAAGACCTGTCGGCGGCCTGTAAAGAATACGGATTGAAATTCGGGATTTACCTGTCGCCCTGGGATCGCAACCACCCCGCCTACGGGACACCCGACTACAACGACATCTTTAAAAATACCCTTAAGGAGGTCCTGACGCAGTATGGCGATGTGTATGAGGTATGGTTTGACGGAGCCAACGGCGAAGGGCCAAATGGTAAAAAGCAGGTGTATGACTGGCCGGGCTTCATTGCTACCGTGCGTCAGTATCAGCCTAACGCCGTTATTTTTAGCGATGCCGGTCCTGACATTCGCTGGGTAGGTAATGAAGACGGGTATGCGGGAGAAACCAACTGGAGTACGCTCAACCGGGATAAGGTGTATCCGGCCTATCCAAATTACTGGGAACTGACACTCGGTCACGAAGACGGCACGCACTGGGTACCTATCGAAGTGAATTGCTCGATCCGGCCCGGCTGGTATTACCACGCCAGTGAGGATACGAAAGTAAAATCGCTGGAACACCTGGTCGATATCTATTACAGTTCGATTGGCCGCAATGGCAACTGGCTGCTCAACCTGCCCGTCGATCGTCGGGGGCTGGTTCACGAAAACGACGTAGCCCGGCTCATGGAGTTGAAAGCCTATACCGATAAGGCATCAGTCAATCTGGCGGGGGGCAAAGCGATCACGGCCAGTAGTGTCTTTAGCAAAGGCCCTGCCTACGCAGCGACGAACATCCTCGATAAAAGCCGCGATACGTACTGGGCAGCCGCTGACGGAGCCAAACAAGCCACGCTCGATATCGATCTGGGTAAGTCGACTACGCTCAACCGATTGCTCATTGAAGAGTACATTGCGTTGGGCCAGCGCGTGAAGAAGTTTTCGGTATCGGCCTGGCAGGCAGGTAACTACCAGCCCATTGCACAGGGAACGACCATCGGCAATCGACGTATTCTGCGCTTCCCGACCGTAACGACCAGCAAGATCCGGGTGAACATTGAAGAGGCTAAAGCCAGCCCGCTCATTCGGTTGATCGAGCTATACAACGCGCCCGAACTCATTGTCACGCCGGTCATCAGTCGTCGTAAAGATGGATTGGTAACGATTGCCTGTCCCCGCACCACGGACCCGGTCATTACCTACACCACCGACGGGTCGGAGCCGACAGCCACTAGTCCCCGGTTCGGGAAGCCGTTTGCGCTGGTGCAGGGTGGAACCGTTAAGGCCCGCGCCTTTATTGACAACATGAAAAAAGCCAGCAGCCCCGTTTCAGCGGAGTTCGACATTAGTGCCGCCAAATGGACGGTGGTCTCGGCGGGTGGCCCGGCATCGGGCAAAGGAGCCGACCGCCTGATTGATGGGAATGCCGATACATTCTGGCAACAACGCAAAGCGGGTGAAGAGCCTGTATCGGTCGTTCTGGATCTGGGTGAGACGTTGCCGCTGCGGGGCTTTACCTACCTGCCCCGCCAGGACGGCAAAAAAGAGGGGATCGTCTACCGGTACGCCGTATCGGTGAGTCCGGATGGGAAAACCTGGTCGGCCCCTGTCAGCCAGGGCACCTTCAGCAACATTAACAATAATCCCGTTGGACAGTCGATCCGCTTCGATCAAGTGCAGTCGGGTCGTTACCTGAAATTTGACGCCCTCGAAACGACAGGTGAAAAAGATGCTACTGTTTCCATTGCTGAATTGGGTGTGATAACCCGATAGTTATTCCCGTTATACCTCAACTATGCTGAAATCAATTACTTGCCTGGCCATGGCGCTGCTCCCGATGGGTTACGCCGGGGCGCAGACAGCCTCGAAGACACCCGATCCGAAGACATATACGTTCACAAAAGGGCTGGTTGCCCTGACCGGTAGCCGCTACGGACGGGAGGCTATTTACACCGATCCGCTGGCGCACCAACTGTATAGCGGAACACTCCGGCAACCCACCGAAGGAGCCGTGTTCGGAGCCGACGAGAAAGGCGGTGACATTAAATGGCTGGCTGTAACGGCCGATAGCCTGAACCGGCTCCGGCTTCGGAGTGGATATCGGGGTAATGGGGGCGCACCCGCAGGCCCTGGCGTGGTAGCGGGTAGCCTGCGGGGCGGCATCGGTGGGGGCGGGGGATATACGTACCTCACCTACCCATCCACGCGCGAGCAGGTAGCATTGCTGACGATAAAAGGGAACAGCAACGTGTACGTGAATGGCGAGTTACACATGGGCGATGCCTATAGCATGGGGTATCTGCACATTCCCATCAAGCTCAAAAAAGGCGTAAATGAGTTTTACGTACGGGGCGTCATGATCACGGCTAACCTGTCTTTCCCCGACAGGCCCGCGCTGTTATCGACCGACGACCCAACGTTGCCCAGCATCCGGTTGGGCGAATCCAGGGCATCGCTGCAAGGCGCTGTCGTTGTCGTGAACACCTCGACAACTCCGTTGCTGGGGCTGCAACTGACCAGCAAACTATCGGGTAAAACCCTGACCACCGCAATACCTATCGTTCCGGCGTTATCGAGCCGAAAAGTGGCGTTTATGTTTGATGGAAGCGGGGTTACGGCGAAAGGACCACACCCCTGCGAACTGATGCTCACGCAGAAAGGAAAGGCACTCGACGCGGGTACCGTTTCAATAGAGGCCGTTCCGGCAGAAGCCTCTTATAGCCAGACATTCATTAGTCAGATCGATGGTAGTTTGCAGTATTATGCCGTAACTCCCCAGTCGTCGGCAAGTACGGCTCCCTCGGCCTTGTTCTTGTCGGTACACGGGGCAGGCGTAGAAGCCAGCGGTCAGGCGCGGGCGTACAAAGCCAAAGACTGGGGGAATCTGGTAGCCGCTACCAACCGTCGGCCACGCGGTTTCAACTGGGAAGACTGGGGGCGTATCGACGCGCTGGAAGTATTGGCCATCGCCAAAAATACCTTCAAACCCGATCCGCAGCATGTATACCTGACCGGCCACTCGATGGGTGGGCACGGCACCTGGTTTCTGGGGGCAACGTATCCCGACAAATGGGCAGCTATTGCCCCCTGCGCGGGTTATCCGACGCTGAAAGAGTACGGTTCTGCCGATGGGGTGATTCCGGATACCAGCAACGACCCGCTCGAACAGATGCTGTTACGGGCCGGGAATCAGAGCGACGTCCTGAAACTAACGAGCAACTACAAACCACTCGGTATTTACGTACTGCACGGCGACGCCGACCGGACAGTCCCCGTGACCTACGCCCGCCAGATGCGAAAACTGTTGGGTGAATCGCAGCCCGATATAAGCTATTATGAATACCCCGGTGGCAGCCACTGGTTTGGCGATGAAAGTGTGGACTGGAAACCGTTGTTCGACTTTTTTAAATGGCACAAGATTGGAGTCGACTCGACCGTCAACGAGATCGATTTCATGACGGCTAATCCGGGCATTTCGTCAACCTATCGCTGGGCCTCTATCGAACAGCAAACGCAGCCACTGCTCTATAGCCGCATACAGCTCAACCGCAAAGGAAAGGCTATTGCCGGTATTACGACCAATGTGGCTCTGCTGAAATTGGCGCTGAATGAATTCGCGGCAAAAACGCCCCTGACAGTCACGCTGGATGGTACACCGGCCATCACCTACACTACGGTGCGTGCACAGGATACGCTGTTCCTGCGCCGGGAGAATGGGCAGTGGCAGCCCGCTCAACGGCCCGGTGTCGCCCAGAAAGGACCACATCGCAATGGCACGTTCAAAGATGCGTTCAATCACCGAATGGTCTTTGTATACGGCACCAAGGGCACGAAAGAAGAAAATGACCTGAACCTGCAGAAAGCCCGCTACGATGCCGAAACCTGGTATTACCGCGGCAATGGCGCTGTCGACATCATTGCCGATACCGATTTTGCGCTGACGGCCTATGCCAATCGGGGTGTTGTGCTGTTCGGAAACGCCACCAACAATGCGGCCTGGAAACAACTCCTGGCCGACTGTCCGATCCAGCTGGAGCGGAACCGCGTGCGGGCGGGCGATCAGCAATGGCAGGGCGATGATCTGGCGGCTTATTTCGTCTGGCCCATCAACGGGTCGGCCACAACATCGGTTGCTGTCATTGGCGGAACGGGTGTCAAAGGGATGCGGGCGGCTTTAGCCAACCAGTATTTTGCCGGAGCCAGCGGTTTCCCCGACTTCATGATTTTCGGACTGGACATGGTTCAGACGGGCAGCAAAGGCGTTCGGATGGCTGGCTTCTTCGATAACAACTGGCAATTAACACCGGAGCAGTACCGTGTTAATGGGCCAACGAGTGGACATGACTAAACCTATCGTACGAGAAACTTAAACGCCCATTTACGTAAACATGATTCGAGTATACGTCCTCTTTTTGACCGCCCTCTTGATGGCTTCTTCCGGACAGGCGCAGGACCTGGCCCGGCGGTATCCCCTTATTCCCTATCCAACGTCATTAAAAGCCGCGTCGGGGCAGTTTACCGTAACGGCGCAAACGGCACTGGTGGTTCAGGACGGCCGGTTTGCGGGTGAAGCCAGCCAACTGAATGCCCTATTACAGCAGGGGCTTGGCAAAACGCTGTCAGCGAAGGGGAGCGGGTCAAAAATTGTCCTTCAGCACGATCCCGCTATTGCGAATCCTGAAGGATACGAACTGACTATCACCCCACAGCAAGTGACGCTGAAAGCCAGTAAGCCCGTCGGAATGTTTCGGGCTGTGCAGACGATTCGCCAGTTGCTCCCTATAACCATTGAAAAAGCGGGAAACCCTGTGACGTCCATGAGTCTTCCCGCCGTGCAAATTCAGGATCAGCCTGCCTATGCCTGGCGGGGCATGCACCTCGATGTGTCGCGGCATTTTTATTCGATGGCCTACCTGCGGACGTTTATAGACCGGCTGGCGCTATACAAATTCAATACCTTTCACCTGCACCTGACCGACGATCAGGGGTGGCGGCTGGAAATAAAAGCGTACCCCAAATTAACCAGCGAAGGTGCCTGGAGAACGTTCAATAACCAGGATTCGGTCGTGTTGAAACGGGCCGCTACCAATCCCGACTTCGAGCTGCCGAAGAAGTTTATCCAGCAGAAAAACGGGCAGACGCAGTACGGTGGATTTTACACCCAGGCGCAGATGCGCGCCCTGATTGCCTACGCAGCCGCCCGGCACATCGAAATCATTCCCGAAATAGACATGCCCGGCCATTTGAGCTCGGCCATCAAAGCATATCCGTTCCTGAGCTGTACGGGTCAGCCGGGGATGGGCAAAACGTTTTCTGTACCCATCTGTCCTTGCAACGAATCCACCTATACCTTCATGGAAACGGTGCTGAGCGAAGTTATCGCCCTGTTTCCCAGTCCGTATATACACATCGGGGCCGACGAAGTTGAGAAGTCGACCTGGACAGAATCGGCCGCTTGCACCGGGTTGATGAAACGGGAAGGCATCAAAAACGTGGAGGAGCTACAGAGTTATTTCGTACACCGGATCGAGAAATTTGTGCAATCGAAAGGCCGGAAACTGATGGTTTGGGATGATGCGCTCGAAGGTGGATTGAAGCCTTCCACCGCCGTCATGTACTGGCGTAGCTGGGTAAAAGATGCACCCCAAAAAGCTGCGAAAAACGGCAACGATGTGGTGATGACGCCGGTTAGCAATCTGTATTTCGATAGCCCTCCGGGCATTCGGTCGGTAGAAAATGTGTATAACATGGCGGTTGTTCCCGAAGGCGTAACCGCCAGCCAGACGAAGCAGTTTCTGGGTGCGCAGGCCAACATCTGGACGGAATACATCTCAACCGAAAACCGCGTCGATTACATGGCGATGCCCCGCATGACGGCGCTGTCGGAAGTGGTCTGGACGGCAAAAAAGGATTTTATAGCCTACCAGGAACGGCTCCTCCAGCATTTCCTGCGCCTGGAGAAAATGGGCATTCATTACCGCCTGCCCGATCTGACCGGCTTTGCCGAAGAGAACGTATTTGTCGATAAAGCCGAATTGCACATCAAAAAACCACTTGATAGCTACACTCTTCGTTACACCGTCGACGGATCGCAGCCGGGTTCGGGTTCTCCGGAATTGCCTACTGGATTGGTTATCACAAAACCGCAAACGATCAAGGTGGCGGCCTTTACGCCATCGGGTGTTCGGGGCGATGTGTATTCGCTGCGTTACCAGAAACAGGCGTATGCCGTGCCGGTTAGTGCTACCGGTTCGAAGGCTGGTTTACAGTGCAGCTACATCAAAAAATTTTTCAAAGAAACGAAATTGATGAAGCTACAGGCCGTCGACAGTACCTACACGATCAATAATGTGATTGTACCGTTATCGATAAACGCGCCTAGCTTTGGCATTCAGTTTCGGGGGTACCTGACCGTACCGAAAACGGGCGTGTACAGCTTCTTCTACACCTGCGACGATGGTGGTATTCTCCGGATCGCGGATCGGATGGTGGTGGATAATGACGGCAACCACGCTCCAATTGAAAAAAGCGGGCAGGTTGCTTTGCAGAAAGGGGCTCACCCTTTCGAAGCTGATTTTATCGAAGGTGGGGGCGGCTTTACCCTCAAACTGAAATACAGCCTCAACGGCTCCGAGCCAATGGATATTCCCGATAGCTGGTTCACGCATTGATGATGTTTTATGAAGTCGGCTGCTTTGGTCAGCACGATAAAAAAAGCCCCCATGGTCCGTGTCCTCACGGACCATGGAAAGTTTTTAATGGCAGCGGCCAGCCGTCCGGCGCTGTCGAAGCCCTCGTTTTTTAGCAGAGATCGAATGAATACCCTCCGTTACCCGCTACGCGTTGCTGCAACCTTTCTGGCCCTGATGGCGCTCTCGGCCAGCGTGCCCAAAGAACCCGTGCCGCTATACAAAAATCCGGCAGCAGCCATCGACAAACGAGTGCAGGATCTCCTGAAACGGATGACCGTTGAGGAAAAAGTGGGCCAACTGTCGACACTGTTGGGTTGGGAGATGTACGATAAACAGGGCACTACGATTCAGGTCAGCAAGAAGTTCGAACAGGCCATTCAGGAACAGAAGATAGGCGCTTTATGGGCTACCCTGCGGGCTGATCCCTGGACTCAGAAAACCCTGACCAACGGCCTTAACCCAGACCAGGCCGCCCAGGCCACGAACGCCCTCCAGAAGTACGCCATGGAGCATAGTCGGTTGGGCATTCCGTTGCTGCTGGCCGAAGAATGTCCGCACGGCCACATGGCCATCGGCACCACGGTATTTCCAACGGCACTCGGGCAGGGCAGTACCTGGAATCCGGCTTTGATCGAACAGATGGCTACCGTTATCGCGCAGGAAGCCCGGCTGCAGGGAGCGCACATTGGCTACGGCCCCGTACTCGATCTGGCTCGTGAACCTCGCTGGTCGCGGGTAGAGGAAACCTACGGCGAAGACCCTGTTCTGACCAGTCAGCTGGGCAGTGCTATGGTGCGTGGTTTCCAGGGGAAAAGCCTGACGAGTGGCGTCAATATCATATCGACGCTCAAGCATTTTGCGGCTTATGGCGTACCTGAAGGGGGCCATAATGGTGGTAGTGTCAGTCCCGGTATGCGTGAACTACAGCGGTCTTACCTGCCCGCGTTCGAGGCTGCCGTAAAGGCGGGTGCTTTGTCGGTGATGACGGCCTACAACTCCATCGATGGCGTTCCGTGTTCGGCCAATCCCTATCTGCTGAAAACGATTCTGCGTGATCAATGGGGCTTCAAGGGGTTTACGGTATCGGACCTGACCAGTATTTCGGGACTTTATGGTACGCACCGGGTAGCGGCTACGCCCGCCGATGGTGCTGCATTGGCCATCAACGCCGGGCTGGACGATGATTTGAGCGGGTATGGTTTTGGTAAGGCCCTGCTGGACGCCATTCGCCAGAAAAAGGTAAGTACGGCGGTGCTGGATACGGCGGTGAGCCGCGTACTGCGACAGAAGTTTGCGATGGGTCTTTTCGATAATCCCTATGTCGATCCACAAAAGGCATCGGCGGGGGTGAAAACCGATTCCCACGTGAAGCTGGCTCGCCAGGTCGCGCAGGAAGCAATCGTGTTACTAAAGAACGAAAACAACCTGCTGCCGTTAGCCAAAACCACGAAACACATAGCCGTCATCGGCCCCAATGCCGACAATGTGTACAACCAGTTGGGTGATTACACCGCTCCCCAGCCAGCCGGGTCAGTCATAACGATGCTTCAGGGAATCCGGACGAAGTTTGGCGCTGGCACCCGCGTAACTTACGCCAAAGGGTGCAGCATTCGGGATACGTCGTCGGCCGGTATTGCCGAAGCCGTAGAGACCGCTCGTGCTGCCGATGTCGTGGTACTGGTGCTGGGAGGGTCCAGTGCGCGCGATTTCAAAACGGAATACCAGACAACCGGTGCCGCGTCGGTCAACGCGACAGAAGCATCGATCAGTGACATGGAAAGTGGCGAGGGGTTCGACCGGTCGTCGCTGGATTTGATGGGCCGTCAGCAGCAGCTTCTGGAGGCTGTTGTAAAAACCGGTAAACCCGTTGTATTAGTACACGTTCAGGGTCGGCCGCTAAACATGAACTGGGCAGCCGCGCACGTCCCCGCTCTGTTAACGACCTGGTATCCGGGTCAGGAGGGAGGCAATGCGCTGGCCGATGTGCTGGCCGGTGACTACAACCCGGCGGGTCGATTGCCGATCTCGATTCCTAAATCGGTTGGTCAGTTGCCCGTTTATTACAATGCCAAGAAACCCGCCAGCCACGATTATGTAGAGGTCGATGCCAAGCCTCTTTTCGCGTTTGGTTATGGATTGAGCTACACGTCGTTCGACTACAGCAATCTGACAATACGGGTGCTTGGCACAGGAAAGGCTACCAGGGCAAACGTATCTTTTTCGGTTAAAAACACCGGTACGCGGGATGGGGATGAGGTCGTTCAACTGTATGTTGATGACAAGGTCAGCTCCGTGGTTGGGCCAATCAAACAACTAAAGAAGTTTCGGCGGATTCCGCTCAAAGCAGGGGAGCAGAAAACCATCGACTTCGAGCTAAGCGCCGATGACCTTAAATTGCTCAACGCATCCTGGCAATGGGTCGCCGAAGCGGGTACATTTGCTGTCATGGTTGGGCCATCATCCGATGTGATCCGGCTCACCAAAGAGTTTGAGCTGCCGAGCAGTATCTATCTGAACACGACGAAGTGAGAATGCCTTTTCCTCGGGCCGTGTCCGCACGGCCCGCTAGTGGGCTGACTTAATAGACCTACCGGGTGAGTGGTCCGTGCAGACACGGACCATGGGGAATTCGGTTCATTTTTGTCATGCTGACGAAGGAAGCATCTTCGGTAATTGGCTAATAGTATTCTCCGCGAAGATGCTTCCTTCGTCAGCATGACAAAAATACGTCTGTGGACAACCGTAATTTTTCAACCGCCTTGACATCGTCTATGAAAACACTCATTTATATTGTTGCTGTCTGTCTGGCAACGCAGCCGCTAGTTGCTGTAAGTCAATCGCCTAAAACGAAAAAACCGCTGGGGTTCACCCGCTACGTCGATCCGTTTATTGGCACGGGTTTTCATGGGCACGTGTT
The DNA here is from genome assembly GCF_054776575.1 of Spirosoma humi. Lineage (NCBI taxonomy): Bacteria > Pseudomonadati > Bacteroidota > Cytophagia > Cytophagales > Cytophagaceae > Spirosoma > Spirosoma humi. The sequence goes on from NZ_BAAHBR010000008.1 coordinate 1,320,808, forward strand.
CATGGGGGCAAACGTACCGTTTGGGGCGGTTCAACTGGGCCCAACGCAGATGTCGCAGGGATGGGACTGGTGTTCGGGCTACCATTATTCAGACTCGCTGATCGTCGGCTTTGCGCATACCCACCTGAACGGAACCGGCATTGGTGACCTGGGCGATGTGCTGCTGATGCCAACAACCGGCCCCGTTAAGTTAGGTCGTGGCACAACAAAGGATAGTCATAGTGGCTACGCATCTCGCTTTTCGCATACCGAAGAAACCGCCCGACCCGGCTACTACGCCGTTAAGTTGCAGCGCTACGACATCGACGTGGCCCTGACCGCTACCGAGCGGGTAGGGCTGCATCGGTACACATTCCCCAAGTCCAGCGACGCGCACATCACGCTCGATCTCGGCGAAGGCGTGGGTGATCGACCAACGGAAACCTATCTGGAACAGCTCAATGATTCGACGTTGGCGGGGTATCGTTTTTCGAAGGGATGGGCACCTGATCAGCGGTTGTATTTTGCGGTCGTATTCGCCAAACCCCTTCGGCAATTGGCGCTTTACAGCGATCAGACGGCCGTTGCGGGCTCGTCGGCCAAAGACGTTCGGATAAAAGGGGTGGTCAGTTTTGCTACCCAGGCTAATGAACAGGTGCTGGTAAAAGTGGGCATTTCGCCCGTTAGCTCGGCCAATGCACTGGCAAACATTCGGGCTGAGTTGCCCCACTGGAACTTTGCTAAGGTAGCCGCCGATGCGGATGCCGCCTGGAACCGGGAGCTGGGCAAGATCATCGTGAAAACCAGCGATCAGAACCGGCTGAAAATCTTCTACACGGCCCTGTTTCACACGCAGGTGGCCCCGTCTTTGTTCAACGGCCACAACGGCGACTATCGCGGTGCCGACAAGCAGGTGCATACGAAGGCGACCTTCGCCAACATGACTACGTTCTCGCTCTGGGATACGTACCGGAGCGCCCATCCTTTATTTACCTTAACCCAGCCCCGGCGCGTATCGGACATGGTGAACAGTATGCTGGCGATCTGCGATCAGCAGGGAAAACTTCCCATTTGGCACCTGGTCGGGAATGAAACCAACACCATGCCCGGCAACAGCGCCATGCCTGTTATTGCCGATGCCTGCCTGAAAGGCATTGCCGGAATCGACGTGGACCGGGCGTTTGCGGCCATGAAAAAAAGCGCTATGCTGGACGAGCGCGGGTTGAAATTCGTCAAGGCAAAGGGCTACATACCCGCCGATAGCCTGGTGGAAAGCGTAGCCCAGGGACTCGAATACGCCATCGATGACTGGGCTATTGCGCAAGTCGCCAGAAAGCTGGGGAAACAGGATGACTACGCCTACTTCAGCAAACGAGCCAAAGCCTACCAGCAGTATTTTGATCCGGAAACGCGATTCATGCGGGGGCGTGTGTCGGATACCGAACGGCGAACACCCTTCAGCCCTATCATGTCCCGGCACATGAAAGACGATTTTGCCGAAGGGAACGCCTGGCAGTACACCTGGCTGGTGCCGCACGATGTAGAAGGATTGATAGCCCTGTTCAAGAGTGAAAAGGCGTTCACGCAAAAGCTGGATTCACTGTTCGTGGTCAAAGGCGATATGGGCAAGGAAGCATCGAATGATATCACCGGCCTGATTGGGCAGTATGCCCACGGCAACGAGCCCAGCCACCACATTACCTATCTATACGGCTATGTGGGGCAACCCTGGAAAACAGCCGAAAAAGTGCGTTTTGTGCTCGATAGTATGTACACGACCCGGCCCGATGGGTTGATTGGCAATGAAGATGTCGGGCAGATGTCGGCCTGGTACGTGCTGTCGTCCATGGGATTCTACCCGGTCAATCCCGCTAATGGAGCTTACGTGTTTGGCAGTCCCGTCTTCGATGATGTAGCGGTACAGTTGGCGAGTGGAAAGACGTTCCGGCTCGTCGTACAGAACAACAGGGGGGCGAATCGTTACATCAGGCAGATGCTGTTGAATGGCAAACCCTACACGAAATCGTATCTCACGCATCAGGCCATTCTGGACGGTGGCACGCTGACGATTATTATGGATAACAAACCGGGTACTACTTGGGGCGTTCGGCCGGAAGACCGGCCACGATCTGTTCTCAAGTAGGAATCTGCTTAAGCTTTCTAAAGTTGAGCCTCGGCAAGCGCTTTTCCTGTCATCCCGACGGCAGGAGGGATCTTCGGTAAAAGGAATTTTTCAGTTTGCTACCGAAGATCCCTCCTGCCGTCGGGATGACAAAACATAGAGTTGAGTACCCGGTAAATAAGTCCTATATAATCGTACGTTGGTCCCGTTACTGTCGGCGCATGGCCCATTCCTGGCCGGGCGTATCGACGCGGAAGGTTTCGAGGTTTCCCTGATCCTGCAACGTGACATAGGCTGTGCGGCCATCTTTACCGCCGAAGGCAATGTTGGTTGGTTTTTTGCCAATCAACTGAATTTCCTGAAGCACTTTGCCCGCCGGGGATAGTTTAACCACGGTGCCCTTGCCGTATCGGACAATGTACAGGTTTCCTTTCGTGTCGCACCGCATACCGTCCATGCCGAAATCGGGGAACTCGATCAGTAGTCGTTTGTTACTTGCTTTTCCATCGGCCGATAAATCGTACGCCCATACTTTCCGTTGTGCTGACTCATTGACATACAATGTTTTATTGTCGGGGCTCACGTCAATACCATTGGTCGTTCCCATGTTGGCCTCCAGCAGCGTTACCTTACCGTCGGTGTCGATGCGCCAGATATTGCCAGTATTCTCTTTCCAGTTCGGGTCGCTGGCATACAGTCGGTCTTTGCTGTCGATGGCAATGTCATTCGGCTGATTCATGCGGGGCTCATTAGCAAAAACCGTGAGTTTTTTGGTGCCCATGACCACCTTCAGAATGTTGTGCTTCGGGTAATCGGCAATAAACATATCGCCCCGTTTACTGAACCGAATACCGTTGCCGATGCTTCCCTCCGGCAACTCGACAAAAACGCTCGCTTTCCCATCGGGCGTGATCTGGCCAATGGTACCCTGTTTGCCGAAATTCACGGCGTAGACCATGCCGGCCTTGTCGACGGCTGGGCCTTCGACCCCGGACGTGAAGCCATTGGCTGGGGTGAAAATACTCGATTTGACTACCTCATCAACGGCTGGGAGGAGGGTAGCGGCTGATAAAGAGACGAGGCTGGCACTGGCCAGGGCCAGGCTGGCGAAACGGGGTATTGAGATAAACATAACGGATGCGTAAGGGTATAAGCCGGGTTGGAGACCAGCCCGGCCTGGCAAAAGTAAGGAGAAATAAGCTTGTGTATTACGAGCGCGGTTGCTGCGTTACCACAACCGGGTTGGCGATGCCGTTGAGGTCATACACGATCTTCCCTTTGCGAATGGTCATTTCGCATTCCAGCTTTTGCTTGCCTTCAATTTTATGGCCCGTATAGTCGAAGAAACCGAAATAGCCCGTATCCCGTACTTCGAATTTGCCTTCGTGTAGCTTGAGGATTGCTACGTCGGCCACGGAGCCGACCGATAAACTTCCCAATTCAGGCCGTTTGATGGCTTGGGCCGGACTCCAGGTGCTGGCCTTGATCACGCTCGGGAGATTCATGCCCATCGCCATAAACTTCGACATCACGTTGAGCATGTCTTTCATGGCGTTGTTCATGCTCCCGGTATGAATATCGGTGCTGATGGTATTGGGATAAAACCCGCTTTTGATGGCCGGAATGGCCTGCGAAAACGCAAAACTAATGCCCCCGTAGCCCACGTCGAAGATGATTCCTTTCTTCTGGGCTTCCCACACGAACGGTTTTACTTTATTGGTTGTGACATCCAGAATCGGCTCGCGCGTTTTCAACTGGCCAAAGCAATGTGTAAATATATCGCCGGGCCGCAGGTGTTTCAGGAACAGCTCTTCGATGGATAGCGTAGGCGTGCTACCGCCAAAGTCGATCATGACGGGTACGTTGGCCAGCTTTCCGGCCTCAACGGCGCGGTTGGTAGGCGTCCAGTCATACCCGTTGAAGTGCGCTAGTTTGACACCCACGACGAACTCGGGGTATTTCTTCGCCATATCCGCCGTTTTCTGAGCATCCATATCATCGATATTCTGCTCGAATTTGCCGCCCCGCATGCCGCTGCCCACAATGTTGAGTAGGGATAAAACGCGCGTCTGCGATAAGTCGATGGTTTGTTTTTTGAATGTCTCGAAATCGCGCCAGCCCGAGCAACCCGCATCAACAATGGTGGTCACGCCATTGCGAAAGGTAAAGGCGTCGGGTGGCAGGGCATTGGGACCGTTGCTGTACGTCTGGTCGAGGTTTGTGCCGAAAAAGACGTGCGTGTGGATGTCGATCAGGCCCGGTGTCACGTACAACCCCTTGGCGTCCACTACCTGAATGGCTCCCTTGGGGTCGATCGACTTAGCGACCTGGACAATTTTGCCATCGGCAATAGCGATGTCCATAAGGCCGTCGATGTTGTTTTTCGGGTCGATAACGTGCCCGCCTTTGATGACAACCGTGTACGGCTGCGCCATGCACAGCGTGCAGCAGAAAATAAGCAGGAGGAGGAACGGTATTTTCATGGTTGAGGGTTGTTTTTGTCATTCCGACGAAGCGGGGCGGCCCGTGCCGAGGAATCTTAAAACTTCTCATTGGTCAAGCTTAAGATTCCTCGGCACGGGC
>NZ_BAAHBR010000008.1:1325569-1739622 GCF_054776575.1 Spirosoma humi
CGGCTTTGGTCCGTTCGTCGTTGATCTGGTTAGCTACGATTTTTGCCTGTCCGGGTTTGAGCATCTACACCGGTATAGCGACGTTACTGAGGCCGGAAAGAGGTTAAATATAGGCGATGCAGTCCATTTCGACCAGTGAATCGCCGGGTACACCGCCATAAACGGCTACGGTCGTGCGCACGGGCGGCTTGCTGCCAAACCGGCCTTTATACACTTCATTCATGCCTTTATAATCATTCAGGTCGTGGAGGAATACGCTCACTTTCAGGACCTTTTCCATCGAAGAGCCCGCTTTGATCAGCTCTTTTTCCAGTTCCTTCAGCACTTCGTCGGTATGTACTTTAATGTCGCCCTCTTTGTGGTAGCCTTTGCCCGCAACAAAAACCAGGTTGCCCAACTTGGTGGAGCCGGAAAAGAGCGGTACATCGTCTTGGGAAACCACGTTGAAGACTTCTTTTTGGGCCGCTGGTTCAGCTACTGTGCTGCTGGCGGTTTCGGTCATTGCTTTACTGGCGGTGCTCAGCCCGACGACACCGGCTGCGGAAGCGAAAAGGCGTTTTAGAATAGAACGGCGTTGTGTTTCCATGAGAAAATAAACTGGTTGGTTGTTATCGTTTGGTTTTTGAATTGAGTCTGCGTTTGGGGGCCGATGCTTTATCCAGGGCAAGCCGCACTTCATTGACTTCCCCGGCTGTGATGGCGTCGGCCGAATTGCCGAAGTTTTGCCGGATGTGCGTCAGGACTTCAGCCAGGTCTTCGTTTTTCAGAAAGCTGTGCTGGGGCATCGCATTGTTGTACGATTGACCTTTAACCTCGATTGGCCCTTCCAGCCCTTTGAGCAGCACCGTGATGAGTTTCTTCTTGTCGCCCATTACCCACTCCGAACCGGCCAGGGGCGGAAATCGCTGCGAATCGCCCAGGCCATTGCGCTGGTGGCAGGCTGAACAATAGACGCCGTATACTTTGCCACCGGCAACGGGTTTATCGCGGTCCAGGTTATCGGCAATGACGTCCGGATCGCGGATGTTCGACATTTTCTTGCGGCCTTCCATCTGCGCCAGTTGAGCCGCGCCAAAGGTCTGTTTATTGCCTTTGTAAGTGACCCGCCAGATTTTCCCTTTTTCGGTTTCGGCAATGTACAACGAGCCATCCGGACCCATCGCAATGCCCATTGGCCGGTAAACGGCATCGCTCACGTTCACAATTGGGTCGACACCCGCAAAGCCGTCGGCGAACACTTCCCAATCGCTGGACAGTGAGTTACCTTTAGCCGGTACAAACCCGATAAAGTAGCCTGCCTGTGGATACGGAGCCCGGTTTGTGGAGCCATGAAACGCAATGAAGGCGCCGTTTTTGTAGCGATCCGGGAAGCCGTTTTTAGCAGCCGTGCCCTGGTAGAACAGCATGTCGTTGGGTGCCCAGTGGGCCGGAAACCCGATCAGCGGCTTTTCGTAATCGCCACAACGGCCCACCAGTTTGCCATCGCCACCATACTCCGGGTTGAGCAGTTTCTTGCCTTGTGCCTGGTCATAATAGCAGTAAGGCCAGCCGCCATTCATGCCGTCTTTTACCTGGAAAAGCTCTTCGGCCGGAAACACGGCACTTTGCCAGGGTGTGTATTTTTCGGCCCACAACATCAGGAAATCATCGCGTCCGTGCTGAAGCGCGTACAGACTGTTGTTGGCCGGATTCCAGTCCATCCCGACGACAGATCGTAGGCCGGTGGCATACCGGTAGCCATCTTTCTGCGTTTGCCCGTTCTTGTTGGCATCGAATCGCCAGATACCGCCATGATCCTCCAGCATCGGACAAGGGTCAATGCCGGCCATGTTGGGCGTCCGGTTTTTGGGTTGACAGCCATTGGAAGCTGCTCCGAAGGCCACGTAGATATGCCCGTCGTTGTCGAACGTAACGGGTTTGGCAATGTGCTCGTGCAGGCCATGTTTATGGTCATCGGTCAGGATCGTTTCCATGGGGCTGCTGGGAACCAGTTCGCCGGGCTTCAACTGGTAGCGAAATACATTGAGCTCCGAACTGAAATACAGATAGCCATTGTAAATGCGCATGGCGGTACCGTAGGCCCGTTCGCGGCCCAGCCCCCCGAACGTTTTGATGATGTCGGCTCGGCCATCCCCATTGGTGTCCCGAAGCGCAATGACCGACTCGTCTTTCTCGCGGGCGAAGCGAGCCTTTACATAAATGTCCCCGTTTTCATTAACGGCCAGATGCCGGGCCCGGCCGGGCAGGCTATCCACCACAACCGTTGCGTCAAATCCTTCGGGAAGAAACAGTCCCCCGTTGTCGTCCGTCTGGACAGGAAGCCCGTTTTGGGTAGTTTGCTGCGTGAATCCGACAAAAGTCAATAAGGCAAGAATAACGCCTTTGATGTAAATTTTTGTCATTGGTCAGGATAAGTTAGTTTTTACTTAAAAACGGCTACTAGTGTAGACCACCCCCAACTCCCTCCTAAAACAGGAGGGGGCTTTGCAACAGAGTACCCTTAATCTAGTTCTCTCCTTAAAATAAGGATCAGGCTTTATAATGGGGTGCCCTTATTTTAGCCCCCTCCTTATTTCAAGGAGGGGGTTGGGGGTGGTCAGTCGGTGGTAAGCTAGTTCAAATTAGCAATGCCAATGCCGTTCAGATCATACACGATCTTGCCACCTTTGATGGTCATTTCGCATTCGAACTTTTGCTTGCCTGTCATTTTGTAGCCGGTTTTATCGTAGAAGCCAAACGTGCCCTGCCGCATCGAAAAGATGGCTACATCCGCAATGGCCCCCACCGATAAATGCCCTAAGTTTTCGCGCTTGATTACCTGCGCCGGGGTCCAGGTACTGGCCTTGATGACGCTTGGAATGTCTTCGCCCATCGCCACGAATTTGGACATGATGCTGAGCATGTCTTTCATGGAGCCGTTCATGCTGCCGGTGTGTAAATCGGTGCTGATCGTTGTGGGGTAAAACTTAGCTTTTATGGCCGGGATAGCCTGCGAGTAATTAAAGCTGGCTCCGCCGTAGCCCACGTCGAAGACAATCCCTTTCTTGCGGGCGGCCCAGGCAAATGGCTTTACGGTTTTGGTCGCTTCGTCCACAATCGTTTCCCGCACATTCCCCTCCAGCAGCGTGTAGGCATGGGTAAATATGTCGCCGGGGCGAAGGTGTTTCATAAATAATTCTTCGAGGGAGAGGGGTGGGTTGTTGCCGCCAAAGTCAATGATTACGGGCATATCGGCCAGTTTTCCAGCCGCCACCGCATGGTCGACGGGTGCCCAGCTTGGGCCCTGAAAGTGCGCTACTTTAAAACCGACCACGTCGTTCTTGTTTTCGAGGGCTACCTTGGCGGCCATCTTCGGGTCCATGTCGGTAGTGTCCTGCTCAAAAACGCCCCCACGCATGCCCTCGCCCACGATGTTGAGGAAGGAAAGAACGCGGGTCTTCGAGGTGAAAATGATGTTTTTCTTGAACGTCTCGAATGACTTCCAGCCCGCCCCGCCCGCATCGACAATGGTGGTAACGCCCACTCTGAACGTGAATCCGTCGGGGGCAACGGCCACCAGGCCGTTGCTCAGGTAATGGTCTGGTTCGGTGCCGTAGAACACATGCCCGTGAATGTCGATCAGGCCGGGAGTTACGTACATGCCCTTCGCATCGACCACCTGTTTGGCCTGTTTCGCATCAATCGTTTTGGCGACTTGAACCACCTTGCCGTCCGTAATGGCGACGTCCATCAGGGCGTCGATGTTATTTTTCGGGTCAATCAAATGGCCACCTTTGATGACGATGCTGTATGGCTGTGCCCAGGCTGAGATCGCTAGAAAAGAGAAAAGGGTTAGGAGTAAGTATTTGGTTTTCATGGTGTAGGGTACTGGTTTTTGTCATTCCGACGAAGCGGGGCGGCACGTGCCGCCCCGCTTCGTCGGAATGACAAAAACGTTAGACGGCGGCTTTGATCAGTTCTTCTTTCAGGCGGGCGGCCACAATTTTATCCTGGCCGGGTTTGAGCATCCAGGTGGTCATGCTGATGCCATTCGGTTCGCCAACGACTTCGATGGATGGGTTGCCGTTACGCAGATTCTCCTGCAATGCTTTCGTGGTCAGGTTTATTTTTCCGGTTTCCCACAGTACCCGCATGGATGGCGTATGGTTGCCCAGCGCGGGTGCGTACGTCTCGACGGTTATCCCTTTTATGCCTTTGACCGCATTGGCAATAACGGCTACCCGATCTTCCAGCATTTTCCACTCCTTCTGGTGATCCTGCGCCACGAATTTGTCGAGAGCGACATACATACCCAGAATTTCTTCCTTGTTGACCTTCATGCCTCGGCCAATGGTTGAGCCGCGGGGTGGCATGCTGAGCCGGGCGGCAGCGATGTATTGCTTTTTACCCATCAGAATGCCCGCGCTTTGGGGGCCGCGCATGGCTTTTCCGCCCGAAACACACACCAGATCGAAGCCCATGTCGTTGAATTTCCAAAGGTTTTCGACCGGTGGTACATCGGCAGCAATATCGATCATGGTCGGAATGTTGTGTTTCTTGCCTAAAGCTACCCATTCCTGATGCTGAACCTGTCCTTTGTCGGACTGGATGTTCAGAAACCACAACAGGGCCGTTTTGCTGTTGATGGCTTTCTCGGCTTCCTCCAGTGTTTCTACCTGAATGATTTTGCAACCCGTGTTGGTCAGGGCGTGTGAGTAGCCGATGTTGTGCGCCTTCTGGGCAATCACTTCCGACTTCATGTCGGTGCCTTCCAGGTGTGGGAGTTGCTCTACTTTCTTCTGGTCCATGCCCGTGAGCACACCGGCCAGCCCCAGTGTCATGGCGGAGAAGCAACCCGCCGTTACCACCGCCGATTCGGCATGGGTGAGGGCGGCAATTTTCTCACCCACTTTCGTCTGGACATCATCCAGCATAACAAATTCCTTGGATGATGCCTGGATCGTTTCGACGACGTCATCTTCCATCAATGAGCCCGTCATGGCGGTGTAGGTACCCGCGGCATTGATGAACGTCCGCAGGCCAAGTTCTTTCAGGACATTCCGGGAGGTTGCCGTTGCCGGGGCCGCGAGCACGGATTGCAGGGGGGCGCCCCCCCCGAAAAGGCCACCCAGTACGGGTAGGGTCGATAAGTTTTTAATAAGGGTTCTTCTGGAGAGCATAGTAAGTTGGGGTTGGGGCTAACGCCTTTGTTACTCAAAAATGAACGTTCTGTATTTTTTGAATTCGTGGAAACGGCTGCTTGTTTTTTGCCATGACCAGCATGCTTACGCCAAACATAATGGCTACAGCGAGGATGGCCGGTTTCATTGGTTGGCGTAATCTGTACCAACAGCAGGCCGGGCGACCGGACCATGCTGTTGGGTACATTTAGTTACACATAAGCAACGCAATCGATCTCGACCAGCGAATTGCCGGGTACACCGGCATGGGTCGATACCGTCGTGCGCACGGGCGGCTTGTTGCCAAACCGGCCCTTGTACACTTCGTTCATGGCTTTATAGTCCTTCAGGTCGTGCAGCAGCACATTCACCTTCAGGACCTTGTCCATGGATGAGCCCGCTTTGATGAGTTCTTTCTCAATTTCTTTGAGCACGTGATCCGTGTGCGACTTAATATCTCCCTCGAAATGCGCCCCCGCCCCGGAAACAAAGATCAGATTGCCCAACCTGGTCGATCCTGAATAAAGGGGTACGTCCATGCCGGACACACTCTTTTCGGGTTTACGTTCGGCTAATGCCTGGGTAAACGCGCCTGTTCCGGTTGCGCCAGTCAGGGTGGCAAAAAGGTGTTTTAAGATGGATCGGCGTTGCGTTTTCATTGGCTGACGATGGCGTTATTTATAGATTGAAAGTCAAAGTAATACCCCGGTTACTTATCCCACCACACAACGCTGGAAAGGGTATTGGTGCCGCCCTGACGAGTCCGCGCTTCGAGGAAGTTGGTTTTGTTGTAGGTTTCTTCCGAATCGGGAATAACAAAACGGGTCGGTATTTTGCCACCCGTGAGATTACCCGGATAATTAGTCGGGGTAAGAACCGGGTAACCCGTCCGTCGCCAGTTGGAGAATATTTCATATTCATCTTCCAGGAAAAGAGAAACCCATTTCTGCGTGTGGATCTGTTCCATTTGCTGGGCTACGGTTCCGCCAGTCTTGTAGGGGTTGGCCACCAGATAAGCGTTGATCCTTGCCTCCGAAATAGTGCCGCCTGTTCCAAACAATGCCCATTGGTGCATACCGGCTTTTACGGCATTGGTGTAGGCCGTGGCTGCCGTGGTTCCGCTGGCCCAGCCCCGTACCGACGCTTCGGCCAGCAGCAGGTTCGTTTCGGCATTGCCCAGGACAATCAATGGGGCGCTGTATTTCAGCAGCGTATTGGGGTTCGGTTCGGAAAAAGAATTGAAATTGGCGGGCAAGCTGTTATAAGCGGCATTCTGCATGCCACTCTGCAACGCCGTTGTGGTGTCGGCGGTGAACGTTTTGCCGTCCGAACTGGTCCAGACAATGGAGATTACGTTCAGGCGCGGATCTTTCGTGTTTTTCAGGTAGTCGATAAACGTTTTGGCGTATTTACCACCTTCCACGTTATCGCCACCGGGCGTAATATAATCGGTGCTGATCAGGCCATTGGCAATGAAGTTACGGCTGGCCGTCTGCGAGCCATCGACGTAAGCGATCACGGCCCGGTCGGCATCGTCCAAAATAACACCACCGGCAATGGCTTTTTCAACCCAGGTTTTAGCCAGGGAAGCATCCACTTCGGTCAGGCGCATACCCAGCCGCAACATGAGCGAATAGCCGAATTTTTTCCATTTGCTAATGTCACCGCCGTACATCAGATCAGCCGTGCCGAAGGTCGCTTTGGTGGCATCGAAGGCCGCAATGGATTCGTCAAGTTCCTTCAAAAGATCCGCGTAGATCGCCTGTTGGGTATCGTATTTGGGGCCGTAGTTTTTGGTCGCGAGCGCTTTCCCCGCGTCGAAGTAGGGGATGTCGCCGTACAGGTCCGTCAGGCGATGGAAAATATACGCTTTCCAGATCCGGGCCGCCGACCGTTTGTTGACATCGATCGGGTTGGACGAAACGGCATCGATAACCTGTTGAATGGAAATCACGGCACCCTGTCCGGCAGCGGTGCCCGCGTAGGCATTCCAGCTACCGGAGGAATAGCTGTAGTTAAAGTATTTGTCGCCAGCCGCCGGTACTTCCTTGTAGGTCGCAAACTGCTGCATCGACTGACCGATGGTCAGATAGGCCGCTCCCGTAAAGTTGGTACTTACGCCGTCCAGCTGGGCTCGGGTAAAGAGGTAGCCCGGCACCACTTCTGCGTATTTGTTGGGGTCTACGTTCATCTCCTCGAAGCCTTTATCGCAGGCCGACAAGAGCAGAAGCAACGGCGCTATATAGCTTAGTTTTTTGATCAGATTCTTCATGGTCAGTAGGTTAGTAAATTAGAATTTTACCATTAAGTTTACCCCAAGGCTCCGGGTTCTGGGTACGCCAAACGCTTCCAGACCCTGGGCGTTCGTGCTCGTATAGCTCGACTCCGGATCGAAATACTGATTCTTTTTATCCTTGTAAAGGATGGCCAGGTTACGGGCCACCAGCGAAACGGTGGCTGATTGCAGTTTCAGGAACGGCAGTTTGCCAACGGGCAGATTATAGCTCAGAACGACCTGACGTAACTTCACGAAGTCGTTGTTGAACATGAACATGGACGTGTAGTTTTTGTCGTTATCGTAATACGTATCGACATCTTCTTTGGCCCATGTCTTCGTGTAGGGAGCACCTTCGGGGGTTACGCCCGTCACGGTCACACCGGTTTCGCGGCCGGGCAGCGTTTCCTGCGGCAAGCCAAACCGATAGGCGTACTGGTACAGATTCGAATAAACGATGCTGCCGAATTTGCCGTCGATCAGCAGGTTCAGGGAGAAGTTCTTGTAGCGGAAATTATTGGTGATGCCCATCGTTAAGGGCGGAGTTCCCTGCCCGATTTCTTCCAGATCACCTCTCAGCGCGTACCCGCTGGCCGTGTTGAATACAACGTTTCCATTAGCGTCGGTTTTCTTCCGGTATCCCCAAACGGTGCCATAAGGCCTGTCCAGTACGTTCCGCACCAGTCCGCCACCAACACCCTGGCCTATGTCGACGCCCGTGATGCCCTCGGCGAGCCGTTCGATTTTGCTTTTGTTGTAGGCCATGTTAAAGCTAACATCCCAGCCGAACGTAGCCGTTTTAACCGGGGTACCCGTCAGCAGTAATTCGACACCCTTGTTGCTCAACGCACCTACGTTCAAGAGGGCGGAGGTGTAGCCCGACGAAAGGGCAATGTTCGACGTTACAATGTCGTCCGTCGTTTTCCGGTTATACAGCGTGAGGTCGATACCCAGCCGGTTGTTCAGGAACTTCGCTTCGATACCGCCCTCGTACGTGGTCGATGTCAGCGGTTTTAGGTCCGGGTTTGGTACCTGCGACGAGGACAAAACCTGCACCGGCCGACCGTTGTGGCCACCCTGCTGCATGGTATAGTACTGGTAGATCTGGTAGGCATTGACCGTAGCCCCGCCCACCTGCGCCCAGGAAGCCCGAATCTTGGCAAAATTGATCGCTTTGGGCAACTGGATGGCATCGGACAAAATAAACGATCCACCCACCGATGGGTAGAAAATGTGGTTACTCTTCGGATTCAGGACCGAGAACCAGTCCTGGCGACCCGATACGGTCAGGTAAGCGATGTTCTTGTAGCCAAAGTCAGCCGAGCCGAATACCGAATTGATGGCGCTTTTGAAATAAGTCGGCGTCGTGGTCGAAGTGGCCAGGTTGGTGTAGCTGTAGAAGTAAGGAACCGTAAATTCATTCCCCTCAATCAGGGTCTGGTCGAAGATGGCTTTCTGAGCGTTGCCACCCAACAGGGCCGAAAAGCTCAGGTCCTTGAAAAACGTGGTGTTGTAATTCAGCGTCAGCATCCCGTTGGTTTCCGAAGACGTCGTTTTGCGTCCCTGGTATGACCCCAGTGGCTGGTAAGCATTGTTCGTTGGCTGAATATACTCCGACGAGAAACTGTAGAAATCCTGGCTCACACTACCTTTCAGGAACAGGTTGTCCAGAATGTCGTACCGAATGCTTCCCTGGCTGATGAACCGGTGTTTTATATCGTCGTTTTTAAACTTGTTGACTACGAAATACGGGTTCGGAGCTGCCGGAACGGGATTCCACTCCATTTCTTTGCCGGTAACGGGGTCATAACCCGGAGCAAGGCTGCGGATGTCGACTACGTTGGCAATCAGGTAGGTAGCCCAGTGGGGGTTAAAATCAGCATACCCAACTTTGGGGCGGTTGATTCCTTCTTCCACGTTGTACTGGAACACAGATTCGACGCTCAGCTTTTTGCCCAGAAAGGCGTTTAGGTTGAGGTTGGCAATGCGTCGGGAGAACGATGAATTCGGGACAATGCTGTTCGACTGAGTATTGTTCAGCCCCAGGCGAAAGTTCACTGTTTCGCTACCCCCCGTAAACGCAACCGAGTTGATGTAGTTGCTGCCGGTGCGGTAGAAGTTTTTCAGGTTATTTTTCTGGGGCGAGTACGGATGCAACTGCCCATCGACCTGGATCGTTGGCAGGCCATCCATCCGGGCACCGTACGATAGTCGACCGGTGCTTTTTGCCTCCGTAATGGTCGTTGGTTTCTTCCCATCGACTCCCTGACCGTATTCATATTGCCAGTTTGGAATGACAGCAATGTCTTCGAATGTTGTGTTGCTGTTGACCTCGACACCAACGCCTTTCTGGGCGCGTCCTTTTTTGGTCGTGATCAGGATAACACCATTAGAAGCACGAGCGCCGTAGAGCGCTGCTGCCGGCCCCCCTTTCAAAACGCTGATGGATTCAATATCGTCGGGGTTAATACCGCCAATCCCATCACCCCGGTCAACGTTCATTCCGTTTCCGTCAGCGGCTGTGCCGCCGGGGGTACTGTTGTCCATCGGCATCCCGTTGATGACGTACAAGGGCTGGTTGTTCCCGTTAAGCGAGCCATTTCCGCGAATAATGACCCGGCTCGATCCACCGGGGCCGGTTGACATACCGGTTGCGTTCACCCCGGCAATTTTACCGGTCAGGGCATTGGCCACGTTGTTTTCGCGGGCCTGGGTAAATTCACTTCCCTTCACTTCAGAAACGGCGTAGGCCAACGCTTTTTTCTCCCGGGCAATACCGAAGGCGGTTACGACCACTTCACCCAGCGTGCTGGCTTCGGGTACCAGGTTCACCGAAAGGCTGCTCTGGTTGTCAACCGTTACTTCCTGTCGTTTGTAGCCCACAAAGCTGAATACCAGCACAGAGGGTTGATCCGGAATGTCCAGCGCAAACGTACCGTCGGCAACGGTTGTTGTTCCTTTCTGAGCATCCTTTATAATCACACTGACACCCGGCAGACCTGCGCCTTTTTCGTCCAGAACGACGCCCGTAATTCGGCGCTTCGGGGCTTCCTGTTTGGTGGTCGAGTGGGTGTCAGACTGTAACTCCTGCCGTTTTAAAATGATGCGTTCCTGAAAAACTTCGTAAGCAACCTGATACGGTGACAGAACTTTGGTCAGTACGTCGGACAGCGATTCGTTCTGAAATTTATAATTGAGTCGGCGTTCGGTCCCGAAAATCTGCGGGTTGTAAAGAAACTTAACATGCGCAACGGCTTCCAGTTTATCCAGCACCTTTTCGGCGTCAGCATTGGCTAACTGAAAAGATACCTTTTGCTCCAGTACCTTCTGGCCGATCACCTCATGGGCGTGGGCGAAGGTTACGAAAGCAACAGAAAGAAAGGCCTGGTATAATCCAATGCGCATGATTTTCTGTATTGTCTTTTGACAAAGTACTCGTCTTAACATAGTTTTGGCTTTTGTCGGGTTAAAAATTCGGCACAATAAGGTCCCAATCCGCTGCAGGCGGATGTCGTAATGAGCTTACATGAGGGGCGATTTCGGGTCGAGGATGTTAGCGCATCTTCGACTTTTTTTGTGGGTGAGTCGGGTCGTCTTTGACTATAGGCATTCGGAGTCTTAGATTAGGTTAATTAATTATGATTACTACTGGAATTTTCGATTTAAGGAGCATGGCCTCTGTTCCGGCGGCAACAGAGCCAGGGTCTAACACCCATTGCTGCTGATGACGATTGTGCCCTCTACTTGCTTATAGCTGGCGTTGATGGTGTGGCAGATCAGGTCCAGTTTTTCGAAAAGGGGTTCGTTGGAAAAGGACGCGGTCAGGTAACAGGACCGCATGATCTGCTCGTCGAAAACGATTTCTATGCCATATGCCTGGTTCAGAGCGGCAAATACATCGGTAATGGGTGTTCGTTTGAAGGAAAGTGCCTGCTTCGGTAGTGCCTGCTCAAGAGGGGCCGGATTCTCGATCAAACTCTTGATTAGCTGTGTCCGGGCGGGTGAATACACGATTTGCTGGTTGGGCGTCAGGACAATGCCGTCCAGTTTATACGATTCCGGCTGGTTGCTGATGGACAGTTGCTTCTGGGCGTACACGGCCACGCGCCCCGTGCTGACCACGACTTTCATTTGCCGGGCTCCTTCAAAAGCCTGCACCGTAAAGCTGGTGCCCAGTACTTTGGTGACCAGGCCATTGGCATAGACGTAAAACGGCTTCGCCGGGTTTTTCATAATCTCGAAAAAACCTTTCCCGGATAAATAAACTTCCCGTTTACTACCGGCAAACTGGGGTGCATAACTCACCCGGCTTTTTGGGTAGAGCATGATGGTGCTGCTGTCCGGTAAAGTCACCAGCCGGGGGGCACTGGTCGTGTTGCTAACTTCGGAAAGGGGCTCCGTTACCTGAGCCACCAGCTCCGTATAGGTTATCGCGCCTTTATTCGTAGTTGGGTGGAGCAGGTACCAGCCAAATAAACCCAGGACAACCAGAATGCTGGCCGCCATCCCATAGCGGACCGGGGCAAACTGAAACCAGTTGATGCGTTTGACGGGAGTTGCCTGATTATCGAGCGACTGCTGTAGCCGACTTATCTCATGCTGAATTTCCCGGTCTGAAAGCGGTAAGCGTTGGGTGAATTGCTGGCCGTAGGTGTTGTGGAGCGAAAGGAGTAGTGTAGCCGCTTTATCGACGAGTTCGGTTTTGTCGGGATGTTGCCCCAGCCATGCCTGCCAGAAAGCAGTAGCTGCTGGTTCATTGTCTAATTGCCAACGCTGGAACGACGAGTCGAGGGCTAATTCTTCAGGTGCTAAATCCCGGTACTCCTGCATACGGTATTTGTGAATTTAGAGGAAAGATGCAGGAGTGAGTCGCTAATACTCTCTTTTTCGAAATTTTATTTTAAAATTTTTGAAATAGTCGGTAGAATGGGGAATTGGTTGTAGGAAGGAGAATAGTTTATAAAGATCTTTTAACCACTAAAGCCCTTAAAAGGGGCATTTGTCTAAATGCAGGCAAAGTCCCTTTAGGGCAGGGCTGTTAAGGGCTGGCATCTTTACCCCCCCAGCCCCCTGAAGGGGGAGCACTCCGAAATGGATTTCCTTCCCCTTCAGGGGGCTGGGGGTAAAGTGTGCTAACAAAAGAGGCTGATTAAGTAAAGAAAATTCAGTACTTAACAGTCCTGGCCTAAAGGAGATTTAGTGGTTTATGAGGGTTATCTTACAGGTGTTTCTGGTAGAAAGTCTGCAATTCTGGTTAGCACTTCATCGATAGAATTAAAGATCTCCTCATTTCTAAATCGGATTACTCGCAGACCGAATTCGTTCAGTATATATGTCCGGTTTGCATCATATTCCTGTTGCTCAATTGGGTCATGTACATTCCCATCAAGCTCAATGACCAAACGGGCGTTATGGCTGTAGAAGTCAGCGATGAAATGACCAATTGGGTGTTGTGCTTTAAAACGGAATCCATTCAATTTATTAGCTCGAAGACATTCCCAAAGAACAAGTTCTGCAGGGGTCATTGCTTGCCTTAGTGATTTGGCATACAAAAACAATTGAGCAGAAGCTCCATAAAACATGTCTCTTGCCATAGGCAGGTGGAAATGAGTTTAAATTAAGCTTCTCACCCCTAAATCCCTAAATGTAGACAAAGTCCCCTTTAGGGATTTAGGGGTTTAGGTAGTCTCAAGTAATAGTCGACATGAAACCCGTCACACCCACGCATTGCGTAGAAATCGAAGCCAGTTTTTATGGAAGATGTTGGCTATGTCTTCTGACGAATAGCCTCGCTTGGCCAACAGGCTCGTCAGGTTTTGTAAGTCGGCGATGGTGTCCAGATCGCTGGGGGATTGTTCGATGCCGTAGGTGCCGTCGAGATCGCTGCCGATGGCGATATGCTGGCTATTGCCGGTGAGCTGGCAGATGTGGTCATAATGGTCGATGATCGTTTCCAGGCTAATCCCGAAGCTGGCCGGGTTGCTGACCCGTTGGGTAAAGCCGGGTTTCATCATCCAGGCGTCGAAACAGCCCCCAATGACGCCCCCGCGCTCGGTCAACTGCCGGATCTGATCGTCGGTCAGTTGCCGTTGGTGAGGCACCAGCGCCCGGCAATTGTGGTGACTGGCCCAAACGGGCCCTTTATATAGCGAAAGGGCTTCGGTAAACCCTTCGTCGGTGAGGTGGGTAGCGTCCAGAATGATCCCCAGCCGATCCATTTCTTTGACCAGTTCGCGCCCCTGGGGCGTCAAGGGGCCGCTCAGGCCAGTGCCGGGTGCGTATCGCCCGGTGCTGTAGTGCGCCGGTCCCAGCGCCCGCAGGCCATAGGCATAGGCCTTTTCCAGATAGGCTAAATTGACCAGCGAATCGGCTCCTTCCAGACTTAGAATGTAGCCAACGGGCTTTGTATTCTTGTCGATTGTTTCATCGAGCCAGAGCGTCAAATGGCTTTCGAGACTGACCCGATCCCGAATCTGGACCATCTCGCCCGCGTCGACCATGGTTTCGTACCAGGCCCGTTGCGCCTGCGTCATGGCCCAGGCCTGCTCCGGCGAATTCCAGCCTGCGCCGGGCAAATTGCCGTTGCTCTGGTTGAATCGGGCAATTTGCGTAGCAACGACCAGGCCGATGTTTCCCCGACGAAGATCGGGTAGGGAAACGGTCCCCTTGGCCCGGTCAATTTTGTCGGTCATATCGGCTTCCTGCTGCCGGAGTTGATGGGCCGTCAGGCGGTAGTCACGGTTCCATTCGATGGCGTTCAGCGCCATATCGAGGTGGGCATCAATAATGAACATGCAATGCTGAATTGGTTATTAACTTGTGGTGATGGTGTTGGCAGTTTTTAAAAACTGACCTCACGGAGGCTCACTCTCTCGAATCATTTTCCTGAGCCAATTTCCTCTTCACTACATCGGCGGGATATTTCAGCGCCAGTCGGCGAATGTCATAGCTAAATTCCTCGTAGGTTTCTTTCCAGAGCCGGGCTTCTTCGGGTGTATAGTCATAAAAACCATGCGCGTTCAGAACGCCTTTGCCACCCGCCTTGACAATGTCGTCAATCAGTTTGGGAACTTCGGTCTGGTTGCTCAGCGTGGGCCATAAATCTTTCATAACCGTATGGTAAGCGGGCACACCCGTCAGGTCCATCCATCGAAAAACACCCACCAGCGTCATCCAGTAGCCCGTGTTGTTGCGGCAGGCACGATCCACATCCTCAACGGTAGCGTAGCCATTTTCGACCAGATTGAAAGCCTCCCGATACATGGCGTACATGAGTCGATTGGCGATGAATCCCCGAATGTCCTTGCGCACCAGGGTTGGTTCTTTATCCCACAAATGAGCCAGATTGTAAACCCAGTCGGCGGTTTCGGTATTGCTCAGGTCGCCACAGATGATTTCCAGAAAACGGGTTGTGTGCGACGGTTCAGTCCAGTGCAGACCCAGGAATCGTTCGGGCAAACGGATCTGGCGCTGGAGCAGGCTAATCGGAATGGCGGAGGTGTTGCTGGTGATAACGGCATCATCGGCTACGACGGCTTCGATGCGGTCATAGACCGATTTCTTGATCGCAATGTCTTCCAGCGTGCATTCCAGTACTAATCGACAGTCCTTCAAAAGACCATAATCCTCCGTGATGGTCAGCTGGTTCAGGTATTCTTCCGGGTTCTTCGTCATCAGGCCTTCCTGCCAGGCCTTTGCCAGATGCTCCCGAATGCGCGGCTCTGCCGTTTCCATATCGACGGGTAGCGGGGCGACGGCCACCACCGGATGGCCCGACAGCAACAGGCAGGTGGTGATGCTGCAGCCCATCAAGCCCAGCCCAACGACGCCCACGGGAATTGATGCCGGATTAAGTGGCTCGTTTATGTTGATCATGTACTTACGTGAGTTGACTGATATCGACTAATTTGGGCTTACGGGTAAGCAGATGAATGATCGTCCAGGCCAGCAGATACGTACAGCCACAAATCGTGAACAGCAGGTTATACCCGCCCGATAGATTCCCGGCTGCTTTGTACGAATCGAGCAGGCTGCCCACCAGCATAGGAAAGAAAATTCCGCCCACCGCGCCGGCCATGCCTGCTATACCAACGGCTGAACTAACGGCTTGTTTCGGAAACAGGTCGGATGCCATCGTAAACACGTTCGTTGCCCACGCCTGGTGAACAGCTACGGCCAGACTAATCAGCCCCACAGCTACCCATACATCCGTAGCAAATTGAGCAAGTATAATGGATAATTCTAAGCTGGCAAAAACGATAAGCACGGTTTTGCGCGCCTTCAATGTCGGCCATCCGCGTTTGATCAGCCAGGACGACAGATAGCCGCCCCCAATGCTCCCAACGGTGGTGGCGGTGTAAATGAGCATCAATTCCAGGCTGGGCTTTTTCAAATCCAGCTTGAATGTAGACGAAAAGTAGGAGGGAAGCCAGAACAGGAAAAACCAGTAAATCGGATCGATAAGCCCCTTGCCGGTGATGAGTGCCCAGGTTTGTGGGAGGGTGAACAGCTTGAACCATTTTATAGCAACGGTAGGCCCGCTCTCGGTTTCCTGACCGCTGACGATGTAGGTATGCTCTGCGGGCGACAGGCGTTTCTGTCTGGCTGGCACATCATACAGCAGCAACCAGAAAATCAGCCAGACAAACCCCAGTGCTCCTGTAATCCAGAATACTTCCTGCCAGCCATAGTTGCTTAAGATCCAGGGGACAATAAGCAGGGCAACGACCACGCCAACACTGGTGCCTGCATTGAACAGACCCGTTGCCAGTGCCCGCTCTTTATTGGGAAACCACTCGGCCACGGTTTTCACGGCGGCCGGGTAATTACCTGCCTCGCCCAGACCCAGGCCCACTCTGGCCAGGCCAAACCCAAATGCGCTTCTGGCCAGCGCATGCAGCATACCCGCCACACTCCACCAGATGATGGTGACGGCATATCCCACTTTTGTTCCCACTTTATCAATAAACCAGCCAAATGTCAATAAACCGACGGCATACGCGGCCGTGAAGGCAATAACGATGCGGGAAAAATCCGTTTCGGTCCAGGAGAATTCGACCTCTAAAATGGGTTTTAACAGACCTATGATCTGGCGGTCGAGGTAATTAATGGTGGTGGCCGTAAATAATAAGATGACGATAAGCCACCGGTAACTAGTGGTTCTGGGGTTAGTCACAAGAGGTAGGGTTTAAGGTATACTGGATTTTTTGACCACATCGGACCGAAGCGGAGACATGGAGAACACAGAGCTTTGTTGCTACGCTTTCCTTGATCCGTGTCCTCACGGACTACGGAAGTAGTATTTTTTGTCATTCCGACGAAGGAGGAATCTTGCGTATCGATTACTCTCAAGATTCCTCCTTCGTCGGAATGACAAAAACTTCATTTCTGCGCCATAGCTACCTGCATATGGTTAACAAATTCCTGTAAATGAACGCTCAGGCCGGTCCAGTTCTTCGCCTGAATAAGCGCCTTGTCGAACAGGTGACTGCCGATGCCTAAACCATCGGCGCCGGCTTTAAAATAGGCGGCCATGTTGTCGAGACTGATGCCGCCCGTTGGTATCAGCTTCAGTTGGTTCAGGGGTGCTTTTACATCCTTGATGTACTCGGGTCCCAGTGACGTGGCCGGATATACTTTGACCATCGACGCGCCGAGTGACCAGGCTTTATAAATTTCGGATGGGCTGAAGGCACCCGGAAAAATGGGCACTCCCCGCTTTACGCAGGCTTTGATGACTTTTTTGTCGGTGATGGGCGTGACAATGAACTGAGCGCCAGCATCTAGCGCCTGGTCGAGGTCATCGGTCGTACAAACCGTTCCGGCCCCAATGTTCAGGCCTTCGGGATGGCGGTCTATCGCGTTCCGAATACTCGTTGCGGCCCCCGCTGTGTTCATGGTTATCTCGATGGTTGTCAGGCCTGCTGCCCGGTAAACCGGCAGAATTTGGTCAATATCCTCCGCCGACAGGCCCCGAATAATGCCGACGATGGGCGCTTTTGAAAATAACTCCCAGGAGAATGTATGCTGGCTCATGTGAAAGAAAGTAAAGTATCGATGGGTATAGCTGTGCTGGAAACCCCTACTTTGATAAACTAATCAGGTGATTTTGCGCTATTTTTATTTGCCCGGCAATGGTTGCCTGATCAATCAGATTCGCCGAAATAGTGGTTGTCCGGTCGCTTAGCTGAAGTACCTCCATGGCTAGCTTATACAACTCGTATAAATTATTGCCGCTGCACAAAATCAACTGCCACTGCGGTTGCCTGGTGAGTGTTTTTAATTCATCGCCAATTAAAAGGCCACTTAAATAAAGCGCGTTCTGCTTCTTAGTCAATTTGTTGAATAACTGGTTCGTTCTAACCTTGAACAAGTCGTTTAGAACCGATGCGTCTGCGTCATTAATTCCTGACGTAAAGGCCGTTAGGTCATCATCTGAAAGTGAACTGAAGTCGGTAGGGTCTACAGAATCTTTCAGTATGCTGTGGTAGGCCATCAGGTTAAATAGCTCACCCGTCATGAACGTGTGAAAGTCGATAACCTGCTGCTGCTGAATATAAATATGCTTGGAATGGGTACCGGGAAATATCAGGATCGACTCATCCACATCCACCTGTAAAGTATCCAGCAAATCCAGTAAGCCAATGAGCTGGGTTTCCTCCCCGCGCATCACATCGTCCTGCGTTCTGACGCCCGAAATCAGGGTAAGGGTGTGCGGAAAATCGACCTGCGCCAACAGCCGTTTGGTGCTGGCCCGACTTCCATCGGTTGGGAACGGCAGGGTGGCGTAGGGCACCTCCTCCATGCCGATGGAAGAGGAAGCCATACCCGAAATGACAATAGGGATTCCCGTCAGGTCAATAGCTGCTTTGCTGGATAGCAGACTGATCTGCCGCGTCAACTGCTGACGAAAGAAATGCTCTCTGGCAATACCCTGGTTTTCGCCGTTTGCTTTCCAGTTATTGAAGGTGCTGGCTACCCCTTCCTGCGACGTGACTTCATCAATAAGCTGAAGGGTCGCGCTGTCTATGAGCCGTAAACGAAATGAGGAAGTGCCCCAATCACAACCTAATAGATAGTTTTTCATTGATTCTCCTTTTTTATTCGACTCACGGTAATGCAAATGCGACATACGATCCGCCTGGTTTCAGGCCATAGCGGGTACCTCCGGCGGCAATGGCGATGTACTGTTTCCCATTGACCATGTAGGTGATGGGCGTAGCAAAGCCACCGGCGGGCAGCTTGTACTCCCATACAATTTTGCCCGTTTTTTTGTCAAATGCCCGAAGCTTTTCGTCATACGTAGCCGCGATGAAGACCAGGCCGCCCGCCGTTACAATGGGCCCTCCATGGTTTTCCGTACCCGTTGGCGGAATTCCTTTCTTGGTCAGTTCGGGGTACTCGCCCAGCGGCACCTGCCATAGGTATTCGCCCGTGTTCAGGTTAATGGCATTCAGGGTGCCCCAGGGTGGTTTGATGGCCGGATAATTATCCTGATCCCGAAATTGGGTGTTGCCGTTATTTAAGTAAGGTGGGCTATAGGGGAAGTCAGCCCCCTCTGGCGTAGGCGTGTTCACCACCGAACTATGGCTGTCATTGAGCGCTGTCGTGGTTGCTGGTTTAGTGTCCAGTTTCAGCAAAAACCGAATGATTGCTTCCCGGTCATCCGTGGAAAGGTGGCCAAAGGAAGGCATCCGGCCCCGGCCGGTCGATAAGATAGCGGCAATCTGCTCTTTGGTAAGTCGTTTGCCCACGTCGGTTAAGTTGGGGTAAGCCTGCGCGGTTTGACTACCTCCATCCGATTTGCCCCCCGCGGCATGGCAGGCCGCACAATTGGTATTGAATAAGGCTCCTCCTCTGGAAAGGGCTACCCCATCGGCTTGTGCCCGAACGTCGCGCATCTTCAGCCACCAGAGCATGGTATTCGCGTTCTGATACAAAATGCCATCAGGATCGGCGGCATTGCCACCCCACTCGGCCCCGCCACCAAAGCCGTAAAATAACGTGCCCTCCAGGCTGGGTGGCATGTATTTACTGCCGTGGCGGCTGTTTCGGTAGCGGTCAAGCACATACGCATGGGCTTCGGGGGTGCGGGTCGTAAGTTCATTCTCCGTCAACTCCTGCCGCACAAACGGTGCCGGTTTGGTTGGAACGGGCTGGGTGGGCCAGGGCTGTTCACCAGGCAATGCGGGTGACGTAACAACGGGTACTTCCTTTACCGGAAACAATGGTTTACCCGTGTCTCGATCGAAGACAAAGACATAGCCATCTTTCGTAGCCTGCGCTACCGCATCGACCAGCCTGGGCCGACCGTCGGGGCCGTTGCGCTTAACCGTAATCAGGTTTGGCGGACAGGGGAGGTCACGATCCCACAGATCGTGGTGTACCGTCTGGAAATGCCAGATTCGTTTGCCCGTTAGGGCATTCAGGGCGATGACGCAGTTGGCAAACAGATTTTGCCCCGGCCGGGCACCACCGTAGAAATCGACGGAAGGTGAGCCCGTACCGGCATACACGATACCCCGTTTCTCATCGACGACTAGTCCGGCCCAGCAGTTGGCCCCGCCTAATTTTTTGTACGAATCTTTGCCCCAGGTTTCGTAACCGTACTCGCCGGGCAGCGGAATGGTGTGAAACACCCATTCGAGTTTCCCGGTGCGAACATTAAACGCCCGAAGATAGCCCGGAGGAGCGTCGCCCCCTTCATTGACGGCCGAACCGGTAATCAGTAAATCTTTGTAGATAACGCCGGGCGTCGTTACGCGAATAGACAGGTTGGCGACCTCGTGACCGAGCGTTTCTTTATCGCCCAGTCCTTCATGCAGATCGACCGTTCCATTTTTGCCGAAACTCGCTATCAATTTACCCGTCGAGGCATCGATTGCGTACAGAAACGAGCCTACCGTATATAGAATCCGTTTGTCCGTTCCGCCGTTTCCATCTTCCCAGTACATGACCCCACGGACCGGGTGAAAGCGGGGCTTTTTTTCGGGATCGGCAAAAGGATTGAATTGCCAATGTTGCTTGCCCGTGGCGGCATCGACGGCAAACAGTTTTAATTTCGGCGACGTACCGTAAAGCACCCCTTTTACTACGATGGGCTGGCATTGAATGTCCATGCCCCGTTGTGACGGGTCCTTGTTATCGCCGGTATCATAACTCCAGGCCAGCTTCAGGTTTTTTACGGTCTGGGTGTTGATCTGGGACAGATGCGAATAACGATTTCCGGCTGCATTGCCCCCGTACGTTGGCCAGTCGTTGTTCTGCGGAGGCTGTTTTGCCGATGGCTTATCCTCATTCAGGGGTACGTAACTTCCTAGAACCAGCAGGCCAAGTAAGGATTTTAGGAAAAAATTCATTGACTGTTGCGTCCGTTAAAGGGTAAAGGAAAAGGGTGTTGTTTGAACTGTTTGGCGGGCATTTTTTTGTCATTCTGACGAGGGAAGAATCTTGATGCTACCTTACTTGTGAACTAGGGTAGTTTGAGATTCTTCCTTCGTCAGAATGACAAAAAAACCATCTATGGCTCATCTTTAGGAAGTTCAAACGGGTTTTGGCGTATTCGATATTCACTACTTCGTTTTCTCATAAAATTCGTAAACAATCTTCCAGGTCACTTCCTGGCCTGGCGCGGCTTCCAGTCGTATGTAGGGCTCTGGACAAGAGGTAGTTGCGCAAGCCCAGTAAACTAATTTTTCCATGGGATGATCGCTGGTGATATGGACGCCAGCGCCCGTCTTCTGGTTTTCGATACGGATGTCATAATCGGCGGGAACGGGCTTGAATCCCTGTAACCCGGCACTGAAGACCTGTTCTTTTTTCTCTAAATCACGTACATAAAAGAGCCGGTTTCCCTGTGTCTGGATAACGCTCCCAAATCCTTTTCCCTCCGCTTTCACCTCGAACGGGAACTGAATGTTGACCGTGGGGCCAGTGGGCTGCTTGTCGATGATAAAGAAGTTGTGGTCATACACACTTGTCTGAATAGGTTTGCTGCCGGTATTTTTCAGACGGTGCTCCAGTACCAGTTCAGGTTTACCTTTGGTGAGTCGGACGGTTTTTGTGTAGCGGTATCCGTAGCCGGTTGGGGCAGTCAATTCGTGCTTAAAATCGACCCGATCGCTGTGGGATTTGACAGTCCATTTACCGTGATCGGCGACCTCGAAAGGCCTTGCAAACGAGTAGGCTTTATCGTCTGCTTTGCGGAGCGACCCGACGCCAATCTTCACGAATGTCTCGCCCGGCTTGGCATCGGCATAGCCAAGGGGCGTGAACTCCTCGGCGGGGCCGTTGATGGCATCGTGCATCTTAGGGTCGTACGTATCGAACCACTGTTCAATAAAACTGTGCCCCTTGTAGGTTAGATTCCTGAACGCACCTGCCCAGTCGAAGCGGGTGCCCTGATAATATCCCTGCTGCTCATCGGGTAGGTATACTGTCGTTTCAATAACGCCATTGGCTAGTCCTGCCTGCGGCCACTCTGCCAGGGGCATCGTTGTGGCACATAAGCCAAAAATTGCGATGGTCAGTACGATTGCCTTTTTCAATGTTGTATGTGTTTATAAAGACCTATAAGGTTTTGGAAACCTTATAGGTCTACGTTGGCGAATTACCTACAAATTTGGGTTGATCGACGTATCGGTATACGGCAGCGTGAACCAATAATTTGCCTTGGTAATGGGCTTGATCGGTTGCAGATCGTCGGGGCTTTTAGCCGCATTGGCCGCTTCTACCTGTTCCAGACGAATCAGGTCAAACCAGCGCGTCCGTTCGCAGGCAAACTCCCAGGCGCGTTCCTGCACCACGGCGTCGGCAAACTGGGCGGCCGTGAGGCCATCTCCCGGTGAAAGCGCCTTGGCTCCCGTAGGTAACCCCCGCAACCGAACGGCATTTAAGGCATCATAGGCAGCCTGATCGGGGCCACCGGTGCCGCGTGCTTTGGCTTCGGCATAAATGGTCAATACGTGCGGGTAGCGCATCATAACGGATGGCAGCGAAATGCTGGACGTAACGATATTGCCTTTGATGTACCATTTCTTGTAATACGGGTGTTTCGTCAGGCTTTGCTCCCAGGGAATGGTGGTGGCACCCAATCCAAACTGCGTCCGGAAAGTAGCGTCTTTGCGGGGACCGGCGGGGAAGGCTTTGAAGAAATTAAGTTCGGCAAACATATCGTCCCAGCCACCTTCTTCACCCGGCATGGTCGTGTTGCCATACGTGGCATTCGCCGTACCGCTGCCCCCCGTAAAGCCACTGATCTGAAAGACCGACTCCGGAATAATCGCTACGCCCGGATCGTTTTCGAAAACGGCAGCAAACGTCGGCATCAACGCAAAACCGTAGGTAGCCCGGTTGTCGATCACTTCTTTGGCTTTGGCCGCAGCCAGATCATACTTGTCGGTTTGCTTGAGCGGCCAGCCCGCCATGGTCAGGTACACGTCGGCCAGGAATGCCTTGGCTGACCCCGCATTGGGCCGACCCGGATCGCGTCGGGTGTTGGGCAGCATGGTTTCGGCTTTCTTCAGATCCTCGACGATCAACGCGTAGACTTCGGCCGGCGTCGATTTTTTGATGGTGAGCAGACTGGCCGAGTATTCGCCAGCCGTAACCAACGGGATATTGCCGTAAAACCGGGTTAACCAGTAGTACGAAAAGCCACGAATGAAATACGCTTCGCCCGCAATAACGTCGATCGTCGCTTTGGTGCCGACCGTTTTCGAGTAATTATTGATCACGTTGTTGGCGCCCTGAATGGCTTTGTAGCAACCCGTATAAACCGCCCCTGAACGCTGGTTTGTGGTCGATACGTTAAACTGGTCGAACTCACGCCAGTCGGCTTTGTTGCTGGCTGGGTGCGTGGTTACGTCGTCGCTGCCGATGGTAGCGGCATTGGCCGATGGGTGAAGAAATCCGTAGGTCCACTGGTTGCCCAGGCCCCGGTAAGCCCCGGTCAGCGCCGATTCCAGGCCATCCTGCGTCGAGAGAACGTTTCCACCGTATAAGAGTCCGGTTGTATCTTCTTCGAGGTATCCTTTGCAGCCTGCTGTGAGTAGGGCCGCCAGGCCAACTATAACTAATTTTTTCATGGTTCATCAAGGAGTTTAGAAGCCCAGGTTTATACCGAGCGTATATTGTTTGGCATTTGGATAGGAACCGTAGTCGATACCGATGGCTGTATCGGTATTCGACCCGACCCGGGCAGACTCCGGATCGGGTCCTTTGTACTTCGTGATCGTCAGCAGGTTCGTCGCGCTGGCAAATACCCGGATGCTCGCTTTGTTATGTATGAAACCGGTCGGTACGGTGTAGGAAAGGCTTACGTTTTTCAGCCGGACGAAGCTGCCATCTTCCAGGAACCGGCTCGACTGGGTGAAGGGCTGGTACGTTTTCGTAAACGCTGGAACGTCGGATGTTTCATTGCCTGGCCGGTAGTAATTCCGAATCTCCGACAGGATGAACTGCCGCGCATCGCCCGCGCCTGACAGGGCAGCCGCCCGGGTATAGTTGAGCTTATCGACGCCAAATACGCCGTTGAAAAATACGTTCAGCGTCAGCCCTTTGTACGTGAAGGTGTTGTTCCAGCCTCCCGTTGCTTTCGGGAACGCCCGGCCTATAATCTGAAAGTCATCCGTTGTGATCGAGTTGTCGCCGTTGAGATCCTGATAGTGCGGATCGCCCGGTACGCGACCCTGCTTGGCTGCTGCATCGGCTTCGCCGGGCTTCCAGGTACCCAGATAATTCAGGCCCCAGTACGAACCCAGCGGCTCGCCCGGTATCAGCATAAATTCGTTCGTGGTCGACATACCACCCCCGACGCCCGTACCCTGTCCCAGCCGGGGCAGCCCGCCCAGACTGAGTACTTTGTTCTGTAAAGTAGACAGGTTCAGATTCGTCTCCCAGCGGAAACTTCCCGCTACCAAAGGTGTACCGCCGATTGAAAACTCAAACCCTTTGTTTTCAACCTCACCCACATTTCGGGCCTGGGTACCCCCACCGGCATAGCTCGGAATGGCTACGTTCAGGAGCAGATCGGTCGTGTTCTTCTTAAAGTAATCCGCTTCAATATGCAGCCGTCCGTTCAGGAATTCCATTTCCAGACCTACGTCCACCTGCTTGGTGGTTTCCCATTTGAGATCTGGATTGCCGGGGTTACCCAAAATTACCCCGGATGTAGCCGCTGTGTTGTTGAAGGCAACCTGGGCTGAGCTATACGACGATATCGTCGAGTAAGGACCAAGGGCCTGGCTGCCGGTCATCCCCCAGCTTCCCCGCAGTTTGAGGTTACTGAATACGTTGAGTTTCTTGATAAACTCTTCTTCTGACAAACGCCACCCAAGGGCCACGGATGGGAAAACACTGTACCGATTGCCCGCGCCGAACTTGGATGATCCATCCCGACGGACGGCCGCCGACACCAGATATTTGTCTTTGTAGCCGTAGTTTACGCGCCCCAGCAACGACAGCAGGGTCCATTTCTGATAACTCGACGCCACGGTAGCGGCTGTGTTGCCCCCAATGTTGTCGTAGCCCAATTGCGGAAACCGTAACCCTGATGCACTGGCGGTAAAGTCTTGGTTGGTAAATTGCTGCGTTTCCAGTACGGCAACGGCGTTGATCGAGTGATTGCCTAGTTTGACGTCGTAATTCAGATTATTCGTGTTTTGCAGGGTCACCTGCTCCGCCGAATAGCGGCTTGCCGTCGGTACGTTGTTCGAGAGTCGCTTGCCGTTTAAATTCAGGTTCTGCGCATTCAGGTAGTTGACGGCATACTGCAGATCGATCGACAGTCCTTTAATGGGGAGTTTATAATTCAGGCCACCATTGATGTTGATCCCGCTCCGGTTCGCATTGACCGACTGATCGTACAGGTAATCCAGCGGATTGCGGTAAACAGAACCGATCGGGTCGGTAAACGTCGGCTGACCGTCCGCACCGTAGGCAGGCGT
Organism: Spirosoma humi; assembly: GCF_054776575.1. Taxonomy (NCBI): domain Bacteria; kingdom Pseudomonadati; phylum Bacteroidota; class Cytophagia; order Cytophagales; family Cytophagaceae; genus Spirosoma; species Spirosoma humi. The sequence goes on from NZ_BAAHBR010000008.1 coordinate 1,350,949, forward strand.
AGTGGGTGCCCAGGCCAGTGCCTGAACGATGGCGCCACCATCGAGCGTGTTGTGATTTTGTGACCGTGTAGCCCACAGATTCAGTCGAAACGAAAGTCTCTCGTTGATCTGTGTATTTATATTGGTCCGTAAATTGTACCGCTTAAACCCACTGTTGTTGACGATACCATTTTGATTCAGATAGTTTCCCGATATCAGAAAGGTCGTTTTATCGCTGCCACCCGACAGCGTAATTTGGTGCTGCTGACCAGAGCCATTCCGGAATACCAGGCTCTGCCAGTCGGTGCCGCCATTCTGTTTGAACTGGGCGATCTGGTCGGTCGTAAAGGGCAGGTTGGACCCCGTAGCGGTGGCGCGGGCATTGACAATTTCGGCGAATTCGCCAGCCGGTAAAACATCGTACCTTTTGATGACTTCCGACGTGCTGAACTGGCCTTCGTAGTTGACCTTAAGGCCTTTGGCCCCTTTCTTGGTCGTAATGATGACAACGCCATTGGCCCCACGACTGCCGTAGATAGAGGTCGATGCGGCATCTTTCAGGATCTGAATGGTTTCAATGTCGCTGGGGTTTACGAAGTTGAAATCGGCGCCCACAAACCCATCGACCACATACAGGGGGTTATTATTGCCCAGGACGGAATTCGCTCCTCTGATTCTAATCCGGGCATCGCCACCGGGTGCTCCGTTTGTCTGGCTTACCTGCACACCCGCAGCGCGTCCCTGCAGTACCTGATCCAGGCGGGTAACCGGTTGCTGGGCAAATTCTTTGGTAGAAATGGCCGTCAACGCCCCCGTTACGTCGGTTTTGCGCTGGGTACCGTAGCCAACGACGACCACTTCGTTCAGCGTTTTCTGGTCTTCCGCTAACTGAATCGTAACCACCGAGCGCCCATTGATGGGTACCGTCTGACTGACATAGCCGATGTTCGAGAAGACCAGCGATGCATTGCTGGCCGCGTTGATCGAAAAGTTGCCGTCCGCATCGCTGGAGGTACCCACCGTTGTACCACTCACCTGAACGTTGACACCAGGCAATCCCTGGTTGTCTGGACCGGTGACTTTACCGGTTACTCTGGCATTCTGGGCGAAGGCATAGCTTTGGCCCAGCAACAGCAGCAAAACAAAGAGTTTTATAGTTTTTTTCATGTGTAAAGGTTTATTAAGGAAATTTGGTTGTAAAGTCTTCATCACCAGTCCACAACGGAGCCGTCGAGTGCGTTGTACGACTCGGGGTTTTTCCAGTCATGGCCTATCTTATCTTTCATTTTATCTTCATCCAGTTCGACACCCAGGCCGGGGCCTTGTGGAATCATGACGGTGCCGTCTTTCTGCAATTTGAACGGATTTTTTAAGTAGCCTTCGCCTAGTGAGACCTGCTCCTGCACCAGAAAATTGGGTACGCTGGCCGCCAGCTGTAGCCCGACCGCCAGGGAAATTGGCCCCATCGGATTATGCGGGGCAATGGGCACGTAATAGGCTTCGGCCATGCCCGCAATCAGGCGGCCTTCGGTGATGCCCCCCGCATGGCAGAGATCGGGTTGAACAATGCTGACCGCTTTTTTCTCCAGCAGTTCACGGAAGCCCCATTTGGTGAAAATCCGCTCGCCAGCCGCTATGGGCAGGTGGGTTCCCCTGGCAATGTCAACCATCGTATCGACGTTCTGCGCCTGACAAGGTTCTTCCACGAACATGGGCTGGTAGCGCTCCAATTCTTTAATCAGAATTTTGGCCGTCTGCGGAGGAATGCTGCCGTGGAAGTCGATGGCAATGTCCATGTCGTCGCCACCAGCCTGCCGTAATTCAGCAAAATTGTTGATGGCATTGCGAACGAATCGGGGATTCTCGACAATATTGGCCGGGTCTTTTTTGAAAACCCCCGTTTTGATAACGGTGTACCCTTCGGCCTTTCGTTTCTTTATGTCTTCGCCCGAGCTGGCCCGCCCGTAAACGCGCACACGATCGCGGGTAGGGCCACCCAGTAATTCGTAAACCGGCACATTCAGCAGTTTTCCTTTGATGTCCCACAGGGCGTGGTCGATGCCGCTGAGGGCGCTCGTTAAAATAGGGCCACCCCGGTAGAACGCATGGCGGTAAATAGCCTGCCAGTGATGAACGATATGCCGCGGGTCCTTACCGATCAGATACGGTTCGACTTCCTTGATAGCCGTCTGGATGGTGAGCGCCCGCCCTTCGAGCAACGGTTCGCCCAGGCCGACAACCCCAACATCCGTATGTATTTTGAGGAATATCCAGCGGGGCTTGACCAGGAAGGTTTCCAGCTTCGTAATCTTTACTTTACTATAATCGGCAAAGTGGCCCGGGCTGGCTGCATACGAAGACTTCGGTAGCGCCATTACGCCCATACCCGTAACCCCTAAAACAGACTGTATAGCAGCCCGCCGGGATATGCCGGATTTTTTGTTCGATGATTTCATTTGGGTTTAAGAGTTAAGGGATTTAGTCAGTTTAGTCGTTTAAGCGATAAGAGTTTGGCGGTGTCGGATTTTTTGAAACCTTTTCTACCGATTAACCACCCCCAACCACTTCCTAAAACAGGAGGGGGCTTTGAAAGACCTGTTTTTTTGCCCACTCCTTCTCGTGCTGTCAGGTTTAGAACCTGACAGTGAGCGGTTTCTTAAAACCGAATCGACCCGATACTGTCGGTTTTGAGAAACCGCCCAGCGTCGGGTTGAAGAACCCGACGCCACAGCACGACTACGGCCGGATGATGGTCCCATCCATCCGGCGCACTTGCCAGTTGGACTTGGTGCTGATGGGATACTTGGCCGCTTCCTTCTCGTTGATGTCAACCCCAAGACCCGGCACCTCGTTGACCGACATGTACCCCTTTTCCATCGTCGGACAGCCGCTGAACACCGACTGCGTCTTCTCCGAAAAGGCCACCGCTTCCTGGATCCCGAAGTTCCACACCGCCAGATCAATGTGCGCATGAGCCGCGTGACCCACCGGCGAAACATCCCCCGGGCCGTGCCAGGCCGTCCGCACGTTGAACCACTCCCCCAACCGGGCCACCTTCATGGCCGGGGTGATGCCCCCAATCTGAGATACGTGTATCCGGATGTAGTCGAACCACTGATTCACCATCGGCTCCTTGAACTCATTGATGTTGTTAAACAGCTCCCCCATCGCGATGGGCACCGTGGTGGTCTGCCGCAGTTGAGCAAACCACTTCATGTTCTCGGGCGAGAAGGGATCCTCGATGAAGAAGGGCCGGTAGTCCTCCACCTGCTTGATCATGTTGATGGCCTCGATGGGCTGCACCCGCTCGTGGACATCATGAAGTAGTTCGATCTCCTCCCCACACTGCTTACGGACCGTCTCGAACATCTTGGGCACCGACTTCAAGTAGCCCATTACGTTCATATAGGCATCGCCTTCGTAGCCGAAGCCGGCCGCTTTGAAGTCCGGCTTGTCGACATTGCTGCCCACCCCCCCGTAGCCCCCCTGCTGGATGCGGATGTACTTGAAGCCCTGCTCCATAAACTTCTTGACACTGTCGGCGGTGGCTTCGGGGGTGTTGCCCCCGGCATGGGTGTAGCAGGGGATGGCGAAGCGGACCTTGCCGCCCAGCAGCTGGTAGACGGGCATTTTGGCTCGTTTTCCTTTGATGTCCCACAGGGCCTGGTCCAGTCCGGAGAGGGCGTTGTTGAGCACGGGCCCGTTTCGCCAGTAGGAGCTCACGTAGGCTGACTGCCAGAGGTCTTCGATGTTATCGACGTCTTTGCCCAGGCAGAACTCGTTGAGGTAGGTGTTGATGGCGACCACGACGGCGGCCGCACGTTGGGTGAAGGTGGCGCAGCCCAGTCCGTAGAGTCCGGGTTCGGTGGTTTCGACTTTGACCACGATGAGGTTGGATCCCTGTGGGGCGGTGGCGATTGCCTTGACGGATTTGATTTTGACGGGGGGGGCGCCGAGGGCATATTGGGGTTTAGTTTGTTGTTCGCGGGCCTCTGCGGTAGAGAGCCCCCCGAAGAGGCCCAGCAGGCTGGCTGAGGAGCCGAAGCCCAGCATTTTTAACGTGTCACGGCGGCTTTGATCCGGGTTGTTCATAAGAGAATCGGTAAAGGGTTAAGCGCTTGTAATTGATTGTTTTCTGTCATTCCGACGAAGGAGGAATGGCAAAAAGGAAAGTGAAATCCTACTTCTTGTCCCACCAAACCCGCGTGTCGAGCGTATTTGGCCCTTGCCGCGTGATGGCTTCGTTCAATTTTCCTGAGTTGACAACAATCTCGCTGTCAGGGTAAGGCATGCGCCGGATGAAGTCACCTTTCACTTCGGAGCCGGGATAGGGATTTTTCTGTAGCGCGGGGTAGCCGCTGCGTCGGAAATTAGCGAACGCTTCGGTGCCGTCCAGGAAGGACGCGACCCAGTATTGGGTGTTGATCTGATCCAGTGCCTTGGTGGCATCCAGCGGGTGAGCATCCAGATAAGCTTTTATACTCGCTTCGGGAATGGTTGAACCGTACGAGGCCATCTGCTCCAGATTCGCCCGGATGCCCTTCGCAAAATAGTCAGCAGCACTGCCCGTCACCCAGCCCCGAACGGCCGCTTCGGCGAGTAAGAACTGGGTTTGTGCGTAGGTGAGGTGATATTCGGGGGCGTCCAGTTTCAGCACGGTTGTGAGGTTGACCTGCGAAAAATCCCAGAGGCTGACCACCTTGTTTTGCGCCAGTACCGTATTGATCGACACGTCGTTGTAACCCATCGGCATACCAATTTGCACGGCTGGATCGGATGATGCCCGTTGGACTGTCTGCTCCTGACCACCTTTGGCCCCGATGTAACGGACGGCAAAAATGGGCAGACGCGGATCGTTGTTTGCCTTCAGGTAGTCGACAAAAGGGGCCGCCAGGTAGAAGTTGGTTTTTTCGCGAGCCTGTAAGTGATTGGCAATGTAGTTGTTATAAAGAGCCGTATGCCGGAGGGTTGAATTGTCGGCGTTGGACTGCAACACCCCACCAGCCACGGCTTTTTTTACGTACGTTTCAGCCATGGTCGGGTCAACCTTGGTTAGCCGCATGGCCGCCCGAAGCATGAACGAGTATCCCAGCTTTTTCCACTTCGCTACGTCGCCACCGTACAGAATGTCCGTAACAACTGGCGATTGCGTGGTAGTCAGACCTGCCGATGCTTCGTCAAGTTCCTTCAACAGATCCTTATAAATATCCTGTTGTGCGTCGTATTTCGGGGTGATAATCTCCGTAGTGTATCCCTGTCCCGCTTCGAAATAAGGGACATCGCCGTAGGTATCGGTCAGAATCATGAAGACGTAGGCCCGCCAGATACGGGCCGCATTGTAGATATTTACCTGCAACGGGTCACTCTTGGTTTGATCCAGTACCGACACCAGTTGCTTAAGCACATTGCGGTAAAAATTCTGCCAGACCAGGGGCGTGTTGCTGCTGTTGATCTGGTCGTAATTAGCCCCGGATAACGAGCTGCCATAGGGCGTAATGATCTGCTGCACAATGCCAAAATTGTAGGTGAGCATACCCAGCGTGCCAAATCCATCGAGGTAGTTGGTGTTAATGATGGCCTTGTTAAGCACCAGGGAAGGAGACAGCGACGTTGGGTCCACCTTATTGGTATTGACTTCGTCAAAGCCCTGATCGCAGCTCATAAGGAGACTCAGCGAGATGAACAGGGTAAGGGTATACTTTATCGTTGGTTTCATGATTTCATCTGGCTTTAGAATCGAACATTCAGGTTAAAACCGATACTGCGGGTGGGGGGAAGCCCTGGCCAGAAGTCCAGCCCTACGCTGTTATCCGAGGAAACCAGCGCTTCTTCGGGGTCCATGTTTTCGGTCCATTTCTTGATGATCAGGACGTTGTTGGCAACCGCATTCAGTCTTATTCCTTTGATGAACAGGGTCTGGGGAAGTAATTTGGTGAAGTCATAGCCTATCGTAATCTGCCGCAGTTTCCAGAAGCCGGCGTTGTTTACGAAATCCTCGTTGATACCCAGCGGGTTGATGGATTCGTAGAAGGGTTGCACAGCCGCTTTCGTCGTGTTGATCTCCCCATTTGGATTGACGCCGTTGCCGATCACGTACCCGACATCCCGACCCGGCAGCGTTCGTTTCGACAACCCGTGACGCATGTAGTTAATGTTCCGTCCGGCAATCAGTTTATGGCCCAGCTTGAAGTCAATCAGGACTGAAAGCGATAACCCCTTGTAGTTGAACGTGTTGGTGATACCGCCGAAGTAGGAAGGGAGGGCGTTTCCTACATCTACCAGGGTGTTGTTACGGAGCGGCATTCCACTATTTTTATCGAATACCTGTCTGCCCTGCGCATCCCGCAAGTACTTGAAGGTGTACAACTGGCCGATGGGCTTGCCCACCACCTGATTCAGTACCCGACCACTGCCACCGCTTACCGTTATTACGGTATCATTGGGCGATAACCCCAGTTGCAGGACTTTGGATGTGTTGTAGGAGGCATTGGCACTCACGTCCCAGCGAAAGGAAGGGGTAACTACGGGTGAAAACGTCAGCAACATCTCGAGCCCCTGGTTCATACTCCGGCCAACATTGATCAGCTTGCTGGTATACGACGAGGCATCGGAAATCTGGGCAGCCAGAATCTGGTCTTCCGTTGTTTTGTGGTAGTAGGTGAAATCAAAACCTACCTTGTTGTTCAACAGCTTCAGTTCCAGACCCACCTCGGCTTCCTGAATCCGTAGCGGACGCAGGTTTTTGTTCGGAACCTGCGATGCGCTTATGCCGCCTACCGGTACCGGTTGCCCCGCCGGATTCGGGAACGAGTTGTTATCGACCTGGTAATACAGCGCGTTCGAATACGGATCTACGTTGTCTGACCCCACCTGCGCATAAGCCGCCCGTAACTTTCCGAACGACAGCCAGGCGGGTAGCCCTTCAAACGCCTGCGAGAACACGAAACTGCCGGTGACGGAGGGGTAGAGGATGCTGCGGTTAGACGGAGCCAGCGTCGAGAACCAATCATTGCGGGCCGTTGCGGTCAGGAACAGGAAATCGCGGTAGGAAATGGTTGCCGCTCCGAATAACGAGTTGATATTCTTCTCCGACAGCGCGTAAATGGGGTTTTTCACCCGGCCGTTGGCTACTGTGTAGAGGCCGGGCTGTACAAAATCCTGTACGGTCACGCTATTGTAGTCAATACGGGCGTACCGTGCGTTGCCGCCCAGTGTTACATCCACGCCGATCTTGCCGAACGTTTTGTTCGCGCCCAGAATGAAGTCAATGTTGCGTTCGGTATTCTGGCGTACGTCCTGCGTATAGGAGCCATTTACGTAGCCAACGGGTGCTTTGGCAATCGGCGCGTAGCCATTCGGAATGTTGTAATCCTGATTGCGGATGTAAAAGTCCTGTGCAATACGTCCCTGTAGATACAGCCAGTCGGTGAACTGGTATTTGAGGGCGACATTACCAAAAAGCCGGTCACGTCTGATGTTCTCGAAGTGACGGCTCATGGAATAGTAGGGGTTATTACGCACCAGAAAGCGGGCAATCGAAAGCTCATCGCCATTGGCGTAGGTCTGATTATCGCGCAGAGCCTGAAAAGGCATGGAGTTGGCCAGCGTAAACACGACCGTCGATACCGAAAAATCCTGGGCGTTCACCTGCGGAGGATTGACGTTATTCTCCTTCGAGTAGTTGATGTTGCCCGATGCGGTTAGTTTGCTGTTGATGTTCTGGGTGAACCCCAGGTTGATCACTTTACGGCTGAAGGTATTATTCTCCATAATCCCCCGGTTGTCGGTATTGCCGAATGACAAACTGAAACCGCCATTGGTACCGTTGTTCGCTACGGTTACCGTATTGGTAAAGTTGGTGCCCACACGGTAGAACTGCTTCACCCGGTTGTAGACGGGTTCGTAAGGATAGGTTTTGTTGTCGAACAGAACCTGCGTCATGCCCGGCTGAAACTTCTCGCCGAAACTCCAAACGCCCGACGAAGGGAAAGCAGCCGTTGGTCGCACACCGCCTTCACCCTGTCCGTATTCATACTGAAAATCCGTAAAGTCGAGTGGGGTATCGGTGGTAAAATTGGCGTTATATGTCACACCGAAGCCTTTGCCAGCCCCCCGGTTTTTGGTGGTAATCATGACCACACCGTCTTTGGCGCGCGATCCGTACAGGGCGGCTGCGGTGCCTCCCTTCAGGACGGTCATTGTTTCAATATCGTCGGGGTTGATACTGCTTAGCCCATCGCCCCCGTCCGAACTGTTAACCGGGAGCCCTGTTGTGCTGCGGGCGCTGTAATCGCCACCGAGGGAGCTGTTGGTGTTGTCGATCGGGACGCCGTTCACGACGATGAGCGGATTGTTTTGCCCGCTGAACGACGACTGACCGCGGATACGGATTTTGGCCGTTCCGGCTGGTCCAGTACCCATGGTGGTAATGTTGACACCCGCCATTTTTCCCTGTAGTCCACTCACAAAATTGGGTGTGCGGTTGGTCGAAATCTGGTCGGCATTGACCGTCGCCGTGGCATAACCCAGGGTTTTGGCTTCTTTCTTGATCCCAAGGGCGGTGACAACTACTTCGTTGATGGATTTGGCATCTTCGGCCAGCTGCACATTGATGATCGAGCGGTTGTTGACGGGAATTGTCTGGCTCACGTAACTGATGTAGGAAAAAATCAGCGAAGCGTTGGCAGGCGCGTTGATGGTGTAGTTGCCTGATGCATCGGTAGCCGTACCTACCGACGTACCACCTACGACTACGTTAACACCCGGCAGGCCCTGGTTATCGGCACCGGTCACTTTACCGGTCACGCTGTTGGTTTGTGCAACCGTCAGGCCGCTACTTACCAGCAAATAGAAGAGGAAGATTAGAGATTTTTTCATGTGGTTCAAGCGATTAAGGAAAAGGACGACTAGGTAATGTATTCTAATTGTATCAACATTTTAAATTGATATAATTATACTTTTTCGGCCCATTTGCAAAAGGCCACCCAACCCAGCTCAGGCTGGGCTTCAGGAATTCATCACTGTACTTTTTAATTAATCTTCAGGTTGTATCTCTATCTACTCTTGCCGACGTTAACGGCTAACCGGTAATTACCCTGGCTCCTTACCAGTTGTGAATGGCTCCGTCGGGACTTTTCAGAATGGGGTGAGGGAACTGCGTTTTGGCGGTAACCTCCATAACGAAGGTTGCTTTCTTAGGATCGAACTTGACGCCCAGACCCGGCTCCGGGTTGAGGTATAATTTGCCATTTTTGAAGTTTACAAAATCCTCATTGAAATAGGCTGGTCGCTCCGGTTCGCCACCGCCCAATTCCATCAGGCAACGGCTGGGGCTGCTGGAGCCCAGTACGTGGACGAGGGCCGCGGTGGACAGGGGACCGGTGAAGTGCGGAATCATACCAACATAATGCGTCTCGCAGAGGGAGGCTATCTTTTTGAATTCACCAATGCCGCCCGTGTTGGGTAAGGTTATCCGTGTGTAGTCGATCAGTCGTTGTTCGATAAATTCATTGATGTCCCACCGATCGCCGAACTGCTCGCCAACGGCAATGGGCACGTTGGTCATCTGGCGAACGGTTTTGTAGACGGCCGGGTTTTCGGACCGCACAATGTCCTCTACAAAATAAGGCTCCATGTTCTCAAGCGCCTTACAAATCTTGATGCCTTCGGTCATATCGAAGCGCGTATGCAAGTCGAGAGCCCATTTGCCACCACCACCCACGGCGGAGTCGATTCGTTTGCAGAAGTCGATGGTCTTTTTGGCGTTGTCATAAAAGTCGAAAGGGGCTTCGCCGTTACCGCCGGTTGGCCCAATCCGGTACGCCCGTAAGCCTGCTTCGATGCAATCGCGGGCCCGTTCTTCTTCTGTTTTTGCTTTGGAAGCCCGAAAGCCAGTGGCGTAACATTCGACATAGTCTCGGGTAGCTCCCCCCAGTAACTCGTAAACGGGCACGCCCAGCGCCTTCCCTTTCAAATCCCAAAGGGCCATTTCCAGGGCACCCAGGGCGTGTAATTTCTCGCGGCCTGGTGGATAAAACATGCCCCGGTACACGTTTTGCCAGATGTGCTCGATGCGAAACGGATTTTCGCCGATGATCATCTGGGCGCACTGTTCGATCATATCTCTGGAACCACCTTCACCAATGCCGATCAAACCAGCATCCGTCTGAATTTCGACAATACCGCGTGCCTGGTTGAAAAGTGGTTTGTTGTAACCAGGGGCGCTGTAATACCTGATTTTAGTGATTTTAAGGTTAGGGGCAGCCTGGGCCAGAGTCATAGGCTGCCCCGCCCAGACGGCTGCTGAGCCGACTAACGCAGACTTGAGAAAGTTTCTTCTTTCCATAAAATTAAGGGTAAGGAATACTCAGAATAAGGGTATGTGTGATTAGGTAAGGGCAGGAATAGGTAATATCATACATTGCTTAATCGTTTAAGCAATTGGTCAAAATTAGGCTCTCTGTGGTTTTTTGGTTTTTGACGACGCGCGTTCGATCAGTTCTGCTTGCATGAGTATATGGGTGGGTTCATCGAGTTTATTCTTTATTTTTTTTATCAGAAGTTCAACGGCAGTCTGGCCTAAGCGCACAATGGGTTGTTTCAGATAGGTAATGGGGCAATAGTAAAGTTCAAAGACTTCGGCCTGTCCGAAACTAACGATGGCCAGTTCATCCGGAACCGTCAAGCCTAGTTTATTAATGTATTTTAGGCCACTAACAGCCAGGCTGTAGGTAGCAAACAGCAGCGCATCAATCGGCTGGTCGGACGAGAGCATTTCATCCAGCGCCCGTTTGACCCCACTGTCAATATTGTTAATCCGAACCTCTTTCAGCCAGGCTTTATGACTTGTTACCTTATGATCCCTCAGAGCATCCTGGTATCCTCTTATCCGTTCTTTCATGTGGAACAACTGCGAATCATAGGCAATCATACCAATGTGTTTGTACTGGTTGCGGACTAAGTGCGTACCGGCGTCATACGATGCCTGATAATGATCGGTCGATACAAAGTCCGTGGCTATTTCAGGAAAATACCTGTCCAGCAGCACAAACGGAATGTGTTTATCTTTCAGAAAATGAATTTGCTGGTCGGAGTTTTCGGCCGACACAATGATAAATCCATCTACCTGCCGATTAATCAAGACATCTACCAGATCCTTTGACCTATCGGCGTTTTCGTCCGAACTCCCAATAATGACCGTATAACCATTCCGTTTTGCTTCATCTTCAACTACCCGGGCTATGTTTGCAAAAAACGGGTTCGATATATCGGCAATAATCAAGCCTATGGTGTGCGTTTTTCCGCTACGTAAACTTTTCGCCAGATGGCTGGGCTGGTAGTTCAGATCGGCGGCTATCTGCTTGATCTTCAAGGCGATCTCCTGCCCAACCCGGCTCTCTTTCTCTTTGCCATTCAGCACATAAGACACCAAAGCGGTAGAGACGCCCGCTTGCTGGGCTATATCTTTTATAGACACCTTCGTCTTACTCATGTGATCAATGCGTGTTCAGGTGCACACGGACGATGTGGATAAATACCTGATGGGGATATAATAGCCCAAATATAAGCTTAACCGATTAAACAACGCAATAAATATTATTATTTCTATTATTTTTTAGCTTATTGGGTCAAGCAAGTAGCTAATAATAAATTTCTCGCGGCACTACTTCCGCTGATCCTAATGGAGAGCTAGCCTTGTTTTCGGGATATATGCCCACTTTAATGCCCACAATTTTTTTCTTAACTCTCCGCGGTGAGTCGGCTCAGGAACTGTTGTCCTAATGTCTTTGCCTGCCTGAGCACCAGAACTACTCGAATTGGCTATTACGATCTTCGGTTTTTGGGTTGTATCTTAGTCTTAAACTAAGCAGGTAATTCTCACTTCATTTAATGACGTACAAACAGTTCGTGCTGGGGGCCACTTTAATTGGGCTGCCCTTCCTGAGCTTCGGCCAGAAAAAATTTGCTGCTACCATCACCGCGGCCGACCTCGAAAAACACCTCCGCATTCTGGCCGCTGATGATATGGAAGGTCGCGAAACGGGTCAGGCTGGACAGCGTAAAGCTGCCGAATACATTGCCAGACAGTTTGCCGCCGAAGGACTCAAACCCATCGTAAAGACAGAGGATGGGAAACTGGTTTATCAACAACCGTTCACGCTCTACAAGAAAAACTGGGGTGATTTTTATGTCAGTGCCGGGGGCAAGCGATTTGAGTATCTGAAAGACTTTGTGGTTAACGGCCTGCTGTATCAGCCGACTGAAACAACAGTTGAATCCGTGTTTGTTGGCTATGGTATTGGCGAAACCAACTACGACGACTATGCCGGACGGGACGTAAAAGGTAAAGCGGTTGTCATGCTGGAAGGTGAACCCAAAACGGCAGGGGATAAGCTATTGATCAGTGGAACCAGCGAAGCGTCTAAATGGGGCGGCCCCAACGGATGGCGTGCCAAAAGTCTGCTGGCGAAGGAGAAAGGAGCGGCTCAGGTATTTATTGTCTCGGCCGAATCGCCGGAGGCCTTCAGGCAAGTACTCGCCCAACGGGGAGCATTGCAGGGGCGTTTCAATCGCTTGACGCTTAAACCAGGCGCTGAAAATGTGGGTTCGATGGGCGTATTTCTCGTTTCGTCAGAAACTGCAGCGACTCTGCTTAACACATCGGCGGCTACGCTTGCCCAGACGACAGCCCAGCTTGCCCAATCGGCTACGCCCGTGTCGTCATCGCTGGTAGGTCAAGTCAGTGTCAAAGCGGATCGGGTGGAGGAGAAGGCGCAATCGTCGAACGTGCTGGGCTTTATTGAAGGCACCGATAAAAAAGATGAAGTTCTGATCGTGTCGGCGCATTACGACCACATTGGTATCAGCGCGGATGGCCAGGTCAATAACGGGGCCAATGACGATGGCTCCGGTACCGTATCGGTGATCGAGATTGCTCAGGCTTTTGCCCAAGCCAAGGCGGAAGGAAAAGGTCCCCGACGGTCAATTCTGTTCCTGACGGTGTCGGGTGAAGAAAAGGGGCTGCTGGGCTCCCAATATTATGCTGACATGAGTCCGGTTATTCCGCTCGACAAAACGGTGGCCGATCTGAATATTGACATGGTGGGCCGGGTCGATGATTTACACAAGGGAAAGTCGGAAAACTATATTTACGTCATTGGCTCCGACAAGCTTTCGTCCGATCTGCACAAAATCAGCGAAGCTGCGAATGAGAAGAACGTAAAAATGGAACTGGATTATAAGTACAACGACCCCAAAGATCCCGAACGGATTTATTACCGCTCCGACCATTATAATTTTGCGAAGCACCAGATACCCATCATCTTCTACTTCAACGGCTTGCACGGCGATTACCATAAGCCAACCGATGATGTTGAGAAAATTGATTTTAATCTGGCCGAACGGAGTGCACGCTTGGTGTTCTACACGGCCTGGGAAATTGCCAACCGCGATGAGCGCCTGATTGTCGATAGTAACAAGCAATAAAATTCAAGTAAACTGACTCGGCCAGACGCTACTCTGGCCGAGTCAGTTTACTTAATGGGCAGCTAACCAGTGGCGAACACGGGGATTGAAATCGTCGATACATTCCCAGTGAAACGCATGTCCGGCATCGTCGTAGAGGTGTAATTCGCTGTTAGGAATGGCCCCGGCTACTTCTTCGCTCATCCAGACGGGTGTGAAAATATCGTTACGCCCACCAATAACCAGGCAGGGTTTGTCTATCGCTCCCAGTGCGTCCAGCGTATTGTGTGTGATGCAGGCTTCGGCTTGCCCTTCGAGGCCGTGCAGCGGCTGGGGTAGTGAATCGATGGCGGCCTGCTGCCGACCAGCCAGAAGATCCGCAAACATAGCGTCATCGTCCCAGCTTCGTTTGGCGTAAATCAACAACTGAATGTAATTCGAGAACTCCTCAGGCCGTAGTCGGGCTTTGATGGTGGCCATGTGCCGGAAGATGGCTTCGGCGGTTCGGTCGCAGCGGGCCCACGGGCACATGAGCACCAGCGATCGCACTTTGTCGGGATGCCGTAGCGCAAGTTGCTGGGCAATGGTACTCCCCATCGATACCCCCACGACCCGCACAGAACCTAGCCCAAGCGTGTCGATCAGGCCCGCGTAATCGTCGGCCATCTGGGCGGTGGTATAAGGTCCCGGCGGTTTATCGGATTTCCCGACGCCCCGGTTATCACCCATAATGCAGCGAAACTGTTGCTGCCAGTCATTAACGTGTTTCTCCCAAACGGAACCGGGCGCAGTAATGCCCATGATCAGCAGAAGAGGCTCTCCCGATCCACGTTCCTCGTAATACAGATTGATACCGTTGGTTTCTAGTAGGGGCATAGTGAAAGAGAGAAAGAATAAAAGAGCGCGAGCCATTCGATGCACGTGATGTCGGTTACTTATAGCCGACACGGAAGGTTTCTCAAAACCTTCTTCATTAACTAAACGAGGTTTTGAGAAACCTCACTCGTCAGATGTAAGCATCTGACGGCACAGCAAGGGCATGGTGAATGAGTGAACGAGCGAAGAACCAGCCAGCCGCATGACACGATTCGCTCTTTCGCTCATTCACTCTTTAAGCACCGCTGGAAGCAGCGTCTCGTACACCCAGCGCCCGTCGTGAAGGGTGACACCGTCCGGGTCATCCATGGCTTCTGGGCCTTCATCTTCGCAGATAATCCAGCCGCTGTATCGCTGCTCAATCAACCACTGGGTGATGCTCACAAAATTAACGTTGCCGTGGCCGAGTAGGGCAAATTCGGGATCACCGTTCCAGTCTTTGTAATGGACCAGGTTAATGAGCGACGCGTACTCTTTCATTTTGGTCAATGGGTCCATACCGCCGTTGATGAGGTGACCGACATCGGGTGTCCAGCCCGTTACCGAGGCATCGAGCGATTCGAGAATTACCCGGTAATCTTCCTCGGTGCGGGTAATAGACGAATGGGGTGAATTGGGATGAAACGTGCAGGGAACGCCCTGATCGACTGCCCGGTGCGATACCCGGTTAACGATATTAACCAAGTTACGTCGTCGGGTTTCGAGGTCGTGTCGCCCGGTTGGTTTCTGTACAGTGCACAGTAAAGCGCCCGGAAAGTGCTTCAGCAGGGCAATGGCCCGATCGGCTTCGTATTTCTCCTGTTCGGTTTCGTCGGCACCGTTCCAGTCCAGCGCCAGGGCAATAGCAGCCAGTTCGACGCCTTGTTCGGTTAGTTTTGCGCCCAGGCTATCGGCGTCGGGCAGGTCGCCCATCCAGTTAAAAATGGGTTCAATACCAGCAAAGCCCGCCTGCGCCGTAATGTCGATCATGTGCCCCAGGCGGTTCGCGTGGGTTTGACCATTGTTATTCATGAACCAGGTATACGCTTCGGCACCGAAGCGAAAAGGGAAAGAAGCGTCCATTTATAAATAGTGAAATGACGGAACCGCACCGGCGGACCGGCTGATTGTTATGATTCGTTATGATTTTTCAATCATCATTCAATTATGAGGACTATAAAAATCAGCCGGTCCGCCGGTGCGGTTCCATTCAACATGTGTATTTAATTATTTTTCCATCGGGTGCTCTTTCAGCAACTGCTGTGGCGAGTAAAAATCCTTTTTGCGTTCGGTAGCGGCCCGTACTTTCTTCACTTGGCCGGGTAGTACGGCGGGGGCCTGATTGCCAAATGAATTTCTGACATAAGTCAGCACAGCGGCAATTTCGTCGTCTTTCAGCAAGCCACCGAAAGGCGTCATAGGCACCTGGCCGGGATACGTTTTACCGACCACCTCGATCGGCCCCATGAGTCCTTTAAGGGCTATTTTTATCAACCGTTCCTCATTGCCTGATACCCAGTTGGTACCCGTGAGCGGGGGGAAGCCAGAGGCTGTAAGCCCTTTGCCATCGGGTTGGTGGCAGGTCGTACAATAGCCTTCTTTCGAATAAATTTGTTTGCCCATGTTGTACAGAGCCAGCTCTTCCCCTTTCAGCGTCGATTTTACGGCCGTCTCTTCAACCTTTTTCACGTTGACGCCTTTCAGGTGGGCAACGGCCGCTTCGTGGGCATGAATCATCCATTCGTCCAGCGGTTTTTTGGCGGCTTCGGCCAGAATGGGCAACCCTTTTTCCTTGCCAATCCAGGAAGCCGCCACAATGGCCGCTAACCGAACCCGGCTATTATCGTCCCGGACTGCCTGCATGAGCAAATCGGCCTGGTCGGCAACCTGATGACCGGTGTATCGCACTACCTGAACGGCAGCAGCCCTGGCGTGGTAGTCTTTTGCTTTAAGCACTTGCCGCAAAAGTTTCTGATCCACTTTGTTCATCCCCCAGCTTACCCACAGCCCTTCCAGGAGGTGATGTTCGTAGCGGGGATCGTTCTTGTCGAGGTTGGCCACCCAGGTAGTCAGCCTGGCCAGAACCTGGGATACATCCCGGCCGCGAAGTTCGTTTCGGGTGCGGTAGCGAGTGCGGTATTCGGGCAATTTGAGGTTATCCATCAGTTGATCGATGCTGGCTCCGTCTATTTTAGCGGGCGTTACCAACGGCCTGGATGGGTACGTAATTCGGTAAATCCGGCCGTGCGAATGATCGCGCAGGGGGTCGCGGGCGTTGTGCTGCATGTGGCCAATCAGAATGTTGTGCCAGTCGATCAGGTACAGCGAGCCATCGGGGGCAAATTCCATATCGACCGGGCGGAAATTGCGGTCTTCGCTCACCACCAGGTCGGCCCGGTGCTTGCTGATGTAGCCCGTACCGTCGTCTTTCAGCGTATGTTCTTTCGTACCCAGAAAGCCAATGGTATTGTTGATGAGAAAGTCGCCCTGAATGTCGTCCGGGAAATGGCGGCTGGAAACAAATTCAAGCCCCGACGTTGGCCGAACCCGATGCGCTTCTTCAATTAACTGAGCCGATTTGTGGGTCGCTTCGCCGTAGCGGGGCAGTACTGAACCGGGCATCATCCAGCGAACATCCGGGCTGGAGGTTTCGGCAAAGAACGGCTGGCCCCAGTCGTCAAAGGCAATCCCCCAGGGATTCGGAATGGACAGCTGGGCCGTGCGTTCCAGCTTGTGGAGCTGTGGCGCGTACCGATAAAAGCCGCCGTTGGTAGCCCGAACGGTACCATAGGACGTTTCTACGTTAGTGTGCAGAAACACCCCTTCTCCCGAATAAATGGCCCCCGACGGATCGACCGTGAAGGCGTGGCTGTTGTGGTGCGTGTCGTGGTCATCGAACCCACTCAGCAGAATTTCCCGTTTGTCGGCTTTACCATCGCCGTCGGTATCAACGAGTAGTTTCAGGTTGGTACCCTGTGACACATAAACGCCTTCTTTCGTGATTTCGAAGCCGAGCGGTAGGTGAAGACCGTTGGCAAAAACCGTTTCTTTATCGGCTTTTCCGTCGTTGTTGGTATCTTCAAAAATCAGGATTTTGTCGTCGGGCTTGGCATCTCCTGGTTTGTAGTGCGGATAACTCGGCATGACCGCTACCCACAGCCGGCCTTTATTATCAAACGACATCTGCATGGGCTTCGCCAGGTCGGGAAATTCTTCTTCAGACGCGAAAAGTTCGATTTTATAGCCCTGCGGTACTTTCAGTTTGCTCAACGCTTCCTGTCCGTAGAGGTACGTCAGGCTGCCGTTTTTCTCTGGATTGAAGTTGGTTTTGACGGCGGGGAGCTGTTTCGTTTTCTTATCGGCCGCGGCAATGTCCATTTTTTCTCCTTTCGCGGCAGCCAGCCAAACGGCCGTATCCCGGATGGCGGTCATCTCCCGGATCTTTTCTATTTCGGCTGGGTAGTTGTCCGGTCCGAATGGGTTGTACCGACGCCCGTAGACATGAACGCCATTCGGGATTTTATAATCATTGTGCCACATCCAGTTCTTTTCCAGAACGGCATCATGAACCAGCGCCCGGTTAGCTTCCGCTTTTGGCGTTGCCTTGCCAAAAATCTGATCGGCCAACAGAATGCCCAGTTTCCTGTAGCCAGCTTCGTTCAACTGGGAGCCGTCGATGGTCAAAGGCTCCTTGCTGGCAGCATACCATTGCTGCGACGGGGTAAAGGCATCGACGAACAACACATTATTCTGATTAGCCACGTCGCTCATCGCCTTGGTATAAAGCGAGAGGTTTTCATTTTCCTTCTTGCCGTTCGGCAGATCATACATTGCCGACAGATCCTCGAAGGCAATCGGCGATACAATCGCCAGCTTCGGCGCAGTGACTCCGTTGTATTTTTGTTTGAGCGTCCACTTGATAAAGGCGTCCAGCTCAGCTTTGTAGTTGGCTAGTCCTTCTTTTCCCTGGAATGATTCGCTGTAACCAAAGAAAGCAACGATCACGTCGGCCTTCAGGCGGGTGAGCCATTGATCGGGATAATCAAAATGCCCTTCGCTCTCGGAGTTGTTGGCGTATTCGGTCTGGAACTTCTCGGCTCCCGGAAAGGCCCAGGGCGTGTTTCGGCTGGCGTGGGGCCTGAAGCCGGGCGTATCCCCGCCATCGCACATGTTGCGGATGTAGAGCATGTCGTTCGGGTAGCGAACCTGCATCTCTGTCTCGAAATGGCCGTAATTCATCATCCTCGACCCCAGATTACCGCCCAGCAGCATAATGTGCGCGCCTTTGCTCACGGGTAGCGGTGCGACGGTAGTAGCAGTGCCCCAGTTAGTCTGAAACGCACTAACCGCAATCAGCAAGAGTGCAGCGACGACGAGTAATCCATTGATTTTATTTTTTCCGGGTAAGACCATGGCGATTGTTTAGGAGGAGAATCAACTGCTTGCCTGGATGGGCGTTATGCATACTCGTCAGGACTTACCCGGATGGCCGTAAGGGACATCAATCGCCAGTTTACCCTTCCACGTTTTTGGGATTGGTAAGCCCAGTTCCCAATGGATGGAATTGATGACCAGGCGCTGGAAGGATTCTACCTGAAAATCTTCGGGGTGGCCCAGCGTAGTAATAAAGGCTTTTCCACCCCACTCGTTTTTCCAGGTCCAGGCTACCGGATTGTCAATGGCCGCTTTGTCGGGGTTGACCGATTTGCCCATCAACAGCGGAACCGCCCCTTTGGCCGGATAATCGGGCAGCACCCGATACAGCCAGGAAGATGCATGGAAGCTAGGGGCAACACCTGTCAGGATCGGGTTTTTGGCCGCTTCGGGAATAATCGTAACATCGGTTGTGCTTTTGTGGCCGTAGTGCGTATGCTGCGCCTTGCCGCCCCAGCCCGGTGGCGCACCAAAGGCGAATTCGCCAAATGAATTCCAGCGTTTCCGGTCGTCGCCATCGGGATAGTTAAACGCATGAGTCGTTGTGCGAAAACCCATAACGGGCTTACCCGATTTAAGATACTCATCGATGTAGTTTAATTGATCCTGAGGAAGTTGCCGCCACCGGAGGTAAAAGACGGCTAAGTCGGCTTCCTTTAGGGCTTCCAGGCCGGGAATATCTTTTTCGCCGTTGTAGTCGGGATAGGCCTTCAGCACTTTGGTACGCATGCCGTAGTTTTTCTCCAGTTCAGCGGCAATAAAAGGCAAGGTCAATTCGCCACTGTATTCATGATCGCCGGTAACGAAAACGACATAGGGTTTCTTCGCATTGGCTGACGAGGAGGCATTGGCCAGGACTTCTGCAACCCGTAGTGGAGACGTTAAAGCCAATAGCCCGGCGGCCTGCTGAAGGAAAGTTCGGCGTTGATTTTTCATGGAAGGCGGTTTCTATACGGACGAGTAAGCTGGTAATGTAAGAAAATCTGGTATTGAATTTACTTAGTGGGTTGGCCTGACTGCCCAAAAAGTTACGGATTGAACAAGTTTATCGGTATGGACCGCCTATCCGGCAGACTGCGCTGGCAGATACTCGGGCGGTTCATACTACAAAGGACTACAGAGACTGGCCGCTGACCGTACAAACCGAGAAAATGAAACGGACTGGCATAATGAACGACAAGGCAACTACTAGCAGGCAGAGAGTAACGTTTCTTTATCATGGCCTTTTGACTGGGAAAGTACAGGAAGGATGTAGCTTTGTGATCGCTACATTTGTTACGTGAAGCCGCCCTGTTTTTTCAATGTTTCCAAGGCAACGTTTAGTCCGAATCACCCATGAAAGTTGGCCTGTTTATTCCTTGTTACATTGACCAGTTTTATCCCAAAGTAGCGATTGCTACCCTTAGGCTGTTGGAAAAAGTAGGGTGTGACGTGTCGTATCCGCTTCAGCAGACCTGTTGCGGTCAGCCCATGGCCAATTCCGGCTTTGAACATCTGACGGGGGGCTGCAACGAAAATTTCGTTCGCAATTTTGCCGATTACGACTACATCGTTTCGCCGTCAGGAAGTTGCACTCTGCACATCAAGCACCACCTGCATTCGGCCAATGAGGACGTGGCGGTAGGCATTCGGTCGCGGGTGTATGAACTCACTGAATTTTTGACGGATGTGATGCACGTCTCGGCGCTGGATGCGACCTTCCCCTACAAGGTGGGCCTTCATCAGAGCTGCCACGGCCAGCGTGGGCTCGGTTTAGCGCAAATGTCGGAACTGGTGGCACCGCCCTTTTCGAAGCCGGTACAGTTACTTAACCTCGTAAACGGACTGGAGCTAGTGCAGCTCGACCGGCGCGATGAATGTTGCGGCTTTGGCGGTACATTCTGCGTAACTGAAGAAGCCGTTTCGGTAAAAATGGGTAAAGATCGCGTGGCCGACCACCTCCGTCATGGCGTAAATTACATTACCGGGGTAGACGTCTCGTGTCTGATGCACATGGAAGGCATTCTCAAACGGGCAAATTCGGCCGTAGAGGTCAAACACATTGCGGAGATTTTGACGGCTACGCTTTAGAAATTGACCACCCCCAACCCCCTCCTAAAACAGGAGGGGGCTAAGAAAACAGGGCTTTAAAAGCCCCCTCCTGTTTTAGGAGGGGGTTGGGGGTGGGTAGCTGGTTTTAAAACAACAAAACCTGATGAACAAACAGCTTACCTTAGACCATGCCGACGCGGCTGTCGAATTCAATAAAAACGAAGCCAAAGTCGACTGGCACGACGAAACGCTCTGGTTTGTCCGAACCAAACGCGACCGGGCCGTGGCGCAGATACCTGAATGGGAGCAACTGCGCGAGGCTGCGTCGCAGATAAAAAACCATGTGCTGTCCAACATGCACGATTTGTTGATTCAGTTCGAGCAAAATGCGATTCGTAACGGAATCAAGGTACACTGGGCAGCCGATGGTGCCGAGCATAATGCGATCATTCACCAGATTATCAAAGACGCTGGTGCTACCCAAATGGTCAAGTCGAAGTCGATGCTGACGGAAGAATGCCATTTGAACAAATACCTGATCGACAGGGGTATTGATGTGATCGACAGTGATTTGGGTGAGCGAATTGTGCAGATGCGGGGCGAACCTCCTTCCCATATTGTTCTGCCCGCCATCCACCTGACCAAGGCGGACGTAGGCGAGACGTTCCACCAGCACCTGGGCACCGATAAGGGTGCGACGGACCCACAATACCTGACCGAAGCGGCCCGACAACACCTCCGGGAGACATTTCTGACGCGAAAGGTAGCCCTTACGGGTGTCAATTTTGCCATTGCCGAAACGGGTGGGTTTGTGGTTTGTACCAACGAGGGTAATGCCGACATGGGCGCTCATCTGGCCGATGTGCACATTGCGGCTATGGGCTTTGAAAAGATCATTCCCCGCGCTGAACATTTGGGCGTATTTCTGCGGTTGCTGGCCCGTTCGGCTACCGGTCAACCCATTACAACGTTTTCCAGCCACTTTCATCGTCCCCGCCGATCGGGTCAGGAGATGCACATCGTTATTGTAGATAACGGGCGGAGTCGTCAGTTGGGTCGGCCTGATTTTCGCAATTCGCTTAAATGCATCCGGTGTGCGGCCTGCCTCAATACATGCCCTGTTTACCGGCGGTCGGGCGGGTTTAGCTATCATAGTGCCGTGGCCGGACCAATCGGGTCTATTCTGGCACCGAATCTGGACATGAAACAGAACGCCGATCTGCCGTTTGCCTCGACGCTCTGCGGATCGTGTTCCAATGTCTGTCCGGTTAAGATTGACATTCACGAACAACTGTACAAATGGCGGCAGGTATTGATGCAGGAAGGCTACGGACCGACGACTAAAACAGTGGCCATGAAAGCGATGGCAACGGTCCTGGAATCACCTCGTTTGTACCGGATGGCGGGAAAGGTCGGGCGGGGGGTATTGCGATTTGCTCCGATCACTGTCGAAAATGGCCTTAATCCCTGGTATAATCAACGCGAAATGCCCGAGCCACCCGCCGAGAGCTTCCATGATTGGTACATTAATCAGAAAAAAGCATGACAACCCGCGATCAGATGCTGGCTACTATCCGGGCCAATCAGCCATCCTTACGCCCTGTTCCGACGCAATTTACCTTTACGTCGGTGTTCCCTGACCTGACGAAGCAGTTTATGGATGTGCTCACATTTGTGGGGGGCGCTGCCGTTATTGTCGCTGACTACGAAGCGATCAAAACGGATATACAAACGAAATATCCCAATCTGACGAATGTTGCAACGACCTGCCCCGAACTGGCCGAACTGGCCGATGTAACCATGGACGTTCGGGATCCACACGAACTATCCGGGTTGAATCTGGCCATTATCGAAGGGCCGCTGGCCGTAGCCGAGAATGCCGCTATTTGGGTTGATGAGCGTCAGATTCCGCAGCGGGCCGTACCGATGATTACCCAGTTTTTGGTCATCATTATTCGGCAATCGACCATTGTGCCTAATATGCACGACGCGTATAAGTTGTTGACCGTTGATGAAACTGGCTTCGGAACATTTATCTGTGGCCCTTCTAAAACCGCTGATATTGAGCAGAGTCTGGTCATTGGTGCTCATGGTGCCCGCTCACTGGTCGTGTATATATTGCCATAGTATATAAATATATACGGGCTTTAAACCCCTAAATCCCCTGAAGGGGACTTTGTTCAAATGCGAGCAAAGTCCCCTTCAGGGGATTTAGGGGTTTAAGAAACAACAAATATCCTCAAGCTTACTTTCCTTTCAGGATCGTCCCGTAGCGGGGCATATCTTTGAACAGGTTGAGAGCCGCTTTCATTTCGGGATCCGTCGAAAACGAAGCTTCTTTGAGACCCTTTTGCAGGTAATAATGCCCCGCGATTTCCTGTTCCAGAAGCGCCTTTAGTTCAGGCTTGAAGGTGTTCAGGTCGGCATCTTTGCTGTGCGACATTTTCGTTTTGAGCGACTTTAGCTGATCCTGAATCTGATCGAAATATTTCTCTTTCTTGGCCGATGCTTCGAGTGTACCAAGGTCTTTCTCTACCTGCGTCGTGTAATCATACTCCTTATCGCCCAGCCACTTGGCAAAATCGCTGTACTCAGCGTCTGTCAGGTGGAACTCGCGGGCGGGCTTGATGCTGGCGTGCTCGTGACGATACTTCACGGCATAATCAAAAATCAACCCTTTGTTCGTTAAGCTAAGCGCTACCGGCGACGGCGTCTGGGCTTCCACAACGACATCGGGCAGCACACCACCACCATCATAAACAACCCGACCTGCTTTGGTTTTAAACGCGGTTTTGAGTGAATCAGGAATTTTGCCAACGCTGCCATCGGGGTTGCGGTGGCTATAGTCAATGGCCTGAATACAACGCCCACTGGGAATGTAATACTTCGCCGTGGTGATTTTCAGCTTGGTGTTAAATGACAGCTCACGAGTTGTTTGAACAAGGCCTTTTCCGTAGGTGCGCTGCCCGATCAAAACACCCCGGTCGTAATCCTGAATAACACCGGACACGATTTCAGCCGCCGACGCACTATGGCTATTGGTCAATACGACAATTGGCATCTCAAGGTCCAGTGGTGGGTTCATGGCCGTATAGGTCTTGTTCCACTCCGTCACTTTTCCCTTCGTTGTCACCACCTCTGAATCCTTCGGAATAAAGATATTCGAGATGTCGATAGCCATGTTGAGCAAGCCACCCGGGTTTTCCCGAACGTCGAGAATGAGTTTTTTCATGCCCTTGCCCTTCAGTTCCTGAAACGCAGTCCGTACTTCCCGCGAGGCCGTGGCGGTAAAATCTTTCAGGTCGATATACCCGACATCTTCGGAAACCATGCCGTAGTAGGGCACATTGGTCATTTTCACCACATCCCGGATAACGCTGAGTTCTACGGGGTCTTTCTGGCCAAACCGCCGAACGGTCAGCTTCACGGCTGTGTTATTCTGGCCTTTGAGCAATTTACCAGGATCGGCGTCTTTGCGGGTTTTCAAATCCACGCCATCTACTTTGATCACTTCATCGCCGATTTGCAGGCCGGACTTTTCGGCGGGCGTGCCTTCATAGACCATCAATACGATGCTCTTGCCCTGCCGTTGACCAATCAACGCGCCAATGCCGTTGTAGCGGCCGGTGGTCATGGTCATGTAATCCTCGATTTCGTCTTCGGCAAAGAAGTTCGTGTACGGATCGAGGGCTTTCAGCATGGCGTCGATGCTGGTTTTGACCATGCGGTTCGGGTTCACCTCGTCTACATAATACAGATTCAGTTCCTTGAACAACGTGGCGTAGATATCGAGGTTACGGGCTATCTCGAAAAACCGGTCATCGGTCTTAAACGAAAAAAAGCCAATGCCGCCTGCCACTAGGGCCGAGGAGGCTAACAGGGTAAGGCGTTTCGAGAATCGCATATATTGACTGTAGAGTGAAGAATGTAGCGTTCAGAATGTAGACCAGACAATATTGAATTGAAGCCCAACAAGGACTATTCTATACCCTGAATGCTACATTTTCTTTAAAGCTAATTTCATACCTTTTTCTATCTCTTCAAACGAAATTATTTGTTTGGCCGTATAAAGAAAGGCAATGTAGGCTGGTGGGGTTTTGGCCGAAGCCAATGCAGCCTTATTCAGGCGATACGCTTCCCGAACCCGCCGACGAATGAGGTTGCGGTCGACGGCTCGTTTAAAGATACGTTTGGGAACGGTAATGACAATGGCGGGTGGGGGAGTCTCGCTGTCCGTATTGGCGTCGGATGGGGGAATATAAAGCATCCGAAACGGAAAAAGGTAGAACGTCCGCACGGAAGTACTACCTTTTTTAAATAATTCACTCAGGATTTTTTTGCTACAAAGCCGTTCAGATTTTGCAAAGGTTTGTGGCATACCAATCCTTAACGTCGTAAAGCGTGAAGTTGTACGTATCAAAAAGTGCCATTCAACTAGAAACGGCCCGTACAGGGTTCCGCTTTCTACGGCTAATTAAATTTTGAAGCGTTCGCCTTTTTTCTCGTCAGAGACAGTCAACTTGTGGCGGCCTTTGGCACGACGGCGGGCTAAAACCTGACGGCCATTAGCAGAGGCCATCCGCTCGCGGAAGCCGTGTTTGTTTTTCCGCTTCCGGTTCGATGGTTGGTACGTTCTTTTCATGATATATGTTACCTAAAACCTTTATTTTTCCAAATGAGTCCGCAAAGATAGGAGAATGCTCGGATTTTACCAAGCCTCAATTCATAAAAACGATTTGATTAGCTGGTAGTTACTTTTGTACGAATCTATTTGCTCTTACGTCTATGCATTATCGCTTGTCTGCTGACCCTCAGGCCGCCCATTACATTGCCATTGATGCCCAACTAACGGAGATTACGACGCCAACAGTTGACCTGCAACTGCCCGCCTGGCGCCCCGGCCGGTATGAATTGCAGCAGTTTGCCAAAAATATTCAGCGGTTCGAGGTAGTCGATGGTGTCAACGGGAATCCGCTGGCTTTTCACAAAGTTACCAAAGATCGCTGGCGGGTGCAGACCAACGGAGCCACTCAACTGATTGTCCGTTACAACTATTATGCCCTATTGGGAACGCCCAATCAACTGAATGCAGGCAGTAGCTTTATCAGTGACACGCTCCTGTACGTTAATCCGGTGAACCTGTGCCTATACGCCGAAGATCGACTATTGGACCCCTGTACGCTTGAACTGACTATTCCGGATGGCTGGACAGTCGCTTGTGGATTAACTGAATCCAACTCGAATCCTACGGGAAGCCGGATACTGCAGGCCGCGGATTTTTACGAGTTGGTCGATTGTCCGCTGATTGCGGCACCGGTGATTCAGCACATTCAGTATGACATAGATGGGATACTGTTTCACGTCTGGATTCAGGGTGGTCGGCGGACAGATGGCAATCCGACGTTCGATGCCCAACGAATTATTGACGATTTCAGCCGGTTTTCGGCCAGGCAACTCGAACTCTACGGTGAATTTCCCGAGCGGGAATACCATTTCCTGACGCTCATTCTACCTGTTCCCTATTACCATGGTGTCGAACACCGTAATTCGACCATGCTGGTATTAGGACCCAATGACGAGGGGGAGGGGCTCTACCAGGATTTGCTTGGCGTATCGTCGCATGAGTTGTTCCATGCCTGGAACATTATCCGTATTCGCCCCACCGAACTGCTGCCCTACGATTTTACGAAGGAAAATTACTTTTCCACCTGTTTCGTGGCCGAAGGTGTAACAACTTATTATGGCGACCTGATGCTTCGGCAATCGGGTGTTTTTTCGGATGAAGCGTACCTGAAAGAGTTGCAGGTATTGTTCAAGCGACATTTCGAGCATAACGGGCGGGCGTTTCAGTCGCTGACCGAATCGTCCTGGGATCTGTGGCTCGATGGCTATGATAAGGGTGTTCCGGATCGGAAAGTATCGGTGTATCATAAGGGCGCCATTGCGGCCCTGATTCTGGATCTGCACATTCGGCAACTGACCAATCATGCCCGTTCGCTGGACGATGTCATGCGGCTCATGTGGGAGCGTTTTGGAAAGCCTTTCATTGGCTACACGCTGGACGATTACCGCGCTATAACCGAACGGGTAGCGGGTGAGCCACTGGATTGGTACTATGATCTCTGCATTTTCGGTAACCAGCCGCTCGAAGCCAAGCTGAATGAATACCTGGCCTGGGTAGGTTTACTGATTGGGTATGAAGAGCCGACATCAGAACATCCCGGTGGTGTTCGCCTGCTCGCGTTGGATGAAGCCGATGGTCGCCAGCAGCGCGCGCGCTGGTTTAACGGCACATTTTCGGAGCCGGTGTCAGAGGGTCATCTGCATCCGGTGTCCGAAGAGAAGACCGGTAAAAACGTAGTGGCAAAATAAGTTTAATACGATGGAGCAAGGCCAAAATCTTGCCCCATCACACGTTCTCTTAGTATCTACGTTTATCTAGTTGCTTTAATGGATAAGCCCTTACCTGTTCTGTTCATGATAAACCGGTTGTCTTTACTTTTTCTTCTCCTGCCGAGCCTGCTGCTGGCTCAAGTCAAACCCGAAAAACCCTGGATGCTGGGTCCGTTTCAAAAGGAGAATGCGCATAACCCCATTCTAGATGCTAAAGCCAGTTCAGAATTCTACTGCCCGATTCGGAAGAAAATCGTCCGGTGGGAAGAGAAAGATGTATATAACCCGGCAGCGGTGGTTCGTAATAACAAAGTGTACATGATTTACCGGGCTGAGGACACCGTTCGGTCTGTGGGTGGAACGTCGCGTTTGGGACTGGCCATCAGTACGGATGGTATTCATTTCAAACGGATGCCAAAGCCGGTATTCTATCCCAATCATGACGCCATGAAAGTGTATGAGTGGGAAGGTGGCTGTGAAGATCCGCGCATTGTCGAAAGTCCTAATGGCGTGTATATCATGACATACACGTCCTACGATGGCGACAAGGCCCGGCTCTGCGTAGCCACATCGCGCGATCTGATGAGTTGGAAAAAACAAGGGCTGATTTTTGGCGATGCCGACAATGGGAAGTACCGCAATAGCTGGTCGAAGTCGGGTGCCATTGTGTGTAAACGAATTGGTAGCCGACTCGTTGCCCAGAAAATTAACGGGAACTACTGGATGTATTGGGGCGATCAGCCGCAGCTCCGTCTGGCTACATCCAGCGACCTAATTCATTGGACCCCCCTGGAATCCGGCACGGGCCAGCCCACCGTAGCGGCTGAGTCGAGAAAAGGAAAACACGACGTTCGCCTGATTGAGCCCGGCCCGTTCGCGATGCTGACCAGTAAAGGCATCCTGCTGATTTATAACGGGATGAACGATGCGAAGAATGGGGATAAATCGTTGCCGGAAGGGGCTTACGCGGGTGGCCAGCTTCTGTTCGACGCCCAGGATCCAACTAAATTACTCGATCGGTCGGAAACCTACTTCATCAAGCCTGACCAACCCTATGAAATGGTCGGACAAGTTAATCAGGTTTGTTTTCTGGAAGGAATGGTTCCTTTTCGGGGGCGCTGGTTTCTATATTACGGTACCGCTGATTCGAAAATTGGCGTAGCCGTCGCAAAGCAGTAACAACCCAAGCGTTGATGGCGCGAGACTCTGGCCAACGTGGCCCGGCATTGCGCCATCATAAATCTAAATGTATGCAACCATCCGGCACCCAAACGCTGTCTTTCGAGGAGTATGTTAAACACGATGCAACGGCACTGGCTGAGCTGGTTCGTACGGGTGAGGTGTCGCCTGCAGAACTACTGGAAACGGCCATCGCTCGTGCCGAAGCGGTGAATCCTCAACTGAATGCTATCGTTACGCCCCTGTACGACAAAGGAAGAGCCATGGCAAATCAGTTGCCGGAGGCCGGGCCGTTTCGTGGGGTACCGTTTTTGCTGAAAGATTTAGAGTTCGAATGGGCTGGAACTCCGATGAAGTCGGGCTGCAATGGGTACAAGGACTACGTATCGACAACTGATAGTGAACTCATTAAGCGACTAAAAGCCGCCGGGCTTGTCTTCTTCGGTAAGACGAATACGCCCGAATTTGGCCTGACGCCCTATACCGAATCGAAATTGTACGGCCCCGCCCGCAATCCGTGGAAAACCTCCCATTCGCCGGGCGGGTCGAGTGGCGGCTCGGCGGTGGCGGTGGCATCAGGCATTGTTCCGGCAGCGACGGCATCCGATGGGGGCGGTTCCATTCGTATTCCGGCCTCATGTTGTGGTTTGTTTGGCCTGAAACCGTCGCGGGGGCGAATTACACTTGGCCCGCGGTATGGCGAGTTATGGAATGGTGCCGTGATTGCCCATGCGCTGACACGGACTGTACGGGATAGTGCCCGTTTGCTGGATGTGGTGGCGGGTGGGCCAACGTATCGGCCACTGGCGGGTGATCCATATGGCATTGCTCCGCCGGTACGTCCGTTTGCGGATGAAGTTAACCGGGAGCCGGGGTCGTTGCGAATTGCTTTCTCAACACAGGCGCTGATGCCTTCACAAACCATCGATCCGGTTTGTATCAAAGCCGTTCGGGAAACCGCCCGTCTGCTGGAAAGTTTGGGTCACACGGTCGAAGAAGTGCCGTTGCCCTACGAAAAAACACTGGTAACGCAGGCCTTTTTTCTGAATGTGCTGAGCGAAACGGCGGCTACACTTCGGGAATTAGGTGGCTACTTGGGCAGACCTGTTCGGCGCGACGATGTAGAGTTGAATACCTGGGCGCAGGCGCGGCTGGCGGAGGGTTTTTCGGCGGCTGATGCAGCGTATCAGAAACGTCGCTGGAACACACTCAATCGGAGCATGGGAAAAGTACACGAAACCTACGACCTGTTCCTGACCCCCACGTTGCCCCGCCCGCCCATTGCTATTGGCACATTTCAGAATACCGAGGCAGAGAAGCGGTTGCTTAAGCTGGTCGATTCGTTGGGCGGGCTGAAGTACATGAAAGGCAGCAAAACCGTAAATGAATTGGCTGAGCGCTCGCTGGGCTACATATCGTTTGCGGTCATTACCAACATGACCGGGCAGCCCTCTATGTCGGTCCCTTTGTACTGGTCGGACGAGGGAGAATCGGCCGGCTTGCCGATTGGTGTCATGTTTGCCGCCCGGCAGGGCGATGAAGCAACGCTGCTTCGATTGGCCGGACAGTTGGAACAGGAACGCCCTTGGTTTACCAAAATGGCGGCTTTATAATGACATTCAAACGACGTCAATCTTGATTAGGCCCCGAATGACGTCGTTCAGGAAGTTCTTTACCACCATTCTTAGCTGGTTCATCTGCGTAAATAAGGTTGTGTTTTTCATGTCTGTTGTTGTTACAACTGGTATGATGTAAAGGTAAGCTATTCGACAATTAACTACCTGCTCGGCGGCAGCGGCTATTCACTATAATCGAGTTCTTTACCAAAGGTTTCTTCCATTGCTGCTAAGGACCAGTAGCCAATGGCGAAGCAAATAAACGTCACTACTGCTCCGGCTTCCAGAACGCCAAGGCTTGGTTTCATTGCCTGAAAAGCCGGGATCGTTAGCAGGGTCGTTGCGCGTACGTTATTGGCGACGGATGTCGTTGCTGTAGCGCGCAGGTTCGTGCCGAAGCTCTCGGCCGTAATGGTCAGGAACATGGCGATGTAGCCAATGCCGAAACCCATGGCCACGCAAACGGCGTAAAATGCACCGGTCGAATTGATACCGCCAAACAAATAAATGACAACGAAAACGAACGTCAGGCTCATCATCAGGCCAATGGCTTTCCGGCGGGACTGTAAGTACTGACTAAGCAGTCCACTTGTTAAATCACCGACAACCGTGCCCACATACGTGAACATCACACAGCGACCGGGCTGGATGGCTTCGGTAATGCCCAGTGCTTTCCCGAATTCATTGCCGAAGGTGGCTAAAATACCAATGACCAGATAGGTAGGCAGGGCGAGGCCCATGCATCGGAGATAACGCAACAGCCGTTCGCGCGTCTGGAACAGCGCCCAAAAGTTGCCCCTGCTCACGCCCGTTTGCTGCACCCGTTTAAACATTCCCGATTCAAACACGCTCACCCGCAACACCAGCAAGCCCAGCCCCAAACTACCCCCAATGAAGTACGTTGTTCGCCAGTCGAAGAGCGTAACGGTGAAGTAGGCGACCACGGCACCCAATAACCCGACGCTCGCCACTAAGGATGAGCCGTAGCCACGCAGGTGGGGCGGCAAAATCTCACTGACCAGCGTAATGCCCGCGCCCAACTCACCCGCCAAACCCAGCCCGGCCACAAACCGAAGGATGGCATATACCTGCGGATCGTGTACCCAGCCACAGGCAATATTGGCGAGCGAATACGTGATGATGCTACCGAACAACACCGACAGCCGTCCCCGCTTGTCGCCCAGAATGCCCCACAGGATGCCGCCCAATAATAAACCCGCCTGCTGAAA
Organism: Spirosoma humi; assembly: GCF_054776575.1. Taxonomy (NCBI): domain Bacteria; kingdom Pseudomonadati; phylum Bacteroidota; class Cytophagia; order Cytophagales; family Cytophagaceae; genus Spirosoma; species Spirosoma humi. Next base: position 1,382,129 of record NZ_BAAHBR010000008.1, read on the forward strand.
ATTCAGAATTTTTCCGCCAACTAACGAAATATCGGCCTCCGACAGCCCCATCTCTTTCAGGCTGGGTACGCGCACAATGTTGAAGAGGAGCAGATCATAAACATCCACAAAGTAACCTAGGGCGGCTACAATGACCGGTAAAGCGAATAGCGGACGAAGGGAGGTAGAGGTAGTCGTTGTGGGCATAGGGGCGTTGGTCAGGATAAATAAAAACGCTGGAAACAAGGCCATCAGCTAATTCCGTAGCCTACTGCCCTGTTTCCAGCGTTTCGCTCATTGTTTATTACCAGAGTCGAACGTATAGGACGGTGATAAGCAACATGATAATAACTGCCAAGGCCGTTGCGGATGGATTCAGCCGGAACATGCTGGCGTCAATCGCGAATCCTTTTGGATTGATGCGCGGTCCAACCAGACTGATGGCGACCATCATCAGCACCGTGAAGAAGAACGCCCAGCCCATACAGATTAGGAAGGGAATTTCGTACCCACCGTTACCATTGGGGTAAGCGGTGTATAAGATCGTTTCGTTGCCGAACAAAGCGGGTGCGAAGTTATTGAACAGCACCGCCAGGCCAAATCCACCAAGAATACCCGCTACGGCAGCCGCTCCCGTGGTGCGTTTCCAGAAGAATCCCAGAATAAACACCGCAAAGATGGCCGGGCTTAGATAACCCGTGTATTTCTGAATGAACGTAAAACCTCCCTCACGACCGATACCCAGCGCATCCTGCCACGTTAGGGCAATGGAGAGCAGCATAGCTGCAAAAATGGTGATTCGGCCCACCCACACCAGCTGCGTCTGGCTCGCATCTTTTTTAATGTATTTCTGATAAATATCGAGGGTGAAAATGGTCGATATCGAGTTGGCTTTACCCGCCAGCGATGCCACGATAGCGGCCGTTAGCGCGGCCATCGAGAGTCCTTTCAGGCCGTTGGGCAGGAAGGATAGGATGGCCGAATACGCGTTATCGGCGAGGAGCTTGCCGCCCGGCGCCATTTCATTTTGCAGACTGCCGTTTTTGTAAAGTACGTAGGCGGCAATGCCCGGCAGCATCACGATCAGCGGCATAAAAATTTTGAGTAAGGCCGCAAAAAGGATACCCGTACGGGCAGTCTTCAGATCAGCGCCGAGCGCGCGCTGGGTAATGTACTGGTTACAGCCCCAGTAGTTCAGGTTCACGATCCAGATGCCCGCAAAATACATGGCCAGGCCGGGCAACGTCAGGTATTTATTGATGTCGACCTGCGATGTGTTGGGGCCTGGTTTCTCAAAAATCATGTGAAAGTGATCGTCGGCGTCGCTCATCATGGCCGAGAAGCCCGCCAGAACATCGTTGCCCAGGCCAAACTGCTGACTAACCAGCGTCAGCGCGATGTAGGAGGTTACCAACCCCCCAATGATAAGCACGGCCACCTGAATAACATCGGTATACCCAATGACTTTCATGCCCCCCAGCGTAATGACAATGGCGAATATACTTAAACCAATAACAATCGGATGAAACGAGTCGCCCCCAACTAACGTGCTGATAGCCAGTGCACCCAGAAAAAGAATGGACGTCAGGTTAACGAACACGTAGAGAAAAAGCCAGAAAATGGCCATAATCAGACTCACTGTTTCGTTGTACCGCGTTTTCAAAAACTGCGGCATGGTATAGATGTGATTCTTGAGGTAAATCGGCATGAACCAGACCGCCACAATAATCAGGGCAATGGCCGCAAACCACTCATACACCGCTACGGCAACCCCGAAGGTGAAGCCATTGCCCGACATGCCAATGAACTGCTCCGCCGAAATGTTGGAGGCAATCATGGAGGCTCCGATGGCCCACCAGGTTAATGACCCTTCGGCCAGAAAAAAATCTTTGGTGTCAAGCTTTGTCGTTTGTTTTCGTTTGTAAATCCAGTATCCATAAGAAGAGACACCGATGAAGTACAGAAGGAAAATAATGTAGTCTATTTGTTTAAGTTGGTTCATTTCAGCAAGTATAGAATGAGTTTTGGAATTAGCCTGTAAAAAAGCAATTAATTCTCCAAATAGGCTTACTGTTGGGTAAAATCATTTGCAGATTTGTATAAGTAGTGTCAGCTTGCCGCTGCTCATAGCGCAAAAGCATAAGGGGCTTTACCATATAGCCAAAAAGGCACGGAAGCTAATCCGTGCCTTTTTGGCTGTAATTGACAATGTGAAGGGGGAGACTTTAGTTGATTGCCACAAGCCGTGTGGGTTGTATGGCCTCTACGGTAGGGGTGGTCAATTTAAAGGCGAATTGTTCTGTTTGCGTGCCAGCCGTTACCCGGAAAGTATAGTTGCCATCCTTAAGTTCGCTCATATCGAATTGCTGACGGTAGGCATTCTTCTTGCTGTTCTTTCCGCACAGAACCTCCTGGAACAGAACCTCGCCCTTTTCGCTGATCAGCATCAGCTCAATTTTGTTTTCTGATTGATATTTCTCCAGGCATAACCAGAGCTTATTGGTATTCGCTGCCGGAAACATAGCGGCTGAGAATACTTTGTTTTGCGATTTGTGATCATCGGCCAGAACAGGCGATGAAACGGAAGCCATTACGGCCACAAGAAGGGCACCGGCGAGCAATTTGATGGACGTTTTCATGGAGTTGAAAAAGGATTAAATGGAAACCTTTAGCTGTCAACCCAATGATGCCGGGACGCTCGCTGAACGCTGTCGTTCTGGAGCAACGGTTTATAAAAATGATGAGCGGTTGGCGGTCATTCTACGAAATCCAAATCCCGGCCAAACGTTTCGTCCATGCGGCTTAATGACCAAAACGACAGGCCATAGACCACAACGCCCAGCAATCCGGCCGCCAGTAAAGCGCCCATCGACGGTTTAAGCGCCTGGAACAGAAGAGTCATGGGAATCAACGTGCCCCGAACAACGCTCGGCACCGAGGTGGTGGCCGTATTGCGGAGGTTCGTGCCATACAGTTCGGCGACCATCGTCAAAAACATGGCAATGTAGCCCGTACAGAAACCGGCCAGCAGGCATACCGTGTATAAACCGCCCGCTGTCTTAATACCCCCAAATAAATAAACGCCACTCAACAAAGCGCTCATAATTAACAAACCCGTAATGGCTTTCAGGCGTGATTGAAGCCAATGACTTATGGGTCCCGAAAGCAGGTCGCCACCCGCTAAGCCGACGTAAATCATCATGACGCAGCGCCCCGGCTTTACCACTTCCTCAATGCCCAGCGCCTGTCCGAACTCATTGGCAAACGTGGCCAGAATCCCCACAATGAACCAGGTTGGAACGCCCACCGCTACGCACCGGATGTATTTGATAAATTGAGGCCAACTACTGAAGAAATAAAGAAAATTACCCCGGCTTACTTCCTGATGGTCGGCTTTCATGCGGTTGAAAACACTCGACTCGAACACACTTACGCGCAGCAGGAGCAGGGCAATGCCCATGCCGCCCCCCACCCAGAACGCCGTTCGCCAGTTGAAATACTCAACCGTCAGATAAGCCACGCCCGCGCCCAGATAGCCGATGCCCGCGACCATCGACGAACCAAAACTCCGGATGGCTTTCGGGAGTATTTCGGATACGAGCACCATAGCCGCGCCGATCTCGCCCGATAGCCCAACACCCGCCACAAACCGCAGTAAGGCATACACATTGACATCCTGCACAAAGCCGCACGCAATGTTCGTGAGTGAATAGGTAACGATACTGCCAAACAGCACCGACATCCGACCGCGCTTATCGCCCAAAGCACCCCACAGGAAGCCACCCACGACCAGACCCGCCTGCTGACAATTCAGGATAAACGTACCCGCTTGCGACACCTCCGCTTCGGATAGCCCCAGCGATTGCAGGCTCGGTACGCGTACGATGCTGAAGATCAGCATGTCATACACATCCACGAAGAACCCCAGCGCCGAGACAATGACGGGTAAGGCAAACAACGGTCGGAAGGAAACGCGGGGAGGAGAGAGGGTTTGCATGTAGCGAATCAGATCTTATTCTTCCAGGTAATTTAAGTCTTTGCCGTGGGTTTCGGGGATGGTCAGGATCGAGTAAAAGCCGAGGATGAAACAAATCAGACCAACAACGGCTCCGGCGTTGATCACTGCCAGCGAGGGTTTGAGGAACTGATAGGTTAGCGTCATGGGAATCACCAGACCACGCACCATGTTCGGCACGGTGGTGGCGGCCGTAGCCCGCAGGTTAGTACCAAACTGCTCGGCTCCGATGGTGACGAACATGGCCCAGTAGCCAATACCGAAGCCCATGGCCAGACAGAGACCGTATAAGGCGGTGGCCGATGTAATACCCACGTATAAGTAGACGAGACTGAATAGCAGCGCAATGGCCATGAGCAGGGCAACCCCTTTCTTCCGGGAAGCCATAGCCTGACTAATGAATCCACTGGCCAGATCGCCGGTAGCCAGCCCGACATAACACCACATAATAGCCAGACCCGGCTGAATTTCTTCGGCAATACCCATTGCCTTACCAAATTCGTTGCTGAACGTAGCGAGAATGCCGATAACGAACCAGGTTGGCAATCCAATACCGATGCATTTGAGGTAGCGGCTCAGGCGATTTGCGTTCGTGAAGAACGAAAGAAAGTCGCCCCGATTGACATGTTTCTGATCGGATACGTCTTTGAACATCCCTGACTCCACGACCCCTACCCGCAGTAGCAACAGGCCAAATCCCAAGCCACCACCCACAAAGAAAGCCGTCTGCCAATCGAATAATTTTACGGTAAAATAAGCTACCACAGCGCCAAAAAGGCCAATGCCTGCCACCAGCGATGTCCCGATGGCCCGTTTCTCTTTGGGGAGTACTTCACTAACGAGTGTAATGCCCGCGCCTAACTCACCCGCCAGTCCGATACCCGCTATGAAACGCATCAGTGCGTAATACATAGCCGGGTCCATGAAGGTAATGTGTTTGACAAAGCCGCAGGCAATGTTGGCAATCGAATAGGTAATGATGCTGCCAAACAACACCGAAAGCCGACCCCGTTTGTCGCCGATAACGCCCCATAAGATTCCGCCGAGCAAAAGGCCGCCCATTTGCCAGTTGATGATGCTGGCCCCAACGGTCGATATCTGATCAGGGGTAAGGCCTAGGTCTTGAAGGCTGGGTACCCGAACGATACCGAAAAGGAGCAAGTCATAAATGTCAACAAAGTAGCCCAGAGCGGCCACAATAACAGGCAGACCAAAATACCCAACAGTAGGAGGATGTGGTTTAGGCGAAACAGCAGGAATAGCCATACGGCAAAGAGCAGAGGTTAAAAAAGCGAAACAGTTCTGCAAGTATACGAAATGACCAAAGAAGATTGTGCAGAAATGACGATGGGAAATCGTAATCACGAGGTAAATGTGCCGACCGCTTACGAAGATGGGAATCAATAACTAATTTTTTTTGCTGGTATACAGCCGGATTAAATAAATTGGGAGCAGTGCAGATTCATTGAAGGTCCTCTATTGGTACAAACTGCCAAGACTGCAATTTTATCCAGTTTAACTCTTGTTTTCGATGAAACTACCGACTATTTCATCTCCTCCTCCAATCTCTACTTCCGTTGCCCGGAGTAATTCACCCTATTGGCAATACTTTATCGCAATTTGTCTATTATATGTCGGCGTGGCCAGCGTACTGGCCATACGGGTTCGCTACGGGGTTATGGATGAGGATTTTCATCTGTCAGCCAGTCAATCGTTCGCTGGTGGTGGCGTAAATAAGTCGACTTTATACCACCATTTACCCCCAACCGGCGTATCTAGTCACATCTGGTTTGCCATATGGCTCAGGCTATTTCCGGGAATCGGTTACATCGGGCTTCGACTCATTTCCTGTCTGGCCCTGGGTATACTGGCGATCTTTACTTTTTCCCAACTGAAGGCAATTCGAGCTGCGTCCAAGAAAACGGTGCTGGCGGCTACGTTATTCATGCTGGCTTTTCCGTACTTCTTCCTGAGTATCTCGACCCTCATGACCGAGGGCCCATCGTTGCTTTTCTTAGGGACGGGTTTGCTGTTTCTCTTCGTGTCCAGATTTCAGCACCTGCTGCCTTTTTGTTTGGGCTGTCTGCTGCTGGGGTTAACGACCATAGCCCGCTTTTACTTTATTCCGCTGTTGCCGACCCTGTTCATCGTCCTGCTCCTGTCTGACTGGCAACAGTACCGTCAGTCTGGTTTTCTGTATCGCCCAACCCGCCGTACTCTGATGTACTTTTTCATCGCGATAAGTGCGTTGCCACTTGGTGGACTTATTCTACTTTGGGGAGGGTTGACACCACCAGGATTCAATCAATGGTCGGAGTTGCGGTTGGGCGTCAGTTTCAATCCGTTTCGTCCCTTTTCGGCATTAGCGATGGTTGGGATTTATACCGCTCCGTTTGTTTTTGTGAACGTGAACTGGAGATCAGACTTGTTTTCCGGGAAGGTACTGGTTGCCTGCCTGATTGCTCTTGTGCTCGCTTTGTTCCGAGTCAATCTTTTTCACGATTCCCTGTCAATCAGTACGGTATATAGCGGCCCCATCGAGCATAGTTTGGCCTGGCTACAGACCAAACGTGATTGGTTACAGCCCTTGGCCCTATTTGTTCTCTACGGAGCTGGGCTGAGTAGTTTGGCATTAATCCTAGAACGGCTGATTGTGCTTACCACCAACCGGAATTTATTGGATAAAGGGCTGGTATTCTCGCTCGTCTTCGTGATTCTTTTCCTTGTTTCTCAGGCTTTTGTGGGAGGCAACCACCCGTTCTATGACCGATACCTGATTCATCCCTGGCCGTTTATTGGGTATGTCCTGGCCAGTCTGATACCTTCCTTTCTTAATGCCCGCACGTATCTGGTCGTGGCGTCCTACACCGTTTTGTCCATACTAATTCTAACGAAATGGGGTATCTAAGACCGGGTTGACAAAGGCTTTTGCGGGCTTGATTGATCAGGAGGCAAGGGGATTCATAGGTGGTTCGGGCGTCTGCACAACGGGGAATGTCGGCCGAGGAGTGGGTATGGGCTTGGGTAGCATTTGGTAGCTGGTGTAGGCTGTACCTAACCACCATACTTTGAGGGAGACACGGGCAAAAATCAGTAGTTGCTGGATGACAAACATAATCAGAATGGTAAGCCAGCCATTCATCAGAATCAGCTCGTCGAGTAGAAAATAGATTCCGAACAGGCCCGAGCCGATTAGAATGGTAAGCCAGTAGAGGCCAAACGTCTGGGCCAGATTGCGCAGAACCAGGCGCCCGGCCTGTCCGAAAGCGCGGAAGGCATTTCGCTCATCTTCCTGAAGCATGAGCACTTTCGCATAATCGCCGATGCATAAGAACAGGGTAGCTGTGAGAGCGAAGAGCGCAAAGAAACCGGTGCCGATCCAGAACAGGCCCCGTTCCGTAAACGTATCGTTAACCATCACACTCACCAGCGATCCAATGACCAGCCACAGCCCACCGCCAACGACTACGAAAAGCAACGTGACCCCGAACAGACGCAAAAACCGACCTATAGTCTGCGCGCAGCCCTGCCAGAATACGCCACTGCTGAATGAACTAGCGGGTTGCGAAAAGCGAAGCAAGATGCCTCCGGCAAAAAATACGCTCAGAAAAACATAAAGACTGCCCAGCCAGCGCCCCACACTGATAAGTGGGGATAGGGTCCGACCGCTGCGGTGCATAAAGTCTGAATAGATCGTATAATCGAAGCCTTCCAGCAAGTTCATGAAGGCCAGAGAATTCTGATCTTCTACCTTGAGCGTGTTGTAAAACGGTAACGCAACCAGCAAGCCCAGCACCAGCGTAATGCCATAAATCAGCCACAGCAGCCGAAACGAACGTAGTGTTTGTTGGAAGGAGGTACGTAGTGCGTTCACGTTTCTATGAGCTGGCCTGATCGTCTGTGTTGGCAGATAAGGGGTGTTCTGTCCTGATTTTTTCCTGCAGTTTCAAAAAGCCATCAATCAGCGCTTCCGGGCGGGGGGGACAACCCGGCACGTACACATCGACGGGAATAATGCGATCCACTCCCTTTACGACATGATAACCGTGCTGCCAGTAGGGACCGCCACAATTAGAACAGGAGCCCATGGAGATAACGTACCGCGGCTCGGCCATTTGTTCGTAAAGTCGCCGGATTCGGTCGGCCATTTTGTAGGTTACCGTGCCAGACACAATCATAATATCGGACTGACGGGGGGAAGGGCGCGGAAAAATACCAAATCGTTCGAGGTCGTAACTGGCGGCAAAGGCCTGCATCATTTCGATGGCGCAGCAGGCCAGCCCAAAGCTCATAGGCCACATTGATTTCTCACGCGACCAGTTTAGCAGGTCTTCCGAATGCATCAGAATAACGCTGGCTTCGCCGGTCTTATCGGTTGTCGGAGAGGTCATAATTGGGCAGACGATGAATAAATTCTTGTCGGTTCTGTTGGCGCAAACCGTCCGCTGAACAGTGTCAGCGTTTGTAGCGTTCGTTTACCTGCTGATACAGTCGAGCCGGAACTTTAGTTTCAACTGACGGTACTTTGGGTTGCGGTTTTACCCAGTCAAGGTAACCCTTTGCCCATACATAGGCAAGTCCCAGCGCCAGAATAGCCACAAACAGGAAAACTTCGGTGAGCGCAAACCAGCCCCATAAACCGCCTGTTTCGGCGATGAGCCGTTCCTGGCCAAACACCGTAGCCCAGGGAAACAGGAAAACCAGTTCGACATCGAACAGCACAAAAATCAGGGCAACAACGTAGAAGCGGATATTGAACTGCACATTGGCATTGCCAATCGGCTCTTCCCCCGACTCATAGGTGCTGTTTTTTTCGACATTTGGCTTATCGGGACGTAGCATACGCGCCACAAACAGAACGATGGCAATGAAGGCGAAAGCCGCGATAATAAACAGGAGAATAATGCCGAAGTCGGTAAGCATACAGATTGCGGGTTACGGATTATAGCTTGTGATTGGTCGTTATCGTGCCCTTCGCAAACCAGCTTCCGCGGGTTAGCTAACCTACTTTTTCTTTTTAGGGAAAATATTATAGACAAGACTCACCTGTAGGTTCCGGTTGTAATAAGAAGCCGTTGCTTCGTTGGAGACATTGGTGAACCCATATACGTAACGAATGTGCAAACTGAACTTGTTCAGCATGTCCAGAAAGTCGTAGTGAACCCCCAACACGGCACCCAGATCATTCTGAGTACCAGGGCCGGTCGCTGATCCTGAATTAAGGGCGTAGCTGAACTCTGGTCCCGCCTGGATGGTCAAGCCTTCGGTTGGAATGTAGCCCAGCAGGATGGGAGCACTCACATAATAATAAGAATGACTCGTGGTTGACCGTCCGCCGACCTGTTCCTGTTGAAACGTGCCCCCTTTTACCGCCAGAAGTGCTTCGGGCTGTAACACCAGCCGGTTATAGCGATACCGATATATAACCCCAAGATGAGGTTCCAACGCCCGTTTGGGAATATTAAGACTGGTTCCGGAAATAGACACCTGGGTGAAAGAAGCCCCTAATTTCACCCCGAAATGGCCGCCAATCGGTTTGTCACTTTGTGCCCGCGTGAGCAGGGGAGAGATCACTAAAAGAAATAAAAGGAGTAAGCGAGATGTATACATGCGGGACTGTTGACAGGCGAGTCGCCTTCACTAATAAGTTTTATCCGAAACGTCGGACCGCTCGAAACGTCGGACCGCCGTAAAATTGGTGAAAAAAGTTAATAAATCGTTGTTAGCCGTTGTGGCGCGCGTACGTCGACGGATTAATTGAGCCGAGGATCGACAGGATAATGGGCAATGGCTTTGTACTCACCTCCCTTGCGTTTCAGGACTTCGCGCCAGAATTCGGAGGTAGGTGTATCGAACAGAAAATCGGCTTTCGTACGGCTTATGATCCAGGCTTTCTGGCCTAATTCGCTATCAAGTTGGCCTTCGTTCCAGCCCGAATACCCGATGAAGAAACGAATATCCCGCTCGGTGAGTGTACCCAGATTGACGGCCTGTTTAATTTGTTCAAAATCGCCACTCCAGTATAAATCGTCCGCGACATGGATAGAGCCATCGATCAAATCGGGCCGACGGTGAATGAAGTGAAGTGTGTTCTGCTGAACAGGTCCCCCGACAAATAACGGTAAATCGGTATGAATATCTTCGATGACATCACCAAGATGAATATCGGTCAGTTGATTCAGTACCAGGCCAAATGTGCCAACTGCATTATGTTCGCAAATCAGGACAACACTACGTTCAAAATTATTGTCGCCCATGTAGGGTTCGGCAATCAACAAATCGCCATTCTTAACAGGTTGCGGTGACGTATCCATGAGTCATAAAGCAGTTAACGATTGATACTACAAAACGCCTTTCGTAGGAATGATATTGGTTAAAAACTGTTAAATACACGGGTTAACTCGCTAATAATACTGTACAGGCTGCGTTTCCGTTAAAAAATTATCAACAGGGCTTCGCATTGGCGATGTAGTAACGCATTCGTTTTGATTTGTCGGGTCGAAGCGCCGTAAAGCAAAAAAGTCGGATGATTACATGCGTATTGTTAAGCGGGTATTCGCCAACTTTGTCTACTCAAGATTAATTAAACTGGCTCTATGCATCACCAGATTCACGACCGGCGGGGGTTTCTCCGGAAAAGTGCGTTGGCTACACTGACAACCCTGGTTGGCACGCACATCGTTTTTGCCGATCATATACCACCCTTTTACACACCCCTGGGGTTCGATTACGACCCGCTCAAGGAGAAAAGCCCCGACATGAAAGTGCTGGGGGATAAACCCTGGAATGTGGAGTCGCCTATTCATTTGTTGGACGACGCGGTTACGCCTGTCGAAAAAATGTTTATTCGGAACAACGGCCTGATTCCTACAGAACCGATTAATCCTGAAACCTGGACGTTGACCATAAAAGGTGAGTCGGTAAAAGCGACGAAAACGTATACGCTCAATGATCTGAAAAAACGATTCAAGCCCTACACCTATCAGCTTGTGCTCGAATGCGGAGGCAATGGCCGGTCGGGGTTTGAGCCGCAAACGACGGGTAACCCCTGGGATCAGGGTGCCGTTAGCTGCGCCGAATGGACCGGCGTGCGGCTAAAGGATATCCTGGCTGATGTAGGGCTGAAAGAAGATGCTGTTTACATTGGTTATTACGGTAAAGATCCACACTTGAGCCAGGACCCCACCAAAGTGGCCATCTCTCGGGGCGTACCCATGAAGAAAGCCCTCGAAAACGAAACCCTTGTTGCCTGGGCACTGAATGGGAAAGATATTCCACCGGCTCATGGATATCCGCTCCGGTTGGTGATTGGGGGCTGGCCAGCATCGGTGTCGGGTAAATGGCTGCACACGATCGCCGTACGGGATAAAATACACGATGGGGCCAAAATGGAAGGGCACAGTTATAAGATGCCCATTCGACCCGTCCAGCCCGGTGAAAAAATTCCGGAGACACCCGAAAACTTCCGTATCATCGAGTCGATGCCGGTCAAGTCGCTGATTACATACCCAAAAACGGGGGCGCTGGTCGATTCGAAGAAGCCTCTCGCCTTACGCGGACATGCCTGGGCGGGTGATCGAACGGTTAGTGACGTGCATATGTCAATTGATTATGGCGCTACCTGGCAGAAAAGTAAACTACAGCCACCCAAAAACCGACTTGCCTGGCAACACTGGTCAACCGAACTGACGTTCCCTCAACCGGGTTATTATGAGGTATGGGTGCGGGCCACGGATAGCGATGGTGTTGCACAGCCGGTGGTTATTCCGCAATGGAACCCGGGTGGTTATCTGAACAATGCCTGCCACCGAATTGCCGTAAAAGCGAGCTAATACGTTTACTTACCAGATGTCTATACTGGGTTGAAAGCCAGTGTAGATCTAACGATGGATAACCCATGAAGCAGATAAGCGCTTTTTTTCTGATCGGTGTCCTGGTAACGGGCCTGGCAAGTTTTCGGAATATTTCCATTAGCCAGAAGCCGCCGGTTTTCAGGTCCCCGGCATCGACTGCCGATACGGTAAAAATTGATGCTGAATCGGGAATGATCAACGACCCTAACCTGATGATGGTCAAAGCGCAATGTACGGCCTGTCATTCGTCCAAGCTTATTTTGCAGCATCGCTTTACCCGGGCTGGTTGGGTAGAGCGCATTCGCTGGATGCAGAAATACCACAAACTCTGGGATTTGGGCGAGTCTGAGAAGGTAGTTCTGGACTATCTAGAAAAACATTATGGACCCCAAAACGCAGCGAACGTTAGTACGTTTCGGCGTCAACCCTTAAAAGCGGTTGAATGGTATAAACTGCCGCAGTAGCTCACCGGACGGTAGCGTGTGGCTTCTGTATTAGTTTGCCTGATCCTGAAAGGTAAAGCCCACTTTTTTGCCGGAAATACGCTCCAACAAGGGCCGCAAGAGCTGATTGGCATTTTGTCGGGTCTGATTCAGAATGCCGCCGTTCAGAGCCGATTGTTTAACCTGATGCTCGGCCTTTCGGTAGGCATCGCTCACCAGTTGCGATTCATTCAGAAACGAGAAGTGGGTGTCGTAAACCCGCGAGCGGTCGTGGTTGATTTTCCAGCCGCAGAGTTCTGGTTTGGGTAATTGGATCGTTATTGAATCATCGGTGGTCGTAATGTTGTCCAGGTTGATCCGAGTAAGGTCAAGACAACCCGTGGCTTCTCCTTCCACAATCAGAACGGCGTTTGCATTGGGCAAAAACGTGTTGACCTGCTCGTGTTCAACGATGTCTTTGAAGGTGTAACGCACTAGCTCCAGCTTACCTAGGGCCTTAATTTCTGTCAGCACAATGCTTTGTGTCGTGGTGTCGCCCCGCCGGAAACGGCTCAGTATTGTATTCCCACGAATCTGCTCCCAAATGGCGATCAGGCCCGCTACGAGTACGGCAATCAGGAACAGGCGGAATAAGGCATTGATAAGTCGGGACATGGTGTATCGGCAGGCGTGTAGTGCGTCGGAGAAACCGTATAAAAAGTAAAACTCCTGAATCGGTATCGGTTCAGGAGTTTCAATAACGGAAATCTGTATGAATTAATACGTATGTTTCTGTTCTTCGACGGGTTGTTTTTCCAGATCAAACAGATCGTTCAGCACATCGATAAGCGTTTCCGCTTCACCCCGTTTACAAGCTGCCTTGAGTTGAAGAACGGGCAATTTGATAATCTTTTGCATAATGCCCCGCGTAATCTTCTCTATTTTCTCGGATTCGTTCGGGGTAAGATGCTTCAAATGACGGGCTATTTCGTCGCGACGAATCTGCTCCAGCGCATTCTTTAATTTATTGATCGTGGGTGATACGACCATTTCTTTCGACCAGTCACCGAACTCAGCTACGGCCTGCGTAATGATTGCTTCGACTTTTGGAATGGCTGCCAGGCGTTGATTCAAGGCTTCGTCGGCCCGGTTACGGATATGGTCGATATTATAAACTAAGACACCCGGAATCTGCTCAACGGCCGCATCGACACTGCGAGGTACCGACAAATCAATGAAGTATTTGAATGTCAATACATTTACATCTTTTAGTAATTCAGGCGTGATCAGCGGATCATCGCGCATGATAGACGAAATGATCACATCGGCCTGCCGGATCTCGTCGGTCAGGTTCGAGAAGTCGGCGACACGGAATCCGTACTGGCTGGCCAGCACATCCGCTTTAGCCTGCGTGCGATTGCACAGAGTAATATTCGTTAACTTCCGGGCTTCGAGATTTTTGCAGACGTCGGTTCCAATTTCGCCCAGCCCGATTACCAGGACATTCGGGTTTTGTTTTTCGCCGATCAACTCGTCGATCAGCTCGACAGCCGCGTAGGAAACTGAAGCGGCTCCGTCGCGGAATGGCGTTTCCTGAGCTACCCGTTTGTTAGTGAAGAAAATCGTGTGCATCAGCCGGTGTAAAAATGGCCCGGCCATGTCTAAATCGGCCGACCATTGATACGACTGTTTCACCTGGTTCGGAATCTGCATATCGCCGACGACCTGCGAATGCAAGCCAACGCATACTTCAAACAAGTGCCGGACAGCTTCATCGTGAGCTACGAAAAACTGGAAATAAGGCAAATAGTTATCCGTGTCGGTCAGTCCCTTTTCAATAAGCAGCAGCCGGGCAATATCGGCGTTCAGGTCCTGTTCAAAGGCGTAATAGACCTCGGTACGGTTGCATGTTGAAATAACCAGCAGATCGGTTAACCCAAAAAAGTCCCGTAGCCGAAGCATCAGGCGTTTAGCCTCGTCTTCGTTAAGTGCAATTAGTTCACGTACCTGAAGAGGTGCCGTTTTATGCGATAAACTAATTGTTTTGAAGGTGTCTAACATTATGGTAAATCACGCAAATTGGCTAGTAGCCTTGACAAAATTACGGCTTTATTGCGGTACATGAACATACCCACGGCAATCGAATTTACTATTTAGAATCCGTCCAAATAAATAGCTGAATTCTTCGTTCAATCCTATTCAAATTTGTAACGTAATGACCTGGCTGGTGGTTCGGTTTTACACAATTAAAGCGCTTTTGCCGTTTGATAAAGTAAGGGTAGGGGCAAGCCTGGTCAACGCTGGAAATCAACGAGCTATTTAATTGCCCGATACGCCTATTTTTACACGACCACACGGGCCACTTTCAGGCAATGCTCGTTTCGAGCATTGGTGCAGAAAAGTAGCAGGACACTATGCTGAAGTCATTTGATATTTACAATCAGAATAACATTCTGAAAATTATTGTGGCCCTTAATCTGCTTCTGGTTGGAACGGGCTCCGTACTTTACACCAACCGACTGATCAATAAGCTGGAAGCCCGCGAAGAGCAGTATGTGCAGCTTTATGCGAAAAGTATCGCGTATCTGGTCGATTCGAGTCACGTGGATGCTGGCGATCTAACCTTTGTAACCAGCGAAATTCTGGAAGCCAACAGTACGATTCCGGCTATTTACATAGATCCCGATGGCCAGGTAGCTATGCAGCGAAATATTGAAGTTCCCGCTGAATACACGCCGGAGGAAACCGAAAAGTTTCTGCGTCAGAAAACCATCGAAATGCGTAAAAAACACCCGCCACTGATTGTCGAGATGGGGCATGGTGTTCGGGGGCTTGTGTACTATACTAACTCGAATCTGTTGCGGCAACTAACGTATTTTCCCTATGTCCTCTTAATGATTCTGGCCGCCCTGGGTGTATTGGCTTACCTGGCTTTTAGTTCATCACGACGGGCGGAGCAAAACCGTGTTTGGGTTGGGCTGGCCAAAGAAACCGCGCATCAGTTGGGCACGCCCATGTCGTCATTGATGGCCTGGGTCGAGTACATGCGTTCCGATCCTGATCAGTTTGATGGCTCGATTACCGACGAAATTGAGAAAGATGTTCAACGTTTGGAAACCATCACGTCCCGTTTTTCGAGCATTGGCTCGGTGCCGACGCTGAAAGAAGAGAACGTAAACGACGTTGTTCGACAGTTTACCGATTACCTGGGGAAACGTATTTCAACGAAGGTGAAAATGAGCGTCACCAGTCAGTTGCCACCCAACCAAATGGTGCGAATCAACAAGTTATTGTTTGAATGGGTCATTGAGAACATCTGTAAAAATGCCGTTGATGCCATGAAAGGAGTGGGCGAACTCCGGCTGAATATGGTGCCGTTGCCGCACGAAGAGGTAGCTATCGACATTACGGACACGGGCAAGGGGATTTCCAAAGCCAATATGCAGAAGGTGTTTTCGCCGGGCTTCAGCACCAAAAAGAGAGGATGGGGTCTAGGTCTGACGTTGGCCAAACGTATTGTGGAAGAGTACCACAATGGCCGGCTCTACGTCAAAAGCTCGGAAGTGGGAAAAGGCACGACGTTCCGAATTATTCTGAATAGAAAATAAAAAGTACTGCTGGCTGTAAATGAGTTCAGGCTCATATACAACCAGCAGTACGATGATGATGAGTACGATAGGCTGTTTAGGGGTTTGTGCCCCAGGGAACAGAAATGGTATCGGTTTCGATAACGTTACTGACGTTCAGGGCGCGATCCCGTATTTCTATCTGGTACTTTGTCGGGTAAAATTTATAACTGGAACCATACTGGTAGATCTGATTGAAGTCAAGCGATCCTTCGATAGCTCCTTTGGGCTTGCCTTTTGTTAGATCAGGAATAAAGAGCGCATTGTTGACCGCAAGGGCGACTTCTTCATACACGTTGTTATTCAAACGAAACGTACGGATACGGTAGCTGCCCCAGTTACCGTTCGTAGCGTACTGGAGCGAGTCAGCTTTGGGTAAAGGATAACTGTTGCCGATGTTGCCATCGCCATCCTTGAAACCAATGGTAATCACTACAGAGTCCCGCTTTCCTTTGCCAACACCTTTACCGGCTTCAATGGTGTATTTGAAGATTCCTTTGTAGTCAATAGCAGGCGTGTCGGAGTAATTTGGCTCGTTAAAACACGAAGATAGCGTGAGGGCAATGCCCACTACGAAGAGATACGGTTGAATTAGTTGCCGTCGCATACTGTTGTATTCGTTGTGCAATAAACGCTTTTGTTATTTTGTCTTTCTTATCAACACTCTCCGCCGAGACCGCTGCACGTCGGCAAGTACTTCGGCAACAAATTCTGACGCTCAGCGCTGGCCAGCCTGTACGTGAATCGTTCGATTCACTGGCTTTGGCCGTTTTTCGTTATCAGGCGGTTCATAACCCGGTTTACGCATCGTACCTGCACCACCTGAACGTTTTGCCGGAAAAGATCACGAACATAAGGCAAATACCGTTCATGCCAATCGGTTTCTTCAAAACCCATACGGTTTTAACGGGTATCGATACAGACGCAAAACCAGACCAGCCCGATTCCAGACTAACGTTTGCCAGCAGTGGAACCACCGATCGTAGTGTCGGACCTGTTGTAACCAGCCAGCATGTGGTACCCGATCCGGCACTGTATGACGCCATTAGTATCCGGATTTTCGAGCAGACGTACGGTCCGCTCAGCAATTTCCACATTCTGGCCCTGCTGCCGTCTTATCTTGAACGAAATAACTCCTCGCTCGTGTATATGGTTCAGCGATTTATGGAGCAGACGACGTCAAATCAGTCTGGTTTTTTTCTCCATAATTATACTGAGCTAACCGAACGGCTCAGGCAGCTTTCACAACAGCCCGACCAAAAACAAATTCTGCTGATCGGTGTGACGTTTGGCCTGCTGGACTGGGCCGAGTCGGAGCCCGATCTGACATTTCTTGGCCAATTTGCCAACCTGATTGTTATGGAAACCGGTGGTATGAAAGGTCGCCGGAAAGAGTTGCTCCGCGAAGAAGTGCATGACCTCCTGACCGGGCGATTAGGCGTCAGCAGCGTGCATTCCGAATATGGTATGACGGAACTGCTGTCGCAGGCTTATTCGGCGGGTGAAGGTATTTTCAGGCCGAGTTCAACCTTACGCATACTGCTGCGGGACATAAACGATCCCTTCTTCATTTATCCGGATGATGCTCGCCAGACCGGGTCACGCCAAACCGGTGGCATCAACGTTATCGATCTAGCCAATCTGGATTCGTGCTCATTCATCGAAACCCAGGATCTGGGACAATACGTTGACGAAGAAGAGGGCGTTCTGCCGGGCAGCTTTCGGGTTATCGGTCGCTTCGATAATTCCGATGTAAGGGGATGTAATTTGCTGGTAATTAGTTAATTAATTGTGCATGATAACGTCATTCCTGCCTGATTGTATGGGCTTACGACGTTATCATGCAATTAACTACGCGTATAACTTCACGTCGTCCAGCACAATTTCATCGCCACACATAATGACCAGACGCTCGATCACGTTACGCAATTCGCGCACGTTACCCGACCAGGGCAGCGATTGCAGGTAATGCATGGCATCCGGTGCGATTTCTTTTGCGGGGGCACCGTATTCGGTGGCTATATCGTGAAGAAACTTGTCGGCTAAGAGCGGGATGTCGCTCCGGCGCTCGGTCAGGGGCGGGACGTGGATCATGATAACACTCAGGCGGTGAAATAAGTCTTCCCGGAAATTACCATTGATGATTTCCTGCCGCAGGTCTTTATTGGTAGCTGCAATAACCCGTACATTGACTTTGATTTCCTTATCGCCACCAACGCGCGTAATCTTGCTTTCCTGCAAGGCCCGAAGCACTTTTGCCTGTGCAGACAGGCTCATATCGCCAATTTCGTCCAGAAACAATGTACCGCCGTCGGCTTGTTCAAACTTGCCGACGCGCCGGGCAGCCGCACCCGTAAAGGCACCTTTTTCATGGCCAAACAGTTCACTTTCAATGAGTTCGCTCGGGATGGCCGCGCAGTTTACTTCGATGAGCGGTTGGTTTGCCCGGCTTCCTTTTTCATGGATCTGTTTGGCAACCATCTCTTTACCTGAGCCATTGGCACCCGTTACGAGCACCCGTGCTTCGGTGGCCGCAACCCGATTGATCGTATCTTTAACTTTCTTGATCGATGCGGACTCTCCGACAATCTCGTTCAGCTTATAGATACGTTTTTTGAGTGTCTTGGTTTCCTGAACCAGTTTTGCCCGATCAATGGCGTTGCGCACGGTAATCAGCAGACGGTTCAAATCGGGGGGTTTGGTGATAAAATCGAAGGCTCCGCGCTTAGTTGCTTCCACTGCGTTTTCGACATTACCGTAAGCCGAAATCATAATGATTTGCGTACTCTTTTCGGCTTCGCTGACTTTCATGAGCAATTCCAGCCCATTCAGTTTGGGCATTCTAATGTCGCATAGCGCTACATCGTAGCTGGTGCGCATAATCATGTCCAGTCCTTCTTCGCCGTCTTTTGCTTCGTCAACATCGTAGCCTTCATACTCTAAAATATCGCGTAGAGCCGACCGAATAGGTTTTTCGTCGTCCACGATAATCAGTTTGGCCATACAACTGGAGTAAATTTAAACAATTGGTTGTGAGTAAGTAAAGGTTGCGGTAACGAATCCGGTTATAGCCGGTGAGTTAATCTGATATAGAGTCGTTGATAACTAACAAGTTACTACTAATTCGATAATCAAGTAACGATTCACTACTACTTAGTATAGCCCGAAAATAGGGGATTTTGTATCGGCATCCGTTATCCTGCGTCTGAAATTTGCTAAAATCTCCCTTCTTTTTTACGAAGTGTGGCCACGACATACGTTCAGGCCATTTTTGAATGTACATAAACAAGGAAGCGCCTAAAGGTTGAAGCTGGTAAACATAATTGCTGGCGGATGAGCGGCAAAAGCGGGTCGTTCGGGACAATAAAGAGTCTGAGTGTAGACAAAATAACCACTGGCTTCCCGGTAAGTTGATCACACATGCCCTTATGGGGGCCTCCTATTTCCAATAAATAAAATGCCAATTCAAGAGTTAACTGAACACATAGCCGCTATTTCAGTATAAATTGGAACTCTAATTCAACGTTCTCTGAAACAGATGGCTGTACGTAGGTTACTGATTGGCTTATTAATGGGGCTGGTGCTTCAGACGGCATCGGCGCAGTCACGCCGACGCGCTCAACTGACGGCTCCACAAACGAATGGTCCCGTTCCGGTAGTGGCGGCTCCACAAGCCCGCTTGCTGGAAAGCATGACAATGAATAGTTCATTGATGAACCGGGCTGTTAAGTTTTCCATTTATTTACCTCCCGACTACTATGTGTCCAATCGACGTTACCCGGTCGTTTACCTGCTTCACGGGTATGGCGATAACGAAACGAGCTGGGTTCAGTTTGGTGAGGCCGACCGCCTTGCCGACACGGGTATTAAGTCGGGCGAATTACCGCCCATGATTATCGTTATGCCGAACGGTGGGACAACCTTTTTTGTGAACGATTATCAGAATAAAGTTCGGTACGAGGATATGTTTGTGCAGGAACTGATTCCGCACATCGATTCGTCGTTCCGGACACGGACGCAGCGGGAGTTTCGGGCTATATCCGGTTTGTCGATGGGCGGCTTTGGATCGTTGACGCTGGCCATGCACCATCCTGATTTGTTTGGTTCCTGCGCGGCTCTCAGCGCTGGTATTCGTACCGATGAGGGCTTCATGAACATACCCGACGAACGATATACACTTGTTTTTGCCCCTGTTTTCAGTGGCCCTGCCAAGGGGGAGGAACGACTGACGGTTGCCTGGAAGCGCAATAGCCCCATTACGTTGGCTAAATCGGCTCCGGAAGGGGATCTGTCAAAAATTCGCTGGTACATCGATTGTGGCGACGATGACGCCTTAACCGTGGGGAACTCCGTGTTACACATGGCTTTGCTTGACCGCAAAATTCCGCACGAGTACCGGGTACGCGATGGGGGGCACACCTGGACATACTGGCGCACCGGACTGCCCGATGCGCTCAGGTTTATAGCCGCCAGTTTTCACCAGTAGCGGCCGCTGAAATTGCCGCAGCGGTTAACGCTTTTGGATAGGTACCACGGCTTCTGTTTCTTCCCAGGCTAAAACCATGTCGACACCGTTTGCTGCTGGCCGGAAGGTAATGTAAAATTGTTCGGACATGGGGCTGTGTTTCTGAGAAATGACGGGCACGCGCAGAACGTCCTTGGTCTGGTCGTAGTTGGTGCCCCACTGACCGGTTTCGTCGTTGAAAATAACGATCCAGCCATTTTGCGAAGGAATGGTCCACAACGAATAGTGGCCTTTGTCTAACGGTTGTCCCGCCACGATTACGTTTTGGTCGAAATCAATAACGGTGGCTTCGTTGGCACCGGTGCGCCAGACTTGTCCGTACGGCACCAGGCCGCCAAAAATCTTACGTCCTTTCTTATAGGGCTGGCAATAGTCTACCTTGATTTGCAGGCCGTTCTGATCGATCTGCGCTATGGCTTCGGGGCTACTGGATTTGGTCCAGCTGCGTAAGGTAAAGAAGCCGACGAGAGCTATTGTGGCAATGACACCGAGAATAATAAGGATGCGTTTCATGGACATTCTGTGATTTTGTGCTGACGGATTGCAAGGTATGAAGTTTTTATAACTTGCGAACTTTTGGATAGTTTCTGCCGAATTGTAATGTCTAGTATCGACTATCTCCTTATTTATCCAGACCCTCGCAAGGACGAAACCGAGCCGTCTGGCGGCTATGTAGAAATGCACATTACACATGCTTCGCACGAAGCGGCCCGGAATATTGAAACGGCTGTTTTTTTAGCTAAGAAAGGCTTTCGCGTAAGGTTGATGCCGATTGATGATACACCTAATAAAAAGAATCCAGATGCGTATCTTATTGGAGAACAGATTGTTATTGAGTTCAAACACAACTCAACGCCAACCGCATCAGCAATCGAAAATGAAGTGAGAGACGCCAAGCACCAGGCAGATTATATTCTTTTACATATCAAGAGTTCACTTTCAAAAGAACTCTTGATAAAAGGTTTACGACAACATATTCACCGGGCTATTAATGTAAAGCAGGTGTGGCTTATCTTCAAAGACACCCTATATTTGTTTTCGCCGACTGAGATACGTAATAAGCATATAGAAGATAAAATACAATGAGGTGACACAGTTGCCTGCATCACCTCAAGGTAGGGGTCGAGGCTCTCACCCCAACCGACGCAAATATAAATATTAATGAAACATGAAGCAAATAGTGAATCTTACACCGTCTCTTTCTTCAACTTATCCCGCAACTGGAACAACTCGTCGCGTAGGCGGGCCGCTTCCATAAAGTCGAGATCTTTGGCGGCACGCTCCATTTTCGATTGAGTCTCGTTAATCACTTTCTCCAGATCCCCTTTGCCCATGTAGCGCACTACCGGATCGGCAGCAATCCGGATTTCCTCAGGTTCCACATAGAAATGTTTTGCCTTCGAATCGGCCACTTTGGTCTGACCCATAATGGACTCGCGCGATTTCAAGACGGTCGTTGGCGTAATGCCGTTATCCGTATTGTATTCCAGCTGAATGGCCCGGCGTCGGTTGGTTTCGTCAATGGCTTTCTCCATCGACCCCGTAATGCGGTCAGCATACATAATCACTTTGCCATTTGCGTTACGGGCTGCGCGGCCAATGGTTTGAATCAACGAACGGATGTCGCGCAGAAAGCCTTCTTTGTCGGCATCCATAATGGCGACCAACGACACTTCGGGCAGGTCAAGGCCCTCCCGAAGCAGGTTGACGCCCACAAGCACATCGAAGTTACCCAGCCGTAAATCCCGCAGAATCTCGACCCGCTCCAAAGTTTTTACCTCTGAGTGAATGTAGCGGGTTTTTATACCTACCCGATCCAGGTATTTAGTCAATTCTTCAGCCATGCGTTTGGTCAGCGTGGTGACCAGAACCCGTTCCCCATTTTTGATACGGCTGTCGATGGATTCGAGCAGATCATCGATCTGGTTCAGGCTGGGGCGTACTTCGATTTCGGGATCGAGCAAACCCGTTGGCCGGATGAGTTGTTCGACCACTACGCCCTCGCTTTTCCGAAGTTCATAATCCGACGGCGTAGCCGACACGTAAATGGCCTGACCCGACAAATCCTCAAATTCCTGGAATGTAAGCGGTCGGTTATCCATGGCCGAGGGAAGGCGGAAACCATAATCGACGAGGGCGGTTTTTCGGGAGCGGTCGCCACCCCACATGGCGCGAATTTGCGGAATAGTCGCGTGGCTTTCGTCGATGACCATCAGGTAATCGTCCGGGAAATAGTCGAGCAGACAGAAAGGGCGCTGGCCTGGTTTTCGTTTATCAAAATAGCGCGAATAGTTCTCAATACCAGAGCAATAGCCTAATTCGCGCATCATTTCGAGGTCAAACTCCGTTCGCTCACGGATGCGGGTGGCCTCCTGTTCCCGAAACTCCGATTCAAAATAGCGTACCTGCGCTACCATGTCGTCCTGAATCTGGTACATGGCATCGTTGAGGGTGTCGCGCCCGGTGACGAAAAGATTGGCCGGGAATATGGTCACTATATTTTCGGCCGATATTTTCTTGCCTGTGCCGGGGTCTATGCGCTGAATCGTTTCGATTTCATCGCCAAAGAAAATGACACGATAGGCAAAATCGGCGTAGGCGACATATAGATCGACCGTGTCGCCCTTCACGCGGAAGTTGCCCCGTTGAAATTCACCTTCCGTTCGGCTGTACAGGATGCTGACCAACTGATGTAAAAACTGGTTGCGGCTCATCTGCTGACCGACGCCAATCGTCACCACGTTTCGTTTGAACTCTTCGGGGTTGCCCATACCGTAAATGCACGATACCGACGCCACCACAATCACATCGCGCCGACCACTCATCAGGGCGGAGGTTGCCGCCAGCCGAAGTTTGTCGATTTCTTCGTTGATGGCCAGATCTTTTTCAATGTACGTATTGGTGGTAGCAATAAAGGCTTCCGGCTGGTAATAGTCGTAGTAAGAGATGAAATACTCGACCGCGTTTTCCGGGAAAAATTGTTTGAATTCGCCGTACAGTTGCGCGGCCAGGGTTTTGTTATGGCTTAAAACAAGCGTTGGCCGGTTGGTCTGCGCAATGAGGTTGGCGACTGTGAAGGTCTTTCCGGAGCCGGTTACGCCCAGAAGTACCTGCGCTGGCTCACCCTCGTTTATACCTTTAACCAACTTTTCGATGGCCTTTGGCTGATCGCCGGTTGGTTGAAATTCAGAGGTTAGTTTAAAGTTCATTATTGCCGTTTAGAATCTGGCTAATTTACGCAAAAGCAGGCTGGATAGCAAGAACGGTTTAGAAATTAGCCGCCTGTTTATAGGGGCTGCTCTTATAAACCGTCGATGGAAAAAACGTCCAGTGTTGTTTTTTGAATGTTCCTGACGCGCGCGTAGACGGCTGTTCCGTTGCTGCCTCCCTGGGTATCCGTATTGCCTTCAATCGTCTCGATAACATCTCCGGATACTGCCGTAATCAGGCCCGTATGAAACCAGTCGGTTGGCTGGCCTGCCTTTTGTGTGCTGGCACGAAGTAGAAACAAATCGCCGGTTTGAATCAGTTTGGGATTTTTTCGTAGGGTTTTACTGGAAACAAGCCGGCCATTGTCCTGTCCACTCAGGGCGAGCACATCGCAATTCAATGTGCGGGGCATAATGTCAGTGAAGTTACGCCCAAGGTTCGAGGCTACCTGATCCAGGATGGATTGAACAAAGCCGACGCACCACTTGAAAGGAGATCCATCCAAACCATCGCAGTAACTGCGTACCCAGGGTCCCAGATTTTGGGCATCCTTGGTTCGTAACTCCGCCGAGTGCTGTTTCAGATGCGTTTGCGCAACCTGAACAATGGCCTTGCGAATAGCTGTACCCGCTGGCTTCTGTTGGAAAGCCGTAGCCAGTGGAGCACTTAACTGGCTGAAGAGTTCAGGCGTTACCACGCCCGTTTGGGCTATTTTTAAAAGGGCCTGAAAATTTTGTACGGCTCGCTTGGTAGCTGGGCCAAACTCACTATCGAGACTGGTGGCGAGGGTTGCCTTAGGGTAGCATAAGGCATTGAGGCAGAGCCATTCCTGAATCCGCCGGACGTCTGTCCCGGTGCTTCCTTTCTGGACTGTGGATGTAAAAAGCAACTCTTGTTGAAAGGCAGTTTTTAGCATGCGCGTGAGGTGGTGGCAGATGCAGCCAAAAGAAGCCGACCGGGCTTTCCTACGCATGACACCGTTACGCCCGCTCATGCCCTTCGGGAGTGACTATCCGTTTGTTATGAACCGATTTCAAGCAGTACCGAATAAATTCTGGTGAATTTTCTCTCCGGATACCTTGACCAGAGAAAAAATCTCTTTTACTGGAGAGACTGCAAAGGATCAACTTCATTAAAATTCAGTTGATCTAAATAAGGATCTAGCCGTTTCGATTGTGTAAATGAGCAAATACAGGTCAGTTTGCCACTCGTGGTGTCATAACAGGCTTCGGCAAAAAAGTTGTTGAAGCTATACAACTGACGGGTTCGACAAAAGTCAGAACGTCTGGCCAGGGGTATGCCCCAGAGTTTCAACGCACCCTGTCGAATTAACAAGGGTTGGCGATCGTAAGCTTCTTTTGTAATGTTCATGGGAAGAGAATCGAGAAGGTTAAGAGCGATATTGACGAGTTAATGTGGGTGTTTTAACCAGGCTGATCCGGAATAGTTCGTGACAAACTCGATGTAGAAAGCCCGTAGCACCGCCTGTGTAATCATTATTATGTTTAATGCACTGTCTATCAGTAATATATTGACATGGCAGACCGTACGAAAACAGCCGCTATCTAACCAGATAGCGGCTGTCGTATCTCACCGTAATGTATTTGTAAATGACCAATCTACAGTATACATCTGACTTTGTTGATTAATGGGTTGAATAGTGAGAAAACGGGTCTGTTGTTGCTGGGTAGACGGCCATGTTCACCAGGTCAGCTTCACCAGCGATACACCCTGACCAGGTAGCCGGAAGGGTATAGCTGCGTTGCCGTTCTTAACATTGAGCCACACGGGAGAGGTCAGTAGCTGCAATTGCCCGGCTTTTTCCAGTTCGGCGACCTGCTCGGCGGTTGGTGATTTTGGGGAGCCCATCTTCTTCCAGGCTTCGTAAGAATTACTGAATTGCTGATCGATGCGATAATGCTGAACGAATACCCGTTGGGCAGGAATGCCTTTTATCGTCACCACCACCGGTGCCTCGGGGCCCGTTACATTGTCGTCGTGGTAATTCCAGACCAGCACCGTAACTGATTTCCCGTCTTTAGCTGCCAGCGCATTGATATCCCGTTCACCGCGTACACTTTCCTTTTTTATTTTGGTAAAATCATAGGCCAGATCGGTATTGATTTCCACCCGATTGCCCTGCATCATACCAAACATTCGAAACACATTCAGAACGGGTTTATCGACACCATTGGTGGCCAGGTCCCGAAATCCCCGAAACCAGAGCTGATCCTCAAACTCGAACGCCCAGGTTACAGCACCCAGCAGATTGACCCCGCGTGCTTTGGCCAGGTCATATTTTCGGGCAAAAGCAGCCGCCGTATAGCTGGCGTACATGGTGCCATTACGATAGGCATTTTGTGGGTGCAGGTCTTCCGAGCAGGCGGCACAGCCTTCCGGGTCAGATTCGCCGATAATAATTGGCAGGTGCTTCAACGTAGGGTAGGAGGCCACAATTTCGAAACCTTTATCAATATCGCGAAACTGGGTTCCCATGTTCATCTGCACCACGCCATTTACGAGCTTGGGCGCGCCTTTGGCATGGAACGTAACGAAATCGAGGGGCGCACCGGTTTTGCCCGTAACCGCGTTGGTACCGCTCACGATATGATCCATGAAGGTTCGAAAAAACTTGGCCGATCCTTCACTGCCTGGCCCGGTCACTTCGGGGCCGCCCATTTTGGCGGTTGGTAGCGCCCGCTTGACGGCATCGGCCGTGTAGTCGTACAATTTGATGTATTCCTCGACGGTTCCTTTCCAGTAGCCGATATTGGGTTCGTTCCAGAGCTCCCAGTACCAGCTTTCCACTTCTTTCTGGCCATACCGGGCTACCGAGTGCTTGACCCATTGATAGACCAGCTCACCCCATTTTTTGTAATCTTTTGGCGGGTAAGCCCAGCCAGTATATATGTCGTTGTACTGGTTGCCGGGCCCCCAGTTGTGTTTGTAGGGGTCGGGTTTCGTGGAGAGGGCTTCGGGCATGAAGCTGATCTGGGCAATGGGTTTCATGCCGCGCTCGATGTATGTATCGAAAATTTTGTCAACGATTGTCCAGTCATAAACCGGGTTGCCGTTTTTGTCTTCGGTGTACGCGTTGGTCGATCCCCATTTCAGCGCGGCTTTGCCATCACCCGTGACTAGGAGGCTGTGTGCCCGAACATACACGGGAACCTGGCTCAGGCTGGCTAGTTCGGATAATAACTTTTTACCATCCTTCATGTAGGTGTAGTTCGGTTCGTCGTAGCCAAACCAGGCCCAAATGGGTTTCAGCGGTTCCTTTGTTTTTGATAGGTCAACTTGAATAGCTACTGGTTTAGGTTGAGCCATGCTGCTACTACCAGCAATAGACAGCAGCGCCAGGATAGCGACGATAAGTTTTGTAAAACGGGTCATACGTATCGGTTGAAACATAGACAATAAGGGTACGGAACAGAGAACTTAGCCTTCGCCAACTCATTCGATAATAGGTGGTCCTGAAAGCGTCGTTAGTAAAAGACTTGATCCGCTGTCAGCAATAAATTGGATAAGCGCCATATTCTACTCAAACTTGTTCAGGCTAAGGGTAGGGAATGGTTGTTTAACTAGAGCCTATGTGTTTATTTGCGCTTTAGATCAATTGAAAAAGAGGTTTAATTACTTTTCAGTACATAATTTTTCTAAATGCTGTCGTAACCAGCTCATTGGTGAGGGAATTAGTTCAGGACTGCACCTCGAATCAGGAACCGTCTATAATGAATGATTCAGGTTGTATACAGGTTATGAATGAAAGATTTTTTACTTTTTGCTTAAATAGTAGGGCATAAGCCGGAATTTAATCATTTGATTAAAGTTTTTGATTAAATCAGTTGGTTTAGTTAGTTTACTCATCTACTTTTGACCTAACAACAAAGAATAACATGAACGAAACCGTATTGTCCACCGAAGAACGCATTAAAGAGGCTGCCAAAGCGGTGTTCCTGGAGAAGGGATTTGATGGTACAACCACACGAGATATTGCCCAAGCTGCCGGGATCAATAGCGCTTTGATGAATTACTATTTCCGTAGTAAAGAGAAGCTGTTTCAATCCATCTTCGATGACATGTGTCATTTGATGTTTGAAGGAATGATCGACACATTCAATCAGCCGATCAGTTTGAAGGAAAAGATATCGGCCCTGATCGATCATCATTTTCAGATGATGCGGTGTAATCCGAGCTTAAGTATATTCGTGATGAACGAGTTACATAAAAATCCTGAGCGTATGGCGGCCACCATCGGCATGGCTAAAAAAATACCTGAATCCATATTCCGGCAACAGGTAGAGCAGGCTGTAGAGGAAGGAATTATTATTCCCATCAATGCTCACCATATCATGACCATGATCATCGCCAACATTCAGTTTTTGTATGTTTCCAAGCCAATGACCATGCTAACCCAGGGTTTGGATGAGGAAAGCTTCAATAAGTTTGCCCGGCAACACATGATTTATGTGAAAGAAATGATCTGCGAATATCTTTTCAAACCTCAGGGTAAAACCTGATTTTTTTTGTCCTACGTTTAATCAAATGTTTAAATTAAATGGTTAGTTAAATCAATCTGACAAATGAAGATGAATCCGTTAACGAAAGTGCTGAGCGGAGTAAGCGTTCTGCTTAGCTTGGCCGCTCAGGGCCAAAGCCTTACGCTTGAACAACTGATCGATAAAGCGCTGGCCAACAACCTGAGCGTTCAGGCCGCTCGATTCGATGAAGCGAGAACCGAAGCCCGGATTGCCGAAGTAAGAGCCGGAGCCTTGCCATCGGTTGGCCTAACCGGAGATTACAAACGGTACCTGAAGATTCCCGGACAAGTCGTACCCGCGTCGGCATTTGGCGGCCCCGAAGGAACGTATCAGGTGCTTGCTTTCGGCTTGCCTTACAACCTTTCCACGTCCGTGCAGGCGTCGCAGGCCATTTATAATCCGTCCTTGACGATTGGGTTGAAGGCGGCTAAAACGAGTCGCGAGGTGTCGACACTGCAGACCCGGCAAACGAAAGAGGACGTAGCCTACAACGTGGCAGCCACCTACTACAACCTGCAGACGACAGCCCAGCAAATGGCTTTTCTGCGCCGGAACATCGTTTCTTCGGATCGGCTGATTCAGATCACGGACCTGCAACGGCAGAATCAACTGGCAAAAGGAGTGGATGTCGATCGGTTGCGTTTGAGCAAAATAGCCTCCGAAACGCAGATCGAATCACTACAGGCAAACTATAATCAATTGCTGAACATGCTGAAGTACCTGACTGGTATGTCTCAGTCCGAGCCGCTTACGGTTCAGACAACCATCGACGAAACCATTCCGACGGTTACTCTGGACGCACCAGCCATCAACCGCACCGATTTGTTGCTGCTGGATCGGCAGAAAGCCCTGAATAGCCTCGATCAACAAAACATTAAAGCGGGCTTTATTCCCACCGTTTCGGCGTATGGGGTTGCCAATAGTACGGTCTATGCAACGGGTGGTGAGTATGCGTACATTAAAAATGTACCGGGCTACTGGCTGGGGTTACAACTCAACTGGAGTGTATTCGATGGCTTTGCCCGCAAAGCGAGACTAACGCAAAACCGACTCGACAATCAGAAACTCGATACACAACTTCGGCAAACCCAGGAGTCGATCACGATGGACATCACCAATGCGAAGAACAAACTGCTGGTAGAACAGCGGAACCTAACCACAAATGGCGCTCAGGTTAACCTGGCCGAAAAAATCTACAGCCAGACACAGCTACAGTTTAAGGAAGGCACCGTGAGTGTCAGTGAGGTTATTCAAACGGAAGACGAACTCCATAATGCACAAAACAACTACTTAAGCACCCTTGTGAAATTCCGCACAGCCGAACTCGACTGGAAGAAGGCCACGGGGAATCTCATTGCTACTAAATAACGAACACAACCTGTTAAGACTATGAAACGTATCCTTATTGTACTTGCCCTGTTCGGAACACTCGGGCTGACCGCCTGGACGCTGCTGACGAATAAAAAAGAAGTTGAAGCAAAAGTCTATAAACCCAATCCCGACCGGAAAGTGGGCGTTCGCACGGCGATTGCCGAATTACGCAACTTGTCGCAGGAAACGGAATTTCTGGGTTCTTTTTCGCCGAATCGTGAGGTCGAAATCCGGCCCCAGGCAGGCGGACAGATTATTCAGCTGCCTTTCGAGGAAGGGCAACTGGTTGGCTCGGGCCGCCTGCTTGCCAAACTGGACGACGAACAACTGCGCTATCAGGTAGAAGGGTTGCAGGTGACGCTGGAAGGTTATCAAAATGACCTCAAGCGGTACGAAAACCTGGTAAAAGGCGACGCTACCCCAGCCGTCAACGTAGAGCGGGCGCAATTGAATATTCGGGCTACGGAGGCCCAGATCAAACAATTGAAAAAGCAGATTGCCAACACGACCATCACGGCTCCTTTTGCGGGCATCGTCACCGAAAAAATGGTTGAAAAAGGGTCTGTGGTATCCGTTGGATCGCCGATTGCAAAAATCACAGATATTTCAGTGCTGAAACTGGTTGTCGACGTGCCCGAAAAAGCGATCAATCAATTCCGCACAGGACAGTCGATCGCCGTAGCAACGGATGTGTACCCGGAGGCCCATTTTACCGGGCGGGTTTCGATGGTTGCGGCTCAGGGCGACGCAGCTCACAACTACCCGGTTGAGATTACCGTGACTAATTCCGGAAAGCATCCGCTGAAGGCCGGTATGTACGGCTCGATTGCCAATACCGACAAATTGAAGACGCAGACACTCGCCGTTCCCCGTCAGGCCATTCTGGGGTCGGCGAAACAGCCACAGATCTATGTAGTCGAAAACGGTAAGGCCGTGTTGAAAACAGTAGAAATTGGCACCACGACGAATGAATATTACGAAATAACGAAGGGGCTGAAGGCCGGCGATCAGGTCGTCACGAGCGGTCAGATCAACCTGCAAAATGGCACCCCGGTTGTGGCCCAGTAGAGACGCATATTTGCGTCTCACATGCGTCAGCAAAACCATCCGGTCAGGAGACGCAAATATGCCGCACCGGAATGCCGGACCACGGCGGACCGGTCTCTACAAAAACTAACTATCTATGAATTTCGTCGAAACAATCATCAAACGCCCTTCGCTCATTATCGTTCTGTTTGCGGTATTGACCATTGGTGGCCTGTTCAGCTATAAGTTGCTGAGCTACGAGTTGCTGCCGGAGTTTTCGGTGCCAACCATCACAATTACTACCGCCTACCCAGGGGCAGCGCCGTCGGAGGTAGAAACCGAAGTCAGTAAGAAGATTGAGGATGCTATGTCGGGACTGGATAATCTAGACGATATAAAATCCAACTCGTTCGAGAATGCCTCTGTTGTCGTTGTTCAGTTCAAGGCAGGAACCGATATTGACTTGTCCATGCAGGATGCGCAACGGGAAATCAACAAAATGCAAAGCGACCTGCCCGACGATGCTGAGACACCTTCGCTGGCCAAAATATCGCCTAGCGATCAGCCCATTATGCAGTTGCTGGCCACATCGACGCTCCCCAATGAGGTGTTCTACCAGCAGATGGAAGACCGGTATCTGCCCCAGCTTCAACAAATCGGGGGTGTTGCCGAAATTACAATGGTGGGTGGCGATAAGCGTGAAATTCGGGTCAACGTCAATGACGATAAGCTGAATTATTACGGTCTGTCGCTTCTTCAGGTCACGCAGGCGATCAACCAGGCCAACGTGGATTTCCCGACGGGGAAAGTAAAGAGTACGACCGAGAATATGACGCTCCGTCTGGCAGGTAAATTCAGTTCGCTGGACGACATTCGGAAGTTAGTGATTGCAACCCCCGCAAATGGCAGTCCCATTCGCGTGAGCGACGTGGCCGACGTAACCGACGGCCTGACCGAGCCAACCAGCATCAGCCGCTATAACGGGGGCGATGGTATCGGTATCTTCATCAAGAAACAGTCCGATGCCAATGCGGTCGATATCAGCCGACTGGTACAGGAAAAGCTGGCCGCTATTTCGAAGGAGAATGCTAAGGACCACGTGAAGTTTGTTATTGCCGACGATACCAGCATTACCACGCTGGCGTCTGTTGAAGCCGTTACGCACGATTTGTTTCTGGCCATTGCCCTGGTTGCGGTGGTCATGCTGCTCTTTCTGCATAGTTTGCGGAACGCCTTTATCGTCATGGTATCCGTACCGGCATCGCTCATTTCTGCATTTCTGTTTATGTACGTCATGGGCTATTCGCTCAACCTGATGACGTTGCTGGCCCTATCACTGGTAATCGGGATTCTGGTCGATGACTCGATTGTGGTACTGGAAAATATTCAGCGGCATATGGAAATGGGTAAAAATCGCTGGCAGGCAACGCTGGATGGGATGAAAGAAATTGGCTTTGCCGCCGTAGCCATCACGCTAGTGATTGTGGTGGTATTCGTTCCGATCACGTTCGTGAGTTCGGTCATTGCTGACTTACTGCGGCAGTTTTCAATGACCGTAGCTTTCGCTACGATGGTAAGTTTACTAGCTAGCTTCACCCTGACTCCCTGGATGACCTCGCGGCTGGCCAAGCTCGAAACCCTGAACCCCAAAAATCCATTTCAGGCCTTTCTGCTCTGGTTTGAACGGCAATTAACGGGTTTAACCAAATGGTACCACGGCAGCCTGGAATGGGTGTTGAGCCACAAACTGGCCTTCACGGCTATGCTGATTGCCCTTTTTGCGGGTACGGCCTGGGTCATGAGTTTGGGCATTATCGGGTCACAGTTTGTTGCGCAGGGTGATCAGGGCAAATTTCTCCTGACGATGAAAGTCGACAAAAGTGCGTCGTTGCAACAGAATAACCTGACAGCCCGGCGTATTGAGGAATACCTTCAGAAGAAGCCGGAAGTAGAGACCATATTTGCCAACGTAGGCGGGGCCAGCACGGGCGTGAACAGCACGGGGCAGGGCGAAACGAACCGGACTGAACTAACGGTGCAACTGGCCGAAGCCAGCGAACGACCCGGTAAGGTACCTACGGAGCAATACATGATCAACGTTCGGAAAGAATTGGAGGCTCGTTTTCCGGCCATCGAATTTAATTCATCCATCATTGGTATGGTTAACACGGGGTCACCTATCGAGATTTTTCTTAGTGGCGACGATCTCAACCAAAACCTGGAAGCGGCTCAGAACCTGGCAAACCGTATTGCCAAAACGCCGGGTGCCAACGACGTAAATGTATCCATCGAATCGGGTAATCCAGAAGTTCGGGTTGAAGTCGACCGCGAAAAAATGGCCAAGTTAGGGCTCAGCATAGCGACCGTAGGCGGAACGCTGCAAAATGCGTTTGCAGGTAATGACGACTCCAAATTCCGGGATAAAGGGGAAGATTACGACATCCGGGTGATGCTCGATGCCTTCGACCGTAAGAATCCGGATGACGTGAAAAGCATTAACTTTTTCAGCCCCGCGGCCAATCGTCCGGTGCGTCTGGCCGAGTTTGCCAACGTAACCCTGAGCAACGCACCATCGCTGCTGGAACGTAAAAATCGTCGGTCGGCAGTAACCATCACGGCCAACATGCTGGGGACCGGATCTGGAACGCTGATCAGTGCGATTCGGGCTGATTTGATCAAGAACCCGATGCCTGCCGGTATTTCCGTGAGTTGGGGGGGCGATGCCAAAAACCAGGACGAAGGTTTCGGGTCGCTGGGACTGGCTATGTTGATTGGTCTGATGCTGGTTTATTTTATTATGGTGCTGCTTTACGACAGCTTTATCTACCCATTTGTGGTTATGTTCTCCGTGCCAGTGGCGGTGATAGGGGCCCTGCTCGTACTGGCGCTTACCTCGTCCGATATTGGTATCTTCTCCATGCTGGGTTTCCTGATGCTGATTGGGCTGGTGATAAAAAATGCCATTCTGATTGTCGATTTTGCCAACCAGCAGAAAGCGGAAGGAGTACATTTTCGGGCTGCTATCCTGCATGCAGGTGAAGAACGCTTACGCCCCATTTTGATGACGACTATCGCGATGGTGATTGGGATGATTCCCATTGCTACCGCCAAAGGAATGGGGGCCGAGTGGAAAAACTCACTGGCCTGGGTGCTGATCGGTGGCCTGAGTAGTTCGATGATTCTGACCATTTTTCTGGTGCCGATGGTGTACTACGTCGTTGATCGGATACAGGAAAAATGGGCCGGCTTTCGTGGTAAGTCAACCGTTGACCGCGATCAGCAGGTAGCGGTCGGCTAATCCGCTCACTAAAAACACAATCGACCGGTTACTATTTCGGTAACCGGTCGTATAAAGTGCTTCTTTTAACGCTGTAAAATGTAGTATCAGTTGCCACTATGACACGTCAACAATTAAACAACCGCCTGCTGGACGTATTCACCAGCATTGGCCTAAGCGTAACGGCTTTGTCTGACCAGGCGCACTTCAGCCGGGATCTGGGCCTCGATTCCCTGGACATAACCGATTTGATGTTACGGATTGAAACCAGCTTTAGTATTCGCATTCCCGACGAAGACTGGTGGGGTATTCGAACGATTGGCCAACTGAAAACGTACCTGGCCGGCGAAGTAATTTTCGGTGGTGATGCCCTTATATAATGCATTAACCATCTATACGATAACGTATAGCCTGAATCGTTTAACAAATCGCAACAATTAACTAATGGCAACCTCGCATTCAGACCTCTCGATGGCCGTACTTCTGGCCGATTATGAACGTTGGTTAACGTTTGTAATGGTTTCCCGGGCCACCATTCGCAAGTATGACCGTCAACTCGTTCAAATTGGGAAAACACATGCCGATCTGAGCGGATTGAGTCAGTACCTGCGTGCGTGTATGCACCAGCGCAGTCAGTTTTTTGGTGAATTAGCGCTCATGCTAACCGAAAAAGTGGCGCAACTTCGAATGGACTTAACCAATGAAGCCCTTACTCGAAAACGTACACAGGCGCATGCCGCCATGCAAATGGTAATTGAACAATTGACCGACGCCGTCGACGAGATAAACGAATCGTACCGATCGCTGTCAATACCTGCCCTCTCAAAGTCAGGAAGAGAGTTTTCGGTCATCAGTAATTAGTAAAGTACACCTAGGTTCCGCTCTATTTTCGAGGTAATCGGCTCCTGGTGCCTGTTGACACTGGGAATTGATATTATTTTTTACGTGTTCCGTTAGATGCCATAGGTCGGTATAGCTGCCGACCTGAAGGCGTCAATGTATCGGTTTGATCTGGCTCCATTTAGGAAATACCAGCCTTCAGGATACCAAGCATGAATTTATGGAACAATTGTACGATATTGATCAGGTCGGCCCACCGGTTGCCTTTCGGTTATCCTTTCAACCTTTTGTCGCGTATCTGACCGACCAGCGTAGTCAGGTATCCTCTGCTGCCCTCTCCCAGTTCTATAGTTATCTGATTGACCAGTTTACGCCTGTTTTGTCTGCTGATACACCAACAGGTCTATTGCCCGCCGACCAACTCACCGAATTATTTCAGTTGGCAGCCGTAGCGGTGCTGCCCCTGACTGGCTCCAGTCAGACTATACCTTTTGCGTTTGGTCTGCCTGAGCCCATGACAATGTATTATCAGTCAACTGCTTTTTCGGAACTGGTGCAACAGTTCCCAAATCTGCTGGCCGAATTACGTGATCAAGCCAAAACGTTAGACAAGCAACGGTTAATTTATCAGCTTATTCTGGATAAAGTCTACGGTATGCCAACGACCACCCAGGCCGTTCTTTCTGTTTACTTCCAACGGGATGTAAATGGGCTGATGAGGTCTTACCGGATGGACATAAACCTGTCGTTTATGGACGTGAAGGCCCGTGGAGCGGTTCCCCCGCTACAACGTGCCTGGGTCGACTACGCTAATGGCATCCGCAAGACGCCCCCCGTTGAGAACCCATTGCTCCTCACTGAGTTTATAATCGAAGGGTTTTCTTTTTTTAAACTTGAGGACATAACCGAAGCGCAGACTATTCAGCAACTGCAGGAGGTATTTGCGCATCTTCAATCGGACACCGAAGCCGCCATTTATCAACGGTTTGAAAACGCGCTGCGTAACTTGTGTGGACAGCCTGATCTTCAGATTAGTATTGTGCCGCTGCCGCAGGTGAATGGGGCGTTTGTCGATCATCCGGATCTACGTGCGCGGAGTATTTTTCTGCGCCAGTCCAATTTCAGTTTTCAGGAACAGAGTGGCGACACGAAGGCCCAGCAAAAGTTACGCAACTTTATTCAGCACCCCATCCCGTTTCTGTTCCCCGATCTTGATGGTATGCCTGAGTCGGAGCGGCAGTTATTTACGCAGAAAGGTATTCGCAGCTTTTTGATGTATCCGATTACGACCACCAACGAAGTACTCGGTATTCTGGAAATGGGTAGTCGACATCGTAACGCGCTCAATGAGCAAATGTTGACGAAAATCGATCGCATCATGCCCTTGATCCAGGAACTGCTGCGGTACCAATTGCGCCAGTTTCAGGATACGCTGGAAAAGCTGATAAAAAAGCAGTTTACCTCGCTGCAGCCTGCGGTCGAATGGAAGTTTTATGAGGTTGCCTGGGAGTCATTGCGGCTGAAGCAGAGTCTGGCAGCCAGCGGGAGCAGTATGCGGGTCGAATTTCTGCAGGTGTATCCCTATTATGGAGCCATTGATATTCGCGATTCGTCTATCGAGCGGCATAAAGCGGTTCGGCAGGATTTACTGGATCAACTGAACGTTGTCAACGAACTGCTGAACCAGCTTCCACCGCCTGCCGATGCTGATTACTTCAACCGTATTTTGGTCCAGTGTCAGCATTGGCAAAGGAAGCTGGCGACCAGCCTGAAATTCAATGACGAGCAAAACATTACGTATTTTCTGGCGCAGGAACTGCACCCTTTTTTGCGGCAATTGCTGCCGTATGAAGAGGAGTGGGGCGTCTCGCTTCAGCATTATTTCAACAGGACAGATCCCCAAACGGGGCAGTTCAATCGGGCATTGAAGGTGTATGAGCGGAGCATGAACTGGATCAATGCCACGATAAACGACTACGTTAATCAGGAGGAAAAAAAGTCACAAGCGATTTATCCGCACTACTTTGAGCAGTATCGGACCGATGGTATGGAGTATACCGTTTATGCCGGACAATCTATCGCTCCCCACCAGCCGTTCGATCAGGATTACCGCCGGCGATTATCCGAGTGGCAACTGATATCGATGGTCGAAATGGCTCAACTGACGCATCGGCTGGTTCCCTTATTGCCGTTACCTCTGCGAACGACTCAACTGATTTTGGTCCATACACACCCGGTCGATATTGCTTTTCGGCAGGATGAGCGCCGTTTTGATGTGGAAGGCTCTTACAGTATTCGGTACGAGGTACTCAAAAAACGTATCGACAAAGCGTATATCGAGGGCGGTCAGGAGCGGCTAACGCAACCCGATACCATTGCCGTGGTCTACAGTCACAGCATGGAACTGACGGATTATCTGCCGGTTATCGCCCAGTTACAAGAGCGGGGCATGCTACAACCGAACATGGAGTATCTGGATTTAGAACCTTTGCAGGGCGTTGCCAACCTGAAAGCATTGCGGTTGCATATCAACTATGGCGAAGCCGTATCACAATAGTTGACGATAGCACCGCTACGCCACTTTACACGTCACGCCCTCAATCGCTTCCAATGCCCGCAGGAACGTATTGGCAGGGGAGACTTTCAGCGTTCGGGATTGCAGACTGACTTCGATACGCTCGTTATGGTCGACCACGTTCAGTGAGAGCGTGCAGGTGCCGGGGTGCGCATTGACCAACTCATTGATTTTAGCCACTAGTTGTGCATTCAAGGCATCGATGGTCAGGGATACACGAAGTTCTTTACAGAACTTTTCGCGCATGTCGTTCAGCAGCCGGATACTCGTTGGCTTAAATTCCAGTTGTTCCGACCCCCATTTATTCTGGGTTTTTCCGGTAATATGCAGAAAGCGACCAACCTCGATGTATTGCACCAGCCGAACATAGTCATCTCCAAAAAGAGCCATCTCCAGCGAACTGTTGTAATCTTCAAATTTGAAGATGCAGAATGGGTTACCGCTTTTGGTGACCCGCATTTGTACCGCCGAAACGATACCGCCTACTTTAATTTCAGCCTGTTTCGTCTCGTAGATATTGGCTAGTGTACAGTTGCAAAAGCCTTCCATTTCGAGTTTGAACTCGTCGAGTGGGTGGCCGGTAATGTAAAAGCCGACAACATCCTTCTCGAATTTGAGCTTCTCGATCTGGTTCCACTCTTCCACCAGGGGAGCTTTGGGCCGGGACAGCATGGGCTCACCACCCATCATGGCGCCGAAGAGCGACTGTTGAGCGGCTGCTTTTTCGGCGTGGTAGTTGTTGGCGTACCGAATGATTCGGTCGAGAAACGGGGATGTGTCGCCTTCGCCCATCTCGAAATACTGAGCCCGGTGGTACTCGTCGAGACTGTCGAAGGCTCCTGCGTAGGCCAGCGATTCCCACGTTTTTTTGTTCACCGTACGGAGGTTGACCCGAATGGCAAAGTCGAAAATATCCTTGAATGGCCCACCCGCCTTACGCTCCTCAATGATGGCTTCCACGGCTGCATCGCCCGCACCTTTGATACCGCCCAGGCCAAATCGGATTTCTCCCTTTTTGTTTACCCCAAAGAACCGCTCCGATTCATTGACATCAGGCCCCAGAACCGGTATATTTATGTTCTTACATTCCTCCATGAAGAATGTGATCTTGTCGATCGTGCCCAGACAGCTTGTCAGGACAGCCGCCATATACTCCGAGCGGTAATGCGCTTTAAGGTAAGCCGTTTGGTAGGCTACGAAGGCGTAACAGGTCGAGTGAGATTTGTTAAAGGCGTACGACGCAAAGGCTTCCCAGTCGGTCCAGACTTTCTCGCAGACTTTTAGCGGGAGGTTGTTGGATGCACAGCCCTCCATAAACTTGCCCTTCATTTTATCCAGCGTGGCCTTGTCCTTCTTTCCCATCGCCTTCCGCAGCACGTCGGCGTCGCCTTTGGTGAAGTTGCCGAGTTTTTGCGACAACAGCATCAACTGCTCCTGATACACCGTAATGCCGTATGTATCCGCCAGATACTCCTCCATTTCGGGCATGTCGTACTTGACTTCTTCCCGACCGTGTTTCCGGTTGATGTAGTTCGGAATGTAGGCAATCGGTCCGGGGCGATACAGGGCGTTCATGGCAATGAGATCACCGAAGCGGTCGGGCTTCAGGTCCTTCATGTGCTTTTTCATGCCGTCGGATTCAAACTGGAAAACGGCATTGGTTTCGCCCCGCTGGAAGAGTTTGTAGGTTTCGTCATCGTCCAGTGGAATATCATCAATGTCGGTTTCTACTCCGTTGACGAAGAATCCACCGTAGTTTTGCCGGATGAGCCGCAGACATTCCTTGATGATCGTCAGGTTGCGAAGGCCCAGAAAGTCCATCTTGATTACGCCCGCATCCTCAATGACTTTTCCTTCATACTGCGTGATAATCAGGTTCGTATCTTTCGATGTAGAAACCGGTACGATGTCGGATAAGTCACTGGGAGCGATGATGATACCAGCCGCGTGAAGCCCTGTATTGCGAACCGTACCTTCGAGTTTTCGCGCTTGTTTAAGAACGGCCGATACTTTTTCATAATCGACGATGCGCATAGCCTGGGCCGCGCTCCGGTCGCCCGATTCGAGCGCCCGCATCCGCTTCACATTCTCAAGTTCTTCTGGCTGAATAACGTTCGACAACCCACCCGGCCCTTCGAGGGGATCCTCGAAGATGCGTTTGAGTGTCATGTTGTACGTTGGCTTATCGGGCACGAGTTTCACCACGGCGTTGGCGTCTTGTAGCGGTAAATCCATCACTCGGGCCACGTCTTTAATAGATGATTTCGACGCCATGGTGCCATACGTAACGATCTGGGCTACCTGCGATTTCCCGTACTTCTGCACCACATAATCAATCACCTTCTGGCGGCCTTCATCGTCGAAGTCCGTATCGATATCGGGCATTGATTTCCGGTCGGGGTTGAGGAACCGCTCGAACAGTAAGTCGTATTTGATGGGGTCAATGTTGGTGATTCCCGTACAATAAGCCACCGCGCTACCGGCCGCCGACCCACGGCCGGGCCCGATCATGACGCCTAAATCGCGCCCCGCCTTGATGAAGTCGGCCACGATGAGGAAGTACCCGGCAAAGCCCATCGTTTTGATCGTAAACAACTCGAAATCAAGGCGCTCCTGAATGTGCGGCAAAATGTCGACGTAACGTTCTTTGGCTCCTGTATAAGTCAGGTGCCGCAGGTATTCCCACTGGTTCAGGACATCGTCGCTGTGCTGCTGAAACTCCTGCGGAATCGGGAAGTTGGGCAGCATAATATCCCGCTTGAGCTTTAGCGTCTCCACTTTCCCAACGATCTCGTTGGTATTGTCGATGGCTTCGGGCAAGTCATGGAAAAGCGTTGTCATTTCCTGCGTGTTCTTAAAATAGAACTGATCGCTGAAGAAAGCAAAGCGCGTATTCTTGGGCATCACATCGTCGTCGCTGAAATCCTTCATCGACGGCGTACTCTGCTTTTCGTTGGTGTTCACGCAGAGCAGAATGTCATGCGCTACCCAGTCGTCCTGATCGACGTAGTGCGAATCGTTGGACGCAATAATTTTGACGTTATACTTCCGGGCAAATTTGATTAGGATTTCGTTGGCCTTGATCTGATCCGGAATATCGTGCCGCTGTAATTCAACATAATAGTCTTCGCCAAAGCGATCGAGCCACCATTTGAATTCAATCTCGCCCGCTGCTTCGCCTTTTTTGAGAATGGTTTTGGGAACCGATGCGCCAATGCAGCAGGTGGAGGCAATCAAGCCCTCTTTATACTGATCGATGAGCGCTTTCGTCACGCGGGGGTACTTGCCATACAAACCCTCCATATAGCCCAGCGAGCAGAGTTTCGCCAGGTTTTTGTAGCCCTGCGCGTTCTTTGCCAACAGCAGTTGGTGATAACGAACGTCCTTCTGCTCTTTGGTAAACTGCTTTTTATGGTGATCCTCTACCACGTAAAACTCGCAGCCGACGATGGGCTTAATGCCCTGTTTGCTGGCTTCGGCGACAAACTCAAATACGCCGAACATATTGCCGTGGTCGGTAATGGCAACCGCAGGCATGTTATCGGCTTTCGCCTTCTTAACCAGCTTTTTAATATCGGCCTGGCCATCGAGCAGCGAGTATTGGGTATGGCAGTGAAGATGAGAGAATTGCATAGTCGGATCGGACCGCCGACGCGGCCGGGATTGTCGGATTTTCCTGGGTTACAGGATTTCGTTCGTCTGTAAAAATAGACAAACCAGCGGTCAACCTATGCTAGATGCGGAGGATTTTTGAAAAGAATCTGGTAAGAGGCTGACGCTGAAACGACTCTGCTCAGCGTCATAATAATTCTTTAACGGCCTGTAAGATGCGCTGCTTCATTCAGGAACATGAAGTTGAGTGGATGCGCAATTTATCCATTCGCCAGGGAGAAGGCTTCTACAAAACCAAAGACCATTGGCTCGACTTATCAGAATTTTGCCTATTGCCTATAAACTCTATGGCTGAACAAGCTATTTCGTTTGAACAACAAAACCTGAAATCTCATGCAAACTCAACAACGTACATTGACTTCACTGGAAGTTGATAAACTGAAAGACAAAATCAAGGGTATTCGAATTGCTATGCTCACTACGCAGGAGTCCGATGGTGATTTTCATACTCGCCCAATGGCTACTCACGAGATAGAGCCGGATGGTACAATGTGGTTTTTTACCTACGAAAATTCAAACAAGGTGGCTGAAATACGCCAGAACGACCGCGTCGCACTGGGTTTTTCGG
The DNA here is from genome assembly GCF_054776575.1 of Spirosoma humi. Taxonomy (NCBI): domain Bacteria; kingdom Pseudomonadati; phylum Bacteroidota; class Cytophagia; order Cytophagales; family Cytophagaceae; genus Spirosoma; species Spirosoma humi. Next base: position 1,423,629 of record NZ_BAAHBR010000008.1, read on the forward strand.
ACCCCGGCTCGGAGGTGTATGTATCTACTTCGGGATACGCCGAAGTTGTGAAAGATAAAGCTAAAGTGGATGAACTGTGGAGCGACTTTCTGAAAACATGGTTTCCCAATGGCAAAGACGATCCGGACATTGCTTTGCTGAAAGTAACGACGCATGCTGGCGAATACTGGGATCGGCCAGGCGGAAAAATGATGAAGCTATTTGAAATGGCGAAGGGCGCGGTTACGGGCGACTCTGATAAGTCGGGACGTAATGAGAAATTTGGCGATGAGCCTCAGTAAATGACAAAGGCTAAGTAAACGGCGCTGGCGTATTCGACTGTAGGGCGAGTATGTCAGCGCCGTCTGTCTATTCAATAAGTACGTCCGAAGTGCTGATTCCTGCATCGTTCTGCTATAGTCTAAGCCTATGCACATTTGCAGTTTCGTGCTGACTATATACTGCGCAAACCCAGCCATGCGTTTGATACAGACAACGTTTGAATCTAACCTATTATACTTATTGGCTCATGATTACTACTTATGCCGTTCGCTCTCTACGAAACACATTTCTTGCTTTAGTTATCCTTGGATCGTTGACTACGGCCTGCAAAAAATCGGGTGGTGCCGATGCGGTCGATCCTCGTGACCAGTACGTTGGCACGTATACGGGCACCTCCCGCAGAACACTTTATGTCAGTGCCGATATTTTTCAGGGTCCTATTCCCGGCGAATCGACAACAACAATTACAAAGGCATCGAATAGCAAAGAGATTTATATTGAAACGACTGTGGCGAATAATGGGGGCTTCACAGGTGGTTATACGTTAAAGGTGACCGCCGAGTTGGATGGGGCCAATTTTACGGTTATTGATAAGGCAACGGATCAAATTGAGTTGCCTAGCGGTAAAGTCGATTCAGACTACGCAGCCACTGGTGCATTCGATGTAAGCAATAAGCAATTTGGTTATTCATCAACGGCCCGCGCATTACGTAATGGCGCTCAGTATTCCCGGACGGACGAGGTGACGGGAGTTAAGAAATAGCTAGCTTCAGGCCGCTTCCCAAAGCTTCTGGTTTATATCAATATCCATTATAACCGGCCCAATGGCCGGTTTTTTTGTATTGCCCCCCAATCCCCATCTTCTTTAAGTAGCCGTCTACGCGCGCAACCCCAGGCCTTGGCAACTGATAGTCTGCCAAGTGATGGTGCCAGGAGATTAAATAGGCTAGTGATTCATAAGTTTAAATCAGGCGTATTCTTTGGATAGTACAATTCGTAGGCTTTGTAGGACTGACTGAATAAAATTTATAATTTGCTATTGAAGCGCCTGATTATCTGTTTAAGAATGCGAGTCGCAAAAAAGAGTTTTGAATCAGGTTAAGCTGGTTGGAAACTCTTTTTTTGTTTTTTATGGCTTGATAACAAGACTATTAACGAAGCAGGGCTGCTAATTTTCCTAAGAAATGGCACAAAAAGTAACTCAATCGTGAACTATTTTTTAACTTATTTAATTGATTTAAACAACTGATTAAAAGGGTTGTTTAAACGACTGGCGAGTACTTCACCATAATAAAAATAACTACAATTTATTTTATAGGTTATGGTTAGTAGACAGTACCAAGCGCTGGCATTTGGCTATTGCTTCGAAGCTTCGATAAGGGGGCGGTGGAAATAGTTAAGTAGATGCTTTCATTAGACCAATATGAGCTAAAAAATTACCGGAATGAAACACTGTTTTACAGAACCATCCGCCCAAGTAGGAGCCTTGTCCTCGCGACCATTGGCAACTGCCACCGTGGGTGTAGAGCGTATGAAAAAAGGCGCGAGCCGTGCCGGTTATGCATAAACTCATCGCCACTGGTCTCGGGATTGGCTACATCCCCAAAGGTGGAGGTACGGTAGCCTCGGTTGCATGTTGTGCTGTCTGGTATATGACTCAGATTAATGCAACTCATCCTGACAATTTTTCGTTTTTTTTTCCAGTGCTAGTTACTGTTGTTCTAACCGTTGTTGGTATCTGGTCGGCAACTGTAGTGGAGCAGCAATGGGGCAAGGATAATTACCGGGTTGTTATTGACGAAATAGTGGGCATGTGCATCAGCCTGCTGTTTGTGCCAATTACCGGTAAAAGCCTGCTTGTTGGTCTGTTCCTTTTCCGTTTGTTCGACATAGCCAAGCCGCTTGGCATTCGGAAACTGGAAAAGCTGGATGGCGGCTGGGGCGTCATGCTGGATGATGTCGTGGCGGGACTTTATGCTAATGTGCTCCTACAGATCGTATGGGCAACTGGCCTATTATAAACGTATAAATGCAAACGTTTTTTAAAGCACAGCTTACTTCGTTAATCGCTTCAGGTGTCGACTTCCTAACGACCATTGCCTGCGTTAGTCTAGGGCATTTCTGGTATCTATCGGCCAGCGTGACGGGGGCTGTTGGTGGAGGAGTCGTCAGCTTTGGCCTCTCCAAGTCGTGGGTGTTTACCCAGAGCAACCAACCGGTTGGTACTCAACTTGGTCGGTTCGTATTGGTTTGGCTTGGCAACGCAGGACTCAATGCCGCCGGGCTTTTCGTCGCTACTCAATTTTTGGGTATTCAATATCTGGTAGCGAAAACGGCCATCGCCATTCTGGTTGGCGTGAGTTACAATTATATTTTTCAGAAAGACTTCGTTTTCAGTTTGTCATGAATATACTTCTGCGCTACCCTTCACTCCGGTTATCAATCCTGCTCTTGGGCGGATTGCTACTCTTCAGTAGCCTAACCAGAGCGCAGACAACCACCGTTACCGGCACCATTACCGATGCGGCCACCAACCAACCCCTGGCTTTTGCCAACGTTATTTTTGTCGGAACCAATACGGGTACCACCAGCAACGAAAAAGGGGCATTCACCCTAACGGCGACCGGAAGTTTCACCAAAATAGCTGTATCATTTATCGGCTATAAATTGGCTACCCGAGTCATTACGCCCGGCACGAGCCAGGCAATATCCGTTAAGCTGGAATCTGATTCGCAGCTCCTCAACGAAGTCGTTATTCGGAGTGGTAAGCGGGAACGCTATCGCAATAAAAACAACCCGGCAGTTGAGTTGATCCGGAATGTGATCAGCCACAAAGAGCAAAACCAAATCGGGAATTACGCCTACGCAGCCTACGAGGAATACGACAAACTGCAGTTTTCACTCAGTAGTTTATCGTCGAAAATATCGGAACGGAAGATGTTTCAGAAGTATCGCTTTCTGCTGGACAATCGGGATACGACGACGTTGCCGGGGAAGTCGCTACTGCCAATTTATCTGGAAGAAAAGATTGCCGATCATTATTTCCGCAAAAGTCCGCTGCGGGATAAAGTGGTCATCAAGGGAAGTAAACGAGTCGATTTTGGCCAGTATTTTGACAATAACGGGCTCAGCCTATATCTAAACAGAATGTATTCGAAGGTGGATATTTATTCCAACTCGATCTTTCTGATGACCAATCAGTTTCTGAGCCCCATCGCCAACAGCGCACCCACTTTTTACCAATTCTATCTGGCCGATACCATTGTGGTTAACAAGACGAAACTTGTTGGTCTGAACTTCGTGCCCCGGAATCCAACCGATATGTTGTTTGAGGGGAAGATGTATATCACGCTCGATAGTAATTATGCGGTCCAGAAAATCAATCTGACGATCAATCCCCGAATCAATCTGAACTGGGTTCGGGAATTGCAGATTCGCCTGCAGTTTGAGCAAAATACCGACGGCCGTTACTTTCTGAGCAAGAGCGATTTGCTGGCTGACTTTGGCGTTAACAAAAGTAAGGGGGGGGGGATTTTCGGCCAGCGTACCCTTTCGTATAAGAACTATAAAACAGACGAAGCGCTGCCCGCTCAGTTTTACGATGGGCAGCAACAGATCGTGGATGCCGAAGCGGCCACGCAACCCGATGAATTCTGGAAGACGAATCGCCATGATTCACTGTCCTCCGCCGAATCGAAAGTATATACCAATATTGACAGTCTGAAGCGGATGCCATCGTTTCGACGGACCATGGAGGCTCTTACGTTTGTCATTGCCGGGTACAAATCCTTTGGTCCGTTTGAGATTGGTCCGGCCAACACCTTCTATAGCTTCAACCCCGTCGAGGGATTTCGGTTGCGGGTGGGCGGACGTACAACGCCGGAGCTGAGCAAACGTTATTACGCCGAAACCTACGCAGCGTATGGATTTAAAGATCAGCGGTGGAAGTATTTTCTGAGCGGAACGTATTCACTCAACAACAAATCTATTTACCAGTTTCCGCAAAATTACGTTCGGGCCAGTTTTCAGCGCGACACAAAAATTCCGGGGCAGGAGCTACAGTTTGTGCAGGAAGATAATTTTCTGTTGTCGTTCAAACGGGGAGTGAATGATAAGTGGCTGTATAACGACACCTGGCGAATTGACTATGTTCACGAGTTTGAGAACCATTTTTCCTACAGCCTTGGGTTTAAAAACTGGCAGCAGTCACCCGCGGGAGCCTTACAGTTTAAACGGCTGGGCGACGACGAAAATACGCCATCGCCTACCTTAACGACCTCCGAATTCTCGCTGGAGACTCGCTGGGCTCCCAACGAACAGTTTTATCAGGGTAAGATTTATCGGGTTCCTATCATTGGGCGCTACCCGGTGTTTACACTGCGTTTTGCCGCCGGGATAAAAGGGTTGTTGCAAAGTCAATACAATTACCAAAACCTGACGGCCACGGCCAGCAAGCGCTTCTGGCTTTCCCAGCTTGGCTATTCCACCGTGACACTGCAGGGCGGCTACATCTTCGGTCAGGTGCCATTTCCACTCTTAACGATTCACCGGGCCAACCAAACGTATGCATATCAGTTAAACTCGTACAACCTGATGAATTTTCTTGAATTCGTCAGCGACCGGTATGCCAGCGTCAGCATCGATCATTCGTTCAACGGGTTTTTCTTTAATAAGATCCCTTTGTTCAAACGGTTGAAATGGCGGGAAGCCGTCTCGTTCAAAGCCCTTTATGGTGGGTTGCGTAGTGAAAACGATCCGCAGCAGCATCCATCGCTCTATCAGTTTCCGGTCAATGCTATGGGTGTTGCCTACACATACACGCTCAACCGCACACCTTACATCGAAGCGAGCGCGGGTGTGGCTAACGTATTCAAGTTTTTCCGGATCGATCTGGTCAAACGACTCAATTATTTAGATCACCCTAATGTGTCATCATGGGGCATCCGGGCGCGTGCTACGCTCGATTTTTAACGATTAGGTATTATGCAACAGGCACTTACACTCCGAACAAAAATTCAACTGGGTATTTATACCGTCATAAACCCATTTGTCAGGCTATTGATCCGACTGGGGTTGACGCCTAACATGGTCACCACCATTGGGCTGGTTTTGAACATTGGTGTAGCGTTCATTTTTATCGCGGGTGCCGAGCAGGGTAACCGGGGCGACTTTAGCTACATTGGCTGGGCGGGGGCGCTGGTGCTATTTGCCGGTCTGTTCGACATGCTCGACGGACAGGTGGCGCGGCTGGGGAAAATGAGTTCCTTGTATGGTGCCCTGTTCGATTCGGTACTGGATCGGTACAGTGAACTGATTCTGTTTCTGGGTATTTGCTATTACCTGATTTCTCATCACTATTTTTTCAGCTCCCTGTTTGCTTTTATTGCTCTGATCGGCTCCATGATGGTCAGTTATACCCGCGCCCGCGCCGAAGGCCTGGGTATCGAGTGCAAAGGTGGGCTTATGCAACGCCCCGAACGCGTCATTACCATAGGAGTATCGGCACTGGCCTGCGGCTGTTTCGCCCCGCTGCTGGGATCCGATTTCAAAGTGTATATACCGGGTATACCGGTGCACGTTTTCGAAACCATGTCCATCTTTACCCTGCCCCTAGTCGTGATGGCGATTATGACCAACATAACGGCCTACAATCGGCTTATGGATGCCAAGAAAGGACTTGAAGAAAAAGAAAAGCCCTCTTCGGTAAAAGCGCTGGTTGTAAGTTTTCTGCTGCTTGGCAGTGTTTTAGGATATTCTGTGCCGGCCAGTGCTTGGGCGGACGATAGTCATCAGGAGAAAGTAAAAACAAGCTTTCCGGTGCCAAAGGGCATTCCCAATCAGTTATTTTATATTCAGCGTGACCCCAATCCAAATACAATTATCTGCACGCTGAACCTGAAAAACGGCCAGTTGGATAAACAGGATCCGGTTCATGTTTTCTGGATTCGGTATACGGAGCAGAGCCAGCAAAAAGAGCTTTCTTACATCCAGCGTACGTTTGCCTACGGTGTAAAAGCCCGTCCGCTAGCAAATGAGCAGTATGAACTGACCTTTGTATCGTATAAAAAATTGCCCCTGCACCTGGCGAAGTCAGACAGGGACGCCAGCTATTACGTCTACGCGACCGTGAACCAGAAAAAGGTGATTCTCAAGCGAATTTATCTTCATATAGAAGGAGGCACCATGTGGATGCCGAATGTGAAGTATATCCAGTTGGAGGGCACCAATGCGTCAACGGGTGAATCGACGGTAGAACGTATCATGGTCTAGAGATGAATCAACCTACGGAGATTAGTAATCCGCTCATTAACAAGGGAGTCGTGGTGGTCAGCGCGGCATCATTGGCTTACCTGTTACTGTCGTATGTGCTGGTTGGATTCAACTCTGATCAGCTCGTGTTGGTCGGTTTAGTAAATGGATTATATTATGCATCCAGTCAGAGTCGTAAGTTTGTAACCGGGTTTTCTATTTTCGCCGTTTACTGGATCGTTTTCGATTACATGAAGGCGTTCCCCAATTACCAGTACAATTCAGTACACATCGAATCGCTCTATGCTCTGGAAAAGAAGCTGTTTGGTATTGGGTACGGTCAGTCGATCCTGACGCCCAATGAGTACTGGCTGCTGCACAAGACAACTTTCCTGAATGTATTGACCGGGTTGTTTTACCTGACCTGGGTGCCCATTCCGCTGTCATTTGCCACCTATCTTTTTTTTAAAGATCGCCCGGCATTCTATCCCTTCGCCCTAACGTTTGTGCTGGTCAATCTGCTGGGATTTGTTCTATACTACGCATATCCCGCGGCCCCGCCCTGGTACATACAGGCCCACGGCTTCATTTTTGACCCGCATACACCCGGCAACACCGGTGGTCTGGCTGCTTTTGACCACTATGTTGGGGTGCCCGTTTTTGCGTCTATTTATGCCAAAAGCTCCAATGTTTTTGCGGCAATGCCATCTCTTCATTCATCCTACCCGGTGATCGTCCTGTATTATGGCATCAGGAAAAAAATGGGGTTCGTCAATTGGTTTTTCGGGCTGATTATGGTGGGTATCTGGTTTTCGGCGGTCTACACGAGTCACCATTATGTGCTGGACGTTTTGGCCGGAATTACCTGTGCGCTCACCGGCATTATGCTCTTTCAACAACTACTGAAGACCAACTGGCTTCGATCGTTCATTCGGAAGATGGTGGCGCTGACCGCATAAGGAAAATAGCCACAAGCGGCTGCCCATCCCATCGGACGGACAGCTCTACATAAGACTTAGGTAAATTAATCGTTTCGGATATTTAAAAAGTCTCTTAATTCCGTGGCGTCCTGAGCGTTCATGCGCCCGGCCAATACCAACCGTAACTGTCGCCGACGGAGCGCACTGGCATACCGGTCCTTTTCTTCGTCTGTTTCGGCAATGACGGCTGGCACCTCAATAGGGCGCCCGCTCTGATCGACGGCCACAAACGTGTAGTAAGCGCTGTTGGTGCTTACCCGGTGCCCGGCCGGAATATCTTCCGCCCAAACCTCAATAAAAATTTCCATCGACGAACTGAAGGACCGAGTTACCTGGGCTTTCATGGTAACAATGTTGCCCAGCCGAATCGGCTCAGAAAATGACACATTATCGACGGAGGCTGTTACGACCAGCCGGTTCGAGTGTTTCTGGGCAGCAATAGCAGCCGCAATGTCCATGAAATGAAGAAGTCGCCCGCCCATCAGGTTGTTAAGGGTATTGGTATCATTGGGTAATACCATTTCGGTCATCACCGTAATGGATTCGCGGGCATATTTGGGTTGGGGCATTTGTTGCTGATGCGTTAGTGACAGACCGTTTTGAGGTCCACAAACCAACGACCAAAAAAGCAGACGGACAAACGAAAGGTTGAATTTGATGCTCAGGAGACACCGGATTGGCCATTGCGCCCAATCGTCAATCAGGGTTGTGGTATTGTCGAACAGTCAGTTTTGGTCAGTACATACGTGTACCCAATTTTAGGGTCTTTTAGAACCCATTTGCCCTGCTGCTCCACGCGTTCGCCCTCGAACCAGGAAAGGCTGTCTCCGCTCATACGTAGATCGAGTGTGTATGGTTGGGTTGTGCCCTCGCCCGAACGCTGCCAGTCAACCTGAATCTGAGCCGCATTGACTGTTCCCTGAAACGGCCCTCGCGCCCGATCTTTTTCGTATGGATTACTGTCTAAATAACCCGTAGCCTGATTGCCGTTAATTACTAGCTGAAGGGTTGTCGTATCGCGGCTCAGGATCTGACGGAAGCAGAGCGTGTCGGGAATTGCGGTTGTTTTTTCGGTTGACTGTGTCGCTTTCGATTGCTCAGATGAATGGCTCTGGCAGGCAAGCGTACTGGCCAACAAGCCAATAAGGACGTATTTATGCATAGTGAATGGGGGAGGTGTTTGTAAAATAACCTTTGGTCTGATCAATAGTTTTAGGGTACAGACGGGGTTTTCAGTGAATACATGAAGAAAAGAGAACAAAACAATGCATCCGTTGTTGTTTGCAGAACGGGTAGCCGCTACCATTCTTTTACAAACTCCTAGTCTCTCATGTTACCAACTAAAAACGCATTCGCAGGGCGGAAGTGGGCCTTACTTGCTGTCTTATTGACCACTCTGGCTTTCTCGTTCACCGCTTGTAAAAAAGACGATGACAACACGCTTCCACTATCGACGATTGGCGATCTTATCAGCACCGGAAGCAAGTTTACCTTACTGAAAGCGGCTCTTGCTCGGACGGGATTAGACGGAGCGCTTGCTCAACCCGGCACTTACACCGTTTTTGCCCCGACCGATGATGCATTCAAAGCCTTTGGCTACGTTGATGCCGCAGCTATCAATGCAGCCCCTGTCGATCTGCTGAAAACGGTTCTTCAATACCACGTACTTAGTACCAGAATCGGTGCGTCAGATATTCCCGTGGCTGTTAATACTAGCCAGCAAACGTTGGCTGGTCTACCGGTCTATTTATCAAAGGTGACCTCAGCATCGGCTACCTCGGCGACTGTTTCTATCAATGGTGCACACATATTACAGGCCGACGGCGTGGCTAGTAATGGCGTCGTTCATGCCATCGATCGAGTGCTGTTACCGCCTGTTTTTGGTAACATCGTCGCCACAATCCAGGGTATTCCTCTGTTGTTGCCAACGGCTTCGTTCAAGCTGCTTCAGGCGGCTGTTACAAAGGCCGGTATCGGTGCCTCATTAACGGCAGTTGGCCCACTGACCGTATTTGCACCAACTGATGCAGCTTTTAAGGCGGTGGGTATCGATTCGGCAGCTATTGCTACCACTCCGGTTGCCACTCTGACATCCATATTAAGCTACCATGTGCTCAATAGCCGTACGTATACGCCACTCATCACCAGCGGATCCAGTCTATCAACCCTGCAGGGAGGAACCATAACGGCTGCTAGAAGCACCACCGCCCTGACCGTCACCGGTAAAGGCAATAGCGGTACGGCATCGAACATCGTAGGCCCCGATATCACCGCTACAAATGGTGTAGTGCACATTATCGACCGGTTGCTATTGCCTCAATAAATTGATTCAACCGCAAATGTAGAGCAGTCCGAATTGTCAGGGACTGACGCAAAAAGCCTCTCTTTTCTTCGCGTTGAGCCGCATGTCTACGCGAAGAAAGGAGAGGCTTTTACATGCAGATTGTGCCGACAGAATCTAGGTGCCTGGAAACCAAAAAGTCGGCACCGGATTACTCCAGTACCGACTTTTGTAATAGGCTTGGCTACGGCCAATGCTTTAACTCAACATTCGGAATGACTCCAGTTGTTGACGTAGTCTGAAACCAGTTTATCGGGCGAGTTCAATGTTGACCCGGCGACCTTTGATCGTATTGCCTTCCATAGCGTCGACAACGCGGTTGGCTACATCTTTCGGTACGTCGACATAGGTGAACTTGTCAAAAATATCGATGCTACCGATGCTGCTGCCTGGGATGTTGGCTTCGCCAGCAATGGCGCCAACGATGTCACCCGGACGAACGAAGTCTTTCCGACCAATGCTCACCATCAGGCGAGTCATATTGGCATCACGCTCGCGAGGGGCGCGTTGATCATCGCGTTCGAAATAAGGCTTCCGCTCACCACCGTCATTGCGGTCGTTGAAACGGGGACGATCACCACCAGCGCTCCGGCGATCACCGAAACGAGAGTCGCTCCGGCCACCATCACGATCACCAAAGCGGGAACCACCGTCGCTCCGGCGATCACCGAAACGAGACCCGCCATCACGGTCACCAAAGCGAGAGTTGCCCCGACGGTCGTCAGAACGACTATCACCCCGGCCACGGTCCGCATACTTGTCGCGGCCATTCCGGCGATCATCTTCCAGGTTGAGGTTCTGATCCGCAAACTCGTTCTTTTCCAGACCCATGCTACGTTTTACCAGAGCGGCTACAACCTGCTCCGTCGAGAATCCGGCGTGGTTTAGCTGAACCAATAAGTCGTCATACAGGTTCAGATCTTTACTTTCCTGAATCGTTTGTTGCAGTTGTTCGATAAAGCGAGCTTTGCGAACACCGACGATATCTTCGAAGGAAGGAATTACACCTTTCTCAACCTTAACTTTCGTGTACGTCTGGATTTCGCGGAACCGATATTTCTCATCACGACCGACGAATGAGAAGGCGCGACCCGATTTACCCGCGCGGCCCGTCCGACCGATCCGGTGTACGTAATATTCTTCGTCGAGGGGAATGTCGAAGTTAATAACCGCATCAACATCGTCAACGTCAATACCACGGGCAGCTACGTCGGTAGCCACCAGAATGTTGGTGGTGCCCGCCCGGAACTTGCTCATGACGTTATTCCGTTGCGCCTGACGCAGGTCACCATGCAACCCTTCGGCCTGATAGCCCCGGATTTGCAGATCTTCAACGATCTCGTCGACCTTCCGTTTTGTGTTACAGAATACCAGCATCAGTTTAAGGTCGTACATGTCGATCAGACGACACATTACTTCCACTTTTGCCTTCGATTTTACTTCAAAGTAAACCTGTTCGATGTTAACGTTCGTCAGTTCTTTCTTGACGACTTTCACCAGGACAGGATCTTTCTGGAACTTCTGGGTGATCTGCATGATCGGCTTCGACATCGTTGCCGAAAACAGAATTGTTTGCCGCTCTTCGGGCATTTCTTCCAAAATGCTCTCAATATCTTCGCGGAAGCCCATGTCCAGCATCTCGTCAGCTTCGTCAAGAATCATCATCTTAACGTTGTTGAGTTTGAGGGTGTTACGTTCCATGTGGTCCATAACGCGACCGGGCGTACCAATAACGATATGCACACCGCTTTTGAGGGACCGGATTTGCCGCTCGATGGAGTCGCCCCCATAAATGGCTTCAATCCGAATACCCCGCTTGTACTTGGCCAGTTTCTTGATTTCTTCAGCAACCTGCAGCGCCAATTCGCGCGTTGGGCAAAGAATAAGCGTTTGCACCGACCGATCCTGAATGTCGATCAGGTCGAGAGCGGGAATACCAAAGGCGGCCGTTTTACCCGTGCCGGTTTGGGCCTGTCCGATGACATCACGGCCTTCCAGAATGGGTGGAATGGCTTCTGCCTGGATAGGCGACGGGCTCGTGAAGCCCATGTCTGTAACGGCCGATAACAGCTCTGCCGAAATAGCCAGGTCAGAAAATAACAGTTGATTTGGGTCCGCTTTGGGAGCCGTTGCTTCGGTAACGGCTGGCGCGGCTGCGTCGGCTGTTGTGAGCGGCTCATCGGCAACGATCACTACTTTGTCGGCAACGCCTTCAGCAATGAGTTCCGTTGCTGTATCATCGAACGAAGTTTCCGTAGTTGATTCGGCTGCTGGTTTGGCAACTTTCTTTTTAGGGACCTTGGCGGTTTTGGATTCAGCCGTTGCCGCATCGGTTGGAGCGACCGCGCTGGCGGCCATTTCCGTAGCTATTTTTTCAATGTCCAGGAGTGCATCCTGATCTGAGGATTTATTTGTTTTCGTTTTCATTAACTTGGAAATGATTAAATACGTAAATCATCCAAGCGAAGACGAGTATGTGCCAGTGAACGGCGCGATAATGCGAAAATTGCCCAACGAACCAAGCTGCCCAACGACCCAACAGGACCACCTCCCCGAACCTTTTCAAGGGGAATAAAGACAACGAACCGGATCGACCGGCCGACTGATTGACGATTAGCCCACGCGCTAAGGTCCCGCTCACGGCGGGACGTCCACACAGAAACCCATCCTGTACATCCGTACATAAGCTCTGTCAGACCTAACTCAACGCGTAAAAAAGGAGAGAAACAGAGACGCGAACGGATGTCGCTTGTAAAATCTGGTGCAAAAATACAACTAAATCCGCCAAAAAGCAAGAGTATGCTTATAAATATTGTATTTATTGGGGAAACGACAGGTCGCTTGTACGTATTTGAGTAGAGTAGTAGGATTTTCTCCCGAAATTATACCGGATCTCAGTTGGTTATAGAACTGATCCTGTACAAAACCGTAGTTAATGCAATGACACCTTCATTCGGCAAAGCCATCATACTTATCGGGACGATAATCGTACTGGTCGGTATCGCGATTTACTTTTTCGGGGATAAACTAGGTTGGCTGGGCAGATTGCCCGGAGATATACGCGTAGAAGGCAAAGGGGGCGGAGGGTTTTATTTTCCTATTGTGACCTGTATTGTCGTTAGTCTTCTGCTAAACCTGATCATTGTCTTGATCCGTCGTTTTTTCGGGTCGTAGCCTTGCCGGCATCCCTGGTCGGGTTGTCTTCGTTATAGGTCAGTTTGTTCAGGTAAAACACTTCCCGTTGCGGCACATCACGCTGCGTTGTTTTGGATGGTGCTATTTTCTGGAACCCACAAGCTAGAAAATGCTGGCCGTACCACGCCATCAGGTTGTCCTGAGCCGAAAACGTAACTTTTTCGTTCTCGGTATTGGTTTGCAGTTTAAACTTTTCCGTTTCCTTGAGAATCTTACTGCCCTGAATGACTTCGGTCGTTATTTCGCCATCGCTCGGATAAGCCAGCACAACCCGGTCTCCCTGTTGAGAGACCTGTACCATCTCGGTTAGGTCTGTACTAACCAGTTCTTTAATGGGAAAACAATTATCCCATAACAACTTTCCCTGTTTGTCGAACCCGCAAATAAAGGCGTGGGTATACCGGAAGCCCTCGTATCGGTCACTCCCGCGCAGATAGCCACCATACGCCAGCGTGTTGCCCCGGTACTGTGGGTAATATACTTCGGCCACGAGGGTGAGGCCATTGGCGGTGGGCTTCAGGTCATGTACAAGCAGCCGGTAGCGAAACTTATAATCTTTGCCTTCATCCTTTTTCTTCTGTGCCCTGGCCAGCAGTTTTTGCTGTCGCTGTGGTTTCAGGTAATTAAAAAAGTTCTGGAGTTGAGAAAACTCAATGTACTGAATGGCATTGGCTGGTTCGGTGCCCGTATCGCCGTGATGGATCCGTGTCACATAAATGCCCTGAGAATAAGGGGTGCAGTCAGTAGAGTAATTGCCTACCAATAATGATTCCTGTTGATTAACAGGTAGTAATTTTCCTGAAATCAGACTATTCGATGCTCCGTCAAAGTTCAGCGTGCGCAGGAGCTTGCCGTCGTAATTGTAGGTCCGTATCGAAAATTCGCAATGCCGCCGAAGCGAATGAACCAGCACATGTACTTCCTGCTGGGCTTCATCGATTTCCAGGCTGCTTATTTCCATGCGGTTGACGTACATGCCGGGGAGAACTTTCACCGTACGGTCAAAGAAAGAAAACGACATTACAACCGGCCGGCCGTGGTGATACCCGCTCACGTAGGCCTGACTACCCATTACCTTGAACTGCTGAACATCCAGTTGGTCAATCAAACTACCATCAAACGTTTCGATAACGCCATCATCGAGGTGCAGCCGTACGAACTGGTATTGATCCGTATCGTATTCGCGGAAGAGGTGATACACATACCGATCAGAGTCGTAGGTCGATACCTGTACATACTTAACGTCCTGCTTAAACTCTGTCTGCCACAGCAATTTAAGGTTCGTATCGTATTTTCTGAAACTCAGTTTAACCGGTGTATGGTCGACAAAATTGCCGGTACGTACCGTCATCAGAACGCCTTTTTCGGCCAGTGGTGTCACGTCAAAGGCTTCGGCTTCGTCGGGGTCTGAGGGAATCTCAAGGCGCAGTGACTGCGCCAACTGCGCGCACGCCGGTCGAAATCCAATAGTCAGAAACAGCAGACAGCCTAAGTAAACGATACGAAACATGAAAATAGATTTATAACCAATGGCGTATTGTCCTGTGTATCTACGAAGTTAAGTAGAATACCTAACAAAAATCATACCTCCCGACATAAGTTCCTGACTGGATCAAGGCGCGTAAATCATCCGTTTTCCTGAGAAGCATTTCAGTAAGATTAGTATTTTTTTTACAATATCCCCAACTTTACCTTCTGAAGTCAAATAGATTAGCCGTCCTTATTTTCGGTAAACTATTTCTTGAACGAATCCAAAATTTGTCTTAACTATGAGTGAAGTAGCCACCCGTTTTGCCCCCGGCGTTGTGACCGGCGAAGGCGTCACCGAAATTTTCCGTCACGCCAACGAAAATGATTACGCCCTTCCTGCCGTCAATGTCGTTGGAACGGACTCCGTTAATGCCGTATTGGAAACGGCTAAAGCCGTTAACTCACCGGTAATCGTCCAGTTTTCGAATGGTGGTGGAATTTTTTACGCGGGTAAGGCCCTGCCAAACGACAAACAGCAAGCGGCCATTGCCGGATCGATCTCGGGTGCCCTTCATGTTCACCATGTTGCTGAACTGTATGGCGTACCGGTGATTCTGCATACCGACCACTGTGCAAAGAAACTCCTGCCCTGGATCGACGGGCTACTCGAAGCGGGTGAAAAGCACTTTGATCAAACAGGTAAGCCGTTGTACTCATCGCACATGCTCGACCTGTCGGAAGAACCGATTGAAGAGAACATCGAGATATGCTCTAAATATTTTGAGCGCATGGCCAAAATCGGCATGACGCTTGAAATTGAATTGGGGGTGACGGGTGGCGAAGAGGATGGCGTCGATAATTCGGACGTTGACGATTCGAAACTATATACCCAGCCTTCCGAAGTGGCCTATGCCTATGAAGAGCTGAGCAAAATCTCGCCAAACTTCACGATTGCGGCTGCCTTCGGAAACGTACACGGTGTGTATAAGCCCGGAAACGTAAAACTGTCGCCGATCATTCTGGACAACTCCCAAAAGTATATTCAGGAAAAGTACGCTACGGGACCATTGCCAGTGAATTTTGTCTTCCACGGCGGGTCGGGTTCCAGCCGGGAAGAAATCCGGGAAGCTATTCGCTACGGGGCCGTTAAAATGAACCTCGATACCGACATGCAATGGGCCATGTGGGAGGGTATCCTGAAGTATTATAAAGCCAAGGAAGGTTATCTGCAATCGCAGTTGGGTAACCCGGAAGGTGCCGATTCGCCGAACAAAAAATATTATGATCCACGCGTGTGGCTTCGTAAGGGCGAAGAAAGCATGGTGCAGCGGTTGAAAATTGCTTTTGAAGATTTGAATTGCATCAACCGCCTGGCTTAATTTCCAGACAGATTTAATGGGTTGGGGATAATGGACTGGCTTGGTAAGCTGGCTGTTATCCCCATTTTTTTTGACACAGTCAGCGAAGAATTTATAAAACTTTATCCTAAGTAATTGCGCTGCGTTTGCGGTCAGGTCATAAGGCCGTAGAATGACTGTGCAATCAGGCGAACCAAAATTTTAGTAGCTGACTGTTAAGGAGTTACTATAAGGCGGGACGTTGAAATTTGCGTAAGTGATTCTACTTAACGGCCACTTCATGCGTTGATTGTACAATAAGTTTGGCGGTCGACCTGCCGTACAAAACCTTCCTCTGTTGGGTCGGCTGGTACTTCTAATTGCCAGCCAAATTCGTTAACTTTCAGGTAGATATATCCGTCGATATGATGTATTGTGGAAAAAATTGGCTTTTCTAGGAATTGGTTTTCTGATGAGGGAAGAATTCAACGGATAGCTAATTTGGTATCAACGCAGACAGCTGAATTTAACAGTACTTTAATTAAAACATGAATTTAATACGATCAGCGTTACGCAAGCCCATAACCGTTCTGGTGTTAGTGGCAAGCTTGTTTTTTTTCGGAATCAGCGCCGTCCGTACCATCAAGATTGATATATTCCCGAATCTTAATTTACCCGTTATCTATATTTCTCAGCCATTCGGTGGGTACACGCCTAACCAGATGGAGGCATTTTTTGGGAAGCAGTATGTGAACCTGCTCCTTTACGTGTCGGGGGTAAAAAGTATCGAGACAAAAAATATTCAGGGGATAACACTGCTGAAATTATCCTTTTACGAAGGCACAAACATGGCGCAGGCGGCTGCCGAAGTGTCCGCCTACTCCAACCGGGCACAGGCGCAGTTCCCACCGGGATCGCAACCGCCCTTTATTCTGCGTTTCGATGCCTCTACGTTGCCCGTAGGCCAATTGGTGTTGAGCAGCCCGATTCGTAGTAATAATGAGCTTCAGGATTTGGCGAACGTTTACATCCGTTCGGGTTTTACGTCTATTCCCGGTCTGGTATCACCTGCCCCGTTTGGCGGTAACTCCCGTTCCATCGTGATCAAGGCCGACCCGGAATTATTGCGCTCGCACAACCTGACCCCCGATCAGTTGGTTGCCGCCTTACGGATCAATAACCAGGCAACACCCGCCGGCAACGTACGGGTAGGCGACCTGAACTATTTTACGCCAGCCAATACAACGGTTCTGAATATCAAGGATTTCGGTAATATTCCGCTCTTTACCGGAACGGTTCAAAACCTCTACCTGAAAGATGTGGCCACGATTGAAGACGGAGCCGATATTACCCAGGGATATGTGCTGGTAAATGGGAAACGTTCGGTGTATTTGCCCATCACCAAGTCATCCGACGCATCGACCTGGGAGGTTGTCCAAAACCTGAAAGCGGCCTTGCCCCGTTTCCAGGCTCTGCTGCCCGAAGATGTGACCCTGACTTACACATTCGACCAATCGGTTTATGTGATCAATGCCGTAAAAAGCTTGATGACGGAAGGAGCTATCGGCGCTATTCTGACGGGGCTAATGGTACTGCTGTTTTTGGGCGACGTTCGGGGAGCGCTCATCGTTATTATTACCATTCCAACCTGTATCATTTCGGGCGTCCTTTTTCTGTCGTTGTTTGGGCAAACCATCAACATCATGACCTTGAGCGGCCTTTCGCTCGCGATCGGTATTCTCGTCGATGAAAGTACGGTAACGATTGAGAACATTCACCAGCACATGGATATGGGTAAACCCAAAGCGCTGGCCATCTGGGACGCCTGTAAGGAAATTGCGTTTTCCAAACTGCTGATTCTATTCTGTATTCTGGCCGTATTTGCGCCCGCTTTCACGATGAGCGGCATACCGGGAGCCCTGTTCCTGCCTCTTGCGCTGGCCATTGGTTTTTCGATGATCACATCCTACCTGATGGCTCAGACGCTGGTGCCTGTGCTGGCCAACTGGATGATGAAAGAGCACACCCATGTGAACAATGGACAGAGCACTCAGCCTGTAAATGGAAACACAATCCATACCAATGGCGTGGCGTCAAGCAATGGTAAAGGGTCGCATGACGATGTGCTTGCCGAAAAGCAGAAACTGGCCCACCAAAAAGATATTGATCACGACGGAAAGCTCAGCTACTTTGAGCGAATTCGGGTTCGGTTCGTGCGTTTCATTGATCGGATGTTACCGTATCGCAAGCCGATTGTGCTCGTGTATGTTGTAGGGGCACTTGGGCTGGCCGTTTTACTTATTACGGTGATTGGGCGGGATGTGTTGCCCCGGGGCAACGCCGGTCAGTTTCAGGTTCGGTTACGCAATCCAGACGGAACCCGACTCGAAAAAACGGAAGCCACCATGCTGAAAACCATCGATGTGCTGAACAAGCTGGTTGGCAAAGAAAATGTCGAAATCACGTCAGCGATGGTTGGTATGCACGGCGCTCAATTCTCGACAAGCCCGATCTACCTGTTTATGGCGGGGCCGCAGGAAGGCGTTTTGCAGGTGAGTCTGAAAGAAGATTACGAGGTTGATCTGGACGAGCTAAAGGATGAGTTCAGGGCCAGCATGAAGAAAGCCCTGCCGGGGGTCAAGCTGTCTTTTGAGCCCATCGAATTAACGGACAAGATCTTAAGTCAGGGCTCGCCAACGCCAATCGAAGTCCGATTGATCGGTAAGAATAAAAAGCAGAATGAAGAGTACGCGAACAAGGTAATTGCCAAGTTGGACCAGATTCCGTATCTGCGTGATGTACAAATCGGGCAAGCCACCAAGTACCCGGCAATCAACGTAACCATTGATCGGGCGCGGGCGGCTCAACTGGGAACGGATATTTCCGCGATTTCACGCTCGCTGGTGGCGGCTACTTCATCCTCGCGTTATACGGAGAAAAGCGTCTGGATTGATCCGAAGTCGAGCCAAAGTTACAGCGTTCAGATTCAAGTGCCTGAAAATCAGATGACCACTATCGGTGATTTGGGCGAAATACCCATTTCACCCAATGCGAGTCGTCCGGTTCTGAGCGATGTGGCCACGCTGCAAAAAGGAACAACGTATGGCGAAAATGACAACGTGGGCGCCATACCGGTACTATCGGTGACGGCCAATTTGAATGACATGGATTTAGGAACAGCGGCTACCGATGTTCAGAAAGCAATCGACTCGCTGGGTGAACTGCCCCGCGGATTGACGGTGAAAATGCAGGGGCTGACCGAGGTGTTAATCAGCACACTCGATAGTCTGCAAAATGGCCTGATGGTCGCTATCGTCGTTATCTTTCTAATGCTGGCGGCCAATTTTCAGTCCTTTAAAGTGTCGCTGGTCGTTTTGTGTACGGTGCCCGCCGTATTGGTCGGTTCGCTGGTGCTGCTGATGCTGACCAAGTCAACGCTTAATCTGCAATCCTATATGGGCATGATTATGTCCGTCGGTGTATCCATTTCCAATGCCGTACTGATGGTAACCAACGCGGAGGAACTGCGAATGCGAAGTGGCAATGCTTTATTGGCCGCCCGTGAAGCGGCTTCGCTGCGGATGCGCCCCATCCTGATGACCAGTGTAGCCATGGTGGTCGGTATGATTCCGATGGCCTCGGGGCTGGGCGAAGGTGGATCCCAGACAGCTCCCCTGGGACGTGCCGTTATTGGTGGCCTGATTGCATCGACCTTTGCGGCTTTGTTTATCCTGCCTCTGGTATTCGCCTGGGTGCAGGGCAACACCTCAACGGAGTCGGTATCACTCGATCCCGAAGATAAAGAAAGTAAATTTTATATTCCCTCCCCGTATGAAACGGCCAATTAAACAGTCAATCCAAAGCCTGCTCGTTGCATTTAGTAGTGTACTTCTTATCGGTTCGTTAATCGGTTGTCATTCGTTGGAAGGCAAAGAGGAGCGTGAGGAAAAAGAAGAGACGAAGAAAGCCGACGCACCCACTGCGGTTGAGGTATTCCCGTTGCAACGCGGAAAGTTGGCATCTTCTCTGCAAGTGCCGGGCGAACTGGTTGCATTTCGGGATGTCGATATCTATGCCAAAGTGAGCGGCTATATCAAATCGTTGAAGGCCGACGTAGGTACTGAAGTGAAGCAGGGACAACTGCTTGCCTTAGCCGAAGCCCCCGAACTAAGCGCGCAACTTTCTTCGGCCGAATCAAAGCTTAAAGCGCAGGAAGCCCTTTCCATTGCCAGCAAAGCCAACTACGAGCGGATTCTGGAAGCCAGCAAATTTTCTGGTGCCGTATCGAAAAACGATGTTGATCAGGCGCTGGCCAAGCGCAACGCCGACCTCGCCCAACTGGAAGCAGCAAAGTCGGCGTATCGGGAAGTAGCCGATCTGAAAAAATACCTGGAAATACGTGCTCCGTTCAATGGCATTATCAGTGCCCGCAATGCCAGCACCGGTGCCTACATCGGACCGGCAGGCAAAGGATCCGAATTTCCGTTGTTCGTGCTGACCGAGCAAAAGAGATTGCGTCTGGTTATCTCGATTCCAGAAGCCTACACGGGCTATGTCGATATGAACGATCAGGTTACCTTCAACGTCAAAGCGTTTCCTGACCAGAAATTTACCGGGCAGGTTAAGCGCCAGGCGGGGGCTCTGGACAAACGGCTCCGGTCGGAGCGGGTAGAGGTTGATGTGATTAATAATGACAAGAAACTGCTGCCCGGTATGGTTGCCGAGGTAAACGTGCCCTTACCAACGAAAAACAACACCTTCATTGTCCCCAAATCGGCCATTGTCAATTCGACAACCGGCGTTTTCGTGATTAAGGTCGTTAATGGGAAAGCCGAGTGGGTACCCATCAAAAGAGGGCTTGAAGCCGATGAAAAAGTAGAGATATTCGGCCCACTGACTGAAGGTGACCAACTAATCAAATCGGCTAACGAAGAAATACGGGATGGTTCGCCCGTGAGTAAAAAGTAGAGACGCATACTTGCGTCTCGTTTGCCGGATGGTTCATTTGCCCAGTTGCTGACGTAACGAGACGCAAATATGCGTCTCTACATTATTTTACGTACCCCAGTTTTCTGGGAATCGTATAGATCTCCGTTTGGCGGCCATCGATGTAGCGAAACGTCTTGCCATCGAAAAAGCCATCTTCTTCGAGCATAATGCGTACTATTTTTTTCCACTCTGGAATTTCAACGGCTGCATTAAGTTCAATGGAATAGGCGGTGTTGGCTAGTAAGGGATAATCGCCAGGGCCTGGAACGCCCTTCTGCTGATCCCATAAGCCGATAGTTGGACCAGCCGCGTGACCATGTACGCCAATCGGGTGTGAGTAAATGGTGCCGTTGATTCCTTCTTTTTTGGCTTTTTCCAGAGCCGCCAGCAGCATCTGGTTCCCGGTTTTACCCGCGCTGAATTGCTCCGTCAGAATCTCCTGTAACCGATTGCCCTGTTTAAAGGCGGTTTTGATAGCCTCCGGCACATCTGTTTCACCAGGCTTCAATACGTACGCGTGTTGCTGTTGATCGGTGTTCAGGCGCAAATAGGTAATGCCAAAATCAACGTGCAGCAAGTCGCCGGGCTGAATAACCTGCTTGTCGGGCCGTTTGGAAAACGTGTGGAGATGATTGAAGTCTTGGTTATCGGCACGTTGTACATCTACCGTTGGGTGAAACCAGGTGCTCAGACCGAGGTTGGTAATGCGCTGGCGAAACCACCAGACTACATCATCGGTCGTAGTGACGCCCGGCTGAATGACCTGCTCCGAAAACCCCTCCTGTATAATCTGGTGCGATAATCGACAAATCAGCGGATAAATCGCCATCTCTTTTTCAGTACGGGTTTCAAGCCAGCCAACGGCAACTTTCTCCGCCGAAACGATTCGTTTCTGATACTCAGCAGGTAGTTTCCTGAGGAACTCTTCGTGTTCCGAGAAAGAGAGCCCATCGGCATGACCGTAATTGGTCGACATGTTGAGCCCTATTTTTTTAGGCTTTCGGTCTTCGATAATCTTAGCCAGGGCCTCCCACTGGTTCGGCCGAACATCAATATCCCAGGCCCCTTTCAGTAGGTTACCCACATCGTAGCGGGCAATGGCCAGCTTCTCTATTCCTTTATCACCACCTGCATCATAAAAGACAATAATGGTTCGTCGTCGCGCTGACAGCCACGTACTGGGCAGCATTGTCCGCAAAACGGGGTCTTCGTTGTATTCACGGGAGATGATGACCCACATATCCAGCTCTTCCCGGCGCATCAATTGGGGGAGAAGATTGGTAAAACGATCGTCCAGAATTTCATCGACAACGCGTGCCCGATCTCGCTCGGTCAGAACTGTAGATGGTGAAGCAAGTTGGGCGTTAGCTGTCGACAAGCAGGTCAGAAATATAAATAATTGAATGAAGAAGTGTACTGGTTTATGCATAGTATTCAGATTATGAGCAGTTTGCAGCAAGATACGCAAAGATAACTATACAGATATACGCACAGCTTAATAAGCTTACCGGGCTTATTAAGGGGCTAATTGATCGACCCGAGCTATTGGGGTATTTACGGAAAGGCAACCAAACACCAGGTACTATTCTGGCTATTAATGATCAGTTCATCTATGGGTTTAAACCGAGCGATAATGGCTGTATCCATCGCCGGATTAAAGCGAGCTGGCAAATAGTCTATTAAATCGCAAGGCTACCATGCCTACTCAAAAGCAACTTTGGAACTAATCAAAAAACTATTAAATTGTGCGCTAAACTCTGTTTCAACGCTGCTCAACTTCAATGATAAACTACAAAAGGAGAGCTTTATGGCGTGCTCGACAGACGAAAAGTTTAACGTTAAAAAAAAGCCAGAACTGATCTTTCGAATGAGTAGAACGTCCACGCCGAAGCGAATTGCAATTATTGGAGCCGGACCCGCAGGTATAACAGCAGCGTATGAATTAGCTAAAAAGGGACACCAAGTCGATGTTTACGAAGCCGAAAATAACGTCGGTGGTATGAGCAGAACAATCCAGCTATGGGGCTGTTTGGTCGATCTGGGGCCCCATCGTTTTTTTAGCACCAACCGACAAATCAACGAGCTATGGCTGGAAGTGGCGGGCAACGATTATCAAATGATTGACCGCCAAACGCGCATTTTTTACAAAAATCTCTTTTTTGATTACCCCCTCAAACCCTTCAATACATTTCGTAATCTGGGCTTGCTGGAAACCGTAAATAGCATGGTCAGCTATGTCTATCAGCAGGTTTTTCCCGTTCCCGACAATGGCGATTTTGAAAGTTGGGTGACCAACCGCTTCGGCAAGCGGCTGTACGAGATGTTTTTTAAACACTACTCCGAAAAGTTATGGGGAATTAAGTGTACTGACCTGGATGCTGACTTTGCGGCCCAGCGAATCAAGAAGCTCTCGCTGTACGAAGCTGTCCGCAACAGCCTCATGGGCAATAGTCGTAAGCATCAAACGCTGGTCGAACAATTTGCCTATCCTACCCAGGGGACGGGTATGATCTACGAGCGAATGGCCCAGTACTGCCGGGACCATAACGGACGGGTATTTCTCAATACGAAAGTCCGCCGGGTCATCATGGAACAACAGCAGGTAGTGGGCCTGGAGCTGACCGATGGTACAACCGAACGTTACGATGCGGTTATCAGCACCATGCCTATTACTAATCTGGTAAATACCCTCGACGGCGTTCCTCAGGCAGTAAAAGAAGCTGCGGGCAAACTAACGTTTAGAAACACGATTCTGGTGTATCTTCTGGTTGAGGGTGATCGCCTTTTCCCCGATCAGTGGTTGTACGTACACTCACCGGAACTGAAGGTTGGTCGAATCACCAATTTTCGTAACTGGGTACCTACGCTTTATGGCTCCTCGAAAGATACCATCTTAGCCCTCGAATTGTGGTGTAACGACGATGACGAACTGTGGCGCCAGTCGGATCAGTCTTTAATTGACTTGGCTACGGCCGATCTGCGGAAAACTGGTCTGATCGCCAATAAAAAAGTGCTCGATGGGCATATCCATCGGATTCCGCGCTGTTATCCTATTTATGCGAAAGGGTATATGGATGCGCTGACTCCGGTACAGGATTACCTCAGCGGCATCGCCAATCTATATCCCATTGGCCGATATGGTGCATTTAAGTACAACAATCAGGACCATAGCATCCTGATGGGGATTTTGGCCGCCCAAAAACTAACCACAGACCAACAACAGGAAGTCGACCTATGGGCGGTGAATACCGACTACGAAACCTATCAGGAGAGTACGGTTATCACGGAGACGGGATTAGTAAAACAGTAATTTCCTTAAGCAATTTCTGCCTCAGAGGTGAATGATACGTTTTGATAATTGGCTTTCCTTACTTACTTCGTTCGGATTCTTATTGGTGGTAATCTGTTCGTTATTAGTTGTTTATCAGCAGATAGGGGGGGCGGGCGGTAGCCGACGCAGGCAATGGGGCTGGGCGGCCGTTTTTTGTGGGCTGTTGCTGCTCATGCGCTTGCCATTTATCGCCTACAATAGGGAACTGGAAGTTGACGAATCCCAGATGCTGACTCAGGCGCTGAGCCTGACTAAATACTGGCGGTACTGGATAGATGTGGATGGCCTGACCCAGGGGCCACTGGTCAGCTATTTGCTGATCCTGCCTTCGTGGTTTGGCGGGCATTTCGATTACACCTCGGCCCGTTTGGTCGGCTTTGTGCTGTTAAGTCTTACCTTGCTTTTTACCTATCTAACGGTTAATAATCTGTTTGCCAAGTCGATCAGTTTGGCCGTGTTTGTGCCCACCGCGTTTTTTTATCTGTTGGTTCAGGGATGGTTTTGTGAGCTGTACAATGAATACGTCGTGTTATGCTTACTGGCTATTACTTTCTGGTTGTTCTCAATTCTGTACAATCAATCCCATCCTGCGTTTGGCGTTCTGCTGGCCCTGGGTTTTGTGTCGGGGCTCGTTCCCTTTGCCAAACTACAGGGAGTACCTACGGTGCTGATTACGTTGGTTTTTACGGCGTTAATCATCCTCTCGAAGAGCCCTGATAAAATTCGATCGCTCCTGGTTCTGCTGGCAGGCTGTTTATGTTGTCCGCTATTCGTACTGGCCCTTACGCTCCTGAACGGATCATTCGACTATTTTCTTAACTTTTACTTGATTGGTAATTTTCAGTACAACTTCGGAGGATCTATCTGGGAAAAAGCATTGAACTATCCAGCGTTTTTGTGGAGTTCGGGGCAGTTTTTAAACCTTTTCATTAGTTACGGACTGCTACTTGCCGGGGGGCTCTGGTTTAGTATCCGTTCGTCTTCTCGGGTGAATACCCGGTCATTTCTGCTCTGGTTTGGCTTACTGCATGTACTGACGGGTTTTTACGAAGCCATTAAATCGGGCTATCAATTTTATCATTATCAGCAGTTCCTTATCGTACCGCTGGCCCTCCTGAGTGGAGCAATCTGGGCTGGTTATTATGCTACTCGACAAATACCCGCTTCAACGATGCGGCTGATTTTGGCGGGTTGGGTGCTTGCTTGTTGTCTACCTTACGGGATAGATAGATTGGTTCTGTTCGTTAGTTCTTCGAAGGCTGTTACCATCCGTTTATACGACTTGTTCCAGCCGATTCCGGTATCGCCGATTTCTGAAAAAATCTTGACGTATACTCGCCCAGGCGATGACATTACCCTGTGGGGCTGGTATCCAGTCTATCACATCGAAACGCAACTCAGCCAGGCAACCGCCGATAACATTACTTTTCGAGTTCTCATGCCGGGACCGCAGCAGAAAAAACATCAGGCCAGATTTCTGAGCGATCTGAAAAGGCATCGCCCGGTGGTTTTCGTTGATCTGGTTAATCGTCGTCACTCGTTCTGGTTTTTAAATCCAGATGTATTCGGTCACGAACAGGTTGCACCCATCGGGGCGTACATCCAGGCGCATTATCAACACGTTGCTACGATCAATGATGAACGGGTTTATGTTCGTAAAGATCGGCTCGGGTCCAATGAGTTGCCCCCAAAGTACTAGTCAACGGGTCAAGAACTCGTAAACAAAAATAGCGATAGGGACAAAAGCTTCCACGGTTCGCCGTGCAGTCTTCCGTGGTGAAGATGCCGATCGCCTTTATGAGTCTATCGGGTGGCTTCGTCCGATCAAACAGCGAGGCTTTGACCGGGCCGCTGGTGTGGTTCTTTCAGTAATCATTTGATCCGTTTCCACTCCTCGCTCAGTGGCCGATGTATTGCCCGCAGGCAACGTTTGTGTTCAAATGTGCATCTTACCAATACGAATGAGTTCATTTTGCTGGTCGATAGAAATTTTCCGTCTATCGAAAAGATTAGCACGCTCCTTCGTTTTACAAGTACATTCGCAGACTGTTAACCTCCCCAATTGCATGAAATTTATACTACTAATACTGGTCACACTCATTTCGTTGACGATGGCTCCTGCGCAAACCGGTAGTAGTGGTCTGCGGGGTGTGGTTAGAAACAAGCAGGGGGAAGCCTTGCCCTTTGCGGCTGTCATTGTGAAGGGGACGAACAAGGGCACGATTACGAACGCCGAGGGTCGATACGAAATCGGACTTGCACCCGGTAAATACGACATTGTATTCCAATATCTGGGCTTTCAGTCTGTTCAAAAACCAATTGAGATAGGCGGTGACTTCGCTACGCTGGATGCTACCCTTGAGGAGCAGGCGCTACGATTGGCTGAGGTGCAGACCAAAGCCGGGAATGAAGATCCTGCGTATACGATCATGCGCCGGGCCATAGCCAAAAGCCGGTTCCACCAGTTGCAGGTGCAGCGATTCAAGGCACGGGTCTATACCAAATCATCGTTCACCGTTATTGACCTGCCCAATCTGGCCGAAATGGCGTTTCGGAAACAGCTCAAAGAAGCCGAAAAAGAAGCTAATTTTAAAGTAGGTGTTCCTTTGCTCAACGAAACCGTGGCTGAAGTATCGTTTACGCAGCCCAACACATTTCGGCAACGGATTATTGCCAATCGCAACTCGCAGGGGGATTTCCTGAGCCCCAATCAGTTTTACAATGCCAGCTTTTATAGCCCCACTGTTGCCGGTGCTGTATCGCCTTTATCGCCCAAAGCGTTTGCCTACTATAAGTTTGAGTACAAAGGCACGTTTCGGGAGCCGGGTCCATCCGGTGCTCCGGTTGAGATCAGCAAAATTCAGGTTATACCCCGGCAGTATGGCGAAGGCGTTTTTCGGGGAACGATTTATATTACCGAAAATACCTGGGCCATCCATAGTCTGCAACTGGAAACGGTAAACAACATCGGCGTGTCTATTTCAGTCCGGCACATATGCAGTCCCATACAGGGTGTCTGGATGCCAACGAACCAGCGGTATGAAGGGAAGGGGACCTATCTGGGCGTGAAAGCCAGCGGCTACTACATTCGAAACCTGACGTTTAATGAATTTGTCGTGAACCCTGCTTTTGTTGAAGACATTGAAGTGGCCGACGAGAAGAAAGGGGCACCTGCCCAAACGCTCTCCAAAGGTGATATTAAGGGTAAGAACTTCGACGAGCTAGTTAAAAAACAAAAGGAGTTTTCGACCAAAAACCTGCGTCAGATGGTCAAGGAATACGAAAAGCAAGAGAAGCAGGCCCGTAAAAACCGGAAAGAAGATGTGGCCGTTGTGCGCGACGACTCCCTGGAAATCGACTCACTGGCTCGCAAACGCTCCAATGTATTCTGGGATTCACTCCGCTCAGTGCCGCTTACCAGTGGCGAAATCAAAAGCTATCGGAAAGCAGACAGCTTAGGGCTGGTTCGTGAAACAAAGGTACTTACGAAAGCCGATTCGCTGAAGCGCGACAGCCTTGCCGTAGCCGATAGGCAAAAGAAAAAAGCGGCCAGTAAGTTCTCGATTGGTCAAGTGCTGAGCGGACATACCTGGGGGCTATCCAAACGAAGTGCTCTGATTTATACCAGTCCGCTGACCCGGATTGAGTACAACACTGTCGAAGGCTACACGCTGGAGGGAGCGCTCAATTTCCGGTATCGGGCGAAAGTGGATTCGGTCAATCGGTTTCGGCAAATTCAATTGGGCGAGTGGAATGTGGGAGGTGTGGGCCGCTACCAGTTTGGCCGGAAACAAGTTGTGGGTTACGGCCTGGCGAGTTACCAGCATAAAAGCACACGGGTTGCCCTGTCGGGGGGGCAATATTTGTACCAGTACAATCCCGATAATCCGATTAGCCCGTTTCTGAACTCGTTGACAACGCTGCTATTTGAACAGAATTTTGCCAAATTATATCAGAAAGATTTTCTAAATCTGACCCTTACTGCGTCGCCATTCGGAGAACGGGTGTCGTTAACGGGGAGCCTGGAGTACGCCCGCCGTTCTGAATTGGCCAACTATCGGGACGATCTGAAGCCGTGGATCAACTGGCGCGAGCGGACGTTTACACCAAACCGTCCCGAAAACGCCGAAGTCGCGACAACGGCTTTCCCGACGCATAACGCGCTCGTGCTCAATCTGACGGCTTCGGCGCGGTTGGGAGCTACCCAGTATACCATCCGCAACGGGCGACGTATTGCCCGGCGTGATAACGAAAGTCCGTTGCTGACGGTAAATTACCGCAAAGGAATGGACCAGGTCGATTATGATTTCTTCCAGGCAAGCATCAGCCATTCGTTCGAAACGGGCATTCGGAGCCGGTTAAACTACAAACTCAGCGCTGGCTCCTTTCTGAATGATCGGCAGGTTTACTTTCCTGATTTCAAGCATTTTGAAGGAAATCAGTTCTTCTTCCAACAGGGCGATGTCGTTTCGACGTACCGATTGCTGCCGTATTACCAATACAGTACCGCCAAGCGCTTTGCCGAAGCCCACGTGCTGGCTGAGTTTCGTAAGTTTTTCGTCACGCAGTTGACCGTTGTTCGGTTGCTGGGCCTGAAAGAGAATTTGTTCGTACACTACCTGTACACACCGGCTTCTAAAAATTACACGGAAGTAGGGTATGGGCTGGATGGGCTGATTCCGCAGGTGCTGCCCTTCTTTCGGGTAGAAGTCATTTCGCAATGGCAGGATGCCAAGTATCAGGGTTTAGGATTTAGAATCGGCACGACGTTGAAGTTTGGGCGGTAAGTCTGAATTGCTGGAGCGGTTCAGGTGGGTTATATATAAATAAATCGCTTCATTCTGAGTTGATTACCTAATACAAACATAAACTTGGTTTAATTAACACATCACAGTGGGGACTTTACTTTGCGTAAACCAAAGTAGGTCTGCATGAACCGTAGGGATCTTGTTAAACGAATGGGAGCAGGGTTGGCTGCTCTTTCGGTAAATAACCTGGTATCTGCGCAGGCGGCAACACTTCCCAAACAACGGGTGTTGCGCATTGCCCACCTCACCGATACCCACATGCAGCCGCTGATCGGCGCTGCCAAAGGCTTCGAACGATGCCTGCATCATGTACAAAATTTGACGGATAAACCCGATCTGATCGTCAACGGTGGCGATGCGATTATGGAAGCGCACGGTCGTCAGAAAGACAGCGTCAGTCGACAATGGCGTCTGTATAACGATGTTCTCCGTAGCGAAAATGCCCTCCCCGTTGTAAGCTGCATTGGAAATCATGACATTTGGTGCCCCAGGGAAACCAGGGCTTGCTTCGAAGCAGGCCGGCAATGGGCAATGGACGAGTTTCACCTGGCAAAGCGTTACTACAGCCTGGACCAAAACGGCTGGCACATTATCGTGCTGGATAGCGTGCAACCCAAACCCGACGGAAGCTGGTACACCGCTCACATAGACGACGAACAGTTTGGCTGGCTCGAGGCTGATTTAAGCCAGACACCCGTTGAAATGCCCGTTCTTGTCGTTTCGCACGTGCCGATTCTGGCCGCTTGTGTTTTTTTTGATGGTCAGCGTTTTGCGGGTGAAAACTGGAACGTACCCTCGCGCTGGATGCACAGCGATACCGTTCGAATCACCGACCTGTTTCACCGTCATCCAAACGTAAAAGCCGCCCTCAGCGGTCACATTCATTTAACAGACCGGGTTGATTACAATGGCGTTTCGTATTTCTGCAATGGAGCCGTCAGTGGTGCCTGGTGGTTCGGGAAGTACAAACATACGTCTGCCGGGTATGCCATCGTCGATCTGTTCAACGATGGATCCGTAATGAATACCTACGTGAACTATGTCTGAACCAGGATTTGTTTGGTTTTTACGACAGTCTATGATTTTAGAAAGAATCAGATTAGGCTAAAAATCAACCAAATGCTGCGGCTCAGGCCATGGACAACATAAAAGACTTATTCGACGTATTTCCCCGCTCTGGCCGAGTGGAGTGGATTGGCATCCGGCCTGAACGCAAAACGGCCGTAGCGGTGGTCGATTCGGTAACCGTATCCGATAAGAAAGGTCTTGTTGGCGACCATTACAGCGGACAAAGTGGCAACCGTCACGTAACTCTGATTCAGGCCGAGCACTTACCCGTTGTGGCGGCCCTGCTTGGTCGTACCGACCTCGATCCCGCTCTGGTTCGCCGAAACATCGTGGTGTCGGGATTAAACTTATTGGCGCTAAAAGACAAACAAATTCAACTTGGCGATGTGATTCTGAAAATTACCGGGCAATGCCATCCCTGTTCTAAAATGGAAACAACACTTGGTCCCGGAGGGTACAACGCCATGCGTGGGCACGGTGGCATGACCGCGAAGGTTGTACAGAGTGGGCAGATACGGGTAGGCGATGCGGTTGTGATTTATCCTTCATAGAACTTTACTTTCTTTTCCCGCAGGAAGGCTTTAATTACATCGACATGCACGCATTGCCCTACGTTCAGAAACGGGTAATTTGATACCCGGCTTTTGCGGCCGTTTACGAGTACCTCCTGATCTTCAATATCGAAGCCCAGATGCAGGTGACGTGTAGCCGATTGCATTCCATAGATAAGTCCGTTTGTATCAAACAAAGGACCCCCGCTTTGACCCCGCAGACCGGGTGTGCTCAACTCGATTCCGGTAGCCACATTGTTATCCCCCGACAGCCGGGTAACAATGCCATCAATCGGGAAGCTGGGCGAGACGACGCGCCCCGTTGTTGTCCATTCAATATCGTCAATGGACGGGTTGTAGCGAAAGTTGGTAAACTCAGGGAATGGATAACCTAACCGGCACAAACTCCGACCCGGTTTTATCCGGCTCGTATCGCCCAGGAAAACAGCGTGTGAGCGATACAGTGGTCGATTGTACCCTTTGAAGCGCAACAGGGCCAGGTCCTGGGTCGGGTGGTGATCAATGTTCAGCCGTTCGAACTGATCAACGCAGTTCACAAAATTATTTCGTATCCGAATAATGGTATCGGCACTCAGTTTAAATCTCGTTTCTAACTGACTGATTAGCTGAGCCGCATTCTTCTCCCGCAATGCCTCCCGGCGGGCACCCTGAAACTCCCGATAGTTGTGGTAAATAGGATCGCTCTGCCTGATCAGTTCAGCAACATGCTTACAGGTGATGGCACATCCGTGTTCATTTATGAAAAATAGGGTAGCTGTTCCGGGTACAATCTCATTATGGCCATACAGTCTGACAATAGAGTGCATCGGCTGGGTAAACGGATTAACGCGTTCAATGGCGTCAACAAACATAGAGCAATGGTAGTAAGTAAACCGATCTGGCGGTAAGTGAGCACGCAAGTTAACAAATCACGGCTCACTTATCGTGCCAGACGTACGGTGTAACAACTTACTTTTTAGGCGTCACTTTCACTTCAGCTGGCACAACCGCGCCCCGGTCTGCGCTATCGGGTGGAGCCTGCTGGGGAGCGTCTAGTGTATTGGTCGTGGTATCGCCCTGACGCCCAAACACCGAGCTATCGCTGGCGGCTGTTGTATCAGCCATCTGGCTTTCACTGTTTTCAGTCTTCTTGCCCGAACAGTTCCCCAGTGTCAGACTGGTGCCAACGATAAAGGCCATGCATAGCCAGGACCGAATGGGTTTGATGCGATTATAAATCATAGTTTTTCAAACGTTTGAGAGTTGAATTGAAGGTCTGATTCGTAGGCCTGTGATGCCAGTTCTCCAAACCTTACCACGTAGGGACGAGGCTTAAAGAACCGGATTCCATAGGCGCCTGATCGATTATTTCTTTATCGCCGATGAATCACGGATACCCAGTGGACCAGAAGCCGTCGAATCGTTCGGCTGACCATGTGCATCGCGAACACTTTGTTTTGTTGCTGCCGAGGTGTCTTCAACCGCATTGGGTTCAGCGCGTGAGGTAGAGTCGGTACTAACGCCATCAATACCGTTCTGATTCTCACTGCACTTCTGAATGAGCAGGGCCAGTACCAGCACGGCAATGGCAATCATAGCCCAGCGGAGCCAGCGCACGTTTTCCTGCCGTCGGTCGCCATCTGTACTCTTGGGTATATTCGGATTGACAGGCGTGCCACTGAAGTTATCAGGGCCCTGAACTTCGGTCTGAGGACCGGCAGGCGTCACCAATTCGTCGAAACCCAGCAAACTGCTGATACCATCCAGGCCC
This sequence comes from Spirosoma humi, assembly GCF_054776575.1. Taxonomy (NCBI): domain Bacteria; kingdom Pseudomonadati; phylum Bacteroidota; class Cytophagia; order Cytophagales; family Cytophagaceae; genus Spirosoma; species Spirosoma humi. The sequence continues at coordinate 1,455,980 of NZ_BAAHBR010000008.1, forward strand.
GTTGGTAGAGCCTGCCGAAATTCGGTAGCCTGACCGAGTAATAATGTTTTCAGGCTGTCGGTGGTAAGGCCCTTTTCCTGTTCCTGCCGACCCAGAATTCCCATGAGTACGGATCCCGCCAAACCCAATATGGTTCTGGCCGACTGAGGCTTCGCGCCACTATACACACTGAGCAGTTCAGTGGTACGAGTCAGTTTATCCCCGAAAATCTGATCGATAAATCCGGCATCAGCCGTGGTTGCTTCCGTGATCGACTGCGTCGAGTCAATTACCTGACTTACGTCGAAGGGCGTTTTTGCGTAATCGCCTTTATCCAGCGAACTAACCATAGCGGATGCACCACCTGATGCCTGCACGCGCCGAGTCAATCCGCCCAGCAGAACTGGCAGCGCGCCATTAATGACTTTCAGTGTAGTAGCCGACGATTCATTCAGCACACCACTAAGCTGGTCAACTACAGCGGGCGTAAACTGGTCTTTGATGTAAGGTAATAAGCGAACGGCCATATGTTTTTCATTGAGTTGAGATACATAGAACTGGTCATTGGTCCGAATGTTCGTTTTTGCGTGTAGTAGTTAGGCAGTGTACGCACAAAAAAGCAGGGTGATCATAGAATAAAGCTATCTCCTTCACAGAAAGCGCTTTACTCTATGATCACCCTGCTTTTTGCCTGCTTAAGGCTTTTTATAACTGCGGAATACGCAGGACCTGATCAGGATAAATCAGGTCAGGATCTTTCAGCATTGGCTTGTTCGCTTCAAAAATGATACCGTACTTCATAGGGTCACCGTACACTTCTTTGGCGATTTTCGACAACGAATCACCTGATTTCACCGTGTAGTATTTTCCTTCCGGTGCTGGCGTCTCAACCGATAACTGGTTGTCTACGGCCGATACGCCTTCTACGTTACCCACCGCCAGGGCAATTTTCTCAGCATCTTCCTGCGATTTAACTGAGCCTGTTATCGTAACTGTGTCTCCTTTCGTTTTTACAGTCAAACTGTTATACGCCAAACCCAGTTGCTTAACGTGATCAAGCAATGCCTGAGCGCGTACGGGCTCGACGGTTTCTGCCTGAGCTGGCTCAGGAGCTACGGCATCTTTGTGAAAGATTTTTTCGCCTACACCTTTAAAGAATGATAAAAGACCCATCTGTTTAATATGGTTTTAATGAAACAAGCATTAAATGGTCGGCAATTAAGCGAACTCACTTATGACAAACAACTGCCGGAGGGTAATCTTTGTTTAAAATTAAATATACTTAATCTCGGGAGTTTTGTGAGAATAAGCGCAGCTACGTATGCAGAAACGAATTACTTTTACGTTATTTTTTTGCAAGTTTATCTCAATTTCTTACTATCAACAACATAGTCGAATGCAACTAAAAAACAGGTTTCGGTGGGGGCTGATGCTGTCAATATTTGCGGGCATAAACGCCTGTACAAACAATGACATCGACCCCAACGCTGGCAACGGCGTAGCGCCTACAAAGGGGAGTGCCGACTTCAGCAAATACGTGGCCGTGGGTAACTCACTGACAGCTGGTTATGCCGATGGCGGCCTTTATCGGGATAGTCAGCTTAACTCGTATCCCAGCATTTTAGCAGCTCAGTTTGCCACCGTGGGTGGCGGCAACTTCGTGCAACCTTTATTTACGGAGGCTCAGGCGGCTGGAGCAGGCTATTTAAAACTTGTTAAAGTACCGAATGCGGCTAACCCCCTTTCCCTCATCACGTCGATTGCTACGGTAGCTCCCGGAGCCGCACGAGGAGGGACTACGGTTGTTGGCGGCTTGCCTTTATTGACCAAGTTTACCGACGCTAACCAAAATTTAGGTGTACCGGGTATTCGGGTGTCTGATATATTAACCCCAAACTATGGATTGGCTAATCCTTATCTTGAGCGGTTGGTCGCCGATCCGTCTGCCACAACCTACTTCCAGTACATGAGCGATAACCTGAACGGCGCTACGTTCTTTTCCTGCTGGTTAGGCAACAATGATGCACTCGGGTATGCTACTTCGGGGGGCGCAACACCGTTGACACCCACGGCCTTGTTCACCACAAACTTTACTGCTGCCATGAACAAGCTGACCGAGGGCAATCGGAAAGGCGTGGTCATTGGGATTCCGAATATTACGACAGCGCCTTATTACACGACCATTACTGTCCCGCTTGTGCTGGCAAACATCAATGCCCTTTTGAATCCACCAACACCGATAGCGGCCTTGTACATTCAGACGGCGAATGGTATCCGCACTACGCAGACGGGCGATTTATTGATGCTCGCCAACGCAACCGAATACGCGAATATTGGGAGTTCAACGGTAGGCACCAAAACAGGCCCTTACGGACTAAGCCCGGCCAATCCACTGCCTGACAGGCTTGTATTGGATGGTAATGAGGTGAGTGCGTTGAACGCCAGCGTCAGTGCGTATAATGGTATTATGAAGGCCCAGGCTGATGCCAAAGGCATAGCGTACGTTGATCCGAATGCGGTTTTGAGCCAGGTAGCTTCTTCAGGAGGTCTTACTCAAAACGGCATCACGTACAGAGCCAGCTTCATTCAGGGTGGCGTATTCAGCCTGGATGGTATCCATCTGACGCCCGCCGGTTATGCCCTGATGGCCAATGAGATCATTAAACAAATCAATGCAAAATACACGGCAACCATACCAACGGTTAACCCAGCCAATTATCGTCGTGTATTGCTGCAACAATAATCGTCCGTTTATGAAAATAAGTCAACTATCAATAGCTGCGCTGTTTCTGATCAGCATGTCGACAGCCGTAGCCCAAACTCGCCCGTTCGAGTTCGGAATTAAAGGAGGAGCCACCTTCACGCACGGATTCACCAAAGTTCCGGCCCAAACGATAGGCAGTGTCCAGGTACCGGCCCTGGAAAACAAAAACAACGGGATTGGCTACGGTTATTCAGGTGGATTGTGGGCGCGGAAAAACTTCAATACGTTTTTCATTCAGGCCGAAGTCACCTACAACCGGTTTGTCCTGAAACAGAAAACCGCCGTCACCCTCGATGTAAATGCGAACGCAGCCCTGGCCAATGCGTTACCCATTACTATACAGCCTGGCCTGCTCAACGCCAGCCTGAATGCAACGTCGGAGTCTGTACTGGAAGCGGTTGACGTACCCATCTTATTCGGCAAACGCTGGATGGGAGGGAAGTTGCGTGGCTACGCCGGTCCTAACTTCATTTTTGTGCAGAAAGCAACACTCGACCGGACAACATCCGGGGTTATCAACGCAAACTCAGCTGTAAGTTTTCAACAAACACCCATTCCGGCGTCGAGCGCAAGCACGAATCTACTTAACAAGTACGAAGCTCAGAATCTGGAAGTTAAGGACTTTACCTACGCGGTTGAACTTGGCGTTGGGTACTCACCGATTCCATTGCTGGATGTTGATCTTCGGTATGCCGTTCCGGTTGGTGGAGTTTATAAAGATTCCAATATTACGGGTTTTCTGGGCATCGCGACGGTTACCCTTGGCTTCAAAGTGTTTTAGGGCAAGTCAATAAAAGAACGTGGCTGACGCATCTGTTAATCGCGTCAGCCACGTTCTTTTTGATCCAGACAGTGAATCCCTCGGTAACTATTGGGGTACTAGATTTACTTTTTTCGCGCGCTAGTCCGCTGTTAATGTGAACCCGGCACCGGCTGGGCGTAATTTGTAGCGCATCATTTGATAGCCACCAGACGGTTCGGCATTAGCATCGCCGGGTTGATATACCGGAAACTTGCGGCACAGGATATCCCGCTCGACCCATAAACTATCATGGCCCATATAGCCTTCTGGCATCCTGTCTCGCCAGTTGATAGACGTAATATCGGCTTTTCGCTCCGGCAAAAACTGCCAGCCATAGACACGGCCAAACGAACCACTTCCACTAGTGGTACTGTAAACATATAATTCAGGCAAGCGATTATTATCCAGGTCCGCTATTTCTGCGCCGGTCACCATTCCCTCAATACGCACTCGGAAGTTGGTCAGGAGTAATTCTCCGCGATAAGCCTTAACCTGCACCTCACGTACGCGCCCGGTATCCGCAGCCGTTACAGTAAATGTGTATACGTTGAACCGTAGTGATTTATTGAACTGGCTTTTGACAGGAGCCGATTGCGGATAGACAGGTGCTATTGGGAGAATACGCTGTCGGCTGCCCTGAGCCAGCTCGACAAGCCATATTACGCCTACCAAAAGACCACCTATCTTCCAAACCATTGACTCTATTTACTTTATGTGTTGATAAACAACGACACGAAGTAAAAAAAAGTTGACCCCCTTACGGTTCCAGAAACAATTCTCCGATTGACGTCAGGTTCAGCAAAGTAGGTAATACCTGTATCCCTTTAGTCGTCAATCTGTATTCAACGCGAGGTGGTACCTCGCTGTATGACTTTTTTTCAATAACCCCCAAACTCACCAGAACTTTAAGTTCCTGGATCAAAACTTTCTCACTTACTTCAGGAATCATTCGGCGTAATTCACCATAACGTCGGGCTTCAGTACCTACCTGATAAATTATATAAAGCCTCCATTTTCCGCAAATGATGTCTAATGTTTTCTGAAGAGATGAATACTTTGGGTCAATGGATTTTCGATTTTCAATGGGTTCGTTCATGAGAAAACAGCTACTAACCTTTTGGTTCGTAACTCACTGACTAGAAGATAGTTATATCAATAATAGCAAATATATAAATTTGTAATAAATCTAAAGCATGCCCATTTTTCCTCACTGATTGTTTAAAAAAAGATATTTATGTTAACTAGCTATTAATCAACAAAAAAATATTTTTTTTAAATCAAAAATTAAGCGTTTAATTGAGATTTATACTGATTCAAAATAAAATGGTTAGCACTTACTTTACCACAAACTCAGATAGTATATAGTTAGGCGTTTGTACGCACAAAATTGTTAGGAAACGGGCAACATGGCCAACGGATTGCTAGTCTATATTTCTCTGGTTTACCTTTGTTGTCTTATTGATTTAGCCTTGAAAACTTTACTTGTTATTGCAGGCCCTACGGCGGTTGGAAAAACCACCTTGTGTGTTCAATTGGCCAAAGACCTGAAAACCGATGTGGTTTCTGCCGACTCTCGTCAGCTGTATCGTGAGCTGAGCATTGGCACAGCAAAGCCAACGCATGAAGAAATGGATGGCGTCAGGCATCATTTTATTGATTCTCACTCCATTCTGGATCCGGTGAATGCCGGACGCTATGAACGGGAGTGTCTACACCTGCTCGACGAACTTTTCAGGACCAGAGAGGTCGTAATTTTATCGGGTGGAACGGGGCTTTATATCAATGCGGTTTGTTTCGGTCTGGACGATATGCCCGCCGTTGATTCGTCGTTGCGCGAACATTTGTTTGCCCGGCTTCAAGTGGAAGGATTAGAAAAACTACAGCATGAACTGCGTTTGTTAGACCCGGTTTACGCCCAAACCGCCGATTTACAGAATCCCGTTCGGGTAACACGGGCTTTGGAAGTGTGTCTATCCACAGGAGAGCCTTATTCCTCTTTTCGCAGGCGACAGACGGTTGAGCGCCCATTCCGGTCGGTGCTGATCGCACTGGAACGACCACGCGAAGAACTGTATGAGCGCATTGATGTCCGAATGGATACGATGCTTAAGGAGGGCTTGCTCGATGAGGTTCGTTCGCTTTCCCCATACCGTCAACTATCTGCTTTACAAACAGTTGGCTATCAGGAGGTTTTTCCTTATCTGGATGGTATTTACGAGTATGATGAGATGGTTCGTTTACTGAAGCGCAACTCAAGACGGTACGCTAAACGACAACTAACCTGGTTCAGAAATCAGGGAAATTACAGATGGGTAGGCCCAGAAGACAAGGAAGAAGTGCTTACTATATTGATGAGCGATGAATGATTCTACGAAAAATCATTCATCGCTCATCGCTCGTTCACTGCGCCCGGTAGGCCAGCATGCCGCCAATAACGTTTCGAACGTTGTTGAATCCGTTTTCTTCCAGAATCTGCTGCGCCATACCACTACGTTTGCCAGACCGGCAATGAACGATCACTTCTTCATCCTGCAAGCCATCGAGTTCATCCAACCGATACGACAAGTCGCCAAGGGGGATTAACGTAGCGCCAATGTTGTCCGCTTCGTATTCATTGGGCTCCCGAACATCGAACAAATTCAATTTCTCGCCCTTATCGAGCCGCTCTTTCAACTCCTGTACGGTAATATCCATGGTCAATAATTGTGATGAAAACGAACTGAGGTATCGCTTCGTTAATGTTGAATAATCAATTTTTGTACAGCCGATCGTTTATCCGCGAAAAGACGGATTAAATATAGACCATCGGGCAGATAACTTAAATCTAACGTTTGCTGCCCGCGACTTGGTTCAAGTGTGAGTAGTATCCGGCCCGCGCTGTTCATAACAGCTAACTGCGTTAGATCGGGATTATCCCATCGAACAATACCCGTGGTCGGATTCGGATAAGTACGCAGTAAAGCCAGGGGCTCGGGCTCCGGAACAGCCGTCACGATGGTGTCGGGTTTAGCACCCATAACGGGCCGTAGCAGAAATGCCCCCTGTACATTCAGCGAAGGGGTAGTTAAATTCTGATCCCAGTTACTACCCGCATTGTAAAAAATCTGCGCTCCAAACGGACTACTTTTATCGAACCCCAGGCGCAGAAACGTCGTATCACTGCTACTGATCTGCTGGTAACCAACGTAGAATGTATCCTTTACGGAGACACTCTTCGTGAATTTAAATTCGACAAATCCATTGCGAGATGTTGGATACTGCATCGTGAACGCCTGCTGGTAGATAGCTGTACCGGGCCGACCCGCCCGGTTGCTGTAAACATTGATGACGAATGACTGGCCCGTCTGATTGGTTGTAAAAGGCACAATACACGCCCGAACGCCCCCAATCGCATCGGGTTTATTCAGGATAAACCGAATCGCTATCTGTTCTCGTTGCCTGATCTGCTGGGCATATTCCCAGGTACCATCATCGTAAGCATAATAGTCATCGAGAGCCGCTACGGCCGAAATCGTATCGTTTCGCCGAAGATTGACACCGGGAATGGATGGATTCTGATCGTCAGTGGTGAGCAAGTCAAATTTATATCGCAACAAGGCTCTGGTCGCTGAGCCCAGGCCCGAAACAGGAGCTGGCTTGGCGGCTTTCCGCTGCGAACTGAGCGATGGTATCAACATTGAACTGGTCTGCGGATCGTCCTGCACAATACGCCCCGACACCTCATCCCGTATGGTGAAGTCAAAGGTTGTAAAGTTGAAGTTGTTGAACAGGTTGTTGATTTCTGTCCTAACCGAATCTGCCATTTCACTGGCCGGATCAACGACATATTGCGCGAGCGGCATGGCTGTATAGCGCTTCAATAGCGGAGTAAGGGCCTTCGTAACAGCGACATCTTTCACGAATCGATCATTGACTGAACGCCCCCGGTTCAGGTAAATATAATCGACATTCCAGGTATCGAACGGTCCGGATTCACGCCCGAACGAACGAAACCGAAAGGCAAAGCCCGCATGAAAATAGGCTGCATTTTGAACCGGGATGAAAACCTGAAAAAAGTTATTGTTAACGATACCACCCACTTTGGCCCATACCGTTCGCCAGGTACCGGTGCGATCCAGAAACTGGACGGTGAGCGAATCGCCCGCCAGTCGGCTCAATGAATCGCCCGGATCGGGTAACTCGCCCAGCCCTTTAGCCTGCCAGTAAAAGCTTAAATAAACGGAATCGGCAACGGTTAAACCGGCCAGGTTGATGGGCAATGACGCTAATGTATCGGTATAGCCCTGGGCCAACGGGGAGTTCTGGACATAAGGGCGGCCATTCGCCTGTAAACCATCAAACGAGGCAACGTTGACCGTGGGCTGACCAATCGCCATGGTGTTGTTGATATACACACCACTGCCTGGCTGCCAAAGGGCTGGGTCAGGCTGATCAAAGCCGGGGCGACCGCTGGCCGTCGAAAAATCGTCGAAGAAAGGAAGGCTCAGCGGAGTTTGAGCCTTCACTAGTACGTATGATAAACTAAAAAACAGCAACAAAAGACCGCGCAGACAACGTCCGGCAAATGGATTAAGCGGCTGACAAACTAACGCAATTCTCATCGGGTATCAGGGCCGGAAATGGGTTTACTGGTCTGGCTCAATGGGCCCCACGATCCACAAATCCATTGTTTCGCCAACGCGAATGCGTTCGCCAGACCGGGCTTCGGGCCGCTGCCGGACTACGGTGCCGACTTCCTTCTCAGGGTCTTCAACGGAAATTTTCGTGCCAACTTTCAGGTTCGATCCACGAATAGCTGCTTCGGCTTCATCGAGAGGTAACCCTACAACGTTCGGAATCTCAAACATCGTACTTCCCAGACCATCACCAACCTCGAGATCGATCTGAGCACCCTTCGGGATGGGCGTTCCGGCCGTAATTTCCTTCCCGTTATACAACTGCCGAAGCACCGAATTCTTGGCTACATCGGGTACATAAATGGGCGGGCCGCTCACCAGGTCCAGCGACTTAAGGTTCAACTGTGCACTCCGAAGTGTCAGACTAACCAGGTTGGGCATCTGCACCATCGGAGCCACCCGTTTGGTAATCGTCAGGTAAATCTTACGACCCTCTTTTACTTTAGAATTAGCCCTTGGATACTGTTGTATAACGGTCAAAGGTTGAGCGCCGGCCACAAATGTGCAATCGCTTACCTCATAACGCAGGTCTCGATCGTCCAGCAGATTCTCCATTTCGTCCAGACTCAGTCGCGTCACATCGGGCACCGTAATGGTTTGCCCGTGATTTGTCGTAAAAGGCAGATAAACAAAGAAAAACGCCAGAAACAAGGCCACCAGCAGGGCTATGATAATGCCAATATGGATCAGCAGGTCAGAAAAGGAGCGGGTGCTGATTTTAGCCATTCGGGAGTAGTGATTCGTGGCGCTTTCCAGGCACCACTCGGTTCAGTTGGTTTACTAGTTTCACAAAAGTAGCAGAATCCATAACGGGCTACCGATAGCCCGCAAACATTTTTTTAAGGTATTTACCCACAATATCGAACTCAAGATTGACAACGTCGCCAGCCTTGAGATGTCGAAAATTGGTATGCTCGTACGTGTACGGAATAATGGCCACCCGAAAACGATCCGTTTCTGAATTAAAAACGGTTAAACTGACCCCATTGATACAAATAGATCCTTTTTCGACCGTTACGTTCTGGCTTGCCGGTTCATTTCCTACCTCATACTGAAAATCGAATAGCCAGCTACCGTTCATGTCCTGTACGTTGGTGCAGATACCCGTTTGATCGACATGCCCCTGAACGATGTGCCCATCGAAGCGGCCATTGGCGGGCATACACCGCTCGAGGTTGACCCAACTACCCGTAGTAAGCTTACCCAGATTCGTTTTCTTTAAGGTCTCATCGATGGCCGTTACGGTGTAGCTTCCATCGGCAATGCTGGTCACGGTCAGGCAAACACCATTATGGCTTACACTCTGGTCGATTTTCAGCTCAGGAGCCAGTGCCGACTCAATGCGGAATGTTAGGTTAGTACCTTCTGCCTCAATACCCGATACAATACCGGTGGATTCAACAATACCTGTAAACATAAAAATTCTAAGTCGTATATAAATAAGTTGTTACTCGCTGACCGCTTCGGCAGACTAGCGAAAGCCGTATGGGTAACCAACTACGACTTCTTACTTACCATGAACAGCGAACTGCCAAAGGGGGTTCGGCGCATCCATGCCTGTTCAGCCCGGACAATCCGATAAAGGGTTTCGTTGACCCAGGAAACTGGTAAATACACATCTGATTGGGCCTCGTCAGCAGAACGCCAACCTAGTGCCAGTGGTAAACGCTGCCACTGTCGAATCAGGAGAATCAGTGGCGACAACACGAAGCTCCAATAGGTAGCCGACTGAATAGACAGGCCATGATGCGGCAGCAGCCGGTCAAAATCGGCCCGAACAAATCGACGGAGAATGCCAACGGCGACATCGTGCTCTCCGCGAAATAGGTCGAACGCGTTGTTGTTGCTCACCAAAATGCCATTGGGCTTCAGCCGGTCTGAAAGGCTGTTCAGCAAAGGGCGTAAATCGGCGTCTGTAAAATAGCAAAACACATCATTACAAATGATCGCATCGTAGTGCGTATCTGGTTCGAAGCCAGTAAGATCAGTCAAGTTGATCAGAGAAACCGGGAGTTTGCGCTGCTGACAGAACGCTACGGCATCGGCCGAACCATCGACTCCCCTCAGATTGGTGTAGCCTTGCTTACGCAAAAAATCCAGCAAGCCGCCCGTACCACAACCAGCATCCAGAATGGCTATATCCCGGTGCTGACCAAACGTTTGTTGCAGCGCCGAACCGACACGCTCGTGCAAACTACGATACCACCACAGTTGCCCTTCCAGCCGAAACATTTTTTCGTATTCTTCCCTACGACCGATCATGAGAGTTGAAAAAGTGAATGAGCGCAAGAATGAGAAAGTACCTCATTGAACCGCTTCGCATCGGCGACCGTCCGCGGCTGCGGTCCGATTTCACTCTTTCACTCTTGCGCTCTTTTTAACAACGTACGCGGGCAAACCACTGTACGCCATAAATAACTTACCCAAATATTCCCCCAATACACCCAAAAAGAGGAGTTGAATGCCCAATCCTGTTACGATTGCCCAGGTAATGACTGCCCAGCCCGCCAGGGTTATGCCGTGGAGCAGCCAGCCAGCCAGAAGGAGTACACCGCTCAGAAAACCTAGGCCAAACAAGGCCGCCCCCAAAACTGTAAACACCCGAATGGGCCATAACGAATAGCCAATAAACACGTTCAGAAACAGGGAGATCAGCTTACGAATGGTATAATTCGAATGCCCGTCAAGGCGGGCATTGTGCGGCACTTCCACGCTGCTTATGTTACGCGTTGTCCGAAAGATCAATCCATCGATATAAGGATACGGTCCTTGATAGCGGATAATTTCCCGCACAACTTCCTGCCGTATCAGTTTGAAACTCGACAGGTAGAGATCGCGCGGCTTATCGATGGAATACGTCGTTAAGGTATTGACCAGCCAGCTACCTACATTGCGAAACCAGTGATGTTTCTTTTGCGCATAGCGGCTATACACAACATCGTACTGACCCGTTTCGGCGGTCTGAACGAGCGTCAGAATGGACTCGGGAGGATTCTGAAAGTCGTCGTCGATAATGACTACATACGCCCCCTCAGCCTGGGTGAGTCCGCATAGCACCGCGTTGAATTCGCCAAAGTTTCGGCGCAGCGAGATAAACTGAACGTTATCGAACCGGTCTTCAAGCTCCTGGCAGACTATTTCCGAACGATCACTACTTCCGTCATTAACCAGTATGATCTCAACTAGTCTTTCACTCAGGCATGTTTGCAAGCGGTCGACCAATGGCGCTATAGTGCGCTCACTGTTATAAACCGGAATAACTACGGACAGGTGCATGATAAAATAGCGAAAGAGCGAAAAGAGTGTCCATTGAACCGCTTTTCGCTCTTTAACTCATTAAATTTATCGTCTCAATAATATACTCTATATCCTCATCCGACAGGGCCGGATTAAGTGGCAGACTGACTACCTCCTGGTGCAACTGTTCGGCAATCGGAAATGATAAATGAGCAAACGCCGGATAGGCCCGTTGTCGATGGGGCGGAATAGGATAGTGTATATCGGTACCAATTTCCCGTTCGTGCAGATACGTCCGAAAATCGTCACGTTGTGGATGCCGGATGACAAACAGGTGCCAGGCATCCTGCGCCAATTGATTAGCCGGAGGTAACTGGATAGCCGGGTTTTTCAGGCCATTCAAATACCGTTCGGCCAGTGAGCGTCGTCGGGCGTTAGCCTGATCGAGCAAGGGCAATTTCGCTGACAATACGGCCGCCTGTAACTCGTCCAGACGGCTATTCTGGCCTACGTAGTCATTGACATACTTCCGGCTGGAGCCATAATTTCGCATTGCCCGCAGGTGTTCAGCCAGTGCGTCGTCGTTGGTAGTGATGGCTCCGGCATCCCCCAGGGCACCGAGGTTTTTGCTGGGATAAAAACTCCAGCCTGCCGCATCGCCAAGATTACCGGCTCGCCGATTGGCGCTACCAGCCCGATACATTGCGCCATGTGCCTGAGCGGCATCTTCCAATACCTTTAAACCATACTGCTTTGCCAGCACGCTGATGGGAGCCATATCGCAGCAGCGCCCGTATAAATGGACGGGTAAAATAGCTTTCGTTCTGGATGTGATAGCAACCTCTATCCGGGAGGGATCGAGTAAATACGTCTGCGGATCGGGTTCAACAAAAACGGGCAGCAAACCGGCGTGGGTGATGCTCAGCACCGATGCAATATATGCGTTTGAGGCAACGATCACTTCGCTGCCAGAAGGGAAATCCCAGGCCCTCAGCACCAGGGTCAAGGCATCAAGTCCATTGGCAACGCCAATGCAGTGCCGTGTCTGGCAATAAGCCGCGAACTGCTGTTCAAATGCTTCGACTTCCCGGCCTAAAATATACCACCCAGAATCCGTGACCCGCTCAATCGCCTGTCGAATTGCCGCCTGATGTGGCTCGTTCGTTTGCTTCAGATCTAAAAACGGAATCATTCCGAATGAGCCATAAGTATTCGATTCACACCTTCACCGGTTGGGTAAGGCTCGTAGATGTAATCGTCTTTGTCGTACAATTCATTCGACATGACCAGCAGAATAGCATTGTCAGAAAACAGGTCCATGATGTGCCAGTCTTCGGGTTGCAGAACCAGACATTGTCGGGGGTTAGTCAACAGAAAGATGTCTTCCTGTGTTCCGTTGTTATTGTAGACGCGGCAACTGCCAGTCAGGCAAACGAGGGCATGCCAGGTACGGCGGTGCCGATGGCCCGCCCGGGCGGTGTGGCCAGCCTCATAAATGTAAAAGACGCGTTGAATGACACCGGGCATAATTCCTTCAAAAACGGTTAGATTTCCGGTGCTTGATTCAAATGTTTCCAATTCATAGAGTTTGGCCATTCTGAGTTAAATTTTAGTTTTGAAAAAGGAAGTATTCACCTAAGGCTCTAAATATATAAAAAAACTATACAGTCCGAATGTAACGCGATTGAAAAAAGTAAGCACAATTACTCAAAATTACCTGATCATCAGTTACTATAGGATCGATTGTTTTTACTTGAAAGTTAATTTATGGTCATTAAGTTATGATAAAGAATAAGTTTTTTCTAACGGGGTTATTTCTACTTACGTTGATTGTATTGTACTTCACGTTTTTCGATGGAGGCAATATGACGTCTGCGGGTGGTTTGGAAGCAACGGTAAAACCCGAAACGTACCGGCAACTGTTAACCGAAAAGCGAGCAGAGAAAGATCAGTTTATGCGCACCAGTGGGGAGTCGCCCATTCGGGATAAATCAGCTTTCAACGGACTCAGCTATTTTTCACCCGATCCCGCTTACCGCGTGGTGGCCCGGCTTGAGCCCTTTGCCGATAAAACGCAGAAGCTGGTTGTCCACATGAGCGATGGTAGCGAAGAGGTGTACGAAAAATTTGCCCATGCCGTATTCAGCCTGAATGGCGAAGCGCACCGGTTGCTGATCGTAAAACTCGCGAATACCTATTCCATTCTGTTTCGCGATGAAACGTCAGGTAAGGACACATATGGTGGGGGGCGTTACATCGAACTTGACCCGGCACAAATGTCGGATAGTCAGGCCATTATTGATTTCAATACAGCCTATAATCCTTATTGCGCCTACGCGCCGACATATGCCTGTCCGTTACCGCCTGCCGAAAACAAACTACCCATTGCCGTAAAAGCAGGCGAAAAATATAGTACACATGAATAGGGCGACATATTGCTGATACAGTTATTTTGCCATCAATTATCTGCATGAGCAATCAAGCAATTGGCTAACTTTGCGGTAATAATTTGCTTTGCCGCTGTATGGAAGTTTCCTATAAATGGTTACAAGAGTTCATTGAATTGCCTGAGTCACCCGAAGAAGTTGGCAAATTGCTGACCTCAACGGGTCTGGAAGTTGAAGGAATTGAGAAAATAGAGGCCGTGCCTGGTGGACTTGAGGGCGTCGTCATTGGTCAGGTGCTCACCTGTGTCAAACACCCGGATGCGGATAAACTAAGTCTAACCACAGTTGATGTAGGGACAGATCAGCCGCTACCTATCGTTTGTGGTGCTCCCAATGTAGCCGCTGGCCAGAAAGTAGTTGTAGCCTTGGTTGGCGCAACACTTCACCCAACTTCGGGCGATGCGTTTCAAATAAAAAAGGCTAAAATTCGTGGGGCCGCATCCGAAGGGATGATTTGTGCCGAAGACGAAATCGGCTTAGGGACATCGCATGCGGGAATTATCGTCCTCGACCCAGACGGTCCGGCGTCCCGGCTACCCAATGGCACACCAGCCGCCCGCTACTTTAATCTCGAAGCCGATTACCAGATTGCCATTGGCCTGACGCCCAACCGAATCGATGCGGCTTCGCATTTAGGGACGGCCCGTGATCTGAAAGCGGTGTTGAACCGTCCGCTTCGGTTACCTTCTGTGGATACGTTTGCGATCAACAACACAGATTTAACCCTCGATGTACAGGTCGACGATACGACGGCCTGCCCACGGTACGCTGGTCTGACGCTGAGTGGCCTGAGGGTTGGCGAATCGCCGGACTGGCTCAAGCAGCGTCTGTTGAGTATTGGCCTGAACCCGATCAATAACGTTGTGGATGTAACGAATTTCGTTTGCCACGATCTGGGGCAGCCCTTGCATGCCTTCGATGCCGCCAAAATTTCGGGCAACAAAGTAGTCGTCAAAACGCTACCCGAAGGCACGCCGTTTGTCACCCTCGACGGTGTTGAGCGTAAACTCACCGCTACTGACCTGATGATTTGTGATGCTGAAAAACCGATGTGTATTGCCGGTGTATTCGGCGGTCAGAACTCCGGCGTATCGGCGCAGACAACCCACATTTTTCTGGAGTCGGCTTATTTCTCGCCAACCTCGGTTCGCAAAACCGCGCAGCATCATGGTTTAAAGACGGATGCATCGTTCCGCTTCGAACGGGGTATCGACCCGAACATCACGATCTTTGCGCTTAAGCGGGCAGCTTTGCTAATTCAGGAAATTGCCGGAGGAACGGTCAGTTCAGCCATTACAGACATTTACCCGA
This sequence comes from Spirosoma humi, assembly GCF_054776575.1. Taxonomy (NCBI): domain Bacteria; kingdom Pseudomonadati; phylum Bacteroidota; class Cytophagia; order Cytophagales; family Cytophagaceae; genus Spirosoma; species Spirosoma humi. The sequence goes on from NZ_BAAHBR010000008.1 coordinate 1,471,196, forward strand.
CGCCGATTGAGGCATTTCGGGTGCCAGTGCGGTACCGAAATATTGACCGGCTGATCGGTATCAAGATTGACCATGCTGAAATCCACCGAATTCTGGAAGCCCTGGATATTCAGGCTGAATCAATTCAGGAAGATAGTTTCATGGCGATTGTTCCTCCCTACCGCGTCGATGTAACGCGGGAAGCCGACGTCATCGAGGAGATTCTTCGCATTTATGGCCTGGACAACATTCCGCTTTCGGCCAACCTTGCTGCTGATTCACTCTCTGAATTTCCGAAGACTGACCCTGACCAATGGCAGAGCCGGGTAAGCCAGCTAATGGCAGCCAATGGATTCTACGAAATTCTGACGCTGTCCCTGACCCGCCCTGCTTACAACGATGCAATTCGGCCATCGTTGACCGGCGACGACGTCACTTTGCTGAATCCATTGAGCGATGATTTATCTGTGATGCGGCAAACCTTGCTGTTTTCAACGCTGGAAACACTGGTATACAACCTGAACCGGCGGCAGAAAGACCTGAAAACGTTTGAGTTTGGTAAAGTCTACCATAAAGTAAAACTTGAAGATGGCACGAGCAAATACGTTGAACGGATGCGAATGAGCCTGGCTATTATCGGGAATCAAAACCCCGAAAGCTGGCTCCAGAAGGGCCAGCCTGTAGCCTATCATGATCTGGCAATGGCCGTACAACGGGTCCTGAACCTGTTCCGTATCAAGTCATTCGAGACCCAGCCCGCCGATACCGCTCTTTTCCAGTATGGTCTGACGTACGTTGTTAACAAGAAACCGTTGGTTAGCCTGGGACTGGTCAACGCCAAGCTAACCAAACTGGTCGATCTGAAACAACCCGTATTCTATGCCGATTTCGACTGGCAGGCGTTGCTGAAGATGGCTTCCGGGAAGATGCGTTACGAGGAGGTGTCCAAGTTTCCTGAAGTTCGGCGTGACCTGTCGCTCGTCATCGACAAGACCATTTCCTTCGAACAGATCAGCAAACTAGCTCGCCAGACGGAGCGAAAATTATTACGCACGATAAATGTGTTCGATGTGTATGAAGGTGAAAACCTCGGTGAAGGCAAGAAAGCCTACTCGGTCAACTTTATGTTGCAGGATACGACTCAAACCCTTACCGATGTAACCATCGACAAAACAATGCAACGGCTGATGAGTGCTTTCGAGCAGGAGTTAGGCGCGGTAATTAGAAAATGATTGAATGATAGATTGACTGAATGATTGAATAGTTGCCACAAACATTATTCAATCAATCTATCATTCAAAACTTGATTAAACCTGTGGTAAGCGAACATCAAATTATTGCCCTCGTGGAGCGGTTTGAGCATAAACTCAAGCAGCTGACGAGAGTATATGCCGATACGCAAAAGCAGGTTGAACAACTGGAACTGGAAAACTCCGCCTTACAGGAAAGCCTGCGAAAAGAACAGGAGCTGGTAAGACAACTACGGAAAAAACCAGTTATTCCAGAAAAAAATACACCAAAGTCGAAAGATGTTGGTATAATTGTAAAAGACAATCTGTCTGAGACAGATACGAATGCTGAATTAAAACAACAACTCGACGAGTATATCCGGGAATTGGAACGGTGCATTGCTCATTTGAGTAGTTTGTCATAAACCCAAATTGGCTCCGGGGCCTAGCCCAATCTGAGCCGACTGCAGCGATGGAAGAATTGCCAATTCGCGTGAAAATTGCCGACCGATTCTACAAACTAGCTGTGGAGCCGGACTCAGAGGCTATTGTGCGCGAAGCCGCCAAATTGATTCAGGACGAACTGAAACAATATCGGGAAAAAGGCTTGTCTGATACACAGGAAGCCTTGGCAATGATAGCCTTCGACTGCTTAGTTACCAAGCTTAGAGGAGAACGACAGATGCAACGATTACAACAAATGGTGTTTGACAAAATAACTCAATTAGATCAGGTCGTCACGCCGGTCATTTCGACATAAAAAACGGCGGGCTTCCACCCTTAAACTACTCAGAGTTGACGTTCAGAGCACTCGTATTGCAGCAGGTTGATGGTTTATTTTTTCAACCCTAACGATATAGTCCGATGGACATTCCAGTTTGGTTAACGATTCTTGCCGCCCTTGCAGGGGGGGGTATTGGCATATTAATTGGCCGTCAGACCATGGCGGGCGTTCGCGCAAAGCACGAGAAAGAAGCCGAGGAGAAAGCAGCCGCGATTTTGAAAAACGCTGAATTACAGGCTGAAACGATTAAGAAAGATCGGATTTTAGAAGCGAAAGAGAAGTATTTGAAACTGAAAACCGAATTTGAAGAAACGACGAATCAGAAACGAACTATACTCCTTCAGAACGAATCCAAACTTAAGCAGCGCGAACAGCAACTGGCTCAGCAGGCCGATCAGCAACGGAACCGAGAAAACGAGCTGAATCAGCAGCGTAATGAACTGGGCCAGCAAAAAAATAACCTGTCGCAGCAGATCGACGCCCTCAACAAGCGTCGGGAAGATGTCGATAGACGACAACAAGAAGCGGATCGGATGCTGGCCGATCAGGTAGCCCAACTCGAAAAAATTGCGGGTCTTTCAGCCGATCAGGCGCGTGAGCAACTCGTAGAAAACCTCAAGGCTGAAGCCGAAACACGTGCTTCTTCGTACATCAAAAATATCGTTGAAGAAGCCAAACTGACCGCTACCAAAGAAGCCAAAAAAGTAGTTATTGAAACCATTCAGCGGACGGCTACTGAACACGCCATCGAGAACTGCGTATCAGTTTTCAACATCGAATCCGATGACGTTAAAGGCAAAGTAATTGGTCGGGAAGGTCGTAATATCCGGGCGCTCGAAGCGGCTACGGGTGTCGAAATTATTGTTGACGATACACCCGAAGCTATTATTATTTCGGGTTTCGATCCGGTTCGTCGGGAAATTGCCCGCCTGTCGCTGCACCGGCTGGTGCAGGATGGTCGTATTCACCCGGCCCGCATCGAAGAGATTGTAGCTAAAACCCGCAAAAATATTGAAGACGAAATCGTCGAAATTGGCGAACGTACGGTTATCGATCTGGGTATTCATGGCCTCCACCCTGAGTTGATCAAAATGGTTGGCCGGATGCGTTTCCGCTCCAGTTATGGCCAGAACCTCCTTCAGCACTCACGCGAGGTGGCCAAACTTTGCGCGACCATGGCGGCTGAGTTAGGGTTGAACGCCAAGCTGGCCAAACGGGCTGGGTTACTTCACGATATTGGTAAAGTCTGGCCCGAAGAAGCCGAACTTCCCCACGCTATTCTGGGAATGGAACTGGCCAAAAAATACAAAGAGAATCCAGAAGTCATCAACGCCATTGGGGCGCACCACGACGAAATCGAGATGACGAGTATGATCTCGCCCATCGTTCAGGTGTGCGACGCCGTTTCTGGTTCCCGGCCGGGTGCCCGTCGCGAAATGATGGAGTCGTATATAAAACGGCTTAAAGAGTTGGAAGAACTGGCGGGCAACTTCCCCGGCGTGACTAAATGTTACGCTATTCAGGCGGGCCGCGAATTGCGCATCATGGTCGACGCCGACCACGTTTCGGATGAACGGGCGGGGATTCTGTCGTATGAGATTTCTCAAAAAATAGAGAAAGAAATGCAGTACCCCGGCCAGATAAAAGTGACGGTTATTCGGGAAATGAGAGCAGTAGCTTACGCTAAATAACTAACATTCAGCGTAAAGAAGGCCGATTAGGCAGATCGGGTGAGGTAAAACGGATGGACAACTGGTAAAAATCTGTTTTAATTCACCTGGTCTGCCTACTTTGCGTTTCTGTTAACATGAACTGACATGGATTTCCTGACTACCTTTTTACTCTTACTCGTCGGCGCGGGTGGGGGAGCGGCCCTGGCGAATACAATGCGTAAACGGACGGGGATAGCTAATGTCCGCCGAGATTCTGTCCTGTTGCTGGAGCGTATTGAGAAAGTATTTAAGGTAGTAATGGCCGAAGGGTACTTTTCGGAGATTTACAATTATCAGGACCAGAAAAAAATCTTATACGTGTTGAATGACCCGAAGAAGGCGATGGTCATTGCCAAAGCCAAAGTGCTGGTAGGCTTCGACTTCGCTAAAGTTCGGTTCAGGACTTTGGACAACGGCGACAAAAAGTTGATCATCGAATCGTTTCCCGACCCCGAAGTCCTGTCCATTGATACCGACTACACCTTCTACGATATTCAGGCGGGCATCCTGAATCACTTCAGCGGGGGCGACTACACCCAGATTCTGGATGAAGCCAAACAAGCCATGAACGAGCGGGCTATGCAAAGCGACCTGCCCAAAATTGCCAACAATCAGATTCAATACATGATGTACCAGTTGGCCAGTTCTATGGGTTGGCAACTCCAGCTTCCCGAGGCTGAGCAGCAGAAATTAGAGGCTCTCAAAGCTCAGGCAGAAGACAAAACGCAGGCGGCTAAACGGTTGAATGCTGGTCGCTCCGACGAAAACTAACCATTCGCTAACTTAGTGTGTGTGGTTTAGTTTGTTAAGAAAACTCATCGGATATGCGAATTAGCTACCTGCTTCTGTTTCTATTCCCATTACTTACCAACGCTCAGGCTATCGTTGATGGCGGGCAGTTCTGTCAGATGGGTAAAGTGCGTTATTTTGGGCAGCTATCGGCTAATCCCAAGGCACGATTAGCTTACCCTGGCGATGCGACCATCGACGTTACGTATTACGGCCTTGATCTTCGCCTGACCACCACACCCGCCAGGCTCATCGGAGCCACCACCGTTACGCTGAAAAGTACCGTCGCCGGATTATCCAGTTTCTTTCTGGATCTGAATTCTGATACCACAACGACGGGCCTGGGATTACGGGTCGATTCCGTAAAAGCGGGGAATCAGGCGCTGACTTTTCAGCACGCCCAAGACAAGTTAACCATTACGCCCCCGCAACCCCTGGCAAATGGACAGGCTCTGACGCTGACCGTCTTTTACCGGGGAATACCAAATGGTACCGCCAATGGGAGCTTCCTGTTCGACAAACACGAAACGACGGCTGATCCGGTCATTTGGAGTTTGAGCGAGCCTTATGGGGCATCGGACTGGTTTCCCTGCCGGGATACCCCGGCCGATAAAGCAGATTCCTCCTCTGTCCGCATTACAGCTCCAGCTCAGTTGGTCTCCGTTTCTAACGGAAAGCTGATCAGCACAACGACCAACACGGATGGTACTCGCACGTATTTATGGCATAACAGCTACCCAATTGCGCAGTATCTGATTTCAATAGCGGTATCGAACTACACGCAATACGATACGCCGTATACGTCCGGCAATCAGACGATGCCGGTTACCCATTACATTTATCCGGAAAACCTGGCTCAGGTCAGGTCGAGTCTCGATCTGACTCCCAGCATGATTCAGCTATTCACCGATCGGTTCGGACCTTATCCGTTTTTACGGGAGAAGTACGGACATGCTCAGTTTGCCCGAGATAACGGTGGCATGGAGCACCAGACGATCTCATCCATGGGAATCCGATCGCTGACGCCCAGTGTCATTGCGCATGAATTAACCCACCAGTGGTTTGGCGACAAGATTACCTGCCGTGACTGGCAGCATATCTGGCTTAACGAAGGATTTGCTTCTTACGGTGAAGCCGTGTATGCTGAGTCCGTTAGTGGGCAGACGGGTTATTTATCAACGATGAATAACTTCATGTTGAGTGCCCGTACGGCCCGCGGTTCACTTTACGTTCGGGATATTAGTAACGTTAGCAATATTTTTAACAGTGCCCGTACCTATGCCAAAGGCGCGGCCGTTTTGCACATGCTTCGGGGTATTTTGGGCGATGATCTATTTTTTCAGACCCTTCGTGCCTACACGGCTGCACCAACATTGGCCTACAATACAGCCGTAACGGAAGACTTTCAGGCGGTAGTGCAGCAGGTGTCTAATCGCTCCCTGGCCTATTTTTTCAACGAATGGATTTACGGCGAAGGCTATCCAACCTACAGAGCGACGGTAACGTTGGGAAGTACGGCCAACACGGTAACGGTACGGCTAGAGCAACGAAACACAACGGCCAGCAGTCCTACCTCTTTCACCATGCCGGTTCAGATGAGGGTGCAGTCGGTGGCTGGCGATACAACCGTTACGGTGCTTAACGACCGTGCCGATCAAACGTTTACGTTGCCCGTCAAGGGGCCTATTTCAGGCCTCATTGTCGATCCCAATAACTGGATTCTCAAAACCGTCGAATCCGTTACCTTACCCACATCGGTAACAACCTCTCCAGTTATTGTAACCGCCATTGATGAGCCAGCCCCAAACAGCTTTCGTATTTACCCGAACCCGACAACGGAAACGGTATTAGTCGACTTTACGCTACTAACCGCTGGAGCCGCCAATATCTCGCTCGTAAATTCACTGGGCCAGCGCATTCAAACCCTAGCCGAGTCAGCCCTTAGACCTGGTCAGTACACGCGAACAATCAGCCTGCGTGGCTTGGCTTCGGGGCGCTATACCCTAACTATCGAAACACCGGCTGGGCTGCAAAGTCAGGTCGTTCTGGTCCGATAGCAGCTTTGCCAAAAAGAACCATTCGTGCTGGGGTTAACCTGAGGTAATGATCCTCAGACTCGCCTTCGGGACGGCCGGACCGGGTAGATTTTTCATGATCGGGCCGAAAGCCGTTACGCGCTTTTCGTCAAAGATGTCAACAAACCAAAGTAATATTTAAGAAACAAAAATAGATCTTGACATTGACAAATGGGCATCGTTGGTATCGTCTAAGTATTTTAGTTTGATATTAAAATTACACCTTATTTCTGAATAGAATTAATCAGTAAACAGAGGATAATTGAGTCAGTCAAGCCACTATTTTGGCCGATATGATCTGCTTGACAGGCATGGGCCCACTACCTCAATTAAATAAGTAGGAGACTAACATTTCCGCAAAGTTTGTGTTATTTAAGCATAACAAGTAGTCTGGTCAATCCATGAACTGGATATACTTATATAATCCCCTCCTATATTTATGAAAGTACCGAATTCAACGCATATTGCAGGCGAAAATGACGCCCTCTCACTTTCATCCACCCTTCCTACTTATACAAATAAATCACCCTTCGATGCCACTGCGACTGACGTTTCTGACTTAATTTGCTTCTCACATTTACGCTGGAACTTTGTTTACCAACGCCCACAGCACTTACTTAACCGAGCAGCCAAAAACTATAGAGTCTGGTTTATTGAAGAACCCCTTTGGGCAGATACGCTGCACATGAGCATCAGTCAGCAGACCGATCGACTGACTGTGCTTGTTCCGCACCTGCCGCACGGTACCAAGCCCGACGAAGCTATTCAACTTCAGCGTCAACTACTGGATGAATTTATTGCCCGTGAGCACATCAATTCGTTTATTGCGTGGTACTATACCCCCATGGCGTTGCTATTCAGCGACCATCTGAAGCCAGCCCTTACAGTGTACGACTGCATGGACGAACTGTCGGCCTTTTGGGGTGCGCCAGCCCAACTGCTCGAAAAAGAAAAACAACTTATACAGCAGGCAGGGATCATGTTTACCGGCGGATATAGCTTGTACGAAGCGAAACGCAACCGGCATCCGCACGTGTTCGCCTTTCCGAGTAGCATCGATTTTGCCCATTTCGCGTCAGCCCGAAAACCTCAACCCGACCCCGCCGACCAACGCAGTCTGTCTAACCCCAGAATTGGATTTAGTGGCGTTATCGACGAACGATTCGATTACAAACTGGTTGCTGAACTGGCAGAACGTCGCCCCGAGTGGCAATTCGTTTTGTTGGGTCCAATCGTAAAAATAGACCGGGCTTTGCTACCCAAAGGACCAAACGTGCATTATCTGGGCATGAAAGCGTACAAAGAGCTACCCGCCTATTTCAGCAATTGGGACGTGGCCATGCTGCCCTTCGCCCTGAACGAGTCAACTAAGTTTATCAGTCCAACCAAAACACCCGAGTATTTGGCGGCAGGTTTACCGGTGGTGTCAACGCCTATCCGCGATGTCATTCGCATGTATGGCTCAAAAGAATTCGTTCAGATTGCTGACTCGGTACAGGCCTTTGAAACGGCCATTGAGCAAGCGCTCACCAACCGAGGGTCCGGCGATTGGACGGCTATTGACACCTTTTTGAATGAAAACTCCTGGGACCATACCTGGAGCGAAATGAATCGGCTACTGACGGCTCAGCGGAGCGTTTTTGTCGATCAATAAATCTACACGTGAAGAATAAACAAGTGGCTGATGCGTCGGTATTTCCTTAGCATCAGCCACTTGTTTATTCATGATTTCCTGTTTTTATTCTCCTTTCGGCACGACCAGTACAACGTCCTCCTTCTCGACCAATACCTGGCCTTCAGCCAGGCCCTTAGGCTTACGAACGTATTTTTTTGGTGTCACAATGACCGGACACAAGCTATCTGTCCGACGCTTGGAATACCAGGCAGCTAATTCGGCAGCGCGCTCAATAACGCTTTTCGGAAACGTTTTGCCCGCCTTGTATTTTACCACCACGTGCGAGCCCGAAACATCCCGAGCGTGTAACCAAAGATCATCCTTGTAAGTATATCGTTGGGTAAGCAAGTCATTGTTTTTCGCATTTCGGCCAATCAGGATACGAAATCCTTCATAGGTTACCTCCTTAAACAAGGCCGCTACTTCGCCTGTGCTGGCTAAAATGCCTTCACTCAGCATATTATGCTGCTTGATATACTTTCGGAGTTCCTTTAAATTCTGTATATGGCTCAGGTCTTCCCTTTGCTGCTTGATACGAATCAGTTCTGCTTCGCGAGCGGTTATCTGATCATTCAGGTGCTGCTCTTCCAGCTTTTCATTTTTAGCCTTTCTGTAAAAGTTTTCCGCATTCTTTTGGGGGCTTAAGTCTGGCTTAAGTTTGATCTCAATTGGGCGGTCACGGTAGAAATCGTATAGGGTTAACCGTTCAGGAGACTTGACACTAGCCGTAGAGGGAATTTCATGTAAATTGGCCATTAGAATGTGGCCTATTTCCTCATGGCTGGCTCCTTCATCCCGTTGCATCAGCCGCTGCATGGATATATCGATCTGGCCTTCAGCCCGCTTGCGACGCTTTTCGATCAAGCGAAGCAAATTCGCTTTTTCAAGTTCAAACATCGTTAATCCGTTAAGGGCAACAAAGAATCGGTTGGCGGCTTCTATCGGGTCACTGTATTCTCGTTGAGGAGGGTCATCGGCTTGTGCCTCAAACGGAAGCAGACTTAGCGTCGGCTTGTGATCCAGCCGGATCAGGTAGTAATGGGGTTGTTCTAACTGCCGTAAGGCATCCTGAATAATTGCCCATAACGCCTGACTATCCGGTTCCGCGCCCAACCGCTTCGTGCGATCATCGATCCATCTGTTCACGACTTTACCAAACGTTGGGAACAGTTTCCGGCGATCAAAATGCGCTTGTTCAAAGGCCGCATAAGACTGGTCAATAGGCCGATCGAACGCATCGAGCAGAAGGTGCTCGTCGGTGGCTAGCTGCCGATTGAATAGATCAACTACCTGATTACCCTGAAAGGCTAGCAAGTTGGGTCGATTACCAAAAAACTTAAAGACCAGTGTAAAATCATCTTCCAGCCTGATGGCCAGACAGCGTTCATTCACAAAGGAATGTACGGCCACAACGGCCCGTTCCTTACTTGGCTCACCAATTACTGAATCGAACAGATCGACGCTGTTTGTACGGGCACGCTGAATGGCATCGGGAAAAAACAAACCCGAGAAATCGGGCCGTAGCGTTGCTTTGATGTAGAAGGGCCTGTAATAATTGACTTTACCTTTCGCCTGCGCAAACACTAAAACAACTTCATCCCGATCCTGACTAAAACAGGCCATAAAGCGGAGCCCGGTCGTAGGTGACGATGTGTCTGAAGCAGCCTCAGCCCCACTCAACAAATGTGATTGAATGGCGGGTGCAAGCTGCCTAAGAAAGTAATAATTCGTATGCATAATCTAACAAACATACATCGTAAACGGCTAACCACTGCCAAAACACATAGTCAGCCCACTCAACACGAACTATAATAGAGGACTAATGCTACTGATAAGTTAACTTCTGAGATTACACGCATAAAATAATTAGCATAATTTCACTTTGAAATGTAATTTAAGCAGTATATTGTTGACGGATTTTAGCCTAGTGCAAAACCAACCTAATCTTCTTAAAAAATAAGAATGTGCAGCAACTGAACATTTTTTCTACAACGCAAATTGGCTTATGACATAAGCGCGTTCCAGACCAACATGTTGACTAGTAAGCGAATGCTGAAACTGGTTTAATTGAGTTAAAATGCCCTTTCGATAGAGTCAGAAGGGCATTTTTTATAGGAAACAATCCGTGTTATTGCGAGTTATTAGCCTACTCAACAAATAGACATACGCAATGGCAAATCACAAAACCACAGATCAGCCGGGATCTAAAGACTTGCAGGCAAATCATAAGCGAACCCGCAATTACGAAGCCCACGATACCGGTAAGGACCGCCCCAATGCGGAACGAGCCATGATTGGTTCGGACAAAAGCGTACAGCGAGAAGAAGAGGAGCATAGCATGGAGAACAAAACCAATGCCGAACTCGCAGAAGAACGCGGGGGACATGGGCACTCCGGCCACAGCAGTAGCCGGAATGGCAGCCGTAAGTAGATGAATGATAACGAGTGAGTGATAAATGATTTTTTACAGAATCATTTATCACTCATCAAAGCACACCTCTTGTGCATCTGCACCCATTTAGCGAACCCACACTCCCTCCTTACTGTTATTGAGATGAAGCTACCCTGTCGGCCTGGCTTTATTCATTATTTATAGACTATTCTTTCCCATAAGCTGCTCTGGTGGGGCAGCTTCCACATAATGCTTTATCCCAATACTTTAGAAAGTAAATTAGGGTTCAATACCATCCGCGAACGACTGAAAGAGGCCTGTGTCAGTCCACTGGGGCAGGATTACGTCGAAAAAATTCGCTTTACCGATAATGTACAACTGATAGACAAACTGCTTCGTCAGACAACAGAATTTAAGCAGATTGTCCAGTATGAAACGGACTTCCCGACCAGTAATTACATCGACGTCAGACCCCATTTAGGGCGTGCCCGCGTAGAAGGTATCGCCCTGACGGAAGACGAATTCTTTGACCTGAAACTAGCCTTACGCACCATTCAGGATTGCCTTCGCTTTCTGGCCAAGCGGGAAGAAGCGAACAGTTTTCCCTTTCTGCGGGAACTGGCCGGACCGGTGGGCATCGATAAAAAATTAACGGATTCGCTGGAACGGGTTATCGACGACAGAGGGCACATCCGTGATTCAGCCTCGCCGGAGTTAGCCAGCATTCGTCGTCGGATTATTGGCGAACAGGCTAATCTTCGCAAACGGCTCGATAGTATTCTGCGGCAGGCCCGGCAAAATGGCTGGATTCCGGACGAACTCTCATTGACCGTACGCGGAGGGCGACTGGTCATTCCGATTGCGGCCGAACACAAGCGGAAAATCAAAGGTTTCGTTCACGACGAATCCCAAACGGGCCAGACGGTCTATCTGGAACCCGCCGAGGTGTTCGATGCAAACAATGAAATTCGTGAACTGGAATATGAAGAACGGCGGGAAATTTACCGGATTCTGCTGGCGCTTACTGACCAGATTCGGCCCCATCTGGAGGAGTTAAAACGCGCGGTCAATTTTTTAGCGCAGATTGATTTCATCCGCGCAAAAGCCAAACTGGCGATTCAACTGGATGCCATCATGCCCAAACTGCATGAGCGTCCGTTCATTAACTGGACCAACGCCCGCCACCCGCTGCTCCACTTATCCTTTTCGAAAGTGGGCAAAACGGTCGTGCCACTTGGTGTGCGATTGGACGAAAAGGCCCGTATTCTCATTATTTCCGGTCCTAATGCCGGTGGTAAGTCCGTTGCCCTGAAAACGATTGGCCTTATCCAATACATGATGCAATGCGGTCTGCTCGTGCCCATGGCTGACTTTGCGGAGATGGGCGTTTTCCAGAATCTATTCATCGATATTGGCGACGAACAATCGCTGGAAAATGACCTCAGTACCTATTCGTCGCACTTAACGGCGATGAAGCAGTTTTTGATTGGTGCCAATAAGCGGACACTTTTCCTGATTGATGAATTCGGTACAGGAACGGAGCCTGGCCTGGGTGGTGCCATTGCGGAGTCAATTCTGGAAGACCTTAATAAATCAGGCGCGTACGGCGTCGTCAATACGCACTACACGAACCTGAAAGTGGTTGCCGACAAAACGCCGGGCCTGATAAACGGAGCGATGCGGTTTGATGGTGAGCATCTGGAGCCCCTTTACCAACTGGAGATCGGTCGGCCGGGCTCTTCGTTTGCGTTCGAGATCGCGCAGAAAATTGGTTTACCCAAAGGTGTTATCGACCGGGCCAAAGAAAAGCTGGGCAACCAGCAGGTGAACTTCGAGAAACTCCTGAAAGAACTGGACATTGAGAAGCGGGTATTCTCGGAGAAAAACATCGAGATCAGTATCAATCAGCGGAAGCTCGCCCAGCAGCTGGCTGAATACACGGCCTTGAAGAATCGCCTGGATAACGAGCAGAAGCAACTTATCAACGATGCGAAGCAGAAGGCGAAAGCGTTGGTGCAGGAAGCCAATCAGCGAATTGAGAACACGATTCGGGAAATCAAGGAAAACAAAGCCGAACGGGAAGCGACTAAACAGGTTCGGCAAACCCTGGAACGGTTTGAGCAGAAAGAACTTAAGCCTGAACCCGTCGTTATCGAAACGCCCAAACAAACCGAAGAAACGTTCGAGAATGACGGTGGGCCCATTTCGGTTGGTAGCTATGTGCGTATTTCGGGCCAAAATGCCATTGGGCAGGTGTTGGCCCTCCGGGGTAAGGACGCTGAAATCCGCATTGGTGATCTAAAGTCAAATGTAAAGCTCAACCGACTCGAAAAAGTCAGTAAGAAAACCTTTACGGCTGCAACGGAAGTACGGGACGACCGCCCGCGAAGTCAGGGTATCGATATAAACGAAAAGATGCAAAACTTCAGCTTCAACCTCGATATCCGGGGCAAGCGGGGCGAAGAAGCCATCGGCGAAGTGGATCGATTTGTTGATGATGCCCTGATGCTGGGCTATCCTGAACTGCGCATTGTCCACGGAAAAGGCGACGGTATTCTCCGAACGCTCGTGCGCAATCATCTGCGTGGCTACAAACAAGTGGGTAAGATGGAAGACGAACATGCCGACCGGGGTGGGGCGGGTGTAACGATCGTGAAAATGAAATAATGGTATTCGGTTTGTGACGGACCGTCACAAACCGAATACGGTAAACTATAAACTATGAAAGCGATAATTTTTGACATGGATGGGGTTATTGTTGATACGAACCCGCATCACCGCATTGCCTGGCGCGAATATTACCAGCGGTATGGTAAAACGTTAAGCGACGCTGATTTCGTTACCTATGTTTCTGGGAAACACAATAACGATATCCTGAGTCATCTTTTTGCCGGAAAAATCCTCACCGCGGCTGAGTCGAAGCAGTTGGCCGATGAGAAAGAAGCGCTATTCAGGGAGTTGTATAGTAAGGACATCACGCCGGTTGTCGGGTTGATTCCCTTTTTGCAATCCCTGAAAGAAGCCAATATTCTTACGGCAGTGGCTACGTCGGCCCCGGTCGAGAATCTGGACTTCGTTATGGACGCCCTTAGCCTGCGTCCTTACTTCAACGTTTTGCTGAACGAAAGCATGGTCAGCCACCCTAAACCTGACCCCGAAATTTATCAGAAAGCAATGAGTATGCTGGGTGTCGATCCGGCTGACAGTGTCATCTTTGAAGATTCGATGACGGGTATTCAGGCGGCCAAAGCATCGGGGGCCTCGGTCGTCGGTATGGCAACGACACAATCGCCTGATGAACTGTACCCTTTTGTCGATGATGTTGTCTCTGACTTTAGCCAAATAAGCCTCGATCGGCTGGAAAAGCTGGTTAAGATTTTTTAACAGAATTTAATTGGATCAACCCGTATTTTTGTAAAATCCAGTATCATTAAACTGGGTTAATAAATTACGTCACCGCTCTAGCCCGCTCTCTATGCTCATCAAACGCCTGCTATTTATTTGCCTTATCAGCAGCCTCCTCAGCTGGTCGGGTAATGCATGGGCGCAGGGCAAGTATGTGATTGGAACGGTCGTTGATCAGGCTACCCGGCAGGGTGTAGACCGGGCCACGGTGATTAACAAACGCAGCCGCCAGCGAGCCCGAACCAATGCAACCGGGCGTTTTTTTATGACGCTTCAACCCGGCGATTCGTTGATTCTAACCAGTCAGTTGTACGACCGTACCGGCATTCTCTACGATGGCGCCGACAACCCAACCATTGTTGCCCGGGCGCTTCCTCCTATGCCCTACCGTGTTGTCGACCTCGCCGAAGTAACCGTAACGGGCAAGCGATATGAGGAGGTGAAACGCGAAATTCAGCAGGTACTCGATGAGCCGACGGCCTCTAAAAAAGTAACCGGTGAGCAGGCGTTCGACCGGCTGGCCGATGGGGCGGGCGTGACGTTACTGTATGAACTGTTTGCCAAGCGGCCAAAAACCGACCGGAAAGCGTATTACATCATGCAGCAGGATCGTCGGCACGCGCTTGCGCTGGAGCGATTCCGGCTGTTGGTGGAACAGTCTACGACGCTGAAGCCCGACGAGATCGACCGTTTTTATGATTTCTGCGATCTTGATGATGACTACCTGCTCAAAGCGGAAGATTACGACCTCATCAACACGCTTCAGCAACTACGCAACCGGTATCGGGATGGCTTTAACCGACCCAGCCGTATTTCGCCTGATCCAGGCCAGTCATCGGCACCTAAACAGCCCTAATCCCGGATTCAGCATTTGTGTTGTAAGCTTGCTCTGGCTCAGTATCTAGCTCTCGATTTGCCCATAAAAAATAAGCTGGCCATGCTCACCAGCCACTACCCGATTCCCTTTCCCGAAAAGCCGATTACTTCCATCAAGGCTAACCACCGTAGCCGTACCCTACGAAAACGGGAATATAAGCACAAACTCACTCAACATGTTCGGGCTCATTTTGAGGCACAGCTTCAATAGTCACCTAACTCTGGGGCTGTGCCCTCAATCCGTCAATTCAGGTAACGGCGATGGCTACGTTGTCGCAAATAGATAATAGTAGCGTAGGAACGACTTTATTGCGTTGGCTGTATCTTTGAGCGGCCAACGCTTTTTTTATGATCCAACCTACAGATACACCTCTGGCGCAAACGAAGCTCGTTGATGAAGCGCTTACGCTGCTTAAGCGCCTGATTGCCATTCAATCATTCAGTCGGGAGGAAGAACAGACGGCTATGGCGATCGAAGCGTTTTTTCAGCAGAACCAGATTCCCTGTCAGCGCCTGAAAAACAACGTCTGGGCGAAGAATCGCTACTTCGATCCGGCTAAGCCCACGCTGCTGCTCAACTCGCACCACGATACGGTCAAACCAAATAAGTCCTGGACGCTCGACCCCTTTGAACCGCTGGAGCGCGACGGTAAACTATTTGGCCTTGGTAGTAACGATGCCGGGGGCTGCCTGGTGTCGCTGCTCGCCACGTTCACCCATTTTTACGACCGCCCCGATATGGCGTACAACATCGTGATGGCGGCCACGGCTGAAGAAGAAATTTCGGGACGCGATGGACTTGAACGTCTGTTGCCCGAACTGCCCGATATTAGCTTTGCCATTGTGGGTGAACCCACCGAAATGCAACTGGCCATTGCCGAAAAAGGGTTGCTGGTGCTTGATTGTACAGCGAAAGGCGTAAGCGGACATGCCGCCCGCAATGAAGGCGATAACGCTATTTATAAAGCGGTTCAGGATATCAACTGGCTCACGGCCTATCAGTTCCCGAAGGTCTCGCCAACGTTAGGACCCATCAAGATGTCGGTCACGCTCATCAATGCCGGTACCCAGCATAATGTCGTGCCTGATACCTGCACCTTCACGATTGATGTGCGCGTAACGGAGCAGTATACACTCGAAGAAGTAATTGAAACGATACGGGCCAATATTCAGTCGGAGGTGGTGCCCCGCTCCATTCGGCTCAAACCGTCGTCGATTCCAGCCGATCACCCTATTGTGCAGGCGGGTATTGCCTTGGGTCGTCATACGTATGGATCACCGACCACATCGGATCAGGCTGTGCTGAACTGCCCGTCGCTCAAATGCGGGCCGGGTCAATCAGGCCGGTCGCACTCGGCCGATGAGTTTATCTACCTGCGTGAAATAGGAGAGGGCATAAGCGGCTATATCCAGATGCTGGAGCAAGTTGTATAACGGAAGGCTTACTTATCTGTCAATCCATTGCTATGAAGCATATAGGCACTAAAGGACTCTTTATTATTGGTTTACTAAGTTCACTGCTGGGATATGCCCAGCCAGGGGCCATACCTAGGCCGACGCCCCGCCAGCTTGCCTGGCAGCCGCTGGAAACGACGGCCTTTCTGCACTTTACGGTCAATACGTACACCGATAAGGAATGGGGTGACGGCACGGAAAGTCCCGCCATCTTCAACCCCACCAAGCTCGACGCCCGGCAGTGGATTAAAGCGCTGAAAGATGCCGGATTTAAAATGGCGATCATTACCGCCAAACACCATGACGGCTTTTGCTTATGGCCATCCAAAATGACCGACCATTCCGTCAAAAACAGTCCCTGGAAGAATGGGAAGGGCGATGTGGTGAAAGAAGTGGCGGATGCCTGTCGCGAATTCGGGTTGAAATTCGGGGTGTATCTCTCGCCCTGGGACCGCCATGAGCCCCGGTATGGAACGGCTTCGTACAACGACTACTACAAAAGTCAGCTGCGGGAACTGCTCACCAATTACGGACCCGTCTCTGAAGTGTGGTTCGATGGCGCCAAGGGCGACAATGCCAAAGACATGACCTATGATTTCGCTGGTTACTGGGCATTGGTTCGTGAGTTACAGCCCAGCGCAGTTATGTTTTCCGATGCGGGTCCCGATGTGCGCTGGGTGGGAAATGAGTCCGGGAACGCGGGTGAAACCTGCTGGTCAACGATCAATACCGAAGGGCTGGCTCCTGGTAAAGCCGATGCTAAATACCTGAACCGGGGCGATGCAACGGGCAAACAGTGGGTTCCCGCCGAAACCGACGTGTCCATTCGTCCGGGCTGGTTTTACCACGCGGCCGAAGACTCGAAAGTACGGTCGGGGAAAAACCTGGTCGACCTGTATTATCAATCCGTTGGGCGAAATAGTTTGCTGCTGCTCAACGTGCCGCCCAATCGGGATGGTCTGTTTTCTGAACCGGACATGGCCAGCCTGAAAGAATTTCGGAGCATTCTGGACGAAACGTTTAAGGTAAATATGGTGGCTAAGCAGCCTGCTCTGACGGATAAAAAACTGACAACGTTCACCACGTTGTCCGCGAATCAGCCTCTAACGATTGACTTGGGTGGTGATAAATCGTTTGACCGGATAGCCATTCAGGAAAACATTGCCAATGGTCAGCGGGTGGCTAGTGGTCGGATAGAATATTGGGATGGCAGTAACTGGAAATCGCTTCAATCGTTCACCACTGTGGGCTATAAGCGCCTACTGCGCTTCCCGGCTGTAACATCTTCCAAGCTGCGCCTGTTTATCACAAATGCCAACGGGCCGGTGCAACTCGCCGAAGTAGGCGTATTCAAGGCTTCCGCCCGCGAATAATAACCAGAATCAACAGATAAACTAAACTACTTACTATCAATCAACTTATGCTGTATCCGCTCACATTCGAGACCATTTTTAAAGATAAAATCTGGGGTGGCCAGAAAATCAGGACCATTCTGGGGAAAGATTTTTCGCCCCTGCCCAACTGTGGTGAAACCTGGGAGGTGTCGGATGTCGACGGGAATCTCTCGGTT
This sequence comes from Spirosoma humi, assembly GCF_054776575.1. NCBI lineage: Bacteria > Pseudomonadati > Bacteroidota > Cytophagia > Cytophagales > Cytophagaceae > Spirosoma > Spirosoma humi. Next base: position 1,489,137 of record NZ_BAAHBR010000008.1, read on the forward strand.
GTTAAAGAAGGTGGTCTACAAGGAAAGTCACTCCACGAATTGGTGGAGCAGTACAAAGGCGAACTGGTTGGCGACCATGTTTACGAGAAATACGGCAATCGTTTTCCATTGCTGGTGAAATTTATCGACGCCAATGACGACCTCTCAATTCAGGTTCACCCCGACGATAAACTGGCCGCAGAACGCAAAAGTGGCTTCGGTAAAACCGAGATGTGGTACATCATGCAGGCCGACGAGGGTGCTAAACTTAACTCCGGCTTTAATCGGGAGGTGACCAAAGAAGAGTACGTGAAAGCCGTTGCCGACAACACGATTCAGGATATTCTGAATATTGAAACCGCCCAGCCCGGCGATGTTTTTTTTCTGCCCGCTGGTCGTGTGCATTACATTGGCAAAGGATTGTTGCTCGCCGAAATTCAGCAGACGTCAGACACAACGTACCGGATTTATGACTTCGACCGGGTCGATGCGACCACGGGCCAGAAACGCGAATTACATACTGAACTGGCGGTCGATGCCATTAACTACCACCACTACGACGACTACAAAACGCAGTATGAAAAGAAACTGAACGAGAGTGTCAATGCAGTAACGAGCGATTACTTCGTAACGAACGTGCTCAATTTCAACGAGGAGGTGGAGCACGATTATACCCATATCGACTCGTTTGTGATCCTGATCTGTGTGGCTGGCGCCCTCACCATCGAAGCGCCGGGTGGCTACAGTGTGTCGCTCAAAATGGGCCAGTGCGCCTTGATTCCGGCATCGGTCGATAATGTGACGCTCGTTCCCGATGGCGACATGACCGTGCTGGAAACATACGTTCCCTAACATCAATCCATTGTACCCTCCTTCTGGTCATTGACTGTCATTAAGTAGTTTAGATGCGTTCACTACTTAATGACAGTCAATGACTGTTTGTGTATGAATCTAAATCTAAAAGATAAAATCATCGTCGTTACGGGTGGTGCCAAAGGTATTGGCGAAGGCATCTCGACGGTGCTGGCGGCCGAAGGAGCCATTCCTGTTATTATTGGTCGCAGTGAAGCGGATAATCTGAAAACGGTCGACGCCATTCGGGCTGCGGGCGGTCAGGCGTGTCAGTTTGTTGCCGAACTGACCCAGCCTGACGATTGTAAGAAGGCGGTAGAGCAAACACTGGCGCAGTTCGGGCGCATTGATGGCCTGGTCAACAATGCCGGTGTAAACGATGGCGTAGGTCTCGAAAACGGGTCTTACGAAGGGTTCATGGCGTCGCTGCATAAAAACTTAGTGCATTATTACCTGATGGCGCACCATGCGCTGCCCGCTCTCAAAGCATCTAAAGGTGCTATTGTCAACATTGGGTCGAAAGTAGCCGAAACGGGTCAGGGAAATACCTCGGCTTACGCGGCTGCCAACGGCGGACGTAACGCTCTGACCCGCGAATGGGCCGTCGAATTGCTTCCTTACGGCATTCGTGTCAACTGTGTAGTGGTGGCCGAAAGCTGGACGCCACTTTATGCCAGCTGGATCAAAACACTGCCTAATCCAGACGAGAAGCTCAAGCAGATTGTCGCCAAAATTCCGCTCGAACACCGCATGACTACCCCCGAGGAGCTAGCCAATGCGGTTGCGTTTCTACTGTCCGACAAATCGAGCCACACCACTGGTCAACTGATCCACGTCGATGGCGGCTACACCCATCTGGATCGTTCGATTACCGATTAATTCCCCGCCTTTCCTAAACCTGACCATCAGAATGCCCTTACCTACCTCGACAACGTCGCCCAAGATCAAAGCCGGCTCGACCGGAAGTTACGGTATCGCTTTTGCCCTCGTCACCAGTTTATTTTTTCTATGGGGACTGGCCAACAGCCTGAACGGGTCGCTGATCAAGCAATTTCAAATAGCACTGGATCTCAATCGTTTCCAGGCGGGTATCGTCGATTTCGCGTTCTATCTGGGCTACTTCTTTATGGCGTTGCCTGCTGGCTACGTCATGCGGAAATTTGGGTATAAGCGTGGTATTTTGTTTGGGCTACTGCTTTATGGAGGAGGGGCGTTCCTGTTTTATCCGGCGGCCGAAGTGCGGGTATATAGCTTCTTTTTGCTCGCCCTGTTTACTATGGCGTGCGGAATTGCTTTTCTGGAAACAGCCGCCAACCTTTACGTAACGGTACTTGGTGATCCGAAAAAAGCCGAGTGGCGGCTTAATTTTTCGCAGTCGTTCAATGGAATAAGCACCATTCTGGGGCCAATTATTGGGGCCTTGTTTATCTTCTCCAAAACCGAATACACCCCCGACATGCTGAAGGCGATGACCCCTGTGCAGGCGCAGGCCATTCGGGTGCAGGAAGCCTTGTCGGTGCAGGGCCCATATTTGGTTATCGGGACAATTATCGCCCTGATGACGGTGCTGTTCTTTGTGACGAAAATGCCCGAAGTAGGCGAAGAAGAGGAGCAGTCGGCTGGCGATATTCCCATCACGAGTTTGTTCCGGCATCGGCACCTGACGCTGGGAATCATCGCCCAGTTTGTGAATGTCGGCGCGCAGGCGACGTTATGGGGCTATTTCGTTGATCTCAAACTTGATTTCTCGCGGGAAGGCCACTGGGCTCTGGCCGAAGGGTACATGAATTTTATTAATTCCGTAACGGGTTCGCCAACGGACATGTCGCCGACGCAGATCGCGGGTTTCCATGCTTCGTTTGCCCTGGTCCTCTTTATGCTTGGCCGCTTTGTGGGTACGTCGCTGATGACTCGTATTCGGCCCAACACCGTACTGGCCATGTATGCCGCCGGTGCTGTGGCAATGGTTATTCTGGCCATGGCAACCGGTGGCTTAACGGCCGTTATTGCCCTGAGCTTCACGTACTTCTTTCAGTCCATTCAGTTCCCGACCATTTTTGCGCTGGCAACCAAAGGGCTGGGTGTAGAGTCGAAAATTGCGTCGTCGCTGGTCATTATGAGCATTGTGGGTGGTGCCTTGCTGCCGCTCGTAGCGGGTGCGTTGTTCGCTAAAGGTGCGGTATATGCCCTGCTGGTACCTCTGGTTTGTTTCGCTTACATTTTGTACTACGCAACACGCGGGTACCAGATTGCCGCCGACGACCTGCATTCGCCAGTTATTCCCCCCGAAATTGCTCCTTAAGTCAATGCGTTATTGTTTCGCCCTCGACCTCAAAGACGACCCGGCATCCATTGCCGAATACGAGCGTCACCACCTGCGGATCTGGCCCGAAATTGAGGCCAGCATCCGTGAGGCAGGTATTACCGATATGCAGCTTTATCGCACCGGTAACCGGCTGTTCATGATTATGGAAACAGACGACAGCTTCTCCTTCGAAGCCAAAGCGGCCGCCGATGCCGCCAGCCCGATCGTGCAGAAATGGGAAAACCTGATGTGGAGTTACCAGCAAGCCCTGCCCACCGCCAAACCGGGCGAGAAATGGGTACTGATGGAGCGTTTTTTTAAGTTGTAATAGCTTTTTCTTCATCATCCGGTTTCGATGGCCCATCTACCGAAATAACCACACGTTACTGGCTTTATGAAAAACCGACTGAAAGTAGAGCGGGCGGAGCACAACCTGTCGCAGGCGGATTTAGCCGATCGCATTGGTGTCAGTCGGCAGACGATCAATTCGATTGAAACGGGCCGTTATGTTCCGTCGGCGATTCTGGCCCTCAAACTGGCGCAGGTTTTTAGTAAGGCGGTAGAGCATATCTTTATGCTCGAAGAAACCGACTGATACATGCCAAATCTGTATATCATGGCTTGTTGTTTTAAATAAAGATATTTGGAAAACTATTCTGAGTTATGAAAGCAAGTCTGGAGAAGTCGATTCCGAGTAACGAAGAAGTACTGGCTGGCATACGTCGGGCTGTTCAAAAAGTTGTTGAGCAGGCAAAACGTAATGATGAGGAATTAGTGATTGCTCGCGACGGGAAACCTGTCCATATCAGAGCTCGCGATTTGTAAGTATCTGGCTTTTGCCGTCAACATAAATTACGCAAAACGCCTGACCGAATCAGGCGTTTTTTGTTGGTAACCCGTGTTGCGCATATCGCTATCTTTACGGCACTAACTCCATCAATACTTCCTGATTCGTATGAACTACTGGCTTTACGCTTTGCTCTCCCTTGCGTTGACCCTGCCCGCACGCGCACAACAAGCCCCAACCAGCAATTTCGTCCGCGATAACTACCAGAAATTCGAGTACAAAATTTCCATGCGCGATGGGATAAAATTGCATACGGCGGTCTACGTGCCGAAAGATGCCTCGGCAACAGTTAAATATCCGTTCATGATGCAGCGCACCTGCTACAGTGTTGCTCCGTATGGTGCCGACGCGTATCCCGCGCAACTTGGCCCTTCTGGAACCCTCATGCGTGACAAGTTTATTTTTGTGTACCAGGATGTACGCGGTCGCTGGGCGTCGGAGGGAACGTGGACAAATATGACACCGACCGTAACCGATCAACAACCAGCGGTAGCGGCAAAGGGTAAAAAGAAAACGTCAGCACCTGTGAGTACCACGGCTGTCGATGAGAGTTCGGATACCTACGATACCATAGAATGGCTGCTGAAGAACGTGCCTAACAACAACGGTCGGGTAGGGCAGTGGGGCATCAGCTATCCGGGTTTCTATACGGCCGCGTCGTTGCCTAACGCGCACCCGGCCCTGAAAGCTGCTTCGCCACAGGCTCCCGTATCCGATTTTTTCTTCGATGATTTCCACCATAATGGGGCCTTTATTCAGGCCTACCTGTTCACGTTTCCGGTGTTTGGCGTGCAGCATCCAGAGCCGACCACGAAACCCTGGTACAATGACCAGATGATCAAAACGGGCTCGAATGATGGATTCCAATGGCAGTATGACCTGGGTCCGCTCAAGAATGCCGATAAATATTATAAGGATAATTTCTACTGGCAGGAAACCGTCAATCATCCCAACTACGATGAGTTCTGGCAGAAGCGGAGCATCATTCCCCATCTTAAAAATGTTCGGCCTGCCGTGATGACGGTGGGTGGCTGGTTCGATGCTGAGGATCTATATGGCCCGCTGAATATTTACAAAACAGTGGAGAAGAATAGCCCCAATACGTACAACACGCTGGTTATGGGACCGTTCGGACATGGTCGCTGGTCGCGCGAGACGGGCCATACGATGCACAGTAATATTTATTTTGGCGATAGCATTGCGACGTTCTACCAACGGAATATCGAGGCAAAGTTCTTTTCCCATTTTCTGAAGGGCGCTGGCGATGGAAAAACGGGTCTGCCCGAGGCATATTTGTTCAATACCGGCCGTAACGAATGGAAAACGTTCGACAAATGGCCGGTTGCCGATACCCCCAAGATGCAGTTTTTTCTGATGTCGGATGGAACGCTGGCCAGCAACCGGACAATGAACACTACGAATAACCTGTTCTCGGAGTTCATCAGCGATCCCATGAAGCCCGTTCCTTACACGGAAGACATTACGACAACACAGGGGTTTACGCCTTTTAATTACATGTCTGAAGATCAGCGATTTGCCGGACGACGTCCCGATGTGCTGACCTTTCAGACGGACGTGCTGACCGACGATATGACGCTGGGTGGCGAAATAATGGCCAAACTGAAAGTGAGTACAACGGGTACCGATGCCGACTGGGTAGTGAAGCTCATTGATGTGTACCCGGCCAACGAACCGAATCACCCGTATATGCCCAACAAAAATATTACCCTGGGCAACTATCAGCAGATGGTTCGTTCGGAAGTGATGCGTGGTCGGTTCCGCAACTCCTTCGAGAAGCCCGAACCGTTTAAATCGGGCGAAGTAACGGACGTGAATTTTCGGTTGCAGGATGTTCTTCACACCTTCAAGAAAGGGCATCGAATCATGATTCAGGTGCAAAGTACCTGGTTTCCGCTAATTGACCGGAACCCGCAGAAATACGTGGACAACATTTATAAAGCCGACGCGGCTGATTTTCAGAAAGCAACGCACCGCGTGTATGACAACTCGGTCATCGAGGTACAGGTCCTGAAATAGGCCGGTGATTGATTTCTATGCAAGCGTAAGAATGATAACAGGTTCGATGAAATCATGGTTGTAGCGTATAGATCATACATACCAGCCAGTTCGCCGACAGTCAGCTGCTGCGTGGGTCTATTCTCAAAATAAACAGCACGATTATGAAAGCCATTTGGAACGGCGAAACCATTGCCGAAAGTAACGACACCATCGTCGTTGAAAATAACCATTACTTTCCGAAGGACTCGGTCAATGCGAAATTTCTGACCGATAGTGCAACACATTCAACCTGTCCCTGGAAAGGTTTGGCTTCGTATTATTCACTGACGGTCGATGGCAAAACCAATACGGATGCTGCCTGGTACTACCCCGAGCCCAAACCAGCCGCCAGTGAAATCAAAAATCGCGTGGCCTTCTGGAAAGGCGTACAGGTTATCGAATGATCGAGGTCCAAAAGCTGACAAAACGATTTAATTCCCAGATCGCCGTTCAGGATGTTTCGCTCACGGTTGGCCGGGGCGAAACGCTGGTGCTGCTGGGTACGAGCGGGTGCGGCAAAACCACGACGCTTAAAATGATCAATCGCCTGATTGAGCCCACTATGGGTTCAATTCAAGTTGATGGCCTTGATGTTCAGCAGCAATCCGGGCCTGAGCTACGCCGGCGCATTGGCTACGTGATTCAGGATGGGGGACTGTTTCCCCATTACACGGTTGCCGATGCCATTGCGACCGTTCCAAAGCTACTCGGCTGGGAACCCGCCCGGATTCAGGAGCGAGTTCGTGAACTTATGAGCAAGCTCCAATTACCCGATTCCCTGCTTGCGCGCTACCCGGCAGAACTAAGTGGTGGGCAGCGCCAACGCGTTGGATTGGCACGGGCGCTGGCCGTTCATCCCCCCGTCGTGCTGATGGACGAACCGTTTGGGGCGCTTGATCCGTTCACCCGAAAACACGTTCGGCGGGAGTTATTTGGCCTGACCGAACTGCGCGAAACAACCGTCGTGCTGGTTACGCACGATGTCAGCGAAGCACTCGAACTGGCCGATAGCATTGCCCTCATGGACAAAGGACGTATTGTTCAGATTGGCCCACCCGACGAATTGTCGACTAATCCGGCAACTGACTTCGTTCGCGATTTTCTGGATGACAAACCCCACCGGTTGCATGACTGACTTCTTCGCTTTTGTTCGGGATCATGCCGATAAATTATTGGAACAGACGCTGACGCACATTGGACTGACGTTTGTTTCCTTATTGGTTGCCCTGCTGATTGGGGTGCCCCTGGGTATTCTTATCGCCCGCCACCCCCGGCTGGCCAGTGGCGTTTTGGGCGTGGCGGGCGTGCTGCAAACAGTGCCGAGCGTAGCTTTGCTCGGCTTCCTGATTCCCGTGCTGGGCATTGGGGTTGGTCCGGCCCTCGTGGCGTTATTTCTCTACGCCTTATTGCCGATTATCCGAAATACATACGTTGGCATCACCGAAGTTAGCCCGTTGATAAAGGAAGCCGCAACGGGTGTCGGCATGACCCCAAATCAGGTCCTGACCAAAGTGGAACTGCCCCTGGCGCTGCCCGTTATTTTTGCTGGTGTACGAACCGCAACGGTCATCAACGTGGGTGTGGCCACGCTGGCGGCTTACGTGGCTGCGGGTGGGCTGGGGGAGTTTATTTTTAGTGGTATCGCTCTCAGCAATGTCAACATGATGCTGGCAGGGGCTATTCCTGCGGCTTTGCTGGCCGTGGGCTTCGATTTTGGGCTGGCTCGTCTGCAACACTTATCCGCCCGAAAACTCCGCATCGGGGCGCTGGCATTTGTGGTATTGGTGCCGTTTCTATCGGCGTTTTACCTACTGCCAGGGCGGCAGGATAAGTTGATCGCTGGCTTTGCGCATGAATTTTATGGGCGTGCCGATGGCTATCCAGGCTTGCAAAAAACCTACGGTTTGCACATTCGGCCCCGGCTCATTGATCAGAACTTAATGTATGAGGCTATCCGGCGGGAACAGGTCGACATCATTAGCGGCTACTCGACGGATGGTCGTATTAAAGCGTTCGATCTGCTGGTGCTGGCCGATAATAAACAGGCGTTTCCACCCTATAATGCGGCTCCAGTTGTTCGACAGACGACACTCAAACGCTACCCTGAGCTTGGCCCGACGCTGAATCTGTTGGCGGGAAAGCTAACGGATTCGGTCATGACAAGCCTAAATTATGAGGTCGACTATCGAAAGGAGTCTCCGGAACGGGTGGCTCGTGCCTTTTTGAAACGAACAGGTTTATACAAAGACCCTCAACTTGCGATCAATCCAGCCGACAGCCGCACAGAAACGGTGGTCATGGGGTCGAAGGTGTTTACCGAGCAGTATATCCTGGCCGAGATTTACAGACAACTTATTGAAGGGCAGACGCGGTTGCGGGTCGTTACCAAAACGGGGCTGGGCGGTACACAAATTTGCTTCGATGCCTTACGGACGGGGGCCATCGATTTCTACCCTGAATACACGGGTACGGGCTTGCTGGTTGTGTTGCAGCCCCCGGCGGCCACTTTAGCCAGCCTGACGATGCGGTCGGATTCGGTCTATCACTTTTGCCAGCAGCAATTCCGGGAGAAGTATCAACTCGACTGGTTGACCCCCCTGGGATTTAGCAACAGTTACTGCCTGATGATGCGCCGGAGCCAGGCCCGACAAGACGGTATTCAGTCGATCGATGATCTGGTTAGGTATTTAGGGGCAAAGTGACAGGATGCTTGATTTAGATCTGTTCACATCTTGGCCAAGAGGTAGAACTTCATCTTTTGCGTCTTAATCCCGTATACTATACATCATCTCGCCTAAATCCTCTTCTTATTTATGACCTTATTTCGTTTGTTAGCCTGTATTATCCTGCTGACTTTACCCCTATCAGCTATTTATGCTAACGTTGATACACTCGATGTGCCCAGTGCTGCCATGAGCCGAACGCTTCGAACCGCCGTTGTGCTGCCTCAGCGTTACAAAAAAATCAGGCAGCCGCTACCAGTGCTATACCTGCTTCACGGGGGAAGTGGCAGCTTTCGGGATTGGCTCACGAAGACGCCGGACAAAACACTGTTGCAACGACTGGCTGACCAATACAACCTGATTATTGTTACACCGGATGGTGACCCGACCAGTTACTACTTCGATAGCCCATTGGTCAAGACCAGTCAGTTTGAGACGTTTATTTCGAAAGAGTTGATGGATAAAATTGACAACACTTACCGGACCATTCGTGAAAAGAGAGGCCGGATCATCGCGGGCTTGTCGATGGGTGGTCACGGAGCCATGTTTATCTCGAGCCGTCACCCTGATTTATATGCTGCTGCTGGCAGTATGAGCGGTGTCATGAACATCAATACGGCAACCTGGAAAGTGCCCGCCGACTTTGCCAAATCGCGGTCCGATAATTTTGTCAAGCTACTAGGACCACCTAAGGAGGGCGATGCACTGTATCCGGGCTACACCATGGTGACGATGGTTGACAAACTCAAGGCAAACAACTTGCCGCTGATTTTCGATATTGGCGTAGACGATTTTCTGATTGAAACCAACCGCGACTTACACCGGCGACTCATGGAAAATAAAACTCCGCACGATTACACCGAGCGACCTGGTGCTCATACCTGGGAGTATTGGGGAAATGCGTTGCCTTATCAATTGCTGTTTTTTAGTAAGGTTCTACAGGCAAATGGCTCCCTGATCAACGGGTAAGAAATCTTGTTGTGCAGGTTTTACCCGTGCAACGTTTAATCACTAAAAAGCCCGGCCACGCATGCGTGGCCGGGCTTTTTAATGGTATGGGCAATTACCGATTGGTGTATGCTGTGTTGGCATCATCGTCCAGATCAATTGCGCGATTGGTCTGATTAGTCTGGGTCAGCGGATCTGTGGAGGTCAGATTTTCGACGTCGACATCCGTGCTCCGAACGGTGTCCCGGATGGTTTCAACACGTTCATTGACTTCTTTGCCGACCGATATTTCTTCAACGACGTTGGCCGTTTTCGAAACAACGGGAACTTCGGCATGCTCAATCAGCTCGATGCTTCCTTCCTGAAAGGCGTTCAGATCATCGGCTGTAGCCGGGCGATTGACGGGTGTCCGTTGCACATGTACGCGTTCTTCACGAAGGCGCAGGCTTTCTTCCACTGGTCGTTCAATGATGCGGCTACGAACCCGAACGCCACCACGTTCAACTTCCCGTTTGCCTACTTCCAGGTTTTCTTCAATGACTTTTATTGTCTGATCGGTGTTTGTATCCGCTGTAGGTATACGATCCGACGTGTTTGTCAGATCGTCTGTTACGCCATAGCCTGTGCCGGTAGCGCCAATGCCGGTCGTTGGTGCACCTGTGCTGGCAGCATTGTAGTCGACGCTGTTGGGTGCGTTGCTGGTTTGGTTGTAGCTTGCATACCCGTATTCGTTTGCTCGCTCGTCTACATCAACAGCGCCATATTCGTCGAGCAGATCAGCGGCCCGTTCGGCTTCATCCGATGATTGAGCGTGAACCGTTACCACCGAACCCCGGCTGGCTACGTGTGAGTACTTGCGGGAATCATCCGAATCACTACCAAACAGCGAACTAAAGAAGCCACCAATACCACTGTTGTTATCATCGTCGTCGTCCCGATCAATCCGGGTAGCTGTGCTGTCGCTATAGTTTGGCGACGTTTGAGCTGACAAATCAATGCTGTCACGAGAGAACCCGTTGCTTACTAGTTGGTCTACGGCGCGCTGCGCATCTGATGCATCATCGAATACACCGATTACTGTTTGTTGTGCCATTGTTCTGTGGTTTTGTTGAGTTTACGTATGTATGCTAATTAAGTGGTAATACAAAGCCGGATATTGCTATCAGTCCGATCGCTTATCGGGAGTGATCGGTGTTCGCTCAATGACGATGTCCTCTTTCCGGAGGATGACTTCCTGTGATTGGTGCGTATGCACCTGGTGTTTCGTTACGTAGACTTCCTCAACTAAGAGGATTTTCTTCTGCGTAACAACCACTTCCTGCAAGACCGGAATAATCATCGTATCGCCTTCGTAGCGAACGCTCGGGGGCGTTTCTACGTACTGATTTCGCGCAACTCGTTCAACCGTGATCTCTTCCCGACTGGTCGGTAAATTAACGACCTGACGTTCTTCATTTACTCGTTTTGTTATATGAACCACGCCCGTTTCGATCACCTGCTTATCGACCTGCACTTGCTCGTGGATGATATCAAACCGATGGGTTTGCTCAGTCCACGCCGTTGCTGGTGATGGCAGAATCTGGTCCGGCACTTGAATTGAATCAGCTTCGTCGTTCATGCCATCTTAAAGAGAAGAAAGCCAGGATTTGTTTAAAATATTTGCCCTATGTATTTTGTGGGATTAATTAGTTTAGGCGTTATAGCCCGATCGTAGCGTAGCAACGATTTGGTAATGAAGTAGTTGACTGTATTTTGTGTGGTTGTTGAATACGGATAAATTATTCTCTCTGTCGGATGAGGCATAATGCCATACTTGAATGATCGGAACCCTATCTGTAGGGAGCAATCGCCCAGCATTGGGCTAACCGTTGATGAAGCGGGCAACTCGGGTTCCCCGCTTCATCAACGGTTTCCGCTTACTTGAGTCTTAATTGCCGCAGCCGCAGGGAAAATGAACGAGCTTTCCCAACCGGCTATTTACTTTAGCTCTGGCGCTGGCCGATTTAGGAATAAAAACGACACGCCCCGTAACCGGTAACTGCGTTTCGGCAATAGGTTGCCCATAGCGGGCATAAAATGCGTTTACGCAGGATTCCGGCAGCAGATCGGTACACAGGTTTATGCCTGCGAAGTCATTCAGTGTATAAAAACGGTCGAAAAATTGCCACTGCGTTTTGGTGAAACAGGCCGTAAGGTGTTTCGCGTTTATGAAGTCAGGTAGCTCAGCATGGGCAAGTAATTGTGGCCAGCCAGCTTTCAGAAACGGTTGTATCTGTGCGTCATGAAGGCGACCAAAATACTGGCCGATCGTCTTTTTCCCATGAAACCGTTTGTATGTGTACAGCATACTGGTTGTACTGTATAGCGGACACAGACCGTTTACTCCGCCTACGCCATTACCGCCAACCACGCAAAAGGGCCAGTCCAGGATGGCCGCTCCTGGTTGCTGCTGAATTCGCTTCATGTAAGGCGCAAACGATGCCGGGAAATAGTAGGGTTGCCAGGTATACCGATAGTGAAACACCGTACTTACTTCGATCAGCCCAGTAAGCAGGAGTGCTATCCAGACGGAAGAGGGCAGTCTGGCTGGCAGGTATAGCGCGAAGATAGCCGCTATGACTGGGTAGAGAAGGGTAACGCGTGATGGGTGCCGATTAAACCGGCACCAGGGAAAAATCTGTAACGAGGGTATATGGATTGGGTGATAAACGAAGTGCAGAATAAAGAAGACGGCTAGTGGCAGATAAGCCCACCGAACAGCTCGTGGTGTGTGCCAGAAGCCAAGGGCCGCCAGACCCAGTAACAACCAACCCGGACTCCCGGCCCCGTAACCTTCTGGCATGTCATGAAACGGATTGTTGATAGCGTAGTCTGCCAGATGGAAACCTGGAAAATAAGGCTGAACGAGTCGTAAAGGGTTCATCCATCCATGTCCGCCACTAAACGGGTCGGCAAAGGTGAAGACGGACGTCTGCCGTAGTATATCCAGTAACAGAGGAACGTAAAAAAGAACCAGGCAACAGAACAATAGCAGCAGGGCCGTTGAGTAGACAGGATGCCAGCTAGTCCGCCAAACTGTTATCGTCTGATACATTGCGGCTGTTGCCCTGTCCGGTTGCTGGTAAGCTCTATAGATCGTCAGGCCAGCTATGAACAGGCTACTGATGGTGAACGAACTTAGCGCATACCCCAGCACATAACCCAGGTCAAGACCAAGGCATAAAGCGAGCAGGAGCAACTTTAACAAAATCATCGTCAACGGGATACGCTCATACAGAACGACCCGCCTGACCAGTAAAAAATCCGTAATAAAGCTTAAGACCGTCCAATGAATGACGCTATAGGCAAAGTGACCAGGGTACTTGTTGAGTGCATAAAAGTTGAGGAACGTAACCATGAAGCCAGCCAGCCAGGCACGCTTGTCACTATAATCCGTTCGTAGCAAAAGGTACGTACCCCCGCTGGTTATCAATAAACTCAGCAGATAATATATATTGAGCCAGGGACCCATACCGAAAAGAAAGTAGCACACGGCATACCAACTGTTCGACTCAAGTGCCCAGCCCTGAAAGGCATGATTGGTTCCGTACGGGAAAAAGGTTTGATCACTGACTAACCTGAGGTGGGGCAGGGGCGTGAAGGAAAGGTTCTCAAGCAAATAATACCCCATGTATTCCCACTGATCTGTATCGCCAGGCAACGTCTCGGCCAGGGGCCCAGAAAAGTTACGGATGAAGAAAACGCCATACAATAGGGTAAGCGTCAGGAAAAGCCCGATACCAATTTTTTTGTTGGCCAGTAAAAGTGGAAACTGACTGAATACAGGGGAGGTAGCGTATAAACGGTGCATCAGGTAGGTGTGGAGATTGGCTCAACGAATATAACTCAATATCTTAATCAGGCCTCAGTTTGGCGGGTATCGTTCTACTAACAGTTAAAATAGTGCTGCTACCGAAGAATACAGTGTGTGAATTGACTTTACGACAGCCTTTTGGATTCACAAGTGATTGACAATAAGCGGACTATCTTTTGGTGAAAAACCGATACTCGGCTTTTGCGGTTATAATCATCAACCGCCATTTTTAACACCGTCATGCACACTGTTGAGTATGTCCTGCTTGTTTATGCCATTGTTGTAACCGTAGCTTCATTTCTTAATTTCATTCGTCTGGATTACTGGTGGATCCGGATGTGGGACTTTCCTCACCTGCAGCTTACCGTACTGGCGGCCATCGGGCTTGTCTGCTGGTTGGTATTCGATCATACACTCACAAATTATTATGGCCTGGTACCTATCAGCCTGTTGGCAACACTATGCTACCAGGGGTGGTTGATTTACCCGTTTACCCCTCTGCATAAGAAACAGGTTGTTCGGGTAGCGAGCCGAACCGGCAACGATGACCTTGAGACGAACACGATTCGATTGTTGGTAGCCAACGTATTGATGGACAACTCCCAAACAGATCATGTCCGGAATCTGGTGGATAAACACAAACCCGACGTGCTTCTGCTTCTGGAGACCAACCAGAAATGGCAGGATGCGTTGGCACCGATAGCGACCAATTATCCCCACCAGGTTTTGCATCCGCTGGAAAATACGTATGGCATGCTGCTGTATTCGCGCTTACCGATTCGTCACCACGAACTACGCTTTCTGATTCAGGACGATATTCCGTCCGTGTATGCTCAACTGGAATTACCCTCTGGGCAAATCATCAATTTTTATGGCGTGCATCCCATGCCACCCAGCCCCACGGAGCATTACCGATCGACGGAGCGGGATGCCGAATTGCTGCTGGTGGGCAAAGAAGCCCGAAAAAGGGGGGGCGCTACCATCGTTGCCGGTGATCTGAACGATGTAGCCTGGTCGCATACGACCCGTCTATTTCAACGCGTGAGTGGTTTGCTGGACCTACGCATTGGCCGTGGGTTGTACAATACGTTCCATGCCTGGTATTTCTTTCTGCGCTGGCCCCTGGACCATGTCTTTGTCTCGACACATTTTCAGTTGCAGAAAATCCTACGGCTGCCCAATGGCGGGTCTGACCATTTTCCAATGTTTATTTCCCTAACGTACGTATCCGAGCCGGAGCGCATTACCGAAGACGTACCCGAGCCTGAAAAAGATGATCTGGAAGAGGCACACGAAAAAATAATTGAAGCAAAAGAAAGTTAACTAGATTTGAACGCTAATCTATATACGTGTAGAAGTGTCTTGCAAAAAAAACGGGCAGCCCAGATAGGGGTTGCCCGTGTGCATTACAGGTTGACTAGGAGAATTCCAGAGGTTGCTCGCTGGAAACCGATAGTTGTGCCGCCAGATCCGTCAGTCGGTTCTGCATCATATTTTTTAAGGCCTGCCACCCCGTATTCCATCGCCGAATTACGTTAACTTCCCGTACTTCGGCAGGCTCTTTGGGTTGGTTTGGCTGTTCATAATACTCAGGCATCCGGGCTGTCATCTGGCTAACGACCGCTTCAATGGAGCCATTGAGGATCAACTCCGCATCGGCCTTAGCCAGTTGAATAAGCGCCCGGCACATAGATGCGGTATAAAAGGCGCAGTCAATATCCTGGTGACGCACCGGTACGCCATCGTGCAGACGCTGCAGTTTTACACCACCATCTTCAAGCCTGTCCGAAGCCAGTGCCTGATCGGTCGGCTGTGGAAAAACGGCATCTATTTTCTGTTTGAATTTATCCCACCAGGGTGGTCGCTGACCCGGATTGAGCGTATCGCAAAATATGATCCGCTGGGGCAACGAAGGCAACGCCGGGTTCATCACCAGCAGGGCGGCTCCCAAATGGCGATCGTCGGCTGCGTGGCGTCGCTGAATCACGAAGCAATGCGGCTGCGTAGCGCCTTCTTCGTTCAACTGTTCGGTCATGGCCTTAACCGACCGTAATGAATCGTCCATGTAGCCTTCCGTAATGACATGAACCGGAAGTTCATAGTCAGAGGGCACCATCGCTTCCCAGCGCAGCTGATGCGCCAGAATGGTCAATGCGGTGCTGTCGGTACGACGGGTACCAAAATAAACGCCGATATCTTCTCGGGGTGGCTCGCCGTTCGCGTCGGTTAGCTGAATGGTGTCGCCGTAAGTACCCTGCCGACTAAGCGGACTGTAGCGAAACGGAACCTCCAGGTGTTCGCGCTGGGCGGCAATGTTATAGATACGCTTCTCAAACTGAGCCAGTAGCGGCTCATAAGCATCATTCTGAAAGTAAACTTCGTCGATAGGTCGAAGCAAATGGCGGGCTATATGCTCTTGTTCGAGCAGTCGCTCGAAGGCATCTTCCCGGTGTTTAAAAAAGCTACGTAATGCACCCTGCTCCACAAACTCTTCTATATCGCCTTCGCCATCCAGGCTTTTGGTCGATACGGTACCCTGTTCAATCCAGTCGCGCAGAAACTGCTTAACGGCCAGATCGAAACCATGATTGGCCGCTTCGGCCTGATCGATGGTATAGTTGTTTTGATGAATTCTTACTTTGCTGATGGGATCAAAGAATGTCCCAGCGGTTTTGTTCATTGATTAATGTATGGGGTTAAAGAGTGGTAAGATGGCGCATCCGTTCTCCAGCCGCTAGATACGTTGGCTATCTACGGGCTAAATTAACGATTTTTAGGGAGGTTACCAAAGCGCTTCTGTGTAGATAAATAACATTGACGGCCAGATGAGAAGTTTCCACCGAAGAATCTATTTTCAATGTGTTTGATCGCTATACAAAGGGCCAGATTCGTTGCGCCAACAGCCGGGCTATTGGAACTACTAGGTTAGGTTACATCTTCGATGAACATTCTATGTCTTTGACCAGAAGAGCGCATCAAGTCATCCGGTATCTTAACCCATTTACTCAATGTAATGTATTGCCCTTTGAATTGGTACTATCGACTAAGTGCCCTGATTTGGGCGTCTAAATTGGCGGCCCTGGCTTTGGCTTCATTGAGCGGCAAGCCCGTTTTCATCCCCGGTCGGTCGTGCCCGGCGGTCGTTAGCCACGCATCTTTCAGGATGGTCTGACGTTCGGTCACCAGCGAAATAAGTTGTGCTGCGTTAGGTATCGGTCCTATCGCGACTGCCAGATTAGGAGCCTTGGCAACGGCTTTTTCGCCCAGGCCCAACAGGATGCTTCTGGCCATAATCCAATGCCCAACGGCACCCGGATGAACGCCGTCTTCAGCCAGGGCAAAGCCATCAATGGCCTGATCGGAATCGACCTTTCGATGCGCATCCAGGTATTGTTTCATCGGATAGTGAATATCGATTACGTCCCACGCCTGGGCTGTTTTTTGCGCCAATAACCAATCGGTATAACGATCCAACACAGCCGCGTAGCCCGGATGACCGCCCTTTAGTTCGTCAAATAGGGGTGGCGTCAGGTGAATGATGCTGGCTCCTGATTTGACCACTTCCTGATGGAGCCAGTTGATGCCCTCCTTGAACTTTTGAAACCGACTTTCGTCGAACGGCAGGTAGATACCATCATTCATGCCGTAACAAGCAAAAACCAGATCTGGCTTCGTGAGGGCCAGCACCCTGGCGAGCCGTGTGTGCAGGTCGGGTCGGGGAAATTGCCCGCCTGCATGGCCCTCTTCCGACAAACCGGAAACGGTTTCACTCGGCAGGCCAACGTTAATGAATTCAGGCGCTTGTTTCGGGTAATGTGTTGTGAAATAGGCATCGATATCGACCACGTAGGTGCCTGCGTATGTGATGCTGTTGCCGATGAAAACAACCCGGCGGACATTGGCCGGGAAAGGAGATTGGGCGTAACTCAACCCCCATAATTGACTAGCCAGAAGTAGAAAGTAGCTAAGCGTCGTCGTTGCGTGTCTGATGATCATTCGGGGTATGTATGCTGGGGTTGGCCAGTCCGTAATACAGGAAACTGATGAACTGGATGATGACAAGTCGACTCGTCCCGATTCAATTCCCGGGCATGGTGTGAAAAGTGGTTGAGCGTAAAGAATATACTGGCTTCGTTGTACCAAATAGCCACTGGCTGTTCGAGAATGGCTGAATAGGCCGTTGGCTGACAGCCATAACCCCTGGTCAATACGGCCGGTCAGGGCATTATTGGGAATTCATTCGTCAGGAATAAACCGATGTCTATCCGGTTTATTCTGCCCTTTGTCCACTTTTGATTTCGGGTTCGCGCTGCTGTCTACACCTTTGTTCTAGTTAAAGCAACGCCATGAAATCGAACGCTATACTTATTGCTACAACATTACTTGCTGCCAGTTTACTTACACCCGCCAGGGCCCAGTTTCCGGGCATGGGGGGCACCACGCAACCCAAAGCCTTGCCCGGAACGGCCGGAGATCAAAGTCCGAAAGGAAACGCCAAACTAACGGGCTCCGTCGTTGATTCGACGCAGGCTAAAGCGGTTGAATTTGCCAGTATCGCCCTCATCAATAAAGCCACCGGAAAAACAGTCGATGGTACAGTCGCCGACGAAAAAGGTAAGTTCGTTCTGTCGAAACTGGTTGCAGGTGAGTACCGAATGCTCATCTCATTCGTTGGTTTCCAGAATAAACTAATCGATCAGGTGGTGCTGGCCAATGGGCAAACACTGGATATGGGTGTCATTAAACTTAACTCAGGTGTCAAAACGCTTGAGGAAGTAACCGTAACCGGGCAGGCGGCCCTGATCGAAGAGAAAGTGGATCGCCTGGTTTATAATGCCGATAAAGACATTACGGCCAAGGGCGGAGACGCCACCGATATTCTGCGGAAAGTGCCGCTGCTAACGGTGGACCTGGATGGCAATGTTTCGCTGCGGGGGAGTTCCAATATTCGGGTGCTCATTAACAACAAGCCCAGTACCATTGTCGCCAGCAGCGTTGCCGATGCCCTGAAGCAAATTCCGGCCGACCAGATCAAAACGGTCGAGGTGATTACCAGCCCATCGGCCAAATATGATGCCGAAGGGTCGGGGGGGATTATCAACATCATCACCAAAAAGAACAGCTTGCAGGGACTGAACCTTAACATTGACTCTGGGGTAGGTAACCGGGGATCGATGCTATCGCTCAATGGTAGTTACCGGAAGGGTAAGGCTGGGTTTACACTCGGTGGTTTCGGCCGTGCGATGTACAACACCATCACAAAAACCAACCTCGATCAAACCAGTCAGGTAAACGGCGCGACTACCCTGACCCGCCAGTCGGGCGATGGGACCAGCAATGGCTTGTTTGGGCAGTATAACCTGGGTTTCGATTATGATCTGGCTAAAAATCAGAGCCTGACGGCCGGCGTTCGGTATGGCGTACGGAATATGCTCAGTCAGCAGGATCTGGTTACGCAATTGTTCACGAATGGCACGCCTGGGGCAAACTCAAACCGGGATGTAAGTACGAAAAACCTTTCCGGAACGGTCGATGTGAATGTCGATTACCTACACACGTTCAAACCTCAGCAGGAATGGAGCATTTCGACGCTCTACAGCCGTAACGATCTGACTAACAATTTCGATGCCAATCTGCTGAACGGGTCGGGTGCTCTGACCGGTCGTCAGCAGAACCTGAATAAGAACGTGAACCAAGAGTTTACGCTGCAGACTGATTACCAGACCCCTATCAAGAAAAACCAGTTGATCGAGTTCGGGGCGAAAGGCATTACCCGGCAGGTCAACAGTGACTATCGTTACTTACTGGCTGGCCCAACGGGTGAGTTTACAACCGAAAAAAATGGAACTCAGGGGGCGCTGCTCTATCATCAGAATATTGCCGCTGCCTATAGCTCGTATACCTATACGACCAAGAAGCGATACACCCTGAAAGGAGGGCTACGCTACGAGCATACCTTTATCGATGCCAGTACGGAACAGGATGGCACGCTTGGTATTGGCAATTATGGAGTGTTGGTTCCCAGTGTCAATGCGTCGAAAACGTTTAAAGGGACAACGCTGAAACTAGGCTACAACCGCCGGATTCAGCGGCCCGGCCTGCAACAGCTGAACCCAAACTTCAACACGGCCAACCCGCAGAACATCACGATTGGTAACCCATCGCTGCGCCCCGAATTAACCAATAATTTCGAACTGGGCGTGAGTAAAACGATCAAGAAGACGTTTATCAATGCAACCTTCTTTGGCCGCTCGACCAACAACGCCATCACCCAGGTTCGGCAGCCATCCGATACACTGGTGGGCGCTATCGTAACGACTTACCAGAACATTGGCCGTCAGTATACGTATGGCACCAACACATTTGCCAACGTGGCCGTGACCTCGAAAATCAATGTTGGCCTGTTCCTGAACGTGTTTTACACCAGCTTGACCGGCCAAGTGACCAACGCAGATGGCGTTTCGGAAAGTTTGACCAACACGGGGTTCAATCTGAGCGGAGGAACATTCGCTTCGGCCCAGTTTAGTAACGGATGGGGCGCTCAGGCCTTCGGCTTTCTGCAGGGTTCACAGGTGCAGCTACAGGGAACCCAGGGCGGTTTTGGGTTCTACACGCTCGGTGTCAAGAAGGATTTCAAGAGTAAAAAAGGAAGCGTAGGGATCGCAGCCGAAAACTTTCTCTCCAACCGGTTCAATATCCACACGGTCCTGAATTCAGCGCAGTTCAGTCAGGTAAACGATGTGTATCTATACAACCGCGGTATTCGCCTGACGTTTACGTATAAAATCGGGAAGATGACGATGGATGCGCCCCGTAAAAAGGCAAAATCGGTCAACAACGATGACGTGAAGAGCGACGGCGGTGGCCAGGCTCCAGCCGGTGGCACGTCTTCCGGTGGCGGTACACCCCGCTAGTAAAGGCTGAACCGGTACGCCTACTTTATGCTGATTAAAACACTGAGTTGTTGTTTAAGTGATTACTTTTCTGAAAAATTACACGAACTAACTGGTCCAATTACCGAATGAAAACTAACCGACTCCTGGCCGTTACCCTGGCTGCTCTCGTTTCCGCAGGCGCTTACGCCCAAACGGCTGACGAAATTATTGACAAACACATTGCCGCTCTGGGTGGCATGGACAAACTGAAAGGCGTATCTACGCTGGTTACTGAGCGGTCGCTTTCGGTGCAGGGCATGGAGATACCCAGCAAAACAACGATTGTTGTCGGTAAAGCAATGCGTTCCGAATCGTCGGTAATGGGCAATTCCATGATTCAGGTCGTCAATGGGACAACCGGCTGGATGCTGCGCCCGACAATGATGCAGGGAACGGGTGAGCCCGAAGATATGCCCGCCGATCAGATTAAGCAGCAGATGGGGCAGCTTGATCCGTTTGGTCCGCTGGTCAACTATAAAGAAAAAGGAAACAAAGTTGATCTGGTGGGTAAAGAAAAGGTAGACGGTAAAGACGCTTACCACCTGAAAGTAACGACAAAAGAGGGGCAAACGGTGGATGAGTACGTTGATGCCAGCACGTATCTGGTCAGCAAAGTTAAAATGGTTATGAACGGGCAGGAGGGCGAAATGGGCTTTTCGGACTATAAAGATGTAGAAGGCATTAAATTCCCCAACACCATGGAAATTGCCAATCCACAAATGGGCCCCCTGACAATGGTGACAACCAAGCTTACGATCAATCCTAAAGTAGATGAGGCTATTTTCAAAAAGCCAGCCAAGTAAGGGATTTTTTAGCTTTTCATCTCATAGCCGAAAGCCACTCTATTCAGAGTGGCTTTCGGCATTTTTAACTAGAATCAATGTAGCGAAGCGCACTTACAGCCCACCCATTTTCAGTAGCTTCACCGTTCGCTGTTCGCCCGTTTTATACTGGATAGACAGCAAATAATAGCCAGTGGATAGCTGTTGGCCAAATTGAATCAGCTGGTCCCGACGAATTCGTTCCTGAAGAAAACATTCGCGGCCCAGCATGTCTGTAAGCCGAATGGACATTATGTCTGCTTCGGCAATAAACGAAAACTCATGGCCGGTGGGGTTCGGATAAACCGCATGATTTGTGCTGCCTGCCAGAGGCTCTGTTGCCGTAACGATAGCTGTAGCCGTAGTGTCGGCCGCGGTCAAGTGCCGAACCAGCAGCCCGACAACGGCTCGATCATCTTCGCCATCGTCGGTACCCGAGTCGGGCGTACTATCGGGATCGGCATATGTTGAGGCCGTTACCTGAGCCGCTACACGGTAATCCCCTGCGGCTGTTGCCCTCATGCGAAACACGATGGTAGTATCGGTGAGTAGCTTCTGAACGGTTCCCCGCAACAGACTGTCTTCGGGCGATACATTTGGCTGGTTTACCATCGTTAAAGAAGCTGGTATCCGGCAGGCCCACTGCACCTGGCTGGGTGTTTTGCCATGAGCGGTGGATTCATTATGCAGGGAAAGCGAGAAGGATACCACATCACCTATTTTAACCGATGTGCGGTCCGTTTTCAGCGTCAGACTAACATCGACCGGTGGAAGGGAGTCCCGTAACAGAACAGCCGATGAAAAAGGCTTCAGTAGAATCTGGCGGGCATAGTACCGATTTTTGACATCCCGGTAGGGGCTGCTCAGCACGATCAGACTATCGTTTAAGGTCGGGTTATAAACAAGTTTGATCCACTCACTGGGGTTCACTGACTCAATGGTCGTTTCCTGCAGCGAAACATTATCCAGCCAAACAGACTGATTGTCTTCCTGTAATTGAACGGTTAGCAACGCATTTGTTTCGTTGGCAAGCGCGGTTAGCGCCAGCTCGTAGCTTTTCTTGGTTGGTTCAACCAGCAACTCATACCGGCGGCTCAGGTCCTGATAAGGGCTGTTCTGCTGGCGAATAAAAACAACGATTTTTTTCAGGGCCAATGCACGGGCCTCGAACCGAAGCAGATACGTTTTCGACTTGGCAATGGTCTGAATATTCTTGTAGGCCAGGACATACGAGTCCGCATGACCGGAGGCCGTCGAAAAACCCAGTTGCAGGCTGCCCCCATCGAGAAGTCCGGCATTAGTCCAGCTAGCCTGTCCGTTGTTGTAAGGGCTCCATGTTGTCCAGCCTTCATTCGTTGACGCAAACGAATTGGCCAGTAAGTTGGCGCTTTTCAAACTCTTAATGCGGTAATCCTTATAGGTTATGGGACTACTTTTAGACATCCCGTCCTGACCAAATTGAGCCTGCCATTGCGCCAGACTTAAATCGTTGACAACCGTCCGATTGTAAACCGATCGTATGGTGAAGACGTCATTGAACGGCCGGGCATAATAGTTTTGCGTCATCTGGCCAAAACGGCTCAAATCGTTTGCACCCGATATGTAGCCTACGACCGACTGAGTAGCGGTTTTGGCAACCAGTATATTTTGGTTCAGGACGTTATCACGAGGCAGGCAGGGCGCGTCGTAATTGTACAGGATAAGCTGGCCGACCGTATTGTTAAAGGAGGTATTCCGAATCAGCTTTACATGATTGACCGCGTGCAGGTAAATGCCCAGACCATGACAATCAGTGATGGTATTGTCGGTCATGGTAACGGATTTAACACAGTCGTCCAGAAATACCCCGTGTGCCCCCGTGTATTCTGTGGCGGATAGAGGGCCAAAGGTACCGACCCCTTTCTGGATAATATTCGACTGAATCTGAATGTTCTGCAGCGGTAACTGGGCGCCATTCCAGAGATAAATGCCTCCACCATCGCTCTTCGCCATGCAGAAATTACTAATCAGATTTTGCCGGATTATGCTGTTGCTGGAGACCGACAGACCGATATAGCCAACGCTATCGATTACATTATTTTCGATAAGTGTATTTTGAGTGGCAAAGGACTGAAAACCAGTAAACTGGCCATCGCCACTTTTGCCGCGATTGGGCAGAACACCAACGTCCCGAATAGTATTATTTCGAAAGGTAAACTTCTGGTAATCAGCTATATAAACGCCATTGTTGTTGATGTGAGAAATCGAGTTTTTCTCAACAAGAATATTCGTGCCGGATCCGCTGAAAACCAGTCCATTTTCGCCCGCTCTACTAAAATCATTGTCTATCAGAACTAGGTTTGATACCGTGTTAGCGTATAAGTTTTCATGTTTTGCTTCCGAAATGTTCAGGCCTTTAATGGTTATAAAAACCGAGTTGCTGATATCGATAGCCCGGTCAAAGGCGGTTGCCGTAATTGTCTCCGTATTGGGGTTACCGCTGTTTGCGTAGAGCAGTACCGTCTGATTAGCAGGGTTATAGTACCACTCGCCGGGTTGATCGAGCGTGGCCGGGTGGTTCTGAATCAGAAAGCCCCAGTTGTCGGTAAGGCCATACGTCGACGAGTTATTTAAGGTAAGCGTGTTGTTCGTTTGCTTCGTTATGGTGGCCCGGTCGATAATCCAGTAAGTTGGGAAAAGCACGACTTCTGCCCCGGTCCAGTTCGTTGTCAGGGCTTGCTGACTAGTCAATTGAGTGGCTCCTGTATGGCTCTGTACCGTGAGGTAACCGCGATTTGGCGCGTCCGGATTAGGATAGCGGCCTAACGGGAGCGGTAGTCCGTTTCGGTATACGCCCGTTACCCCATCTCCGCAAGTGGAGCAGGCTGCCTGCCACCGGTTGTTGCCCACATTGACCCAGTTTTTTACTGGAACGGCTCCTGTGAGCCTCGGCTTGGCTCCCTGCCCATAGGCGCCAACAAAGAGTGGTTTTTCGGATGTCCCTGACTTTCTGATCACTAACGTTCCACTGAACGTATCGCCCCGGCGGAACAGGAGCGAGTCCCCCGCTTGTAAACTTAATTGATTAACGCGGCTCAAGCTTTTAAGAGGAGACGTAACAGAACGACCATCGTTAGCATCGTTGCCTGTGTTGGCTACATAGTAAGTCGATTGAGCTAAACTACCGGAGAAGGGAATAGCAATTACGAGTATACTTAAACAGTGAGTTAGCTTTTTGTATAACCTTGAATACATATTATTAGCTGTCTGAATAAGATAGATAAGTGTATCCTATTCAGTTGATATGGTGCGAATCCATAATTTTTAAATTAATAATAAGCGATATGGACTATCCATATGGTCCTTTTTATTTTACGATTCTATCCAATAAATAAACTTGATGAACCTGTTTGTTTAATTTTGGACTGATGAATAAATGTAAGAAGATATTCTATTTATTATTCATATATTAATAAATTGTCAACCGCTTAATAAATTAAAATTTAATTGGTTAAACTTTAGATATACCTCTAAATAAAGAATCAGGCACTACGAACCAGTTTAGCTCATCTGGTTCGTAGTGCCTGATTCTTTATTTACAACTGATGGAAGCTTTACGTTACAACGTAAAACGATGAATTAGGGCCATAGTAAGAGAAACAGTAGCTAAGAAAGTGCCTCAATTTGAGTGGGAAGGAAGCCTGACGGCTTCTAACCAATAACGTCTGAATGTATAAAAACAGTTGAGCCACTGGTGATAAGTAACAGGCTTGACAATATAGGAAGCGATGCTGAGTGCGTATGACTTTTCAATATCAGTGCTGTCTTCAGAATTACTCAGAATAACGATTGGCAATTGTCGGAAAACAGAATGGCCTTTTATTGCTTCCAATAGCGAAAAACCATCCTCTCTACGGGGTAAATATAAATCACTCAACACCAAATGGGGTAACTGCTTTTCCGTCAATAAGCAGTTTTCTAAATGATGGATTACTTGTACTTTGTTATTCATCCACAAGGGCTCTACTTCTGGAAAGCACTGAGCCAGAGCAGAGCGGATAATCAGCCATTGATCGGCGTTATCCTCAACGACTAGAATCGGAATCCTGGGTAATTTTCGACGTTTCGTAGTAGGTAACTTTGTCATATAGGCTGAAATAATTGCTTAAAAACTTACTTATACCAAATATACTGACAAACTAAGCAGCCACCCACGTCATTTGACTGATTTTCTATCCTATCTGTCATATACTTATCGTACGTATTTATTTTCACACGTGACATTCTTTTAGTATACTCATCAATTCATTGTATACATTACAAGCGCTGCAAAATGCATAAGCCGTCAGTAGTAGATGTGGTAGTAAATTCAATCGGATAATGTATCAGATAATGAGTATTTAGAAGCATAAATTATTGAAAATCAATACTATATGGAAGTGATTTGTTGTGTGTAATCGGCTGGAAATGTCTTTACAGCACGACGAAAACTTATTTTAGTAAATCAGATTATTAGTCCGATTTTACGCATGGCCATGTATTAAAAAATCACTTC
The DNA here is from genome assembly GCF_054776575.1 of Spirosoma humi. Lineage (NCBI taxonomy): Bacteria > Pseudomonadati > Bacteroidota > Cytophagia > Cytophagales > Cytophagaceae > Spirosoma > Spirosoma humi. Next base: position 1,514,992 of record NZ_BAAHBR010000008.1, read on the forward strand.
TCTTCAATTAATTAGATATACGGGAAAAGCCTTAGTACCGATTTATACTTGTCAATAATTGATTGCAGCTATGTACAATTCGAGCTACCCGGTGATAGGCTCGTAGCAATCACGTTATCCTACTCAGTAAGCGATTACCTACTTGTCGCTGACATTTTCATCGTTTGGAGGAAGCTTGGCCAATAGCTGAATACCGGTAGGCTTAGCAAAACAGTAGTCTAATCGAACAAATGTTACCTTTGGAAAATAGTCAAATTTATATTTTAATCTGCCAATATAGTGTACTTAGTGGGAAGCCCGTTCTGAACGCGAATTAGAAGCACATCTTTTTAATGGAGTAGAGTCAATATGACGATAATTAACAATATACGATTCTTGTGAAAAGCGCAAAACAATAGTTTACTTTACCCCGATTAGTAAATTATTGTGTGTTATTGAGAAGGACATTATGCGAACCTTGATTGACGCTATCGAACATGAACAATGGATTGTTAACGATTGGCGAGTACAATTCACATTATCAGAAAAGCAGCTTCATTTAATAAAAAAACTGTCACATGTGGACGACTGGTATGAAAATCAGTCGGTTATAGATGATTGGATACTCAAGCTGACCGTATGTTTTTACAACGTCGAAAAATTTTATGAAGCCTTTGGTTACCTACCCCAATATGGTGACCGACTCTCTGACGAGGATCTGGGCTTGATAATTCAGGAAAGAGCTATTGATGCATCCTCAAAAACGATCACGTTTGTTTTATCAAGTTGATTGATACATTAATCAAAATTTAATCCCCTTTTTAATAGGTTCGAACTCCTTAGATAATGAGGAAACGGCCCTGCTAGTACATGTAAACGTTAAGCTTTTTAATGAACGATGAATTGACTGCCTGGGAAGGGCACAAGTTTTAAGAAATAAGTAACGTACTTATTTTGCTTTCTGCAAAAAAATAGACGACCGATAACCTGGCAAAGCGCATTTAGAAAACCTCCGATGCGTGACCTTTTCATGAAAAACTGAGTTGTCGATAACCAGATCAGTCAATGTGGTCTTGGTAACCGAATAACCGACTTCGAATGATGCTTTTGTGAGAAGCACGTGCAGGCGCTCTCTACATACGTGTGGTTAAATATGTTAGCCCCGAAATATCCATTTTATTTTTTGATTGCCGCTAAGTGTTAAATGAAGGGTATTGAGTAACTTGTGACCAAGCTATTTAATACCCTTCTCATGCCCGTTTCACAATCGCTGGATACAATCAAAACTAATTTTAACCAAGCTAAACTACTCATTGTAGAAGACAACCTGGATCACTGGCTGATTATGAAAAAGGCTATGGAGCAATGTCTTGCCGAAGTCACGCCGGTATTGGCAACCACTACGCAACAAGCGTTGGCAATGTTCGATGAGTGGCATTGGCAGGAGTGGGAAGCTCCCAAATTGATCCTGCTGGATTTATACTTACCTGATCGGGCCGATGGCTGGGCGCTGCTTCGACAGATCAAAAGCATGCCCTCTCGTTGTAATCAAATCCCTATCATTATCCTGAGCGCATCGAACGATTCTACGGATATTGCCGATTCTTACCAGTTCGGTAGTTCCTCCTACATCGTGAAGCCGAAAGATTTCTCGGGCTGGCTGGCTTATTTCAAAGAGCTTCGTACGTACTGGTGGGAAACCGTTACGCTTCCGCCCTTGCTGTTTTCGATTTAAGGTGGGCTTTGCCAGGGGTGGTCTTTTAACGCAGTTGGCTAGTACGCTTTTACAGGTTAGCGCTTCTGCAAACCCTGAAGGGGTAAGCCACCCTCTGGCAAAGACAAACTTATTTTACTTCGCTGACGGCCGCCATTTTCGTTGCACCTGGCAAAGCCGCCGTTAATAGCCAGAATTGGCAAACTCGCTCGATGGTTTGGGCGAAGCTAATGTACCCATCCTGTAGCGAAATAACTGAATTGGCCTGCCGTCGATACCCGTCCGTTACTAAGCTGTCGGTGGGAGAAACCAGCAGGATAATGGGTAACCGGCATAGTTGAGGATGCTGTTTGAGCTTTTGCAGGGTATGCAACCGTTCCAACGTTGTGGTGCGAGCGTCCAGGATCAACAGGGCCGGGTATTCCTCTTCGGTAACCCCCGATAATAAATCGGGTAAATGGTTGGCCTGATTGGTACTATGAAACCGGTAGCTGAGCCACTTCTTCTCGATCATCTGCCCCACCAGCAATGCACTGGCTTCGTCATCGGTAACAAGCAAAATAGATTTTTCCGGTATTGCCACGTCCGGACTCGAGACTTTGGTCGGAACATCGATGCCTGGCTGTTCTACAGCGCCTTTGCTGGAAATGGGTGCGATTCGATACGCCAGCGCATCGACTACCTGATTCCAGCGTCGGCGACTGACCGGAAAGGAAAGTCCATTATTTAACTGAATTTCACCGGCCATTTTCTGGCGGGGTGGTTGATGTAAACTTTTTACATACTCCGGGTTAATAAGGACCGTTTTATGAGCCCGAATAAATCCGGGTAATTCACACTCCAGGTAACTGATTGGTTTCGCCAGTAATTTTTTTTCACCATTCCGAAAATGGAGCCAGCAGTAATTGTTGGCCCCCGATAAATGGGTTATAAGTTCCGGATATTGTAAGGCAGGTTTAATAACGCTCATAATAACAATACGTTGAGATACGCACTCGCTTTTATTTAGGTGTCTTTAGTATAAATATCTATTCTATAGCTCTTGTCGATCATGAAGTCGTGTTGTCTATGAGCCATTCGTAACAATCACTTTATGCAGAGCCCTGGGTGCGGAATGAACACAAGGTACCAACTAACTGTGTGTTCATTCCGCCTGTCACATCAAGAGACAACAACCCTGGGTTTATAACGTATTATTTAGTGAGCTAGCGGTCATAATCCTTGGCCTGAGGGTTGAAACTTGTCCATCCAGTAGTCCAGTTATCCGTACCAAAAGCTCCTCGGTATGTTACTTGCGTAAAGAACGTATCCGCTAACTTACCACCCGTCACTGCGCCCATTAGCAGGGGAGAGCCCGTTTGTGGTAAGAAATTGGGGGCGCTCAAACTGAAGTTTTCACCCGGCAGCAACAGCGATGCCAAATCCGATGTTTGGATAATCTGATTGGATCGCCCACTGGCGGTAAAGTAGGCTGTGGCCTGATCGGTCGTGACCGCTCCCGCACCAACTACGGGTGTCAGCACGTTGGCCAGGACAATACCTTTCAGGTCCAGCGTACCGCTGGTCAGGTTTGCCGTTGCGCCCACTGTCGACCCGGCAAGGTGCAACCCTTCCGGATAACCGTAAAATAAGGAGTTGTAAATCGTGATCGCTGTATTGCGCTGCAGATACATGCCAGCCTGGTAGAACCCTGTCGTTGGTGTCGTGTTAAACGCAAAGTTGCTGATGTTGGCAAATGTTGGCGCCGTTTGCGTATAGCCGTTGATGGCAACGACCGGCGTAACATCACCGGCCTCCGTAGCCTGGTAGCTTTCGGCTTCAAATCCGTTGGAACCCGCCGAGGTGCCTACGGCCGGATCGCGCAGCGATACACCGAATTGGACGTTACCGACAAAACCCCAGTCAATACTCCAGTCGTCGTCGGTATTGCGATAGGCGAACAGGTTTTTAGCTCTGGCTGTGCCGCCAAACCACGAGAACGCATCGCTGCCACTATACGAAACCTGAACGTGGTCGATAACCGTACCCGTGCCAACGCCAATAAGTGTTAGGCCAGCCAGCCGGGTTGCCGGGGTAGTCGGTTGAACCGCTCCCGCGTACTCGATGCGAACGTATTGCAGAGTGCCGGAGTTGTCGAAGGGTTCACCGTACGCGTCCACCGTATTCCGGATACCGTTGGGATAGGGAGCCGTTCTCGACTGATTTACTGGCGATTTACCGATCAGCACCAAGCCGCCCCAGTCGCCCGGTGCACGTTGGCCAGCCGCTTTTGCCGACGTAAATACAATGGGGGCAGTAGCCGTACCCAGTGCTCTGATGGCCCCGCGACGCTCAACGACAAGAGCACCCGCATAATTGGTACCTTTGGGGTCCAGCTCGGGGCCTGAACCCTTGATAACCGTTCCCGGCCCAATGGTCAGCGTAAAATTTTCCGGAATATAGACCGTTCCCCGAAGCTGGTAGACCGTGTCTTTAGTCCAGGTTAGGTTGGCAAAAAGCGTTCCCTGCACTTCTTTCACGGGTTTAGCGGCCGGAATGGCAACCGTGAACGTCGCCTGGCTCTGGGCCGTCTGCCCGCTGGCCGTTACGGAGACCGGACCGCTCGCTGCGCCCGCTGGTACAACGACAACCAACTGTGTCGATGAGGCCGATACGACGGTAGCCGTTACACCCCCGATGGAAACCGTGTTGCTGGTTGGATCTGTACTGAAATTCGTACCCGTAATGACAACTGTGCTGCCCACCGGCGCCGTAGCCGGACTGATGGCAGTTATGGTCGTTGTGGCGGGCTGGGGTAGCGGATCGTCGGTCGTTGCCTTCTTACAGGAAATAATAATTCCCATCAGGGCAACCAGGAGAAGCAGGCTGGTTGAGACTCGTTTTACTTGTTTCATAGTACGTTGTTATTTAGTTAAAAACACTTACTGAAAAGTGAGCACCGGTCAGGAACGGAACTTACATTCTAAAAGACGGTGCCCTGCAATGTCAATTGGTAACTCGCGGATGATCTGCACTTTACCGGTCTTGATAAACTCTTCGATCTGATAATTGCTGCTTTCATCGACAACATAGAAGTGAGGGACGTTGGTCGGGTTGAACTCCTGCTTCGTCATGATGTCGTTCACGTGGTATTTTTCCCGTACTGATTTCAACACCTTGTGCGCTACTGTTGCCTGCAATATGTTGTTCTCGTTCAGTGCGGTTTCCCAATCCAGCAGGTACCGTACTGGGGTCGTTTTGTTGTGGAACCAGATGGGCAGAAAGTAATCGGCGGTTTCGACAAAGACGGGGTATCGTTTATCCAGTTGAGGCAAATAAGACAGCACGCCACTGGGGAAAGCCGTCACTTTGCGGTTCTGATAAAAGATAAAACCAGCCAGCAGCAGCATGTACAAGGGTACTAATTTGGTGACCAGCGCCAGCCTGCCCGGAAGGACGTTCCAGCGGCTGCGAAAAAAATAGAAGGCATACACCAATTGGTAAATGACCAGCAAATGACCCGGCCACAAATACCGACTGATAAATACAGACCTGAAGCTGAGCGAAACGACGAGCGAAATTGCAATAGGAATCAGGTACATGAAACCCGAAAGCAGGTAAAATGTAAAGGCTTTATCGCGGAGAAGGTCCCTGAATTTAGTGCTCCTCAGACGCGGGAGGGCAATGTATGTCCACAACCCAACCAGTAGTAAAAACCGGAGAATCGGTAAAAACTGGAAGACCGGCTTGCGTTCCAGCGTCGATGACAGGCTTGGTGCCAGTTCGCCAACAATCGTGAAAAAAGACCAAAACGTTGGCAGGGGAATCCACGAATGCGGTTTGCCTGCCTGGGTCTGTATAACGAAATTCGGGTACCATACCAAAAGCCAGATGACCAGAACCAGCGCGTGAACGGCCAGAACCAGTAAATAACGCCGGTCGCTGGACAGCAGAAACAGTCCCGCAAAAAACGCCCCCGAAGCAGCCGCGTAAAACAAGCCAAAGCTGTGGCTGAAAACCAGAAGCAAAGCCAGCAAGCCGAAAGCCACCAGCAAACTAGTCCGGCTAGGCGATGCCATAAGCCGGTGCATGATGACAAAATAGCCCAGACTGACGAGCAGAAAGAGCGCATAGCCGCGTATCTGCGTCGACAGGCTCAGGTTCAGGTACGTGAAGGCGATAATCGCCGTGATCAGGACAACGTTCAGAACGGGGTTGCCAATCAGCTTTGTCGTGTACCGGTAGAGCAACACCACCGTAACGGCGAACGTAACAACGGTTACTGCTCTGAGAAACTGGGGGTGATCGTTTACCAGATGGCCGATAAGCCAGTAGACGTTCGGAAAAATGGGCGGGTTCTGATCCATGCTGCTGACCAGCGCATCATTCATGTGAACAATCGATGGGTCAGAAATCAATAAATAACTCAACACTTCATCCATCCACAGCCATTTTTCTTTGAAAAATAACGAGGTAATCAGGCTGACGGAGACGACCAGTAGCAAGGCGACACCTAGTATTCGAGTTTCTTTCTTTTGCTGGTTCATACGCGTCGCGGAGAATTTATACCCAAAACCCTAGCTTTTGTAGGCAGAATCGAGACTTAACTGGCTATGGACTGGCTGGGCACGTTCGGCTGTTTCCGGGCTGGTTTGAGAAGCCGGATAAAGGGCGATAAACTGATCGGCGATACGCTCGACGGGAAATCGTGTTTTTACGACCTGAATGGCATTGGCTGCACATTGTTCGTACAGTGCCCTGTCCGACAGGAGGGTATCGACGGCACCGACCATCTCCTCCACTTTTGTCACGTCGACCAGTAAGCCACCATCTTCCACAACCCAGGCAACGGCCCCACTATCGTTTCCGGCCACCACCGGCACGCCATAACTCATGGCTTCGGCGAGTACCATGCCGAATGATTCTTCGAGGGATGCATGCAGCAGCAGCGAGCTTTGAGATACTTTTTCCAGTACCTCGACATAAGGAGTCAGGCCATGAAGGATTACGTTAGGAATCTGATGTTCCCGGCAAAAGGCGTCGGCTTCAGCGCCGGGCTCGAAGGCCGTTCCAAACGCCCAGAGCACGGCATTTCGATGCACCTGCTGAATTCCTTTGAACGCCAGCAGGGCATTTTTGCTGTTCTTCCGGTCGTCCCATCCGTTTACCACCATACTGATAATCGGTGTTTCAGGGATAGATCGCGTGCTTGGCCTGGCAGGCATCGGCACAGGATTGGGAACTACCGTAACCGGGTTCGCCGTCCACTTTTGTACCGTTGCTGCCATGTAGGGTGACACCGCCGTAAACCGCTGACCCTTCCGGAAAACATAACGGGCCAGCAGCAGGTGGAAAAAGCGGTTGAGGGTACGGACGTAATTAAAGATGATGCGGGCATTGTCATGAACCGTAATGACCGCGTCGGGGGTGTACGACAGGGCCGCCAGCGCATACTCGTACGTCCAGTGGGCATGCACAACCTCCGGTTTGTAGTGCCGCAGAACGGCCAGCAACTGAGCCCGTTCGAAACTGAAAAAATCGGCCGTCCGACCGGGGCGCTTGCCGTTGGGCCGAAAGGTATGTTTTCGTCTGGGCACAATGACGTACGTCAGTTGCTGATCTTCATACACGAAGGGGGGCTCGTCGTCGGGCAGTCTATCATCCTGAGTGACGGCCAGTACCTTGTGCCCGCGCACGAGATACTCCTTGATGAGATTGCTGATCAGTGGCGCGCCAGCCTGCCCTTTAGGGTAAGTGCCCAGTTGCTGCCGGGCGCTTTCGGTCAACAGATCGTCGGTTGCAATGGAGCCTAAAATGCTGATATACATTGGGCGATTTCGTTTAGTTGGGTTGATAAATACAACCTGCTGCTGTTAGTCAATAAAATTGCTCATGGCAAACGCCAGACCGACGCCCTGCTCAAGAAGCGGATTGTAATATTTCTGGATGATGTGATTGATCTTCAATTCCCACCTCTGCTGCTGCGCGAACCGGAAGGCGTTCAGGCCCATCTCCATTCGTTTGGCTTCGTTGTGGTACATCCATGTAATGGCTTTTGCCAGGTTAAAGGCAACGGATTCAGGGTCGGTCACGGGCACCCGAATACCCGTGCTGTCATTCACTAGCTCGGCTTGCCCGTGTAAATCGAGGGTGACCACGGGGAGCGAATAGCCCATGGCTTCCATTAATTGAGCGGGCCCCGTATCGCGCAGGCTGGTGAACAGAAAAACATCCGCTTTTCGGTAGTAGTCCTTCACTTGCTCGTAGCTTACTTTACCGACCCAGTTTACCCGGTTTTCCAGTTTGTATTTGGCGATGTATTCGGGTACATACCGCCCCATTTCGCCATCGCCAACAATTGTTAATCGAATGGGTAGTTGTGCGTCTACTTTGCTGAAGCCGTGCAGCGAAAGTTCAAGCGCCTTTCGCGGCATCAGACGGCCGACCCAGACCAGTTCCAGCGAATTGTGGGCTGGCCGATGAGTGGGTTCCGACGGAATGAAGTGCTTGCCCACGCCCCCGAACTCCTTCTCAACCTGCTTGGTGCGGCCCAATGAATGAATCATCTGCCGGGTATCCTCATTCCAGGCCAGTACGTAATCGGCGTGCCGGACCGATTGGTAACAGCCGGGGTTGAAGCGGAGCATAAGCGCACTAACCCGCGATCTCATCCGTTCTTTCACCCAGTTATCTTTAAAATAATGGCGCAGGGAATAGGGCGCTTCCTGCCCGCCACCTACGGGTCCGTATATGAACGGGATCCTGAGTTTATACATAAAACTTCCCAGTTGAAGGCTCGTATAACTAACGTGGTGCACCAAATCGAACCGGTTTTCCTTGTGCAGTTTCCGGGCAAGCCGCATGGCCGCCCACTGCCACAGAATGTAATGGAAATACATGCCCAACAGGCCAAACGAATAGGGTTTGTCGATCCAACTCGGTAAGGTGACGTACGCAAATGTCAGATTCGGATAGTGGTAATCGGCTAGTTTCTGTTCAATCTGGCGTTTGCCAACGTCACGGGTCAGGCAGACGACCTGGTAGCCCTGCTGGCTGATTAAGGATGAATAAAACCACCCATTCCCTTCTTCGGATCCGAGATCCGGAATACAGGCATAAGCGGAAACCAATACTTTTTTCATAACGAGAGCGGGAAGAGGAAGATACGTCAATTTCACCCGGAATGCCGGCCGGTAACCGGCTGAACACTGGGGACGGGTTGCGTCATTCAGATAGGGGCTTATGCTTTAAATGGTCGGCCAGTAACAGCGCGTGAGCAACAATGGTCAGGGTCGGATTGGCGTGTCCACCGGTCGGAAAGACCGAAGAACCCGCTACATACAGATTGTCAAGACCATACACTTTGGCGTCTTTATCGACGACCCCGGTTTTAGGATCGTCCGACATGCGGGTGGTTCCGATGTGGTGCGATGACGAGTTGAAAGCCTTGAAGCGTTCCTGCAGGTAGGCGCGGAGGCCCGTTTCGCTATACCGTATCTCACCCAGATCCTTGCTGGTAAACGTATTCACAAAGAGGTTATGCGCTTTCACAATGGAGTCGATATCGGCATCCAGAAAGGCGAGTCTGACCTCCGCCCGGGGAACGCCGAACGTATCGGTCTGCGAATCGGACAGGGAAACCCGGCTCTCCCGGTTCGGCGCCTGTTCCGTCTGGAAATACAATCCCCAGTAGTCGTTTCGTTTGGATGGGAGCAGGAAAGGCAAGCGACGTTTAGCCATTCGTTTCAGACCAAGCCGGATCAGATCAGGAACTTCGAGCAAGCCGTTTTTGGCAATGTTGACCGAATGCTCCCGGAGGGAAGGCATCAGTTGCCGGGCTTTAGTGACCGATCGGTTTACGGACTTCTGACTCAGTATCGACAACATCGACTTGGCAACGAACCGGGACGAGAACAAAACATCCCGGTGGCCATTCGTGGTGTTGGCGTGATAAAGAAAGAAAATACTGTTCAGAAGTTGGTTCGTTTCCTGAACGGGCTCAGGAAACCACCAGCGTCGGCGGCAGTAAACGCCCCCGGCATCCTGCTCAAAGTCGGCCATGAGCTTTCGTTTATCCCGAAGTTTCACCTCGGCGAAAACGCCACTGAGGTGAACCATGTAATACCGGCCTACATTGTCGTTCTGATTGCCAAGGCCAGTAGGGAACCGGTCGTTTGTGGAGTGTAATAACAAGCGGGCATTTTCGATGCCACCCGTGGCCAGCACAAACCGGCGGGCCTGAACGGATAGCCGGGAGCCATTCATGGATACCTCGACATGGCTAACCCGGCTCAGGCTATCCTTCGTTTGCAGCGACAGCACGTGGGCATCCATCAACACCTGGATGTTTTTACTGTTCTCCAGCCTTTCCTGATAGACTTTCCCAAAATGTACCGGAGGACTCCAGCGCTCCAGCGGATAAGAAATCAACTCCTCGGAATCCAGACCTTCCAGGATTTCCCGCCGACTATCGGGAAACGCTTTTTGGGCATCAAATTCATAGCGGCCAATCTGGCACAGGTCGGCCGCTTTGTGGTAATAGGGCAGAAGGTCATCAAACGTGATGGGCCATTTGCCTTCGGGCACCCAGGGGCGGGTTTTAAAATCAATGGGTTCGAAGGGAATGCAGCGCCCACCCCAGGCCGACGAGGTGCCGCCAAACTGGCGACGGCGGTTTTCTTCCAGCGGCTCGTGCGAACCCACCGGGAAGACACCTCCCCGGTATAAGTCCTGATTGGTAATGGTTTCGGTCCAGCTGCCGCCCGTCAGCAGGATGACGGAGAGTGGCGAGCCGTCCAGGCTGAGGGCCATGGAGATAGCCGCCGGGCCACTGCCAATAATGCAAATGTCGGCGTCGAGTGTTTGCCCTGGCTGGAACGTGTTTTTGGTAACGATCATGACAGGAGTTGGTTTAATCTCGACAAGGAGGGTGGTAGAGCCGCCACGTAACGGAGCGACGCCGTATTGTGCGCCAGATGGGTTAGATCGCTGGTGCCGAACAGCACCGTATCCGCTTTCTTATCCGCCAGTAGGGAGGCAAGTAAAAATTGCGGCAATGACATATTGGCCAGCCCATCCAGCTGATGAATCGTAGCCGCGTGTTGTGTGTATTTTTCCAGGAGCGATTTGTAGGGGCGCAATGCCTGATTGCCAATTACCGGAATATTATGTTTCCGGCACAGGTCCGGAATCGAGTAATTACCGTCGGCCTGCCAGGCCGTTGCGGTTTGCACGAGCTGAACCTGCCCACTGCGAATACCTTCTTCCACCACCCGGTAGTCATTGGAGGAAACACCCGTATAGCGGGCCAGGCCCTGCTGCCTTATTTTGGCCAGCCCATCCCAGGAGTCGGCATCGGCCAGATCGGTCCAACTGGGTTCGTGCAGCAATAAGGCATCGGCGGCTTCGACCCGAAGCCGTTTGTTGCTTTTCTGCACACTCTCGATCAGGTAAGCGGCCGTGTAGTTGTTTCGGGCACCCGCCCGTTGCTTTATTTTCTTGCCGATCTGGTTGAGGGGCGAGAGCCAGCCGGGTGTATGCACGCAGGGAAGACCAGCCTTGGTAACGACAAAATAAGGAAGGTCGGTCGCTTTTAAGGTTTTGGCAATCAGCCGTTCGGAGTCGCCCGACCCATAAAAATCGGCCGTGTCGATCAGGTTGACGCCTTGCTCGGAGGCTAGACGGAGTAACCCGGCAAAAAAGTCTGGAGAAAGCCGACTTCCCAGCGATGCAGCCCGACTCGTTCCAATCCCTAAGGATGATAATTGATCTAGGGTAATCATGTTGAGAAGTTTTTACACCTATGAATCGTTGAGTAAATAATGCGTAGCGTATTTCGTTACCCTCGTCTGTAAGCAGGCGAGCAGGCAACCGGCTTCGCTAACACAGCCGGATACAATTCGTCGATGAACGTTCTGATTTTTGTTTCCCACAACTGCGACTGGGCAAATGAATAGCCTGCCTGTCCCATTGCCAGCCGTTCTGTAGGATGCGTGTACATCCATTCGATGGCTCGTGCCAGATCCGAAACGACCTGCTCCTCGTTGGTTACCGGTACGCGTAAGCCGGTGTTGTCGTTGACCAGTTCGGCCTGCCCGTGTAAGTCCAGCGTGACCACCGGAAGCGAGTAAGCCATGGCTTCCAGCAACTGGTGCGGGCAGGAGTCGCGCAGGCTCGTGAAGAAAAATACATCCGACTGCTCGTAGTAATTCTTGACTTCCTGAAAGGTCACATGCCCAACCCAGTTCACCCGGTTACTGACGCCATATTGCTCAATGTACTGCGGAACGAATCCGGCCATTTCGCCTTTTCCGCCTACAATGGTCAGCATGACGGGAATGGCCGGGTCGACTTGCCCCAGGGCCTGAATGGTTAGTTCGAGGGCTTTGCGGGGTAGCAGGCGGCCAGTCCACAGCAATTTCAGCGTACTGTCGGGGTAATGTTCAATGGGTTGCTCTGGCAAAAACGTCGAATTCAGCCCTGCATCCCATATGCGGTCGATGGGTAAGTTTGGCCGTAATTTTCGGGCCAGCGCGTAGGTGTCCAGATTCGTGACAACCAACCGGTCGGCTGTTTGCACGGATTTGAAAAAGCCGGGGTTGGTATATTGAAGCAACGTGCCGACCCAGTCGCGCAGCCACTCCCGGGTCCAGTAGGTGCCAAAATACCGTTTCATGTTTTTGGGCGCTCGCTGCCCGCCACCTACCGGCCCGAAAATGAACGGCTTACGAAGTTTGTACAGAAAGCTACCTAGCTGAATACTGCCGTAGGTAACATGGTGCACGATATCGAAATTGTGCTTCTGATCCAGTTGCCGGGCCAGTTTCATGGCGCTCCACTGCCAGTAGATATAATGGAAATACATCCCGATCAGGTTAGAATCGCAGAATTTATCGACCCAGGCAGGCAGCCGCACATAGTGCACCATCAGGTTCGGAAACAGGCCGCTATCCAGAATCGAATCGATCGCAACTTCCCCGTCTTTTTTCGTCAGGCAATGCACTTCCAGTTCATTCAGGCTCAATGTGGTGGCATACGTCCAGCCCGTCCCCTCTTCGGAGCCGTGGTTGGGCAGGCAGGCGTAGGCAGATAGAAGCACTTTTTTCATAGCCTTATAGCGATTTCATAATCCGAACTTTACGCAGCAGGAAACCCGTACAAATCCGACCGACGTCGAAACAGAAGTAAAGCGCTTTGGTCTTGGAGTGGTCAATGGCGAAGTTGTAGCGAACGCGCAGGTTGGTCGGCGATTTGATCGAGGTAAAGCCGTCGATAAACTCCTTCAGCGTTATTTTACGCTCAACCTGAATGCCCGTTGCCTTCACAAACTCATAAACCACGCTGGGCACATTGACAATGAGTCGATAGCCCGCCTTCCGTGCCCGTACCGAAAACTCGATGTCTGACATGTAGTGGATATATTTCTTCGAATCGAACAGCCCGATTTTGTCAAATACCTCCATCGGAATCAGCGTTCCCCGGCCGGGCAGCGAGTGCGACTCCACGTACGAGGTGCGCGACGACAGCTCCCGGTAGCTATTGTGGTAATCCTCCGACAGATGTCGTCCGCCAGCCGTATACAGTTCAAAGGCCGCTCCGGCATATTCCAGCTTTTCGGGATTATCGCTATCGACACTAACCGAGCCGATCAGGCAGGGCTTGTGTTTGCGATAGCCATCCACCATGGTTTGCAGGTAATCGGGGGCTACACGGGTGTCGTCGTTGAGGGTCAATACGAAATTTTCCTGCCGTTTATCCTGCTGTTTCTGTGCGTAACGGATGCCCCAGTTGGTGGCTTCTGTCCACCACAGATTGCCATCGCCTTTCAGGACAACGACCTCCGGAAATTCCTGGCTGATCATGAGATCGGTGCCGTCGGTCGACCCATCGTCGACCACGATAATTTGAAAGTTTCGATAGGTTTGAACGGACAGACACGCCAGGCATTGCCGGGTAAACTCTAAGCGGTTGTGGACAGGGATAACGATACTAATCATAGAACTTCCTGAGTTTTAGTCGATACGAAAGGCTGTAGGGACGTGTCCGATGACTCGGTGATGTCCACTGTTATATACTCATCGGTGTCGTCTTCGTCCGGGCGTTTGAGGGCATAGTGCATAGCCAGGCCAACAAACCCCCAGAAAAACACGGGTAACTGATACGAAACACCATAGACCAGACCACTGACGATGAAGCCGAACAGTACGGTCTGCTCGATGGTGAACGTCTTGTTCCGGCGATACAGGGTCAGCAACGTGCCGAGGATGATCAGCAGGTTGATGGCCAGACCGACCGCGCCATAATTGTATAGCATGTCGATGTACTGCGAGTGAATGATGGTGCCCTTCTCGGGAAAATCTTCATTCACCATAATTTCGCCCCGGTCGTAGCCTTCATAGCGCCAGCCAAGCATGGGCTTGTCGGGAATCTGGCTTAAATAATACTCCGACTGCTCCAGGCGCCAGCTCCCGGTATTATCTTCTTTAGGGTCGAGAATTCCCCCGATGTTTTCCAGAAAAGCATTGACCTTATTGCCCGGCATCATGGCCAGGGCCGGAGCCAGTAGAATGAGTAAAATCGCAAACGTACCCAGCGTGCGACCTACCGGGAAACCACTCGTGGGCAGTTTGCCGACCATCGACAGGCCCGCCACGACGCCAATGGCTACAATAGCGGCCGAGATCACGGAACGGTGCAGTAGAAAAACGATTAAGGCGAAACTAAATAAGGTCAGCAGCAGATCGGGAATTTTGCGATCTTTCAGATACATCATCAGATAATACAGGCACGGAATAACCAGGTACAGAGCCTCGTTTGAGGTTACTGTCCGGCTCTCGGAGGTCAGGTTGTAAGTAAAGATCTGGCCCAGAACCAACTGATTGATGACGTAAAAGGCGAAAATGAGGTAAACGGCGTACTTAAGTTTGAACGGCTCTGCCTGGGTAGCAACCACATAGGCCAGCAGTGCCAGACCACAGTAGGCAAAGCGCTTGATGACGAAGTACGAGTACACAAATTGCCCATATTCATACCGGGATTCCAGGACCAGTCCAATAACACCCAAACCCAGCAGCCAGGCTACCGTTTTGTAGAGCGGTGGTTGCCAGAAGTAACAGACGATCAGGGCCAGAATACCGATCAGCGTTGTTCCGCTGACGGCTTTGTCCAACAGCGGGTTGAGCGAATTTCCCCCGTAAATAAGGGCACTCATCCCAAAGAGGAGGAGAAAAAGTACGAATCTATATATCCAGGTCATCATACCGTAAGCGCTGTTGATTCGTGGGTGAAATTTGCTTCCTGCCGATTCATGACATCCCGGTAAAACGTGAGGTGTTTATCGATCATGATATCCATTCGGAATCGCTCGCGGGCGTAGTGCATTTGCTGATTCGCCAACTGCTGCCTGTCGGCCGGCTGCTGGTAGCGCAGGATGGCTTCGGCCAGTTCAGAAGCGGTTGCTTTGGCGGGTAAAAGCCCCGGTTTCTGGCTGTCGAATTGCTCGGGGATACCACCCGTTGCCAGCGCCAGTACGGGTGTTCCGGCCGAAATAGCCTCGGTAATGGTGTATCCCCAAGATTCGTTAGCGGCTGTATGTACGTACAGGCTGGCTTGTTGCAGGAAGCTGGCCACATCTGCCTGGAATCCCAGGAAGGAAACAAAACGGTCCAGCCCCTTTTCCTTCACGAGAGCTTCCCACTCCTGGCGTTTGGGGCCGTCGCCCAGTAGCTTTATCCGAAAGTTGGTGTAGCCCCGCTGGCGTAATTCGGCGGCTGCATCGATCAGTAACCGCTGATTTTTCCGGGTCTCGATGGTACCGATATTGACAATCGTCAAAAGCCCTTCATCCTGCCGGGGCAGCACCGGTGGAAACGTAACGCCATTATGAATAACGGTACAGACCGCCTGCTGCGGGCGTAAAAAAGCGGAGGTGCGTTTGGTATAACCGGAAACCGTAATAAAGGCGTCCTGCTGTTTGAAGAGATACGTGAACCAGTCGGTTAACCGCTGATCGGTCCAGGCGTTCAGCTGATACGCTTCCCGGTATTCGGCTATCGGGTTATCGTTGAAATGGCAGGTGACAATAACCCGTACTTTGCGAGACAAGCCAATGGCGGCTGCCGCCCCGGACGTGGTATCCTGCGCATGAACAATGTCGAACGAATTCGGACCTTTTAGCCGAACCGACGCCCATACACTAACGAAATTCTCCAGTTCCAGACAGAGTGCGCTGCTGTTCTGACCAAATAAAGCCGCCACCCGCCGTAGCAGGCCAAACGTTTTTTTGACAAGAAAAGGCGCATCGGCCGGCGTAATGAGCTGGACAGAGTCTACCCGGCCCGGCAACTCGGCCAGCAAGCGATTGTAATGCGCTGTGACGCCCGTGCGGGAAGTTTGAGTGGCCGTTGAAACGAGTAAAACTCTCATACTGAACAGATCTATTTTGGCAGCTGCTAAGGTTGTTTATTCAATAATCGGTACAGTTTCAGAGTAAGAATACTGCCCGGTTTCTTCCGGAAGTTATTGAACAGGCTGTCGAGAGCCGCTTCGCTGTAGAGCAGGAAATTATACAGCTTGTTGTTGTGGCTGGTTACCGCCTGCCCCAGTGTAGCCCGGACGGACCACCGCAGAAAAACGAGTTTTCCGTATTTGTCGCCGTGGATATTCTGAAATACCCGGCGCTGGTTTCGTACGGCGTAATACTGCTTCCAGGCACCCGGCCAGGGGATACCATCCCGATCAAAGGAAGGGGGGTGATAAAATTTAGAGCGCGGTACGGTTACAACAGGATACCCCATTTTCTGGACGCGGGTCATGTACTCGACTTCGTCGCCCCAGATAAACAGTTTCTTGTCGGGCAGGCCAACATGTTTAACAACTTCACTACTAATCAGGGTGCCGTTAAAAAAGAAAGCAACACCATAGACCAGATCAAAGGGTGACATATCGGCCACTTTGCGGTAGCTACGGTTGGGCCGGTCTACGTAAAACGCTAATTCGCTGTGATCTTTGTTACTAACCGAAACGCAGTTTTTGATGCAGGGACCAATATTTGGCGCATTCATCAGGGTTTCCAGTGCGTCTGGCGCGGCCAGGCAATCGTCGTCCATACACCATAGCCAGTCGAATCCGGCTTGGTAGGCCGTATCGATACCCGTTGCAAAACCACCCGCCCCGCCCAGGTTTGCCTGCGTGGTGATCTGAAGGCCGGTTTGCGCGGCTAGCCATTTGTCTGTCCCGTCTGTACTGCCATTGTTGATGACAAAGATGGCATCGAGCGGGTGCGTTTGCTCCTGCAGACTAACGATGCATTTTTTTAGGTCTTCGAGCCTGTTATAGGTCACAACCACGGCGGCTACTGTTGCCATTGTCAATTGGTTCGTTTAAAAAGTGTGGCTAATCGGGTCTGCGTGAACTGAACAGCTTCCCGGAAATAAGCCAACTGGATGACTTGTATGCCCTGGTTGCGCAGGTAGAGATACATGGATAGGGCAATGAAGGCTTCGGCCGTTACCCAGGCATAAGCCGCCCCGACGAAACCCATTTTCTGAATCAGTACCGCGTTGACCACCAGACCAACAACGGAACCCAGGGCCGTTATCCGGAAGAACGCTTTGTCCATTCGTAGATTCAGCATCGTGTGCATGCCCAGCAGATTACTGATTCCGATCATGATGGGTAATAGCGAGACAATCCGTAACACCGGAATGGCGTCGTGAAACGTAGCTCCGTAAAACAAGGTGATGAATACCGGGGCAACCAGCCATAACCCCAGCGACACCAGAACCATGCAGGCCATCAACGGGAAAAACGTCATTCGAACAACGTGCAGGCCATTCGCACGGCCGGCCCCGAACGCACTGGCGACGATGGGGAAGAAGGCCTGGTTCAGACCCATCGTAACAAAAGAGCGGGAGATACTTTCAAGCCGGGTACCCGCCGAAAAGATACCGACGTCGTAAGCATTGCTGAGGAGGCCAAGCAGAAAAACCGTTGAGCCGGCATACAGCGTGATCATCACCGATGAGAAAAACAGGGTGCTGTCTTCCCGAAACCGGTTGATTAACTGGCTAATCGTTGGCCAGGTAAACGTTAGTTTAAAGCGTCGTATCGCTACGGTAATGGCAATGACACTGACCACCACCTGGGCTATACTGACGGAGAGGTTCTGGTAAAAATAGTCTTCGGGTTTCCGGATGAGCAAGAACACCGCCAGGGTGAACAATACCTTGACAACCAGGTTGAAGATTGCTACCCGCCCCAGATCTTCCATAGCCTGGTAAAGCCAGACGGGAAACAGAACGATGCCGATGCACGTGATGTAGGTGCAGGTGTGCAGCACAATATGCGACCGGAACTCGGGGGTGAACCACGTGATACCCATAAAGATCAGGGTCGACAACACCCACAGCAGCGTCTTCCCGGCAATAACCTCGCTGAACGCCCGATTCACCAGGGCTTTGTCCGTTCGGTTGGCCGCAATGGTTCGAACGGCGGCCATATCGAATCCGTAGTTGATCAATAGGGTAAAGTAAGCCACGTAAGCCTGCGAAAAATTCAGCAGACCCAGGCGCTCCGGCCCGATGATGCGAACGACATAAGGTACCGTCAGCAGGGGCAACAGCATATTGGCCACGTGAACGCTGAACAGCGATGCCACATTGATAGCCAATCGCTTCAGAACCGGCTTCGATAACGCTTTGGGCTTCGAACTGCTCGAATCCACGGCGGCCGTGGACTCGGCGACTGAATCCAGCATGGTTACCTCGTCCATAGCGACAGTTGCGGCCTGCTTGCTTACCATACTTTGTTTGTCGGTTAAAGAACTCAATTCGTGGCTACTCCAAAATAAACGTACTCCAGGGGTTCCTCGCTGGTCGTTTCCAGTCTGTGTAAAACGCCGGCCGGAATTCGAACAAAAACACCGTGTTGCAGCGGAATCTGCTGATCGGCCACTACATAAACGCCTTCACCTTTCAGGAAAAAAAAGCATTCTTCCATGGTGGCGTGCGCGTGCAGGTCGCAGTAATCCGCCTTCGTAAAGGTGCCATACGCTACCTGGGTTACATTCGTCGGCGTATCGCTGTTGCGGAGGAAAACCTGCTTTGCACCCTGAGCGTGGGCCGTAAGCTCGCGCTCAAGGTGCATAAGAGAGGCTGTAATCCGTTCCATTAGGCTTCTACGAGTTCTTTTTTCTGGATCTGTTCCGAAATCCAGTCGAAGGTTTTCTCAACACCTTTCCGCAGGGGAGTCGAGGGAGCCCAGCCCAGTTTTTCGGTAATCAGGTGGTTGTCGGAGTTACGACCACGGACGCCTAGTGGACCCGGAATGTTGTTGATCGACAGGTTTTTGCCCGAGATATCGATTACCATTTTGGCGAAGTCGTTGAGCGAGATCATCTCTTCCGAACCGATGTTTACCGGACCCGAAAAATCAGACGCCATCAACCGACGGATACCTTCCACGCACTCATCGACGATCAGGAACGAACGGGTTTGTTTGCCATCGCCCCAGATTTCGATCGAGCCACCCTCTTCGGCCATCGCCACTTTGCGGCAAACGGCAGCGGGTGCTTTTTCGCGACCACCATCCCAGGTACCCATTGGGCCGAAGATGTTGTGGAAACGGGCAATGCGGGCTTCAATGCCATGGTTTTTCTGGTAGGCCAGAAACAGCCGCTCCGAGAACAGTTTTTCCCAACCGTATTCGCTGTCTGGGTTCGCCGGATAAGCCGACTCTTCCGAGCATTTTGGGTTGTTGGGGTCCATCTGGTTATGCTCAGGATACATACAGGCCGACGACGAATAGAAAATCCGTTTCACCCCTTTGTTCTTGGCTGCTTCCAGAACGTTCAGGTTACACAACACCGAGTTGTGCATGATGGCGGCATCGTTTGTACCCGTAAAGACAAAACCAGCACCACCCATGTCAGCTGCTAACTGGTAAATTTCGTCCAGATCTGACGTGATTACCTCGTCGGCTACTTCCGGATTTCTTAAATCGCCGATAACGAACTCGTCGGCGTTGTTGTTGCCGTATTCGTTTTCTTTTACATCGACACCACGAACCCAGTATCCTTCAGATTTGAGTCGGTTGACAAGGTGACCACCAATGAAGCCACCAGCACCACAGACGAGAGCTTTTTTCATAATTGTTGATTCGCCGAAGCGGTTGTTTGTTTAACGGGTGAGAAAAATTCTTTTACATTAAGGATGATAAAAAGAGGAACAATTTCTAAATACCTCTTGTAGAGACGTTTGGGCTCCGACATGAGTCGGAAAAGCCACTCCAGCGACATGCGCTGCATCCAGCTTGGAGCCTGTTTGACCCGGTCGGTATGGAAGTCGAAAGCGGCTCCCACCGTCACGATGAAGTTGACATCGACCCACTGGGCCAGCCGCCGGGCAAAACGTTCCTGCTTGGGGGTGCTCAGGCCAATCCAGACGATGTTGGCCCCCGACTGATTGATCTGCTCGCCCAAAGCCCGAAACTCCTGATCCGACATTTCCCGGAATGGCGGGCAAAACGTACCGGCTACCTGGTAGTTGCCGAACTTCCGGCCAACGGCCTGTTTCAGTTCGTTGGCAACGCCTTCCTGACCCCCACACAGAAAGTGTTTGATCGACTTGTCGGCACTGCTTTCAAACACATATTTGAAGAAATCAGGGCCGTAGCAGCGGGTCATTTGCTTGGCTCCTTTGAGTTTGCCAACCCAAACGCCGGGCATGCCATCGGGCAGATTCCAGTAAAAGGAGTCGAGTACCGATTTAAACTCCGGCTCTTTGAACGCCGTTACCAGACCGTGAGCCCCCGTGGCACTCACGCATTTATTCTGCCGGGTAGCGGTGGGCTGGCACTGCTCGATGATGTCCTGAACGGCCGAGGGCAGACCAGCATCGTAAAGCTGCACTTGTAAGACTTTTGTCATGGTGATGGAGACTGGTTACGCGTTGAAAAGATGTAGTCTACCAGGCATTTTTGTTGCCTTTGATGGCCGCCTGTACGGTCCACCAGCAGATTTTAGCATCCAGCCGGGTCGACTGGCGACTGATGTACAGATGGTCGTAGCGCACTCTGACTTTCATTTTGTACAACTCGGCGGTTTCGCCACGGGCTCCTCTGGCCTGCGCCAGTCCGGTAATACCGGGCCGAACGGTGTAGCGTTCCTTATAGCCGGGTAGCGTGTGCCAATGCTGGGCATCGAGCGGAATCGGGTGTGGCCGTGGCCCCACAATGCTCATGTGCCCAGCCAGTACATTCAGAAACTGGGGCATTTCGTCCAGATTCGTCTTGCGTAGAAACTTGCCGATGCGCGTCACCCGCATGTCGTGTCGGGTTGCCTGGTGAAATTCGGCGTTCCGGTCGTAGGTCATTGTCCGGAATTTCAGGCAGGGAAATACCCGACCGTTCCGCCCCGTGCGGGACTGCACGAAAATGGCTGGTCCCGGTGAGGTCAATTTGATCAATAGAGCTAGTATAGGTATAAGCCAAATGAGAACAGAGGCCACAACGATACTGGCAATTAATAGGTCAAATCCCCGCTTTTTTATGCCCATAATCACGCGCTTCGCTGTATAAGGCTTGGCCTCATCATCGTAGCTGAGATATAAATGAAATGTTTTTCCGTTGGTAGAAGCCTGCATGATCGTGTCTGTTTACAGGTATGGATGAAGAGGTATGCCGGTTATCATCCGAGGTAAAACCGCCTTCATGGCGTTCGTGGTCTTACCGATACGAGTAACTGTTCTTGTAACCGTTGTTGAAATGATAACCATCACCACTTCCTACGGCATTGAGTATGATGCGCATGTTCTGGAAGCGCTGCTCACGGTGGAGCATATCCAGGATTTTCAGGCTGTCTTTCGGCGTTACGCCATGACGGACTACAAACAGAGTGGCGTCGGAGTAAGGTGCAATGGCCTGCGCATCGGTAACGATACCAATTGGAGGGGCATCGATGATCACGTATCGGAACTTCTCGCGCAGTTCGCCAATCAACTGTTTCAGGTTAGGGCCGCTCAGCAGCTCGGACGGATCGGGTGGGAGCGGGCCGCTTGGGATAATAAAGTAATTCGGGTAGCCCGGAACGGGTTTCAGGATATCAGCTACCGTAGCTTCTCCATTCAGGTACGTGCTGATGCCAACCGAGTTGTCGATATCGAACAGTTGGTGCAGGCGTGGCAGCCGCATGTCCATTTCCAGAATGACCGTTGGCTGTTTGAGTAAGGCCATGCTCGCGCCCAGGTTCATGGAGATGAACGATTTGCCCTCGCCACTGATACTGGATGTAAAGAGCAGCACCTGGCTTTCGTCCATTTCGCCTTTGCCAATGTAGAGGTTCGTGCGGATGGTCCGGATCTGTTCGGCAATGACGGACCGGTTGTTTGGACCAACGATCAGCACATCGCGCTGCCGCTTGCTCATGATCTCTCCCAGGATGGGCACCTGGGTTACGTCTTCCACATCGCCCCGGCGCGACACTTTGGTGTTCAGGGCTCCCCGGCCCGCAATGGCGGCTGTTGGCAGTAGCAACCCAACGAGTCCGAAGAGCGCGTAGATAACAACGCCGACGGGTTTCACCGGTCCCAGGCTGCTTTTGGCTGCGTCGATCGTCCGGCTATCCGAAATGGCAGCGGCAAACGTAACGGCCATCTCTTCACGCTTCTGAAGCAGGTAGGTGTACAGGTTATTCTTGATCGTCTGCTGACGGGTAATGTCCATCAGCGCGCGTTCCTGCTTGGGAACAGTCTTGATCACATTCTCCAGTTTTTCGTTTTTCGCCACATACTGTTCTTTCGAACTGGTGAGCATGGACTTCATGGTCCGAATGTTCTGGTCGATGTTGTGCTTGGTGTTTTTAATCTGGTTATCCAGCGATTGCAGTTTCGGGTTTTCGTCTCCGCTGGTCTGCCGAATTTCGTCACGTTGAAGTTCGAGCTGGGAAAGCTTATCGATTTGACCCAGCAGAACCGGATCGTTGATGCCTACGGTGGCCGGTGTGCTACCCCGTTTATCTGACTGCGTGGTGATGAAAGTTTCCAGATCGTTGAGTACCGCCAACTGAATGTTCACCTGGTTGAGCTGGGCGTCATTCTGTTGCGTTGTCTGCAGAAACGATTGGGCCTGAGCCCCCAGATCGGTAATGCCCATGGTCGATTTGTATTCTTCTACATTTCGTTCGACCGAAGACAATTCGCCCGATACCATACGAAGCCGGTTCTCCACGAACTTTAGCGTGTTGGAGGCTACCTTGTTTTTGTCGGCAATGGCCGCCAGATTGTATTCGTTGATCAGGCTATTCAGTACGGCCTCCCCCTTTTCAGGAACGGCATCTTCCAGCGTCAGGTGAATAACCGTGGACGTTTTGCTGGTAGGCTCAGTTTTGAGCTTATCCAGATACATGCCAACGGCTGCCGCTTTTGGCAGTACCTGAACCGTAATAGGCTCACTTTTAGCGCTCACGTCTTTCCGTGTCAATACACGAAACTGGCCGTAAGGCGTTTTCAGGCGTTGGTTAAGCGGATATGTCTTGTCGTTGATGCGTACCGTTTCGGCATTCACGAAGGAGAGCGCCAGTGGTGTCTTGTACAAACTGGGGTCAGCTTCCTCAACAAGAATCCAGACGGGCGATTCGGCGTAGATCTCCCGTTTGCCGAATTTGGTTTTCCGAAAATACTGGCTGTCCAGATGAAGGTTCGTAACAACCCGGTCCATCAGAGTAGACGAATGCAGGACTTCGAGTTCATTCTCGACCACCTTCTTCGGCGAGTATACCTCCAGTTCTTTCAGGGGGGTATCCTGACCACTGCCTCTCTTTTCGTCCTGAAGCAACAGGCTGGCCTGGATTTTATAGATTGGCTGTTTGTACAGCAAATACACATAAGCGCCAGCCAGAGACAAACCTACCGACAAAACAAACCAGGGCCAGTAGCGCAGGTAAGGCAGTATATGTGTCCTGAGCACCGAGCTGCCGGAATCGACAACCTGATAAGACACATAGGATTGAGAGGATCGTGAATTCATAACAGAGAATTAGTACGTTGAGGAGTATGAGTTGAGTTTGGTTAACGTCGGGTGGCAATGATGGCGATCAGCGACAGAATACCGGTGATGACGGGAGTAAGCTGGTAAGCTCGGTCAACGCTGGTGGCGCGGGCTTTTCCGGGCTCGATGTACACTACGTCGTTGGGGTGAAGTGAATAATAGGGTGAGCGGAAAGCGTCCCGATTGGTCAGGTCAAGGCGGGCAAAAACCCTTTTCGTGCCTTCTTCCCGAATAACCAGAACATTGTCACGACGGCCATAGATGGTTAGATCGCCAGCTAGTCCCAGGGCCTCCGGCAGGGTTATCTGCTCGTTTGGGATAGTGAAAAGTGACGGGCGGGCTACCTCGCCAAGCACCGAAATCCGGAAGTTCAGGTTTCTGACATTAACCGTTGGTTCTTTCAGATAGCTTTTGAGTTTGGTTGTAATAAGCTCACTGGCTTTGGTATTGGTTAACCCCACAACGCTCAACTGACCGATTAGCGGCAGTTTAATCGTCCCATCATCAGCTACGGCGTAGCCAACGGTACGTGCCAGCGGATTGGCGGTCGCTGCCGCTACGGTCGCATCGGCCATGGAAACCGGGTTGAAATAAGCCGACGCTTCAGCATTGAGGCTACTCACCTGAACCGACAAAATATCTCCTTTCCGGATGGTGGGTATGAAAGGTTCGGCAATGTTCACGGTGTCTCCCTTAGTACTGATATCCTGGAAGTAAGCCAGTTTCTTGGCCGATGTGCAGCCTTCCAGGGACGCAACAGAAAGGGCAATGGCTAATATGCTTATCCAATGGGTTAGGTGTGGTGTTTTGGTCCTTTTACTCATTCGTCGTGTGGCTTGATCGTTCTACTTAGTAATAATGAATGGGTTGTGAATGACTTGACAATCGTTAATCGCTCGTACGGCCGGCCGTATTGGGAGTACTATACTTTTGGTAAGTCGATTAAGCTGATAATCAGGTTTATACTATTCTTCGGCTTCCTAATTAGGGAGGCCTTTAGCGCGTACCGGTGGAGTACTAGGAAGATGGGAGCACGGTGGAGTACACAGAACACGAACTTGCCGTTCAGCCTTTGTACTATTATAACTCGAAAGTAGAATGTTGATTTCTGAAGACAAAAGATTAGGAGCTTTACACTGTTCGGTGCCTTGTAAACAGATATTAGTTAGTAATTAATTTTTTAAGCTGTTTGGTAACACATTAGGTAATAGATATTTATTTATAGCAATACGAATATGGTACTCATATCATCTATTCTATAAACTAAGCAAGTAATACCTGTTAAGAAATTAACTAAGGATTTGGCCTGTTTATGGAAATAGTTATATCATCGATAGTAATTATTCAAAAACGTATCTAGCGCTTTAGGTATACAGATTTGTATTATTACCAGATTCAGGATCTGCTGCTTTTTTCATACATGAGGTGATTTTTGCCTATTTAAGATAGCGATCTTCGTTTGATCGAAATTGGGACTCACTGGTGTTTGTTAAATGCAAACTGCCCGCCAGTATTTAAGCTGGCGGGCAGGGCAGAGAAAGCGGATATTATGCGATTTTCTGGCCAGAATAAGCAGGCCAGCCGGTTAGGCGCACGACTCCGGCAAGACCATTGTCAAGGAATAAGGTTACCAGCTGCGTCGTAATTCATGGAAGCCTTGCAACTGGCGCCTAGCACAGCATCATAAGGCTTTCCACCTACTCCCTGAATTAGTTTGTTGCCCGTCAGGACATTGTTTGTGGCTTTGCTACCATAGGCCAAAAATGTAGCCTGATTAACTGCATTCGTTTTGTTCGAAATGGTATTGTTCGAGAAGGTGTTATTGGGAGAATTGTCACAAATAACTGCTTTGGTGGCCGAACTCTCGATTATATTATCGGTGAAAGTGCCGCCCGCCGTCGAAGAAAACAACTCGATCATTCCTGTCATTCTAAAGACATTCTTCGTGAACTGAACGGCTCCCCCATTGAAGAGCTGCATGCCTCCCGTACACAAACCAACCGTTGAGTTTCCACTGATAATCATCCCCCCAACGATCGATCCGTTACCTCCGCCGTCATTGGACCCCTCGAGAAACTTGTCGAATACGCCTTCGAATTTATTGTTGGTAATCGTTACATGCTGAGCCGCTCCGGCTATTTCGATCCCAAACAGACTACAGTTTTTAATGTTGTTGCTATCCACTGTGAGCTGGTCCAGCGGTCCGGATAACGAAATGCCAAAATGGCAATTATAGAACGTATTGCCACTAACGACGATATTCTTGCCCGCGTAAACATTGAAGTTGTCGTGGTTGAAAATCTCACAGGCCATGCGTTTTGCCTGTACTGTGTTGTTGCGAACGATGATGTTGGAGGCCGTTCGTCCGGCCTGAATCTTCAGCGTAAGCCAATTCGTACTATCCTTGGCTGCACTGTCATCTCCGCTACAGTTCTGAATCGTCAGGTTCGAAACGGATGGGCCGTCGATCGAAATGGTACCATAATTACCCGTTTCCTGAGAGGATACAATCCAACTTAACCCATCGATCATAACATTGTCCAGGGACGCGTTGGGATCTGTGGCGCTGACGAGTGCGCCTAAAGAAACATGGGACTTGGGCAGTCGAATAATTGCTTTGCCGGGATTAGCCCGTAAAGTTAAGTTACTCCTTAGGTTGGCATTGGTCAATTGCGTGTATGTACCATCCGGAATCGTGATGTCGTTCGTTACTCGGATGGCTGTGATCAGTTCAGGGCCTATATCGTCATCCGATTCGGTGATGCCGAACCAGTATCCGTTGGCCGAACCCGTGAATTCCCGTTTGTAGCGATAGCCTTTAACCGTCACCAATGTTATTCCCATATTGTCTTCCGTGGTGCGGTCGGCCTGGTCGAGTTTAAAGACGCCTTCCCGGCCTGCATCGGTGATGCGGACCCGGGTAGGAACGGAGCTCTCCGTAAAGGCTCTTACCTGAGCAATCGTTAGGGCATCCTCCCGTTCAACGATGGTGTCCGGTGCCGGATCAGATGGTTTGCAATAAGCCAGGATGGTGAATGAAGCCACCAGCATCACTGATTTGAAAAAGCCTGAGTATATCATTACGATGAGCGATCTAGAGACAAATGCTGAAAAAAAAGCGCCCCGCTAAACACTAACGGGGCGGTCAAAACTGGATTAACGCATGCCAGCGAGCGTTTTCAACCGGTTGAATATCCGAATTGGAATACTGTATCGGCGAAGGGTCTGTTGTTGATAATATTCCGTAGACTGGACGATTCTCGGCAGGTTGAAGACCCGTTGTTGCCCGTCATCCAACTGGGTTTTATAGCGGTTGTAAATATTCGTGTGTGTAGCCTCTTCGCCGAACCCGATATTTTCTACTTTCGAAATCGTCGGATAAACCGTTAAGCCATTGTTTTTGAATCGGTTAAAGCAGAAGCGGATATCCCAGGCATCTGCCCTTCCTTCCATCTGGTCGCGTAGCATACCCAATAAGTCGGATCCGCCCTGCATGAACAATCGCTGTTCGGCTTTGTCCTGCGTAAAAGCCGGGTAGTCGGCCATGTCCCAATCAATCGACTGCCAGCGGTCGGCCCAGGTAGCCCATCCCCAGGGGCTGTGACGGGGAATAAAGTAAGCATCCGACGCATGGTTGGCCGGTTTCTGAAACGGAAATGTGTAACCCGCTACGGAGTAAACCCGCTTATTTTTGGCGTACTGTTCCAAACCCTGGTTCATGAAGTCCAGAAAGTTGGGCGACGTAACCAGATCATCTTCCACAATGATGGCCGTGGGGTATTTGGCCAGCACCTGAGAGATACCTCTAATGACCGAATCAGCGCATCCGATATTGGTTTCCGCGTAATCTCGATGAATGCTTTTAAAGCCGGAAACCGCGTCTAGCAGTTGACGAACCTCCGCCACTTTGGGCGCATCAGCCGGGCGCTTGGGCGCGTCAGCAAAAATGTACAGATCACTCTCCGGAGCTAAATAGTTGGCTTCGAGAGCTTTAATGGTTGCCTTCAGTTCATCTGGGCGCTTGTAGGCAAATAGAATTACCGGTGCAGTCATAACGTAAAACGATTGAATAGTATAAGTTTTCGCTGGCGCAGAGAAGCCAATTCATGGCTACTAGTCCTGGGTGAATTAAGATTTGTTCGTACGTCGGTAGCTCTGCATACCAGAGAAATAGTCTGCTTTTGTAGAGCGTAGGTACGTATATCGGCCCGATCAATCGTTGTTCGGTTGTGCGTCCAGACGGGACTGGTTGCCGGTTAATGACCTGATCTAATGACATCGCGCCTGCTGTTTGGCTGGGCATCAATATCAGGGCAGAGTAGGCATTGTTCAGGTAAGGTTAGGGAGTGGTAGCCTGTCCTGTTTGTGCGGAGTGACTGCCAGAAAGCGATGCACCGTTCAGGTTGTTTACCGGTATATCTACTATAAAACTAGAGGGGGAGTTTGCTTAAACAAAAAGCAGAAGCCTATACAGGAAATACAGGTATTAAATAAAATAGCTAGTTATATTGACGTAATATTCTTTGTTGAATATATTTTGTTTTTATAAGAAATAATATAGTAACAAGTGGATAAAATCACTTTGATTAATAATAGGATTATTTTGCGTTATACCAGCTAAGAAATTAACTCGTATTTCTCGGTAGTCGGCTTATATTTTCTAAAATGAGTGCTTAATTTCGTATGGAAATACGGAGTCGTTGTGATGAGCAGTAAAACGACTCAATTAGCGGTAGGCGGAGCTGGAATGAGTCAGGCTGCTAGTTAGCGCCTGACGTTAGGAGTGGAAGTTGACTTCGCTTATCTTATACTTCTTCGGAAGGCGACCGATGCTCGTTTGTTAGCGAAAGCTGAGACGCCGTATACTCCAGACGGTCCCGAGAAACAGGTATAAGCGTATTATCGGCTAACCGTATTGAGCCGGATCGACCTTTTTTTTGACTGAACTCCTGAACGTAAGCCGGATTAATAATTGCCGAACGATGAACCCGAACAAAGTCCAGATTTTTTTCAAACCAATGAAGCGACTGGGTGATTAGTTTAATGGAACCGTCCTGAAAATGAACTCGTGTATAGTTGGCATCTCCTTCCAGCCACATTATAGATTGAACCAAAACAGTCGGTGAGTGTCCGACCAATTGAATAGTTTTCATAGGGTGTTTGTTGAGTTGGTAGTACATACGTAGTGACTTTACGTTCGGTTTTTAACTAAACCGCAGAAATCGCTTAGAACACCACCTACTCGTCTGATTCTAAGACCGAATTTTACTCATTTTGAGTCAGTTTATACACGCGTTAATTGACTAATTTACTATTCGGTATACAAGAATAAGGGACGGTTCTGTACCTGAACTATTGAATACCAGCCTGGCTGTCCGGTTAATAAAAGCCTCTTCAATCCATAGAAATTCACATATGCCTATTCAGCAGTCTGTTCAGACGCTCATTCGAGCCGACGACTTCCACGATAAGGCGTTTAGTTTCACGGTAGAGTCGATTGTCGATGAGCTACCCGCAAATCATAAAGAGCTGGTAGTAACGGTATCGGAAGGATACTATATGACCACTTCGCAAACCAGCGAACCTCGTCGGGAGCAAACCTTTGAGCATAGTCAACAACCTAATCGACAATGGGTTGCCCGTGGTGTTGTTACCTTAGCGTATGCCGAAGAGTACCCGGTGAACGGTGTGCTGACAATCCAGAATCCAGCGGCAGAAACGGTAGTTTTGCCAATTGAGGTAACCCAGGCAGTGACCAGAAACGCCGGGCTGACGGTTAGTCATTCGGAGCTTTCCTTCACGCAAACTGCAAGCGATAATTCAGCCTACCTATTGCTGACGATTAGTCAGCAACCCGTTGACACGCCTATTACGCTGACAACCGACTTACCCGCCTATTTTCAACTGGCCAGTGATAGCCGTCCCTATTACAGCCCCACATTAACGGTAGTTTCACCGGCCAGAAAGTTCCATGTGCATGTTCGGTTCGCGGCCAGTAAACCCGGTTTATACACGGGACAATTGACGATCCAGACTCCATCCGATCGCCAGATAATTCCTCTTCGGGGAAGACGGACGGGGTGGTTCTCCATGCCAACTGGACGTCGTTTGGCTGTCAATCAGCAGAAACGGGAGTCGTCCCTGTCCTCAGGTCGGTCAGGAAATTGGTTTATAATAGCCGTGCTCGCTGGTATGAGTGGGCTGGGGTATATTGGCTACACCCAAAAGTGCCAGCTCTTTCCCGGCCTCTGCCAGCCTGTAACGCCGAAGGCAGCGTCGGTAAAACAGTCTTTACCAACACCCGGTCAGCCGACGGTTTCGGTGCGCTCGCCAAACAGCGAAGCCAAGTCGATCACTTACCCGGAAAAGGGTCATGAAAATTTAACGCAGGTGATCGATTCGCTGGCCCGGATGCGGCAGTCGTTTGCGGCCGATAAATCTGGTACCAAACGGACAGTTGTTGCGTCGGGAGAGGAAATTGCAACGATTCGTTCGAAGGAGCCTCGTCGGGAAACCGTCAAAAAAACTGCTCAACAGCCAAAAGAGCCTAGCCAGGTAAAACCCCCATCGGTGAACGAGGAAAGCGAACTGGAAAAAGCGCTCAATAAACCGCTCTGATCATCCGGGTTTTTAACGCATAAATGGCATCGGACTGCTGCTTACCAAGGCGGCAACCCGATGCCATTTGTGCGTTAACTAGAGAAACGGTCATTGACGAAAAGTCCACAAACAGGTTATCGTCAACAACCAGCCTACTGCGTTAACAAGGCCCCATTTTTGTCGAAGTTATTGTAGAACCTGTAGGTGGCTCCATTGCCAGCACCAATCAATCCACCGGGGCTTTTCACGATGGTGTTATTGTAAATGCATTGTTCGTTGCTGTTCGGGTATTCACGATAGTTATCAGCCAACTGTTACGCACCGTTTCGTTGCCGATGTAATTACTGGCGAATGTTAGATTGGCCTGCCTGTCCTGATTCAACCAGGGAATCTTAATAACAGAGATTTCTTATTCAGAAAGGCATAAGGGGTACAACGCTCGCCTACTTTTGTGCCTCCATGCGCGAAGGATGACGCTGGGTAGTGGACACCGGCACGCGAGAGATTTGAAAACGGATAAAAATGGAATTTCACCAACAGCTTTTTGACCAGAACTCAAACCGTATAGACCAATGGACCCGCCACGAGTTTGAGCAGTGTCTATTCAGAAACCTTAATTTATCGAAAGCTATACTAGCCAATGCCAGCTTCACGAACTGCCGATTCGAAAATTGCAACCTGGGAATGGCCGTGATTGAAGGCACTAAACTGGACGATATTGTATTCGCCAACTGCCTGTTGAGCTCGCTCAACTTTGGGCATTGCAGCAGCTTCGGTTTCCATGTCGATTTTCAGGAATGCCGTTTGGACTACGCCAGCTTTCTTAGCCGCAACCTTAAGAAAACCCGCTTCGTGGATTGCTCGCTAAAAGAAGCTCGCTTCATGAATTGCGACCTGAGTGGAGCGGTATTTAAAAATTGTAATCTGGAGCTTACCCAATTTGCCAACAATACCCTGACTCAGGTAGATTTCTCAACCTCCTACAACCTGAGTCTGGACCCCGATGGCAATAGACTAAAGAAGACAAAATTCTCACTTCATAGCTTGCCGGGTTTATTGACTAAATACGATATCGTTATCAGTTAGCTTATTTCTTACTGATATAGCGATTGCCTTTCACGTAGAAACGATAAGGGAGATCGGCCCCCTGTGTCAGGCCGATGCGGGTGGTTGTAACCATGTCGAAATCATGCAGAACGGGGCCACGGATGTAAATATCTCCGGTGGTCAGCGACGCGAAGTTATGCTCAGTTCGGCTAATACCCAGCGCGATGGTGAGTTTGCCCGGTCCGTTGGCGAGGTTACGTTCCCCATCGGCTGTTGTGGGGTCGATGGTGTTGTTGCGGTATCGGGCGAACCCCGTTTTGAAGGCGTCGTTGCGTCGGATACCCATCAAGTCAAGCCCTTCGGTGGGTTCGAGCGCACGAATCAGGACGGCTTCCCCTACACCTTCTGGCCCCGCTACGATGTTGATGCAGTTGTAATGATTGTAGATCTGATAGACGTAAAGTGTTCCTGCCGGGCCGAACATGGCCGCGTTGCGGGGCGTTTGCCGGCGGTACGCATGGCAGGCCGGATCATCGGTCAGGTAAGCCTCCGTTTCAACGATGATCCCCGCCGTGGTGCCTTCGCCGGCCGATTCGTGCACCAGTTCGCAACCCAGCAGAAGCTGGGCAAGCGTTAGCGTATCGTGGTTCTGATAGAAATCAAGAGGAAGTTTAGGCATACTAGATCACATTCATGGTCTGTTCCTTAATCTTTTCCAGTTCGTCTTTCATTTGCACCACAAACCGCTGAATGGAGGAGTCATTGGCTTTGGAGCCGATGGTGTTGATTTCACGGCCGATTTCCTGCGAAATGAAGTTGAGCTTTTTGCCGTTGGCTTCTTCCGTTGCCAGCACTTCCAGGAAATAGTTGAGGTGATTGGTCAGCCGAACTTTTTCTTCCGAGATGTCGAACTTCTCTACGTAATAGACCAACTCCTGCTCGAAGCGGTTTTGATCGAACGATTCGCTGTCCAGCAACTCACGTACCGAATGTCGCATCCGGTCGCGCACTGCCGGAATCCGCCGAACGTCATGTTCTTCAATGTCGGCCAGGCGGTCGGTGATAATCTGGATGTATTCCTGAAATTTACTTTCCAAAACGGCTCCATCCTGCTTCCGAAAGCTGTCGCACCGCTGGATGGCTTCCTTTACGGCCGCCAGTACCGTTTCCCAGTCAGACGAGTCGGCGGCTGTGTCATTCGATTCTGTAAGGTACGCATTGGGTTGCTGCAGCGCCAGTTGCAGCACATCGCTGTCCGGAATGCTCATCAGCATCGTATTGGCGGTTTCTTTAAGATCAGAAACGTAGGCCAACACCAACGGCCGGTTGATTGTAACGCCGGGCCGAACGGCATTGACGCGGGTCAGATTAAGCGACAGCTCGACTTTGCCCCGCTCCAATTGCTGGGTGAGTAGGGCCCGAAGTTCAATTTCCTTGTCGGAAAACTGGCGGGGCATTCGGCAATAAATGTCTAAAAACTTAGAATTCAGCGTTTTAACTTCCGCCGTTACAGACAGGCCACCAGCCTCCACCGTTGCGTTGCCGAAGCCGGTCATTGATTTTAACATTCTTGCTATAGTTATAAAGTTGTTGACTGGTCGCTTTGTACTGCCCGTACACTATGTGGCCTGTCATCCAAGTGTACAGACCGTACAAGGCGATCCCTTATTTTAACGCCCCTGCTTCCAGTTCCAAAAATTCTTTTCGATTTCGGGCAACGTCAATGGCGGTATAAATGGCCTGTATCATAGATGTTTCGTCGGCCAGATCCTTACCGGCAATATCGTAGGCGGTACCGTGATCGGGCGATGTGCGAACGGCGGGCATGCCTGCCGTAAAGTTGACCCCTTCTTCGAAGGCAATTGCCTTAAATGGAATCAGACCCTGGTCGTGATACATAGCCAGTACCGCGTCGAATTTTGTATAAGCCCGTGTACCGAAGAAACCATCGGCGGGGTAGGGACCAAACACCAACTGACCTTTGTTGCGCCATTCGGCAATGAGGGGTTTGATGATCTCGTTTTCTTCCGTGCCCAGCAATCCCTCCTCGCCCGCGTGTGGGTTCAGACCCAGGACCGCAATTTTCGGTTTTTCGATGCCAAAATCCTGCTTTAGCGACTGCATCATCAGGGTTAGTTTCTGCGCAATCCGTTCGCGGGTGACGTTCTGGCGTACACGGCCCAGGGGTACGTGACCCGTTACGACGCCTACGCGCAGGGTCTGGCTTACCAGAAACATCAGATTGTCCGTTACCCCAAATTCTTCGGCCAGGTACTCGGTATGACCTGGAAACTTAAACTCCTCCGACTGGATATTATTTTTGTTGATGGGGGCTGTTACCAGCGCATCCAGTTTGCCCGCCTTGAGGTCATCGACGGCACGCTGCAAACACGCCAGGGCCGCTTGTCCAGCTTCGGGGGTCACCTGGCCGGGCTGAATCTCCTGGTTTTGATCGGGCCAGCAGGTAATGACGTTGGTCAGTTTGTGGCTGATTTGGCCTATTGTCTGGGCACCGTTCAGGTTCCAGTCTTTCAGATTCAGCAGGTTTCGGTATCGGTTCAGAATTCTCATGGAACCGTAGATGACGGGCGTGCAGATTTTCTGTAACCGATTGTACTGCAATGCTTTCAGGATCACTTCGGGACCAATGCCGTTGAAGTCGCCCAGCGAAATACCAATCACTAACCGATCATCGCGTCCCATACTTTCGGCCGACTGCCCCGATTGATCAATACTCTCACGAGGTTCCGGATCGATCAAGCCTGGATCACGCTGGCTGTTCCGGTTGTCGGTTGTCGGGCGATTTCGATTGGCTTGATGATCATCGCGTTGCCGGTTCTCGGCAGGGCGGGGGTTGGCCGTTGGCTGACCTTCGCGCTGTTGTTTAGGGCGTTGGTTATTCGGCCTTTGGCTCCGCTCTGGCCGGTCGTTTGATGCAGGCTCAGCGGTCGGCGTTGCGCCCGATGCCGCCGGTCGTTCATCGCGGTTCTGGCGGTTGTTCTGATTACGTTGCTCGCCATTACGTGGTTCGCCATTGCGATGATCACGTTGGTTTTGAGTACCGTTACGCTGTCCGCCATCGCGTGGTCCGCCATCGCGGTTTCGTTCGTGGCGTTGTCCACCGTTCCGTTGGTCGCCGGTACGGGTTTCGCCACCGCGTTGGTCGTCGGTACGATTTTCGCGTTGTGGTGTTTCCTGTCGCTTGTCTACAGGTTTATTATCCACCTGTGGCGGAGTGGCTAGGCCAGTCTCATCGGCTGGCTTATTACGTAGCCGATTGTCTGGAGCGGACTCATCAGACACGTTCGTACGGTGTGGGTTCGATTCTTCGGATTGGCGTTGTTCCATGCACTTTTTGTAGTTTCGCCAAGAGTTAGCAAGTGGTGAAAAATGAGAATGAAACGTGATGAACAAACGGAATAACTAAAACACGTGTTTATTCATCACGTTTCATTCTACATTTTCATTGTAATTGCCTGCAAGTTACGAAAACCCCACGGATGTCCCAGAATCAACTGTCTATTCTCATTGTCGACGAAATGCACCCGTCGCTTTTTGCCATGCTCGATCAGGCTGGCTTTCGGTACGATTACCAGCCTAAGCTTACGCGGGCTGATCTGCTAACCACACTGGCACCCTATGAAGGGCTACTGATACGAAGCAAAACCACCGTTGATGAAGAAGTGCTTGCCCACGCCCCCAATCTGCAATTTATTGGCCGGGCCGGTGCCGGTCTGGATTTAATTGACCTGGCAGCCGTCGAACGCCGGGGTATCCGGGTTTTTCATGCCGGTGAAGGCAACCGCGACGCCGTTGCCGAACATATGGTTGGGATGTTGCTGGGTCTACTGGCGAACATTCTGAAAGCTGACCGGGAAGTGCGCCAGGGCATCTGGGATCGGGAAGGAAATCGAGGCTATGAACTGGGAGGCCTAACCGTAGGCCTGATTGGCTACGGTAATAATGGCCGCGCTACCGCACGTCGGTTAAGCGGGTTTGGTTGCCGGGTTATGGCTTACGATAAATACCTGACCAACTAC
The DNA here is from genome assembly GCF_054776575.1 of Spirosoma humi. Lineage (NCBI taxonomy): Bacteria > Pseudomonadati > Bacteroidota > Cytophagia > Cytophagales > Cytophagaceae > Spirosoma > Spirosoma humi. Next base: position 1,550,392 of record NZ_BAAHBR010000008.1, read on the forward strand.
GGAGATACCTTTGCCGAGGAAGCAAATCTGGCGCAAATTTGTACCGAAGCTGACGTATTGAGCCTTCACATCCCGCTAACCGACGAGACCCGGACATTGATCAATGATACGTTTATTGACCAGTTCGGCAAACCCTTCTATCTGGTCAACATCGCCCGGGGAGAAATTACGTCTCTGTCGGCGGTAGTACGTGGACTGGAGAATGGTAAAATTCGGGGCGCCTGTCTCGACGTGCTGGAAAACGAAAAGCTGGACAAGCTTACCCCTGAACAGCAACGCTCGTTCGATTACCTTCGTCAGTCAGACCGCGTTGTTCTAACCCCTCACATTGCTGGCTGGACACATGAAAGTTACGTCCGAATCAACGAAGTGCTGGTCAGGCAGATTCAATCGTAGAGACGCATACTTGCGTCTCAGATGCGTCAGCAATTTTACGGATAGTTTTTGACTTATATAAATTGTTGCTGACGCGAGTGAGACGCAAGTATGCGTTTCTACCTGGTGACGGTGAAACTAGCGTTGGTGCAGGTAGTGCCCGCTGCATTTGTCAGACAAATCTGGCCTGTTGTTGCGCCGGTTGGCACCGTAACCCGAATCGTTGCGCCTTCCACCACAAACTTGGCCGCGGCTGAAGCGCCATTGCCAAACCGAATTTCCTGAACGGTTGCTATATTCTGACCCGTTAAAATAACGTCGTCGCCAACCTTTCCAGATTTTGGCGTAAACTCTACGCTGGATGTCAGTCGAAGCACCGTGAACGCAGCCGTGGTGGTCGTCTCATTCGTAATGTTCGTTACGCGCAGAGGGCCCGTTTGGGCATCGGCAGGAACGGTCACCCAGCGTTCCGTGTCTTCGTTTTTACCACCATCGACTGCTGCCGTAGCGGCACCGGCGAAGAAAACCTGGGCATCCTTCAAAAAGTCACCTCGTAAAACGACGCGTTCGCCCGGCCTCGCCGTCAGGGGGATAATATCCGAAATAACTGCTTTCTGAACAATAACCAGAGGTGCCGACGCTGTACCGGCGCGGCTGGTCACGGTGACCGATCCACTAACTGCCGTTGTTGGAACACCAACCAGCAAGTCTATGCCTTCGTTTCGGCTGGTAATGGGCACCGGAATACCACTGATACTGACAGCGGTAATGCGATAAAGGTTTCTGCCTGAAATCGTCAGCGTTTTCCCCCCCAGTTGCCTGGCTGGGGTCAGGACGAGGTTGGAGGGAGCAAGGTAAAAAAAGAATGGATCGGTAGCCGTCGTGTTGCCACCAATCCCGCTGGCCACCACCGATACTTGTGCTGATGCCGGTAGTGCCGGAACGATGGCCTCTACCTGAGCATCGCTAAGGATACGGAAAGTGGTGGGTACGCTGCCAATCGAGACCGACGTCAGCTGGCTCAGATTACGGCCTTCGATCACTAGTTTATCACCGGCAATGCCATCCTGAGCGAGCAGGTGAGTAATGAACGGCGGCTGAAAAATTTTCACGCTGTCGGTACTGGTAGCGACTAACGTTTCGAAAACCCGTACCGATACCTGACCCGATGTAGCCGTTGCCGGAACGATGGTGCGAATTTCGGTATCCTTAATCGTTGTCAGAGTTTTGTCGGTCGTCAGGCCATTGATACTCACAATGCCATCAGTGAAATTTTTCCCCTGAATGACCAGCTCTGCGCCGGGTTTTGTGTTCAATGGGCTTATGCTGGTAATTTGGGGCGTTCCGGCAACAATAAATCGGTTGGTTACCTGGCCCCCAATGGTTTCGATCGTCAGCGGCTGAGGTCCGCGGGCTACGGTAGCGGGTACGGGAAAGGTGATTTTTTTGGTAGAGCTGTCCTGAACCACCGCGTCGATATTATCGAACCGGACCCGTTTGAGCTGATTTAAGTAATCGCCGGTTATGGTAATGAGTTGTCCCTGAATACCGTTGGCTGGTGTAATCGCCGTTACGATGGGGGCTGGTTGCAGAACGGAAAAGGGCAGTGGATCCGACGTGCCTTCCGGCGTCTGAACCCTGATCTGCGTGTTGCCGGGTGCCACACGGGGCACTTTCACCTGAATCGTCGTTTCGCTGTTACTACTGATGGGTGCCGACAGGGCACCTGCTCCTGAACCGAACATAACCGCTGGCTCACTGCCAAACTGGTAACCCGTTAGAGTCAGACTCTGATCGACATAAGCCTGGGGAACAGACAGTTTAATGAGCTCTGGCGGACTGTGCTGAACCCGGCAACTGGTGAACCCAATAAGCGTACTGAGTAGAAAGAAAAGTAATACAGTTGATTTCATAAACGGCAACGGGAGGTTGAGCTCCCAGGCATAATCGGTAAAATTAGTCAATTTGGCTGTCCAAAAACCATTTCCTTCGAAAGCCTGTTAGAACAATGTAACAGTGAATAATGCAAGATGAAGAATAACTCGTTATTCATTACTATCGTCTATTCGTAAACAAATGAGCTACCGCAGCCTGAAAGCATCAAAATTATTGGCAATCAATACACTTGGCGAACTCAAAGCCGCCGGGTATGAAACCCGCTCAATCAAGCAGGAACTGCGGGATAATTTAATCGACCGAATCAAGGAGAAGGAAGTGGTTTTTCCGGGCATATGGGGCTATGAAGATACGGTTATTCCGGATGTGGAACGGGCCATACTTTCCATGCACCATATCAACTTACTGGGGCTGCGTGGGCAGGCAAAGACGCGTATCGCCCGCCTGATGGTCAACTTGCTGGATGAGTACATTCCGGTGGTAGCAGGGTCCGAACTGAACGACGATCCCCTGATGCCGCTATCCCGCTTTGCCGTCGATCTGATCGCGGAGAAAGGCGATCAAACGCCCATCACCTGGTTGCACCGCAATGACCGGTATACCGAAAAACTGGCTACGCCCGATGTATCGGTAGCCGACCTGATTGGCGACGTGGACCCGATTAAAGCGGCAACGCTTAAACTGCCTTACTCCGACGAACGGACCATTCACTATGGGCTGATTCCGCGGTCGCACCGCTGTATTTTCGTAATCAACGAGTTGCCTGATCTCCAGGCTCGTATTCAGGTGTCGCTGTTTAACATTTTGCAGGAGGGCGATATTCAGATTCGTGGGTTCAAACTTCGGTTGCCACTCGATATTCAGTTTGTTTTTACGGCCAATCCGGAAGATTACACCAATCGGGGCAGCATCGTGACCCCCCTGAAAGACCGTATTGACTCCCAGATTGTGACTCACTATCCGAAATCAATCGAAATCGGCAAGAAAATTACTATGCAGGAAGCTGTCGTAAAAACGGAGCAGAAGGGTATGGTGAAGACCAACGATCTGATTGCTGACCTGATTGAGCAGATTGCCCTGGAAGCTCGTGAGAGTGAATACGTCGATTCGAAAAGTGGTGTATCGGCCCGGATGACAATCTCGGCGTACGAGAACCTGCTTTCGTCGGCCGAACGGCGGGCGCTGATCAATGGAGAAAAAGAGACGTATGTGCGCATTGCCGATCTCTACGGGGTTGTACCGGCCATTTGCGGGAAGGTAGAACTAGTCTATGAAGGGGAGGTAGAAGGTCCGGTCATTGTGGCGCAGAACCTGATCGGTAAAGCCATTCGGAATCAGTTTTCAGGCTATTTTCCGAATCCCGAAAAAGCTAAAAAAGACAAACGCGGGAATCCGTACAAAAAAATTACGGATTGGTTCGGTGATGGTAACGTTATGGAGTTTCTTAACGAACTGACCAACCGCGACTATGAAGCCCGGTTGCGCACCATCGATGGTCTTGACGATCTGGTTGACCAGTTCCATCCGCGGCTGAGTAAAACGGAAAAGCTGTTTATGATGGAGTTTGCTTTGCACGGCCTGGCCGAACACTCCCTGGTAGGCAAAAAAGCGATGGACACAGGGCTGTCGTTCAAAGATCTACTTGGTTCGATGTTCAGCCCCGGTACCAATTTTGGTGAAGAGGAGGAAGAAGAGGATGACGATGATCGGTTTTAGACCCACTGCTGCATAGCGTTAGAGGGTGACACAAAAAAGGGTATCTGAATGGGCAGCGCCTGGTGAGATACCCTTTTTTGTAGCATAAATAATCAGGGCGTTGTTGCCTTAGTCAACAACAACTGCTGTACCGTTGGCACTGACCATGAGCATGGAACCATTGCCGCCAATGGTCTGGTAATCCAGGTCAACGCCGATGATGGCCGTAGCCCCCAGCCGAGTGGCCTGCTCGATCATTTCTTTGAGGGCTATACTTTTAGCTTCCCGTAAGGCTTGTACATAAGCCCCCGAATGCCCGCCGACTACATCCTTGATCGTGGTAAAGAAATCTTTAACGAGGTTGGCACCAATAATGGCCTCCCCGTTGACCAGACCCACATATTTAGTGATACGTTTGCCTTCAATATTAGAGGTAGTCGTTACGAGCATAAAAAGAATTTGTAGGTTGATAGGCGGTTCTGCCTTAGTAATTGTAAAGGTAGGCAGTTGTTCGTTTTAACATACACTGCGCGCTGGTTTAGCTGTGGTACTTATTTTCGGGTCCTGTCTGAAGGGGCGTGTCATAAGGCTTGTTCCCGGTAAAAATAACTCTGGTTTACCGTGGTCATTGAACCACTACCGCAAATGCCTGTACCCGTTTTATCGGCTTCGCCTGTGACGCCTGACCACCGCTGAGTAGATTGCATATAAATGTATCGAAGAACTGTCTTTCTTTGTAAGCCAATATAGTGCATGACCTTGTCAATTAACTTTTACAGCCAGAAAAAAATGAAAGACCTCCGCTTATCCCGCTTGTTCGCCTGGACATTACTTACTGCCCTCCCACTCTGGTTCGGCAGTTGCTCGAAAGATGACAACCCGACAATCGTCGATACCCCAACGGTTGAAGGAAGTTATAAAATTACGGCCCTTAGTGTTGACCCTAAAGCACTTGGGTTATACAATGACCTGATAGCAGCCTCTAAACTTCTTTTTACCAATACCACTTGCCTGAACGATCTTACTATAACGTTTAAGACGGGCGGGGAAGCAACGACCGATAACCCTACATCCTGCAGCCTTATCCCTATTCCGCTAAGTACGTTTACCGGCATTGACGCCACCAGCAAATGGAGTCTGAGCGGTAATCAACTGACGGTAACAAAAGGTGATGGGACCAAAACGGCTTACACCGTTCTGAGTACAGGGTCTACGATGAAACTGCAATGGCAGGGTATGCTGAACTACCCTGTTCCCAGTTCGACCGTTTACACGTATACCATGGACCTGAAGAAGCAATAAGGACTTAACGAGATGCTTTTCGAAAAACCGGCTCATTCGTGAGTCGGTTTTTTTATGGGCTGCCCAGATGGGTTTAATGATCAATCTATTGATTAGTGAATACACTTTACTCAGTAAATACGACCGTTTACACAATACATTATTAAACCTGTTTGGCGACTCCAATAGATTTGCATCAAATTAAAAACAAATTAATTGGATCGATTTATGAAAACGAAAAAAACGAATGTTGCCCAAATCATGGCCTGGGCATTGGTTGTGGCCATGCCTTTGTGGTTTGGAAGTTGTAAAAAAGGTAGTGATGATCCCATAACACCCACTACGTCATCCGTACAGGGAAGCTGGAAAATATCCGGTTATACCATTAATCCTGGCGTTGATTTTCTGGGAACTGGCCAAAAAAGTAATGATCTACTGGCTGCTTTACGTTCGTTACCTAACGGGCTGGGGAATGACGCCGTAGAATGTCTGACGACGTCGATCATCACCTTTAATGCCAATGGTAAAATTACCGGGACAAATGGCTCCAAGTGTGCGTCCTCAGGAGAGTATAATCCCATTGAAGAAAACGCAAGCTGGAAACTGGATGGTAATAAACTAACGCTTACCAGCGGTAGCGATGTGACTGTGTACGATACCGTTATTAGTGGTAATACGCTGAAACTCTCTGGCCAGGAAATGGAGGATTTCGATGGTGACGGTAAAGACGAGGCTTACACCGTTACCCTGGAAATGACGAAGGTCTAACAACGCCTGAGTACCTCAGAAAGAAACGACTCGCCAAACGGCGAGTCGTTTCTTATGCACGCTCTACACAATCGTGTAGCGTCGTTATGTAGCGGTCGAGGTACATGGGCGTATCCTTCGACTTGTACTGCAAAATATACCTTGGATGGTCGAGGGTGACAATGCGGTCGAAGAAGCCCTGCTGCTCATTGAGTCGGCGCAAATACGTTTCGTTTTTGCGACCCAGACATACGGCTACGGATCTGTTGCAGCCAAACTCAATCTGGGTGCGAACCGTTTCCGTAATGGCAGGCCACAGGGCTGCGGTGGTTATGCGATCGTCGTAGAAATTATAGTTTTTAAGACCACCCGGTTTGCCGTCACGCGCAGGACCATTCTTGGTAAGGGCCAGTGGAAACAGCGAGGTCAGAAAAAACTGGCTGTAAAATGCCTTTGCCCCACCAAAAGCGTCGACAACCTGGTAAATAAACCGACTCGATAGTTCGGGCGTGTCGCGCAGGTTGTTGGCGATGCCGCAGTACCGACGCAGGTTCTGAGGTGTTGTGAAAGAAATTCCCGTTACACCCGCCCCAAATCGACCCGGATTAATGCCCAGTACAAAAATACGTGGCGTCGTATCGTCAAATAAGTTGCCGTAAAACTCGTTGACAATGGACCGAACCTCTGGTTGTGGGTACGGGTTCAAAACGCCAATGTCCGGCGGGAGATTGGCGGGTTTTTCCAGCGCATTATAATAGGCGATAGCTTTGCTCGCGAAGGTGGTCATGTTTTGGCCCGCTAACAAAGCTACTTGATATTCTTCCGACGGTTCCGTTGAAAATCCTCGAACATCATATTGCCTAATCCCTGCAAACCGCTGTAGTAGGCCCGGCCATTGTTTACTTTCGTAAACTCCTGCACAAACTGTTTCAGATAAGGATCGGAGGCAATCATGAAGGTCGTAATCGGAATCTCCAGTCGGCGAGCCTGTGCGGCCAGAGTCAGCGTTTTGCTGACAACCTTCCGGTCAAGTCCAAACGAGTTCTTGTAGTATTTGATGCCTTCTTTCAAACAGGTCGGTTTCCCGTCCGTAATCATGAAGATCTGCTTGTTCTTATTCTTGCGCCGACGCAGCAAATCCATCGCCAGTTCCAAACCCGCTACGGTGTTCGTGTGGTAAGGGCCGACTTCCAGATAAGGCAGGTCTTTAGCCTGAATCTGCCAGGCGTCGTTACCGAACACGACAATATCGAGCGTGTCTTTCGGATACTTTATCTTGATCAACTCAACCAGCGCGAGGGCCACTTTCTTGGCGGGTGTAATTCGGTCTTCGCCGTACAGAATCATGGAGTGGCTAATGTCGATCATGAGCACCGTAGATGTCTGCGTCTTCTGCTCTTTCTGCGTTACTTCCAGATCGCGCTCCATAAGTCTGAAATCATCTACACCGCTGTTGATCTGGGCGTTGCGTATGGATTCGGTCATGGAAATCTGTTCCAGCGAGTCGCCAAACTGATACGTGCGGATGTCGCTGCTCAGTTCGTCTCCGGTACCGGTATAAGGCGTCTTGTGGTTTCCCCCTGATTTGGAGCGTTCAAGTTTGCCGAAGATTTCTTCGAGCGCACTCCGGCGAATCGTCTGCTCGCTTTTCGGCGTCATCACGATTTTACCTTCCTGGTTATCTTCGGTCAGGTATCCTTTTTCCTTCAGCTCATCGAAGAAATTGCCCATGCCGTATTTATCGTCGGTGAGGTTATATTGACGATCGAGCTGGCTCATCCAGGACATCGCTTGTTCGACATCCCCGGAGGTTAAGAGCAGCAATTGCTGGAAAATGTTCAGCAACTGGTCGAACTTACTCCCTTCTTTTTGCTCGGGCGGTACGTAATCAGAGAATTGAAAGCCTTTCATAAGTAAAGTCGTTTGCTGTCGTGTGAGCGGGTTGAGGTATATCGTTCTTTCGTAAGCCAGCAGCGTATTGTCAGAACAGCGTGTTTCGCGGATTTGTTCGGTCTGTTCCGGCTAGCTTAGATCGCAGTCGGCATCCGTGGTTCCGGCCAAATTTCTAGTCTATCAAATATAACGAGAAAAGGCGTAGAGGTGGTCAATCTTTTCCGGAGATGCTGCTTAAACGTACCGCTTAATAGCGCTAAAACGCCCCAATTACCCCACCATTCGTCCCAAAGTTGCCAATAGTCCCAGAACAAAGCGGTTCATCCCTTCGATTTGCAGGGGCTGCCGGGGAGGGCGTAGGTTTGCATCGTCGGACAACAAGGCCCGATCTCACAAACCAGAAAACACAAACGCCATGAAAACGATCCTGTTTACAATCGCCCTGATCACTGGTTCATTTGTCAGCACAATGGCATCCTCCCGGTTTGCCGCTCCCGGCGATTCGGCGTCGTATAAACTGACCATCGAATTTGCGAATATCACCAAACGAATGGGTACGCTCTATGTTGGTCTTGTCAATGACGCGGCTGAGTTCAACGGAAACTCGTACCGCAAGACTCGTATTCAAATTCCAGCTACCGGCGATTTTCAGGTGAAGTTTGACCAACTACCCGCCGGGCGATACGCGGTCAAAGTATTTCAGGATTTAAATGAAAACCAGAAGCTGGACCGGTCGAACCAGATGCCCACGGAACCCTTCGGCTTTTCAAACGTGACCATGCTGATGGGACCTCCTTCGTTTGAGCAAGCGGCCTTCGAGCTTGACGCGTCCAAGACCATTGTTGTTAGCCTAATCGGACAGTAATAGACGGATCATAACCCTGTTGCGTACGACCATGAACCGGATCAATTTTCTCAAAACCCTATTGGGCGCTGGCCTTGCACCAGCCGCTGCTCTTGCCAGCCCCGCAACTCAAGATCTGGTGTCCGAAGCCCAGCGAATACGCCTGGACTTACTCGACGCCTGGGCCATGTCCGAAAAAATGACGCTTCTGACTGCCGGCCAAATGCCCGCCGACTCGTTTGAGTTTAAGTACACGGCCGAAGCCATGACCTTCGCTGAACAGTGGCGGCATTGCTGCCAGTTCACCGTGAGTCAGTTAGCGGGCCGGTTAGGCGTCGCTGATCCGTATCGAACCCGCCAATTGCTGCCAGTAATGACCAAGATGCAGGTGATGGACGAACTGCGAACGATGTATGCATTTGTCAAACAGACCATTCGCGAAGTGCCCGATGACACACTTCTCAGGAGAGACGATTTTATGGGTAGTCAGCTGCCAAACTGGCGGCTGATCTATGCCATGGAGAACCATATTATTCACCACCGGGGGCAATGCATGGTCTACCTTCGGCTGAAAGGCATTACGCCCGAAGGATACCTGGGCTGGTAGTTTACAATTGCGCCAGTAAGTACAGCACCGCCATACGCACCGCTACTCCGTTTTCGACCTGATCGAGGATAATCGAGTGCGACGAATCGGCCGCATCCGATGTTAGTTCGACGCCCCGATTAATAGGGCCGGGGTGCATGAGTAGGATCGGGCGATCCAGTTCGTCGAGCATCTGCTTGGAAATGCCGAAGTAAAGCGAGTACTCGCGCAACGATGGGAAATACTTGATCTGTTGCCGCTCCAACTGAATGCGTAACACATTGGCCACATCGCACCAGGCCAGCGCCTGACGGACATCGTGCCCTACTTTTACGCCCAGGGCTTCAATGTGTTTGGGAATGAGTGTCTTGGGGCCGCATACCATTACCTCCGCCCCCTGCTTTTGCAGACAAAAAATATTGGATAGCGCCACGCGGGAGTGGGTAATATCGCCAATGATGGCCACCCGCTTACCGGCTACATCTCCCAATTTTTCACGAATCGAAAAAGAGTCCAGCAGCGCCTGAGTAGGGTGCTCGTGGGTGCCATCGCCGGCATTAACGACATTGGCCTTAATGTGTTTGGTCAGGTAATGAGGAGCGCCCGGACTACTGTGGCGCATTACCACCATATCGACCTTCATGGCCAGAATATTATTGACCGTATCGAGTAGGGTTTCGCCTTTTTTGACGGAACTACCCGACGCTGAAAAGTTGACGACATCGGCCGACAGGCGCTTTTCTGCCAGTTCGAACGACAGCCGGGTGCGGGTCGAGTTTTCAAAAAAAACGTTGGCAATCGTCACATCACGCAGCGATGGAACTTTCTTGATGGGGCGGTTGATGACTTCTTTAAATTGCCCGGCCGTATCCAGAATTAATTGAATGTCCGACTCGGTCAGGTCTTTGATACCCACCAAATGGCGGACACTGAGGGCAGTTCGATGGGTCGATTGGGCCATGGGAGCAGTATAACTATAAATTGGGCAAAGATAGAAAGATCGGCACTAGTCAGTTACCGATCCCATCAGAATTTATAGGCTTTCTTAACTGGCTCACTGGGTACAGAATGACTGGTTATTAGCTAACCAGTTGGTACTTAGTGAGTAGATGCAGTAAACTGGTTGTCGGCGCGTTTGGCTACCGTTTGGCAAAGGGAAACAAGGCCGATTCTGTGTGGGACTGGGCCATAAGCTTGCTGAGGTATCTGACCTTATCGGGGTATTTGGCCGCTATGTCGTGCGTTTCGGCGGGATCTTTCGAGAGGTCGTATAGCTCGATAGGGCCGTTGGGGTTGCTGGATGCCTGTAACCGAACGGCTTTCCAGTTGCCCTGCCGGACAGCCTGTTTACCGCCTTCCTCATGAAATTCCCAGTACAGATAATCGTGCTTTATCTGCTGACCTTTACCCGTCAGGGACGGCACAAAGGAGATGCCGTCAAGTTTGGGGGGCGTTTTGGCACCAGCCAGTTCGGCAAAGGTGGGTAGCAAATCCCAGAAAGCACCCACAAAATCGCTTTGTGTGCCTGGCTTGATGACGCCCGGCCAACGGGCAATGAAGGGCTCTCGGATGCCCCCTTCGTAGAGGTCCCGTTTGATGCCCCGAAAGCCGCCACTGCTATTGAAAAAGACAGGGTCGCCACCGCCCTCTTTATGTGGGCCGTTATCACTCGAAAAAATAACGAGCGTGTTCTTGTCCAGTCCTTTTGCTTTCAACTTGGCCAGAATCTGCCCCACATACCTATCCAGGCGAGCTACCATAGCTGCATAAGCGGCATGCGGATGTGATTGTGAGGCATAGCCTCCCGTTTTCGCGTTGGGACCATAATTGGCTCCCGTGTAGGGAGTTTCGGCAAATTTCCCCTTGTAGTAAGCAAACAGGCTATCCGTGGGCGGAACCAGCTCTGCGTGAGGCAGGGTGTATGGCAGGAAGAGAAAGAACGGTTGGCCGCTTTTCCGGCTATCCAGGTAATTTAAGGCCTTTTTCTGAATTATGTCGGGCGCAAACTCGCTCGTTTGCGTCAGGTTTTTGTTATTGGCCAAGATGACCTTTTTGTCGTTATCCCAGAGGTGATTGGGGTAATAGCGGTGTGCCAGCGACTGGCAATTATATCCGTAAAACCGGTCGAAACCCTGTTTCATCGGGTCCCCTTCCGAACAGGCAGGCCCCAGGCCCCACTTGCCGAATGCGGCCGTCGCGTATCCGGCTTTTTTCAGAAGTTCCGCCACCGTTACCACGGAGTCGGCAATGGGTTGCTGGCCTTCGGGTTGCACAGATTTGTTGCCCCGGATATAGGTATGGCCTGTGTGTTGTCCAGTCATCAGCGACGACCGGGAGGGTGCACAAACCGACGTACCCGCATAGAACTGCCTGAACTGAATGCCTTCGGCCGCCATTCGGTCGAGGATGGGTGTTTTGATCAGATTTTGCCCGTTGATGCCGACATCACCGAAGCCCAGGTCATCTGCCAGGATAAAAATAATATTTGGGCGGACGGCTTTGGGCGACTGTGCCTGTATTCGGCAGGAAACGATAAGTACTAAGCATACGATAAGTCTGATCATGTTGATGAGGAAGCATGGGGAACTCTACACGTCTATTTCAGCATACTAAAGGCCATAAAGAAAAAGTTATACGGCTTACAGCGGCTTTTTTTGCGAATTACTATTATCTAGAAAGCTAACACGTCTGATTTATAAGGCTAATCCTGTAAAACCGAATGTGTTACCGTTGTCCGATACCTGGATGCCTGGTGCAGACCGCGCCCTCATGGACGCTCTGCGCGATCCCGATCGGCGCAGGTCGTTAAACGGTGCAGAAGCCAGCGCCAGGGACGTCGAACATTGCATTTTAAATGCTGATTGCCCTTCGAGTGGAAATTAGTTAGTCCACGATTACGCATCCGTACCCCGGTACTGTTAGCCGATCGCCGGAGAGTGAACTGCCCGGAATAGTGTCAAACGTGATGCATCGGCACCAAGACTCATCGGGTGAAAAAACGACCTCAATGGGCTTTTTGGTCAGGTTGTGAACGACCAGTACGCGTGGACCATCCGCCGTAGACGCCTGCCGAATGAACGCGACGATACCTTTCTGGCGAATTCCCGTAGGTAAAAGCCGACTAAGGTTGTCCGTCAACACCGGATGATTGTTTCGGTAGTGAATCAGGCGTTTATAATGCGAGAAAAGTGAATCCGGATCGGTTTGTTGCTGCGCCAGTGGCCGTACGGTCTGGCTGGTGCTGTACTTACCCCGGCGCCAGCGGGTACGCTGCGTATCGTTGGCGCGGATATCCCAAAGAAACGGCTCCCGGATGTTCTCATCGGGTTTCATGCCGAGCATACCAATTTCTTCGCCGTAATAAAGGTAGGGTAGGCCAGGCAGAGTAAGCAATAGATTAGCCGCTACTTTCAGATGGGCAGTATTGCCTTTCAGCAGGCTGCCAATGCGGTTCTGATCGTGATTCGACAGCAGCAGCGCGTCAATGAATTCTGGATTGACTTTGCTGAATGTTTTGTGAACATACGTCAGGTATTCGATCAGATCTTCCGTATCATCTTCCTGCCGCACGATTTCGGCGATCATCAGCTGGAGGTCAAAATTGAAATTGGCTTTCAATCCCCGAAAATACGGAGCAATGCGCTCGGGGCGGGTCCATACCTCGCCCACGGTATAGGCACCGGACGATCCGTCATTACGGGTGGCCGCTTCGACAACACGGCCGAATTCCTGCCAGAATTGGTGGTTTTTGGGTTCTTCCGATTCCCGGTATAGGTGACGGGCAGCATCGAGCCGAAAGCCATCAACGCCCACATCCGAAAGCCAGAAACGGGCAACGGAGAAAACTTCTTCACGCAGCGGGCGGTGGTCGAAGTTCAGGTCGGGCATACCGCTCCAGAACATGCCATAGTATTGCTCGGGGTAGGTCGCTCCTTTTACCGAATGCCACGGATTTTTCTCGCCCGAATCGGCCGTAATGTCGCGGGTCGCTAGTTTACGTCGTTTAATCTCGTCGGGGCGTAACCACTTGTAATAGTGCCAGTAAGGATTGTCAGGGCCTTTGGCTGCTTCCAGAAACCAGGGGTGACGGATACTGGTATGGTGCAGAACCAGGTCGATAATAACGGCTATATCACGCTGATGAGCTTCGGCAATAAGGCGCCTGAAATCGTCCATCGTGCCGTATTCCGGATCGATCCCATAATAGTCCGTTACATCGTATTTATGGTAGGTCGGGGAGGGGCTAATGGGCATAAGCCAGATGGCCGAAACACCAAGGTCTTTTAAATAATCGAGTTTGCTGGTAACGCCGTTCAGATCGCCGATGCCGTCGCCGTTAGAATCGGCAAAAGAACGAACAAAAATTTCGTAATGAACACCCGAATGGCCCGTACGAAGTCGGGTGGCGGCTGCCGGGTTACCTGATGCGCCGGTCTGCGAGGTGGGTACGTCAGAAAAATCAGATTGCATGCAATAAAGGATTGCTACTCATTACCAAACGGAGAAAAGCATCGATGAGTTTGACGATTGGTTACGAACTGTACCCCGTACGAATCGGGAACGACGAGGTGTAAGCCATCACCGTACACTGGCATGGTTACACGACGTATGCTTTCAAGGCCTGATAGACACGGTGGGTAGGCAGGCCCATCACGGTGTAAAATGACCCTTCGAGCCGCTCGATACCGACCAGGCCCACAAAATCTTGTGCCCCATACGACCCGGCTTTATCGAAGGGTTTACACGTTCGGATATAGTACGTAATCTCATCGTCGGTGAGCGGTGAAAACTGTACGATGGTTTCGTCCGTAAATGAGTATAATTGCGGATTGCCGTTGTTGTCGGGTGCCAGAATGGCCACGCCCGTACGGACACGGTGCGTGTTTCCCGACAGGGAGCGCAGCATCTGGTGAGCTTCGGCTTCATCCTGTGGTTTATTGAGAATTTGATTGCCCAGAATAACAACCGTGTCGGCACAGAGCACGATTCGGGCCGGAATCTGGCTATCGGAGCGGTCGGTCAGAAACTGCTCTGCTTTTTGCCGGGCCAGGTATTCGGCAACTTCATCGACGGGCATCGTTACGGGAAATAGCTCATCGGTTGGGCGCGTCTCGATGGTAAACGAAAAGCCGGCATCCGTCATAAGTTGTTTTCGGCGGGGCGATCCTGACGCCAGTACTAAAGGATAACGTAACGTTAACACAGGTAAAAAAAGATTAAGTAGAAATGATAACAAATGACTGGATTGTGGACGGGGTAATGTAGCGGTAAAATTTCACACTATATTCGTAGATCGTCATACCGATAATTCATCCTTAATAGACATTCCTTTGATTATTCGACCTGCCACCCTGGCTGATGCTGCCCTGCTTACGGAGCTATCGGCCATAACCATGCGTGAGGCCTTCGGGCCACCCCATAACCCGGCCGAACTTGTAGATGAATACATTGCTTCGTCCATAACGCAACCGATTCTGGAAACAGAGTTGATGGATCCCCGATCAACCTTTTTTTTGATGGTTTTACCCGATGGTACACTTGTTGGCTACGCAAAATTAAGAAAGCACGCGCCACCAAGACGAATGAAACAGCGTAATGCCATAGAGATTCAGCGAATTTATTTAGTAGCGTCGCAGATAGGGCAGGGGCAGGGTCGAGCGTTAATACAGTATTGTCTTGACTGGGCCCGCGCGCAGAAGTACAAGGCTGTGTGGCTGGGTGTATGGGAACGAAACGTTCGGGCGAGAGCATTTTACGAAAAGATGGGCTTCACGCCGTTGGGCTTTCATTATTTTCAGTTCGGTTCTGAACGACAACGGGACTTATGGCTCCAGAAACAGTTGGACGCTTGACGAACCTACCCGGCCGACGATGCTGATTAAACTATTTGCTGCGGTTTGGCTCCAAAGGTCGTTTGTGTTTATACGCAGGTAAAGTTGATAAGCAGAAAACCGTAAATTAAGTAAGCAAGTTTAGCTATACTATTGGTAGGCAACGGTTTACTACCCTAACAACGTTATAAGGCGCTAGTATGAAGCAATGAATAAGCGGTATCTGTCTATGCATGTGTCTTTCCTGCGCCATTTCTTGGTGTGGTTGATCTGCATGGCCGGATATTCTGTTAACGTAGCCGCCCAGTCCGATAGCAGTCAGCGAAGCATCAATCCGAAACAAGCATCGCCCGCGCCGACAAGTCAGATTAAAGCAGATACCCTGCGGCCTAAACCCATGCAGCAGGGATACCCGGATTCGTTGGCGATCATCCGCTCGGTAACGGCCGATAGCGTGCTGATGCTGCGTGACAGCGTTTTTTACAGCAAACTGAAAACCAAAATGTACAAGCACCGACTAACCCGGCAGTTGTACGATGCTATATTTCAGGACGTTTACAATAGCCGGGCGGCAACCGGTGAAGTGAATCAGATTGAAGTCAATCCGTTCCGCATATTTGAGGGAAAAATTATCGGCGACATTTATATCCGGCGACTTGGTGTATTTGGTCAGACCGTATATGACACCCTGCGTAAACCCGCCAACTGGGTTGAGCGGACGGGAAATCGACTGCACTTCAATACCCGTGAGCACGTTATCCGGAATTCTTACCTGCTCTTTCGGCAGGGTGATGTGCTTGATCCGACTGTGTTACGCGATAACGAACGACTGTTGCGGACAACGTCGATCTTCCACGATGCCCGGATTCTGGTCCTGCCGCGTGCGGGTAGCAAGCAGTTCGTGGACGTTTATGTCATTACCCAGGATGTCTGGTCCTTGTTGCCCAATGGAGGTTTTGGCGGGCTTACCAACTTCAGTGTTGGGTTCGATCAGCTTAATTTCCGGGGGCTGGGGCACCATTTGTTTGCGCAGGTAGCTTACTCGGGCACTGATCCCCGGCAAAAAGTAGAATACCAGTCTCGCTATACGGTGCCGTTTATCGGAAAAACCTTCCTGACTGCCGAAGCAGATTTGCTGTATCTGCGTGACCTGAAACAGGTAGCCGTAAAACTGTATCGCCCTTTTCTGACGCCCGACATGAAATACGCCGGGGCCCTCGAACTAAACCACACCAAGATTAACAACCGGTTGATCACCCGGAACGATAGTGTTTTGCTGGTTCCGCTCAGTTATGATTACTCGGATGTCTGGATTGGCCGTTCATTTCGCTTATTTTACAAACGGCGCGAATCGGACGAAAAGGGACGGTCAAGGCTCATTGTGGCTTTGCGTAATACACGCTACACCTACAGGCGTCGCCCCGACGTAACGGCCGATACCAACCAGATCTATCAGGATAGCCGCACGACCCTGTTTAGTGTAGGGTATTCCCGGCGTAAATACGTACGTGATGTCTTGATTTATGGCTTTGGTCGCACGGAGGACGTCCCGATTGGGGAAACCGTAGCGGGTATTGCCGGATACGATAATGCCGAACTGGGTAGACGGATGTATGTAGGCCTGAATTTTTCGCAGGGTAAATATGTCCGGCATCTGGGATACGTATACGGACTGGTCAACGTCGGCGGCTACATTCGCAGTAGTCACATTGAGCAAGGCGTGTTTTCGTTTGAATCGAACTATTTCAGTCCGTTGCTGAAAACGAAATGGGGAAACATGCGTCATTTTTTCAATACCCGTTTTACCACGGGTATCAACCGGTTTACCAATGAATACATTACGTTAGGCAGTAGTGGGGGCGGTATCAATACGGATGGGATAGGCATCAACAGCGATGCGTTGCGGGGAACGAAACGGTGGCTCATCAATTACGAAAATATTCTGTTCTCCCGCCTGAACCTGGTTGGCTTCCGGGTTGCCTTCATCACCTTCGTTAACCTGGGGCTGACCAGTTTCCCCGAACGGCCTCTGTTTAGCGGGCCGCTTTATCAGGGGTATGGCCTAGGGTTTCGCCTGCGGAATGAAAACCTGACCTTTAACAGTTTTCAGATCAGACTGACGTATTACCCTAACATTCCGGGTAATACAATACCCTTCCGGCAGGCATTTGAGGGCGTTCCGACGTTGAGACTTCGCGACTTTGACCTGTCGGCCCCACAGATTGTCCCGTATCGATAAAAATAAATGGATATAATGTATAGACATTAAATACATTTACATTATCTTTGTGGTATGTCAATAGAAACAGACATTAAACAGAGTGCACCGTTCAAATCATCCTATCATCGGGTGATTGTGAATCTGATTTATACGACCAACTGGCTTACCGATAGCCAGACGCAACTGTTGAAGCCATCAAAATTGACGATACAGCAGTACAACGTGCTGCGAATTTTGCGGGGTCAGTTTCCTAACCCCATAAAGGTGTCTGATATTACGGAGCGGATGCTCGATAAAATGTCGAATGCGTCGAGGTTGGTTGATAAATTAGTCGCTAAAAAGCTGGTGCTGCGCACGGAGTGTCCCAGTGACCGCCGTGCGGTAGATGTCGTCATTACGGAGAAGGGCCTTGAGTTACTGAAGCAGTTGGATGCGCGTCAGAGCGAATGGGATACCTTATTGCAAGATAAGCTGACGACCGATGAAGCAACTATGCTCAGCAACCTGCTCGATCGACTGCGGGCTTAATTTTCGGATAGAGTTATTTTGTTTTTCACTTGTATTTTCTAATCGCTTATTTACTACAAACCAATGAAAAAAGTCACAATGATCGCTGCCCTGCTGTTCGCTTCAGTAGGCGCTTTTGCTCAAAACTGGACCCTCGATAAGGCTCACTCTAGCCTGAATTTTTCGGTGACACACATGATGTTGTCGGAAGTGGATGGCAAGTTCCAGAATTTCGATGTTAAAATGACATCCTCGAAGCCTGATTTTACGGATGCTCAAATCGACCTGACTGCCGATGTAAACAGCATCTATACAAACCAGGAAAAACGCGACGGACACCTGAAAGGGGCCGATTTCTTCGATGCTGCCAAATACCCAACGCTGGCGTTCAAAAGCAAGTCGATCAGCAAAGTATCGGGCAACAAATACAAACTGGTCGGCGACCTGACGATGCACGGTGTTACCAAGCCAGTAACGCTTGATGCTGTGATCACGGGTCCTGTTACCAATCCACAAAACAAGAAAACCCTGGCTGGTTTCAAAGTAACGGGTGAAGTAAAACGGGCTGACTTTACGCTGGGCACGGTTCCTGCCGCTGTTGTTAGCGACGAAATCGCGATCCGCGCTAGTGGAGAGCTGGTTAAAAGTAACTAGTTTGCTCTTATGTACATGGATCCCTGCTACCCAACGGTGGCAGGGATTTTTTATGTAAAACAGGCAGCTTGCCCGCGTTACATAAAGGCCGGGAAATCGTCGAGAAACTGAACGGTTGTCGTTGTGTGGTCGATGCTACAACAATAGTGGGTTAAACCATTGGAGATGACCAGATAAGGCGCTTTGTGCACGTGATTGTAGCGAGCAATCTGATCGAATACCGACTGGGTCAGTGCTATATGAGGAGCCTTGCACTCAACGACCAGAAAGGGCTGCCCCTGTCGGTCGAACGCAACGACATCCGTACGCTTCTGGGTCTGGTTGAGAACCAGGCCACCTTCGGCGCGAATGAGGGCCTTGGGGTACGCATAGTGCGTCAATAACAGGTTGACAATATGCTGCCGTACCCATTCTTCGGGCGATAGCCGAACGTACTTCCGGCGTAATGAATCGAAAATATAGGGTTTCCCTTCGACTTGTTTAATTTTACAGTCGAAAGGAGGGAGATTCAGCGCAACCATACCTCAAATATACAAAGAGCGAAAGGGTGAAAGACTAAAAAATGAAGACAAAAGAAGAAATCGTTTTAAACTGGTTGCCCCGTTATACCGGTACGCCTATCGAGCAATTTGGCGAATACATTCTGCTGACCAACTTTATCAATTACGTCGAACTGTTCGCCAAAAAGTTTGACGTCGAGATTTTTGGTATGGGCCGGGCCATGCAAACGGCAACTGCCAACAATATTACGATCATCAATTTCGGGATGGGGAGCGCCATGGCCGCCACGGTCATGGACCTGCTCTCGGCGGTTGATCCCAAAGCCGTATTGTTTCTGGGCAAATGTGGTGGGTTGAAGAAAACACAAATTGGTGACCTGGTTCTGCCCATCGCGGCCATTCGGGGCGAGGGGACCAGTAATGACTATATGCGTCCCGAAATTCCGGCATTGCCCTCCTTCCGGTTGCAGCGAGCCGTATCATCGACCATCAAACGGTACGAGTTGGATTACTGGACCGGTACCGTTTACACGACGAACCGGCGCATTTGGGAACACGATGAAAAGTTTAAAGATTACCTGCGCGAAATCCGGACGATGGCGATCGACATGGAAACGGCGACCATTTTTACCGTTGGCTTCGTCAACTCAATTCCGCACGGCGCTCTGCTGCTGGTATCCGACAATCCATTGGTGCCCGAAGGCGTAAAGACTGAGGAAAGTGATAAACGCGTAACAGGGCAATTCGTCAATGTCCACCTCGATATTGGCATCGATGCGCTGCTCGAACTCGAATCCTCCGGCGATTCAGTCAAGCACTTGCGGTTTGAGTAACTCACCTGGCTGTTGTGAAAGACGATTGAAGCGCCAACTCCCGGTGCAGCCACTGGCGAGTACGTAGGTCTGGTTTTCTGCCGACTGCTGGATTCAGAGGGTGAGTCATAATTAATCAGTCAAACTAACCGTCAGTTGCAACTGAGTTCCCTGACCCGATGCCGATCGCACGGCCAATTGACCACCCATGGCCTGTGCTCGGTATTGCATGCTGGTCTGGCCGGGCTGTGTGGTGTTGAAGCAGTTTAATGTGTGCTTCCTTTTTCTCGGCCTGGTATTTGGCCACCAGCCGCTGCACTTCCGCCGTTGTGCGAATGGCCGTCGAAGAGTCTATCGCCTGATTTCGGGCAAGCTGAAAAGCATACGCCTGCTGAAAAATTGTTCATGCCTCCATAAAGATCTGCCAGCCCCTGGGTGTAAATAGCCGCTTTATCTTTATTTCCCATGGCATTCGCCAAGGCAAGCGCCTTTTTTATGTACTGCTCGGCAAGCTTATACTCCTTCAACTCTTCACAAACCTGGCCTAAGTTGAAATAATCGGTTGCCATGCCTGATTGGTGCTTTTGCTTTATAGAAATCGCCAGCGCCTGTTCAATCGCACGTTTAGCCTCGCCAAGCCGTCTTGTTTTGCGTAAGACCAATCAGACCAATCCAGTATCGACCAACACATCAGATTGCAGAAGCTTCATTAGAGGCTATGTACGTGCTGGCCGGTATATACCACTACCGAAGTGTAGCTCTCTTGCTATTTTGTCGGCTAGCCGCAGCATAGAATCAGCCCGTTGGTAATTGGCTTTGACGCGGGTGGTTAGCCGACCCAATTGGAGCAGCGCATTGACGTAGTTGGTATCGTTCGGGCTATGAGTCTGGGCATATGTCTCCAGCGAATCGATTGATTGAGGGACCTGAGCCAGCACCCCCCTGAATCAGCGCTACGCTCAGTAACAGAAACCGATAAACGTATTTCATAGGTATCTTTGGGATGACTGGACACAATCATCCCAAAGCGAGTCGTTCCTTCAGATTGAGCAGATGGTAGTGCTATTCGTCCAGAAAGCTGAACCCGCTTTGGGATGCTGTATACGTGTGCCCAAGTGCATACGCCAAATATACTATACAAGGCTATGACCTAGTTAATCCACTGACCAATTGTAAGATAATAAAAGCAGTAGCCTACCTAACTTCGCCTAGTTACAGTAGTCGCTGATCACTTTGTATGCTGGACTATAGCCTAACTCACCGGCTTTGGATAAGTCAAGGCAACCACCATTTTCGTCGCCAAGGCTGTGTTTAATGAGGCCACGCACGTAATAAGCCTCGGCATAACGAGGGTTGAGCTTGATGGCACTGTTGCAGTCCGTGAGCGCTCCTTTCTGATCGCCCTGAGCCGACCTGATCATGCCCCGGCTGAAATACGCTTCGGCGTAGGCCGGACTCAGTTCAATGGCTTTGTTCAGGTCAAGAATAGCGGCTTTAGGCTCCCCCTGCTTGTTTTTACTGACGCCCCGGCTAAAGTACGCTTCGGCACGTTCGCTGCCCAGTTCGTTGATTTTGCTGCGCTCCTGAACAACGTTGCGGAGGTTATCCAGAATAGCGTGCGTCATTCGTCCGGTATAAACGACTTTAGCATCTACATTAACGTTATTGATTTCGATAGCCTGGTTAAAATCAACTATGGCGCCTTTCTGGTCGCCAAGTTTGCTTCGGCAAAATCCCCGGCCATAATACGCCCGGTAATTAGTACCCTTGAGCGAAATGGCCCGGTCATAGTCGCCGAGGGCTGCTTTATAATCGTCCAGTTTGCTTTTTGCAAAGCCCCGGTAGAAATAGGATTCCGCATCTTCGGGGCTCAGCTCGATCGCTTTGTTCAGGTCGATTATGGCTCCGGCGAAATCAGTCAACTCAACTTTAGACAGTCCCCGCCCGGCATAAGCCTGTGGTCGCTTAGGCGTAAGTTCGACAACTTTTGTAAAATCGGCGACGCTGCCCGAGTAGTCTTCCAGTTTTTGTTTGGTAACGGCCCGTGTGTAATAGGCCTGCGCATTGGTTGGCTCCAGTTCAATTGTTTTGGAGAAATCAGCCAGTGCACCCCTGAATTGGTCGATGCGGCTACGGCTGACGCCCCGGTTGTAATATGCTTGTGCGTCGTCGGGATTGAGTTCAATGGATCGGCTGTAATCCAATAGAGCGCCCCGGTGATCGTCCTGGCGGCTTTTGCTGACGCCCCGGCTCAGGTACGCCAGCGCATCTTTCCCATTCAGATCAATAGCTTTATCATAATCCAGAATAGCCCCCCGGTGGTCTTTTAAATTTGCTTTGACTAAACCCCGATTGTAATAACTCGCGGAGTTTTCGGGATTCATCGTGATTGCCATACTAAAGGCCTGCAAGGCACCCGTAAAATCGTTCGATTTACTTTTAGTAATCCCGCTGTCGAAGAAATCGATGGCCGTTTGCTGGGCATTGGTAACAAAGGAGGTACTGGCACACGAAAATAGTGTGAGCAGCGTCAGTACATGTCGCTTCATCGTAAGTGGAGTAGTAAATTATGGTGAGTAAATGCTCGGTTAAGCGTGCTAAAATTAACCGCTTGTTACCTATTAATCAAGTTGTAGCTACTAAAAAGTGTAATATTTCGAGGGATTAGGTGAAATAGAAGTATTATGCCTTAATAAGATAGTTGTGGAAGACAAAATGATCTGGAATCAAAGCTCTACGTAGTAAGCTAATTTAGAAAGGAAGTCAGCCATTTTGGTCAGCCCTTTTTACCCTATATAGCCTGTGGTGTGCCATTGTGGCAGTATCAATTTGTCGGTATCTTTATAATCCGGACATAATGGCGCATATTGTTGCCGCTATCAGATTGGTACAGCTTTTGACTAAGGATGTTTGTGTTTGACAATAAACAACCTACTGAAAACAGATAAGACAATGGCAACTTTAGTTCGATACAATAACTTCCCTACCTTTTTCAATCCATTCTACGGCCGTCCCGTTATCAATCGGTATCAAAATACGACGCCTAACGTTCCAGCCGTAAATGTCAAAGAAACGGAAACGGGTTTCCAGCTTGAGCTAGCGGCTCCCGGTTTGAAAAAAGAAGATTTGAAAATCAATGTTGACAATAATAAGCTGACGATCGCGTATCAATCAGAAGCGAAAAGTGAAGAAACAACTGAGAAATTTACCCGGCAGGAGTTTGGCTTCACGTCGTTTGAACGCAGCTTCCGCCTGCCGAAAACGGTAAATGCTGATGCCATCAAAGCTGCTTATGCTGCTGGTATCCTCACCGTTGAATTACCAAAAGTTGAGGTAAAAGAAGAAAAATTAGTGAAAGAAATTGTCGTTGCTTAATCGTACTCGACAGAATCGAAACGCCCGCGCCACTTGGTGCGGGCGTTTTTGTTTAATTCCAGTCAGGGACAGCTTCTTACCGTACCAGGTTCATAAACGCTTCCAGCTTTTGTTTATCCAGATGGCCGTTGGTGCGAACGCCACTGCAAATGTCAAGACCAAAGGGCTGGACCAGATCAAGGGCCTGGCGAACATTACCCGCATTCAGGCCCCCTGCCAGAAACACCGGCACCGACGATTGGTCAACAATCTGACGGCTCACCTGCCAGTTATGCACGCGTCCCGTGCCACCCAATTCTTTAATGGCCAGCGTTGGATTGCCCGAGTCGAGCAACAACGCATCGGCTCCGGATTGAACCGCCTGCAAGGCTTCATCGATGTTTCGCTCATCGAGCACATGAATGACTTGTACCAGCTTAATGGCCGGTAAGACCGTATGAAGCCGGGCGTAGGTATCGGGTGCTACGGCATCGACCAGTTGAATGGTATTGGCACCTACCCGAAGCTGATGGGCCACAATTGCATCGATACTGGTTTCGCTGGTGAGCATGAAGGTAGCCAGTGGTGGCGGTGTTGCCGCTACAATTTCAGCGGCCCGCTCGTCGGCTACAACGCCGGGACCGCTGGGCATCCGGCCTACCAGGCCCAGAGCGTCGGCACCCAGTCGGGTTGCCAGTTGGGCTTCATCGAGGCTGCTGATGCAGCAAATTTTCACTCTGGTTCGGAACGGAGACTGCATCGTTTGGGGTTGCTTACTAAAACTCAGGCGATAAATATAGTATACGCCGATAATAGAATGGCTCAGCAGTCCACAGTAGACACCTTCGCATCACTCCGCATTCCTGAATTTCGGTATTTCGTGATGAATAGTTTTCTGATTACGGCTACCCTGCTGATTCAGGAGGTTATTCTGGGTTACGAATTATACAAAATCACCCACGACCCCCTGATGCTGGGTTTGGTTGGCCTCGCCGAAGCGATACCGTTCATTGCGCTATCCTTGTTTGGGGGGCATCTGGCCGATCGGCGGGATAAAAAACAAATTCTGCTCTGGAGCTTGCTGGTTATTTTACTCGGGTCGGTTATTCTGTATCTGGTTTTTCAGCCCTCTGTTGTGGCTGGGTTATCACAAACCGCCCGGTTAGCGACGATTTACGGGGTACTGATGCTGATTGGCACGGCGAAAGGATTTTACTCACCAGCCAGCTCATCAATAAAACCCTTTTTGGTACCGCGCGAATTGTACGCCAACTCCGCCACCTGGAGCAGTTCATTCTGGCAGGCGGGGGCTATTGCTGGGCCGGGTCTGGCTGGGTTTCTCTACAGTTGGGTTGGGTTCGATAACAGCCTGATTGTGGTCATTGTCCTGCTGGCAGTCTGCTTTTTGCTGATCACGCTTATCGAACGGAAGCCGACTCCCGTTTCAGATGCGCCGGTATTGAGCCTACTGGAGAGTTTGAAAGAAGGTTTTCGCTTTGTCTTCAAGACCCAGATTGTGCTTTACGCAATCTCGCTCGATCTATTTTCGGTGTTATTCGGGGGCGTCGTGGCTCTTTTACCCGTTTTCGCCGAAGACATTCTGAAAGTCGGGGCCGAAGGACTAGGGTTTTTGCGGGCCGCCCCCTCCGTCGGCGCCTTGTTGACCATGGCTTACATGACGAAGCATCCGCCCACCCACAATGCCTGGCGCAATATGCTTCTTTCGGTAACGGGCTTTGGTATAGCAACTATTGTTTTTTCGCTATCGACAAACTTTTATCTGTCGTTGATCATGCTTGCCTTAACGGGGGCGTTCGATAGCGTCAGCGTAATCATTCGTCAAACGATCCTGCAAATTTTCCCACCCGATCACATGCGCGGGCGGGTGGCCGCCGTAAATGGTATTTTCGTTAGTTCGTCCAACGAAATTGGTGCCTTTGAGTCGGGGCTACTGGCCCGTTTGCTGGGCACAGTTCCTTCCGTGATGCTCGGTGGCGTAGTCACGCTGATCGTAGTGACCTACGTTTTTGCCAAATCGAAAGCGCTGTTTTCTGTTCGATTGAGTTGATCGAACGAATATGCGCCCGACCACCATCTGTTTTCGGGTAGTCGGGCGCATATGGGCAGTAGTAAGTTTCTTGCTACGCGTAGGCAGGCAACCTGTTGGAATCCGTAATAAATGCGTCAATGTCTATCCGCTCGTTGAGCAGAACGCGGGCGTTGAAAATTTCCCAGAATAACTCGTCCGAGAGTTGGTAATCGCGTTGCAGCCGAATCATATCCCGAGTACTTTCCTTTAGCTGGCCAATCGGGGCTTGCGCTTCGTAAGCGTGTAATTGAGCAGTTTCCATAGCCTTGTGTTATTAATGCGCGAGTTTTGTAAACACCCTCCGTATCTGATTGTTTTCAGTTAGAAAAGCCGCTTTTTGGGGCGGTTAGAATAATTATATTTCTCCTTTTATGCCTGCGTCGGAGAGCTACGTCAGACCCGGTAAGGTACAACTATAATTTTTTTGAAAATTTTTAATCATTTGATAGCCAAGGCCATTATGAAGCATTTCAACTTGTTTCTGTTCCTGACAGCCGCCAGCATAACTCTGCTGGCCCTGACGCCACCCGTCAAGCCAAAACCAATGAAATTAGTGAAGGTCTGGGAAACCGATACAACATTGCGAACACCCGAATCGGTCCTGTATGATGGGAATAATACCTTGTATGTAGCGAACATCGATGGGAAACCCGGTGAGCTCGATGGCAGTGGTTTCATTTCCAAAGTGACACTCGATGGTAAAATTGACAACCTGCGCTGGACATCGGGCCTGAACGCACCCAAGGGCATGGGACTCTATAAAAACCGGCTTTACGTGACTGACGTGTACCGGTTGGTCTGCATCAACACAGAGAATGGACAGGCCGAGAAGACCTGGGATGCCGTGGGGAAAGGTGGTTTTCTGAACGACGTGACCGTCGCGAAAGATGGTACCGTGTATGTCTCAGACAATCAGAACGATAAAATCTACCGCCTGAAAGACGAAAAGTGGGAGGTCTGGATGGAAGGTGAACAACTCAATAAACCCAATGGTGTGCTGGCCGTTGGTAAGAAAAAACTGATGGTTGGCAGCACCAAAATCGGGGCTTTGCGGGCCGTGGATCTGGCAACGAAAACAGTGACGACCCTGGCCGATGGTATGGCGGCTACGGATGGTATCGTCGCCGAAGGGAAAGGTAATTATTTCGTTTCGGACTGGAATGGTCAGATTTTTCACGTCGATGCCGATGGTACTAAAGTACAACTGCTCGACACGCGCGAACAAAAAATTAATGCCGCCGACATTGATTATATCGCCAATAAGAAGCTGCTGATTGTGCCGACATTCTACAAAAATTCGCTGGTAGCCTACCGGGTCGAATAACGTAGAGCGCGCACCGGCGGACCGGCATAGTTTCGGTTTGTTCGTATCAGCAATTTGAAACAGGAATGGGCCTTGGCAACCGCAGGTTGAAACCCGGTGCGGCCAAGGCCCATTCCTAATAAGAAACGGCGCATTTACTCATCATCCTGAAAATCAGCAGCATCGTCATCCGATTGATCGCGGGTGATGATTTCGGCCAGTCCCTGTATGGCCTGATCGATTGCATCCATGACTTCTGTCAGACGCTTCTGGCTTAGGTCGTCCTGCTCACTGATACCCACAACGGTTAATACCTCGAAGGATAAACGGGAAAGTTCGCCACCAATGCGCCGTAAGTCGTTTCGTGTATGTTCGGGAAGTTCACTCATCGTGTCTTTCAACTTAACAATTGCCTGGTGGCCAGTTCGACTTTTTCAGCCCCAAAACCTGCAATGGCCTGTTGCATGGCGTTCTGAATCAGGTCGTTGCCCAGATTGCCAATGCTCCCTTCGTGCGTATGGTGCAGGGTTCGCGGTGGTTCGTACGTATGGTCGGCAATTTCTTTGCCGACGGTTCGGTAGGCTTCCCGGAAAGGCACACCTTGTAGGACCAGCTCGTTTACGCGCTCAACACTGAATAGTAAATCGTATTTAGGGTCGTCTAGCAGGTTGGTTTTTACCTGGAGATGTTCGAGCATAAAGTCGGTAATCTCCAGACAGTCAATAATTTCGTCAAACGCAGGCATAAGAATTTCTTTCAGCAATTGCATGTCGCGGTGGTAACCGGAAGGCAGGTTGCTCATGACCAGCGTTACTTCCATAGGCAGCGCTTTCATGCGGTTGGTTTTAGCCCGTAGTAACTCGGCCACATCCGGATTTTTCTTATGAGGCATGATGCTGCTGCCCGTTGTGAGCGCATCCGGGAGAACCAGAAAACCGAAATTCTGACTGTTATACAGGCAAATATCCATCGCCATCCGCGAAAGGGTAGCCGCTATGGCGGCCAGCGCCGTCAGGGCTGTCTGCTCCGTTTTTCCGCGGCTCATCTGGGCGTATACAACGTTGACGTGCATGCCCTCGAAACCCAGCAATTCGGTCGTGAGGGTGCGGTTGAGCGGAAAGGATGACCCATAACCGGCTCCCGAACCAAGCGGATTTCGGTTGGCCAGCCGGTAGGCTGTTTGCAGGGTCAGCATATCGTCGGCAAGCGCTTCGGCGTAGGCACCAAACCACAGACCGAAGGAGGAGGGCATAGCGATTTGCAAATGTGTGTAGCCCGGCAGAAGATCGTTTTTGTGCTGCTCTGACCGACTGATCAGGCGATTGAATACGTTCTGAACGGCTTTGGCAACGTGCCAGAGTCGGTCGCGGGTAAAGAGTTTCAGATCGACCAGTACCTGATCATTGCGTGACCGGCCCGAGTGAATTTTTTTGCCAACATCGCCCAGCGACCGTGTCAGCAACAGCTCTACCTGCGAGTGTACATCTTCAACGCCGTCTTCAATGACGAACTGTCCCGCCTGACTTTGTTGATAGATCGTCTTTAACTCAGCCGTCAACAGCCTCAATTCATCCTTAGAGAGCAGGCCAATGGTTTCCAGCATTTGCGCGTGAGCAAGGTTGCCCAGTACATCGAAAGGAGCGAGGTACAAGTCCATTTCACGGTCGCGACCGACGGTGAAGCGTTCAATCTGTTCGGCGGTACTAACGCCTTCTTTTTGCCAGAGTTTCAAGGCTTGCGGAGTGAAAAAGTGAAAGAGCGAATGCCGAAGCGCTCGTTAAGTTGCGCAAAGTTCGTAAAGAAAATCGGGGAGACAACGGCTTAGCTGATTGAATCAGGTGCTGAGGTGGCGGCTTGTAAGCTCTTCCGCTCTGCTGCACCCAGCCACCAAAAGCCAGTTGCCGATGTCAGCCCGATGCCCGCTACGACCAGCCAGTGCGCCGAAAAGCCGAAATGGGCCACAACTTGTGACCCCAGAGCGGGTGATAGCGTTTGTGCCAGTGCACCACTCATGGAGGCCAACGCCAGGTATTGCCCACGGGTGGCCGGACTGGAGCGCCCAACCGTAAACGATTGAATGAAGGGCACCGCCAGCATCTCGCTCAGGGTGCCTACCAAAATGAAAACCAGGGCGATAGCCATAGGGGGCACCGACAGCCATTGGTGCAAAGCGAGCAGACCATAGGCAAGGACGGTCAACCCAACACCCGTAACAATCAGGTTAATTTTTGATCGTTGCTGCTGCTCGAGGCTATACACCAGCGCCATTTCCATACACACGATGATCAGACCATTGAGGGCCATCAGGCTCCCGATCGTACTTTCCTGCATCTGCATAACCTCCTTGAAGAATAAAGGCACGATGGAAAATAATTGCATAAAGGCCATCAGGTAGAGGCAGGAGCAAATGACGAAGCAAACAAACCAGGTGTCCCGGTAGGGTGATTGGTTTGTTGCCCGAACGACGGTAGTTTCTCCTGGCTGATTGTTGGTCGCAGATGTATTGTCTGGAACAGGCAAACAGAGCCACAGGACAATGCCCGCTGCTAAGCAGGTCAGGCCATCGGCCCAGAAAAGGAGATTGTAACTGATACCAGCTATCCAGCCGCCCAAGCCACCACCGACAGACCAGCCCAGGTTAATGGCCAGCCGATTGAGGGAGAATGCCCGTGTGCGGGTTTCAGTGTCTGAGTAGTGGGCAATAGCCGCCTGATTGGCGGGCCTGAACGCGTCGCCGAAGAGCGTAAACACAAACACGCTGGTGCAAAGAGCGGTAAAGTTGGTGACGAACTGGAGGCCCAGTAAAGCCATTCCACCAAACAGTAGGCTGAATAACTGAACGTAATAGAAACCAAACCGGTCGGTAAGCCGACCGCCGAGAAAGGTGCCCACAAAAGCGCCTAATCCATAAATGGCCATCACGATACCCGCATCCTGAACGGAATAGTGCAGGTGCTGTGTCAGGTAAAGCGTCATAAATGGCAAGACCATTGTGCCGCAGCGGTTGATAAGCATAACGCCCGCCAATAGCCAAACGGAGGGCGACAGGCCCTTATAAGCACGTTGATAGAGGTGGAGGGTGCGCTGAAACATAGCGCGAAGGTACGGGAAACCAGACCCGAAATAGCGGCAGCTTTACCAGAAACTATATACGTTAGCGTGACTTTCGCCGGGCATCGGCATCGTCGCCGGGCGCGACAAATATTTTTTTATCCGTAATCAGAGAGCGGTGTTCTTCCAGAAAGGCTTTGAGCAATCGGATTTCTTCCAACTGCTTGTCGATGGGGTGCGTAAGCGTATAGCTTTCTACGTGTACCTCCGTTGGACTGCCCGGTTTAAATTCTGTTATGACGTATTCCATCAGCTTGATGCCTTTACGTTTGAGGGCATGCAGGTAGAGGTTCTGGTGGTTGTGCTGGAAGCGGCCAGCCTGGTAGGAGGCCGTCGTTTTCAGATCGACCGCCTTGAATTTGCCAATTAGATCGACATAGCCGTAAAAGAGCACATCATCAATTTCCCACTGGCAATATACCTGCGTATCGACGATAGGGCGGGGAAGAAGCTTGCGAACTTTTTTGATGACGTCTGGGTCAAATCGTTCTTCGTTGGTGCCTTTAATAACGGCTTCTTCAAACGAAACCCCCCGTTCCTGCGCTGCGGTAGTGGGTGTGGGCACCCGATTAATCGAGTCAATCAGTTCCTGAGCCGAGAGGTTTCCGCCATGTACGTAACGGGCGAAGACATTCAGCAGGGAAGGGTAAAAGCGGTAATTGATCATGGATGCACGATTTGTCGTTTAGGGTAGTCCGTCACGACAAACCGCCCTAAACGACAAACCGTAAACCAGGTACTTAGTTTTTCACCACCAGCAGTACGCCCCCTATAATCAGCACAACACCCAACAGGCGCCAGCTATTGGCCGGGTGCAGTTGGAAACCAAGCAGACCGTAATGATCAAGGATAATGGCCGCTATCAACTGCCCGGCTACGCTCAGACTAACCAGGTTTGCGGTTCCGATTTTCGGCACGCTCACAATAACAGTTATCATATAAATGGCTCCCATCACACCGCCCAGCCATTTCCACCAGCTTACCTGCTTAATGGTGTCGAGTGATGGTGTCGACGAGCCGGATGCGGCAAAAAGAAGAAGTAAGACGACAAAGCCAGAACCGAATGAAATGGCGGCTGCCAGAATAGGGCTGGCCATAGCCTGTCTCAAGTTCGCATTCACGCCGGCCTGTACAGTAATGGCAAGCCCAACCAGAAACGCAAAGAGGATGTAGAGGTAATTCATGGCGTAAAGGTAACCAACGACGAAGCGCAGCCTTTTGCCGCGACCAAGTTTTCTGACGAACCCATCTTTTGTCAGCATGGATGCATTTTGTAGATTGCCATCCATTCCTAACCCAAACAGAATCAATAATATATGTTTATTATTTCGTATTACCCGCTGGCGGTCGTCGTCTGCTTTCTGACCATGCTTTGCTGGGGCTCCTGGGCCAACACGCAAAAATTAACGACCCAATCTGTTCCAACTACTATTTTTTATCGGGATTATACATACGGCATTCTGATACTAAGTGTGTTAATGGCCCTGACGTTGGGTAGCTTTGGTACGGCTGGTCGGCCCTTTCTGGTTGACTTAAACCAGGCGGGCATCCGAAACATTTTATATGCGTTAGTCGGTGGATTCGTATTCAACATAGCCAACATGCTCATTGTGGTTGGTATTGAACTGGCTGGATTATCAGTCGCCATGCCGGTTGGTATCGGGTTAGCGCTGATTTTAGGTGTAATTGTCAACTATATTCTGTCGCCCATAGGTAACTTAACTTTACTGCTGTCGGGTGTTTTTGCCATCTTTCTGGCGATTGTCTTCAGTGCATTGGCTTACCGGTCCAAAGCCACGACGGACTCACCCGTCAGCACCCAAGGGATTGCGGCCTCGCTGGTGGGTGGGTTTTTGATGAGCTTCTTTTTCTACTTCGTGGCGCGGGCCATGGCACCGGATTTTGCCAGCCCAGGGCCGGGTCTTCTGACACCCTATACCGCTTTGGTTCTGTTCGCAATTGGCGTTGTTGGCAGTACCCCGCTATTTCTGCCTGTGTTACGTCGGTTTGCCAGCAAGCCGGCCGATGGCGAAATTCACTATGGCGATGTGAGCCGCCGAAACCATAGAATTGGTATGCTCGGAGGGATGGTCTGGTGCCTGGGTTTGGCATCCAGCCTGCTGGCTTCGGGCGTGGCTGGCTACGCCATTAGTTACGGACTGGGTCAGGGCGCCACCATCGTTGCTGTGTTGTGGGGTGTGTTTATCTGGCATGAGTTTCGGGGCGCACCCGCTGTCTGTGGCCGCTATCTGACGCTCATGAGCCTGTTTTATGTGGTGGGGCTGGTCCTGATTATTTATGCAAAATGAGTTTTGGGGCTTGCTGGCTCTGGTCATACTGACCGATACGCCTACGTATATTCCTGCGTAAATAATGGTTTACTGCAACGGAATGAGGGTAAGGCGTGTATAGAGGATACGCTGCGATTACCGTGTGCTTGAATCCTGCCCGATAAAAAATAGCTGTCGGCAGAAGCAACTATCGACACAAAGAACAGCTCATGGATAAAATGGCCATCTTTGCGCCACAAGACGTCTATTCGTAGCAAAGCCAATTAATAAGTCTCCAATTTTCAATTCCCTATGCGTAAGTTATTCGCTTTTCTGTTCGTACTGGCATCGGTTGCCGCAAATGCTCAAACAGACACACTGACGAAAGCCAAACCACCCGTTAAGTCAACCAAGCCAGACAAACCATTCAAAGTAAGCATTGCCGGGGGCTTTGCCGCGCCTGCCGATGTACCAGCTAACACAAACGCCGACCTTAGTAAGGCCGGGTTTGTTTACAGCCTGGAGCCACAATATGAACTAACCAGAAATCTGGAAGTGGGCGTTCGCCTGGAACAGGCGTTTATCCAGCGCCCGGAGGTTCTCGACAACAATATCTCCCTGGCCAGTAAAGCAAAATCCATTTTATCCGCGTCTTTAACGGCCAATTACGTCATCAATACAAGCACGGGCCTGAAGCCTTATGTAGGCGTTGGCGCTGGTTTCTATTATGCCGAATCCAGCCAGCAAACCTATCAATTGCAGGGGAGCAGCTCCGTTGTTTCATACCCCCTGCCCACAACAACTGCCTTTGGTGGCCTGGGTAGAATCGGTGTTAAATACGGCATTGTGCATGTGGAAGCCAA
Organism: Spirosoma humi; assembly: GCF_054776575.1. Taxonomy (NCBI): domain Bacteria; kingdom Pseudomonadati; phylum Bacteroidota; class Cytophagia; order Cytophagales; family Cytophagaceae; genus Spirosoma; species Spirosoma humi. Next base: position 1,583,224 of record NZ_BAAHBR010000008.1, read on the forward strand.
CTACAACCTAATCAGCGATACCAGCATTACCAACGCGGCCAGCCGACTCACCCTGACGGCCAATAATTCGTACTTCAGCGTAAAAGCGGGTCTTACCATTGGCGGTTCCCGTTAAACGGGTTATTGGTCTGGGCGTAGGCCACGCCGGGACGATTGCTTTAAAAAATAAGTACCCAATCGAACCTCTATCAGCCCATTGCTTTAGCGGTGGGTTTAGTCAACTCCATCCTATTCCGTTTCAACGGTTTAGCATGGGTTAAACCGTTGAAACGGTTCCTTTTTTATGCGCTTTGTTTGCGGGAGCCCATAGCTGAAGCAATGGGCTAACAAAAGACCTTTGTGTCAATTAGTTTGATCAAATCAATTGATCCGGCGTGGCCAAAACAACATTTACAGGTCGGCCAGGAGTAAAAACTGTTCGGCTGCGTGCCACGCATGAGGGAAGGCTATTTTTTTCCTGATCAGGTCTTTGTCCAGCACAGTCAGACCTGGATAATGGGCATCACTAGCTTGCTGTTCCCAGCTTAACGGATAGTCAATCGTGCCGATCAGGCCACGGTTCTCGTTATAAAAGTGATCTTCCGCCCAGGCGAAATAAGGATAATTGGCATTCGAACTGCCGGTAAATTTCTTGCCGGCTACGTGTTCAGACGTATAGGCCCACCAGAACAAGGACGAATAGCTGTCATACTGCCTGGGAATGTGATAAGGATCGGGTAAGCCGAGCGACTTGAGGCCATACTTGAACCATTTCGTTTGATAAACGGGATGATCGGCGTAGTCGGTCTTTCCAGCGATGTAGTCTTCTTTTTCAAACGGCTTTACCGAATCCAGTGCCATTTGCACCACTGGGTGGCTTTTATCGGAGACCAGAGAAACCAAAAACAATACCTCGCCTGGATTGTCGGCTTCGGCAAGGCCCTGTTTGTGGCGGTCGAACGGGTCGCGAATAGCCATGATCCAGTCACGAATCAGCGGAAGGTTTTTGGTCTTCCGCAGCACCATCGCCACCAGTGCGGCATCGCGGTAGCGGGGGTTTTGGTAAATCAGGAAATTGGGCATCGGGCGGCCATTTCTGACATTCATGAGAATTTCCTGATGTAGTACCCGGAGTATAGAACCGAACCGTTTGTTGACGAAGTCTGGTAGATTCAGCCGACTGCGCGTACCTGGAAGTAATCTGGGTCGTTTGTTTGTCTGGAGAAGCCATACGCCTGCTGCATCTTCCTGAATCTGAACCGTTTGTCCATTCGTCAGAACCAGGTGAACCAGATACGCTGGCGGGACAATGATTTCCTGCTTTACCGCCCATTGTTCCTCAATGTTGCCGGTCAGAGCATTCAATAGCCGCCCATTTCGATAAATCAGCTTGAGCCGGTCGCCCATCCCGAACAGGAAAAATTTCAGGTCAGGAAGCTCGTGTCGGTTTGGGTGCGTCTGACGAAGTAAATCGAGTTGGCTGCGGTAGGCGTCTAATTCGCCCGTTGGATTTGCATGCAGGCCTGGCGGTACAGGTTTTTGCGCCGAAGCGGAGAAGGCAAGAAACAATAAAAACAGGCAGATTTTGACCAACATCAGTACGCTTGTTTACCGTAAAAGGTAGTGAATGCAAAAACGACAGAGCAAGCGTCGTCTTTATTTTCGGCTGACTTCCCAATGGCAGTGGGGAGGCACTTCTTTAACTAGTTTGGGCATTTAGTTAAATAAATGCGTTTCTAAATAAACATTTGCGGATTGTATCGTCTTTAGTTATTAGCTAATTGATATATACGATTTATGCTAGTTATATCCCGTAGCACGTATAATTATGTTGTAATTTAGGGCTACCATTTCGGCGTTTTCGTTTGCCTGCCCTGTCGATTACGTTCGTTAGCAACGGGCTGCTTTTCAATGATTCCATCAACGATTGATCTTATAAACTGCGAGCAGGAACCAATCCACATTCTTGGTCATATTCAGGCTTACGGATACCTGATTGCAATTGAGCCTGGTACCTATTCGATTGTTCATGTTAGCAACAACATTGCCGATCTCGTTGGTACCGAGGCCGCCAAACTGCTGGGCCAGTCAATAGACAAGGTGCTGGCCGGTACGAATCTACCCATTTCTACACTAAGTGAAATTCTGAACGTAGGCCAGCGAAACGATTCGTGGGAAACCATGAATCCACACCGCCTGACCCTGAACGGGAACGACTGGAATCTAGTCATTCATTCGTATAAGGGACTCATCTTACTGGAGTGGGAGCCAATAGGCGATGAACATAATCAACCCATCAATCAGCTATTGATTTCACAGGCGCTGACAGAGGTGCAGTCCAGCCGTACGCTGAACGAACTGCTGCAGAATACTGCTCGTCGGGTCAAAACGATTATCGGTTTCGATCGGGTTATGGTGTATCGGTTCGGAGACGACTGGCACGGGCAGGTTATTGCCGAAGAAAAAGAAGATGATCTGGAGCCCTTTCTGGGCCTGCACTATCCGGCGTCGGATATTCCGAAGCAGGCCAGGGAATTATACAAAGTCAATTTAGTGCGCCTGATTGCCGACGCGGGCAGCGTACCGTCGGCTATTCTGTCCAGACCCGGCTGGCCCGCCAACCAGCCGCTCGATCTGACCCATTCGGTACTCCGGGCGGTGTCGCCGGTGCATATCGAATACCTCAAAAATATGGGGGTTCAGGCCTCCATGAGTATTTCACTCCTGTATCGGGGCGAATTGTGGGGGCTTATTTCCTGCCATAACAGGGCACCGCATTTTGTCAATTATCAGGCGCGGCAGGCCGCCAAGTTCGTTAGCCAGCTATTATCGGCGGCACTGGAGTTTCGGAAAGACAAGGAAGATCTGACGAACCTGCAGCAATACCAGCAAACGGGCCGGGAGTTGCACCAGCAGTTGCTTCTGAACGATGATGTGGTGCGGGCGCTCACGAAATTTCCCGTGACGGCCCTGGATATTACGGGCGCTACCGGAGCCGCACTCATCTTCAATAACAAAGTCTATCGGCTCGGCATAACACCTGATGATAAACAAATCCGGGCCTTGGCCGAGTGGATGGGTACAACAGGCACCGAATCGTTTTTACAAACCAGCCAACTGCCAGCCCTGTATCCATCCGCCGAAGCGTTTCGGGCGGTAGGTTCCGGGTTATTAACGATTGTTCTGTCAAGGGAGCTGAACGAATATCTTTTCTGGTTTAAACCCGAACGCGTTGAACAGGTTACCTGGGCCGGAAATCCCGATAAGGCGATTACCGTCGATGACGATGGACTCCGTCGGCTTAGTCCCCGTAAAAGTTTTGCGGCCTGGACAGAGATCGTACGCAATACGTCGGAACCGTGGACCGAAGCCGAGCTGTCCGTTGTGGTGAAGCTACGGGAGGATATTCTGCAGATTGTAACAAGGCAGGCCAACGAGATTCGTCTGCTCAACCAACGATTGCAGCTGGCTTACGAAGAACTGGATGCGTTCAGTTACACCGTATCGCACGATTTGCGTACGCCTTTATCGTCTATCCGGTGTTATGCCGAAATCCTGCTCGAAGAATATGGCGAAGATTTTTCGCCGGATGCACAGGCGCTCTTTCAAAAAGTCATCGACTCTACCGACCGGATGCGCCGGTTGATTCGTCACATCCTCTTCTACTCACGGATGGGCCGTTCGGAACTGGATACGCAATCGATTGATATGCGCCAGTTGCTGGAAGGTATCCGGGAAGAGCTTACGGTAACGTCGAAAGAGCGCTCGCTACGGATCGACATTGGCGATACGCCGTCGATCATGGCTGACCCAACGATGGCGCTGCAACTGTTTACCAACCTGATCAGCAACGCAGCTAAATACACGCAGCTCGCCACCGAAGCCGTCGTGAGCATCAAGGGTACGCAAACCGATAGCGAAGTCATTTATTCGGTAGAAGATAACGGGATTGGGTTCGATATGAAACATGCCGGTAAAATATTTGACTTGTTTAAGCGTCTGGAAAATGCCCGTGCTTTCGAAGGATCTGGTGTTGGGCTGGCTATTGTGAAGCGGATCATTAACCGGCATCAGGGCAAAATTTGGTTTCACAGCGAGCCAAACCAGGGCACTACGTTTTTCGTTTCGTTTCCGGTCAACCCTACTTAATGATAAGCTCATGGTAGACGTACTGTACGTTGAAGATGACCCGAACGATGCGGATATCTTCAGTCGCCTGATCCGTAAATTAGACCGGCCCATTACCTATACCGTTATTAGCAGCGGATCAGAAGCCATCGACTATCTGGCAGGGAACGGGCGATACGAGCAACAACGCAGTAAGCTACCTAAACTGGTTCTCATGGATTTGAACCTGGACGGTACCAGTGGATTTGAGGTCATTGCACAGGCACGGGCACTCGACCGGACGCGGCACATACCCATTGTTGCGTTCAGCACATCTGACAACCCAAACGATATCAAATCAGCCTACGACGCGGGTGTCAATGCGTATGTGGTGAAGCCAGGAAGCTATCAGGAAATGGGCGAGGTGCTCAAAAAACTGTGTGATTTCTGGCTGGGAAATAATACTCGAACAAATTATAAATGACGAACTTACTGGAGCGACTGAGACAGGAAACCCGCCCGTTGCATGAACAGACCGAACAACTTTTTTATACGGAAGCGCTGCAAAACGGGACCCTCTCGACCGATGAGTATAACCATCTGGTGCGGACTCACCTGGTCTTTCATCAAGCACTGGAAAAGGCAATTGATCGTAATGGTGATTTTTTTCGCGAATACGAGCCGGACGTTCGTCGGAAAACGCCCTGGTTGCTGGCCGATCTGGCCTATTTGACGCAAGACCAATCCGTGCGTATGCCCGAACTGTTCGTGGGTTGGTCGCCCGTTTCGTTGCTGGGCGCAGCTTACGTAGGCGAAGGCTCCATGCTGGGTGGAACGGTAATTGGACGGATGCTGCAGCAAAACGAAGCAATCAGACCCTTACTGGCGCAGGGGGGACGGTTTTACCAGGGATATGGCTCGGCTTTAGGAAGAAACTGGAAGACGTTCGGCACCTTTCTGAGCCAGCAGGGTACGCCCCATGCCGATGAGGTAGTGGCTGCGGCCGACGAAACATTCAGGATCTATCAATCCATTTTTTCGGCTACCAGATCGGCGGCATTCACGTGTTCAGCTAGTCAGCAATAACGGGCAGAAAGACTTTGAATGTCGAGCCCAGCCCATCCTGGCTGGTTACGTCAATGGCTCCCCCGTGACTTTCGGCCACCCGCTGGCAAATGGCCAGACCAATGCCCGTACCGCTGTAGGTAGTCGGATTGTGCAGTCGTTGAAACGGGCTGAAAATCCGGTCTTTGTAGCGCTCATCGAATCCAATACCATTGTCAGTGACCGTAATGAGCCAGAACGGATGTTCGGCCTGATCGGTCAATAGGGCCGGGAGTTCGTCGGAGTTTGCCAGACGGGAACGAATTTGAATCAGCGGGGACACGCCCGACCGGCCAAACTTGAGGGCGTTGGTGATCAGGTTCTGGAAAAGCTGCCGCAGCCGTGATGCATTTCCGGATACGCTGGGTAGGGTAGAGACATCGACAGTGGCTTGTTTCTCGGCAATAGTCATTTCCAGGTCGGCCGTAACATCCTGCAGCACATTGGTGAGCGGAATAACCGTAAAGGAGTCGCGCTGGGTACTAAGCTGAGAGTAGAGGAGCAAGTCCTTAATGAGCAATTGCATCCGCTGGGCCGATCGCTGAATTCGCCGGACCATATCCCGCTCTCCATCAGACAGGCTGTCTAGAAACTGATTTTGCAGAATGTCGCTGAATGCCTGAATGCGCCGGAGCGGTTCCTGCAAGTCATGCGACGCGATATGGGCAAACTGCTGGAGACTTTCGTTGGAGCGCTGAAGCTCGGTATTGGCTTCTTTGAGCTCCTTCGCCTGCTGTCTGGCCGCTAGCTCGACCTGCTTCCGTTCGGTAATGTTGTTATAGGTGACGACGACACCGTTATCGCCCTGTTTAACTGCCGACACTTCGAACCAGCCTTCAAGCCCAAACTCGTCGCGGTAGTATTGGCTGCTTTGCTCCGGATTACCCGTTTCGACAACCCGTATATACAGGTCGAAGAAACCATTTTCCTTGTTGCCGGGAAAGACCGTCAGTAACGTGCGGCCAATAATCTGATCGGGTGTCATAAAATTACTTTTGATAACCGCAGCATTGGCGTTATCCATCATAAAATCAACGATCGTATTGGTCTCGTCGCGCAGGGCGGTCATGGCTATAATGCTATTGATCGAAGCATCCAGCGTAGTGCGTAGCTGATGGGCCTGTTGTTCCAGCGTACGCGTTTGTGCCTCGACGCGCTGTTGCAGAAGGGTTTCGGTTTCTTTATCGGACGTAATGTCGATTACCGTACCAATGAACTGATGGACAACGCCCTGGTCGTTACGAAACGTTTGTCCGTTGGCCCGAATCCAGCGTAGCTGGCCGTCGTTGATACCTATTGTCCGGTACTCATAGTCAAAGCGGCCCGAACTACTTGGCTGGAGAACGGCCTGAATAGTCTGGTCCGTTGCTTCCCGATCGTCAGGATGCAGGGCCTGCAAAAAAATACGATAGTCAACCGACGCTGAGGCCGGAAGACCAAAGAGTTCTTTGGTCCGGTCAGACCAGATCAGTTCGTCGGTTAGCAGCCGGTACTCCCAGGTACCCATCCGGGCAGCTTCAAGCGATAGCCGGAAGCTCGCTTCAACGATTTGCGAATGCAGTTCGACCTGTTTCCGATCGGTAACATCGACCAGTACGCCGGATAGGGTAAGGGGCTGCTGATTGCTGTTGTAAATACCCTGCCCTCGGGCGAGTACCCATTTTGTCTGGCCATGGAGGCTAATCCGGTATTCGGCCTCGTAGGTATTGCCCGAACGAATCGCTTCGTCAATGAGGCTCATCACGCGTTGCTGATCCTCCGGATGAATTGCATTGATAAACGCACTCAGCGGAAGGCCGTCGGTGCCCGCCTGTTCGTCGACGCCGAACAGACGAAGCAGGTTTAAGTCACCACTTACTCTATCGGTGCCAATGTCCCAGAACCAAGTGGCAATCAGACCAATGCTTAGGGCTGTTTGCAACTGATCGTATGAACGCCGGAGTAACGTTTCGTCAATGGGCGCTAACGGGGTGGGTTGAGCAGCAAAGGGCTGATTCATGCGTTAAGAATAGCGAAAAAGGACTGCCAGAGCCGTTGGAGTAAGATCAATAGGTCGCATACAAACAGAAAGCGAGGTATGGCTCTTGGCAAAAATCCTACTTACATAAACAATAATAAAACTAAAGGGGGAAAATTGTTTTGTAAAGGGGCCCGGCCACCCGTTTACAGGCGCTCGTCGCTGGTCTTTTTTCGGCCTGCCCGCGGTTGCTGGGCTTGTTTCTGGTTGGTTGACGAGCCTGCTTGCCGGGTCGATCTTTCTTTTCGGTAAGCAGCCTGCCTTTGCTGTAAGGCTTCAATTTTGTCTTCGTGAATTTCCTCGGCCTCTTCTACCGAGTGCGACTCCGATAGATTGGCTTCCGTTTTTGCCTTTTCGACCAATTTGCCGAAAAACTGGTGCAGCGCGTGGAGTTCGGCTTCTGTCAGATCCTCGACATTCAACAGGCGGTTGCTGGCTTTGGTATTCACTGCAATCAGTTCGTTGAGTTTGATCTGCATGGCCATGGAATCTTTATTCTGCGATTTCTGAATCAGGAAAACCATCAGAAACGTAATGATGGTCGTGCCGGTGTTAATGACCAATTGCCACGTATCTGAATACCCGAAAATAGGCCCCGTGATAACCCAGACAACAATCGTTGCCAGGGCCAGCAGGAAAGCGGCTGAGGAACCTGTGGCTTGCGTGGCTCTGGAAGCGAACTTCTCGAAGTGGCGGGTGAATGAATTCTTATTCATAAGTTTGGTGAGTTGTTTAATGCGTTGCTGGTCAGGATTTTCGATTGAATGCCTGCCTGATTTTGAGTATGTGTACTGAACCAGTTGTGGACTTTATTTCTGTACATTAAGGGTATCGTCTGTTCGCCCCAGTTTTTTGAGCAGAGCAGCATAGGTATTTACGTAGTCCGGCGTCCGGTGTAAGGTTAGGGCCCGTTCCATCCACATCAGGGCTGGATTCCAGTCAGTTGGTGATGTCCCCAATGCCAAATACGTACGAGCAATTTCATGAAGTGAATTCGCTACTTTCCACGACATAGGTTTGTTTGTCAGCAGCTTTTCGTCCAGGGTAGCGGGCAGGCTATTTCTGAGCGAGTCGGGTAATAAGGCCAGCGCATTCTTTATTCGTACAGCGCCTGCCGAATCCGTTTTTTGCACCTCATTGACGGATTGGCTTATCAACAGATTGGCTGCTACAGGACCCGAAAGGGCCCGGTATCGCACGAAGTTTCTGGTCGCTTCATAAAACGCCAGCCTGTAGTGGGTGGCGGCTTCCTCCTGCGCGTCCTGCCGTATAGCCAGTGGATGGATAGAGGCTGTGTTTCGCTCACTACCGGCAATTACGCTTTCCAGCAGGACCTCGTCATGTGTAGCGCAGGCTTGTCGGAACTCGCTATCGAGTACGCGGTAGGTCGCTCCAACAATAGTCCGCGCCAGGCTTTGGTTGATGGGGTCGGACGTTAATGCAGAAGGACGGTTTTTGAGCAGGTAGCCAAACGCCTTGGTATCGGATGAGTGAAGCGTATGGGCTACGAACGATAGGGCTTCCGGCGTTGTTCGTTCGGATTCGGGTAGAGCGTCCAGGTAAGCATCCAGCACATCATTGGTAGGCCGGTTGAGCGATTGCCGGGTTTTCAGGTAACGTTTCAGGAAGTCCGGGTCTCGCTTGCCCTGCGCATAGTCTTTGTCTCCTTTGGCGAGGGTTATTTTCAAAGGAGGCATGGCTAATACAAGATCAGCCTGATCAAGCATCGCCTTAACGCCACCGTAGCCTACCGATCGGTGAACGAGTTCGCCGTTAGGGGCTATATACAACGCTGTCGGGTAACTGGCTACCGCATACTGTTTCGCAATGGCGATGCCTTCACCTTTTTCGGCATCCAACTGATAATTAATAAAATGGACATTGAATTTGGTGCCTACCCTGGCATTGGGGAAGGCTTCCTTCGCCATTCGTTTGCAGGGTGGACACCAGTTCGTAAACACATCCAGAAAGATGGGTTTATTCTGCCGTTTGGCCTCGGTCAGGGCCTCTTTCCAAGAGCCTTTCAAAAACGTGACGCCCGGCAGCTCGTCGGTCGGGGCAGCCGTAGCCCGAACCGATGTGCCGAAGCCCACAAGCATGATAAGGTATAATGACCGCCTTAAGTCTAGTGATTTCATTCAAACAAGCTATTGCCAGAAGGTGGAAAGATAACTCTTTTGACCAGAAGGCTAGCTGGGGCGTCTGAATTTACTGTGACAGGTCAGAGCCCGATCGGGCAAGACAGTAAGCTTGCTGAAGCTGAATGAGACGAGAATAGTTGGTTACGGCTGCATTTCCAGATCGGCAAGTGTATCTTTTTTCAGGCGGCTGCTTTGGGGCGTAGATGGCTGTAAATAGTCGGGTCTGGTTTGCGTCAATACGGTTTCATAAGCGTCTTCAATGTAGTCGGCCATGTAAGCGGCATCGTAGCGCTCCCTACTCAGGTGATAGGCCTGCTCCGCTACTTCTTGTCGCAGGCTATGGTCTGTATAGAGCCGCTCTAGTGCCTTCGCAAGCTGCTTCGGCTGCTGAGGGTCGATCAAAAGCCCGTTGATGCCATCCTGCACCAATTCCTTCGAGCCATCGACATGCGTAGCGATAACCGCTTTCCCCATGGCCATCGCTTCAATCAAGCCGATGGGCTGACCTTCCCAGTGCGAGGGCAGGCAATAAATATCACTGGCATGGAGTATGTCGGCAACATCGAGTCGGAAACCGTCGCGGATGACGCGTTCCTGAAGCCCATTTTGCTTAATAGCGTCCAGCACATCCTGATCCAGATCGCCCTGACCAATCATCAGCAGGGTGATGTCCTGGTGTTTATCGGCCACGTATTTAAAAGCCTGAACCATCGTAATCGGATCTTTCTGCAACGTCATACGGGCCATAAAAACAACGACTATGTGGGTAGCCGGTATGTTGTAGGATGCCCGAATGTCGTTGAACGGTTGATCCCGGCAGAAGCGGGTCATGTCAATCCCGTTGAAAATCACCCTCGACTGAAATCCTTTGATCAGTTGCTGGCCCGTATGGTGATTGGAATCTGATACGGTGATGGTCAGATGAGACCAGCGGGTCAATTTTCGTTCGGCCAGTATCCGGGCCGTTTTCACCAGAAACGACTGATCCGAGTGAAACGACCAGCCGTGTACGGTATAGATGACCGGAATTTTACATTGTTTGGCGGCCCAAATGATATTCATCGCTGCCCGGGTACCGTGGGCGTGTATCAGATCGATCTTCTCGTTCTGCAACAGCGCCTTTACCTGTTTCCACATCGGATAATTAACCGGGCTCTTTCCCTCGATAACGTATGTAGTTATGCCATTTTCTCTGAGTTTGTCAACCATAGGGCCGGGCGTGAACGACAGGACTATGGGTTCATACTGTTCTTTGTTTAAGAAGTGTACCAAATTGAGTACATGACTTTCCCCTCCGCCAATTTGCCCCTGACGAATGGCTAGAAGAACTTTTACTTTGGTTAGCATATTTATGGGTAGCAGCGTGCCGGGCCGATGCGAAAACCGTACTGATTCGTTTGCTAATCGACTGATACACGGAATGGTTTATTTTTTAGACTGCATACTTTCCCTTTAGTCAGTTTTGTTTCTGGTCTTAAAGCTTGATTTTTACAGTCTTGCCTTATTCGTTTAGTATAGGTATACTTTTGTATGAAAAAAGGTGATCGTTTTAAGGGCTAAATACCTTATATATCCGATAAATCACGATGATTGAAACAGACCGATTAATACTCGATAAATTTTCAGTTGAAGACGCCCCCTTCATTCTGACACTGCTCAATACACCTTCCTGGACTCAGTCTATTGGAGATAGGGGAGTACGAACGCTGTCCGATGCACAGACTTATATCTTGGCTGGTGCCCAGAACAGCTACCAACAGCATGGTTTTGGGCCATACCTGGTAAAGCTAAAGACCAATGGGCAGCCCATTGGTCTCTGTGGTTTGTTTAAGCGTGACTCGGTAGACGCCCCTGACATTGGGTTTGCTTTTCTACCCGATTTCGCTGGCAAAGGGTATGGGTTCGAATCGGCCACGGCCGTAATGAAATACGCACGGGACGTACTGGGGCTGACGCGCATCGTTGGGATTACGCTGCCGACCAACCAGTATTCGATTCGCCTGCTTGAAAAATTAGGGCTTCGTTTAGAGCGTAGGATCAGCGTTAGGGCCGACGGCGAAGAGAGTCTGCTATTTGGTTCACCGCCTGTTGAGCTATAATTTTTTCAGGGCTTCTTCCCACTTGTCGAAGGCTTTCCGGTAGGTCGTGTGCCGGTCAAGGTCGGGCTGATACGTACGGCCAAAAGCCACTCGTTCAGCGGCTTCATCCAGCGTTTTCACCACGCCCGTTGCTTTCATGGTAAGCAGGATAGCGCCCATGGAGCCACTTTCGTTACTGGCGTTGAGCCGAACGGGAATGCCGGCCATATCAGCCAGCATCTGCACCCACAGGTCCGATTGGGCAAAGCCTCCATTGGCGTGAATAACTCGTGCCGGACCGGTGTGCTGTGTCAATAACTCGTTTATGCTGAGTAGGTTGAAAAGTACCCCTTCCAGTGATGCCCGAACGAAATGAGCCCGCGTGTGCAGCCAGTCTACGTGCAGGTAAGCCCCCCGGACGGAGGCATTCCACAAAGGTGCCCGTTCGCCCTGAAGGTAGGGAAGAAATAACAGTCCATCTGAGCCGGGCGGAACCGTTGCGGCTTCGGCTAAAACGGCGTCGGTATCCTGTTCCGTAAGCTTTTCGGTTACCCATTCCAGCACGTTGCCGCCATTGTTGGTAGGCCCGCCAACAACATAATACCCTTCATCGAGGTAGTAGCAGAACAGGCGAACTTCGGCATCGCGCAATGGTTTCCGGACGGTTTGCCGGATGGCTCCGCTGGTACCAATGGTGAGGGTAGCCGTTCCTTTTTTTATCGCGCCCGCCCCCAGATTGGCCAGGCACCCATCCGACGCGCCAATGAGCAGCGAAACACCTTCTGGCAATCCTGTACCGGCCGTTTCCGGGCGGGGCTGATACGGGCGCTGGTGGGTCGTGGCGACAGGAGTCGATAACTGATCGGCCCGGACACCGGCAAATTTCATGGCTAGTTCGCTCCAGTCGCGTTTGCTCTCATTGAAAAGCCCCGTGGCCGTGGCAATGGAGTAATCGACTTCGAACTCACCCGTCAGCTTGTGCCACAAAAACTCCTTGATGGACCCGAAATGGGCCGTCCGGCGCAGTTCCCGCGGGTCATTTTCGCGCATCCAGGCTAGTTTACAAAGCGGAATCATGGGGTGGAGGGGCGTACCTGTTTCGGCATAAATCGCTTTTCCCAAATCGGCCTGCGTGCTTCGTAAGGTATTGGCCTGTTCTTCGGCCCGGTTGTCGGACCAGAGAATGGCATTATCCAGTGGCGATCCATCGGCATCCATAGGGAGCAGGCTGTGCATAGCCGTGCAGAAAGCGACGTGCGTAACGGTGTGACCGGCCTGCGTTAGCTCTTTGTTTACTTCGCTGATGACCTGACTAAAAGCTGACCAAATCTCGGCGGGGTCCTGCTCGGCATAGCCGTGCTGAGGGGCGAGGGTCGTAAGCGAGACAGAGGCATGGGCCAGAATCTGGCTTAGATCTGATGGCATAGCCAGTGCTTTTATATTGGTGGTGCCAACATCAACGCCAACGAAACAATCCATAAGGTAGGGAATCAAAAAAGTCAGCGAATCGCTTGATGAAGCTGGTTAACTTCTGAAAAGAGTTGAAATAAATGAATTTGTCATTCCGAGGCAGGAGGAATCTTTGGTATTAGCCTTAATTTTCTACACCTACCGAAGATTCCTCCTGCCTCAGAATGACAAATCTAGTACTAAAGCGAAAATGTAAACAGCTTTGACAAGATCTCTCTACGCAGGCAACTTGTAAAAAGATACGGCATTTGCTCCGAAAACTTTTGCCCGAACCTCCTCGCCCCAGTCACTAACGTAGTCTTCGACCAGCGTTTTCACCTGGGTGTAATCGGCAGCTACCAGACAGACCGGCCAGTCGGAACCGAACATAATCCGGTCGGGACCAAAGGTCTCGAAGATGACATCCATGTACGGAAAAAAATCTTTTTTGCTCCAGTTCTGCCAGTCCCCTTCAGTAACCATGCCCGAAAGTTTGCAGGAAACGTGTTTGTTCTTGGCGATCTCGGTCATAAAATTCGACCAGCGGCTAATCTCCCGTTTCTTGATGTAAGGTTTGGCCAAATGGTCAATCACGAAAGAGACTTCAGGAACGCTTCGTACCAGATGCAGGGCTGCCTTCAACTGCGTTGGATAAATCAGAATGTCGTAGGTCAGGCCGAAGCTGGCCAGTTGACGAATGCCCTCGACGACGGCTGGTCGCGTCAGGAAATCGTCCGGTTCGGCCTGGGCTACGTGCCGGTACCCTTTGATCTCTTCGTATTGCGATAGCTCCTGCAAGCGGTCGGGCAACTGCGCCGATTGTAAATCGACCCAGCCGACCACCCCTTTAACGATGTCGTAGGCCTGCGCCATGCGAACCAGAAAGGTCGTCTCAGCCTCCGATTGTGATGCCTGAACCGCTACGCAGCCGTCGATGCCATTTTGTTGCAGAATCGGTTCCAGATCGGCGGGCAGGAAATCCCGTCGAAGGCTAGCCATGTCATCTGTGATCCAGTTATCCCGCACCGGGTCGAAAAGCCAGAAATGCTGGTGAGCGTCGATTGTCATGAATGAAACGAAACGGCGGTCTGTTTCTGCTCGCCCAGCCCCTCGATGCCTAACTCAACTACATCCCCTGGTTTGAGGTAGCGTTGAGGTTTCAGACCCAGGCCAACACCCGCGGGCGTTCCCGTCGAAATGACATCACCAGGTAGCAGCGTCATAAACTGACTGATGTAACTGACCAGCGTTGGCACGTTGAAAATCATATCGTCGGTGTTGGAATTCTGCAACTCCTCCCCGTTGATCTTGAGCCATAAATTCAGCGCATTTGGATTCGGAACTTCCTCGGTCGTAACCAGGTAAGGTCCCAGTGGCGCAAACGTATCGGCACTTTTGCCCTTCACCCATTGGCCGCCCCGCTCCAGTTGCCAGGCCCGTTCGCTATAGTCGTTGTGCAGGGCATAACCCGCGATGTAATCCATGGCCTCATCCAACTCGACATAGCTGGCGCGTTTGCCAATAATGATGGCCAGCTCAACTTCCCAGTCTGTTTTTTCGGACCGTTTCGGAATAACTACGTTGTCATTGGGTCCGCAGAGGGCCGTTGTCGACTTAAAGAACAAAATAGGTTCTGCCGGGCTGGGCGCATTGGTCTCTGCTGCATGTTTGGCGTAGTTGAGGCCAACGCAAACGATTTTTGACGGGCGCTTGACACAAGGGCCAAACCGCGTATCGGCCGATACTTCAGGACAGTTTTGGGCGTGCGCCGAAAGCCAGTGCGTGAGTCGTTCGGGGCCGTTGGTGGCGAAGAACGATTCGTCGTAATCTTCGCCAAAGTGGGTGACGTCAATATGCTGACCGGTGGATAACACAACACCAGGATGTTCGTGATCGGGCGAGCCGAAGCGGAAGAGTTTCATGCAGGAGAGAGATTCTTTGAACGAAAAGTAGATTAGGCCGCAAGTTTAACCATTCTGACGAAAACCTGGTCTATGCGAGAAAAAGTAAACAGAACCCGTATTAATTATTGAGTCGAATAAAGCCGCCGTCCAATGGATAGTCGCAGCCGGTCGTAAAACCTGCCTCGTCGGAGCATAAATACAGCGCCAGTGCACCAACTTCTTTGGGTTCGGCCATCCGGCCAATGGGTTGCGTTTTCGACAATTTCTCGAACATTTCGGCTTCCTGACCGGGGTAGGTTTTGGCTAGAAACCCATCGACGAAAGGCGTATGGACCCGCGCGGGCGAAATGCAGTTGCACCGGATATTATCAGGCAGATAATCTTTCGCCACTGACAGCGTCATGGTCAGTACGGCTCCTTTGCTCATCGAATACGCAAACCGATCGGGGATACCCACCGAGGCTGCTACCGACGCCATGTTCAGAATGACCCCACCGCCATTGGCCTTTAAATGCGGAATGATAGCATACAGACAGTTATAAACACCCTTGATGTTGATGCGGAAAATCCGGTCGAAGTCAGCCTCTTCCGTTGTGTCGGCTTTCCCAATGTGCGCGACTCCCGCGTTGTTGACCAGAATGTGAATGGGCGACTGCTGAGCAATTTTTCCGACTAGGTCAACCACCTGCGCCTGATCCGATACATCGATCGTATGCGCCTGGGCCTGGCCGCCGGATGCGGTGATGTCATTGGCAACCTGTTGGGCTAAGTCGCCGTTGATTTCCAGAATATGAACACTGGCGCCAGCCTGGGCAAACGCCTGAGAAATAGCCAGCCCGATACCGCTGGCTCCGCCTGTAACAAGCGCCGTTTTGTTTTTGAGAGAGAACATAGAGAGAAGGAAGTGAAAGAGCGAAAGAATGAAAGAGCGAAAAGCAGGCTGGCGTACCAGTGAGAATTCGCTCTTTCACTCATTCGCTCTTTCGCTAATTTATAGTGAAACGCCCCGTTTCCAGGGAATGAAATCATCCTGACCCAGCCGTTCGGCCTGGGTAATTTCCTCGCCGGATGCCAGCCGGATAATGTACTCGAGCATGGCGTGGGCATTTTGTTCGATGCTTTGTTCGCCATCGATGACGGGGCCGCTGTCGAAGTCAATAACATCGGGCATCCGGTTTTTGAGCGTCGTATTCGTCGACACCTTCACGACAGGACAAACGGGGTTGCCGGTTGGTGTTCCGAGTCCCGTTGTAAAAACAATAACGTTGGTGCCCGAACCCGCCATGCCCGTTGTGGCTTCAACGTCGTTGCCCGGTGTGCAGAGCAAATTAAGGCCGGATGTGGTGGCGGGTTCGGCATAGTCCAGCACATCGGCGACGGGCGCGGTGCCTCCTTTTTTGGCTGCCCCTGCCGATTTGATGGCATCCGTAATGAGGCCATCTTTAATATTGCCCGGCGAGGGATTCATATCGAAGCCCGACCCGGCCGCTTCGGCCTGCGCCGAGTAGTCGCTCATTAGCGTGATGAATTTCTGCGCTTTGGCGGTATCGTCGGTACGGTTGATCAGTTCCTGCTCCACACCGTTGAGTTCGGGAAATTCGGCCAGAACCGTTTTGCCACCCAAGGTCACGATAATATCCGATAGCTGTCCGAGGGCGGGGTTGGCCGAAATGCCGGAAAATCCGTCGGAGCCACCACATTTTAACCCAACCGTCAAGGCACTGAGGGGGGCGGGTTTCCGCTCAAGTTTATTGACTTCGACCAGGCCAAGAAAGGTTTCCTTGACGGCCTGCGACATCAACGCGTATTCCGTGCCCGCCTGTTGTTCGAACAGAAGCAGGGGTTTGTTGAACTTCGGGTTCTGCCGCTTGATCTCGGC
Source organism: Spirosoma humi (assembly GCF_054776575.1). Taxonomy (NCBI): domain Bacteria; kingdom Pseudomonadati; phylum Bacteroidota; class Cytophagia; order Cytophagales; family Cytophagaceae; genus Spirosoma; species Spirosoma humi. Next base: position 1,599,882 of record NZ_BAAHBR010000008.1, read on the forward strand.
CGAAATCATATCGGCCTGCAAATGCTGACAACCTAGGCTAAGTACCGTTGCCCCGGCCACGTTGGGATTGTTGATGAACCCGGCCAGTAAGGAGCACAGATAGCCTGAATCCTGGCGGGTACCGCCACACCCCATTTCGTGGGTCAAAAATTTAATGCCATCAATATGATGGAAGGGACGATTTTGCTGATGGTGAATGGTTCGTATCTGCGACTCATCGACGAAAGGCTCCATCTTTCTGGCAATATCCATTTCGCCAGCTTTGTAAAGGCTCAGTAGTTCATGCACCTGCGTCCGGTACGTGTCGGGTTGGGCGTAGCCAAGCTCGCGCTCGAAAGCATCTTTAAGAATGAGAACGTTCCGGTTTTCGCAGAAGACCAGGGGAACAACCAGCCAGTAGTTGCGCGTCCCGACGCTGCCATCGGCCCGGTGATACCCCATAAACGTCCGATCGGCCCAGGCCGAAACATTGGGGGGCTGCCAGGCGTAGGGCTGCTTTTTATCAAGACCGTAGCGGTCGGCGTCGTGCTTCAGGTTGAACGTCGTGATGGGTTCGCCCCGTCGAATGGCCTGGGTCGCCTTGCCAACCAACACGCCATACATGGTAATGGGATCGCCGGGTTGCCGGTCTTCGGTTACAAATTTATGCTTGGCGCCAACGGCATAGGGTAAGTCATACGTTGTATTATCGAATTCAATTTGTTCTCCGGCGGCCAGGTTACGCAACGCAACAATGACGTTATCGGCAGGATGAACTTTTAACACGCGGGCAGGCATCTGATAATAAATAAGTTATAAGTCGGTAAGTCGAAATGGACATAAATATACCACCTCAGGTAAAAACTTTGTTCAACTCTATTGCGAATGTGGCGGCCAATGCCAAGTTTTGATACTTGAATTCCTACCTTGATCATGCCCTCCTCATTGTCTACTCCCCAAACCGATTTTACGTCCGGGCCACGAAAGGCCGGTCATGCGTGGCCCGGCCTTTCGTGGCCCGGACGCCTGATGTCCATGGATGCCTATCGGGGCTTTGTGATGACACTGATGGCAGCCGAGATGCTGCAATTCGAGCAACTGCACGAAGCGTTTCCCAAGAGTAGCTTCTGGGCTTTTCTGGCCCATCATCAAAGCCATGTCGCGTGGGCGGGCTGTTCACTGCACGACCTTATTCAGCCGTCGTTCTCGTTTCTGGTTGGGGTGGCGCTGCCGTATTCAATGGCCAGCCGGGCCGAGTTGGGCCAGTCGTCGGCTGCACAATTTGGCCGAGCGCTACGTCGGTCACTAATCTTGATTCTGCTGGGGATTTTTTTGCGGTCGACCCACGCCAGTCAGACAAATTTTACGTTTGAAGATACACTGACGCAGATTGGGCTTGGGTATCCGTTTCTGTTCTTATTGGGCAAAGCCAACGTCCGAACGATCTGGCTGGCCCTGATTGCCATTCTGGTTGGGTATTGGCTGGCCTTCGTTCTCTACCCCGCCCCCGGTGCTGATTTTCCATATGCCGCTGTTGGTGTTCCGGCAGACTGGCCGGAGCATTATAGCGAACTGATGGCTCATTTTAACAAAAACAGTAACCTGGCCTGGGCGTTCGACACCTGGTTTCTCAATCTGTTTCCCCGGGAAAAACCGTTTCTGTTCAACGGGGGCGGGTATGCCACCCTGAGTTTTATTCCAACCCTGGGCACGATGTTGCTGGGTCTGCAGGCGGGGCGGTGGCTACGGTCGGGGATAGCGCAGCACGAGCTTATCAAGCGATTTTTGATCGCCGGGGCCATTGGCCTAGCCGCTGGTGTTCTCCTGCACGTGTTGGGTATCTGTCCGGTTGTAAAGCGCATCTGGACTCCTGCCTGGGTGCTGTTCAGCGGTGGCTGGTGTTTCTGGTTGCTCGCCCTTTTCTACGGCATTATCGATGTTGCCAATAAACAAAGCTGGGCCTTTCCCCTCATCGTGGTTGGCATGAATTCCATTGCCATCTACTGCCTGGTGCATTTGATTGACCGGTTCATTGTCACATCGCTGTATACCCATCTGGGAAAAGGCCCTTTTCTGATACTGGGGCCTGCCTATGAACAACTGCTGGTGGGTTTGGTCACGTTAGGCATTTTTTACTTAATCCTTCGGTGGATGTACCGCCGGAAACTCTTTATTCGTATCTAACTACATGCTCAGCGCTAACATTCTGAATCTGTTCGATCAGACAATTTCTTACGGTACAATCTCGGTTGAAAATGGCCGTATTGCTCAGATTGATCGGCTGGGTGCTGAACGTCCCGGCGAACCGTATGTATTGCCGGGCTTTGTGGATGCACACGTCCACGTGGAGAGTTCCCTGCTCACACCGCCACAGTTTGCGCGTCTGGCGGTGGTTCATGGAACGGTTGCCACCGTATCGGACCCGCACGAGATTGGAAACGTGTTAGGCGTTGCGGGCGTCAATTACATGGTTGACGAAGCCCGTCGAGTGCCGTTCAAGTTTATGTTCGGTGCTCCTTCGTGCGTTCCTGCCACGCCCTTCGAGACGGCCGGTGCGACGATCAGCGCCCAGGATATCAGAACTTTACTGGCCATGAAGGAAATTGGTTACCTGGCCGAGGTGATGAACTTTCCGGGTGTGCTGCACGAGGACCCCGACATGATGGCCAAAATCGCTCTGGCCAAAGCGTTCAACAAACCAGTCGATGGTCATGCCCCCGGCCTGACCGGCAATGATGCACAGCGATACATGGATGCCGGTATCAGCACCGACCACGAATGTTTTACCTACGAGGAAGGGCTGGACAAGGCGCAACGGGGCATGAATATTCTGATTCGGGAGGGGAGCGCGGCCCGTAACTTCGAAGCCCTCATCCCGCTACTGGCCGAGTTTCCTACGCAAATCATGTTCTGCTCGGACGATAAACACCCCGATACCCTGGCCGAAGGGCACATTAACCAGTTGGTGGTGCGGGCGCTGGAAAAAGGCCACTCACGTTGGCAGGTCTTACGGGCGGCTTGCCTGAATCCGGTACTTCATTATCGGCTACCGGTCGGGCTGTTGCGTGAGGGTGACCCCGCCGATTATATCGTCGTCACGAATTTGACCGAATTGCGTGTACAGCAAACGGTAATTAACGGAGAGATCGTTGCCCAGAATGGCCAATCGATGATCCCAGACTGGCGGAGCGATCATGTCAATCAATTTAACTGCTCGCCTAAAACGCCGGCTGATTTTGCGGTGAAAGCCGATCGTTCGGCAGGCGATCCGCTCATCAGGGTTATCGAAGCGCTTGATGGGCAGCTCATTACCAATGAACTGCAGCAGGACGCTAAAATCGAAAATGGACAGATTGTCCCTGACACGACCCGTGATATTCTGAAACTGGTTGTCGTTAATCGGTACCAGGACACACCTCCGGCCGTAGCCTTTATTAAAAATGTGGGTTTGAAACAGGGCGCTATCGCGTCGTCCGTTGGGCACGATTCGCATAACATTACGGCCGTTGGCTGCGATGACGAGAGCCTATGCCGGGCGATCAACCTGGTCATCGAGGCAAAAGGTGGTTTATCGGCCGTCGGGGTGAGTCGTGAACATGAAATAGCCGAATCGCTGCTGTTGCCTCTTCCCGTGGCGGGACTCATGACGGATACAGACGGGTATGTGGTAGCCGGGCAGTATGCGGCACTTGACCAGTTTGCCAAGCACGTGTTGGGAAGTACGCTGGCGGCCCCTTTCATGACCCTATCTTTTATGGCATTGCTTGTTATTCCTTCGCTAAAATTGAGTGATAAAGGATTATTCGATGGGCGAATGTTTGGTTTTACCCCTCTTCAAATAGTTAAATAGCCCCAATAAAAAATTTTATTTGCTAACTGTTTTAAATTCTATTTTTTATGGGTACGTTTACACTCCTCAAGGCTATTCCTAACCTTAATCTCTCACTTACCGACTATGGCCCGCTCACGCTCCCAAACCGGCCCCGACGACGAAACCCTCTGGAATCAGTTTCGCGGTGGCGATGAAAATGCGTTTGCCCGATTGTATCAAAATTATGTTCAAACTCTCTACCACTACTGCGCCCACTTTGCTACGGACCGCGCCTTGATTAAAGATTGTATTCACGATCTGTTTGTTGAATTGTGGAAACACCGGACCACTATTGGCCCAACAACCTCCGTACGCTTTTACCTGATGGCTTCCATCAAGCGCAAGCTGGTTCGGCACTTAACGGCTGAGCAGAAGCTAGTTAGTCAGGATGATATGATCAATGGCCGACGCGTTGGTGATACGTTGCCCGGGGCTGATCCATCGCACGAAAACCTATTGATTGCCCACGAGGAAGATTCGTTTATGACGGATTGCCTGCATCAGGCCCTCGACAAACTTCCCCGCCGTCAGCGTGAAGCTGTTCATCTTCGGTATTTTCAGAACATGAGCAATGAAGAAATTTCTTCGCTCATGGAAATCAATATCCAATCCGTTTATAACCTGATCTTTGGTGCCATGAGCAACCTCAAGCGTTATGTCACGCTCGAAAATGTGTCGCTCTGACGCTGTATAGCCCTAAATTTTTTCAATCCCGATAGCTGTAAGCCAGTTATCGGGATTTTTATTTGTCATTTTTTTAGACTGACCAGCGCCCGGCTCAGCCGTCAAACACCGTCTATGAACGTAGATGCAGCAGGGGCGGTGGAAGGGTTGTCTAACCAAATTTCGTTTTGTAAAGACTCTGTGGTTCGGGTAACTTCGCTGAATGAATACAGACTCAACACCCTTGCCTGAGCGGGTTCGTCCCCGCGTTCTCGACGATGTAATTGGTCAACGTAAGCTCATTGGTCCATCGGGTGCTCTCCGGCGAGCCGTAGAATCGGGGCGTCTGCCATCCATGATTTTGTGGGGACCGCCGGGCGTTGGCAAAACAACCCTGGCGTTGTTATTGGCCGAGGCTGTTAAGCGCCCTTTTATTGCCCTGAGCGCCATCAACTCAGGCGTCAAGGAAATTCGGGATGTGTTGAGTCGGCCAAGCGGTCTTTTCTCGCCGGTGGTGTTCATTGATGAAATTCACCGATTCAATAAAAGTCAGCAGGATGCCCTGCTGGGGGCTGTTGAAAAAGGTCAGATTACCCTTATCGGGGCTACCACCGAAAACCCTTCTTTTGAAGTAAACAGTGCCCTGTTGTCACGATGCCAGGTTTACGTGCTGGAAGGGCTTAATCGGGAAGAGTTAATCCAGCTTATCGACCGGGCCATTGCGCAGGACACGTTTCTTCGGTCAAAACAAATTAAAGTCGAATCATACGATGCGTTATTGCGGCTGTCGGGTGGTGACGGACGTAAACTGCTCAATTTGCTGGAGCTGGTGGCTTCGGCCCATGTTGCTGCCGACCCGTTAATTATCACTGACGCGGGTGTAACCGCCGTTGCCCAACAGAACATTGCCCGTTATGATAAGTCGGGAGAACAGCATTACGACATTATTTCCGCCTTTATCAAATCCTTGCGGGGCTCCGACCCAAACGCGGCTTTGTATTGGATGGCCCGCATGATCGTGGCCGGTGAAGATCCAATTTTTATTGCCCGGCGAATGCTGATCATGGCTTCTGAAGATATCGGTAACGCCAACCCCACGGCCATGATTATGGCATCGGAAGCCGTGCAGGCTATTCGGGCGATCGGGATGCCGGAAGGCCGGATTATTCTGTCGCAGGTGGCGGTGTATCTGGCCACGTCGCCCAAGAGCAATGCGAGTTATGTGGCTATCGACGAGGCCATTGCGTTGGCTGAGCAAACGGCGCACCTGCCCGTGCCGCTGCACCTGCGGAATGCTCCCACGAAGCTGATGAAAGAGATTGGCTACGGAAAAGAATACCAGTACGCCCACGGCTACGAAGGTAATTTTGCGCTGCAAAACTTTCTGCCTGATGATCTGAAAGGGCGTCGGCTATACGATCCTGGTCAGAATGCCCGAGAAGCTGAGATCCGACGCAGCCTACAGAAATGGTGGGGGGACTGGTATGGGTATTGAGCGAAATGGTAGTGCCGACTGGGTAACGCGTGAGCGATTTCCTGTCTTACCAGACGATATTTTAAGCAACTGACGAGCGATCAGGGTAGACAATAGGAACTGTCACGAACCAGAACCGCTACCGTCACACCATCTGGAGTAGTTTCTGCGATGAAGCGATCTACAGTGACGCCGTGGGTTTGGAAAATGGATAACATCGGCAGTAAGTCCAGATAAGGACCTACGGAAGATATCCTGAAAAGATGCGTATTGTCATCCGGAATTTGATTGTGCACTTTTACGTACGCATCTGCCAGGTCACCAAAAATGGCGGTATAGGTGTCCATCATAAAGCCAGACGGTGGGTTGTAAATTTTGATAAAAGTAAATGATTTGTTAAATTAAATATAGTTATGATACGTAAATAGTAATAATATTTATTATCTGGCATTTTAAGTAAACTAATATGACGGCTTCAAATAAGGATAAACGCTAGTATGGCCCGGCGCTAGGAAGAGGTTGCAAGCGTCCTCGGAAAGATAAAGAGACGGCTATTGATGGACCGGTGATGGATGGGATCACTAAACGAAGACATCCCTTCTGAATTTATTTAGGGCTACAATGGCGACTCACTCAGGCAAGCCAGGTACTAGCTAATGGTATGGATCAACGCACTATATAACCAGGTGAAACGTCTTTTATCGCATCATTCCACGTTGACTTGATCTCACTATCCAGGGTGCGGCTATACATAACCGCCGGGTAAGTAGCCGAAAGCCTGGTCCCGACCGGGCGTTCAATGGCATACTCGACCCAGCTGCTATTATAGTTAAGGACAAGAAAGAGTTCCTTGTTATAGGATCGCCACACCGCTTGACGGCTGTCTACGAAGCCCCATATACTACTCTTGAGAAGCAACTTTCTCTTCGCGTGCGCATAGTGAACAAGTAAATATTTGCTCAAAACACCCCGCGACTCAATCGCTGTAATTTGAGCCGCTGTATCGGGTATAATGGCTACGTATTGATCGGGCTGTACGACCAATTCCTGACTTCGGTAGAGTATTCTGCATTGAGCATCAACCCATTGACCAGACAGTGTACCCGTGCCCAGGATTAAGAATCGTAGCCAGTTCATGCCCACTATTAGCGTCTAAATCACCACCGTACCTGTCCGTCTCCGACAACAATCCACTTTTCGGTTACCAGCTTTTCAAGGGCGAATGGCCCACGGGCGTGAAGTTTCTGAGTCGAGATGCCAATTTCGGCACCGAGGCCAAACACGCCCCCGTCGGTGAAACGAGTGGAAGCATTGGCGTAAACCGCAGCCGCATCTACCTCAAACAAAAACCGGTCAATGAACACCTGATTCTGCGACAGGATGGCTTCTGAATGGCGCGAAGAATACGTCTGAAGGTGAGATAGCGCTTCGTCCAGGCCAGCTACCACTTTTACGGCACATTTATAGTCCAGAAACTCACGGCCGAAATCCTCCTGTTGGGCGTGTTGCAGATTGGAGTAACCCGCTTTCTCAAAAATCGGATAACTTAGTTCGTCGGCGAAGACTTCAACGTTCCATTTAGCAAAGTCGGCGGTCAGCATGGGCAAAAACCGCTCTGCAATGGTTTCATCGACCAGCACACAGTCGAGCGAATTACAAACTGATGGCCGCGAAACGCGGGCGTTGACAACAATGGCAACGGCTTTGGCCAGATCCGCACTTTCTTCAACGTACGTATGACAAACACCAGCACCGGTTTCGATGGTCGGTACCAGCGAGTTTTTGCGAACGAACTGAATCAGCGACTCCGATCCACGGGGAATAATAATGTCGACATAGCGCGTGGCTGTCAGTAGTTCGTTGACAACCGCCCGGTCGGGAGGAAGCAACGTAACGGCGGCTTTCGGCACGTCAAATTCAACCAACACCTGCTGGATAAGACGGATCAGGTATTGGTTGGAGAAATCAGCTTCTTTACCACCTTTCAGAACACACGCATTTCCTGACCGCAAGCATACCGATGCTACATCGACGGTTACGTTCGGACGCGCTTCATAGATGACTCCCACAACGCCCAGTGGTACGGTGATTTTCTTAAGCTGAAGCCCCTGTTCGATACCACGTTCCAACAGAACCTCATTCGCCGGATCAGGCAAAATAGCTACCTGTCGCAGACTTGCCGAGAGGTCGGCAACGCGGTCTGCCGTAAGTTTCAGGCGGTCGTATTTTGGATCAGACGCTGGCATCCGGTCGAGGTCTTTCTGGTTTTCAGCCAGGATTTCAGCCGTATTTTCGGCCAGCACATCGGCCAGCCGATTGAGCATGTCCGTTTTCTGAGCTGGACTGAGCCGCCGAACGGTGGCTGCGGCCTGTTGAGTGGCCTGAAGAAGGGGCGTAATGGGTGTCATAATTACAAGTTCGTGAGCTGATTATTAATGTAGGCAAGTACCTCTATCAGCGTAATGTCGATACTATCGGTTACAACTTCTACGCCTTGCCGATAGTCGTGTTTATGATTAGGGAAAGAAGCCAATTTGGGGAAGTGTGGGGCATTGTCCCAACGAATAAGTGTTTCTAAATCGCTTCTCTGCCAATGAAAAGCATATTTTCTAACCGTCGCTCCTATATATTCATTTGTAAACAAAGTCGATTGATCTACAAAGTCAATTCGTAGTCTTAGCTGGAATTTAACGGCCGTATGGTCGTATTTCAGAACATCATACTGGCTAATTATTGGCGAGTTATCTAAATCATCCAAGATATGGTGTATACGGGCGTATTGACTACTCATTCTACTATTTCAATAGCACCACGCTTAATTTCTTCAATACTTCTGAGTGTGTCAGCTAGCATTTCGACAGCGGCTGTCCACTCAATGTTATCATCCCACTGTTGAACGTCTTCTTTCTCGGCAGCGGCAACGTATTTTTCAAATTCTTGGAGAGTCATTCCATATTTTCTCTCCATTTGATTGATCGTATCCTGAAAGCGATGTTTTTTTGACAGATAGTCAAACATAATCCACTGCTGCACTGATTGTTTCGTTACCTGTACCATATTGAATTGCGTTTCAGCATAAAGATGATCAAAAAGAATGATCTACAAAAGTACGATATCATTTGCATTGGCAACCTCAACGTTTTGCTGGTTAAGCTGTTGCGCCAGGGTTTCCGACGAGATTCGGGCGCGGGCTACGGCCACCGTTGTTTGATCTTCGGCCGTGATCTCAATCATTTCGCCCGTTGCAAATTCGCCGACAATGATTCTCACCCCCACGGCCAGTAGACTTCGCCGTTGCTGCAGCGCCCGAACAGCACCCGCATCGATCTGAATACGACCCACGGCCAGACTGCCACTGCCAAGCCACCGGTTTCGGGCAGAAAGAGCCGTAGCCTGTGGGGTAAACTCGGTACCAATTTCATGGCGTAACGCCCGGCTAATGCTGTCCGGTTCGCTCAACCCGAAAATAACGACCCGAATGCCCATCCGGGTCGCCAGTTTGGCAAACGTTAGTTTCGAGGCCATGCCGCCTAATCCCAGCGATGATTTGTCCGTTCGGACAACACCGAATACCCGTTCATCAAAGTTGGTAACTTGTCTGATTACCTGCCCGGTAGCATCCAGTAAACCACCCACGGATGTGCAAAGCATAAGGGCTTCGGCGCCAAAACCGACCGCAATAAGCGTAGCCAGTTCGTCGTTGTCCGAAAATTTTAATTCGCGGTTACTGACCACATCGTTTTCGTTGGCAATCGGGATCAGATCGTTGGTCCAGAGTTCTTCGTAGGTCTGCTTCAGTTGCAGAAACTGGTCCCGGTTGGCGAAGTGATGACGCTCGCACAGGCTCTGGGCAATGGAAATGCCATAGATGGAGAAAAAGCGGGAATATTGGTTAAGCAACAGCAAGTTGCCGACGGCAGCAGCGGCTTTTCGTTGCGTAATGTCGCCCCGGTATTCCCGGATCAGGGATTTTCCGGCGCCAACGGCCCCCGACGATACCAATACAATTCGATAGTATGGATGCAGTGCGGCCACCTGGCGGGCAATGTCGACCATTACGGGTTCATTCGGCTCGCCATTGGGTTTGGTAATGGACGCCGTACCGAATTTAAGGACAAGAACGGGCTTTCTCATGTCGGCAAAGATACGGACCAAGGCCGCATCACCGCGCTACTCACCTAACGGGGTTCTTTTTAATCACGGATACTGGCTCCACAAAACGGGCTTTCTGGCGCAGGGCGGCTTTGAGCTGCTTCAGGTAGTCGGCTTTCGGAATTTCGATAGCGCCATACCGGCGAACATTGTCATTGATAAACTGGGTGTCAAGCAAGGTGAAGTGTTGCTGGCGAAGACGCAAAATCAGGTGGTGGAAGGCCACCTTAGAGGCATTGCTCACCCGGTTGAACATGGATTCGCCGAAAAAAGCACTGCCCAGCGCCACCCCGTAAAGGCCACCCACCAACCTGTTGTCTATATACGTTTCTACGCTGTGCGCCAGGCCCATCTGGTGCAGTTCGGTATACGCACTGATAATTTCCTCCGAAATCCAGACACTATCATCGTCCGAGCGGGGAATGGCACAAAAATGCATCACCTCATTGAAGGCGGTATTGATGCGAACCTCGAATTGATTGCGATTAAGAACCGGACGAAGCGATTTAGCTGGTTTATAGGTTGCCAAAGGAATAATGGCACGGGGGTCTGGCGCGTACCAGTAAAGCGTACCGTCGGCGTCGGCCATAGGGAAAATACCATTAATGTAGCCGTAAACCAGATCGTCGGCGGTTAGCTTATCCATTAAACTTGTGGATGTATACTGAGCAAAGATAAAACATTCAGGGACTTTTCGGAAAGTCCTGACTGGCTGGTAACGGGCAGATAAAGCACCCGGAGCCAGCTAAGACGGTTACCGTAAAATGTATTTATGTGCCTCACATGGTGTAAATAGATCAATTGGCGAATATATTGCTCCCCGATTTAAGTAAAGTTAGTTACCCACCACGTATGTTCACTTTCCTGTTTGAGCGGCAGCGCCTGTTGCTGGTCGTTGTCCTTGCCCTGATTGGGGTATCCACTGGGCTTGCCCAGAAAGCGAAAGAAAAAGACCCTGCCCCGGCCATCAAATTCGGCCAGATTAACCCCGACCAGTTTTCAAACGCCACCACGGATTCTACCGCCGAGGCCGTTGTGCTGTATGATTATGGAGAGGTCACGTTTGACGAAAATAGCAATGACCTATGGTTGGTATCCCAGTACCACATCAGGCTGCAGATACGTAAAAAAGCAGCTTATGACCGGGCTACTATTGAACTGATTACCCGGCGTGGAAAAACGGGGCAGCACGAACTAGTCTCTGATTTCGAGGGCTATACCTACAATCTCGTCGATGGAAATGTGTCAATCGACCAACTGACCAAGACGGGCCATTTTACCGAACGGGCATCCGATCAGTTCTGGATCGAAAAATACACCCTGCCCAATGTTCGGGAGGGATCTATCATCGACTATCGTTACACGGTGCGTACGCCCTTTAACGTTAGCCACAACCCCAAAACGTGGCGGTTTCAGCAAAACATACCCGTCAACTGGAGCGAATACCGCATTACCATACCTGATTATTTTTACTACAAAATATTGCAGAACGGGTACATGCCGCTAACGGTCAATACCCGCAAAACGACCACTGTAGACTTATTACCGGGTCAGGGAGCTGTATCGGCATCCGCTTATCGGTTTGCTATGGGTAACGTTCCGGCTTTTCGTGATGAAGCCTATATTACGACGGATGACGATTACCTGGCTAAGATTGAATTTGAGCTGGCCAGCTACCAGTTGCCAGGAGCTATCAGTGCCGTAACCACCAATATTTCCGTTGGCTGGGATGCCATGGATAAAACCTTGCTCAGCGATGCTGAGTTTGGCGGGCAGTTCAAACGAGCGGCTTTCCTGCGCGACAAAGCAAAAGCACTGGTGAGCCAGTATCCCGATACGCTGAACCGCATTACAGCCGCTTATGATTTCATCCGCCAGACAATAAAATGGAATCAGGAATCTTCGTTTTGGTCGCGCAACATCAAAAAAGTATTTGATGAAAAGAAAGGTGACGCGGGCGATATTAATCTGATGCTGATTGCCTTGCTGCGGGAAATGGACATTGATGCCAATCCTGTGATCCTCAGCACCCGTTCTCACGGGCGCATTAGTGAAGTATATGCCTTACTGAAAAAATTCAATTATGTAGTCGCGCACGTTTCGGTGGGCGGAAAAGACCTGTTGCTTGATGCCACCGATGTCTATTTGGCGCCCGGCATGTTGCCCGTCCATTGTTTGAACGGCAGTGGTCGGCTTGTGCACCCAACCAGACCCCGGTTTATATCGCTGACGCCGGTAGAACGTGACGTCGATGTGCATACCGGTTCGTACACGATCGATACCGACGGCGAAGTATCCGGCACACTTGTTCTTTCGCGTGGCGGCTACAGTGCCTTGCGCAGTCGTAAGTTGTTTAATGTTGACGGAAAAACGAAGTACCTGGAGAGTGTTCAGAAGAAACGGACGGCCTGGCAGATCGAAAAAGCCGACTTTACGGGGACTGATCAAAAGAGTACGTCCTTCAACGAAATGTATACGGTTACGATACCCGAAGCTTGTGGCAGAGCCGGCGATCGCCTTTATCTGCGGCCTATGCTAACCGAAGCGCATGGCAGTAGCCCATTCAAAGAAATGGAACGGCTTTATCCGGTCGACTTTGGCGTGCTGATCGACGAGACGTTTTCGGCTACATATACCTTGCCCAAAGGCTATCAGGTGGAAGAAATGCCTAAGTCTATCTCGATGGTTTTACCCGAAAATGGTGGTCGTTTCATATATCAGGTAGCGGTCAATGCCGACAATCAGTTGCAGGTAATGAGTCGTATTTCGCTGCGGAAAACGCAGTATGTAGCCGACGAATATGGTCCACTGCGGGAGTTGTTCAGCCGGATTGTGGCAAAACACGCAGAGCAGGTTGTTCTGAAACGGGTTGACGTGGCCGAGAGAAAATAAGCGTATAATGAAAAAACATCTTTTGCTACTTCTGTTCATTAGCCAGATTGCACAAGCGCAGATCGAATACCAATCGGGATCGCTGTCGTCAGCCTTAAAAGAAAATGCCCATGCTGTTGTGCGTCGGCATGAAACTACATTTACCGTCAAGTCGATAGGGGAGGCTACCCAACGGATTCATACCGTGGTGACGGTGCTGGATGAGCGGGGCGATGATCAGGCCAAAAAAGTAGTCGGGTATGATAAACTCTCGAAAGTGACCAACCTGGAAGGCACCTTGTACGATGCGGATGGTAAATTGATCAGGAAACTTAAGAAAGCAGATATTGACGATAACAGTACTTACACGGACTACAATCTTTTTGACGATCAGCGAGTAAAAGTTGCGTCGTTTCCTAAACAGCCTTCTTATCCCTATACCGTTGATTTTTTGGTGGAAACGACGGAGCGAAACCTGATGTTCTATCCGACCTGGCTGCCCCAGGATGAGGAGCATCTGGCTATTGAACAGGCTACGTTCACGGTCAATTTACCAGCTGGTCTGGCACTGCGCTACAAGGAAGTAAATTTGCCAACGCCGGTTGCGTTGACCTCGTCAGCCGATGGAGGAAAAACATATGTCTGGAAAGTGGCTGATCGACCGGCTGTGGAGTTTGAGCCGCTGTCGCCCCCGGCCTGGGAGCAGCTGCCAATCGTATACACGGCTCCCGTCGATTTTGATGTTCAGGATTACAAAGGGCATTTAACGACCTGGAAGGAGTTGGGTCAATTCTACCATACCCTGAATGCAGGCCGTGACCGTATTCCCGAAGAATTAAGACAGCACGTGCTGGAATTGACAAAGCGTGAAGCAAGCACCTTGGGGAAAGTTCAAAAAGTATATAAGTACGTTCAGGATCAGACGCGTTACATCAGCATTCAGCTTGGCATTGGTGGCTGGCAAACTATTGAAGCCGATAAGGTAGCTGCCAGTAAATATGGCGACTGTAAAGCCCTTACGAATTATACACAGGCGTTGTTAAAGGCAATCGGTATAACGGCTTATCCGGCGCTGGTCCGAGCGGGCGATAAAGAGCCTGACTTATTAGTCGATTTTCCGAGTTTTCAATTTAACCACGTCATTCTCTGTGTACCCGATAATCGGGATACCCTTTTTCTGGAATGTACAGACGGGCACAACCCGGCGGGCTACGTTGGCGATTTTACCGGGAACCGACATGTACTCCTTATTCAGCCCGACGGAGGCCGGTTGATAAAAACACCGGCTTATCGTCCGGCAAACAACCTTCAGCAGCGTCGAATTTCAATCACCCTGACCGAACAGGGGGATGCTACGGCGGATGTAAGAACCCGCTATACAGGCCTGCAACAGGATGACTATGCCAATGTACTGCATCGATTGAGCCACGATGATCAGCGTACCTGGCTCCTTAAACGGATTCATATTCCGGCCTTCGAGCTAAATACGTTCGCGTATCAGGAGCAAAATGGGACGGTGCCTGCTGTTATTGAAACGCTGGGGCTAACGGTGCGCCGGTTGGCAACCGCTAGTGGAACCAGGCTCTTCCTGCCCTTAAATCTGATGTCGGCCTTACCGCAGGCAACCCCACAACTACAGCCCCGGCGGGCGGCTATCGAGTTAGGGGCAAACTATAACTATGAAGACAGCGATACCATTACGTACCAAATTCCGAAAGGATATGCACCGGAGTATACTATACCGCCGGTTGAGATTGACTCAAAATTCGGCCGATATACGGCAAAGCTGACGGTAAATGGTGACCGGATGACCTATATTCGTCAAATAACCATGCACGGTGGTCGTTTTCTACCGGCTGCTTATACCGACTGGGTAGACTTCCGGAAGAAGGTTGCTAAAGCCGACCGGGCACAAATGGTGTTCGTTAAACTCAATTAAACCAAACCCTTTGTCCATTGTCGAAGGTTTATAGGAAAACGATTTAAATGGTAGACATGAAAAAAAGCCTTGCCTTAGCATTACTAGCCCTGCCGCTGTTGTTCAGCCAGTGCGCGGTCAATAAACAGATATCACAGGCCAAAACCCTCGGCGATTGCCGCTATACGATCGCGTCGGCTGATAGCATCTATCTCGCTGGCATTGATGTCCGGCAGTTGAAGAAGCTGGAAGACATCAATCCAGCGCGTTATCCACGGCTGGCCACGGGGTTGCTCACCCGCAATGTGCCGCTGGATGCCCGCCTGAATATTGATATTACCAACCCAACCAATAAAGTGGCGGGCATCAATCAGTTGGAATACCGGATTCTGCTCGCTGGTCAGGAATTGTTCAATGGGTTTCTGAATCAGCGGATTGAAGTTCAGCCCGGTGGCGGACGAACGCGAGTGCCGGTACGGCTGAATACCAACGCGTATCAGTTGTTAACGGATAGCAAAACGCGCGATGCCTTCACGCAACTGGTGCAGAATTTATCGGGTGCCAGCGGCACACAACCCTCGAAGCTGACGATCCGGATCAAGCCAACGCTGGATTTGTTGGGCAAGCAGGTCAACTATCCGGGTTATATTACGATTGATCAGGATGTAACGAACAAAATTTTGATGGGGAATTAAGGCGCATACGTTTTTGTCTCTCCGGATTCAGTAGCATTTGGGTAGCCCCGGCTTTTTAGGCTGGGGCTATTTTATTGGCCGCCTTTTTAGTCCGTAGTTTATAAAGTTGACTAACGATCCAATGCGCTATCTATTCCTCTCCTGTCTGTTCGTTGGCACTATGTTGACGAGTTGGGCTCAATCGAATCAAATTCAACTCACGCACGATGAAACCCAGAAGAAGGTGACTGTCACCGTAGATGGGAAGCCCTTTACCGCCTACATTTATCCGGGCCCGGCCGTTTTGAAGAAACCCGTTCTGTATCCGATTTTGTCGGCTGGTGGCAATTTCATAACCCGCGGCTGGCCGCTGGACCCTCGTCCCGGTGAACGTATTGATCATCCGCACCATGTGGGAATGTGGTTCAACTATGGTGACGTGAACGGGCATGACTTCTGGAATAACTCCACCGAAATAGGCCCCGAACACAAAGGCCCTTTTGGCACCATCGTTCATACGGGTGTAAAGTCAATGAAAAGTGGCAGGGAAAAAGCGGAACTGGTCGTTACGGCCGACTGGCTGGATAAAGATGGAAAGGTAATGCTCCAGGAAACGACGACCTACCTGTTTGGCGCCGGTAGTGACAAGCGCGTTATTGACCGAATCACAACGCTGAAGGCCGCGGATAAAGAAGTGATCTTTAAAGACAACAAAGAAGGGCTGATTGCCCTACGCCTTGCCCGTCAGCTCGAACAACCCTCAACCAAACCGGAAGTCTTTACCGATGCGCAGGGAGTAGCTACCAAAGTACCTGTTCTGGACAATGCCGGGGTCACTGGCCTGTATCGCACCAGCGAGGGGGTAGAAGCCGACGCTGTTTGGGGAACCCGCGCTCCCTGGACCAAGCTTACTGGCACGGTTGGCAACGAAGCCGTATCGCTGGTGTTGATGGATAATCCTAACAATATTGGCTATCCAACCTACTGGCACGCCAGAGGATATGGCCTGTTTGCGGCCAATCCGCTGGGCCCGTCGGTTTTCAGCAATGGAAAAGCACCTGCCCTGAACTACACGTTACCAGCGCGGCAATCGGTTACGTTTCGCTACCGGCTGCTGATTCAGTCCGGTAATTTGTCCGATGTCGCTTTAAGGCAGTTAATGAAATAACATAAGCCGTCGACAATAGTAATTGGCCCATTCAGGAGGGGTTACTTACTTCTGGCATATTATTTGATTGTGGGTCGCTAAGTACACCAACTTGTACTACGCGTATGGCCCGACTCACTTTTTGTAGCTTTACCTCTTTAAACTATACGGTTTTCATTGCGGGCTTTTTTTTCTCAGGCCTGCTCGGTGCACAACCTCGTACGCCCAAAGCTGGCCAATCAGCCGCTTATTCTTCATTAAGGAGGGCAGCCGATGGGCTTCAAACGATCGAGAACGGGCAAATTAGGGTAGGCGTCAATACGAACTACGGTGGTGCCATTACCTACCTGGCTTCCCTCGACAGTCATGGTGGACAGGTAAGCACGACCAACATGGTTAACAATTCCGATCTTGGTCGGCAAACGCAGATTGCCCTTTACAGCGGTCCCGCTGACTACTCGTCGAAATCCACGACCGGCTGGTCCAACCTTGGCTGGGATCCTATTCAGGCCGGAGATTCTCATGGCAATCCGTCTCAGATAGTTACGTTTGAAAAGCAGGAAAATCTATTATATGTAAAAACGATTCCCAAGCAGTTCGCCTTAAACAACGAACCGGGTGAAGCCACCATTGAACACTGGATTCGTCTGGACGGGAACGTGGTGAAGGTTCATGCTAAAGTTGTCATGAACCGTTCCGACAAAACGCAGTATGAGGCCCGCCAGCAGGAGTTTCCCTGTGCTTACATGAACGGCGATTACCACAATATGTGGTTTTATAAAGATAGCTCACCCTATACAAACGGGCCGTTGCATCTGGAACGTATACAACCCCCGAGTACGACTATCTTTGGCGATGTACATCCAACAGAACCCTGGATGGCGTCTGTGAATGATAAGGGGTATGGGGTCGGATTGTACGTACAGGATAATTACGAATGGAAAAGAGGGTATTTCGGAAGTGACCTTGGGGGCGACGAGTACAGCCAGGTTGCCTCCTATATTGCGGCTACAAATCGGGTAATTCTGGATCATAACATGGTTTATGAATGGGACTACGAATTGATCGTAGGCCACCTGAACGACATTCGCCAGTATGTTTATGCAAAACCCCGGTTGACCGCTGGTCTTAACTACCGTTTCGATACCTCACGGAAAGGCTGGTATTATCATCAGGCACGAGATACGGGCTGGCCCATCAACGGTAAGCTTCATATAAACCTGAATACCCCCGAAAGTAAAAATGCCATTACCTCACCATTTGGTTTCTGGAATGGCCGTACGAACCCAAAACTGTACCTGCGTGCAGCGTTCAAGACGCAGAGCGATAAAGTGCGGCTCAAATGGCGCCGGAGCGAAGACCAAACCATATATGGTACGCCAGATCGGTACATGGATTTTCCGATTATCAATGATGGAGAATTTCATACCTATGAAATAGACCTCAGTCAGAACGATAGCTGGTTGGAACATACCATCGGACAAATTGAATTTGCAATGACAACGGATGGCCCCGCGACGAATAGCTGGGTAGAGCTTGAGTGGTTGTCAGCGTCTAAAGGCGGCCCTACAGACCAACTTAGTTCTGTCCCACCGATTATCAACAAACCAGTAGCTAGTCAAGAGCCTGCTGCCGTGCCTGTAACCGTACCTTGCAGACCGGGTTCTGCCCCCATTACCGTAAAACGCCTGACTTATAGTCGTGCAAAATAAAATGGTGTGCGTTGTCTGATCAAATAAGAAGCCGACGAGAATTCTCGCCGGCTTCTTGCTTATAACTACATATATCTTGTGTATGCTAATTCAAATGCACCAGCGCTGACCGGTAAACACGCCCTTCGAGCGTTTCCAGCCATGAGCGGAGTAGGGCGTTCTCCGTCGTGGCCCGGCCAAGCTCGTTATCAATTTGCCGTAACAGGAAAAACAACTGGTGCACATGCATCCATTGCTCAGCTAACTGATTACCCTCCTGGATCGTCTTTTTTTGTTGACGGGCTTCCTGGGTGAGTTGCCGTAAACTCATTTTGAGGTGATACCGTAACATAATCAGTCGGCTGGCCATCGGCAAATCGCTAGGATTGCGTTCCATATGCGAAATGCTCTTTGCTAACATGTTATTCCGTTGCTGAAGCTGATCAGATACAATCATCCAGGCATGTTCAGCCTGAAGCGAATTATAAGTAATAGTTTGCATAGAATTCAAGTACGGATACGGTTTATAAACAAATATACTAAGTATACAGTAACTTCCGTCTGTAGGTTGACATTTTTGCAAAATAATTACTATGCTATTTAATGGCGCGCCAACTATTCGCTAAGTTTCAGGGCGAAAGTAAGTTATTAAAGGAAGTCGGGCCCATCTCCGATAAGCCGGTTATAAACAACTTGGTGGCTTTTGTTTATCGTTTATGGTTTGAAGTTTCCCGGTAAACCTCGAACTTATCGGCCCCAACGTCATTTCGTCTTATGGATCCTATTTATCGTGCGCTCATCGTCTGCACAAACCATACCGATTATCCGACGAAGCCGCACAAAACAGGCTTGTGGTTAAGTGAAGCAACGCATTTCTACGATGAGTTGGCGGGCCGTAACCTGCCTTACGACATTGCCAGCCCGAACGGCGGGCCAGTGCCTATTGATGAAAAGAGCATGGATCGGCGTGATGCCATAAACGAAAAATGGTATCACGATCCTACATTCCGGGCTAAACTGGAAAGCTCCATACCTATTGACGACGTAAATCCGGCGCTATACCAGATTATTTACTTCACCGGTGGTCATGGCACGCTCTGGGATTTTCCTAATAATCCGGCTTTGCAGGCGATCACACGTCAGATTTATGAAAAGGGAGGGATGGTAGCAGCCGTGTGCCACGGTGTAAGTGCCTTGCTGAATGTAACGCTGTCTGATGGATCGTTATTGATTGATAATAAGCAACTAACGGGCTTTTCGAATATGGAGGAGAAGCTTGTCCGGCTGGATGAAGAAGTGCCCTTTCTGCTGGAAGACCTACTCCGGCAAAAAAAAGCCATTTATAGCAAAAGCTTAATTCCCTTTCTGCCTTATATAGAAGTTGATGAACGGCTGGTAACTGGCCAAAATCCGCTTTCGGCCCGGAAGGTTGGCCGGAAAGTTCTGGAAGAGATGTATGAAAAATAGCGCACCGAGGCTGTTCGGAAAATGGCCTCGGTGCGCTGTTTGTTAGACTACGGCATGAGGGAATAGCTCGCGAAGTGGTTTTAATTCCTGATCTTTTTCCGAAACGATAGGGTTCGTAACCCCCCAGCTTATATTCAGATCCGGGTCGTTCCAGATAATGCCTGACTCGGCTGATTTGTTGTAAATATTCGTGCACTTGTAACTGAAAATACTGTCTTCCAGGGCAACAAAACCGTGGGCGAAACCTTCCGGGATGTAAGCCATATTGCCGATTTTGGCATCCAGCAAAAAGAGTTCATGCTGCCCGAACGTGGACGAACCGGGCCGTAAATCCACTGCCACATCCAGTACCTGTCCTGTAATTACCCGAACAAGTTTACCTTGCGCAAATGGTTCGTTCTGCATATGCAGTCCCCGAAGAACACCCTTGACGGAAAAAGACTGATTGTCCTGCACAAAATCCATTGGTAAGCCCAGCGATACGAAAAGCGGCTTGTTATACGACTCGAAGAAATGACCGCGTTCGTCTTCAAATACGCGTGGAGTTAACTCAATTAGACCTTCAATGGCTGTTTGCCGAACGTGCATAATCCAGATGTGTTACGTAGTGGTATCTCTATTGTGAGCAAATTTATGAAACTGGTACCATAAGTTGTACTTTTGAGCAGAATCATTTTAGCCATTGGCCGGGTATTGAGCATGACCTATTCGGAATTAAGGGAACAGATTTTTCAGAAACAATCTTATTTGTGTGTTGGGCTAGATACGGATCCCCGCAAACTTCCAAAGCAGTTACGAACCGAAACGGATCCCGTTTTTACGTTCAACAAAGCCATTATTGATGCAACCGCCGATGTGGCTGTCGCCTATAAACCGAACATTGCTTTCTACGAAGCGCAGGGGCCAGGCGGCTGGGAAAGTCTGCAAAAAACACTGGACTATATCCCGAAAAATTGCTTTACCATTGCCGATGCCAAACGGGGGGATATCGGAAACACATCTGACTTGTATGCCCGCACGTTTTTTGACCCCACAGCGGCCGGACTAGCCTTCGATTCGGTTACGGTAGCCCCGTATATGGGTAGTGATTCTGTACTTCCTTTTTTAGCCTACGCCGGGAAATGGGTTATTTTGCTGGCCCTGACGTCAAATCCGGGAAGCGCCGATTTCCAGCGTCAGCAGATTCAAGATGGCCCGAACAAACAGGCGTTGTTTGAAGCTGTCATTCACAAGGCTCAGACGTGGGCTACCCCCGATCAACTGATGTTTGTGGTAGGGGCCACTCAGACAGATGAACTGGCGCAAATTCGTAGGCTGGCACCCGATAATTTCCTGCTTGTTCCCGGTGTTGGCGCACAAGGCGGCAGCCTGGCCGATGTGTCACGGTTAGGGTTGACGAAGTCGGGTGGATTGCTGGTCAATGCGTCAAGAAGCATTCTATATGCCTCCGATGGAGCCGATTTTGCGGATCGGGCCGGGGAGGAAGCAAAACGGTTGCAACAGGAAATGGCCGCTCATTTGGCTGCTCTAGCTTAAATACTAGCAATAAATAGCTTTTAAGAGTCTTTATTAAGCATCATTTTTGTTAATTATGTTTATATTGACTTTCCAATTAAGGTGCCTTAGCACCTGTTAGCTATTTTCCTGTGCCCGAAGCTTTTCTGTATTTCATCTGGCAGTATCAGTATTTCTCCAGAAACAACCTGACAACCACCGACGGCGAGGTTGTGCAGGTCTTGCACACGGGCTTTCGAAATCATGATGCTGGACCGGATTTTACAAATGCCCGTCTGCTCATTGCCGATGTGGAGTGGGTCGGGACCGTAGAGATGCATATCCGAACATCGGATTGGCTGGCACATCGCCATCAGCACGACCGGGCATACGATAACGTTATCCTGCACGTTGTCTGGCAGGATGATCGGGGGCCAAACGGTCATCGGGTGGATAGATCTGATGGTATGCCATTGCCCACACTGGAACTCGGGCCGCTTACCGATCCTGCATTAATGGCACGTTATCAGGTACTTAGCGAATCGCCAGACATTATTCCCTGCGCCGGACAGTTCAAGGCAGTTTCTCCGCTGCGGCTTACGTCCATGCTGGATAAAGCCATGCTGCAGCGGCTGGAACGCAAGGCTGCCAGCGTGCAGGAAATTGCCAAAGCAACGAATGGTGATTGGGAGGAAACGACTTATCGGGTACTGGCGGCTAACATGGGATTCAAAATCAATACGGATCCCATGATGCAATTGAGTCGGGCGTTGCCATTGAAAGCAATATTGAAACACCGGGATGTCTTGCTGCAGGCCGAAGCAATGCTGTTTGGAACGGCCGGTTTATTACCTGCCGACGAATCGGATGAGTATGTCGTAGCCTTACAGCGGGAATACCGGTTTCTGTCGGCTAAATACATGCTTACACAAAAGCAGGTAATGCCGCATGCCTGGAAATGGGGCCGGTTGCGACCCGCTAATTTCCCAACGCTTCGGTTAGCCCAATTTGCTCGCTTATTGACCAAACACAGCAGTTTGTTTTCCCTGTTTGTGGGAACAACGGATGTTGAGCGATTCAGTAAGGCATTGCAGATTACGCCCTCCGACTATTGGCAAACGCACTACCGGTTTGGAAAGACTACGGAAAAAGGCGCACCCGCCCTGGGCCAGCAGGCGGCTGAAAATATTGTGATCAACACAGTTGTTCCCTTGTTGGCGGCTTATGCCCATCATCGGGGACAACCCGCCTACATTGACCGGGCCATCAGCCTGCTTGAACAATTACCTCCAGAAAAAAACCGCCTGACTGAAAACTGGGAAACCCTTGGACTTGGGATTCGGACAGCGTTCGATTCGCAGGCGGCTATTGAACTTTACAACGAGTTCTGCTCCGTTAAAAAATGCCTGAATTGCCAGGTCGGTGCAGCATTGGTCAGATAGGCAATAGGTTGTATTGAGACATATACAGCCTATTGCCTACATCGTCAAATCTAGCTGGTTACCACATCTTGCTTGGCAGAGTCCCAGGTTACACGTTTACCGGTATGCAGGGCCGTAGTGGCCATGATGTTGGCAACGGAGTGGTTGAAACCAACCCGCGCCGGTGCGTTGGGCTCCTTGCGGCTACGAACACAACCCATCCAGTTCAGCATGTGAAGCGAGGTCATTGGGTCGCCACCGGTATTGGCCGAGGTTTCCATTTTAGCTGCTTCGCCAAGCGACATGGTTGGCAGAAGATTCGCCTGCATATTCATGTCTTTGGCGTATTTAGCTTCCAGACCACCTTCGGGCGAGATTTTGTTCGTATCGAGGTTAATCATGCCGCCGTTCGAGAAGTAATATTCCTTCACACCACCCGCTTCATTGTTCATTCGGGAGGAGTACAGTACCTGGAATCCTTTCGTTTTATCGTTATCCGGGCCGTAATCAAATACAGCCGTGAACGTATCGGCGTTGACGCGCCCATCTTTCCAGCTATACACTCCGCCATTAGCAACTACCGAGCGGGGATGATCCAACCCACTGAACCAGTGAACCGTGTCAATCTGGTGCGACATCCACTGGCCCGGAATACCAGACGAGTATGGGTAGAATAGCCGGAATTCCAGGTATTTACGTGGGTCCCAGGCTGTTTTTGGGCGGTTCATTTGGTAGCGATCCCAGTCGGTGTCTTCCTTGCGTATCTCGGATACTAACTTGGGACGGCGCCAGCGACCAGGCTGGTTGACATTCCAGGTCATTTCAACCATGGTGATATCCCCAAATTTTCCGGATTTGATAAACTCATTGGCCGAGTGATAGTTGGGAGCCGACCGGCGTTGCGAGCCAACCTGCACAATTCGCTTCGAACTTTCGACGGCCTTTACCGCCTTTCGGGCGTCGTCCAGTGATTCGGCAAAAGGCTTTTCGCAGTAGGCATCACGACCCGATTCAACAGCCGCTACACAATGCAGGGCGTGCTGGAAATCGGCAGTGCTGATGATAACCGCATCGACATCTTTCCGGTCGAGGAGTTCGTCGTTGTTACGGGCTTTGAAAAACGAATCGTCGTTCCAGCCTTTACCTTTCAAAAATTGTTCGGCTTCATCGCGCCGACGGTTCCAGATGTCCGATACGCCGACGAATGCGAAATTCTGGGCTTTGGCGTGCTCCATAAAAGCGGGTGCCAGCGACTGACGGAATCGGTCGGAGAACCCAATGATGCCAACCCGAACGCGGTCGTTCGAGCCGAGGATACGGGCGTAGCTACCCGCCGAAAAGCTCATGCCAAGTCCGGCAAGAGCAGATTTTTTTATGAACTCACGACGATTTTCCATATGATATGATAAGCCGGGAACAACAGACAATTAGTAAAGGCGCTTACCCCGAAAGTCTAATGGCTGTTAATCAGTTTCTTGGTTAAAGATTTTTTATTTTGATGTTTCGGAATGATACCTGATTGCCGTGGTCCTGCAGAAGGATATGGCCCTTCGGCGCTTCACCAAAACGGCCATTGGCGTTGTATTCGGGGGCCTTGTATTTGCTCATCGCAACCAGTTCCCGGAATTTTTCGCTGCCACGCTCGTAGTCCACTACTTTCTTGCCGTTGAGCCAATGCTCCACGTGTTTACCTTTCGAGATAACACGGCCTGTGTTCCACTCGCCAATGGGGTTGGCTTTTTTGCTACTGGCCGGAATCAAGTCGTATAAGGAGCCAACGGTTCGGTTACCATCCCGGCCCAGTTTGGCATCCGGGTGTTTATCGTCGTCCAATACCTGGAATTCAAGGCCAAAAGCCGACCCTTTGGGTTTGGGACTTTGTTCCGCCACAAAGTACTTAACCCCGCTATTGGCTCCTTCCGTCAGTTTAAAATCGAACATCAGATCGAAATCACTGTATTCGCCATCGGTAACGATGTCGCCAAAGCTTTGTGATTCAGACCCGTCAGATTTTTGAATGGTGAGCAGCCCATCGGCAACGGTCCAGCCTTTAGCCGGGAAGCTGTCTTTGTAGGCACCTCGCCAGCCGTTGGTTGTTTTACCGTCGAATAATAATTTCCAGCCGTCTTTCTTCTCCTGAGCACTCAGCGTGTTGGGGGCCTGTGGTTTTTCGGCAGCGATCAGGCCAAGGGCCAAAAGACCTAAAATGAACGATTTTTTCATATACTTTTTTTCGACAATGTTCTCTGTGGCTGCTTTACGCTACAGATGATTTAGGGGTTGTATTATGGTAGTTGAAACGAGTAGGAGCCAGACAGAGCGTATATATCTTATTGACAATGTCGATCCAATATTGCCAAAATAAGCGCTGGAACGCCTATTTCTACTGGGGTGAAAGAGTGAACGATCGGTCTGCCGTAGCGGTGGAAATTGCTTACGCCAGGTTTCGATCGTTCACTCTTTCGTTCACTCACTAGTATCCTGGATTCTGGGGAAACCCTGGACTGCCATCGGCTGCTTTCTCCGTTCGGTCAATCTGGGTTTGCGGAATTGGGCGAAGGTTATTCGTCTCTTTCACGTTTACTGCACCCTGGGGGTTGTAGAGTTTAACGCGCTCTACTAGATTTCCCCAACGTTTTAAATCCATCCAGCGCATCTGTTCACCCATTAATTCACGACCGCGTTCCTCCATCAAGAAGTCCATCGT
This sequence comes from Spirosoma humi, assembly GCF_054776575.1. Classification (NCBI taxonomy): domain Bacteria; kingdom Pseudomonadati; phylum Bacteroidota; class Cytophagia; order Cytophagales; family Cytophagaceae; genus Spirosoma; species Spirosoma humi. The sequence continues at coordinate 1,625,411 of NZ_BAAHBR010000008.1, forward strand.
GGCATTCGCTGGCGTGATTTCCATGGCTGCTTCTTTGCCGGGCCAGGCTGCCCGCCGACGTACTGCGTTGAGAGCCGTAGCCGCTTCTGTCGTTTTCCCTAATTTAATCTGAGCTTCGGCCAATATCAGGTATGTTTCGGCTAAGCGAAACGCCAGATAGTCGCGGCTACCAGGTTCATACGTTTTGTCCGGACGAAGTGGGTCGAAAAATTTTTGAAGTGGCAAAAACAGGGTTTCCGTGTAGGCACTGGGTACCAGGACCTGATAGGGTTTTTTTGCCCGTTCGGCCAGCGGCATTTCGTAACCAGGAATAAAAATGGCCGTGTCACCCGCCTTGAACGTAACGGTTGACTTCGATTTGTCGAAGGCCGTGTTATACGTGCCGGGAGCATTGCTTAACCAGGTATCCCGAAACGACTTTTTATACCGCGAATCATTGACGCGATCTTTGAAAACAGTTTCTAGAGCATAGGTTGTCGGACGTAAACGCCTAAAGGGGCGGCCATAAAAAACATCCCGAACCATGCCAGCCTGCGTATCATACTGCATCCCGAAGAATAAGTGAAGGTTGTTACCGCCGGTATTACCCCCCGAACTGGCTAATGGAGATGAGGCTGCATTAGTCAGCGGATCAGACGTATACTGAACCGCGAAAACTACTTCATCATTGATTTCGCCTGCTCCCTGAGCAAAAACACTCGCAAAATCGGGCAATAATTTAAACCCATAGTTAGTAATCACATTCTGAGCATATGTAGCGGCTTTGGCATAATCGTCGGTTGCTTTCGCTGACGATGTTGCTTTTGTCAGGTATACACGAGCGAGCAGATGTTCTGCAGCCGCTTTCGTCGCACGACCATAGTCCGATGATCTGGCTTTATTTTCCAGATCCGGCAACGCCGATTCGAGATCAGCCACAATAGCTTTATAAATATCAGCTTCGGTTGCCCGACTGGTTTTTTTGGTCGGTCCCAACGTTTCCGTTAAACGTAAGTCGACACCGCCCCACTGTTGTACTAGAATAAAGTAGTAGTGCGCGCGAAGAAACTTAACTTCTGCTACCCGCTGCTTTTTTAGCACGTCGCTAATTCCCGTTGCTGCCGGTGCTCGTTCGATAACCGCGTTGCACGTGTTGATACCTCGGTAAAGCTCTTCCCAAACGCCCTGTAGAATATCGACAAAACTATTTAGCTGGGTATCGTAGAAATGGAATCCTTTATAACTGCCATCAGAACCCGTCGTATACAAATCTGTACCGAATTCCGTCATCGTCAGTCCCTGCTGCGTTGCGTAAAAACTCCGTAGTGGAGCATAAGATGCCCTGGTAGCATCCTCGAAACCCTTTGGCGTATTGATATAATCATTCCCGATACTGGAAATAACTTTCTCCTCCAGTACGTCTTTACAAGATTGGCTACCCAGCATAAAGGCTAGTATGCCAAGCATACAAACTGACTTTTTTATATGTATACGGTTCATTTTTTTAGAAATTAAAATTGTGTCAAACAGCCTCGTCCGGCATGGTTAAAATTTAACGTTCAAGCCAAAGGTCGTTATCCGGGTAGCAGGCGTAACGTTATTATTGATCGTGCCATCGGCTGTTTCCGGATCGACACCGTTGTATTTCGACCGATAGGTCGAGAAGATGAACGGCTGCTGAATACTAGTGAAGACACGCAGCGACTGCATACCCAATTTCTGGGTTAGTTTGGACGTGAACGTGTAACCAAAGTTGATGTTACGAACCTTCACGAAGGTGCCATCGAAGTAGAATAAGGCAGAGTTATTCACAGGGAATTCCTGGTTGTGATTAGGCCGCGGGAATTCATTGGTTGGGTTATTGGGCGTCCAGTAGTCTACTTTGATTTGGTTATATCGGCCGGCCAACTGGTTGTTGTCCCGGTGGAATCCGCTCAGAATGGTCTGGCCAAAACGTCCATAGACGAAGAACGACAGATCGAACCCTTTGTAGTTAAAGCGGTTGGTGATCCCAGCACTGAAGTTGGGAATATCTGAACCCAGGAACACCCGGTCATTGGCTGTAATTTTGCCATTATTGTCGGTATCCTGTATTTTAATTTGCCCAACAGCGCTTTGGTATGACTTCGCAGCATCGGCTTCGCTCGTCTGCCAGATACCTGCTTTTTTATAGTCAAAATAGGCCGTTAACGGCTTTCCAATAAACCACTTGTTGCCGAGGTCATCAACGGCACCATTGTAGAGGGAAATAATGGCTTCGTTATTTTTGGTGAAGGCGAAATCCGTTGTCCACTTAAACCCACCTTTTGAGTTAACGTTTACAGTCGACAAACTAATTTCGACCCCCCGGTTACGGGTTTCGCCGACGTTTTTTGTAACGGCGTTAAAGCCAATAGACTGAGGTAATTGGTCAGACAGTAGCAGGTCAGTTGTATTGGTCTGGTAGAATTCAATCGAACCGGCTACCCGTCCCCGCCATAGGCTAAAATCTATACCAATGTTTGATGATGTCGATGTTTCCCATCTCAAATCAGGATTGCCAATCGTACTAGGCCGATACCCATAAGCTGCCGCATTGTTCCAGGCATAAACGGTACGGCTCAACAGCCCTTGTGTTTGATAAGGAACCACCCCCTGGTTTCCTACAGAACCCCGGCTAACGCGTAATTTCAATTGGTCGAGCCAGGACACATTCTTCAGGAAATCCTCGTTGTTGATGTTCCAGGCTAAAGCGATACCTGGAAAGTTACCGTATTTAGTGTTTTCACCAAAACGGCTTGAACCATCGCGACGGAGCGTAGCGGTTACCAGGTATTTATCCTTGTAGTCATAGTTGATACGACCCATGAACGAGTTGAGCGTCCATTGAATTAAATTACTGCCGACGCCCAGCACCAGACTGGCATTGCCTACATTGTTATATTGCTGTGTTTCGGCCGGAACGCCTTGTACGGACAGGTTGCTGTATTCGAAATTATCCCGTTGAATAGATTGTAGGGCTGTTATTCCTAAATTATGATCACCAAACGTCTTGGTATACGTCAGGATGTTTTCCAATGTATAATTGAATCCAAACTGATTGTTGTTAGACGCCGTTGGATCACCACCCTTTCGGTCGTTTGTCTGGGAGCCAGTAAAGCGACCCGCTCGCGAAACAGAAAAATCGGGACCAAAATTGACACGGTATTTTAAGCCGTCGATGATATTGGCTTCGGCATAAATACTGTTGAAAATCCGGTATTTTTTGATTTGATCTACCTGAGCGCCCGGCACAATTTCTGCCAATGGGTTAGTCAACAGGGCATCGTTGGTAGGCGAGAAAATGATATTGCCGTTATCATCGTAGGGCCTGCCAAGTGGGTTTTGCGAAAGTGTGAAACCGTATGGATTAAGGTTAGCTCCGTTTCGAACGCTGTACATCATATACGAAGAGACGCCAACTTTGATAACCTTGTTGATTTGATGATCAACGTTGGCCCGCAATGAATAACGCGAGTAATCCAGACCAGGATTAATGCCTTTGTCAAGAAAGTAGCCAGCAGAAATATAAAACTGTGTTTTATCGGTTCCTCCCTGAATGCCAAGGGAGTGATTTTGCTGAAACCCCTGCCTCAGGATCAATGACTGATAATCGGTGTTCCGATTGGCTGCAATACCGGCGGCTACGGCAGGGTCTCCGCCTAAAGGGGCAACGTGGGCATCTGCATAGGCATCTGCTACACCTGTTGGTACGGGCTTTCCATTGGCGTCATTGTACTCATTGGTAGACCGGTAGGCTTCTCGGACGTATTCAGTAAATTCTGGGCCATTGAACAGATGAACTTTGTCTAACGGATCTGTGACACCCGCGTAGGCGTCGTAGCTGATCGTTGTCTTTCCATTATTATTGCCCCGTTTGGTCGTTACTAGTACGACGCCGTTAGCACCTCTGGCCCCGTAAATTGCGGTTGCCGTAGCATCTTTTAGAATTTCCAGGGAAGCAACATCATTCGGATTCAAGTCTTCGTAACCACCCGAGGTGAAATCGAATGGACGAGTGCCCAACAGTTCATTTCTATCTCCAGTGAGCGGAATTCCATCGACAACATACAGCGGGTTATTGCCGGCATTGAACGAACGGCGACCCCGAATCCGGATCGTTGGTGTCGAGCCTGGCTTACTCCCGGATTGCGCTACATCTACACCGGCAACACGGCCTTGCATCGCCTGACCTATGTTAGTGATGGGTTGTTCGGTGATTTGCTTTGCCGAAACCGACGAGATGGCTCCTGTCAATTGGCTCTTCTTCTGGGTACCATACCCAACGACGACGACTTCATTGAGGGCGCGGGTATCAGCCTGAATGGTTATGTTGACGGCAGAACGGTTGCCAACCTTAACTTCCTGGGAGACAAAGCCTACTGATGAGAACACGAGTACGGCCTGCTCATTCGGTATATTTATTTTGTAATCGCCATTCGCGTCCGTGGTTGTGCCGCGGGTGGTACCTTTCACCGCCACATTGACGCCCGGTAAACCGGTATTATCGTCGGACGACAGCACTTTGCCCGTTATGACGCGCTCCTGTTTAGGGCTTGTCTGAGCCGTATTCGGGTGCGCCGGGGGGGCGCTGTACGCCGATTGGCCAGCCAGCACCAGTGCCGTAAGGCCAAGCAGAGGAAGCCACGCCAGGCGTGGTGGTTGGGTAATAGTTGTCTGCATGTTAAATTAGATTAGGGTAAAGGGTTTTATTAAGGTAAGATCTTGGCTGAACCAGCCGCCACTTCGATGGCCTCACCGGGGTTGAGTTGTATAGGCCCCTGGTGCTTCACCAGCAAGTTGACTTGCCCCGATGTCAGCGCCACATAGGTGCCATTGGGGCGTTGCCGTACCCGAAAAATGGTGCCGAGCGCTTCAATTGTAAGGCCACCGGTATGCACTCTGAACAGGCGAGCCGACGAGGTATCACTTTTGTGCGTGATCGCGAAATCGGCTTCCCCGTCTAGCCATACGGCTCTTGGTGTTTCATCGCTCCACCTTCGTGCATACCGAACGCTGCTGTTAGGGTAGAGCGTCATGGTTGAATTGTCGGGTAGGCGAATCTGGCGGGTTTGACCAGCCGGGGCATTAATGCTCCAAACCGATTGGTTGGGGCCGTACTGCATCCAGAGTGCCCAGCCTATCAGGGCTATCACACCCGATGCGGCCAGAGCCGTTCTGATAAAATACCACCAGCCAACCACGGCCCGCATGTCGGGTTGCAGCGGACGAACATCGTCCATCGTCTGAAGTGATTCGCGAATCCGTCCCCATACCGACGACACGTCGTCGGCCGATAATCCTGGGGTGTTGGGGCGGCTACCCGTACGAATCAACTCACGTGCTATCTCAACCGTTTCTTCCTGATGCGGATGATTCAGGAGCCATATCTGCCAATACGAGGCCACCTCTTCGTCGTCAGGGTATTTCACCCAACGGACAAACAGATCGTCGAAGGCGAACTCCTCAGCGCTGTAGGCAGAATATGACTTGGTTGACACGGTATACAACAGTTTCGTGTAAGCCAAAGCGACAGGCGTAGGGGTTTCTACTTATTGGAGTGAGGGTTTGGTCATAAGAGGGGCAAGAGTTAGTAGTTGTGGAAATTATGGACTATTTGGTGATGAGTTTAATCTCGGAGGAGGAGCAGTTTCTCTAACGTTATGATAATCTTGTTAATAAGATTAGATAATGGAAAGAAAAAATCAACTTTTTTTTATGCAAGCGTTGCCGGGAACGTTTTCGAAGTGGAGAGTAGTTAGATTTTCTTGTAAAAAACGTAGTTATTTATGTGCGATTCGTTCCATGCCAGGAAGTGAAAAATAGCAGTGGCAATGCACGAGTATTGTATTAATCTCATATTCACCTTGCGCATATCGTCGATTTTTATAGACTTAACGGTTCCACGATGACTGCTTTACGAAGCGTTCACGGGTTTTCTTGCCTTCTAGACCCACCGATTTACTATAAATTAATCGTATTTGGCTGATTTATAAGTAACCGTAGCGATGCGTATTCTAACCATTGTTGTCTTTCTGGGTTATATACGCACCGGTATGACGAAAAAAAAGAACCAAACTTTGCAGCCAACTCTTCAGGGTATTGTGCAGGTGATCTGTGCAGGCCTTTTACTTCTGATAACGCCCTGGGCAGCGTGTGGGGGTACGCTATGGCAACCCCTTGAAAAGAACGCCGATACGACGCGTGTACAAACGACTCAGCCTAAATCACTGACATTTACGGCGTCTACTGATCAACGTTTCTTCTTCTTCAAAGATACCCGAACCGAAGATAACCGTCGGGTGCCGGTTAGTGTCTACGGGATAAGGGCTGGGTTCTTGTTTCCACCCAAACGAGATAGACCGGCTCTTCAGGGCGGTCGGTCAGCCAGTTTCAAAGCGGGTGTGGGCTTCTATTTCCTCAATCAGCATATCGACCGGCCAGGGTTGTTACCCAACACATCGGAGTCTGTTACGCGCCGGCTGCGGATTGCCACCGTCTATTATGAGCGCTATTTACTCCGCCGAAAGGCCTTTGAAGTGAGCATACCCATTGAGTTCGGTTATGGCCATTCCAGGTATGAAGTCAACGACGATCAGGCCGGTAAGAATGAAGTCGCTAGAGGTGTTTTTTTGCCATTAGGCGTGGGTGTATCGGCAGCCTATCAGTTTCCTCTGGTGCGTTGGCTACGGCCCCTGCACTGGTTTGGCCTCAATGTGCTGACAGGCTACCGATTCATTTTAAAACGGGATGTTCCCCAAAGTCAAATCAATTATACGGGGCTATACTTATCCGTAGGGCCATCGTTTTTCCTCGAAAACCTGACCGCCGACGTAAAACGCTGGCGGCAGAAACGAAAGAAGAGCCGATAAGGCCCAGTAAATCATCTTATTCTGATACGGGAGAACTTTCTTCCCATCGAATGCTGACGGCCTGTTCAATGTCAGGATGCAGACTGATGGCTACCGGGCAACTGTGCGCAATGGCTTCAAGACGGGCGCGGGTTGCTTCGTCGGGTAACCCGTTGGTTTGTAGTGTCAGGTCAATCTCAATGCGGGCAATGCGACGGGGCGGCTGGCTGCTCATAATTTTGGTTACGTCCAGCTTACTGCCCTTTAACTCAATGCTATCCCGACGGGCAAAAATGGCCATTGTTGTGATAATGCAGGTGCCCAGCGCATTGGCAACCAGATCAGTAGGAGAAAATGCCTCGCCCCGGCCCTGGTTATCGGTGGGTGCATCAGTATTGATGTGGGTGCCCGATTGTAAATGGATGCATTCGGTACGTAACTCGCCTAAATAATCAATATGAATTGTGGCCATAAAACTGTATGTGATGAATGTATAGTTGGTAAGTAGGTAACGTCGATGAGTTACTTGTGTCCTGCAAACTTACAACATATGGTTTTTACCAACTGATGCTTTTATAGCCGTAAACATATACAGGGGAGGGGAGTTACGCTAATACTTCGGGTATATGTTGTTAACAACAGCAAAAAATAGTATTTTTAATTCAGCATTCTACGATAATGAGAACTATATACGTATTGACCAGCTTTTTGCTGTGTACCTTGCTGCTGCCAGGGCAGCGGGCCGCAGCACAAAAGGCTGATGTTGAGGAAGATAATTACAGGACAATAACCACGTTTGGCATCACAACGAATACCAACTCAGGGATTGTCGGAGGTTTTGCGTTCAGGCAGTCAAAGCAGTTGTCTAATTCGTTGTTCGGCATGCCGCAATACCGTTACCTCAGTGTCGAACTGGTTAATGTAAAGCACCCTAAAGAACTCCGTTCATCTATCAACAATATTGGATCGGGCTATCTAGACGGGAAAGAAAATTATTTATTTGTTTTGCGGCCTTCCTACGGCCGGGAGATAAAGCTGTTTCAGCGTAGCGCCGAGGAAGGAATCGCTATCAGCGGTATTCTGGCTGCGGGCCCATCGTTGGGTATTATCAAGCCCTATTATCTTGAAGTTTCTTATGGGAACCAGACCCGTACTGTACCGGCATCGCAGGTAAACGGATTTGCTACTGCTGCCGGCGAAACCGTTACGGGAGCTGGCGGCTTTTTTCAGGGCATTGGCGAATCGAAACTGACCGTTGGTTTGAACCTGAAAGCGGCCCTTAGCTTTGAGCTGAGCGCCTTTCGAAACAATACCACGGGTGTCGAAATTGGCTTTCTGGCCGAGGCTTTCCCAAACAAAATTGTTATTATCCCTAATCCCGATCCGGCGGGCAGACGGGAAGATGGAAACCGTAGTTTCTTTACGTCGGGCTACATTACCTTATTTTTCGGCTCTAAGAAATAGAAAGCGGACAAAGAAAATACGTTTTTGTTAACCTTGTCGTCCGCAGTCACTTTCATTCCTTTTGCGTCCTCACTCCCGATTTGTGAACTTTACGCCCGAAAAACGAATTTTGCTGGAAAGGATTGAGGTGACATGATTGAACTACCCGTAATACCCTCCGAACAACAACGTAACCGGGCGGGCGTACCGAAACGTCCCGACTGGCTTCGCGTGAAACTGCCCATCGGCCCCGAATATGCAAAAGTCCGTAAATTGGTGGATGAACATAAACTCCACACAATTTGCGAGAGCGGTAATTGCCCAAATATGGGCGAGTGCTGGGGAGCCGGTACGGCTACGTTTATGATTTTGGGCAATGTATGTACCAGAAGTTGTACGTTCTGTGCTGTCGCCACAGGCCGTCCCAATGAATACGACACCGATGAGCCACGTCGCGTTGCCGAAGCTATCGTACTGATGAAGGTCAAGCATGCGGTGCTCACATCGGTCAATCGGGATGAGTTGAAAGATCGGGGTGCCGAAATATGGTATCAAACAGTGCGGCTCATCAAGGAAGCTTCACCCGCAACGACTATCGAGACGTTGATTCCGGACACGAAAGGAAACTGGGAAGCCCTCGAACGGATGATTTCAGCAGGCCAGGAGGTCGTATCGCACAACATGGAAACCGTTGAGCGGCTCTATCGGCGTGTTCGGCCACAGGCTCGCTACGAGCGTAGCCTGGAGCAGATCCGGCGTACGAAAGAATATGGCCAGCGCACAAAGACGGGCATTATGCTCGGATTGGGCGAAACCTACGACGAGGTGGCCAAAGCAATGGATGATCTGGCGGCCAATGGGCTCGACATTCTGACATTGGGCCAGTACCTGCAGCCAACCAAAATGCACCACGAGGTAATTGAGTGGATTCATCCCGAAACGTTCGCCAAATACCGGGAAGAAGGGCTCAAACGTGGCTTGAAATACGTAGAATCCGGTCCATTGGTTCGGTCGAGTTACCATGCGGAGAAGCATGTGAATGTGTAGAAATGGTTGGTTGCGGCCAGGGATGACAGGCGTGTAGATAAGAGTCAGTTGTTCAGCGCTTTTATGCCTTCTTAAAACAATTAAGTGTAATCTAGATTTAGAGAAGAGAGTCCGGGCCGTGGGTTCGGACTTTTTCTTTGCCGCATGAAAAAATACGACTTCATCATTGCAGGGGGAGGCATGGCGGGTCTGAGTCTGGCATATTACCTGAGTCAGTCACCGCTGCGCGACCGAAGCATTTTAATTCTGGATCGAGTAGCGAAAACCAGCAACGACCGCACCTGGTGCTTCTGGGAGCGAAAACAGGATTCTTCCCGTTCCAATAGTCAACCGGCAATCTGGTCAAACCCGTTTTGGTCTATACTGTTCCGCTCCTGGGACACGGTCAGCTTTCACGGAACGACCTATGCCGGACCTATCGAAATGGGCGCGTACCAGTACAAGATGCTGCGGAGTATTGATTTCTACGAGTTTATACTACAGGAACTGGCCAAACACCCGACAATCGAACGGAAGCAGGCAACTATCAATCGAATAAAAGATACGCCCCAGGGTGGGTTCGTTATTGCCGATGATGAGCCATTTATTGCTGATTATGTGTTCGATAGTACATTTTTATTGAAACTGGATCAGCCCGAAAATCATAATCTATTACAGCATTTTAAGGGCTGGGTCATTAAAACGGAGCACGTATGTTTTGATCCCCAACAACCAGAAATCATGGACTTCCGGGTAGCGCAACAGGGCGATTGCCGATTTCTGTACGTTTTGCCATTCGATGAACGAACAGCACTGGTTGAGTTTACGTTGTTCAACGATAAGCTGCTCACCGATGAGGAATACGAGATCGAGCTACGCCAATACATTGATCGATACGTACAGGCTGGTTCCTACGAAATTACCGAAACCGAAGCCGGTGTGATTCCTATGTCGGATGAACCCGCTCTGGAAAATCCGTCCGAACACATCGTTCGGATTGGTACATCGGGCGGCTACACCAAAGCGTCGACGGGATACACTTTCCAGCGAACACAGCGGTATTTACAGACAATTGTCCAAAATCTGGCGAAAACGGGTAAACCCCACCGGACTACTCCCTGGTTTGCCCGCCGGTTTAAACTATACGATAGCATTTTTCTCAATGTACTGGAGAAGCATCGTCACCCGGCTGATGATATTTTTACGCGGGTTTACACCGAGAATCCAGGGCGGGTTTTCACCTTTCTGGATGAAGAAACCGGATTTATGGAAGAACTACAGTTGTTTGCGACTATGCCATTCAGGCCGTTTCTGGCCGCTTTCTTCGACGTCCTACGCCGAAAGATAACCGGATAAGGTAATCTGAAACCGGTAGCGACTTGCCCCCTACTTAGAAACTTGTAGCTTTGCACTTTCTAACCAAGTCCTATAGATAGCGCAATGCCTTATCTCTTCACTTCCGAGTCTGTTTCCGAGGGACATCCCGATAAAGTCGCTGACCAAATTTCCGATGCATTGATCGATAATTTTCTGGCCTTCGATCCGTCTAGTAAAGTAGCCTGCGAAACGCTCGTTACTACAGGTCAGGTCGTGCTGGCTGGAGAAATTAAGACGGATACGTATCTGGACGTTCAGAAGATCACGCGTGATGTCATTCGTAAAATCGGCTATACCAAGAGCGAATACATGTTTGAGGCCAACTCATGCGGTATTTTCTCAGCCCTTCACGATCAATCGGCTGATATTAATCAGGGCGTTGATCGTAAGGTGGAGAACCCCGATTTTGAGACGCTGGCCAATGCACAGGGTGCGGGCGATCAGGGCATGATGTTCGGGTACGCAACCAACGAAACGGATAACTACATGCCGTTGCCGCTGGATCTGGCCCACGCTATTCTGCGTGAGATGTCGCAGATCCGCAACAACGAACTTGAGCTGATGCCTTACCTTCGGCCAGATGCCAAGTCGCAGGTAACGATCGAGTATTCGGACGACGACCAGCCAATCCGCATCGATACTATTGTCGTGTCAACCCAGCACGATGATTTCGCAGATGACGAAACGATGCTGGCTAAAATCAAGAATGACATTATCAACATTGTTATTCCACGCGTGAAAGCCGCTCAGAAGGCTGAGCTTCATGGTTTGTTTACCGATGACATTACGTATTACATCAACCCAACGGGTAAGTTCGTTATTGGTGGCCCTCACGGCGATACAGGACTGACGGGTCGTAAAATTATTGTCGATACTTACGGGGGCAAAGGTGCTCACGGGGGGGGGGCTTTCTCCGGGAAAGATCCTTCCAAAGTAGACCGTTCGGCAGCCTATGCTACCCGGCACATTGCCAAGAATCTGGTCGCTGCCGGTCTTTGTGATCAGGTACTCGTACAGGTCTCGTATGCCATTGGCGTTGCCAAGCCCTGTGGTTTGTACGTGAATACGTACGGCACCGCGAAAGTAGACATGCACGATGGTGAGATTGCCGAAAAAGTAGCTGCCATTTTCGATATGCGTCCGTATGCTATTGAGCAACGGCTTAAGCTCCGCAATCCCATTTATTCAGAAACGGCCGCTTATGGGCACATGGGCCGCAAAAATGAAGTTGTGACAAAAACGTTTGGTTCGAACGGGCAGACGAAAGAAGTCGAAGTGGAATTGTTTACCTGGGAAAAACTGGATTTTGTTGATCAGGTAAAAGCTGAGTTCGGTGTGTAAAATGCGTTTGGGTTTCATTCGCATCATAAGCAGAAAAGCCACTCCGTAAGAGTGGCTTTTCTGCTTATGATAATAAAGCATTCGTTTATAACTCATCGGTCTCATAGACCTCATCTTCGTCTTCTACCTGCGTTTTCGCTTCGGTAATGGCAGGACTGGAAATGTCATTGCGTTTTTGTTTGAACCGAACAAGCTTGTCTTTCAGCACATCCATCACGCGGTCCGTTGCGCTTTCAAAACTCTTGTCATGTTCTTTGACGAACAGTTCTTTGCCCGGCAACATCAGCCTGACCTCTACTATCTTCTCTTTAACCTTGTTGGAGTCGGCTCCATCCAGCCTTAGAAACACCTCTCCGCCGATAATACGGTCATGGAATGTGTCTAATTTGTCGAGTTTAGCCTGGATAAAATCTAACAGGCTTTGATCGGCCGTAAACTTAACGGCATTAATTTGTAGTCTCATCGTGTCGTTTTTAAGGTGAATTAATTAGAACATCAATGGATTAACTAAGGTTGGCTTTATCGATCAGAAAGTCAATAGCACCTACGAAAGATACAACCCTGTTTCACGCGTACTCTGTGCTTTACGAGGTAAATGGTTGAAATATGTAAACTTTTTGTTACGCGTGGAACGGTTTCAGCGTAAAGTTCTTCGAAAAGTATAATTGCACAGTTACTCTAAAATGGCACGAATAGCCTGGTTCGGCCGCAGGGTTATTAATGGTTTGGGAACGATACGCTGATTATTGACGGGCTTAAGGGTAAAACGGCGAACAAATAAGGCCAGTAAGATTTGCATCTCCATAAGCGCAAATTGATTGCCGATGCACAAACGTGGCCCCCCGCCAAAAGGCAGGTAAGCATACGAGTGCAAACGTTCTTTAGGGACACCCGGCGCAAATCGGTCAGGATCGAACCGATCAGGGACAGGCCAGTTGGCCGGGTCGCGGTGCAAAAGGTAGGGGCAAACAAGCGCCGTATCGCCCGCCGGAATCGTGTAGGGGCCTACGTAATCGTCCTGGTGCGCTCGTCGGCTCATAATCCAGGCGGGTGGATAAAGCCGTAGAGACTCCTGAATTACCTGCATCGTGTAGGTTAACGTGCGAAACGCTTCGGGTGGTGGCGTTCGGGCGTCGCCCAGCATGGATTGACTTTCGGCCTTGAGTCGGGCCAGTACGTCGGGGTGTTTGGTAAGGAGATGGATCGTCCAGGCCATCGAAACCGCCGTCGTTTCGTGACCGGCCGAAAAAATGGTTACAGACTCATCCCGCAATTGCTGGTCCGACATCCGCTCTCCCGTTTCTTCATCTTCGGCGCTGAGCAGCATGCCCAGTAAATCATCGCGTTCGTCAAGCGCTTTTCGCCGTTCGTCGATAAGCCCGTAAATAAACGAATCGACCTGCCTTCGGGCCCGTTTAGACCGTTGGTTGTTGGGGGTTGGCCACGAATAAGGAAACCGGAGTGGTGATAGCATTCGCTTATTTGCCAGGTAATTGAGCGTGTCCAGTGCGTTAGAGAGGCCGTCGAGTTTGCCGGTGGTATCTGATCCAAACAGGGTTTTGCAGACAATGCGCATGGTTACGTCCATAAATGCTTGCGAGACATTGACGGGCTCCTTCGACTGATGGTCACTAAGTTCGTCGATCCAGTCGGCCGTTTCCGCAATCATTGTCTGGGTTAATGCGGCCAGTTTCTGCCGGTGGAAGGCCGGTTGGGCCAGTCGACGTTGCCTGCGCCAGAAGTCGCCATCGCTGGTAAGCAGGCCATTGCCCAGGAAGATTTTGAGAATGTCAAAGGCTGGTGAACGGCCGTAATTCCGGTGATTTTCCTGCAAAATGTGTTTGGCATCTTCGGGTTGCAGCACCAGGTACTGATTCCGGCCGCCAATGCGTAGGTGAACCAGGCGGTCATGGTTTCGCTGCAACGTATCCAGGGTGCTAAGCGGATTCCGGAGAAAGGCCAGCGTGTTGCCCAAGAAGGGCAAACCAGGATGCAACGGAACGGGTTGAGTAGGGTAGGTACTTGTTTCCATTCAGAAAAAGTTGGCCTGAATCTAGCTCGGGCCGACAATAAAGATACGAACGACCGCACAGAATCGCTAGGCGTAGTCGCTAGCCCGTTGAGTGACTGTGCTAAGAATGTCGTCGGTAGTCCATTGACGGCTGACAATAAATTCATGGTTAACCTGGGCGACAATACATTTATTGTCAACGGCGGTTAACTACAGCCTCATTCTGGAATCAAGGCGTATTGGTCAATTGTATTGCCGGTTTTTCGACTTTCCGAGGTGCGCTCAAGTTGCAGGGATGACCCATCTGGCTGAGCCAGAATGTAGTATTCGATGCGGCCACCGGTGTTGGTTGGTTTTGGGTTGAGATTCTCCAGAATCAACCGCTTGTTATCAGTCGAGACGGACCAGGTGCCAGTGACGAGCCGACCGTCAAGATCTTTCAGATTAACGATAGTAGGCTGACTCAAATCCAGCCTGAAGTTGGAGTAACCGGGCTTGATGTTCGTCGCAGCGCCCAGCGTAAACACCAGCCGGTCCGCTTCATTGACCGTGTTGGCTTTCCAGACTTTGCCTAGCAAATCGGTGATCGGTTTGATTGCCTTGGGCTGGCAACCGCAAAGACTCACCAGAAGGAAGAGAAGAAATAAGTTATTTTTCATGGGATTAGTATTCGTTTGGTGAGCGAACGCCCGTCAGCAACGATGACAATGATGTAAACACCCGTCGGCAAGTGATCGAGGGTATAGTGCCAGGCATCGGTCGGATTCACTTTTCGAATGTCGGTGAGCACAGGTAGACCCGTTGCCGTCATCACCTGAATGGTAGTGCGCAGGGACGAATACCAGTTGGTTTTGATGTGCAGGTCACGCTGATTCATATAGAGCGTCGTATGGGTAGCTAATTCGTCTTCTACCGCAATAATTACTTCTTCAATGCGTGCGCTGGCTACGTTCGAATATCCCGAATTGCCCGCCGGATTCACCGCCCGAAGGCGGTAATAATAGGTTGTAAATTCCTGCAAACCCATGTCTACGTAACTGGTTTGGCTCGCTGGCTGCTGCTTTATTTCCGCGAACCCGGATGTGGGATCTGTCGATCGTTCGATACTTACGGTGACGGCTGAAGCGCCCAACGCCGACCAGTTTAGCCGAATCTGATCATAGTCGGATACCTGCGCTGTCAGGTTAGTCGGGTTGGCAGGTGGTGCCAGGGGCGTGGTAGCGCAGGCGGCATCGCTGTAGGCCGATGGTCCAGCTGCGTTCTTTGCCCGAATCCGGTAGCAGTACGGCTGGTTATCCGTCAGATTCTTGTCTTCGTAACTGGTCGTATTAGCTGGTACATCGGCAATTTTTTCGAATGTGCCGCTGGTGCTGGCACCGCGCTCAAGCTCGAAACCGCTTTCATTACCCGACAGGTCAGCCCAGGCCAGATTGATCTGATTAGGTGATGCGGCCGTCGCCGTCAAACGGGCTGGTGAGGCTGGTGGTACATCGGGGGTCGTCGCATCCGCCACATTACTGGTCGGTCCCTGCCCACTTGCGTTGGCAGCCCTGATTCGGTAATAATAATGTGTATTGACCGCCAGGTTGTTGTCGGTATAGCTGGTGGCCGCGCCGGCTACAGTCGTTAAGGACGCCCAGCCACTCGTGCCGTCCGGGCTTCGTTCAATGAGGATAGTGGCGGCATTGGCAATCGCACTCCAGGTCAGACTGATCTGGGTAGTTGACGTAGCTGTAGCATTAAGGTCCTGTGTTGCCACGGGCGGCCCGACGGGTGTCGTCGCATCCGCCACGTTGGAGTTATCCGATGGACCGGCGGCATTGACTGCGCGTACCCGGTAGAAATAATGCGTCTGGGGTTGAACGGTCTTATCTTCGTAACTCGTCACATTGGCCCCGAGGTCCGCCAGTTTGTTCCAGTTATCATTCCCGGTCGGGCTCCGTTCCAGTTGAAATCCACTTTCGTTGCCCGACAGATCCGCCCAGGCCAGATTGATCTGGTTGTAGGCAACCGCCGTGGCGACCAATCGCGCTGGGGTTGTCGGGGGACTATCGGGCGTACTGGCGTTGGCTACGTTACTGAAGGGACCCGGAGTGCCATTGACAACAGCCCGGATCCGGTAGTAATAACGGGTATTCGGCGTTAATCCTGGATCGTCGTAACTGACGGCAGTACCGGCTGGGTCGGCCACTTTATTCCAGCCATCGTTGCCGTTGGGACTTCGTTCGAGTTGGTAGCTGGTAGCTCCCGATACGCCCACCCACGTCAGATTGATCTGGGTTGTCGAGGTGGCAGTAGCAACCAGATTTTGTGGAGCCCCTACCGGGGGAGCCTGTGTCGTAGCGCACTGGCTATCCGTATAGTCGCTGGCCCCAATGCTGTTCACGGCCCGGACCCGGTAGCAATACGAGTGGCTGGCCTGTAAGCCCTGATCGCTGAACGCTGTTACGTTGGAGCCTAAGTTCTGGATCGTTGAAAATTGGGCGCCTGGACTATCGGCCCGCTGGAGTTCAAAACCTGTTTCATTATCCGACAGATCGGCCCAGGTTAGGTCAATCTGCGCCGATGACACCGCTGTAGCGGTTAGTCGGGCGGGCGCTCTGGGGGCACTTTGCTGCGTGGTCGCACAAGCTGTGGCCGAGTACGCATAGCCGCTTTCCGAAATGCGGTAACAGTATTCGGTGTTGCTGCTCAGGTTGTTGTCCGTGAATTCACCCCCGTCGGCCAGTGTAGTTGCTATCTGGCGCCAATCGCCCGACTGGCCCGTTCGGCGTTCGATGCCGATTCCGGATTCTTTGCCGTAGCGATCCCAAGTCAGTTTAATGGCACTGCTGCTCAGTGCATTTGCCTGTAGATTTTTGACATTGGTCGGTGCCAGGGGAGGAGTAGCACAAACGGGCGCTGTAAAGTCGGATACGACACTCCCGTTTTGCGACCTTACCCGGTAACAATACGGCTGGCCACCATTGACGCCGTTGTCGGTAAATGTAGGGGCACGACTGTAGGCGACGGTTTGCAACAACGTAAACGAGCCGCCCGTGCTTGTTCCCCGCTCAATCCGGTAGTCGGTGGGAGCGCTGCCGGAGCCATTGCTCCAGGTCAGTTTAAGGCTGTTGCTGTTCTGCGCAATTACCGTAAGGCCCGTTGGCGTTCCCGGCGGTTCGGGTGGGGTGCTGATGGTAAATTCGTTCGACAAACCCGTTGCTCCGGTCGCGAAAACGACCCGAATGCGGTAGGTGCCGCCCCCCACGCTGTTATCCGTATAGGTCGTAACGTTGGCGGCTACTTCACCAATTTTAGTGAAACTGGTGAAGTTATTTCGCTCGATCTCGAATTTGGTTTCATTCGTCGAGTTGTCTTTCCAGGTCAGTACCACCCGGTTGTAAGCCGGTGCCGTACCAGTTAGACCCGTAGGGGCGTTGGACTGAGCGAACAGCCGGGTCGATAGCAACATCGCCACACTCAGTAACAGGCAGGATAGAGTTAGTTTCATGGTTAGTTGATGTCGATTTTCACCCGATTCGAGAGTCCCGATTCGCGGCCATCCTGATAAATCACTTTTACGGCATACTCGTACCGGCCTTTCGGAATGGCTTTGTCGGTAAAGGTGTGCTCACGATTGACGGCATCGTAGGAGCGCAGCGGCTGCCCGTTATCGCCACGGTAGATGACATAGCGGGCGAGGTCGTTCGGTAATTTCCAGTTCAGCACTACGGCTTTCTGGTCGGTAGTCAGGCTGGCCCGGAGCTGCTGGGCTGGCTGGGTCCTGGTCTGTAGCGTTCGAACGGTTAGCGGGTACGATTCCGGCGATTGTAACCCGGCCGAATCAACCGCTATTAATGTATATTGATAACTTTCGTTCGCCTTTATGCTGGCATCAACGTAGCTGGTTTGCCTGCGGGGCAAGCGAGCCAATTCGTGCCAGCGTTCGGTGGATGCCCCGCGACGCAGGAGCCGTTGCTGAAATACATCGTCGCTTGCCGAGTTAACCCAGGTTAGCTGAACCGTTGTATCACTCGCTACGTAGCTTTTAATCGCGGGTGCCGAAGGCCGCACCTTGTCGGGCCGGGTAAGGGTTAGTATTGCTGATGCAGGACTGGGATTATAAGAGCGGTCATAGGCAACGACCCGATAATAAAGACGCTTCGTCAGGGTATTCAACGAGGTTGTATTATCGAAAAACGCTACCGACTGGTAGGTTTTGGTGACGGGAATAAATAGGTGCGTCGGATCATTGGCCATCAGTACTTTATAGCCCATAAGATCCGGTTCTTTACTGCGTTCCCATACAATTCGAACAAAGCCCGTTGAGTCGATATACCCTTTCAACCCCTTCGGCTGGGTAGGTCCCGACTTGTCGGTAAACATACAGTAGGCGGGCGACGACGGACTGGCGTTTTTGGCCGTGTCCAGGGCTACGACTACGTAATAGGCTTGCAGGGAGGGGATAGCTGTCGTATCGGTAAATGTCCGTTGCGACGCGGGCAACGTTGTCGTGATCAACGGTGTGTACTGGCCATCAATAGCGGTTGCTTTTCCGATAAGGTAGCCGGATAAATCGGCTGGGGCTTTGGTATGCTGCCACGTGAGCCGAACACGGGACCCCCCAAGGTGCTCGGCTTTCAGCTGCGATACGGCACCGGGCGGTGTACGATCAACACCACGAACGGTTACTACTGTCGGCAAGCTCTGTTCCCCAAAAGGATTCAGGCCAATAACCCGATACTGGTAAGACCGATAGTTCTGTGCCAATGAATCCTGGAACGTAATGTCCTGTTTGTTAGGGCCATCGATCGGCTGAATCCAGGGACGGCGAGTAATCCGGCGGAAGGTTTGGCCGTTGTTATCAGAGCGTTCAATGTAGTAAGCCGTGAACTCGCGGTCGGCCAGATCGCGGTTCCAGAGTAATTTGATAACCCGGTCGCCCGATTGCCCCACGACAGGTAGCATCTGTAGCCTTGGCAACGGCCCAGTATTTGTCACAGACACCAAGGCCGAGTCGGCCGGGTTTTGTTGCTGATTGACGAGGGGGGCAATGCTGTAGATATAGGTTACGCCCCGTTTAACATCAGTATCGGTCATGCCCAATCCCATAGCACGGGCGTAGCGCGGGTTCACATCCGCCAGCGTCAGGCCCATCATCAGCCTTAGATCGGCCTGCTGTTTTTGCCGAAGAATTTGATCGAAGGTGGCCTCGCCCCGAACGACTTCGTTTTTGCCCCAGAGTACTTGCAGACACGCTCCGGCCAGCGAATCGCGCGGACTAAATCTCTGTTTCCATTCATCGACTGACCAGGGAGCTACCGTGCGCGTGTAATCGAGTTGCAAGCCCTGTCCGGGCGCCTGGCTCATGCGCATAACGCGGTAGCCGCCACCGCGCGTAGCCGCCTTGAATAACAACGCATTGTCGGGTGCCCAGCGAACCACTACCGAGTCACCATAAGACCGGGCCAACGCGCCCACTCGGGCCCGTGGTAGCGAATCTGAGACGGTTGCTGTGGCAGACCGAGGCTTTGCCGATTTGGCCGATGGTGTCGCTTTGGGCTGTCGTTGGGCCAGACTCACCGTGGTTAGTCCAACAAGTAGATAACAAAAACTGAGTAGTCGGAACATGGCTAGATTTATTTGATAAGCATGAAGCTTACTTTCTTCTGGGAGGAGTACAGAGCAGCATCGAACATAGGGGGGGCTGTCTGGTATTTTGGATCGGTGTTCACGTAGCGCCTTTCATCGGAAAAAAGCCCATCCGTACCGTCATTTTTTACGGCAAGCTGAAAAAAAGCATCATCTAAGCTTTGAAACTGAATGGCGTAGGCAGACGTCAGGAAGTCGGGATGGGTGATGTTCTTGAAGTAGTCAACTGAGTTTTTGTAGTTGTACATCACATCGAAATTATAAGCCGTAGCCATGGCCCGGATCCTTTGCCGCTGTAGCCACTCCGGATTTTTAGTCAGATCTATATCAAACACATGATATTTTGCATTTGTATAACTTTCTATAATACAGTTCAGGGCGGCATTTTTCGACGTCACACTGCCATTTTCACAAGCCCGATAGGTGATTTTCAGTGCAAAAAAAGCGGTGCTTGTTTCCCCGCCCGCCAGATCATGAAGGTACCAGTCGACAGGATTACTATCGTAAATAACGCTGAGCCCGGATGATTCAGCGGTAGCCGATTCGCCAAACACGTAGCTCTCCAGGGCGGCATTGCCTTTCAATCCACCAATGACGATAGGCCCCTGCTTCGAAATGGCGGATACCGCCCCGCCATTTACCTTACCGGCTTTGGCATCGCCCATGGTTACAGTGGATCGGATATAATCGGCCACCAGCGTACGCGCTTCGCCATTGTAATGACCGACATTGACCAGCATGGTTGCGGCATCGCTGGGCAAATTCGTGGGCGTGGCTTTTGGGGCGTTTCCAACCGATTTGGCATTGGATAGGTTGCCCTGACCAGAGGCTGTCGACAGAACAGCGCTCAGCAAAACGAGGAATAGCAATAGCGTTTTCATAGTAGTCAGCTTGGTCTCTGGTTATTTCTTGATGACAGTGGGTGGACGGCTACCCGAAAGGAAATTATCAATGGTCGCCTTCGACATGGGTGGTTCCGGCCCCTTGCCAGGTGGATAGGCGAAGGTTGGCATCCGGTCGGCCAGGTCCTGCGCGCTCAGGGTAGGGAAATCGCTGTCGTCCAGCGCACTGGCATAGATACTGCCAATGTTATCCACGTTTAATGGCAATACGCTTTCCACGTGCACCTTTTGCTTTACGGCCGGAATTTGGCTTGCTGCAGGCAGGATAACGTCATCGAAATATTTACCCCCCACGACACCTCCCAGGCGCACGAACGGAGGTAGTTTCAATTCGTTGGGCAATTTTGTTATACTCACCTCAAATGACTCGAAGTTTTCGGGTCCACTAACCGGCAACTGGTAGGCATAGCTCCCCCAACGATTCTGCTTCAACGGAATCAGCGATGTTGCTGCGAGTTTATCAGCCAGTGTATTGAACTGGCTCGTTTTGAAATAGTAGCTATACAACACCTGCTCATACAACTGTTTATAATCGGTCAGGTCGCCCTCCGAACCTTCGCCGACTTTTACGTTAAACGCCTTCATGTCGCTCTCCTTCAGCGTGTTCTCATTCATCAGGAACCCTGCCTGCGTTTTGCTCCAGTTGGTTTGCTCTGTCTGGGCAACTACATCGATTCCTTTTTGCAGGGTAGCAAACGAGACCTGTTGCTGCGTCGTGTTCTGCCCTGGCTGGCTAGACGACATGCCCGTTGGCATGGGGCCACTGGGTGCACCCACGTAATCTGTTTTTGGCATGGTCACGCCATTTAGCGTCAGGCCCCCCTGAAGTGCGCCTACACCCTGCGTGTTACCGCCCCCTACGTGCCAGTTCTCGGCCTTTTTAGCTTTGGTTCTGGCGTCTTTTTCCAGTTGAGCGATGTAGCCATCCGTGGGAATGCGAACGAGTTCGAACTTATAGAGCGTTTTGTTTTTTACGGCGTTGGGCATTGCGTACTCGTATAAGTTCACGCCAGCGCCACTGGTCGTATTCCTGGCCGAAACAGGAGCCAGCAGCCCATCCGTTTTCGAATCGAAGGTGCCCCCATTGTATGGAGTCAGGCGCGCCATGAGTTTGTAATTTGGATCGGCATTGAACTTGTCGCCACAGCACATGGTTGCCGTTAGTTTGATAAACGATGTACCCACCCCCCCTTTCATGAAATACCGCTGGCCTTCAAATGGGTAGGAGAACGAGACGGAAGGCTCCGGCCCGTCTTTGGTAAGTGTATTGACACAGTCTTTGGTACTGAATTTCAGGGTTTCAGTTTGCTCGACGGGTTTTGGCTGAACGCCCTGTTTTGTTTTAGGATACATGTAAATGCCGGCCGTTGTCGGGCTGCTGGGCAGCGCATAGTATTTGTCGACCGGGTATTCCCATACCTCTACACCGATGGTCATTGTATAGTCGGCATTCGGCAACAACGCTGAATTGCGATAATAGTAGGCTACGTAGTTCATATCCCCCGCATCGTTTGTTTTCCAGACCAGCTTTCCGTTCGGATCTGCGGAGCAACTGATGAGCTGGCCACTAGCGCCCCCGTTGTTCGTTACGGCAAAATTGAATCGCTGTCCATTCTTGAACCGAAGGCGGAACCGCTGCCGAAATTCTTTGCCATCGGGATCGATAACATCCACGTCAATCATCGACTCCATGGGGTAGTTGAACTCGACAAAAAACGGCGACAGGGTTGATACTTTATCGGCCCCCCCCGGTCCGAGCCGGGCGATGAGCGGCTGATCGGTGAAAGGATTGGGTGGCTCGAACGAAGGCGCGCATTTCAGGTCTTTATTGTACCAGAACTCGATATTGGCCTGCCCCCGAATGCGCCCGGCCAGCGCCCGGTATTTGAAAAAGCCATTCCCTTTAAACCAGATTGGATTGGGCAACCCACCGCGCAGGAGTATTCCCGCCGATACGCTTAACACCTCCAGATCACCTTCGTAAATCCATAGGTCTATATGCATGCCCAACGAGATGGACGCATAGGCATAGGCCTGGGCATTCGCATACCAACCGTTAAAACCGACTTGCCCGTTCTGGGCAACTTCGTCGCAGCCTGACCGCTCGGCCAGTAAGGCGTCGAAACCGAGGCTTCCTTCAAAACGGACGTAGAATGGGCCCAGTGAATATTTCTGCGGTTCCAACTGGTAGCCAACCCCAAAAGCCAGGAAGCTTTTTACCTTCGTTTCAAAAGCCTGCCGGGCGGCATCCCCATCGGTATAGCCAAGTTGTTTCAGCGTGGCATCGTCCATACCATACGGCTGGGGCGGTAAGATTACGCCGTGCAGGTCGTTTCCCGTCATGAAATAAGACCCCGTCTGAAACAGTCGTTTATTGGCTACCCATAGCTCGGTACTCACCCGCCCGTCGGGCTCACCAAAGCTGAAATACCATTTACCTGCCGATGGATTTACCTGCAAATTGATTTCGGAAGTAGCATACAGCCCAACGGTTCCTTTGCTCCCATAGCCTGCCGTTATACTAAAATCAGCCTTGAAAAGACCCTGAGCAATATCCCATTTGATGAGCCCCTTACCCGTAGCCATTGCACTTTTATAGGCATTCGGTTTAGAAAGCAGGTAAGCGTCAGCATCGATCTGAATATAACTCACCGAACAGCCGCCCCCATCGCCTGTACTTTTGGTGATGCCAACCGTTAAATCGCCGGTTGCCGTCAGCAAGGTACCGTCGCCCGTTCCTACGATGGCTTTTGCGCTGAACGTGAGTTCACCCGCAACGGGTTTAAAACTGCCGTCGTTCTGCTTGGCCATATTGCTGAAAACGCCCCCGCCAAACCCTCGGAAAAACAGCACGCCCGGCACCAGGGGAATCCCCGGTACGCCAGAAGGTAACACATATTCCCCCGCCACACCCCAGTAGCTGAAATTGTTGACGTTACCGAAGTAGCCTTTCAGGCCAAACGCCCCGAAGGGCATAATCAGGGTTACATCGCCCCGGAAGCCATCCCCGTAGGTCGGGTCAACTTCCTTCTTGCTAAAGGCCACTGTGCCCGTGGCAGAGATCGGGCCGAGTGCTCCGTCAACCGAAACAGCTGTTACGTCCGTATCTACATATTTCCAGTCCGGTCGCCCATTCAGTAGACCCGTAGAGAAAATAAGGTTAGCCGTTACATTTCCCTTCAGGCCCATGTTCTCCGAAAGATCCAGGCCACCCACAAAATTGAGGCTGTACTGGTTGTTCCCTCTTGGCGAAAAGATGGGCTGATCTTTGGGGGTATCGATGGTAAACGGCAGACCGGCAATGAATTTCTGCGGACTTGCGGTTGAAAGCGATTTGATCGTAAAGCCCTTATCGGTCGATAAACCCATTTCCTGAAATTTGACCAGGTCCATTTTCAATGGTCCGGCTGTTAAGCTGATTTTACCCGATAGCAAGGCTGCGGCCTTAAAGGAACCGCTCATGTAACTGGCCGTAATGGATGATGACGAATCAAGGGCAATGTCGGCCACGCCAAATACATCGGTATGGATTTGATTCTTGGGCTGGAGAACGAACTGAGCCTCCAGCGTACCGTCAGGTTTGGAAAGTGTACAGGTATAGGGTATCGGAGCCGCTTTGTCGTCCACTTTGCAAACGGGTAGCACCACTTTGCCCACGAGGCTGGACGATTTAAAGCCACTTTCGTAAAAGCTCAGACGAAGCTGATCGGCCGAGCAATACCAACTTGACATGTTACCGTTACCCAGCGCAATAAGGGGGTGAGCTTCGTCGCCCGCGACGGCATCGCCCGTGAAACCATTGCTGTCATAAATCATGTTGTCAACGCCGACTGGAACCTCCTTGCCATTGTTGAGTGACTTCAGGAAGGGAATACTTATAGAGAGTTTAGGCAGATAGAGGCCATGCCAGGTGGGGTCTTTACCCGGGTCGTAGTTGGCTGGTAAGACACCCGGATTCTGGGTTTCATCGTGGTCGTAAATGGCGGGTTGGGGATTTCCATCCTTGTCTTTCATCGATAGGACAAAGTCAGAAAGCCCCTTCACGTAGAAGTCGTCGTCGGCCTGTACCTGGGCCATCCAGTTCTTAAAGTCTTTTGCATCGGATGACGGAATGTCGAATTTTGTCAACAGCTCCATGGGCTGATCATCCGATTTTCGCAGCAATCCCGGTGTGTTGATACCAGCTGCTATGTGGAGCGTCTTGAAGCCGTTCTCATCGAACACAACGTGCGTGACGTTTTGCTGTAAGGCTTTTAGGGCTACTGCACCCCCTTTCAGGGTGAGCAGACTCGACGCGGCCATGTCCTTGGCCAGATACAGTACTTTGTCGCCACAGGCACCGTCGGGCTTGATGCAAACGTGGTAGGCAGCCAGCGGAATTCCGTTGAACTGCGCACTTAAGCCCGGTGATTCGATGAAGGTGTTGGCGTTGAAATAAGCATCTTCGGGGGTGAAGATTACATCAGTAATGGCAATGTTTGTGCTGATGGGGCCAAGTTTCTTATCGATTCCGAACGGTACTTCCATCCCCACACTTTTGGCTACTTCGCCCGCCTGCGACAGTAAATGTCCTGGAAATGCTTGCATCTGCTCGCTCAGTTTCTGAATCTGAGCCCCTACGCTGTCGGCGTTTGCCGTACTGATGACAGGTATGCCGGGCGGATCGACGCTGGGCTTGCTGGCCTTAGGGAAGATGCCAGGAAAATCGTCTGTCCGAATCGCCTGAACGTAACCGCTGATGACTTCGCCCGCTGCGTTGCACTGCACATTGACCAATTGAACCCGCAACTTGAATAGGGCATTGTTGACAATGGGCATGGGTATGGTTCCATTGCCCGTTAGGACACCGTCCACTTCTTTTACGCCGTCGGCTGTTTTCAGAAATGTCAGCGGAAAACCGGCTACCGTCGCTTTACCGGCTGATAAAGCCGGTTTGTTATCCACCGACTGATCGGTAGGGGTTTGTTTACAGGAACATGTTGCGCCAATCGAGCCAGATTTATATACATAAGCTACCGGTTTTTTTTCGGCGGGAATGGCCCCTTCTCCGCCGTACGTAAACGAGCAGACCGGGCTCTTGCCGTCGTTCAGAAAATTGAGTTTCCGGGAGCGGTCGATAGCCTGTACCCGCCAGGCATAGCGCTTGCCTACCACCAGGGGCGGTTGTGTGGGGCCGTACAGAAACGTACTCGTTCGTACATTCCGAACCTCTACCCCCGACTTTGGCAGGGCTACGGCATCAATGAATACATTCGGGTCAACATTTTCCTGCGGTAGCTCCACAATGCGGACTGTGTAGTCTACCTGCGCTGGCGAAACACCCACCGGGGGCGTCCAGGTAAAGACAACGGCCTGCGGAGTCGTCGCCGTCACGCCCGCATCGCAAAGGGGCGAAATCAGTATAGGCGGCTCAACCGATCGGACCAGAATAGGGGCTGAGCAGCCCAGCGGGAACTCAGCCGAAAGTGGTTGCCCAAAGGCGGTTGCGGCTGTATTCGTCGCCGTTTCATTGTAGGCCCGCACGCAAAGCTGATAGGTGCCGTCGGGTAGGGGGAAGCCGCGGGCCAGCCGGTTTTTGTCGATTCCCGTTACCTCGATCTGGTTCAAGTCAAAAAGCCCTTCCAGATCGTTGCGGCTTACTAAAGTCTGGCCGGGTGGTACGGTTAAAGGCCTTGGCGGACGGTAGTTGGGCGATGTGCGAATCTCGATGCCGTTGTCGCCGGTCAGCTGCCCCGATAGGCGAATCTGGTAGGTATTTCGGCTGGTATTGATCAGGAAAACCCGCACCTGCTGCCCCGCTCCGGGGTAGTCCTGCAAATAGGCACTGTAGGGAGGTAGCACACTTACCTGAATCTGTAGCGGGAAGGTTTGCGAAAAGGCCGGTTTACCCGTACCCGTCGCCAGGATTATTGTCAAGGCGACTAAGGTTCTTCGCGTTCGTTGCGTAACCGTTGCGTCTTTGCGGGTAAGAAGCGTCGTTATCAGAAGAAACTGTTTAAAAAGAGATGCCATAGCCGAGATTGCCTCTTAGTTCGTTGAATGTCTGTTCCTGAAGACCCGTGTTTGAATTCAGATAATTGAGCGACACCGTGAGTGTCTGCCGTTTCGCCACCTGATAGCCGCCGTTGACAGATACCGTCATAACCTTTCCCGTTATGCCGGATTGCTGGTTGATCAGGTAGCTGGCATTGGCGGATGTTGTTAATTTCTTTTCGAAGAAGGACTGCGTGGCACCCAGTGTTGGCCCGAAGAAACGCACCGTTCGGTTGGTATCGCCGACCGCAATCGGCAACTGCGTCTGGGTGTAAGACAGCATCCCGTTGAAGCCCCAGCCCGTGGTGGTTTGCTGGTAGAAATAGCCCAGGTTCAGGTTGATGTTATTGTTCTCGGTCTGGCTGGCGGTATTGGTGTTCAGATCGCTTAATTTCTGGTAGGTTGTGGTGAGGGTAAACACCTGAAGTACATCTTCTTTCTGAAGCGTATAGCGCGTGTTGACCGTTGCCGAAAGATTGTTCTGGGCGAGCCGGATGGTGTCGATGAGGGGTCGGAAACCGGCTTGCTGACTGATGCCGTAGTTGGATAGCTGGACATCAATGCCAAAGGCCGTAGCCGGGTTGTAGGAAACCGCCAGCGAACCAATCTTTCGGCCGGTACGGGCGCTTTTGTTATTGGCCAGGTTATCGTACTGAATGCCGTAACTGCCCGACAGGCGGAGCTTCCCGTCCATCAGGCTCAGGTTAGGGGCAATGGCGTAGCTCTCAATATCACTCTGGAAGTAGTAAGCCCCCATTGTTTGAAAATTAGGATCGATGCGTTTGTATTGCAGTTTGATACCGGCATTCGGAACCCGGTAGCCAATAGCGGCCTGGGTTGCCTGGGTAAGCTGCGTAGCGAGCCTGGGCGTGATGAGTCTGCCGAAGAAACGCGCTACGGGGTTGCTTCCCTCGGCCGAAACCAGGCTGCTTCGCACGTCGCGGGTGTAGGCACTCAGCGCACCGTCCAGTTCAACGGTAATGTGTTTGACGATCAATAGCCGGGTTGTCAGGCCAACCACCAGATTTTCGGCGGGAGTAACGGTCTGGGAAACAGACTGCGGGACTGACACGATCGAGGCCGAATCGTCTTTGGCCCGCAGCATGATCAGGTCGACGTAATTACCGGGTTTGCCGTAGCCTACCTTTACGGCATAGCCCGTTCGACCGTAAGCCGGAACAATGTCGGGTTCGGCCAGATTCGTGGAGATTGCTTTGTTGAACCGGCCATAGACCGCCCCTAACCGTAGTTTGCCGGGATTCAGTTCAACGCCACCGCCGAGAAAGGTGTGGCCCGCCAGCGTGAACGGGGAAAAAGATACGTTCCGATAACCCGCGTGTACCGTAGCCCATTTGTAGGTAGGCGACACGCCAAACTGGTTGAACGGTTGCCGGAAACTGCTGCCCTGATTGCCCAGCACCGCCGAAAACGGAAGCGAAATGCCACCCGGTAAAGCGACCGTTACGGAGCCGCTTAAGCCGAACGGAGAAGGTTGGTTTCGGCTGGCAATGCCGCTGACTGTATAGAAGCCTGCATACGCGTTCAGTCCACCCGATACCTTCACGGGTGAGGTCTTTCCCGCTGGTGGATTTGTTTGCGCCCAGGCAGGGCAGATCAACCAAAACCCGTAAAAGAAAAGTAGTATACGTACACGCATTCCTAACGCAGATTTGACTCGACTAACTTGTGTCAAAACTACCGACAGACCCTGCGCGCATCAATCGGATAAATGTATGATAGGGAAACTACGTTACTACTGGATCTGTAATATAAGTAGTTGATTGTTAGTGGTATATATCTGTTGGGGTTCGCTGCTCAACGAGCTGAAATACGTATAACTACCTGCCGTACGCTTAACGAGTGGAGCGGGCTCTGGCAAGCAGAAAAATAAACAGAAAACAAACCGGCAAACTCAGGCCGAGGAGCGGCCCCATCCATTGGTCAGAAAACGATTGGATCGCGCCTGTTTCCGGCGATTTTGGTTCGTACACCAGGTAGCGTTGCCTACGATCGGGGTGACGGTTCCGTTTGTTTGCTGGGAATAGCTGCCTGGATTCGGAGTCGTTCGTAGTTGCCACGCATGATGCACCAAAAACAGGCCCAGTCCGAATACGATCAGTAGCCCACTACAGGAAGCAACGGTTTTCGGGTTGCGTACCGATGGCTTCTAATTGGTCAGAAAGTAGTGTTCAGCGTCAGTCACGCTGAGCGTATGTTGAACAACCTGCTCCAAAATTAGCTGAATGTCGGTAGCGATCATGGCAGGGCAAGGAACAGAATGGGTACGCGAACCTATTGAGCAAACCCGACGCCAATGCTCACAACAACCGGATTCAGGACTTGCAGGGCTGGGGTCGATGACATAAATTCGCCATCGCCCATGAGCTTATTATAGGCTTTTTCCTGCGCAGGCGTTCTGGAAACCGGAGCGCCGAGCCCGATTGATACAAATGATTTTTTATTCGGCGGTGTGAGTTTGCCGCCCTGCCAACTGGACACCATGCCCCCATAATCCCATTCGAACCCCCATAGCTTGAACGGTTTACCGTTTCGTTTTTCCAGTTCTTTCAGCGTAGTGCCAATGCGTAGTCCATCCGCCGTTGTCCAGCGGGTAGGTGCTACGGTTGGAATAGGGAGACCTTCATCGTCAACTAGTTGCGGCCGGATGCGTATCGTTTCGGGTTTCGTCCGCTTTTCGTCCGCATAAATAATTTGTACCTCATCGGAAGTGTTCTTGTACAGCGTCGTACCCATAAATTCCTCTCCTTCGGCGCCGTAGATTGTGTCGCTCGCTGTAACGACTGAAGGCCCCAAGAGTTTTACCAATTCGGCTTCGGAAGTCGTCGACTTTATTGGCCCAACCCGCTCTCCCGGTACGATCAGGAAATCATTGGAAACCGCTACCGCCCGATCGTGACCCGCTTCTTTTTCGGGAACGGTAGCGGTAAGTGACGCAGGCGGCCCGCTGCTCTCTGACTGGTTATTGGTTGTGGAACTGGACTGGCAGGCCGATAGCGAAATGGCTAGCAGAAGCAAGGGCAAAAAGGCAGATGGCATGGCTGGTCAGGGGCAACGGAAATGGACGGATAGACGGTTGAAAGACGACCGGCAGCTTCTTACTTCGTGGTCGGTTCGCCGATGATAACGGGGGCAATGTCGATCCAGGCTTCTGACTTGTCGCGCATGGTGAACTCTGTCGACACCTTGAACTTGGTCGTGGTTACATCATTTTCGATATACAACTCGCGGGGGCCGAGCATCAAACCATCTTTTTTGCCATAGATCCATTGCAGATCGAAGGTGACGACGGCTTTCTCGTTTATACCCGCGGGCATTGATATCGCCGACAAGGCGACAGAAGTCTGATCCGACTGCAAACAGTACGTAACATTGCAGGTACGAATCTGGTATCCTTTACTGACCGGAAACGCCGGTTTATTGCGACGGGTAAAGTAGGCTTTGACCGTGTACGTGATCGGGCCCGACTGTCCGGCAGGAGCCGACTTTTTCGCTTTGGTAAACGGCAACTGTATCGGTTGGGGCTGGCCTGCGACCCGTTTTGCCGTTCCCAGCAACGATCCATCGTTTCCATAAAACTCCAGTTTGTCGAACGAAAACTCGCAGGCGTAGGGGCGGTCTTTTCCGTTGGTTAGCTTGCAGGGTAGGTTAAGCGGAGGAATCTTTTTCTTAGGGTCAAACTTGATTGTCGAACTAGTAGGATTCGTCAATGTGGCCGAAAAAGGCGGTTGAGCGTAGGCCGTAAAGGACAGGGCGAGTAGCAGTAAGGCTAGAAGTAGCTGCGTTTTCATGAATTGACCGGATTACGGGTGAATAATTGATCTTAAACTTACTTTGCCAAAGGTCAGTGATGTAGAACGGGCGGGATACTAGCTTGCCGCAGACAGATCAGTCACTTGAATAATCCCGTCTTCAAGGCCTTGGCTACCGCTTCTGATTTGGAGTTGACATGCAGTTTCTCGTAGATATTGACAATGTGCGTCCGGACCGTTCCCATGCTCATGGTGCAATGGTGCGCGATGAGTTTGTAGCTGTCGCCTTCCACCAGGCGCTGCAACACTTCTTTCTCTTTATCCGTCAGCAAAAACGCATCGGTTCGCGATGACGAACCGGTTGGCTGGCGAAAGGCTTCCAGGACTTTGAACGCAATGGAGGGCGTCATCGCGGCTCCTCCGTTCATCACTTCCCGAATGGCATCAATGATTTTATCGGCAGGTGTTTTTTTTAGAAGATAACCCACGGCCCCTGCCGAGATAGCCGCGAAAATGCGGTCGACGTCTTCAAACACCGTGAGCATCAGAATTTTAGGCCGTGTTGTCTGCTCCCGGATGAGCTTGACGGCTTCGATGCCGGTACGGCCGGGCATGTCGATATCCATCAGAATGACATCCGGCTGGTTGTACACGACCTCATCGACCGCCGTGAGTGCATTCGGGTATTTTCCTGTCACGATCAGATCGTCGGTCGCGTCGAAAACCAGCGCCAGCGTTTCGCGCAGCGAGTCATTGTCATCGAAAATAGAGATACGAATCATACGCTATAAAGTCTCTACCGGTACCTTGAACATTCCATTTGTAACGACGACTTCGCGCTTTTGCTGGCTGTTGTAGGTCTTCATGGAAAACGTGCCCTCAAGGTTGCTTCCGTCAAACTTCGTTACGGTAACGGTGCCCGTTCGTCCTTCCCGGATTGTGTAATTTGTGTTTGTCTTCACGTCGATATAGCTGCCCGTACTGCCGGTTTTGCTGATATCGACAAGGGCCATTGTGCCAGCACCCGTAAATTTTTCCAGCGTGAACCCGGTCATATGGATACCGTTGTAGCCGACAAGGGTCAGGTCTTTACTCACTTTATTATACGTTGCGCTGGCCTGGTCCGATGTAAACGATTGGCCATCGATCTGGGCGGTCATGACGCCCGTACTGACCGATGCAACGGGGGTGTCGTCTTTTTTGCTGCAGGCGATCGAAAGGGCGATCAGACCAAGCACAAAACCGATTTTGAGCGTTTTCATACGATAGCTGTAGTGCGTCAGGAGGCTATCCGGGCAGGTCACGTAACCGTCGGGCCTTGTCTGACAAAAGTAGCGTATCCACCGACGCTCGTAAATCGGATAAATGTATGAGGCCTATGGGTAAACAACTAATTGCAGCAGGGTGCCCTGGCCGGGCGTCGACTTCACCGCCAGTGTGCCGCCCATGGCTTTGGCACGCTCCTGCATACTCTGCTGCCCGGTTCGGCTACTTGGCTGGCCGGTATCGAAACCCTGGCCATTGTCTTCAATGACCACTTTGAGCTGATCTTTCTGATATTCGAACCGCATGGTGGCGTGGGTTGCTTCTGAATATTTGACCAGGTTGTTGATGGCTTCCTTGCCAATCAAATAAAGGTTCCGCCGAACTTCCATCGAGATGGGCAAAACGTCGAGCGCCGGATCGGCCACCAGTGAGAAGCGAATATCCTTCGACTCCATCAGCGGCTGAGCGTACTCCTGCAACCGAATGGCGATGCGGTGCAGCGAATCGTTGCCGGGGTTGATGGTCCAGATGATCTCGTCCATGGCGTCCAGAATCTGGCGGGCATCGGTGTTGATCTTCTGGATCGCCCGCTCCACCGATTCGGGGCGGTTCTGTTCGATGAGCCCCTTGACCATGCCACTCAACAGCGAGATGCTGCTCAGGGTGCTGCCCACTTCATCGTGCAGGTCGTGGGCAATCTGTTTGCGCAGGGTCTGGGCTTCCTGGAGTCGGCGCAGGCGGGCCCGGTTGAGCAGCCAGGCCGAGACGGCGGCCCCCAGCAGCAGGGTGAGCAGTCCGCCGATGAGCAGGGCGTTGGTTTGGAGTCGTTTGTTGGTCAGTTCTTCCTCCCGGATCTGGGCCTGCTGGCGGAGCAGGTTGATCTGGTCTTGTTTTTGTTGAGTTTTGTAGTGGGCCAGCAGGCGCTGCACTTCGGCGGTGGTTCTCACGGCGGTCATCGAGTCGATGTGCTGGTTGCGCTGGAGCTGGAAGGCGTAGGCCTGCTGGAAGTTTTTCATGCCTCCATACAAATCGGCCAGTCCCTGGGTATAGATACCAATCTTGGTTTTATCGTTCAGTTCATTGGCTAATTGAAGGGCTTTTTTTATGAACCGCTCCGCTGGTTTATAATCTTTTAGTTCTTCGTAGACCTGGCCCAGGTTAAAGTAGTCCGTAGCCATCGCCGATTTAATCTGCTGTTTGGTGGTAATGGCCAGTGCCTGCTCTATGGCGTGTTTGGCTTCCTCAAGTCGGTTTACTTTTCGTAGGGCCAAACCCGTATTGACTAAAATGTCGGCCTGTAGCAAGTCTGATTCGGACTCTTTGGCGTGTTTAAGGGCTCTGCGGTAGTAGGCCAGCGCTTTTTCCGGCTGTTCCAGATTATCGTAGCATCGGCCGATATTCTGCTCGGTAATCGCCATGCCGTAAGGGCTTTTCAATTGATGGTTGAGCACGAGTGCCTGTTGAAAATACTCGATGGCTTCGCGGGGCCGCCTGGTGTCTTTCAGAGCAAGGCCGATGCCTATGTATGTATTTTCATTGCGGGGCAGAATCGCATACTGCTCCTGCATTCGAAGCGAGCGCAGGGAAATGACGAGTGCTTTTTCGTGCTGATTTACGTTGCGATACGCCGTTGCGAGGTTGGTCATCGCGTTTGCCAGTAAGCGTGGAGGGAGCTTATTGGCTTTAGCAATAGCTAATGCTTTCTGAAGATAGTCCAGGGTTTGTTGTGGCTTATCCCACAGGTAGTAATTGGCACCTAAATAGGTATTTGCCTGGTAAATGCCCAGCCCGAACTGTAATTTAATGGCTACTGTCTCGGCCGTCCGCAACAACGAGTCAGCCCGGTCATAATTGGCTTTTATTCGGGTCGTCAACTTCCCCGTTTGCAGCAGGGCATTCACGTAGTTGGTATCAGTGGCCGTATGCGTTTGTAGGTAAACCTCCAGCGAATCAAGTGATTTGGGAACCTGGCCAAACGTCTGTGTGCCAATGAATAAATTTAATATAAGAACAAATCCTACGTAGCTGTTTTTCATAGAGTATTTAAATCAGACTTATACGAATGTGAGCCAATCTATCGTAACGTCAAGGCTATTAAGCCACAAGCGCCGTGATCAGTATTAAACTAGTCCCCTGTTCGGGCGCTGAACGCACTTCTAAAGAGCCGCCCATGGCTTTGGCCCGCTGCTGCATGCTGCTCTGGCCGGTCCGCTGGCTGGGCTGGGCCGTGTCGAAACCCCGACCGTTGTCTTCGATCACCACCCGGAGCTGCTCTTTCTGATGTTCGAAGCGCATCGTCGCCTGGCTGGCCTGCGAATACTTGACCAGGTTGTTGATGGCTTCCTTGCCAATCAGATAAAGGTTTCGGCGTACTTCCATGGAAATGGGCAAAACGTCGAGAGCCGGATCGGCTACGAGCGAGAAGCGAATATCCTTCGACTCCATCAGCGGCTGAGCGTACTCTTGCAACCGGATGGCAATTCGGTGCAGCGAATCGTTACCGGGATTAAGGGTCCAGATAATTTCGTCCATGGCATCCAGAATCTGGCGGGCATCGGTATTGATCTTCTGGATCGCCCGCTCCACCGATTCGGGGCGGTTCTGTTCGATGAGCCCCTTGACCATGCCGCTGAGCAGCGAGATGCTGCTTAGGGTGCTGCCCACTTCATCATGCAGGTCATGGGCAATCTGTTTACGCAGGGCCTGGGCTTCTTCGAGCCGCCGAATCCTTGCCCGGTTCAGTAGCCAGGCCGATACGGCAGCACCGAGCAGCAGCAGCAGTACACCACCAATGAGTAGTCCATTTGTCTGTAATCGTTTGTTGGTCAGCTCTTCATTCTGGATCTGTGCCTGCTGACGGAGTAATTTTATCTGCGCTTCCTTTTTCTCGGCCTGGTATTTGGCTACCAGCCGCTGCACTTCGGCACTGGTCCGGACGGAGGTCATCGAGTCGATGTGCTGGTTCTTTTCCAGTTGAAAGACATAGGCCTGCTGGAAGTTTTTCATGCCCCCGTACAGGTCGGCCAGCCCCTGGGTGTAGTTGTCGATCTGTTCTTTGTTATTGCGTTCTCTGGCCAGTTGAAGCGCTTTTTTCAAGTACGTTTCGGCGGGTGTGTAGTATTTGAGGTCTTCGTAGATCTGTCCCAGGTTAAAGTAGGCCGTGGCCATCGTGGCTTTGTTGCCTTGTTTTTGACCAATGGCCAGCGAGCGTTTAACAAACGGAATACCTTCTTTGGGGCGGTTCGATAATTTCAGGGCCAGGCCAATATTGACCAGAATGTCGGCCTGAAGCAATTCGAATTTTACTTCTTGAGCATGCTTTAACGCTCGTTTGTAATAAGGAATCGATTTCTCGTACTGCTTGAGGTTATCATAACAAATGGCCATGTTGTTCTCGATGATGGCCAGGCCACTCGTATTTTTTGTCGACTGCATAATGGCCAGCGCTTGCTGGTAATAGGTAAGAGCCTCCTGCGGTTTATTCAACTGCCGGAAGGCGTTGCCAATACCGCCATAGGTCGTGGCGATTCGTGGCTGTACATTGTGCTGTTCCTGAAGCCGCAACGAGCGGAGTTCCATCGTCACTACTTTATCGTACTGTCCTAACTTACTCAAAGCCGCGGCTACGTTGGATATGGCCCCGCAAATGAATCGGGGATTGAGTTTGTTGCTCTCGGCCGTTGCCAGGGCTTTCTGAAAATACTCCAGCGCCTGCTGCGGTCGATCTGTCAGGTAATAAATGGATGCCCGATTGGTGTAGACTTTTGCCAGCCCCAGGCCATATTGCAGCTTTATGGCTAGCTGCTCTGATACCCAGAGTACGGAGTCCGCCCGTACATAGTCGGGGTTGGCAGTTGAGTGCAGTTCCCGGCCCAGGGTGTTCAGCGCCCGAACGTAGTTGGTATCCTGAGTCGTATGATTCTTTAAATAGATCGTTACGGAGTCGAGGCTTTGCGGCACCTGTGCCCCAACAATACCTATCGTTAAACAACTGAAATAGACAAGCAGATAAACGTTTTTCATCGGTGACAGAGTTTAGGGGCTAATTACTAATTAATTCATAGTCAACTATAAATGGTTTAGCATACGGTCATTTAAACCGCCTGCCAAATCCTTTATGACCGCAGCCCGGTGGGGTTAAAGTCGATTGATGAACACCTCATACGGTAAAAATCCTGTGCTTCCGCTTTTACTACCATGACAGAACGCTCTTACGGAGTCTGTTTATCAATGGTATTTTTCAAGTAACCCCGATCAGTGATGTATACAAAAACCATTCTCGTTGCGCTTGTCGCTTCTTTAGGCTGCCTGCTAACCACCAGGACCCTGGCACAGGGCAAAGATCAAGCGGCTGTAGCTCAGGCTGTTCAGCAATTACGACAGCTTATGATTGACCCTGATAAAGCAAAACTTGAGTCGCTGGCTTCTGACGACCTGAGTTATGGCCACTCGACGGGAAAAATAGAGGACAAGAAGGCTTTTGTCGAAGCCCTCACCAGTGGGTCATCGGATTTCAAAACGATTGATTTAACCGAAGAAACCATTACGGTGGTAGACAACACCGCCATGGTGCGGCATAAACTCATGGCCGAAACCGCCAACGATGGGAAACCTGGTCAGGCCAAACTGGCGGTTTTACTGGTCTGGGTGAAGCAGAAAGGAAACTGGAAATTATTGGCGCGTCAGGCCGTGAAAATATAACGTTTGCCCGTGTTTTCATCTCGCCAGGGGCTGTGTGTCCGCAGCCTCCTCTTAGTATGAAACTGAGTAAAACATAAACAAGCCCGCCAGAAATCTGGTGGGCTTGTTTGATTACAACCTATGATAAATTTATTAAAATTAACTCGATTCTACCGACGGACTCTCCTGAACTCTCCTGCCTGATTGGCATCTGCCTGTGTTCGTTATTTCTGCTGTGTCAGTTGCAACGAACTGTCGTTGATTTCAAACGTTTTGTTTTTCAGTAGCTTGATTATTTCGGCACCTGCCAGCAAAGCCGGCCCATAGCCGTGGGCTGCGTAGACATTGATGGGCCGATGGTAGTAAAATGCTGGGTCGAAACCCATACCCGTACCCACACAAACGCCCTCAATCTGACCATGCTGCGTAACTTTTGTCGATACGGCATTCCAGCCAAGCAGGGTTGCGGGGGCATAAGCCAGCGGATCGAGCCAGCCCTGATTGATTGCGTGCGCAAAGGCATATACGTAAATGGCTGTGGCCGACGTTTCCAGGTAGGAGTCGGGCCGGTCGAGCAGTTGATGCCAGAATCCCGAACCAGACTGCTGAGCCGCCAGGCCTTTCGCATGCGCTTTCAACAAGTCCAGAATGGCCGGGCGGCCGGGGTGGCCGGTAGGTAATACATCCAGTAATTCGACCGCTGTCAGGATACCCCACCCGTTAGCCCGCGCCCAGTGAAACTCAGGGTGAACGCTCATGCCCTCCACCCAGCCGTGCATATACAGCCCTTTCTGCGGGTTGAACATCCGTTTCGAAAACTGCGTCACCTGTTTCACCGCTTCAGCATAGTACGTCTGATCGCCGGTGAGTTTCCCCATTTGAGCCAGCGCCGGAACACTCATGAACAGATCATCGAGCCAGAGCGTATTGGGTTGTGGCCGATTACGGGCCAGGGTGCCATCGGCCAGCCGAAATTCTTTTGTCTGGATGTAGTTGATGTAGTTGTCGATCAGGGGCCGCATGTTCGCCTTAACGCCCCCAGCGCGGCTGGCCTTGATCATGGCAGCACACATGGCCCCGGCATCGTCGAGGGCGTGGGGAGCCATCACCGACCGCATTGGCGTATTGGCCTTGGGATCAGCCGTTACCTGAGCCCGGAAATATGGGACCTGCTCGGCAATAAACTGAAGCCGTTTGTTGGTGTAATCCGCGTACCGACCGTCGCCGGTGGCTTCCGTAGCGAGCAGCATCCCGGCATACGTAACGCCCCACTCGTAACTGATTAACCGAAAATCGCCGGGTTTAAAGATTGCGTTGGGATTGAAGGTACTGCCGGCAGTCAGGTCTTTCTTTGTCTCTTTGTCAATAAGTTGTGTGGGCGTGTTGGCTTCCAGATACGTGTAGATCCGGTTCAGAACCCCCGTTACATCGGCTACTTTCGGCTGGCCGTAAGGCACCGGATAGTCGGGTTGGAGCAGATGCAGGGGCGTTGTCGAATCGTTGGCTTTCGGTGCGCCCGGCTGAGCGTGCAGGGTAAGGCCGACCGTAAGGCCCGCCAGTAGTAGACCCAGTGGACGCATAGTGGATAGGTACGTTGGCATGATGGTACAGGTAGGCAATAGGAACGGAGTCGAGAGATTGGAAGCGCAGTGAGTCAGTTAATCCTGGATACTGTGATTTAGTTATCAAAGATTACACGAGGCAAATTATCCTCTATCATGTACCCTCCTGCGCCGTTAAATTTTGCCGAAGAACCTCCAAAACTTTAGGATGGCTACTTGGGTTGTTTTTCTGGGCGACTTATCTCGCCAGATTCTTACATCATTGGTTTACTCATGGCAGACAACAACAAAACCGCGCTCATCACAGGCGGCTCAAAAGGCATTGGCTACGGCGTTGCCGAGGTTTTAATTCGGGATGGTATTAAGGTGGCTATCACCAGCCGCTCATCGGTGGCCGCTGAATTGGCCGCGGCTAAATTAAATGAAATCAGGCCGGGCTACGCGCTGGGTCTGGCGGCCGACGTCCGTGATCTGGCCTCGCAGCAACGGGCTGTCGACACTATTTTGCAGCAATGGGGCCAGCTCGACTACGTCATTGCCAACGCCGGTGTAGGTCACTTTGCTCCAATTCAAGAGCTTACTCCCGAACAATGGCACGAAACCATCGACATTAACCTGACGGGGGTGTTCTATACCGCGAAAGCTACGCTGGCTGCGTTGAAAGAAACCGAGGGCTATTTTATTACGATCTCGAGTCTGGCCGGGACCAATTTCTTTGAGAAGGGTGCGGCCTATAACGCCAGTAAGTTTGGCCTGGTTGGTTTCTCGCAGGCCATTATGCTCGATTTACGCAGCGAGGGCATCAAAGTGACAACGATCATGCCCGGCTCGGTAGCCACTTACTTTAACGATCACGAGCCCACTGAGAAAGACGCCTGGAAAATACAGCCGGAAGACATTGGTCAGATCGTTGCCGACCTGATTCACATGCCCGCCCGTACGCTCCCCAGCAAGATTGAAGTTCGCCCGACGCGGCCGGGTGGGAAGTAGTTTCAGGATGGCGCAAGGCTGGAGCCAACGTGGCCCGGCCTTGCGCCATCCTGAAGGCGAATTAACTAATCTTTCAGCAGCTGCCAGGCTTCTTCGTTGCCCTGCTGAACAGCCAGATCAAGGGCAGTCAGGCCGCGCTTGTCCTGAATATATTTGTCGGCACCCGCATCCAGCATCAGTTTTACCAGGGCGTTACGGCCAAACAAGGTGGCAAACATCAGGGCGGTACCCCCGTTTCCATTTTGTATGTTCAGGTCGGCACCCCGTTCGATCAGCAAACTGGCAATTTCGGGGTAGCCTTTAAAGCAAACGCCCATCAGGGCCGTATTGCCACTCAAATCTTGCGCATTAATGTTTGCGTTCGCGTCCAATAATGTTTTCGTGGCGTCGATGTGCCCATCGTAGGCGGCTATGATCAGGGGTGTAAATCCTTTACCATCCTGTATGTTTACATCGATCTGTTCGTCAATTAGTTTTTTGATATAAGCCGTGTCACCCTTACGGGCAGCATCAAAGAGCAGGTCTTCGGGTCGATAGGAATAAAAAGACATAGACAAGTGCAGTTCAGTACGTCGAAATTGACGTTACCCGACAAGTAAACAAAAGAACACGGATTGTTTGTTTCAAAAAATGCGTGCTCTGGGTCGATAGTACGTCAGCTTTGGGAAACGATAACGACATACGGCCGACGCCCTCGTCCATCTATTGTCTGCTGGCCTGAATCGCCTGTCCGTCCCGGATCTCTTCGGAGGCTTTTTTTACGATGGTTGTTCCGGCGGGCAGATCGCCGAATACTTCGACCAAACTATCGACAACATTGCCTTTCTGAACCGATACCCACTGCGCCCGGTTGTCGTTCACTTTAATAACAAACATTTTTTCGCTCGAACTCACCACCGATGTAGTCGGAACGAACATCGTTTTGCCTGACCTTACTACGGGCATCATCACTTCGGCGTACATACCTGATTTAAGCTCGTGCGATGCGTTGGCAACGTCAAATTCGGCCATCATGGCCCGGTTGGCTTCGACCAGACTTTCGGCCGAACGAGCCAGCTTGGCATTGAAATGCCGGTCGGGCATGGCATTGACCGTGAACGAAACGGCACTTTTCCTCTGAAGTTGGTTGGCAAAGGTTTCGGGAACGGCGACCGTCAGGCGCAGCGTGCGGCTGTCTTCCAGTACGAACAACGGTTTGCCACTGTCGCCCGCACCAACCAAAGCGCCGGGGCTGATGTTCCGTTCGATTACCATGCCATCGAAAGGGGCGGTGATGGTGAGGTATTGCCGAAGTTCCGTTTTGGCCTGGTAGTTGGAGCGGGCGGCCTGCACCGTTCCTCTGGCTACGGCAACCATGGCACTATCGGCCTGCATCTTCGCCAGCGCCTGGTCCAGTTCATTGGCCGATACCGCGCCTTCCATCTTGGCCGTTTGAACCAACCGATTGTAGGTCAGTCGACTGGCGCGGGCGCGCGTTGTTTGCTCTACCAGCGTGGCTTCCTGTGCCTGAACCTGCGCCTGCGCCTGACTCAATTCAGAAATGACTTCGGGTGCGTCGAGCCGGGCAAGTACCTGTCCTTTGTGCACCCTTGTTCCCCGATCGACGACGATTTCGCGCACAAAACCTTTCACTTTGGCGAAGATATTTACCCGGTTCCAGGGCTTTAGTTCGCCCGGCAGCGTAACCCGGTTGCTGGGTTGTAGAGCTTGTACCGTTGTCACCTCAACCCGTTGTACCTCGGGTTCTTTGGTAGCCGCCGGTTTATTATCGCTGCTGGCTGACGAACAGGCCGTAAAGCCAACGGCAACGGAGGTTATTCCGATTAGATATAAGAGCAGTTTCATTTGATTAATGAGCTAGTAAGTGATTATAAATTCGGGATTAGCTTGTCGCATAGCAACTGGATAATTGTCGTGAAGGGCTTCTCTGAGTTAAGGCGTGGTCCGTGCGGATACGGACCACGCCTTGACTTAGTGACTACGCGCTGGTGCTCAGTTCGTGGTGATAGAATTTGCTCTCCGGATCTTCCGGGTCAAGAGACACCGACTGGGTTGTCGCTTTGGTCTGGAATTGGGTGAATACGCAGGGCAGAATCAGTAACGCAGCCAGCGTCGAGGCAATCAGTCCACCGATAACGGCCTGACCAAGCGGGGCAATCTGATCGCCCCCTTCCCCAAGGCCCGAAGCCATCGGTACCATGCCGGCAATCATGGCGATACTGGTCATCAGAATCGGGCGAATCCGGCTGTTGGCAGCCAGCACGACGGCCTTGCGCGTGTCGCCAATTTCCAGGCGCAGGTTCTCGGCATTCGTGACCATCAGAATGGCGTTGGCTACCGACACGCCCACCGACATAATCAGACCCATGTACGATTGCAGGTTGAGCGTAGCGCCACAGGCCAGCAGCATGAGCAGGGCTCCGGCTACCACCGCCGGAATGGCCGCCAGAATCACCAGCGACAGCTTGAAGGACTGGTAGTTGGCAGCCAGCAGTAAGAAAATAATCACAATAGCGACCAGTAGACCCGTTTGCAAACTGCTCAGCGTATCGGTCAGGAGACTGGTTTGCCCACCCAGTTCGACCAGTACACCACGAGGGGGTTCACCCGCTTCTTTGATGGCCTGCTGAACGGCTTTCTGGGCCGTACCCAAATCTTTTTTCTGCAAATTGGCCGTGATCGTGACGAGACGGTTTGGTCCGGCCCGGTCGTATTCGCCCGGTGCTGTGCCTTCCGAGAAGGTGGCTACGTCGGACAGGAGCGGGTGCATTTCTCCACTCTTCAGCGGAATATTACCAATGTCGCTGGCGCTGCTCATTTGATATTCCGGGATCTGCACCTGTACCTGATAGGCCAGCCCTTTCGATTCATCGAGCCAAAGGTTTTTATCTGTAAACCGGCTGGACGAAGTTGCCGCTACCATTGACCGGGCTACCTGCGTAGAGGTAACGCCCAACTGGCCTGCCCGTTCGCGGTTCATCGTCACTTTCAGGATAGGGTAGGCCAGCGGTTGGGCAATCTGAACATCGCGCAGAAAGTCGATCTTCGTCATTCGCTCCCGAATTTTGTTAGCAAACCGACCAGCTTCCGGTAGATCTTTGGCCGCAACCGTCACTTCGATGGGCGTGGATGCGCCCTGACTCATGATCTTTTCCGTCAGCTCGATTGGCTCGAAGGAAATGTTGGCGGTTGGTAACGCCTTCGCAATGCGTGCCCGGAGGTCTTCTTTCAGGTTGTCCATGTTCACGGGGTGTTCTTCTTTCAACGAAACCTGCAACACGGCTTCGTGCGGACCACTGTTGAACACGAAAATGTTGGACGTACCGTAACTGGACGGAACCGTGCCGACGTAGGCCGAAGAGATTTCGACGTTGTCTGCACCGACGGCTTGTTTGATGATATCGAGTACTTTCAACGTGGCCGTCTCGGTGCGTTCCACCCGTGTCCCATCGGGAATCCGCAGCCGCATCTGAAACTGGTGACTGTTGCCGTGGGGCAGAATGTCGGTGCCAATGACCATGAAACAGACGACAATAACGGCCAGACTACCGGCGAGATAGCCACCCACGACCAGCTTCCGGCGGTTCAGGACCTTGTCCAGTAATGACGAATACCGTTGCTTGAACTTATCAAAGCCCGTGACCTTGGCTGCCGGATGATCGCCTTCGTGCAGCATGGCGTGGCGCTCCTGTGCATCGAGGGCCAGCGTGGGTGCTTCATGGGGAGGATGGCTTTTGAGCAGCCAGTTCGCCAGTACCGGTACGAACGTTTGCGAAAGCAGAAACGACGCAATCATGGCGAACCCAACGGACAACGACAGGGGCAGGAACATGGAACGTGGTACGCCACTCATGACGAAAGCCGGAGCGAATACGGCCAGAATGGCCAGCAAAATCAGAAATTCGGGGAAGACGATTTCCTTACAGGCATCCCAGATGGCAACAGCCTTGGGCTTACCCGTTTCCAGGTGCTGGTGAATATTCTCGATCGTTACCGTGGCCTGGTCAACCAGAATCCCGATGGCCAATGCCAGACCCGATAAGGTCATGATGTTGATGGTTTGACCGCACAGATTC
Source organism: Spirosoma humi (assembly GCF_054776575.1). Lineage (NCBI taxonomy): Bacteria > Pseudomonadati > Bacteroidota > Cytophagia > Cytophagales > Cytophagaceae > Spirosoma > Spirosoma humi. The sequence goes on from NZ_BAAHBR010000008.1 coordinate 1,668,370, forward strand.
AGCATGATCACCGCCGACAGAATCGAAATTGGAATTGTGACTACCACAATGATAACACTGCGCCAGTCGCGCAGAAACAGCAGCACCATCAGCCCCGTGAGAACGGCCCCTAAAATGCCTTCCGTAACCAGGCTTTTGAGGGCGTTGGTCACGTAGACCGACTGGTCGAATTCGTAGGAAATCTTGACATCTTCCGGCACCGCAGCGCGAAGGTCGGGCATGGCTTTACGGATGTTGCTGACCACATCCAGCGTAGAGGCATCCGACTTTTTAACCACCGGAATATACACCGCCCGGCGACCGTTTACCAGGGCGTAACCCACCGTTACGTCGGCACCATCTTCGACCGTACCAATATCCCGAACGAACACCGTAGGGCCAGAACCTACCCGAATCGGAATGTTGAGGAAGTCTTCGGGCCGTCTCACCAGTGAGTTGACGGGCGTCATGAGGGCTTTCTCTCCAATGCGTATATTTCCGGCGGGCGATGGCTGGTTGTTGATGATAATGGATTTGATAACCTCCTCGGGCGTAAGCTGATAGCTACGAACCAACTGCGGGTTGACTTTGATAATGACCGTTCGCTGGTTGCCGCCGAAGGGTGGGGGACTGGATACGCCCGGAATACGGGAGAACATGGGCCGCACCCGCGATGAGGCATAATCCTGAATTTCATTCAGCGAGCGGCTAGCGCTTTCAAACACTAACTGCCCTACCGGTACCGAACTGGCATCGAACCGAACTACCTGGGGCGGCACGGTTCCTTCGGGCATATAGGCTTTGGCGCGCGAAACGTTGTTGGCTACCTCAGCCGCAGCCTGGGCCATGTCGGTGCCGGGGTAGAACGAGAGTTTGATGAGCGATAAGCCCTGAATCGTTTTGACGTCGATGTCCCGAATGCCCGATACATACAGGAAGTGATCCTGATAGCGGGTTGCAATGAAGCCATCCATCTGATCGGGAGCCATACCCCCGTACGGTTGTACGACATAGATCGTGGGCAGATCGAGGCTCGGGAAAATATCGACCGGAATGGTGAACAGCGACATCACCGAGAAGAACAGGAGGCCCATGACCGCCACAACCACCGAAATTGGTTTTCTCAGCGCGGAACGAATGATGTTGTACATAGTTATTCGGTTTATTTAACCTGGTTCATGAACAGGGATAAGTCCCCCTCGGCGGCCGCCTTCAGCAGAAGATAGCGCCACACGTTACTGGTGGCTACGTAGCCATCGACTTCGGCGCGGTTAAGGGTTACGACGCTCTGGAGCAACGTCGGTAAATCGGTCAGGCCGCTCTGGTAACGCGAGTTGGCCTGGTTGTAGGCCTGCTTGGCGGCCTGAAGCTGAACGGGGGCCTGACGAGCCTGTTCCAGGGCTACCTGGTACTGCGTTTCGGCTTCCTGATATTGCCGGGTGATTTGCAGACGTTGGGTCGTAAATAATTGCCGCGACCGTTCGACCAGAAACTGATCCGCGCGATAGTCCTGCCGAACCCGCAGGATATTGGTCAGATTCCAGCGGGCCACAATGCCAACCAGGTAATTCCCGACCTGATAGCCCAGACCGTTTGTCTGGTTAGCCAGAAAAACATCGCCCTGATTCGAAAAACCGGACCCACGGGCATTTCCGACACCCACCAATGAGATCGTTGGCATTCCGGATCGTTGCGTAGCCAGACTGCGGGCTGCCGATAAATTGATTTGCGACTGGAATAGCCGCAATGTTGGGTTTTTGGGCGAGATAGAGTCAGACAGGAAAGTGCCGTTGGGCAGACTCGTGTAAAAGCGCATGCTATCGACCTGTAGATTGGGCTGAATTTGTCCGGCCAATTCGGAGAGCCGCAGTCGCTGGACCTGTTCCTGTTGTTGGCTGCTTAACAGAAGCAACCGCGCCCGAACGGCCTCCGCCGTAGCCAGTGAGCTATCGACACCCGCCCGCATTCCCGACCGGACGCCTGAATCAACGACGCGTTTGAAGGTTTGCGCCCGCTCCAGGTTACTCCGCTGAATCTGAACCAGCTTCTGATTGATAAGCAGGAGTAGATAGGCGTCGATCGTGCGAACCTGATGCTGGAAAATCTCATTTTCGTAATCAACCCGACTCCGTTGCAAATCGGCTTCGGCAACGGCGATATTGGCTTTAATGCGTCCGAAGTTAATGGCCCGCCACTCGATTACGGCACTGGTAAAGCTGCCAAAACTAGCCTGTGAGATCGCCGTTGGCCGAACGCCACCCGACGTCGAAATAGCCGTGCCTTCATTCGGGAAAAACGACCCGTTGAGGCTGTTGGTCGTCGCGTAGGTGTACTGGTCCTGGACAATGAGCGAGGGTAACAGGTCTGTCCGGCTGGCTTTTATGCGTCGCTCGGCGCTGCTGACTTCGGCTTGTTTCGCTTTCAGAAATGGGTACTGCCGAACGCTCTGGTCAACGATCTGATTGAGCGTCGTTGTCTGGCTTTGTGCCTGAAACGCGAGCAGACTCATGCTGAACAGAAGTAGCCCGCCTGCCTTTCTGGGACAGACAACACGGGCCGGGAATCGGTTTGACAAATGACGGATAGGTGTCTCTTTCATGGACAACACCCGGCCGAACTAAGCTGACTTACGACCAGGTGTCTACAAAACAAGAAGGCAATGTTGGAAACATTTGGGAAAACGGGCGTTTGGCGACTGATTTACGTAATTTTTTGAGAGCGTAACTCGCTTTAACTTTATACAAATGAATTATGAGCTTTTTTTTGTCATTCTGACGCAGGAAGAATCTTAAACTATCCCAACTCAGAAGTAAGGAAATATCAAGATTCTTCCTGCGTCAGAATGACAAAAAAAGCAGAACCAGGAGACGGACGGCCTGATCATCTCCCAAATATTTCCAACATTGACGACTACTTTAGGGGTTTACTAGCTTGGGTAACGTCATGAAAGTATTGGTTGTTGAGGATGAACAGGGACTGGCCGAAAGCATCACGGAGTACATGGTGAAGGACGGCTATATATGCGAAATGGCTGCTACGTTTCAGGAGGCAGAAGAGAAAATTCACCTGTACACCTACGACTGCGTTATCGTCGATCTGACCCTGCCCGATGGCAATGGATTTCAGATCATCGAAAAACTCAAACGACTCATTGCAACCACGGGCGTAATTATTATATCGGCGCGCAACGCCCTGGAAGACAAGTTGAAAGGCCTGGAAATTGGCTCTGACGATTACCTGACCAAACCATTTCACCTGTCGGAGCTCAACGCCCGGGTTAAATCACTAATGCGCCGACGGCAATTCGGTGGGCATACTGAAATTCGATTTCGGGAGATCGTTGTAGTGCCTCATACCCGAAACGTGTTCGTGTCGGGGCAGGCCACGCCACTGTCCCGGAAAGAATATGATCTGCTGCTTTATTTTCTGTCGAATGTGGACGTCGCCCTCACCAAAGCCTCGATTGCCGAACACCTCTGGGGCGACAACATCGACTCCGCCGATTCGTTCGATATGGTGTACTCGCACATTAAAAATCTTCGTCGCAAATTGCTGGAAAAAGGGGCCGCCGACTACGTACAATCCATTTACGGCATCGGCTATAAATTCGGTCAATCTTGAAACTTCTCACCAAAACCAATCGAATCTACCTGGCCTTTTCGCTGGTTATCTACCTGCTGACGGCGATTGCGTTTTACCAGATCATTCGGCTGGTTATTTACGATGAAGTCGAGAACCGGCTGCGGGTCGAGAAGCGTGATTTCGAATCGTACGTTCGAGTCCACAACGCCTGGTCGAACATTCCCTATTTTGTCGAGAACAAAATTGACGTGATACCCGTGACGGGAAAGGCTACGCATGGGGAGGAGTTTTCGGATACGCTCATTCTGAATCGGTACGATGATGAGCTTACGCCCTTTCGGCAACTGACGTTTTACCAGCCTATTCAGGGCGTTGTGCATCGGGTCGAGATTCGTAAATCCCTGATTCAGACCTACCGGCTCATTGAAGTCATGACGGTGGCGATGATGCTTTTTCTGGGCCTGTTGCTGGTAGGTACGTTCTGGTTCCAGGGCAAGCTGTCGGGGCGGCTCTGGTATCCCTTTTACGATACGCTGGCCCGTATCAAGGGCTTCGATTTAAGCAGTGGTACGTCGCTTGCGCTGGATAAACCCCAGATAACCGAGTTTAAGGAGTTGAACGATGTGTTACAGAAGATGGCCGACAAGATGCAGCAGGACTACCGGAGTCTGAAGGAGTTTACCGAAAACGCATCTCACGAAATGCAGACTCCCCTGGCGCTTATCAATGCCAAAGTGGAACAACTCATTCAGAGCGAGCAGCTAACCGAAACACAAACGCACTGGATTGAAAGTATCTACCAGGCTTCCCGGCGTATATCGCGCCTGAATCAGGGCCTGTTGCTGCTGGCCAAAATTGAAAATCGGCAATTCAACGATAGTCAGACAATCGATCTTGCCAGTCTGCTGACCGAAAAGTTAACGGATATGGAAGAAGTACTATCGTTCAAAGAATTGTCGGTAAGTATGCAGGCTGTGGAGCCGTTTGAGGTGGAGTTGCCCCCCGCCCTGGCCGATATTCTGGTGACGAACCTGGTCAATAACGCCATCAAACACAACCTGGTCAATGGCCGGATCGATCTGGTGTCGACTACCGATCAGTTATGCCTGAGCAATACGGGTGGTCAGTTGACATCATCGCCGGAGCGGCTGTTCGAGCGGTTCAAGAAAGAAAGTACAGGTCCCGACTCGGTAGGACTGGGTTTGTCCATTATCCGACAGATCGGTAACAGTTACGGCTTAAACATCGACTACCAGGAAACCAGCGGCATCCACCAGTTTTGCCTTACCCGGTCGCAGCCTTAATCGGGTTGCGTCGGGAGTCTCTCCGAGGTACTCCGGCGTTTCAGCCGGTACGTAAGCCCCACAACCAGGTTGTTTTTTCCCGTCGCCAACTGAGGAGTGAAGATGCCCTGATCGAAATTAGCCGCGTTGTAATTGGTCTGATTTACCCAGCCCAGTTGCAAAATCCATTGCTGGTCGAACTGGTAGCCGACGCCCGCATACAGTCGGTTCCGTTCAAATGTTGGCCCAACGGGGTTAAGGAAAACCTCATCGTACACCGACAGGAAAGCCGTTTTCGCCGTGACTGTGTGGTTATTGAGTGGCACAAACATGTTGAGCCGGTAGCGGATACGACTTCGGTAGGGCGTTGTTCCATCACGAAACGTGAACCAGCGCTGCTCTACCCGGTAGCGATGTTCAAATTTCAGCCGGGTCAGGTACTGGTTAATGATAAGCTGTTCCCACAGTCGTTTTTCGGTATTCAGCGGCCCGTCGGATAGGGCCTGATAATCGTACGTCGCATAGCGGCCACCCGCCACCGTCAGCGTAAAGTTTTTGTCAAGGTCGTAGCTGACGCCACCTTTCAATTCATTGTAGAAAAATTGGTTGAACACGCCATTGGCGCGGCCCTGTACTTCGGCAAAACCACCCCATTTTTTTTCGCCAGCAGGCAGTTGGACGGTGGCGATCAGCCAGGTTCCCCAGGGGGAGGAGGGAGTGAGCGATGTTTGAGCAAGACTACGGCTAACGCTACTGACAAGAAGTATGGTTAGTAGGGCAAAAGCAAATTGAACGCGGGTCACGATGGATTGGTATAATACAGTAGCGTAAAATTACTCACCATTACTGTCGTGTGAAACCAGCGGACTAATCCTTAATAATTTGGTAATCTGGACATCCAGGCCGTTAACCAATAAATGGGTATGCGTTTCCCGCAATTACGCAAAACTACCTTTCGCTCAAATCATAGGCTAAAAATCTGGTAAGCAGCCTGTAACGCAGAAAATATTCAGCAAATTTGCCCAGCTTGCGGCTACTTAGATTCGGCAAGAAACTCATTTCTCAGCAAATCGTCTTCCTATGAATAGACAACTTCTCCCACGGACTCTGTTGGTCATCAGCCTGAGTGTACTGGCGGGTCTTACACTGGCTGGCCCCGCCCCAAAGCCGACGGCTGTTCGGAAATATACCATCGAGCAGTTCATGAAGACCATCCGATTCGGCGGGTCCGACATCTCGCCCGACGAGCAGACGGTGCTGTTCAGCAGCAACCAGGATGGCGTGTTCAATCTCTACGAAATTCCGTTCAATGGGACGGGGCAGCCCAAACAGTTGACCACGTCGAAAACGAACGCCATTTTTTCCATCGGCTATCTGCCCGACGGGCGGATACTGTACAGCAGTGACCAGGGGGGTAACGAACTGAATCACATTTATTTGCGGGAGAAAGGTGGGAAAGTCACTGATCTGACACCCGCCGAAAAAGCTAAATTTCAGTTTGCCGGCCTAAGCCATGATCGTAAGAGTTTCTTTTATCAGTCGAACCAGCGCAACCGGGCTGCTTTCGATGTGTATGAAATGAACCTGACTACGTTAAAACCAAGCTTGATCTTTGAAAATCCGGGCGGCTTTTTCCCCGGCGACGTATCGCCTGATAAACGGTACATCGCGCTGGCCAAAACCATCACGACAACGAATGGCGACGTGTTTCTGTATGACACAAAAACCAGGGAAACCAAACTGCTGACCAAACACGAAGGTGAGGTGAATAATAGTCCGGAAGGCTTCACGCCCGACGGGAAGAAACTTCTGATTTCGACAGACGAAGGCAATGAGTTTGCTTATGTTAAAGTGTATGACCTGGCCACCGGGCAGAGCACTGTTCTCGACAAAGCAAACTGGGATATTTCATCGGATTACCTGTCGTACCATGGCCGCTATCGTGTGTTGTCGGTAAACAACGATGCCCGCACCGAACTCAAAATCATTGATACGCGTACCAATCAAGCCATAAAATTACCCGCTTTGCCCGGTGGCGACGTAACGGGGGTGAACATTACCGACAGCGAAGGTCGAATGACGTTTTATGTAAACAGTTCTAATTCGCCCGCGACACTTTATTCGTACGACTTCAAATCCGGGAAAGTTACGCCACTGGTGCGGGGCCTGAATCCTGAAATCGATGCCAACGACCTGGTTGCTGGTGACGTTGTGCGCTACAAATCATTCGATGGGATGGAAGTGCCTGCGTTGCTGTATAAACCGAAAGGGGCAACCGCTGGTGATAAACTCCCGGCTATTCTGTCTATTCATGGTGGGCCGGGTGGCCAGACACGCCTGACATATTCACCTTTGGTCCAGTATCTGGTAAACAGCGGCTATGTGGTATTGGCCGTCAACAACCGGGGGAGTTCAGGATACGGCAAAACGTTTTATGCCGCCGACGACCGCAAACATGGCGATGCCGATTTGAAAGACTGTGTTGAGTCGAAGAAATTGCTGGCCGCTACGGGCTATGTAGACCCGGCCAGAATCGGTATCATGGGCGGCTCCTATGGCGGCTATATGACGCTGGCCGGCCTGACCTTCACGCCCGACGATTTTGCTGTTGGCGTCGATATTTTTGGTGTGGCAAACTGGCTTCGCACCCTGAACAGCATGCCCGAATGGTGGGGACCCCAGCGCGACGCCATGTTTAAAGAAATTGGTCATCCGAAAACAGACTCCGTTGCCTTATACAACAAGTCGCCCTTGTTTCATACCCAGCGCATCAAAAAGCCTCTACTGGTCATTCAGGGAGCCAATGACCCGCGCGTATTGAAAATTGAATCGGATGAGATCGTGGCTAATGTGAAGAAAAACGGTGTTCCCGTCGAGTACGTCACGTTTGCGGATGAAGGGCATGGTTTCGTGAAGAAAGAAAACGAAATCACCGCCTATAAAGCGGTGAAAGAGTTCCTGGATAAATACCTTCGAAGTCCGAATGTACTGAGGTAGCTGCCGACCGACGACAACTACTCATTTTCAATGGAGTCGATGATTTTGGTAATGGTGCTGCGCTGAGCGGGACTAACGGCCTCTGAAAGGGCGGTTAGTTCTGCTTTCAACGTTTGCCATGCCGGTAGGCTCAGAACAATAGCATCGGCCTGAAACTCGACCTGATTGCCCTGGTCGGTTTGCGTAATGGGTAAGGGTTCCAGAACGGTTCGGGCAAATTCCATACGAACCCGTTCTTTCACAAACGGAACCGGATCGAGGTTCGCGTCTTTCAAAATTTGTTTACTGTATACTTTTGTTTTCTTCCACCACATACGCGTATTGTCTTACGAGGTTTCCCTCAAGTCTCCTAATTGAGAGACCAAAATTAAGGTAAGCTTTTGGGTTACCTCAGCGAATTCACGTGTCGATAGAAAAATTTCACGCCAAGAAATGTGTAGAGCAGTAAGGCGCCGGATTCGAGCGTGGCTTCCAGATGATTCTGCCCGTAAATCCCGTTTGAAAAATCCTGAATCCAATCAATCATCATGGCGCAGTAGCCGAAAAAGGCTGCCGATGCGCCAATAAGTAAGATCAGTAGAAAGAATGTCTTATTCATAATTCGTGAGTCCGCCAGGGGGCGTCAATGTTAACAGGTAATCGTAAAGCTTATGACTCCTAAATTTGTAAATGGTTTAAATAGAACGGATACTTTTTTTAATAATCTAGTATACGGTAAAAATTGATCGGCTGACCGGGCACCGGATACATTAAAATTGGCTTATTCATGCAAGTTTAATGTATTCTGGCGGTAAACATATAACAATTCTGAGGAAGTGGTTTATAAACTTGTTGACGGCATCTTCGACAAGTATACGTATCCATACGTACTTTTGCCGACTTACCTATTGTGTTTCTACTATGATTGCGGTCATTCAACGCGTTTCTCACGCTTCCGTTACTATTGATAATCAGGTAAAAGGTCAAATCGGAACCGGATTTCTCATTCTGCTGGGTATTACCCATTCCGATACTGGCGAAGATGTTGACTGGTTGAGTCGAAAAATTGTGGGCATGCGAATTTTTAGCGACGAGGCCGGAAAGATGAACCTCGATCTGGCAGCCGTTGGAGGTGATATTTTGTTGATTAGCCAGTTCACGTTACACGCCAGTACCAAAAAAGGGAACCGTCCCAGCTTTATCGAAGCCGCCCGGCCGGAAGTGGCTATCCCTTTGTACGAAGCGATGAGGACTCAATTATCGGCGGAGTTGGGAAACCCAATTCAGACGGGGGAGTTCGGGGCCGATATGAAAGTGTCTCTGCTCAATGATGGGCCAGTAACTATTTTGATCGACTCAAAAGATCGGATTTAAGGTCAGTCATGACCAATATGTTACCGTTATCCGTTACTTTTACTAAAACCGACCCCAACTGTGAGCCGGTGAATTTTGCCGAATGGATTTTTTACCCCCCGATATAACGGCCTATGCCGATGCCCATACCTCGCCCGAGAGTGAGTTGCTGCATCGGCTCAACCGAAATACCCACGCCCACGTAATGGCTCCCCGAATGCTGTCGGGGCATATACAGGGCCGCTTTCTATCAATGATTTCGTGGATGATCCGGCCCCGGTACGTACTTGAAATCGGTACCTACACGGGCTACTCGGCCCTCTGCCTGGCCGAAGGGCTGGCCGATGGGGGGAAGCTCATCACGATCGATCAGAACGAAGAACTGGAAGAATTTGCCCGGTCCTACTGGCGGCAGTCACCGCTCAACGATGCCATTGATTTTCGCCTTGGACAGGCAGCGGATATACTGCCAACCCTAACCCAAGCGTTTGACTTGGTGTTTATCGACGCTGACAAGCGGAATCTGTCTCTTTATTTTGACCTAATAATTGACAAGCTGCGACCCGGCGGCTTCATCCTGGCCGATAATGTCTTGTGGTCTGGCAAGGTGGCTGGGCCGGTAAAACCGTCGGACCTGGATACCCTTGCTGTACAGGCCTTTAACCAAAAAGTTCATGCCGATCCGCGCGTAGAGAACGTATTGCTGCCCGTCCGGGATGGGATTATGATACTTAGAAAACGGAATTGATTTACTGACAATGACAATGAATAAACTGACTTCTTCCCTAATCTTTTGCCTCGTTCTGATCGGAGTACAGGTATCGGCCCAAACCACATCGATTCCGACTGTACCGGAGCAGGTAACGTTTGCCGATATATCGGTTCGGCTGAATCCCGATGCCCGGCGTATTGTGCAGCAGGATGTGAATGCGTTGCTGGCTAACCGGCAATACTGGACAGCTAAACTTGATCGGGTGGTTTTGTACTTTCCCATGATCGAGTCCATTCTGATCGACGAAGATGTTCCGACCGATTTTAAGTACCTGGCTGTTCAGGAAAGTTCGCTCACACCCGATGCCGTATCGTCATCGACAGCTGTTGGCTACTGGCAGTTCAAGCGTGAAACCGCCATTGATAATGGGTTGCGCGTGGATGAAGAAATCGACGAGCGAAAAAGCATTACCAGCTCTACACACGGAGCGGCTAAATACCTGAAGAAAAACAACAGCCAGTTCAACAACTGGGTTGCTTCGCTATATTCCTATTACCTCGGGGCGGGTGGCATTACCAAGCTGATTCCGCCCGATTGGGCTTACGCCCGCGAAGTAGCCCTGGACGGTAACACGGATCGGTACATTCTGCGGTTCTTTGCCCACAAGGTAGCCATCGAGAGTGCACTGAAGTTCCATCAGACGAGCAACCGGTTTGCGCTCATCGAATACCCGAACGGGGGCGGTAAAACCATGCGTTCCATTGCTGAGGAACTGGGCGTCGATGAATTTGAACTCCGCAAATACAATCGCTGGGTGCTGGGCGATGGTGTGCCGACCGACAAAGTCTACGTCATGGCGATCCCTGTTGCCAGCGACCAGATCAACGATGTTCGGCAGAAGATCGTAAATGTCGATTCGAAAAAAACGCCCGAGTTCGTTCAGAATGACGTTGGTTTTCCTGTGCTACGGCGCGTAACGACGGGTATGAGCAGCAAAACCGATCCGGTTCTGTACGAGATCAACGGCTTGCCGGGTATTCAGGCGCAGGCCGGTGATAACGCTGGCTCATTGGCACGGAAAGCCAAAATCAGTTTGTCGAGTTTTTTGCGGTACAATGATATGAGCGACCGCGATCCGGTACTTGTCAATGATGTCTATTACCTGGCGAAGAAACGCAAAAAGGCACTGGTGCCTTTTCATACCGTTCGCGAGGATGAAACGGCCCGGAGCATATCGCAACGCTACGGACTTCGGCTAAAAAAATTGATGCGGTACAACCGCCTGGATCGGGTCCAAAAACTGGCTACCGGGCGGGTTATGTGGCTCCGCGAACGCCGACCTAACAACAAGCCAATCGAAATTATCAACTCGCCTACGGCACCGGTCTACGACCGCACGCCAACTCCTCCCGCACGTCAGGATGTGGCATCGGCGTCAACGGGTGGTGCCGCCCGGCCCGTTTCCGGCAGTGATGGAATTCCACGCAATGCTTCGGAACGAAAAATGTATCAGCCCAAATTAGTTGGTGGCGGAGTAACCCCGAACGATGGTACATCGGAGCCGGCAACTCCCCAGCGGTCGGAGCCCCAACGGCCGTCTATCCAGCCCACGACAAGCCCTGCCCCAACCACAACCCGGCCGCCTGTACCCGCCAGCACGAATCGGTCAGAAACGAGCGATGGATCGCAGCGGGTAGTTATTGTGCGAACGCCCGATGGACCGGAACCAACGAAAACGGTACCGGTTGCTACTACGCCCGAGCGCGACAGGGTGGACAGCAACCCCGTAACGACTACCTCAAGACCCAAGGATACTTATGCAAGTACTCCCCGCCCGAAGCCAGCTCGGGTAGCCGATGCGGATATGGGTCGCCCTGACGTGGGCCGCCCCGAAACGGGTAAATACGAGGGGCCACGGGAGCAGCAGGCTGATGGGTCATTGACCATTCCGACTGCCGCGCCAACAACCAAAGCACCACCCCGCCCGGCTCCCCCCGTCGTGACCAGAACGGAAACTCGCCCGGAAGCCCCCGCTGTAACCAGAACGGAAACCAAAGAGGTGTCGGAATCGGTTTCAACCCGTCCATCGACGGCTGCTGCTGTGAACCGGTCGGCGGCAACGCACACCGTAGAACCAGGCCAGACGTACTACAGTATTTCCAAACTCTATGGCTTGACGGTTGATGAGCTGCTTGCCATCAATGATCTGACCACCGCCGATAAACTCGAAGTTGGAAAAAAACTAGCCGTGAAACTCACCCCCGGCGGTCGGCTGGTGAAACCATCGGCATCGGTGATGGCCAAAACAACCACGGCACCTGAGTCGGCCGTTACTTATCATACCGTGGCAAAAGGTGAAACCATGTTCCGGATTTCGCAAATCTACGGGGTCTCTATCGAGCAGATACAGACCTGGAATAACCTGACGGATGCCGGTGTCAAAGTGGGGCAGAAAATTAAGATTATGAAACCTTAAAGGCTTGAATGACTCTTTTCGAAAAAAGCTGTCCCAGAGCGGGACAGCTTTTTTTATTGGCAGGGGTTATTACAAAAATTTGTCAGCCAACCCGTATCTTTACATACATGATACTGATTGACAATACCTGCATCAGCGACGACGTCGCCGAAAAATTCTTTGTGTGTAACTTAGATAAATGCAAAGGCGCTTGTTGCGTTGAAGGCGATATGGGCGCGCCCCTGGAAGGCGACGAACCCGCTATTCTGGATCGAATTTATGAAGATGTAAAGCCCTATTTATCACCGGAAGGGATTCGGGTTATTGAACAGAGAGGGGGCTACGAATCCGACGAAACCGGTGGTTTTGTAACCACAACCGTAGCTGGACGGGAGTGCGTGTATGCGACCTGGGATAATCGCGGTATTCTCAAGTGCGGCATCGAAGAAGCCTACAATGATGGAAAGGTCGATTGGAAAAAGCCCATCTCCTGCCATTTGTATCCGATTCGTGTCACAAAATACGAGTCATTCCATGCCTTGAACTATGATCGCTGGCCAATTTGTAGTCCTGCCTGTGGCCTGGGTGAACAACTGAATGTGCCCATTTACAAATTTGTCCGGGAAGCGCTTGTGCGGGCCTACGGTGAAGAATGGTATGGCCGCTTATCGAAAGCGATCGAAGAGAAAAGTGACATTTAACGGGTTACGCTGCCCACATAGTCAGCCGAAAAAAGAGGGCCGATTTATCTGCAAACTGACAGGCAGCTTCCAGATAAATCGGCCCTCTTTTTTTATGCCCGTAAGTTGTTCTGATTGCCCTGGTTGTTTTTCAGAAGTATGATCTGAACAATCAGGGCATACGAGCAAGTATTGAGCCGTTGCGCTACATAAAAAAATGATACTAGTTCACCGGCAGGTTCGAAGAAAAGCCTGTTCTGATCATAAGTTAGGTAAAACTTAACGTATAGCCTTTACCGTCTACACGCCGTGAAGCCTCACGCAACCAGACTGAGCGATTCAATAAGGCCCGTACTAAATTTTCCGATAGCCCCCTTTGGCAGATAAAATTATAAATCCGCATAGATTCAGATAAAAAAAAGAATATATCTTTAACCATTAAATATATTTCGTTCATAAAACGGTGTCATAAAGTTCGTCTATTTTAGTTTTAATAGATTAAGGAGAATGTACTGTAGATAATCTTGTATGCATTTTGGAGCTAATCGTTTAAGAGAAGTGGATGTAAAAAATGTCGGTGGGTTATAAGGAACATGGACACCAATCTATCGTATATATACCGGTGTATCGCCTGGAGTCTACCGAATCTCGACGATCATCGGCGCTTTTCTAAACAACTGGTTTCCAATAATCCGGACCGGCTGATGCCTTTGGTGTCGGGTTCGCCCTTGGTAGTAGGCCCGGTAACGATCACGCACCAGCAAAAGTCATCCCAACAGCCACTGGAGTCATTTCTGCGGCAGTCGGGCACAACTTCCTTTCTGATCATTCATCAGAACGAGCTGGTCTATGAAAATTATTTCGACGGTTACACGGCTACCAGTGTTGTCACATCCTTAGCGGTCACGCATGCATTAGTATCGGCACTGGTAGGAATCGCCTTGAGCGAAGGTGCTTTGCCCGGTTTGGATAACCCTGTTTTGGCGCAACTCCCCGAACTAGCCAATCACATCAGCCCGGCGTTAACAATCCGGCATTTACTCTGTATGAGTTCCGGTCTTTTGTACCGAGAAGGTGGAATGCCCTGGTGCGATGAGGCCCGTATTCAGTACAGTTCTGATTTACGTCAACAGCTCCTTCACTGTGAATCCATCGAACCGGCCGGCCGCTATTATCATTACAATGCCTACAACTTGCTGTTGCTGGGGCGCCTACTGGAGAACACCACGGGCCTGGCTGTACCCGATTATTGCGCGCAGAAACTATGGAGCCGGATGGGAACCGAGCGGCCAGCTTCCTGGAATATCGATAGCCGTAGTTCCGGTTTTGCGAAAATGGATACTGGCTTTAACGCGACTGCCCGCGATTTTGCCCGACTTGGCTTGCTCTACGTAAATCAGGGTCGGTTTGAGAATCAGCAAATTATTCCGGAAGCCTGGATCAGGCAGAGCACCAGTACACCGCTATTCGACGAAGCGGCCGATTATCAACGGTACCTGAGCCGCAACAAACCACCCCTTGGGCAGTGGATATCCAGCCCGATAGGCTATTACAAATATTTATGGTGGGGGTACCATAACGGCCCGCACCAAGAAGCCGATTTTTTTGCGCTGGGCGATCAGGGGCAATTTATTTATTGCAGCCCGCTCCATGAAACGGTCATCGTCCGTTTTGGGAAACGATGGGGAAACATCGATTGGTGGCCGGTTTTATTCCGGGAGTTGATCGCAGGCATGAAAGCTAAAGGCGAATGACTATCAACGAAAAATAGTCAGGATGATTCAGCCCAAGGCTTTCCTTGTGTGCGGCCTGTATGCTTACTTTGCCGATCGGAACAACTAGCTGGCCGTGTATGCCCGAACAACGTGATTACTTTGAGGAAGTCTATGAGGTTGTCCGCCTGATACCCAAAGGCCGTGTGACAACCTATGGAACGATTGCCCGTTACCTGAGCCTGCGGGCCGGTGCCCGCATGGTGGGCTGGGCCATGAATGGGAGTCATAGCCACCCCGACGTACCCGCTCACCGGGTGGTCAATAGTGTAGGCGTGTTAACGGGAAAACACTTCTTCGGCGGACCAACTATTATGCAGCAACTGCTCGAAGATGAAGGCGTTCGGGTCGATAATGATCGGGTCGTCGAGTTTAAAACCCGTTTTTGGGACCCTATGGTCGAACTAGCCCTATAGCCGTCAGGCTGGCTGTTGTTTCGACTGGACTGCATCGATCAGGGCCTCAACAACATCCTTTATTTGCTGAATCAGGATGGGATCGGTCAGGTGACCGCTGGCGTCGATTTTTGTTTTAACGAACGGCACGATGAGCGAAGCTTTTTCAGGCAGTTGAGCCGTCAGAATTCCAAGTGTATACGACAGCGAGGCATGCGCCCGTGAACCACCCGTATCGGATGGCCCGGCACTGATAATCCCAACGGGTTTGTCAACAAATTCACCCGATGAAGCCAGCCAGTCGAGCATATTTTTCAACGTACCCGGTATCCCGTGAATATACTCCGGGGTACAAAAAAGCACAGCATCAGCGTCTTGAAGTAATTGTCGGAGTGCATCGATCGACGCCGTTTTGTTTTCTTTATCACGTTCAGGGCTGAAAGCAGGAATAGTATCCAGTCCATCGTATAGCGTGACGGTTACCGAAGCCGGAGCCAGTTCGGCAGCAGTGCGTAGGAGCGCTGTGTTCGTAGAGCCAGCCCGAAGACTACCTGATATGGCGAGGATGTGCATGGCCGTGGTGCGTTGATATCTACCGCAACACCTTTGTGATCTCGTTTAGTTTCTCCATTTTCTGCACGAAATCACCTTTAAGTTGATTTCGGATGGCCGTCAGGTTGTCCAGGGTTTCCTGCAAACTGTCGGGTAAAATGTCTTCGAGAACTTCCCGGAACCGCTTGGCAAATGTGGGCGATTTACCGTTGGTGGATATGGCGATTTTCAGGTCTCCTTTCTTTACGACCGAACTCAGGTAAAAATCGCACAAATCGGGTGTGTCCGCTACGTTGACCAGAATTCGTCTGGCTTTGCAGTCTTCCTGCACCTGCCGATTTACCGCCTTATCATTGGTGCCGACAATAACCAGGTCTTTATCCGAAAGATAAATAGCGTGATAGGACTCCTGGATGAGGTGTAGTTTCGGATACTGCCGCGCTATATCCTGGATCTCGCTCCGAATTTCAGACGCCACCAGCGTAACGTTGGCCTCCGGCGAATTACCCAGCAGAGCTGCAAGCTTTTCCAGCCCAACATACCCTCCACCCACAATGAGCACGTGCAGGTTTTCAGCCTTGACAAAAATAGGGAAGAGGGTATTCATAAGAACGGGTTGTAAATAACGTAATACAAAAAAGTCGTAAGTCGCAGCAGGAGTAAGACGCGGGTGTCAGACAGACCATACGGTCCCGTGACAAACTTACGACTTCTATACCTACTTTGACTTACGACTTTTGCAACTTGAAACGCTTATTCACCTAGAATTTGAATCCCAGGTTCACCCCTAATATCCGGCGCTTGCTGTTGCCACTGGTGATCACGTCAGCAAATCCGTAGTGGTAGACGAAATCCAGTGTGATTGGGCCTGCATCGAACCCTAGGTTAGCCAGACCGTTTACCGTAGCTGCCTGAAAATCAGCATTACCCAGGTTAAAGTCGTTTTTGTCCGTGCTCAATGGTGTTGCGTATTCAGCACCTACCGCCAGCCGAATACCCGATACGCCACGATCTGACTGCGCCAGTTTTACACCAATGTAAGCTGGTATATGCAGGTAGCGCTGGTCAATGTTGCCGATGATTTCACCCGCGTTGGCGGCCTGGCCGTCACCTGCTTTGTAAAATTGCGAACTCGACGTTAAGTATTCTGCGCCAATCTGGCCATAAACCCGGCCACCGGCCCGTACCAGAAAGCCAAGCTGGTAACCTAGCCGTCCTGTCAACCCCTGTCCCGAGGTAGTCTCACCTTCAAAGCGGGTTGAGTTAGCTCCGCCATATACGCCAAAGGTAAAATGCTTGTAGTTCTCACGACGCTCCTGCCGCTCGCTGACGATTTGATTGCGCTGTCCATCTTCAAACCCTTCGTCGTACGCTTTGCTCAAATCGGCTTCGTCATACATGCGGTCATCTCGCCGACTGTCGCCCCGCCGTTCTTCGTACCGATTATTGTACCGAGGTTCTTCTTGCTCCCGACGGTTATATTCCCGGCGCTCGTCGAGCCGCTCTTCCATGCGTCGGTCATCTCTGCGCTCATCGCGCCGGTACGAGCGATCATTGCGTTCGTACCGATCATAGCGGTCGTCATACGAATTTTGTTGGGCGAATACAAGGCTCGTACTGCATACGCCTGCTGCCAGAAGAACTGTTTTAGTCAATGTTTTCATAGTGTGACACGTTGAGTATTTATTCCTACAACCGCCCACAGATGGGGAATGTTTGGGGGAATAAATGATATCTTGGGGTGCTGACGGTATAAAAAAGCCGCCCTCGTTGGAAGGCGGCCTTAATTAATTCACTACGTGATATTAGAATTTAAACCCAACGCTTGCGCTCAGGATACGGCGTGACGAACCGTTGAAACCAGTCGACGTTACATTCCCGTTAGTTGGATTTTTGATTGAATCGCTCAAACCATAATGGTAAGTAAGGTCGATCAGCAGGGGACCAATATCAAAGCCCAGTTGGCCCAGACCATTGAAGGTACCGCTCTTGATCTCCGAGTTGCTCAGGTTAAACTGACCGCTGTTCGAATTAATCCGGTTCGCATACTCTAACCCAACTTGCAGCCGGATAGCCGAAATACCACGATCCGATTCAAGCAGTTTGTAACCAACATACACAGGGATTTGGATGTACTGGATGTTGATTTGGTCCTGAATCTGGCTGATTGTCTGACCGTCATTTCTCGTAAAATAGTTCGAGCTAGAGGCAAAGTACTCTGCACCTAATTGACCGAAGAACCGGCCACCGCCCCGCACAAAGAAACCAGCCTGATAGCCCAAACGTCCCGAAATGTCGCCACCGGTTGATTCGCCTTTAAGTTTTGTTGAGTTCAACCCAGCGTAAATACCGAACACAAAGTTTTTGTAGTCTTTGGTCGCTTTCACACGCTCCGGACGATCTGTATCGACAGTGGTCGTGGTGGTCGTAACGTCCGTTGGCGTACTGTTGGTCGAGTACGTTGTGTTAGGCGTTGTCGTTGAGCTGTTCGTGTTCATCGAGTTCGACATGTTATTGGTCGAATTCGTGCTGTCGGTCGTTACTGGCGATGTATACGAAGCGTTCGTGGTTGTACCTGTTGTCGAGTAGGTATTGGTTGTGGTTTGGGCGTTTGCAAAGCCGATACCACAGAGGCATACTGCCAAAAGTGAAAATTGCCGTTTCATAGCGTTTTGTTTTATTGCGTTGAGTTATACAACAATGGGATGTAATTGTCATTACACCCCATTAACAGGCCGCCGTTTAGCAATGTTTTGAACTATTCTAATTTTTGAAAAATTTTAATTTGTCGAACGAGTAAAAAAATAGGCTGTCATACTTTCATATACCTACGCTGTCCGCATCGCTTTGAAAGCGTTCATCAGCCCGTTTGTCGAGCTATCATGTGAGCTGACAGGGGCATCGTTCTGAAGCTCGGGCAGAATGCGGCTGGCTAACTGTTTGCCCAGTTCGACGCCCCATTGATCGAAGCTGAAAATATCCCAAATAACGCCCTGGACAAAGATTTTGTGCTCGTACATGGCAATCAGACTGCCAAGCGTTCGTGGGGTTAATTTCTTGAATAAAATAGAATTCGTTGGTCGATTTCCCGAAAACATTTTGAACGGAGCCAGGAACTGAATCTCCTCTTCGGCCTTGCCTGATTTACGTAATTCGTCGGCTGCTTCCTGCTCTGTTTTGCCGTTCATCAGAGCTTCCGTTTGGGCAAAATAATTAGCCATTAAAATTTTATGATGTTCGCCGATGGGGCGCTGACTGATGGCCGGTGCTAGAAAATCGCATGGAATCAGTTTCGTTCCCTGGTGAATCAGCTGGTAAAAGGCGTGCTGGCCGTTGGTGCCGGGCTCTCCCCAGATGATTGGCCCAGTCTGATAATCGACAGGATTTCCGTCGCGGTCAACCGATTTGCCATTACTTTCCATGTCACCCTGCTGGAAATAAGCCGCAAAGCGGTGCATATACTGATCGTAAGGCAGGATGGCTTCGGTTTGGGCGCCAAAAAAGTTGTTATACCAAATACCCACCAAAGCCAGGATAGCGGGAATATTTTGATCAATGGGTGTGTCGCGGAAATGCTCGTCCATCGCATGAGCACCCTCCAGTAACTCCTCGAATTTGTCGAAGCCTACATACAGCGCAATGGAAAGCCCAATGGCTGACCAAAGCGAATATCGGCCGCCCACCCAATCCCAGAAGCCAAACATATTGTCGGGATCGATACCGAATTTTTCAACGTCTTTCTTATTGGTCGACAGAGCCGCAAAATGTTTGGCAATGGCCGCTTCATCCTTAGCCGAATCGAGAAACCACTGCCGTGCCGTTTGTGCATTGGTCATGGTTTCCTGCGTGGTAAAGGTTTTGGAGGCAATCAGGAACAGCGTTGTTTCGGGACGAACGGTCTGCAACGTTTCGTAGATGTGTACGCCATCAACGTTGGAAACGAAATGAACGCGCAGCTTTTTGTCATCGGCATAAGGTTTCAGTGCTTCGGTTACCATAACGGGGCCAAGGTCTGAACCACCAATGCCAATGTTTACGACATCGGTAATGGCTTCACCGGTATACCCTTTCCACTCGCCCGACCGGATCCGTTCCGTAAACGATTTCATGTGCGCCAGCACTTCGTTCACCTCGGGCATCACGTCGTTACCATCGACCAGAATAGGGGAGTTGGAGCGATTCCGCAGGGCAATGTGCAGTACGGCACGGTCTTCGGTCCGGTTGATTTTATCGCCCGAGAACATCTTACCGATGGCGTCTTTCAGGCCCGCCTGTTCAGCTAATTGTTCCAGTAAACCGAGGGTCTCGGCGGTGATACGGTTTTTGGAGAAGTCGAGGAGTATGTCTTCAAACTGGCGCGTGAACGTATTAAAACGTTCAGGGTCCTGGGCGAACAGATCGCGCATGTGCTGATCTTTGAGACTGTCGTAATGGGCTTGAAGTTGATTATAAGCCGGTAAACTGGTGAATCGATGATTAGCGAGCATAAGGGGTTGCTGGTTATAACGGTTGCGATTTACGGTATTCGGTATGTAACGTTTCCCTGGCCTGTGGGGACACAGGCCATTTCGCGTCAGCCAACGTTACCATCCGGATGGAGTGGCCCGTGGGGACACAAGCCACGGAGTTGAGAGACAACGAATACCAAAAACCATAAACTGACTTGTCGGCGCGAATATCGGTAATCCCGGCAATCTTTTTTCGGCTATTTTTACACGTTCTTTTCCAGGGAAAGGAGCTCATTAGTGACATTTTATACTTCCTTAATGAATCAAAAACTTTTTTATTCGTTGGTGCTGCTCGTTACAGGGGCCTTGTTCTTTATCCCATTTCTGGGGGGCGTCCGACTGTTCGACTGGGACGAAATCAACTTTGCCGAGTGCGCCCGTGAAATGATTGCCCTGGGGGATTATCTGCACGTTCACATAGATTTCAAGCCATTTTACGAAAAACCACCGCTGTTTTTCTGGTTTCAGGCGGCTATGATGAACCTCTTTGGTATCAATGAATTTTCGGCGCGGCTACCCAATGCCATTTGTGGTATCATCACCTTGATTTACCTCTACAACCTTGGCCAAAAATTACATGGCCATCGGTTTGGCTGGTTGTGGGCACTGGCTTATTTGGGGTCGGTAACGCCCCATCTGTATTTCCGGTCGGGCATTATCGACCCATTTTTCAACCTGTTCATTTTTGGTGGTTTAGTCAATCTGATCTTTGCCTCCTGGAAACGGGAACGCCTTGGGGGGGCGATGACGGTCCCCAAAAATGAGTGGACATACATTCTGATCGGTGGCCTGGTACTGGGCCTGGGAATTATGACCAAAGGGCCGGTAGCCTATCTGATTATCTGTCTGGTTCTGCTCGTTTACTGGATGTTGAGCCGCTTTCGCTGGTTTATTTCTCCCTTGCAATTTCTGGCTTTTTCAGTGGCTGCGGCCTTTGTATCGCTGTCGTGGTACGGGCTGGATATTTTTCTGCATGGCCCGGAGCTGATGCGTAACTTCCTGGCTTATCAGTTTCGGCTGTTCAGTACACCCGATGCGGGCCATGTCGGCTTTCCCGCCTATCACGTTATTATTCTGCTGGTGGGCTGTTTTCCGGCATCTATCTTTGGCATCCGAGCTTTCGGTTCGCTTTTTATCGAGCGGAATTACCAGCGGGAATTCCGAAAATGGATGCTCATCCTGTTCTGGGTTGTGCTGGTTCTGTTCAGCATTGTGCAGTCGAAAATCGTGCACTACTCGTCCCTGTGTTATTTTCCCTTAACCTACTTTGCTGCGCTGACGCTGATGCAACTGGAAGAACGCAAAATCCAGTTCAACAACTGGATGCGGGCGGGTTTGCTGGTGGTCGGCGGTATTTATGTAGCCGCCATTGTTGGCCTGCCCATCCTGGCTCATCGTATGGATATCGTGAAATCGTATGCCGACCAGGATGCGTTTACCCAGGGCAACCTGGATGCCAAGGTGAACTGGACCGGTTGGGAGGTGTTGCCGGGTATCTGGCTGTTGGTCATTCTGGTGCTGGCGATCATCTGGTTCAACCAGCGCGAGACAGCTCGTGCATCGGTAACGCTTTTCGGGGGTATGGCCATCTTTATTACCTTGACACTCTGGTTTTTTATTGGCCGTATCGAAGGCATTTCGCAGGATGCGGCCATGCGTTTTTTTGAGCGCGCCCAGGGGCAGGACGTCTACGTACGAACCTTCGGATACCATAGTTATGGCCCTTATTTCTATACCCGGAAACCGCCAGTGACGAATCCCAACTCCTATAACGACGAATGGCTTCTGCGGGGCCGAATAGACAAAGATGTTTTGTTTATTCGCAAAGCCAGCGAACAGCCAACCCTGCTCGATTCGTTGCCCGATGTTCGAAAAACCGGCGAAGAAAATGGCTTCGTTTTCTATCAGCGAAAAGCAAAGTAAGGCCCAGGCTCTCCCTGAAACGTATCAGAATTGACTCGATTTAAACCGTTGGGGTAGGCCGCGAGTTATACCGGCATGGATACTCCAATGACGTTATCACCTGTCGTATTAGCTCGTACCTGGCTCCGCCGGATGACCCAATCTGTTTGGGTAATTGGTCTGGCAGGGGGCCTTCTGGCCTGTACTAAAAGCAGCCAGCCAGGTACTGGCTCTCAGAAAAAGCTCCGGGTTTCTGTTGGCGAAATTAAAGAAATTTCGGTCCCAAGCCGTGGCGATAACTCCGTCGAGCTGATTGGCACATCCGATAATCAGGAAGTCGTGGAAGTGTCCCGCCAGCAACTCGCCCCAGCCGTTGATACACTGAAACGTACGGGGGCCAGCCCAACGGTTTTTCAGATAAAAGGTGTTACGGTGGGTACGGCAAACGTTATTTTCTCGGCTAAACCAATGAATGCCGCCGGAAGCGGGCAACCTCTTCGAACGTACGTGGTACAGGTTGTGGCCAAATAACGCGGACAAAACGTCCGCGTTACGCTAGGACCAATACGCAAATTTCTTCTTGGTGAATATCGACTTAGGGATCATGGCATGAACGCCCAATGTCTGATCCACTACCTGACTAACTTCAAAATCGACACCGGTGCTGGCAATGGACAGCGCTTCGTTAAACGTAAAGCCCAGTTCATCCTTTATAAAGGCGCAGGCTTCCGAGAGCGCATTTTTCATCGCCTTGTTCAGATCTTTATCCAGACCCACGGCAATAAAGTGGGTTGGCGTTTCGGCCCGAGGCTGTTTCAGCGTTTTACCTTTGTGAACAATGAATTTGACGGTGAGGTTGATGGCGGTTTCTATAGCCACGCCACTCACTTCACCGTTGCCCTGCGCGCCGTGTCCATCGCCGGTTGTGAACAGCCCGCCCGGTACCGAGACGGGGAGGTATAAGGTCGTGCCTTTGACTAAATGCTTGATATCCAGATTACCCCCATAAAATCCGGGTGGAATTGAACTCTGGCGGCCCATGTCGGCGGGAGGTGACAGGGCCATGACACCCATAAATGGCTTGAGTGGAATATCGACACCTTCTTTCAGCGAGCCCGTTTTTCGTTTGGCGTCATACCGATAAACAAATGTTTCGCGGGTTTTAACTTCGTCTGGAATGCCTCCTCCGCCCGGCCAGACACTATTGACGCCAAAGCCCGCCGGAAAGGTTAGATCGAGAATTCGGATTTCAAGACTGTCGCCGGGCTGGGCGCCCTCAATATAAATGGGGCCGGTGAGCATATGTCCGCGAATACCCGACGGCTCGGGTTTCACATTTTTCATAATGGCAATCACTTCCTGCGCGTGCTGGTCGAGAGGTAAGTTATTTTTGGTGTAAAACTCTTCCGGATTTGTGCGGCTCACACCCGACGGATTGACGGTTTGAATCTCAACTACATCGCCATCTTTCACTTTGTACACCGGCGGGACATCTGCCCCGAAATAGCCCCAGACCATATTCTCGGGTAGGGAGCGAACGACATGATCGGGTTTTAGCGGAGTCGTAGCCGGGTGTACTGCGGTAGTGTTCGCCGTTTTGGAATCAAGTACGGCTTCGGCAGTCAGACTGCCTGTTGAGAGGAGCGCCAGGCCATTTCGGGTAGTTTTGTGTAAAAAAGAACGCCGGGATGTTTTCATGAGGTTGTATGGGAAACGAGATTGTTGAATAGGCGTAGTAAGATAGGGAATCGGCGGGCAATTGGGTAGCGAAGCCGTCATTCAGTCTGAATTAACGTGTCTGTATCCTGAACAACCCGCTTATTTAGCCAGTTACGTTCCAGAATTAATCTGATTTCTCTGTGTCTGTACAGCCCGTTTCAACCAGTGCTTCGTCTGCGCCCAACAAGTGGATTATTCTGGGAACGATCATGTTTGGTACGTTCATGTCTACGCTCGACAGTAGCATTGTCAACATTGCCCTGCCGACTATCCGCCGGGAACTGGGCGCTGGCGATAGTGTAGAGTGGATCGTCTTGTGTTATCTCCTGACAACGACCAGTACGCTCCTTATTATGGGTAAACTGTCGGACTGGGTCGGCCGTCGGCAATTGTACATCACCGGTTTCTGCGTGTTTGTGCTGGGATCGCTGCTTTGCGGGCTAGCCTGGAACTTGTGGTCGCTGGTGGGGTTTCGGGTGCTTCAGGGAATCGGCGCATCCATGATCTATGCCGTGGGTCCGGCCATAATCAGTGATACATTTGCTCCTCAGGAGCGGGGACAGGCTTTAGGCCTGATGGGCTCCATTGTAGCCGCTGGTTCCAGCGCGGGACCCGTTATCGGTGGCTTTTTGCTCGGCAAATTTGGCTGGTCGAGTATATTCTTCGTAAACGTCCCCATTGGCTTGCTGGCCATCTGGCGGGCCTGGACAATACTGCCCGAAAGTCCTAAAGTAACGAATCAACGGTTCGATCTGGTTGGGGCGGGGTTATTTCTGGTAGGGGTTGTCAGCTTACTTACCGGGCTGGATTTCGGCCCGGAACCTAGTTATGGCTGGGATGATACACTTGTTATCGGACTGCTGTCGATTGGTGGTATTCTGCTGGTGCTTTTTTTAATCTGGGAAATGCGGGTCAGCGAACCTATGTTACGGCTCAACCTGTTCCGTATCCGGCCTTTTACGGCGGCTATTCTGGCCGCGTTCTGCGGATTTATTGCCTCCGGGGGCAACCTATTTGTGATTCCTTTTTTTCTGCAGCAGATACTAGCCTTAAATCCTGGGCGGGCGGGACTGATTTTGTTAGCGGGCCCGTTGACACTCAGTGTTATTGCTCCGTTGGGGGGCTACCTGTCTGGCCGTGTCAGCACCCGGTGGTTATCAAGTTTTGGTTTGTTGATGACGGCAGGCGGCTATTTTGCCTTTTCGTTTTTGGATGCCAGCTGGGACTGGAAAGACGTGGTCTGGCGAAGTGCACTGGTGAGTCTGGGTTTTGGCTTATTTCAGTCGCCCAACAGTAGTAGTGCCCTCAATGCGGCCCCGCTGGAACAACGTGGTATTGCCAGCAGCATGATTGCGTTTATGCGCAACCTGGGATTTGTAGTTGGTATTGCGCTGGCCGCTGCCGTTTGGTACAGTACCCGCAATCGGTATGCACTGGCGCACGAAATAACGCCCGAAGCCACAGCCGCTCAACTTTTGGGGATGCACTATGCCTACCTCACGATGGCAGGACTGGTGCTGACCGGAGCCCTTATTTCGCTAACGCGTGGCAGGTCCGCTCAGCCGGCAGCCGTCACGACTGCCGATGGGCAAACGGCTGGTCTGGCTACTTGATGTTCGATTGGATGCCCGCAGGGGCTAATGGAAAATCTGCGGGCACCCATTCAACAATCAGGTTATCGCTTCGGTCCAATCGAATCATAGATGACCACTTTTTCCCAGAGTGACGCGTAGTTCTTCCGGAAATCATCGTGGATAGGGTGTTTCTGGTAAGCTTCCTCATCGGCGGGGCTGTCGAAAAAGCACAGCCATGAGTAGGTATAAGACCGCTCAATGACCTCACGGTTCGTCGCTGCGGGTGTACCGATGTTGACCATTTTAATGGTGGGGCATTTTGCCAGCTTATTCAGGCCCTCCAGCAGCTTGGCTTTATCGGCTTCACTGCCAGCGTTTTTTAAGTAAAACAGAACATGGTGGACGAATATTTCCTTTGGGGCACTTGTAACCGATGGAAGCCCGGCGCCTAACCCGGCCGCAACACTCTTTTTTACGAAGCTTCTCCGCGATTGCTCTTTCATGTATTAATCTGGTTATTGGATTTGCGACAAAACGATTGTTTTCGGAAGCAAAAATGCCAAACGATTTAGCTTTAGGCAAATCCGGCTGAAAATCAGTACGAAAAAGCAGTTTGTAAGGTTATCGCTAGCCGTCAATAGTACCTTGTAAGACTACAAACGCGCTCTGTTTCTATCCTTATAATAAACTTTTGGGCGTTTGACATGTCTATAGAATGAATTTGTTACCATTAATAGCCCTTTATTCACTCAAAAACTCAGCTTATGAAACGTGTCATCTTATTAATTACTACCATGAGCTGGCTACCCTTCACGAGCCAGGCTCAGACAAATACAAACCCAAGCCTGATGCAGGCGTTAATGCAGGCGGTTAGCTCAGCTACTGTTTCTGACGCTCAGGTCGCCGACCTATCGCGGCAGGCTATCAAGGAAATGGATGCTAAGAACCCCGTAGCTGCGGCCAACGATCCCTACACATTACGTCTGAACAAGATCGTTAGTCGCCACCAGACTATGGGCGGCTTGCCGCTCAATTACAAAGTGTATAAAGTGCCTGATGTCAACGCTTTTGCTACCGCCGATGGAAGCGTACGTGTTTTCAAGGGGCTGATGGATATTATGAGCGATAACGAATTACTCGCGATTATGGGCCATGAAATTGGCCACGTGATCAACCATGACTCCAAAGATGCTATGAAGAGAGGCCTTCAAATGTCGGCTGTTCGCACAGGGATCGCTTCACGATCAGGGACAATAGGAAAGATAGCTCAATCGCAGCTAGGCGATGTGGCTGACTACTTAATGAGTGCCAAATTCAGTCGCCAGCAGGAAACCGAAGCGGATGATTATAGCTACGATTTCCTGAAGCGTAATGGGTATAATGTGATGGCACTGGCTACGTCGTTTGAGAAACTTGCCAAACTGAACGGCGGGGCGAAGAGTGGCAAGCTAGCGTCGATTGTATCAACTCACCCCGATAGCCAGAGTCGCGCTCAGCGTGTCCGCGATCGTGCCCGGCGAGATGGGTTAGCGAAGTAACCAGCTAAGAAGCGATTAACGGGTTAATCGCTTCTTGCTCGGTTTTACGGAAGTTTCCTATGGATTCGAAGAGTCAGCGGGCGCGACCATCAGACCCCGTAGCACCGTTTCTGCATGTTGTCTGGCAAGGGTGCCCAGGTCCGGGGCATGGTCACTGGCTGTACCGAGTACCTCATGGAATAGTAACGCCATCACTATCGGGCCGACAATCGAGAACGCGTGAACCTTTGGATCACCGGACTGGACCTCGCCACGGGCTTGTGCTTCGGTAATCAGACTTGTTAGCAGCGAAAGCAGTTTAGCCACAATATTGTCGTGCCAAATGCGGGCAAGGTCAGGAAAGCTGCGGCTCTCGCTAATGACCAGCCGGGCCAGAGCCGGGATATGGCTCTGGCCCATCCCCTCGGCTGCCCGTATGAGCAGGGTCGGTACGAGTTCGCGAAGTGACCCCTGAAAAGCACTGGCCACCTGTTCGATCGCTTGCAGGTGGGTCTCGACCGCAAACTGCACGACTGCCCGAAACAGGTCTTCTTTCGTGTCGTAATAACGATACAACGTTCCTTTGACGATGCCGGCACGCTTGGCAACATCGTCCAGTTTAGCAGCTGCAAAGCCCTGTTCGATAAACACTTGCATGGCTGCTTCAATAATCTCGGTTGGGCGTGCCTCCTTACGCCGATTCCACTTAGGTTTATTGTCCATAACGTCTAGTTCTCCCCATGAGCCTTAAGCATCTGGATTAATTCCGCGCTCATTAAAATACCGCTCTAGTGTTGCTGTCGATGCGTTCGGGTCCGCCAGAGCAACGTAGGTGTCAGGCCGCAATATATAGACTGCGTCTTTCGCCAGTCCGGCTTTCTCGTGCTCAGGCTGCCAGACAAAACGATGAAGTGGGAGCTGATGTTGATTGCACCAGGCGTTTAGATTCGCTGAAGGTTCGCCATAGACATGCACCTGCCACCCGATTGTCGAGAGCGGTTCATAATTGTCTGCACCCGGAAGCGGTACCCAGGGCAACCGGTCTC
Organism: Spirosoma humi; assembly: GCF_054776575.1. NCBI lineage: Bacteria > Pseudomonadati > Bacteroidota > Cytophagia > Cytophagales > Cytophagaceae > Spirosoma > Spirosoma humi. The sequence continues at coordinate 1,696,375 of NZ_BAAHBR010000008.1, forward strand.
CGCCCTGAACGCTACCAGCTTTGCCGACACTCAACGGACTTTCGTGGTAATTCAGCGTCGTTTGTGATACGACCCGGAACATATACTCCCGCACGTCTTCCATTTTATACGCGATACTGGCGAAGATGGGAGCTATGCGCGTCCGTACAAAGTCAGCAAAACCGCCTTCGGCTGTGGCAAACGTGAATAGGCGATCGGTAGTTTCGACAAGCTTATGCGCGAATGCCTGACGCTCTGTCTCATAGCTGTCGAGCAGACTATCGGGCGCTTTCCCTTTCACCACGGCTGTAAGTTTCCAGGCTAGGTTGATCGCGTCCAGAATTCCCGTATTCATACCCTGGCCCCCAGCCGGGCTGTGTACGTGTGCGGCATCGCCGAGCAAAAAGACACGGCCCTGGCGGAAACGATCCGTAACGCGGTGGTGAACCCGATAGGTGGAGAACCAGTTCACGTTATTGATTTTGACGTGAAGGCCATTTATGGCCTCATGGCCAACATCCTCGAACGTGAGGTTTTCGGGGTGTTCGGCGCGTTCGTCACGAACAGTGCCAATCAATCGGTATTGACCAGGCTGACCATAGGACATCATCAAGACGAATTCAGATTTGTCGAAAGCAATATGGGCTTCCCCGCCTGGCTCGATTCCGCTGGCTGAAACGTCGGCTACATAGAATAACTGTTTGTAGGTGCCGCCCTCGAACCCGCTGCCAATTTGGTGACGAACCGGCGAGCGAGCGCCGTCGCAGCCAGCCAGGTATAGTGCTTCGCAGGTTTCTTCATGTCCGTCTTTATGCTTCAGGAGAGCGGTAACCTTATCTCCGTTGTCTTCGAAGAAGACCAGTTCGGTCTGTCGCTCGACTTCGATTCCCAGTGCCTGCAGCCGATCCACTAAGAATCGCTCGTGGCGATCCTGAGGATAGACCAGTACAAAGGGATAGGGCGAGATATCATTGCCCGCATCAACCAGTTTGATCTGAGCTTTCCGCTTTCCGCGTGCCCACATGTTCATAGCCGGGGTTTTGTAACCAGCCGCTACGACCGCATCGGCCATGTTGAGCTGACGATAGAATTCAAGCGTTCGGGCCTGAACAGCCATAGCGCGCGAAGTCTCACCCGGTCCACTGCTCTTATCAATAATCCTGACGCGAAGTCCTTGCCTGGTGAGCCATAAGGCCAGAACCAAGCCGGTGGGGCCAGCCCCAACAATGAGAATGTCTGTCTTTGCCATATCCGTTCCTTTTTTAAGTTAATGACTATTGAGTCATTAAATAATATGAGGAGTCAACGTGATGGATAATGCATAAGTTCAACCCTTATATCGACTGGCTGAGCAATTCTGGCTTCCTCCTAATTCTAGTCAGTATTCACCTGTTGGGTGGTTCTACCTTCCGAATTTCGGTGGCGCTGAGGGTAATGGTAAATTCGCGCCGTTTGCTGTTCCAGCAGTGAACCCGTTCCCCGTATTGACTAATGACCGGTACAGGCCAGTCAATATCGGGGTTGACGGCTTGTTGCTCGTTTATAGCCTCTTCATCGACTAGCGTTACCCAGTCATTCACTTTAAACTCGTGTTTTGGCATAGCTTGCTGGCTGCGATATACGATTCAGTATTCGTTGAAATCTCTATGGCAGATTATATGGATACTCATCGGTTAAACTACTACTTTCTTAACAAGCACCAGCGTTTCCATTTTCATTGCTGCACTTTTCAGTGTCAAAAACGCTACAGATTACTAAATGGATGTAAACAAAAAAGCCCGGTTACTTCGCAGCAACCGGGCTTTTCATTATTAATTAATTACAGTTCAATTTCCGCATCCAGATTAGTAAAGGCGATCTCGCCGTCACTATTGAGTTCCATCAGCACAACGGAGTCTTTTTTGACTTCGCCCGACAGAATGCTCTTGGACAGCTCATTGAGTACCCGGCGTTGTAATACCCGCTTCAGCGGACGGGCACCAAACTGCGGATCGAATCCTTCTTCGCCCAATTTGTCCAGCACTTCGTCGGTAGCATCGAGCTGAACGCCGTTTTCGTTCAGACGCTGCTTGATCTGACGGAACTGAATGTCTACAATCTTGCGGATGTTGGCCTTCGTCAGCGGCTCGAACATCACAATCTCGTCGATCCGGTTCAGGAACTCGGGTCGTATGGTTTGTTTGAGCAATTCCATCACGGCCGATTTCGCTTCGTCCAGTACCAGCGAGTGGTTCCAGCCTTCATCTTCGGTAAACTTCTCCTGAATCAGGTGACTGCCAATGTTCGAGGTCATGATGATGATCGTGTTCTTGAAATTCGCTACACGGCCTTTGTTGTCCGTTAGGCGTCCTTCGTCGAGCACTTGCAGCAGAATGTTCCAGACATCGGGGTGTGCCTTTTCAATTTCATCGAGCAGTACAACGGAGTATGGTTTCCGACGGACGGCTTCGGTCAACTGGCCACCTTCGTCGTAGCCCACGTATCCCGGAGGTGCACCAATCAGGCGACTCACGGCGTGGCGTTCCTGATACTCCGACATATCGATGCGTACCAGCGCATTCTCATCGTTGAACAGGTATTCGGCCAGCGTCCGGGCAACTTCGGTTTTACCAACACCCGTGGTGCCGAGGAAGATAAACGAGCCGATCGGCCGTTTGGGGTCCTGCATACCGGCCCGGCTCCGGCGAACAGCATCGGCTACTACCTCAATGGCTTCTGCCTGACCTGCTACGCGTTTGCCCAGCTCTTTTTCCAGGTTGAGCAGTTTTTCGCGGTCGCTTTGCAGCATTTTCGATACCGGAATGCCTGTCCATTTCGCAACTACTTCGGCAATGTCATCGGCGCTAACTTCTTCCTGCATCATTCGCTCAGAATTCTCCTGCCCAGTTCCTTCTTTGGCGAGTGCATTAAGCTTCGCTTCAATTTCCGGTATACGACCATAGCGAATTTCGGCAACTTTACCATAATCGCCGGAGCGTTCGGCCTGGTCGGCTTCAAAACGAAGCTGATCGAGTTGCTCTTTCAGCGTCCGGCCTTCGTTGACCGATTCTTTTTCCGATTCCCATTTGGCTTTCAGGTCGTTACGTTGTTCGCTGAGATCTTCGATCTGCTTGTTGAGCAGCGTTTCTTTTTCCTTGTCGTTCTCACGCCGAATGGCCTCGCGTTCAATTTCCAACTGCATGATCCGGCGGTTCAGTTCATCGAGTTCTTCAGGAACCGAATCCATTTCCAGGCGCAGCTTGGCGGCCGCTTCATCCATCAGGTCAATGGCTTTGTCGGGAAGAAAACGATCGCTTATGTACCGTGTCGAAAGCTCAACGGCGGCAATGACCGCATCGTCTTTAATCCGAACGCCGTGGTGCAGTTCGTATTTTTCTTTGATACCGCGCAGAATCGAAATGGCATCAGTCATGTCCGGTTCATCAACCATCACGGCCTGGAACCGGCGTTCGAGCGCCTTATCTTTCTCGATGTATTTCTGGTACTCTTTCAGCGTGGTGGCACCAATGGTATGCAATTCACCACGCGACAGGGCTGGTTTCAGCAGGTTTGCTGCGTCCATAGCCCCTTCACCACCGGCACCCGCCCCAATGAGCGTGTGAATCTCGTCGATGAACAGAATAATCTGCCCATCCGAATCCGTAACTTCCTTGATAACAGCCTTCAGCCGTTCTTCAAACTCGCCTTTGTATTTGGCCCCGGCAATGAGCAGACCCATATCGAGCGAGACGATAGTTTTGGTTTTCAGGTTTTCCGGAACGTCACCCGACACGATTCGTTGGGCCAGCCCTTCAACGATGGCCGTTTTACCAACGCCGGGCTCGCCCAGCAGGATGGGATTATTTTTGGTCCGGCGGCTCAAAATTTGCAGCACCCGCCGAATTTCTTCATCACGGCCAATGACCGGGTCAATCTTACCGGTTCTGGCTCGTTCGTTCAGGTTGATGCTGAACCGTTCCAGCGATTGATATTTAGCTTCTGCGTTCTGATCTTTCACCGAATTTCCTTTTCTAAGTTCGTTGATAGCCGCTTTCGTTTGTTTCTCATTGAAACCGGCATCTTTCAATAACGTTGCAATTTGGTCTTTACCGGCCATTAGTCCCAAAAACATAAGCTCTACGCTCACAAATTCGTCGCCGAATTCTTTGGTATAACTACTGGCTTTAGCGAGGGCCGCAGTCGTGTCATTCGACAGATAGACACTAGCATTTCCGCCCGAAACCTTGGGGTAGGTGGTCAGGATAGCGTCCAGAGCACCGCTGGTATTTTTTAAATTGATTCCCGCTTTTTTGGCGACGAAACCAATAACGTTCTCATCTTCCGACAGAATTGCCTGTAGCAAATGACCGGTTTCGATCCCCTGCTGGCCGTTGCCCAGGGCGATCTCCGATGCCTTCTGCACGACCTCCTGTGCTTTTATGGTGTAATTCTTGAAGTCCATGATGGTATAGGGTAGTTTACTTGACGACAGTATACTAACAAATCGCGGGCCGGGCTGTTTTTTCGGACATTTTGGCGTATAAAAGCACTGTAGCCCTGTTTTTTAGGCCATAATGTCTTATTAATTGCTCAAAATGGGACATATTTTTAGTGAGGAATTGTATATGCCTTATCCTGTCCCTGTTCGGACAGTACCCGGCCTTATGAATCATAGCAACTAGCTCATAAAAAAAACCGCCCTACAATCGTAAAGCGGCTTTGATGAGCTAATCAAGCCCTTCGGCCTCAATGGGTTTCATTCGTTCTCTGGCAATGGCCGTTTTGTGCGGTTCCCAGGTTTCGACGGGGTCGGCCAGCACCTCTACTTCGGTATCGTGGACGATGATTCGCTCGTATTCGTGAAATTTACCTTTGGGTAGCCAGTAGGCAAGCAAGCCTGCGTAGGCAGCCGCCAAAAGAGCACCTGTCCAGCCAACAACCGGCTCCTTCTTCAGCTGACGTGTCGCAATACCACCGAATCCGGCCACGAATGGCAGCATGTACCAAGGATCGTTGAGCCGACGGGCAATCAGGTAACCCGCGCCAGCCGTCGCTATCAGAATACCGGCAGATATGGGTTGGTCCCGTTCTTCGTCTGGCTCCCAGGCATTAACCGTCAGTAGTGTATTAGGGGTGCCTACTACCGTGGCCGTAGTTAACCAGCCAGCGTAAAGACTTACGGGAATACGAAGATACTTTTCGGGAGCGGGTACGTCTGTTTGGCCAATTTCCAGACTCTGGTGCAAGGCCAGAGCTGCCGGTAAATTGAACTTCGTAACAAGATCGGAAATGACAATGCTTCGCGGATCGTTCTGCGAGAAGAAGCGGCCAAAAATAGCATTGAGTGTCCAGCTCGTCCACCACCAGGGTAACGCCTTCGTATAACGCGGGTTATATTCTTGCGAGTGCAATGCCTGATGAACCATCAGCGCTCCCAGGCCGGAATAGATTGTAGACCACACAACACCGAACGACCAACCTGCCGGAACGATCATGTTTTTCTCAAACACATTTTCATATTCGATCGGTACATCGTATTCATATTCAGAACCTCCCAGACCGGCTTCATGACGCTCTCTGCTCTGTCGCCGGGAGCGGCTGCTGGATGCCGTCGTGTAAAGTATGCTGCCCACGGCGAAGACGGCCGTTGCAATACGCCAAAACGATGAGTTTTTCATAATATTTGAGCGGGAGTGATTCGCACCCGTAAGCATTCGTAATGCTTACGGGTGCGGCTAGCTGGTTTAGGCAACTACTTCTTCCTGTACTTTCTCTTCCTTGTCCGCCAATTTCTGCGCTTTCTCTTTCGTCGTCTGATACGCATCAACAACGCTACTCACGGCTGTATTTAAGGCCGAGGACAGCGTATCCGACAAAGAGTCGCCTAATGATTTGGCTTTATACCGATAGCGGGCTTTCTGAAAGTCGCTGGTGTTTTTGTAGCCAATTGTCAGGGCAATGCCGGCAATGACTGCAATGCCGAACCCAATGCCCCAGGCTAAGGAAATAGATGCTTCTTTTTCTTCGGGCTCAGGTTTTTGCGACATCTTGTCGCGCATCAGCGCGGCCAGCGTTTCCTGAGGGGCCACATAGGCCATAACTTCGTACGATTTATTCTTGAAGCCACCAGGCACTATTTTGGGCTTGCCCGCCATGAGCGCATCGTAACCTGCCTTGGCAACCATAACGGGATCCTGCAATTCGTCGGTTACTTTCGTATTCTCGGCGTCGGCTTTGTTGAAGAAATCGGTATCTGTCGCATTGGGCAGAAGCGCCGTAATCGTCACATTGGTATCTTTCAGTTCGTTTACCAGCGACTGGGTGAAGTTGTATACGTAGGCTTTTGTGCCTGCATAGACCGCCATTAACGGGGTAGGCGTGATGGACAGTAGGGAAGCCAAATTCAGAATTTTACCTTCATTACGAGCCAGCATGTCATACAGGAACAGCTTCGTCATTTGGGTTAACGACAGCACGTTAAGGTGAATCATTGACTTCTCGCGCTCCCAGTCCGTATCCGTGGCAAACAGGCCATATAAGCCAACACCCGCATCATTGACCAGGACATCGACCGTAATGCCTTTGGCTTTTATCTGGTCATAGACGTCCTGAGCGGCATCTTCCTGGGCCAGGTCTTTATGAATGACCGTAACGTGCTGAGTACCATAATTACTTTTGAATACTTCGCCCAGTCGATCCAGTTTATCGTCACTACGACCTACTAAAATTAGATTGTAGCCATCCTGTGCAAAGAGTTTGGCCAATTCCTGACCGATTCCGCTGGAAGCCCCCGTTATAAGAGCAGTTTTTCCTGTTTCTGGATTCATACGTGTAATTAGTTAGTGGAGTTTACGCACCCTTATGGAACTGCAACCGTCGCAAGTTGTTTCGATGATCAACCGTTTGGGCGTGGGCCAGCGTCTAAATTTTTGACACAAAATGGGCTTACAATACGTTCATACGCTACAAATTGAGACGTTATGAAAACAGTCGTTAGTCTTCTTATTCTATTTATGGGAGTAGCAGCAGGTTGCTCCAGTTACCGGATTGTCAAAAATGAACGGGATAGTTCCGCAAACTGGTCGACGTACCGAACGTTCGCCTTTGTGGATACCAATCGGATTGACCCAAGCCCCGGCACCACTTATCAGGCAACGATGGAGCAAGTAAAGCGGGCTGTCGCTGCGGAAATGATTAATCGAGGGTTTCGGCAAGTGGGTGGTTCTGCGTCAGGCCAGCCAGATCTACTGGTGAATATCGGTACAGTTGTCAACGAAAAAACGCAGACGCGTCCAACCACCATTTACGAAGCCCCGCGCTACATTGGGCAGCGCCGGTATCACTGGCAAAGTCAGGACGTTCCGGTTGGTACGTATCGGGAAGGAACGCTCAGTTTACACATCGTTGATGCGCGCCGGGAGAATCTGTTATGGGATGCTGCCGTATCGAGTATATTGAGTAAGAAAGGCGTGACGCCCGACCAGATCAATGAAGCGGTGGGTAAAGTGTTTAGTAAGTTTCCCGGAAAGGCATCCTAATAAAAACGGCTCCACCGTTGCCAGAGAAGCCGTTTTTGTTGTCTTGTATCGTCTATTTCGAAACGACCTTCAACATAATTTTACGCAATGTCGGTTTGGGTGGTCCTGTCGTATCATTTTTTGCAACGCCTGTTCCCCGCCCGATAGCGTCGATGCGCTGGAAATTGATACCGGATGTTACAAGCTGCTGCTTTAAGATATTGACCCGTTTGAACGATAGGCTTTTATTGGTGAAACCGCCCTGCGCATCGTTTGCATAACCAACCAGCAATACCTGCAACTGAGGATACGTTTTTAATAAGGTAGCCAATTCTGTGATGGTTGCCTGCGAGCCGGGGGTCATTGACAAAGACCCTGGCTGGAAAGCAACACCCGATAAAGGAAACACCCGCCCTTTGGGTAAGGCCGGATTACTCAGGTAGGGCGTCATTTCCTGTGCCAGACTACCAGTGCCAGTAGCCGCTGCAAGACTTGTGCTACCTGGCGCGGCCGAAAGGGAAGCGGAAACGGCTGACGTTGCTTTTGGGGCTGTTTTGGCAACGGGCTCCTTCGGCACCGCAAGTGATCGGGTTACGGTATCGGCTTGAATCGTGTCGCTCGACACAGACGCAGCGTCGGTTAATTCTTGTCCGTCGTTTGAATATTTCTGCGTATTTTGATACAGGTAATACCCTCCAAACGCAAGCGCTACGGCGATGAGGGCCCCAACGCCCCATTTGGTCAATGCCCCACTATCGTTATCCGAATCGTCAGTAAGATCATAACTAACTGCCGGACGGGTAGCGGTAGAAACTGTCCGGCCCGATGATTCGACGGCAACACGCCGGGCGGGTGCTGCCAGCCCGGCTACGATCTGCTGAAGCCCAACTTTCTCGACCAGCCGGGGCATAAATTCTTCAGGAACTTTACTGACCAGCGTTTCCCGTTCAGCAAAAAGGGCAGCCGCCAAGCCATCGGCATCTAGTTTTTGATCTTTCACTTGTTTGCCAAGCACATGCAGAACCAGGGTGGTTGTGAGGCCCAACAGCGAAATAGCCGACGAATTACGGATACCGGCATAGCTCGAAATCATGCTGCCAATCGAGCTTTTCATAGCAGGCAGTAAGTGGCTGATGACATCATTGCCCTGCGTAATAAGCGTATTGGTATAAGCGGGGTCCCGAAGAACGGTGAGCAGGTTCTCGAGAGAAGCGCCATCATAACGGCCCTTCTGAATATGGTTATATAACTGATTGACGCCAATTTCACTCGTTGTGCGTTTCATCAGCCCGCCCATAATTGTATACACAAGGCCATCGACGGCTTTGCTGGTCTTTTCGATTGGCTCGTCGATGTAATCGGCAATACGCGACAAAACCTCCGGATTGAAAACAGTAGTTAGGTTGGCAAATAAATTCATAGAATAACGGCTCGATCAGGCAAAAAATGGTGCTGTCTACTACCTCATAGCCTAAAACGACGCTGAGCACCTTAATATATTGACCCTGGGGTTAAAATTAGGCAAGGTTTGGCAAAGGTTACACATAGGCCATTAATAAATTCCGCATGTCAGCGCTTGGGCAGTCGTTCGATAACTTCCTGATATTCCGTTTCAACCGCCCGGAGCCGATCCTGACAAAAGGTGATCAAGTCAGTCGCCAGCCGAATTTTTTCGGGTAGCTCATCGAGCGGTACTTCCTCATTTTCAATTTCATAAACCAGCGTGCTAAGCTGGTCGTACGCTTCCTGGTATGTCATTCGTTCTCGTCAGATAAAAAATGAAAGGGCAGCCAGCTACAGCAAAGCCACCCGTCAAGGTTCATGGAAGCGCGTAAGCACTTTCTACAAACCTATAACTTTAGTCGTGATCAGTCCGTCACGCATCTGCACCTCAAGCGTTTCGCCAGGTTGAACATCCGCTGATTGAGTTAAAATTCGGCCATTACGAAGCAATAGCGCATAACCGCGACGGAGTACATTGGATGGGTCGAGGTGCCGTAAGGTAACCGCTTTCTCGGTAAGGTTCGTATGGCATTCGCGAAAATAAGTCTGCGAAACGAACCGAAGGCGCTCTGTTTCACGGTCCAGTTCCTCGCGGGCTGTCTGCAGCGTATCGCGGGCAATCACGCGTAAACGGTCGCGCAACTGAAGGCAGGTTTCTTCAAATTGGCGATTATGGTCGATCAAAAAGCCAGCGGCTTTGGTGGGCGTTTTTACGCTCTGGTGACAAAGTAAATCGGTGATGCTTACGTTGCGTTCGTGACCGATACCCGCCAGAATCGGAATGGTAAATCCCGCCACTGTCTGCCCCATCAGATACGTGTCGAACGAACCAAAATCCAGTTGTGAGCCACCCCCACGCACAATAACAACGGCATCGTACGGTATACCACTGCTGTCGATACGAGCCAGCTGACCACAAATAGCCCGCTCGGCCCCCTGTCCCTGCACTTGCGTCAGGTATTCGTCAATGACAAAATCGTAGCCAAATGGATTCTGAGCAAGCTCATGGCGGAAATCGCGCCAGCCATCCGAGTTGGGAGCCGTAATAAGCGCTACCCGCTGGATAACGGCCGGACGGGGAAGGAGCTGATTGGCGGTTATATACTGCCCGGCTTCGAGCCAAACCAAATCGGGGTGATTCTTAACCAGCGTATCGAGTACCGTTTGCCGTTCCCGTTCGAGATTGCCCAGCGTATAGGAGGGGTCGATTTTCAGAATTTCGAGCCGCAAGCCATATACGGGGCTAAAGCCTACCGATACCAGCAGCAGCAGTTGAATATTTCGGGCAAACGCTACGCCTGTTGCCCGCTCGAAATCGCTGATCGCGTGGTAATTCTTCCGCCAGATAGCGGCATCGAGTTTGGCCAGTGTTTCCCGGCCCGACGCGCCCGTGGCATCCCGCTCAACTAATGTCAGAAAGCAGTAGCCCCGATCAGGATAATTTTTTATATCGCTGGTTTCGGCCACAACCCATACGGCTTTCTGGCCGAATGCTTCGTCTACAACGGCTTCGAGCGTAAAGGCTAAATCAGAAAGGCGAATGGGAGACATACTAGAATGAGCGAATGAGCGAATGACTGAGTGATTGAATAAGCGTTTGCGCCAGCTATTCAATCACTCAGTCATTCGCTCATTCAAAATTAAGTTAAAGTCCTTCGAACTGGCGCAGGAAGCGCACGTCGTTTTCGGTATAGAGCCGCAGGTCGTTCACGACGTATTTCAACTGCGTGATGCGTTCGATGCCCATTCCGAAGGCAAAGCCTGTATACTCTTCCGGATCAATGCCGCAGTTGGCAATCACCTGTGGATCAACCATACCCGAACCGGCAATTTCGACCCAGCCCGAATGCTTACAAATATTACAGCCTTTACCTCCGCAGATTTGACAGGATATGTCAATCTCGGCACTCGGTTCGGTAAACGGAAAGTAGGAGGGCCGGAAACGAATCTGCGTTCCGGGTTCGAACATCTCCTTTACGAAATGATAGAGCGTATCTTTCAGGTCTTTAAAACCTACGTTTCGGTCGATATAAATGCCTTCCACCTGGTGGAACATGCAGTGCGCCCGCGCCGAAATGGTTTCATTGCGATATACCCGCCCCGGCATAATGGATCGGATAGGCGGTTTCTGCCGCTCCATCAACCTGATCTGTACGTTGGACGTATGGGTACGCAGCAACATATCGGATGACGCCCCTTCCGAGGTTTTCTCGACAAAGAACGTGTCCTGCATATCGCGGGCCGGGTGATTGTCGGGAAAATTGAGCGCGCCAAAGTTGTACCAGTCCGATTCAATCTCGGGCCCATCGGCTACGTTGAAGCCGATTCGTTCGAAAATCTGAATAATTCGCTGCCGAACCAGGCTCAATGGGTGCTGTGTACCCGTTAGGTTCGGTATAGTTGGCAGGGTTAAATCAACGGGAGGGGCGCTGTTCGCTGAGGCCCGTTGCTCATCAACCAGTTGACTAGATGTTTCAAATCGTTCCTGGGCGAGGTTTTTAAGGCCGTTTAGCTCCTGCCCAACCGCCCGCCGATCCGCCTGCGGAACGCTTTTCAGACCTTCGAACAGCTCCGTAATAACCCCTTTACGGCTGATAAACTTCATCCGGAACAACTCTAGTTGCTCCGGCGTGTTGATGTCGAATTGCTTAATTTCCTGGTGTAGGTCTTTTACTTTATCCAGCATACGCTACGTGTTTCACTACTTGCTTTAACAAAGGTAAGCAAAACTCAGGAGAGCGTAGGGCCTCTAGAGTGGAGTTAAGCCAGTTGGGGTCGTTATTACCCGGCGCTTGACACCCGTAAACGTATAAGGGTACCTGAAATGAGCTTATAATTTGTTGATTAATCGGTAAACGATGGCTGATTGATAAGGGATTAGGTGACGTAAGTTTTCCCTTTGTCGTCCATTTTCCCCAAGTAGGTCTGATTGTTGTAACTGTATGGTATACGGCGGAGGATATAGGGAGCCGTTTCGAATCTCGAAATAGTGCAATAAGTATCTGAATGTCAGCCTCTAACTATTAATACACAATCATCTTATAGAACGACTATGAACGCATTCGTTAACGACTCCCTCTTTGATAGTTTGTCCAGACCTTTCCACAATAGTGTGGAAAAAATTGCCGATTCAACCTGTCTCCAAAAACTTCTCATTCCATTTTATGATCGGAAACGTACCGTATCTGTCGATGAAATTGTTCGTCTGGAAGGTTGTGGCAATTACACGAATTTCTTTTTGAAGGACGGGACTAAAATGTTAGTTTCCCGTACATTAAAAGAATACGAAACATTACTTGATGGGCAGGCGTTCGTTCGGGTGCACAAATCCTGTATTGTAAATCTAGGTTTTGTTCGTAAGTTTTTTATTAAGAAAGAAGGTGAACTTGAATTGACCGATGGTCAGCAAGTGAAAATCTCCCGTCGGCGGGCGCAGGTATTCGTTGATCGTATCCGCGACTTCCGTCCCGTTGCTGTTAGTTAATTTGCCTAACTGGGTTTTACTCGAAAAGTGGCCGTAAATAATGCATATTGCCACTACGTAGTTTTACGCAAAAGGCTGGGTAAATTCCCCCGATGCTACGCACCATATCTAGTGCAATAGTCTGATTAGCAATTGGTTACCGTTATTTGGTAGCCCTTGCCAATCAGACTATTTTTTTTGAACCAGCCCCCATCGGGTAGTTTTGTTTCATCATAAACGCCGAACCAAAACTATTCTCCACTATGGAAGCTTCTATTTTCTCCTCTGCACAACCCTTAGCCGTCGTCCCACAATTTCCAACGTCTTATCAGCGTGGTACACAACGTATTGCGTTACCGTACCTTAATCGTACAATTTTCATTTCAGTCGATGATGTCCTGTGTTTACAGGGAGAAGGGAACTACACGTTCCTGTACACCCGCGATCGGAAACGGTATCTGGTATCGAAGACTCTGAAAGAATTTGAGAAAACGCTGGATGGCTCACTCTTTCTGCGTATTCACAAATCATACATCGTTAACCTGGCCTACGTTCAGCGGAACATTTTCAATCGTGAACGGCAGGTGCGGATGGCCGATGGCCGGGAGGTGGCGATTTCTCGTCGGCGTATGAAAGATATCACGCAACGACTGGCCCAGTACTGGCTCAAACTGTTGAACTAGAATTCCATGAATAGCTTATACGAAAGGGGCTGACGTGCTGGTTTTACATAGCATATCAGCCCCTTATTTATCGCGTAGCTTTCTAAAACGTACGGCTTGTTAAAACAGCCGGTAAGCCAGCGTAACCTGCCATGATTTCAGGCGTTGGCTGAATTTACCCTGATTATCTTCAATCTGAGCGATATCGGAGATGTTTCCTTCATAGCGAACGTCGAGGCCAAAAGAGCCAAGATCGAGACCTCCGCCTACCTGGTATCCGTAGTAAGCTTTAGCCCAGGCATCGTTTAAGCTGCCACTTGTGTATTGGCTCAGGGCTTGCCCCAATTTCTGGTTATCGTCGATCCGGAACGAAATGACCGGTCCAGCCATAACCCGAATCGGGCCGCCTTTGATCCCCAGCAGGAGCGGCACATCGAAACTGGTGGTTTTAACCGTGACCGTTTCCGTTTGTCCATTCCGAATAACCCCAAACTGGCCCGCCCGTGTCGAGTACAGTAATTCGGGCTGAATGAAGAGGTTCTTACCAAAGCGCGTATAAATACCAAATGACGTACCCGTTTTACTATTGAAGCTGTCACTCAGGTTATTACGAAAGGTCTGCCCATCAACACTTACGTTTGGTGAGCCATTGGGATTAGCGCTTGTATTGATGAAATTGCCAAAGCTAAGCTTAGAAAGATTAACTCCTCCCTTAATACCGATTTGAAAACCTCCCTGAGCAAACGACAGGGCAGGTAGCAATGTGAGAGATGCGAAAAGCAGGATTTTTTTCATTGTTGTTGGTAGAATGATGTACTTCTTAGTAAACGATTTAGTAAACGATATTTGAGCATGGACGGTACGGAACACCAACTTATTTCGAGCGAACGGCGTTCTATAAGTACCGAATAACCCATGTAAGATGAGTCGCTGAAGCGATGTCTGGCGATTGGATTGCCTCTTGCCCTGAGGGTTTAATTGATCCTACAGCTTTACTCTGAATAATAGCGTCAAGGCGGTTTGCCGACAAGTCATATAGCATCAAATGGCCAAGTTAAAAACTACTTTTTTTTGTCAAAATTGTGGTCACCAGTCCGGAAAGTGGATGGGCCGCTGCCCATCGTGTGGCGAATGGAATAGTATTGTTGAAGAAGTCGTTCAGAAAGACGAGCCCGAGAAAGGCGGCTGGCGTAGCCCGTCGTCCGGGCCGGGTGGTCTGAAGGTAGCAGCTAAGCCCAAGGCGCTTCACGCGATCAATTATGAAGAGCAACCGCGAATTTATACCGTCGATAGTGAACTGAATCGGGTGTTAGGGGGCGGTATTGTGGCCGGATCACTCGTCTTGATCGGCGGTGAGCCGGGTATTGGAAAGTCGACCTTGTTGCTGCAAATTGCCCTCAGCCTGACGGGTATGCGCGTATTGTACGTATCCGGCGAAGAAAGTGAGCAGCAGATCAAGATGCGGGCCGAACGTCTGGATGCTCCGACCAGCGACTGCCACGTGATGACCGAAACATCTACTCAGAATATCTTTCGGGTAGCGGAACATTTTGAACCTGAAATCCTGATTATCGACTCAATCCAAACCATGCAGTCGTCGTTGGTGGAGTCGGGGGCGGGGAGCGTGTCGCAGGTCCGCGAATGCGCGGCCGAGTTCATGAAGTATGCCAAGGAAAGTGGCATTCCTGTGTTTATGATTGGCCATATTACCAAAGAGGGAACCTTGGCTGGTCCGAAAGTGCTGGAACACATGGTCGATACCGTACTGACCTTTGAAGGTGACCGCCATACGACTTACCGAATTCTACGGACCAACAAAAACCGCTTCGGGAGTACCGATGAACTGGGGATTTACGAAATGCTTGGTAGCGGGCTTCGGCAAGTCACGAACCCGTCCGAAATTCTGATCTCACAGCGCGACGAAGCCCTGAGTGGCGTTACCATTGGGTCAATGCTGGAAGGTAACCGGCCGCTGATGATCGAGAGTCAGGCGCTGGTAAGCGTCGCTACGTATGGCACGCCACAGCGCAGCAGCACCGGATTCGACGCCAAACGGCTGAATATGCTGCTAGCCGTTCTGGAGAAGCGTGGCGGCTTTCGGCTTGGTCAGCAGGACGTATTCCTCAACATTGCCGGTGGGTTACGGGTCGAAGATCCGGCTATCGATCTGGCCGTTTGCGCGGCAATTGTGTCGAGTTACGAAGACATTGCTATTCCGCCGTCGGTGGCTTTCGCGGCTGAGATCGGGCTGGGGGGAGAGGTGCGTGCCGTGAGTCGTATCGAATCCCGCATTGCGGAAGCTGAAAAGCTGGGTTTCAAGCAGATGTTTATCTCGAAGTATAATTTAAAAGGGCTCGACACCAAAGGATATAAAATCAATATTAAGCCTGTATCCCGTCTGGACGAGGTATTTCAGGGCGTGCTGATGTAACGAAAGCGTCTACTACTTAACGGAAAAGCAGAGAATAGGTATTTCGTTCTAACTATTTTCTGCTATTACAGTTCTATAAACTGAATAGAACAACTCAACTAGAAAAGTGACTACGTTATGAGCTACATTAAAGCAGGAACGGATGCTTCCGGGAACGACATCAAACTTTTTTACCAGGACCTGGGAACCAGTACCGGTGTTTCCGGGTCAACGGTTGTCCTGATTCATGGATGGCCGCTGAGCCACGAAATGTGGGATTACCAACTGGCTGAATTACCCGCACACGGCCTTCGTGTTGTGGCATATGACCGCCGGGGCTTTGGTAAATCGAGCCAACCCTGGGACGGTTATGATTACGATACACTGGCCGATGATTTAAAAGCCGTTCTTGATGAATTGAACCTGCAAAATGTAACGCTGGTTGGTTTTTCGATGGGCGGGGGCGAAGTGGCCCGTTACATGAGCCGCCACGGTGGTGCCCGAGTAGCTAAAGTTGCCTTTGTCAGTGCCGTAACACCTTATTTGCTCAAAACAGAAGACAATCCAGACGGAGTGGATAAGGACGTATTCGATGAAATCGCCGAAAATATTCAGAAAGATCGGGCGGATTTTCTGAAAACGTTTGGCAAGCAGTTCTACGGGGTCAGCTTATTGAGTAATCCCGTAAGCCAGGCCCACCTCGATGGTGATTTTGCCCGGGCTTATGTGGCTTCTCATAAGGCTACGCTGGAATGTGCCAAATCATTTTCCGAGACGGATTTCCGGGATGACTTGGCCCAAATTCAGGTGCCTGCGTTGATCATTCATGGTGATGCCGATAAAACGGTACCCATTGAGGCATCGGGTGAACGGACGGCCAATGCATTGCCAAATGCGCAGTACCTTGTTTATGATGGCGCCCCTCACGGCTTGTTCATTACCGAGAAGGACCGGTTAACCGCCGACTTACTTGCCTTTATTCAGGAGGGTGTTGTTGCGCACGAGTCAGTAGGATCAACGACGCTGTACTAAGCCTGGATTATTATAAAAAGCGGCCTGCCCTTCGAAAAGGGCAGGCCGCTTTTTATAACTGCCGGTACGTTTTTACATAAGCTGATGGGGTCTGGCCGGTAATATCCTTGAACTGCCGGTTGAAATTCGACAATGTTCGGAAGCCACTCTCAAAGCTGATCTGGGTGATGTTCAGCTTTCCGTTCATCAATAATTTGCAGGCGTGCCCGATACGAACCTCCGAGACAAACTCCGAGAACGTTTTATTAGCCCGCGTTTTAAAATACCGGCAAAAAGCCGGTGAGGTCATCCCGGCCAGGTCGGCAATCGTATCCAGGCTGAGGTCATCCGGGAAATGCCCCAGTACATAGTCATGTACCAATTGCATTCGGTCGGTTTCGGTCGGCTTCACCGTATTCGTATAACCTGGACTGGTCAAATAGCGGTAATCGGTGGCGCGGGAAAGATCGTTAAGCAGCGCCAGCAGGCTAAGCACCCGGTCGAAGCCAACGGCTTGATTTGTTAACTGATGGAGGGCGGTTTCTGCCCGACTGCGCGTATGCTTCGTCCACTCAAGACCTTGCCGGGCCTGATCGAGCAACTGACGAATCTGCGCCATTTCCTGCCTGGCAAAGAAATCATTTCCCAGAAAGTCTTCGGTAAAGTAAACGACAATACCCCGGGTTTTTAATTCTGACTGCCGATCAAAGTAAATCTGGTCGCTGCGCCAGAGATGCGGCAGGTTCGGCCCCAGAAAAACCAGGTCGCCCGGGCCGAACGGTTTAATTGAATCGCCGATAAAGCGCGTCCCCGTTCCTTCTTCCACCAGAAACAACTGGTACTGCGGATGAAAGTGCCAGTTAGGGTCGAAGTGAGGCTCCACTAATTTTTTTACAATGAATGAGGCCGCGACAGGCTCAAGGTCTTTACGAAGAGGCTGTTTCATTCAGTAGTTAGTTTTTAACACAAATTACGCTCAATAATTATAAAGCGGGCAAAAATAGAGTTAATATTAGCCAATTAAGGCTAAACGGCGAAGATAAGGACTATTTATATTTGTTTGATTTTTTATGGAACGAATATGAATAAGATAGGAATGAATATGTTCGTCTGGACAATGTCTATGGACGAAGATTTAGCTGATACATTCGCATTTCTGAAACGGAGTGGCTTCGATTTTGTCGAAATCCCCATCAATACGCCGGGTAATAATGAGAAGTGGACGCGCATTGGCCAGCAACTTAAGGAGGTAGGGCTGATGGTTCAGGCCTGTACGCTTTGTGGCCCGGAGCATAACCTGATAAGTCCTGATGCCTCGGTTCGGCAGGCGGGTATAAAGCACCTAAAAGAAGTGATTGACTGCTGCGTCCTGGTTGGTGCGCAAATCCTGATGGGGCCGTTTTACGCTGGTTTCAACGTGTTTACGGGTAAACCCGCTACGGCCGACGAATGGAACTGGTCGGTGATCAGCATGCGTGAAGTCGCCGACTATGCCCAGACGCAGGGTGTTGTCTTGGCCGCCGAATACCTCAACCGGTTCGAAACGTATTTGCTGACCTGCGCTGACGATCTGGTCCGGTACATAGAAATGGTCAACCACCCAAACTGCCGGGCGGCTTTCGATACGTTCCACGCCAATATAGAGGAGAAAAACATAGGCGATGCCTTACGAGTGTGTGCACCGTATCTGGTTCATGTACAGATTTCGGAAAACGATCGTTCCACACCCGGTAAGGGCCATGTCCATTTCGATGATGTATTCGACGTACTGAAAGAGATCAATTACCAGGGGCCTATTGCCATTGAAGCGTTTGGCCCAAACCCTCCCGAACTGGCAGCGGCTACGCATATTTTCCGACCTATGTTCGAATCGCCCGAGCAGTTGGCCGTTGATGGACTGGCGTTTATAAAGAGTGAAAAAGCGAAAGGGAGAAAGAGCGAATTGCTCCAACTGTAGACCGATAATCGCTTTTTATTTTTTTCGCTCTTTCACTCATTCATTCTTTCACTCTTTATGAAACTGAACATCGCTATTGTCGGACTCGGATTTGGAGCCGAATTTATTCCCATTTATCGGCGGCATCCTCATGCCAATATGTATGCCATTTGCCAGCGCAACGTCGAAAAACTGAATGAAATTGGGGACGCGTACGGTATCTCAACCCGTTACAGTAACTACGACGAATTGCTGGCCGATCCAGCCATTGATGCTGTGCACATCAATTCCCCCATTCCTAACCATGCGGAGCAAAGCCTGAAAGCCCTTCGGGCGGGTAAACACGTAGCCTGTACGGTGCCTATGGCTACGACCGTTGAGGAGTGTATGGAAATTGTGAAAGCCTGTAAGGAATCGGGTAAAAAATACATGATGATGGAGACCGTGGTTTACAGCCGTGAGTTTCTGTTTGTGAAGGAGTTATACGAGAAGGGAGAGCTGGGCAAAGTGCAGTTTCTGAAAGCCAGCCACCAGCAGGATATGGATGGGTGGCCCGACTACTGGCCGGGTTTGCCGCCCATGCATTACGCAACACACTGCGTAGGTCCGGTGGCCGGTTTGCTCAAACTCGAAGCCGATTACGTATCCTGTTTTGGATCGGGTACGATTCGGGAGGAGCTGGCCAAAATTCACAACTCGCCGTTTGCGGTCGAGTCGGCGCATATCAAGTTTAAAAACAGCGATTTGTCGGCTTATGTGTATCGATCGTTGTTCGACGTGGCGCGGCAATACCGGGAAAGCTTCGAAGTGTACGGGGATAAAAAATCGTTTGAATGGCAGTTGATCGAAGAGGAGCAACCAGTCATTCACACCGCCAAAAAACCGGAAACGGAAATTCCGGAGAAAGTTACCGTACCGGATTATGCCCGATTACTGCCCGCCGAAATTGCTGGCTTCACGACGAAAGGCGTGTACGACGCCGACGAAAAGCAACATCTGTCGTTTACGCAGGGGGGCGGCCACGGCGGCTCACACCCGCACATGGTGCATGAGTTTGTCTCGGCCATCGTTGAAGACCGTGATCCATTTCCAAACGCAGCGCAGTCGGCCAAC
The DNA here is from genome assembly GCF_054776575.1 of Spirosoma humi. Taxonomy (NCBI): domain Bacteria; kingdom Pseudomonadati; phylum Bacteroidota; class Cytophagia; order Cytophagales; family Cytophagaceae; genus Spirosoma; species Spirosoma humi. The sequence goes on from NZ_BAAHBR010000008.1 coordinate 1,715,948, forward strand.
TGGACGAGCGTGGGTATTCTGGCCCACGAGTCGGCTTTACAGGGTGGAGCACTAATTAAGTTACCTGATTTTACGATCTAGGACCGTCCTTGCCGGCCGGTTATACGAAAAGCTATGAAAAAGATACTCACTGCAATTGGGGTAGTGCTGGTTCTTGCCCAATGTGCTCGCCAAACGGCGACACAAACCGCTAGTCGGCAGGACCTGCTTAAGCCGCGCCGGACGGAAATTTTATTTCTGGGCGACAACGGCCACCATCGACCCATCGAGCGGGTGCCGCAATTGATGGCCGCACTGGGCAGCAAGGGCATTAATATCACTTATACAGACAAGTTGGAGGACCTGAATGCGGACAACCTCAACAAATACGATGGTCTGCTGATTTTTGCCAACTGGGACAGTATTGGAAAGCCGCAGGAAAAAGCGTTGCTGGACTATGTGGCCTCGGGTAAGGGCCTTATTCCTGTTCACTGTGCGTCTTACTGCTTCCGTAACTCGACCGAATACGTCGATAAGGTTGTGGGTGGGCAGTTCTGGCGGCATAAGATGGACACGATTCAGACCCATTTTACGCAACCTAATAACCCAATCGTAGCGGGCTTGCCTTCGTTTAAGGCCTACGACGAAACGTATCTGCATAGCCATTTACAGGCGGACAACAACGTGTTGGCTGTTCGTGACATCAAAGCCGTTCAGGCTGCCGATAAGCCGGGCGTTAAGGAAGAACCCTACACCTGGACGCGCCAGTATGGTAAAGGACGTGTGTTTTATACCGCTTATGGCCATGATGAACGGACCTGGAGCCAACCCGGATTTCAGCAGTTGCTGGAGCGGGGTATCTTGTGGGCCGTCGGTGATGAGGTAAAGAAGAGGCATGATGACCTGAAACCGCAGCCGTTTGCTTATACCGAAGCGCAACTGCCGAACTACGAAAAACGCCCTGGTCCGCAACTACAGCAGAAGCCGCTTTCGCCGGAAGAGTCGATGAAACACCTTCAGGTTCCCGTCGACTTTACCCTCGATTTATTTGCGCATGAACCCAACGTGATGCACCCCATTGCGATGGCCTGGGATGAACGCGGACGGCTTTATGCCCTGGTCACAAAAGATTACCCCAATGAGCGCAAGCCCGAAGGCGGGTCGGATTACATCGTTATTTGTGAAGATACCGACAAAGATGGGAAGGCCGACAAGTTCACCAACTTCGCTGAGGGGCTAAGCATTCCAACCGGGATGGCTTTCGGCAATGGGGGCCTGTATGTTTCGCAGGCACCGCATATGTTGTTCTTGCAGGATACCAACGGGGATGATAAGGCCGATGTGAAGAAGATTGTCTTTACCGGATTCGGAACGTACGATACCCATGCCGGGCCAAGTAATTTACACTACGGGTTCGATAACTGGATCTGGGGTAGCGTAGGCTATGCGGGCTTTAAAGGAAAAGTCGGTGCCGATAGCGTCAAGTTCTCGCAGGGTTTCTTCCGCTTCAAACCCGACGGATCGAAGCTTGAATACATGACCAGCACGTCGAACAACACCTGGGGACTGGGTTTTTCGGAAACGGGCGATATTTTCGGGTCAACCGCCAACAACTCGCATGGCTGGTATATGGCCATACCCAACCGCTATTACCATGGTGCGGCACACATTCGCGAAAACGGGAGCCGCAGCACGGACACGCACAAGGATATGAAGCCCATCACGGAAAAGGTCCGCCAGGTGGACGTATTTGGCGGGTTTACGGCCGCTGCGGGACATAACTTGTATACCGCCCGCGCTTTTCCAAAGAAATACTGGAATAAAATTGCCTTTGTTTCTGAACCGACGGGCCACATCCTGCACCAGAATGTGATGCAGAAAACAGGGACTAATTTCGAAGATGCTGAAGGCTTTAATCTGGTGGCGGGTGCCGACGAATGGTTTGCGCCGGTTTTCGCCGAAGTTGGGCCCGATGGCGCTGTCTGGGTCGTTGACTGGTATAGTTTTATCATCCAGCACAACCCTACGCCCAAAGGAGCTACCAACGGTTCGGGTAATGCGTATGACACGCCCCTCCGTGATTTTACGCATGGCCGAATCTATCGCGTCGGGTATAAAAATGCACCGGCTTATACGCCGATGACCTTAAGCAAAGGAAGTCGACCGGCGGAATTAGTAGCCGCCCTCAAAAACACGAATATGTTCTGGCGGACAACGGCGCAGCGTTTGCTCATCGAACGAAATAACAAGGACGTCGTTCCTCAGCTTATTGCGCTGGTAAATGATCCGTCAGTCGATGAAATTGGTATCAATCCGGCCGCCATCCATGCGCTGTGGACGTTGCAGGGACTGGGTGAACTGGACGGATCGAACAACACCGCCACACTGGCTGCTACGGCAGCGTTGAAACACCAGGATGCGGGTGTGCGCAAAACGGCCATTCAGGTGTTGCCGCACACGCAGGAAACCGTCAACACATTGCTGAAGGCAGATTTGCTGAACGATAAAGAACCGCTGGTTGTGCTGAATACGGTACTAGCCCTGTCGGAATCACCGCAAAGTGACGCTACCGAAAACGCAATTCTGGCGCGTCTCGATAAAGCCATTGAAACGAATGATCGTTGGTTGCCCGATGCCTTTGCCTGTGCATTAACGGGCCAGAATGGTCAGCTCTTGAAAAAATACATGGGGCAACTAGCCATAAACGCTCCATCGCAGCCGAAGCCTGCCCACGACATGAACAGCCATTCGGCCAAAGGGCACGGCCCCAACGCACCCGAGCAACGAACAACGGTAAGTCCGGCCGGTAATCAGCCGGATCTGGTGGTGGCGGCCATTCGGACAACACCCGAGTCGCCATCGGTTCGGGAGGGTGCCCGTATTTTTGTAGACGTTACCAACGCGGGGGGCGTTGCCATTCCGGAAGGGACCGTTATTCCAATGGCCGTTCGAATTGAAGGGCCAAAAGGTGATCTGGAAGAGGCCAAAATTAACTTTGTGAGTGTGACGCACGCTACCGGTATCAAACCCGGCGAAACGGTCACCATCAGCAAATCGAACAATGGCCCCTGGGTTGGCGATATGGGTGTGCTGTTCGAGCGGGCGGGTGACTACACGATCTCCGTTATGCTCGACCGGGAAAACGCCATCGCGGAAAGCAACGAACAGAACAACAATGCCACCCATACGCTTACCTACCGCGCCCCGCAAAGCCTGAGTGCTTATGCACTGGAGCGGGCCACGCGCAGCTATGCGTCCGTAGCCCCTGTGGATTCGATCGTTGCTTTACTGCGGCAAAGCCAGAAGCTGGGTTCTGTACAGGGCGAAGCGATCATGAAAGGGGTTCTGGACGGCTGGAACATGAAGCAAACGGCTCAAATTCGCGACGCGGATAAGACGTTTCTGGCCAGCTTGACGAATAGTGTATCAACCGACAACCGCGAACGCCTGGCCCGCCTGTATGAAGTTTGGGGCTTGTCGAAAAGCGAACCTGTTGATCCAAACGTGGAAGTCGTTCGGATGAAAACGGTTCGTGAAGAGATGCGCTACGACAAGAAAGAGTTTACCGTCACCGCCGGTAAACAGGTCGAGATCGTATTGGAAAACCCCGATGCCATGCAGCATAATCTGGTCATCGGAAAACCAAAGAGTATGGACATTATCGGGGCCGCTGCCGATAAGCTCATTACGGCTAAAGATGGTGCTGAAAAGAACTATGTTCCCTCAATCGCGCAGGTTATCGCAGCGACGCCGTTAGTGAACCCGGACCAAACGTACCGGCTTAAGTTCACGGCACCAGCTACGCCCGGCGATTACCCATTTGTCTGTACATTCCCCGGCCACTGGCGGATCATGAATGGCGTGATGAAGGTAACGAAAGCAACTACCGGCATAAGCGCAAAATAACCCGTTTTGCACTCGGATAATAAAGACAATGGGCAGCTACCACGTGGTAGCTGCCCATTGTCTTTATCCATCTCTTCGTATTGTCAGATGGCCGTTCGACGGCTCAGAATAACTTTAGAGGCTGGCGGTAAAATGGAAGGAGGAGGAATCTGGATCATAAATTCGCTGCCTTTTCCCTGTTCACTTTTCACCCATACTGTCCACTTATGCGACTGAACAATTCGCTGCACATAACTCAGTCCTAAGCCAAAGCCTTTGACACTTGGTTGATCTCGGGCGTGAACCCGAAAAAAAGGCTGGAAAATCTGGTTGATCAACTTGGCGGGAATGCCCACCCCCTTGTCACTGACAGCGATGGTCAGGCCATCAGTATCGACTCGGGTCTGAATCATGATTTGGGGTTGGTTCGAACTATATTTTATAGCGTTATCAAGCAGGTTATGCAGCACATTCGTTAGATGAAGCCGGTCGGCCAGAATGTGCGAATCTGCGTCGAGTAATCTCAATGTCAGGTATTCGCCATGCCGTTCGGCCACAGAGTGAAGCAGTTGATGTAACTGAATTGGCTCCAGGTTGAGCGTTAACGTATTCTGATCAGCGCGAGCCAATGTTAGCATCGTTTCGACCTGGTGTTGTAGCCTTTCTGTTTCTTCCCGAATGATACGAACGTATTTTTCGGTTCGCTCCGGCTGATTGTGCGCAATGGGGGAGTCCAGAATGTCGGCGGCCATTCGTATGGCCGTAATCGGCGTCTGGAATTCATGGACAATTGAATGCAAGACATCGGTTCGTACCATCGATCGCTGACGCCTGCGTAGCCACCACCATATTCCATATCCGGCCAGTGTCTGTATAATCAGAATCAGACCAAACAGGATGACCCATGGTGATGCTGGATTTCCACCGGAGGCTGTCGTTGGCATAGAGAGCCACATTTTGAGCAGAAAGCCAGCTAAAAGTAGCAGGGCAAGAACAGGAATTAATAAAGGAAAGGCAGTATAACGATTGGGCATAATGCCGTCTTGATTGAATTAATCGTCTGTGGCAGAAAGGTGCTATAACCAAAAGCAGATATAGCCTATGGTAGACGAAGTCTCATAGTAAATGTCACACGAAAATGCCTATAAAAAGAATAGGGTACAATGAAAATGCCCGCCAAAAGCGGGCATTCCATAAATAGGGGTTGTATTGAATGGGATTAAGAATTTTCTTCTGGAATTGCCGCGGGTTCTGCCGCATTGTTCGTCGTTTTGACGGGTGCTGAGCGGGTAGTTTTCGGGGTGGCTGGTTTTGCTGCCGTTGATTGAGTGCGTACTGGGCGAGACGTTGTTTTTGGCGCTGGCGCTTTGGTCGCCGTGTCAACCGCTTCAGAAACCAGTGCAACGGCCTTTTTGGCGGTACGTTTGGCGTTTTTCTCGGCCTTTTGAGCGTTTTTCTTCGCTTTAGACGCTTCTTTTTTTAATTTCTTTTCACTCGACTTAACTGGCTTCGTGGCCTTTTTTTCGGCCTTCTGCATCAATTTAGCTAGTTTTTTGGCTAGTTTGTCCGCCGATTTCTCGATGGATTTTTTCATTTTTTTGGTAGCCTCACCCGCTTCGCTGAGTTTGGTTTCAATCGTACTGGCAATGTCGGATGCCAGCGATTTGTGTTTGGTTTTTGCAGTTTTGTTTGCCATTTGATTCAAAAGAAAAAATTTACAAATAAATACGATTTTTTCGTGACAATCTAAAGCCTAATGTTAAGTTTTTGTTACATTTTCTGAAGAAAATCCCAGCAAACAATTCCGGCTGTGACGGCAATATTCAACGAGTGCTTGGTGCCAAACTGGGGAATTTCGAGTACCAGATCCGCTACCTGAATAACCTCATCCTGGACGCCCGTTACCTCATTACCCAACACAAACGCATAGGGTTTGTTTGATACGGGGGCGAAATTGGCCAGCGAGGTACTGCCTTCAGCTTGCTCCACAGCCGCTACAAGCCATCCCTTCGCCTGTAGTTGTTTGACTAGGGTTACCACATCGGGAACGTGTTGCCAGGCGACAGACTCGGTGGCACCGAGCGCTGTCTTGGTAATGTCGCGGTGGGGAGGTTGCCCCGTAATACCGCCCAGGTAAAGTTTCTCGGCCCGAAACGCATCGGCAGTACGAAAGACCGATCCTACGTTGTTCAGGCTTCGGACATCATCTAAAATCAGGCAGTACGGGAATTTTTCGGTGTCTTTGAAGGCGGAGACGGACAGGCGGTTAAGTTCGTCGAGAGCGAGTTTGCGAGGAGGCATTGGATAAAGACGAATAGCTATTTGAGTCGCAAATGTAGCGCGTTATAGACACAATCTTCATGCGCGAACTCGATGGAAAGTCCGGAGGATGCGGCCAACAGCCGTAAACGGATTTTGCTATTCATTTAGGTAACACTGGCGTTGTCCTAACGTTTCGCGTTGCAGAAGTCATGCAATGCGGATGCAGGGGGCCTCTCCGCCAGGGCTTGCCTCTTCACCTTGCAGGCGTGGTGCAAAGGTGTGGGAATTGAGACACGGTCGTCGTTTTTGTGAAGGGACAAAGAACAGAGGTGTAGGGCAAATCACTCGCTTTTGCCCTGAAAAATCACTATTTTTGTTTACGACAATCCAACAAAAATCAGTGAAATCAGCCACCGCAGCAAAGCCCCAGGTTAAGAAAACCGAAACGCCCCTCAACCGTCAATACAACCAGATTAAAGCCAAATATCCCGGCGCACTGCTGCTTTTTCGTGTCGGAGATTTCTACGAAACGTTTGGTGAGGATGCCGTTCGGGCCAGCAAGATTTTGGGCATTACCCTGACCAAACGGAACAATGGCGGATCGAACGAGGAACTGGCTGGTTTTCCTCACCATTCCCTTGATACCCACTTGCCTAAACTCGTCCGGGCGGGTGAGCGCGTTGCCATTTGTGATCAACTGGAAGACCCATCGGTAGCCAAAGGAATCGTTCGGCGCGGGGTTACCGAGCTGGTCACGCCCGGTGTGTCGTTCAACGACAACGTGCTTGATACCCGGCGTAACAATTACCTGGCAGCCGTCCATTTTGGTAAGAGCGGAGCCGGTAATCCGGATGATCAGTTTGGTATCTCTTTTCTGGATATTTCAACGGGCGAGTTTCTGGCATCGCAGGGAAATGCTGCTTATGTCGATAAATTATTGCAAAGTTTTAATCCGTCGGAAGTCCTTTATTGCAAGCGCAATCGGCAGGAATTCGCCACGTTATTCGGTGATAAATTTCACACGTATACGCTCGAAGACTGGGCATTTACCTATGACTTTGGGTACAACTTTCTGAAACAGCATTTTCAGACGACATCCCTCAAAGGATTTGGTATTGATGGGCTACCCGATGGAATCATTGCGGCTGGCGTCATTCTGCATTACCTGAACGAGACAGAGCATAAAGATTTACAACACATAACCCGTGTCACCCGGCTGGAAGAAGACCGGTATGTCTGGCTGGATCGCTTCACAATCCGCAACCTCGAATTGACGGCTGCCCAGCAGGAGGGAGGCATTCCGTTGATTCAGATTCTTGACCAGACCGTAACGCCGATGGGCGCTCGGTTGCTTCGTAAGTGGCTTAACCTGCCGCTGAAGGAGAAAGCCCTGATCGACGAACGACTCAACATGGTCGAACTCCTCGTCAACGATATCGACCTGGCCGATGCGATGGTAACGCATTTGCGGCAAATCGGCGATCTGGAGCGCCTAGTATCGAAAGTGGCCGTTCGGCGGATAAGTCCGCGCGAGTTGCTGCAATTGAAACGATCGCTGCAACACGTGCTGCCCATCAAAGAACTGCTGATTACGGCGCTGAGTCAGCATGAATCGCCTGGGCTTCATTCCGGATCGTTAAAAAAGTACGCTGATCAGTTGAACCCCGTTTCGTTTCTTCTCGACCGGATCGAAACGGAACTGCGCGAAGATCCACCGACACTTTCCAACCAGGGTGGCATGATTAAGCCCGGCATCAACGCCGAGCTGGACGAACTGACGGCCATTGCCTATTCGGGGAAAGATTACCTGTTGCAATTGCAGGAACGCGAGGTGCAGCGAACGGGCATAAGCTCCCTCAAAATTGCGTATAACAAAGTATTCGGGTATTACCTGGAAGTAACCCACGCCCACAAAAATCGCGTTCCTGAAGAGTGGATCCGGAAGCAAACACTGGTCAACGCCGAACGTTACATTACGCCGGAACTCAAAGAATATGAGGACAAAATCCTGAATGCTGAGGAACAGATTTTCCAGATCGAAGCCCGAATGTTCAATGAAATGGTGATTGCGGCCGGTGAGTACGTAGGCGCTATTCAGCAGAATGCCCGTGTGCTGTCGGTGCTGGATGTGCTGGCGTCGTTTGGCCGGGTAGCGGTCAAGAATAAGTATGTCCGCCCGTCAATCAACGAGAGCAAAGTGTTGAATATTAAAGACGGAAGACATCCGGTAATTGAACAGCAGTTGCCGCCTGGCGAGCCGTACATTCCCAACGATATTTACCTGGACGACGAAACCCAGCAGATTATTATCATTACCGGGCCCAATATGGCCGGTAAGTCGGCGCTGCTGCGTCAGACGGCTCTGATTGTCTTGATGGCGCAGTCGGGTAGTTTTGTGCCGGCATCGGTGGCCGAACTGGGGCTGGTCGACAAAATATTTACGCGCGTGGGCGCGTCGGATAACCTCTCGCGGGGCGAAAGTACGTTTATGGTCGAAATGACCGAAACGGCCAGTATTCTGAATAACCTGAGCGAACGAAGTCTGATTCTGATGGACGAAATCGGGCGTGGTACGAGTACGTACGACGGCGTTTCGATTGCCTGGTCCATCACAGAATACCTGCATAACAAAACCGACTGTCGGCCGAAAACGTTGTTTGCCACGCACTATCACGAACTAAACGACCTGGCAACGGATAACCCGCGCATCAAAAACTACAATGTGTCGGTGAAGGAATTGGGAAACAAAGTGATCTTTCTGCGCAAGCTGAAAGAAGGAGGCTCGGAGCATAGCTTCGGGATTCACGTAGCCCAGATGGCGGGTATGCCCGCTCAGATCGTTAGCCGGGCCAACGAGATCCTGAAGCAACTGGAGTCGTCGCACCATCGGGAAAACAACCGGGAAAAAATCCGGGAGGCCGTACCCCAGGAACGGGAACTGGCCCTGCGCATCATTGAGTCCGGTGATCCCAAATCTGAAGCCATCAAGGAGAAGCTACGCGCCATCGATGTCAACAGATTAACCCCTATTGAAGCGCTGCTGAAGCTAAATGAATTGCTGAAGATGGCAGAGTAAATGAACGTAGATAAACAACAAATAACTTAACATGGAACTTAAAGCATTAACTGCCCCACTGACGGTACAGGAAATCGAATGGCGGGTGCAGAGCCAAACCAAGGATGGTCAGAAGATCATCGTCGTGCCGTACATTACTAACCGTTGCGTCATGCAGCGGTTCGACGATCAGTTTGGCTGGGCGGGATGGCAAAATGAAATCAAGGAAATTGACGGCGGCTTTCTGTGCACCATCACAGCTATTTTACCCGGCGGAGAGATTGTCCGGAAAACGGATGGAGCCAGCCGCACCAGTGTTGAGCCTGTAAAAGGGGGAATCAGTGATGCGATGAAGCGCTGCGCTGTGCAGTTTGGCCTTGGTCGGGCGTTGTATGATTTCCCGAAAGTAATGATCGAAACAACGGATAAGTATATTCCCAATTGGGCCACGCCTTTATTGGACAAAATGGTTGAAAAAATCAATTCGGGCGGTGCGGTGCGCGACGTTGTGGTGCTCAAACCCGAACACGCGAAACCAACGGCGAAAGCGGTGTAGGAATATACGGTCTCTGGATGCACAATTATGTATCCGTGGCCTGTGTTTTCACAGGCCACGGATACGATTACTCCTTATTTATTACCACTGCCTATGGCAGCCGGGGCGTTTCCTCCTCCCATCCCTTGCGAAATGACGAGCAGCTTGTCGCTTAGCGTTTGAATCGCTTTTTTATAGCGGGCCTCCAGATCGGGCAGGTTGGCCGTCGATTTCAGCGAGGCTTCGTAGAGCAGGCCAGGCAGCATCCAGGAGGCATACCCACTGTTTGGGTCCGACGATGCGTAAAGCGATTTGTACCAGCCCCCAAAAGCGTTCCCTTTTGGATCGATGAATGACCGTTCCAGCAAGCGTAATTCCTTGTTCAACTCAACCAATTTATCCGTGCGTCCGCTTTGCAGATAGTTCTGCCGGGCCAGTTCGCAGGCGTCGGCATTCTTTTTCATATCAGCAACGGCATTGAGTAGCGGATTAATCGAGTAGGTTGGCGCGTACGTCTGAATGGCTTTTTCGGCAGCTTTCAGATGAACGGCCAGATCGGTTGGGTAGCGGGCCAGGTCATAAGGAACCAGGTCGGCATTGGCTAACCGCATGGTCATGGTACCGACAACCTGCTCCATCATCGGCCCCATTTTATAGGTCGGGTCGGCGAATTTATCGTAGAAATACAGATCGTCGTATTGCGAGTGATAAAGCGTTGGTCCCTCCATACCCGCGCTCAACGACGGAATGCCGATGTGCATGTACGGCGCAATGTGGTCGGAACCGCCACCGAGGTTGCCGATGGTTGGCTCTCCGGCTACCAGCGCCGGAGCCGATGATCCTGTTACGCGAGTCGGGTTTCCCGCGGCTTTATGGCCCATCCAGTGTTGGTAAACCGTCTTGTTCGAGTCGGGATATTGAACAGATTGCGTAGCCTCAATGATAAGCTTCTTCATGGAGGGCGATGCACTTGCGCCAAACGTCCGTCCCGATACAGCCGCATCGTAATTCATATAGGCCACGGCCTTCTGCGAGAGTTCATCCCGAAACTGTTCACTCCACTCGGCCGACCCGATCACCCCCGGTTCTTCGGCATCCCAGTGACATACTTTAATCGTGCGCCGGGGCCGTTGTCCGGCTTTCGCCAGCTTGCCCATTGTTTCGGTCATACTCAGCAACATCGCTGTGCCCGAATTTGGATCAGTAGCGCCATACGACCAGGCATCATAATGACAACCGGCAATGATCCACTCGTCCGGGAATTCAGAGCCCGTTAGGGTGCCTACCACCTGATAAATCCGCTGAATCGTTTTTTCCTGTTTTACCATCAACCGCACTTTCAGGGCAGGGCCACCTTCGATTCGGTAGGTGTAGGGCAGACCGCCCTGCCAGCCCGCCGGAACAGGCCGTACGCCTGCCATCCGCTTCAGAATTTCCGTAGCGGAACCGTAGGGGAGGGGTGTTACCGGGATTTTGTGCAGACCGATGGCGTTCTGATCGAGTCGCTTAGGGGTGTTCTTGGCATCCATCGGCAAAGCTGCTTCACCGGGGGTGAGCGGGTCGCCGGTGTAAGGGGTTGTCAACAAAGAACCCCGCTGAATCACACTTTCGCTATAATAAGGCCCTTCGGGAAAAGTGAGGCCCCGCATGTAGCCACTATCGGCCGGGTCCGTAAAAATAATGACGCCAACCGCCCCATCTGCCTGGGCGAACTGGGCTTTGTAACCCCGGAAATTGCCGCCGTAGCGGGCCAGAACGATCTTGCCCTTGACCGAAATGCCCATGGCTTTCAGTTGCTCGAAATCTTCCTTCCGACCGTAGTTGGCGTAAACGACCTCGGCGGTGGCATCACCCGAACCCGACCAGGCATTGTAACCGGGCGTCAGGCGCGGGTCGCTGCTGTATTTATCTTCTTTGAAGAGATATTCCCGGATGTTCAGGGGCTGACGAATCGGTTCGACCAGTTCGACGGCAATTTCACCGGGGCCTTTTGGCAACAAGACATCGTGCGGGTAAATATCCACCTGCCAGCCCGCCTTGCGCATGGTTTCGGCAATGTAGTCGCGCACCTGCTCATTTTCTTTCGAACCGGTCAGGTGAGGTACGCTGCTGAGTTTTTCGAGGTGGTTCTTAAACGCAGCCGACGATTGTTTGGCTTTGAACTCGGTTTCGAGCTTGACCTGGGCCGCCTGTCGGGCGGGTACGAAGCCGCTAAGTGCCGGACTTGATTGAGCACGAGCGGTTACTACGCCTAACAGCATAGCAAGCGTTCCGTAGCCAATTTTGAGTAGAGAGGTGGTTTGCATAAGAATCAGGTTGTATACTGCTCAAATATCGCTATTTACTACGGTTAAATTTCAGAAATACAAATGAATAATGGGCATAAAAAAAGAGACGCCTACTGGCGTCTCTTCGAAGAACATACATTAAAACCTATGGTTTGCGTAAGAAATGATAGATTTCTACTCGTTTTTACAAGGCTTGAGGCCCATTATTTTGGCATCGCGAAAATTGCCGAATCAACTTTAGGGTTGAACACCATGTTAAATAAAGTCATGGTTACAGGGCCCGGCATGGCAGGACTGTTGAGTTCAATCGTAGAGGGTAACGTTAGTCCGTCGATCGTTTTGTAATTACCGTACTGCGATTTGATCTCACCGCTTTGGCCCTGTACACTAACGGTTGCTTTACTTCCTGCCAATTGGAAAGTAGCCGCATCTACGTAGTAATTGACCACACCTTCGGGTCTCGTTACTTTCAGATTGAACACATCTTTTTCGTTTAGTTTCTCCTTGCCGACCAGTTCGACCGGATATTTTTTGTCCTTCGCTGTAACCAGTTCCGTGCCAATAATATAAGTGTTGCCTTTCTGGATCTTAACCTGATCGTCGGGTAATGCCTGTGCCCCGGAGCCACCCGACATAGGATTGATCGCCCAGCCTTTATCACCATCAACTACCTGCGTGATTTGCTGGCCCATTGCCGATATATCAGTACGGGATGACTGGCCGACAATGGTCGTTGTTTTTGCGGTCATGTCCATACCCATGATGTTCATGCCCTGATCAAATTGAACTGTCTTAACCGCAGCCACTTTATCCGCGCCCCCTAAAGCGGCAATATTTTTGTCGATTACTTCCGAGGCCGTCTGCGCAAAAGATAACGCTGGAATGGCTACAAGGGCCACAAGGGTAATGAGTTGCTTTTTCATGCAAAAAGATTAGTCAGATAGTTCGTAAAGATACGGAACCTGTTTATAAAACGTCGGCAGGTACTGTCATAGTCGAAATCAGTAAAATTCATTTCGGGTCAATTGCCAACTTTCGGGGCTAGTTGGCTTGCAGGGCTGACGGGCGTTCGTTACCTTCATCGGCTTAAAACCTAACTGTATACTCTACAATGCTGTCAACGACCCGCGTCAAGCTTTCTGCCATGATGTTTCTCCAGTTTTTTGTCTGGGGAGCCTGGTACGGTCAAATGAGTAAATACCTCTTAACGCAACTTCATTCCACTGGCGATCAGGTAGGTAATGCATATGCTGCGTTTTCACTGGCTATGATCATCGCCCCTTTCTTCGTCGGGATGATTGCCGACCGCTACTTTGCGGCTCAAAAAGTACTCGGCGTGCTGAATCTGCTGGGTGCTGTTGTCCTTTACTTTATAACCCAAAATACCGATCCCGATAATTTTTTCTACCTCATTCTGGCGTATTGCATCACCTTTGCGCCCACACTGGCGCTGACGTCGTCCATTGCCATGCAGCAGATGTCCAGTCCCGAAAAGGAGTTTCCCGGTATTCGGGTACTCGGTACGGTCGCCTGGATTATCGTGACCAACATTGTGGGCTTTTACGGTTTCGGGGATAAAGTAACCATCTTCCAGTTGTCTATGTATTCCGCGTTGGTGCTGGGCATTTTCGCGTTTTTCCTGCCCAATACACCACCCAAAGCCACTACGTCTACCTCCGTTTCGCAGATTCTTGGACTGGATGCGTTCAAACTATTCAAAGATCGGTCGTTCGCCATTTTCTTCCTGTCGTCGGTGCTGATCTGCATTCCGCTTTCGTTCTATTACGCCATGGCCAACCCGTCGCTCACGGATGGTGGTATGCAGAATGTTGAAAATAAAATGTCGTTGGGGCAGGCATCTGAAGTAATATTCATGCTGCTTATTCCGCTGGCCTACACGCGTCTGGGGGTTAAGAAAATGCTGATTGTTGGGTTGGTCGCCTGGATTGTGCGCTTCATTTGTTTCGGCTACGGCGATGGTGGTGCTGGCGAATGGATGCTCTATCTGGCTATTGTACTACACGGAGTTTGCTACGATTTCTTCTTCGTAACGGGCCAGATTTATACGGATAACAAAGCGGGGGAAAAGATAAAATCCTCAGCCCAGGGGCTGATTTCACTCGCGACTTATGGCATTGGCATGGGCATTGGTTCCAAGCTGTCGGGTATGGTGCTGGACATGTATACCCGCCCCGATGGGACTAAAGACTGGTTGTCGGTCTGGCTGGTTCCGGCGGGTATTGCGGCTGCTGTCCTGATCGTATTTGTGTTGTTATTTACGGATAAGAAACGGGTTGGGACAACCACCGACGAACTGGTGCCGGGTAATTTATGAGTGCCTATGCCCTGCATACAAACAGTACGTATGCAGGGCATAGGCACTGTACATAGCTTATGGAAAAGAAACGGCGAATTACGTTCTATACAGACTTGAACGGACCTCATCAAGACCAGGTGAGGGAGCAGGTCGCTATGACACCCGAGGAGCGGTGGCAGGTTTATCTACGAATGAAACACCGGCATTACTGTTTGTTTGGTAAGCCAGAGAAACGTCCAAGTCGGATTACACTAGAGAGGCCCTCATGGATGTAGATAATGATGATTTTATTCGTTTTGTCATAGCTGCTGATCATAATCAATTAGAGTATATACTGATTGGTGGCATGGCACTTATCCTGAACGGAGGTATTCGTTATACCGAAGATGTGGATGTATGGATGGAGCCCACGAATGGAAACCGGGACCGTCTTATGGAAACATTATACGAACTAAATTTTACAGAAGACGAGCTAGGTCCTCTGGCATCGGCTGATTTCACACAGCCTCAGGTTCTTCGTCTGGAAGAAGGAGTAGATATTCTGACACAGGTCCATGTACGATTAAAGTACACCGACTGCCGACAAAGGGCAAAACCATTCACAATGCCCGGCGGTCAGGTAATCTATTTCCTTCACATCAATGACCTGCGTGAAACGAAGGTACTGGCCCGTCGGACAAAAGATTTGAACGATATATTGATGATCGATGAGATCATTGAGGAAGCGAAAAAGCAGGGTAACTCACCCGAGTAAACCTTTCTCCTTTTTTACATGCAACTTATCTCTTATAACATAAACGGTATTCGGGCGGCCATTCGAAATGGATTGATCGACTGGCTTGTCCAGAACCAGTTCGACATTCTTTGCTTTCAAGAAGTTAAAGCGACAACGGACGTTGTAGACTTATCCGTTTTTGAACAGTTAGGATATCAATACCATTGGCATGCCGCCGAGAAAAAAGGTTATTCGGGCGTAGCGACGTTCTCGAAAATTGCCCCTACCAATGTCGTTTTAGGCTGTGGTCTGCCCGTTTATGACTGCGAAGGCCGAATTCTTCGGACAGATTTCGGCGACCTGACGTTGCTTAATTGCTACTTTCCGTCGGGCACGACCGGAGAGGTTAGGCAGGGCGTAAAAATGGAATTTCTGCACGATTTTGATACCTATGTGCAGCAGCTTCGCCAGGAACGGCCAAAACTGATTGTCGTGGGTGATTACAACATTGCGCATACCGCTATCGACATCCACGATCCGGTCCGGAACAAGCACACGACGGGTTTTTTGCCTGAAGAACGCGCCTGGATGGATGCCTGGTTTGGCAGCGGTATGACTGATGGATTTCGCTACAAACACCCCGGCGAGGTAGCCTACAGCTGGTGGAGTTACCGGGCCGGTGCCCGTACCAGCAACAAGGGCTGGCGTATCGATTATGCCTCCCTAACCGACAATCTGCGCGACCAGATTATAGACTGCAAAATGCTGCCCGATGCTGTACACGCCGATCATTGCCCGGTTTGGTTATCAATGAGCGAACGAGTGAATGAGTGAACGAGCGGGACTCACTCATAATACGCTCATTCACTATTTCGCTCTTTCGCTCATGTACTTCCTCATCTACAAACCCTACCTCATGCTGTCCCAGTTTAGCCGGGAGGGGGATAAGCAGACGCTGGCTGATCTGGATTTTGATTTTCCAACCGACGTGTATCCGGTTGGGCGACTCGATGCTGATAGTGAAGGGCTGTTGTTATTGACTAACGATAAGCAACTGAACCATCGCCTGTTAAATCCGAAATTCAAACACAACCGGACTTATTACGTGCAGGTCGATGGTGCGTTGACGGACGTTGCCTGCCAGCACTTATCGGAAGGGGTTACGATCTCGGTAGATGGAAAATCGTACCACACGTTGCCTGCCAGGGCTGTCCCTATTGACCCGCCAAACCTGCCCGAACGAAATCCGCCAATTCGATACCGGGCTGCCATCCCAACCGCCTGGGTATCTATTTCCCTGCATGAAGGTAAAAATCGACAGGTACGTAAAATGACAGCTGCCGTGGGTTTCCCTACGTTACGACTGGTGCGCTGGGCTATCGAAAGCCTCACCGCCGACGGTATGATGCCGGGCCAGGTTCGCGAACTCAGTCGGGCGGAGGTACTACAGGGCTTGCGCTTGAAATAACCTGAACATCCTGCTCGGCTGAATACCATGCCCAGGTTACCTACAATATACCTTCATCAGCAAAGCTGAAGTACGCTTTGTCCGTAAAAATCAGATGATCGAGAACCGGAATATCCAGCAGCCTACCAGCCTCTTTTAACTTTCTGGTCAAGTCTTTATCCGCTTGTGAAGGCTGTAAATTGCCCGATGGATGATTGTGAAACAGGATCATAGAAGAGGCCAGGTGCTCGATGGCCTGTTTAAAAATCACCTTCGGGTCGGCAACGGTTCCCGAAATGCCTCCTGTACTGATCAATATCGGCCGCATGATCTCGTTGGCGCGGTTCATCAATAAAATCCAGAATTCTTCGTGAGGCTTGTCGATCAGATGCGGAATCATCTCGTTATACGCATCGCGCGAACACGTAACTTTCGCGCGTTGGGGGCGGTCCTGTTCCTTTCGCCGACGACCAAGTTCAAGCGCAGCTATGATGGTAATGGCGCGGGCTTCCCCAATTCCGCGGAACTTTGAGAGGTCTTTAATGCTTAGTTTGGCCAGCTCATTCAGATTGTTGCTGACACTCTTAAGAATAATCCGGGCTACATCGACGGCTGTAAGATCAACCGTACCTGAGTTAATCAGGATAGCAATCAATTCGGCTTCCGAAAGAGCCGCTTTACCCTTAAGCATAAGCTTCTCGCGTGGACGATCTTCTTCTGCCCAGCTTTGGATAGTGCCGGAGGATTGATAAGTCATGTGCGTAAGTCAGTTACAGTGCTGATTTGGTGTACAAAATGCACAAAAAAACCTTACCCACAAAAAGGTAAGGTTTCGTATGACTTAGCGCCCGCAAAAACGGGCATTGTCTGTTTTGCAGGGAGCTTGTTGACTATAACACGACAACAATTAACTGCTGATTAAGCCTGAGCGGCTTTCAGACTATTGACCAAACGAGCCAGTTTCGACTTGTTGTTGGCCGCTTTATTCTTGTGAATGATGTTACGCTTAGCGAGTTTGTCTAAGGCAGACGAAACTGATTTGTACAGCTCAACGGCCATAGCATGGTCGGTTGTTGTACGGAGTTTCTTTACCATATTCCGGGTGGTTACGTGCTGGTAACGGTTCAACAGACGCTTCTTGGCACTCGACCGGATTGCTTTTTTTGATGACTTGTGATTTGCCATTGGTATATAAAATGAGATCGTTGTCGCGATATGAGGGCGCAAAAATAAGAATTTCGGATGGAACAACCAACTGTTCCAACCGAAATTCTTTGATTCGTGCTGTCTTACTGACGAATATCCGCGTTGACAGTCAGCGTTTTTTCCCAGATAACCGCATTCTGCTTGATAAACTGTTTGTAAGCCGCGCTGTTCTCAAAAGTTTTTATATCAGCCTCGGATTGAAACGTCAGGTAATGTACTACGTCATAGTCTGCAACTGCCTGATTTGGCAGAATTGTCTTACCTGACGTGTAACCAACGATCTGTGGAATTTCGTGTTTTAGGGAGGCAAAACCGTTCATATGCTGCTCAACTGCTGCATTTTCAACCCCTTTTTTAAACTTAACACACACAACTTGCTGTTTCTGGGCTTTTCTGGCAGGTGAGTAAGCACCGTAGATTGTTAAAGCAAAAGCACACAGCAACACAACGATCAGGGTATATCCCTTTGATTTAGCATTCATGTTATTCGAAATTTGTTATTTTGTCCAAATTTTATTTTGAAATGCATGGTGCTTTAATTGAATAGTTAAACGATTTAACTTAAAAGTACCATGATTTGCCAAATGTACAAACGTTTTATTTGGTTGTTAGTTTTTGCCAGTTTTTTTTTCGGCGGAGCTGGGGTAGCCCGCTCGGCTGGATATGGATGGGCAGACGATCAGACGCTTGAAAAGCCAGATTTTTCAGCAGAACAGACTCGTCGTCCGGGCAGTCATCAGCCCAAATGGGGCTTTTTCGCGCATCAGCAAATCAATCGACTCGCTGTGTTTACGCTACCCGTGGATATGATGCCTTTCTTTAAGAAATACAGTAACTTTTTGGCCGATAATGCGGTAAACCCCGACAAGCGCCGGTATGCCGTAGTAGGAGAGGCTCCAAGGCATTTTATAGACCTAGACGCCTACGCGGATACGTCGGCTGCGACATTACCGCGATTTTACAAAGATGCCGCAGACCGGTACGGGGAAGATACACTGGCCCTGCATGGCCTGGTCCCCTGGCAGATTCAGCTGACAAAATACCAGCTCACGGAAGCGTTCAAACAACGCGATGTTCGGCGAATTCTGCGCGTAGCCGCCGATTTAGGCCATTACATTGCGGATGCGAATGTACCGCTGCATACGACTCGTAATTATAACGGGCAGTTGACCAACCAGCAGGGAATACACGGATTTTGGGAGTCGCGCCTGCCAGAATTATTTAGTGCGGACTATGATTTTCTGACGGGGCAGGCTGAGTACGTCGACTCGCCCCAAAGGGCAGCCTGGCGGGCCGTGTTCAAGGCCAACGCTGCCCTGGATTCGGTGTTGCGTTTCGAAAAACAGCTCACGGAAGAACTGGGTGAAACGCGTAAATACGGGTTTGAAGAACGCAATGGGATGACCATCAAAGTGTATTCCACCGATTTCTCGCGGCAATACAGCAAACGGCTGAACGACCAGGTCGAACGCCAGATGCGGGCGTCGGTAAAAATGGTAGGCGATTTTTGGTACACCTGCTGGGTAGACGCCGGTCAGCCGGATTTGCGCGCTTTAGCCAACTATCAGCTTACCGATCAGGAGAAAAAGGAGGAAGTCGAAGAAAAGAAAAGCTGGCTGAAACGGCTGTTTTCAGCCAGAGAGGAGAATTGAACCGCACAGGCGTCCGCCTGTGCGGTTCAGACATTACACCGACAACTTCTTCATATACTCGGCATCATTTTTCAAGCTCACCATGGGCGATTCCGCGTATTCTTCCTGCTCGACCAGGAAGTACTTGATGCCGCTATCCATAGCCACCCGCAGCGTCTTTTTGAAGTCGACATTGCCTTTGCCCAGGTCATTCTGAACGGGCTTGCCAGCCTGTACGGTGTAGTCTTTGATATGACATAGTTCATACCGCTTGCCGTACTTCTTGAGGTGATCGGCCGTATTGACGCCGGCCACATCGATCCAGCACAAATCCAGTTCGAACATTACCTTTTTAGGGTCTGTGTTTTCGAGCAGATATTCCTGGGGGAGCTTACCATCCAGAGGCCGGAATGAGTAATCGTGGTTATGATAACCAAATTTCAGACCCGCTTTGCTTACTTCTTCACCGGCGGTATTGAACATATCCGCTATTTTCTTCCAGTCATCCCAGGTTTTTTGGGGACCGATATAAGGACATAGCAAATAGGTCAATCCGGCATCATGAGCCATTTCGATGCTCTTCTTCAGCCCGTCGGGCTTCTCCATCTCGCCCCGGAAGTTGAAGTGCGTGCTGACCATTTTTACGCCAAGGCCATTCAGAAACGACTTCATTTCTTTTGGTTCCAGGCCCCATAAAAAGCCCTGCGCCCCGCTGAAACTTTCGAACTGTTTATAGCCCATGTTGGCCAGCTGCGTCATGATGCCTTTTGGATCTTTGGGCAGCACGTCACGGGCACTATACAATTGAACACCAAACGGGCTGATGAGTTTGGCCGGAGCGTTGGCCAGCAGGTTGGTCTGGCTGAGGGTAAGGGCACCAGCCGTTAACAGGCCGGACTGTTTAAGGAAATTACGTCGTTGCATTGTTGGTAAACGTTTGCGGGAATAAAACGTAAAAGTAGTGAAGAGTGCAGAATGAAAAGCGAAGAATAAGCTCCTGGAAATATTCTTTTCTGTTCATTCTACACTCTTCACTACTTTTGCGGTCTTTCCCGAAGATGAATGACGTTTTCCAAATTATATCTGCAGGCCGGACGCGATGAGGCCCTCCGGCGTTTCCACCCCTGGGTGTTCTCGCGCGCCATTAGCCGTTATGAAGGCGATCTGAATGATGGCGACGTGGTGGAAGTGTTTGACAGTAAGCAAAAATACCTCGCCACCGGCCATTACCACGATGGCAGCATTGCCGTGCGTGTGTTCTCGTTTGGAGCAACGGCTGGTGGACCCGTGACACCCGATTTGCCGTACTGGACGAAAAAACTAGCCCACATTCGGAGCATTCGGCAGGTGATCGTGACGGGAGAAACAAACTGCTACCGACTGGTTCATGGCGAAGGTGATGGCTGTACGGGACTGATTCTCGATGTGTATAATGGTGTCGTCGTGTTTCAGGCCCACTCGATTGGGATGCACCGCGAGCGGGAGCTAATTACCAAAGCCCTTAAAACCGTTTTCGGCGATGAATTGAAGGCGGTATATGACAAGAGTGCCGATACACTGCCCGACGAATACGGCGCTACCGTTACCAACAGCTACCTTTTCGGCCGAACCCCCGTACCACACCCCGTAAAAGAAAACGGTAATACGTTTCTGATTGACTGGATTACGGGCCAGAAAACCGGTTTTTTTCTCGATCAACGCGACAATCGGGCATTGCTGGCTCAATACGCTCAGGGAAAAAACGTACTGAATGCCTTCTGTTACTCGGGCGGGTTTTCGGTGTATGCGCTTAAGGCGGGCGCCCGTTCGGTGCATTCTGTGGATGTTTCCCAGAAAGCAATTGATCTGACAAACCAGAACATAGCGGCCAATTTCGCGGAGGGCGATGAGCGGCACCAGGCGTATGCTGATGATGTCATGCATTATCTGAAAAACCACGATGGGCAATATGACATTGTTGTGTTAGACCCGCCTGCTTATGCCAAAAGCCAGTCGGCGCGGCACCGGGCGGTTCAGGGATACAAGCGGCTCAATGCTGAGGGGTTGCGTCGGGTAGCCAAGGGAGGTCTGTTGTTTACCTTTTCGTGTTCGCAGGTGGTAGACCGGGAGTTGTTTTATAATACGATCGTGGCGGCTGCCATTGAAGCGGGTCGGCAGGTGCGTGTACTGCATCATCTGAGCCAGCCCGCCGATCACCCCGTTAGTTTATTTCACCCAGAAGGGGGCTATCTGAAAGGACTCGTCCTGTGGGTGGAGTAATTAATGCCTTGTCAACAGTCGTAATTAGCACAATATTACCGGCTGTCGATTAACGAAATACCGTTGTAAGTCGTTTACCTATACCAGCAATTGAAGGATAAGCTTTATTGCTGGTATAGATATTAACTGGTTTCCGCTAATTTTGGGCTTCAACCGGCTCGCCACGCTGGCGGCCCAGCAAGTCCTTTCGTATAACCCGATTACATACATAGCTTCTTATGGCTGAATTAATCAGAATGCCCAAGATGAGCGACACGATGACCGAAGGCGTCATAGCGGAGTGGCACAAGAAAGTGGGCGACAAAGTAAAATCCGGCGATGTACTGGCCGAAGTTGAAACCGATAAAGCCACCATGGACCTCGAAGCCTATGATGAAGGTACATTGCTGTATATCGGTGTTGAAAAAGGGGCGTCGGTACCGGTAGACGGCGTTCTGGCCGTAATCGGTGCTGATGGCGAAGACTACAAGTCGCTGCTCAACGGTACGAGTGGAGGAAGTCAGGAGGCTGCGGCCCCGGCGGCCCCCAAGCCAGAACCAGCTCCGGCCCCTGCGGGCGCGTCCAGTGCCGAAACCACGTCGACCTTGCCGGATGCGAAAGCCGTTTCGGCTGCCCCAGCCGAGAACGTCAACGCGTCGATCATTCGGATGCCCAAGATGAGCGACACCATGACGGAGGGAACGATCGTCGCCTGGCATAAAAAAGAAGGAGATACCGTAAAATCGGGTGATGTACTGGCCGAAGTCGAGACCGACAAAGCCACCATGGACCTCGAAGCTTACGAAGAAGGTACGTTATTATATATCGGCGTAAAAGAAGGGGCGTCTGTTGCCGTTGATGACATCATTGCCGTTGTCGGGGAGAAAGGGGCGAATTTTAAGGTATTGCTCGATGGAGGTGCTGCTCCGGCTCCAGCCGCTACCGGCGAAGGAGGCAGTGCAACGGCGGAACAGAATCCGCAAGCCAGCTTACCGGCCGATGCCGATTCCGATCTATCCTATGCCGGTGGCGCAGGTGATAATGTCGAATCCAACGGACGCGTAAAAGCCTCTCCATTAGCCAAACGTATTGCGGAAGAGAAAGGAATTAACCTTACTCAGGTACAGGGTACGGGTCCCGAAGGTCGCATTGTGAAAAGTGACGTCGAGTCGTTTGTACCCGGAACGGCCAAAGCGGCTCCGGCTGCTCCAGCAGCTCAACCTGCGGCACCCGCTCCACAACCGGCCGCGCCCGCACAGGCCGCTCCTGCGCCAGCGTCTACACCTGCTGCACCAGCGCCAACGGGAGACTATGAAGATATCCCGGTTAGCCAGATGCGCAAAACGATTGCCCGTCGGTTGAGCGAGAGTCTGTTTACAGCTCCGCACTTCTACTTAACCATGGAAATTAACATGAATAAGGCGATGGAGTTGCGCGGCACGGTCAACGGACTCAGCCCGGTTAAAGTATCGTTCAACGATTTTGTGATCAAAGCGGCTGCGCTGGCGCTGAAACAGCACCCGAACGTAAATTCGTCCTGGCTGGGTGATAAAATTCGTAAATACAAGTACGTCAATATCGGCGTGGCCGTAGCGGTCGATGAGGGCCTGCTGGTACCCGTTGTGCGCAACGCCGATCAGAAAACGCTATCGACCATTTCGGGCGAAGTGAAGGACCTGGCCGGTAAAGCCAAAGACAAGAAACTTCAGCCGAAGGATTGGGAAGGCAGCACGTTCTCGATCTCGAACCTGGGTATGTTTGGTATTGAGGAATTCACGGCCATCATCAACCCACCCGATTCCTGCATTCTGGCGGTAGGGGCCATCAAACAGACCGTGAAGTTTGACGGAGACATTGCTAAACCAACGAATGTAATGAAAGTGACGCTCTCCTGCGATCACCGCGTGGTGGATGGCGCTACGGGTTCTGCCTTCCTGCAAACGTTCAAACAACTGCTCGAAGATCCAATGCGGATGCTGGTGTAAAAATAGTTTGATGTTTATAGTTCGTAGTTTGATGATGTACCTTCGTGGCCCGTGTCCCCACGGACCATCTGGTGTTGCTGGCGCGAAAGTGGTCCGTGAGGACACGGACCACGGAGGTACGCCATTACTTAG
>NZ_BAAHBR010000008.1:1739670-1797640 GCF_054776575.1 Spirosoma humi
ATTACTTAGAACATAAAAAATGCCGCCCTGAATGATTCAGGGCGGCATTTTTTATGTTACTAGAGAGCTTACTAGATAGCGGCTGGTTCCAGAGCGCCCTGAAGTTTTTGCTCCAGCACGTTTTTAGGAACTGCACCGATAACTTTATCGACCAACTGACCGTTTTTGAAAATCATCAGGGTTGGGATGCTACGGATACCGAATTTAGCGGGAACCTGAGCATTTTGATCCACGTCCATTTTGGCAACGATGGCTTTTCCTTCGTATTCGCCAGCCAGTTGTTCAACAACGGGGCCGATCATTTTACAAGGACCACACCATTCGGCCCAAAAATCTACTAAAACGGGTTTGTCAGAATTTATAAGATCGCTGAAGTTCGCGTCGGTTGCTTCTACGGCATGTGTTCCTGCTGCCATGACTGAAATGAGTTTATTAGTTGAACTTGTTTCATGCACATAAACCGTTTTCAGGTCGTTTAGTTCCGAGTTGTTGGCGCGTCCGCTTTCCACAGCCTTGACTTTACTTAAACCGCTTACTAACCCGCGCAATCCCGTTTGGGTAAATGGCTAACGTTCTCCAACGGACAGAGGTATCCGGGCGGCTAAAACGTATTCGTGCTTCCAAACAGGACCATTTCCTCATTATAGTAAGGATAAAAAAAGGCATCTATCCGGCATCGCTGGTTTGCCTGATACTACTACCCGCGAGAGTCGTAAGGCTTCTGTGGTTTACTAATCCTAAATGTGTCTTAGCCATCTATGAATACTGAAAATAAAATTGACTCATCCAGTAGAATCCAGAAGCAAACCGTCAATGAATTAAACCGTTTACGAGAACAGATACCGCTTACGCCCAAGGCTTCGGGGGCGGTTATTCAGGATGTAATCTGCTTTATGCATTTACGCTGGAACTTTGTCTATCAGCGCCCACAACACCTCCTGATCCGGGCCAGCCAGCAGTGGCGAATCTGGTACATTGAGGAACCTGTCTGGCATGATACGCTTCATCTGGACATTCGGTCGGTAGGCAATAACATCCGGGTGGTGGTGCCTCATCTACCCCACGGTATTGATTCTGAAACGGCCATACGGCTACAGCGGCAATTAGTCGATCAACTGATCGAGCAGCAGCATATCAACGATTACGTCAGTTGGTATTACACCCCGATGGCCATGCTGTTCACGGATCACCTTCGTCCGAAATTAGTCGTGTACGATTGTATGGATGAGCTATCGGCTTTCAAGGGGGCGTCTCCGCAGTTGCTTCACGAAGAAAAACGGCTGCTCGGCCTTGCCGATATCGTCTTTACGGGCGGGTACAGCTTATACGAGGCCAAACTCTCGCGGCACGAAAACGTGTTTGCCTTTCCAAGTTGCATCGATTATGAGCACTTTGAGAAAGCTCGCCAGCCACTTCCCGATCCGGAAGACCAGCGCCATCTAGTTGGTCCGCGTATTGGCTATAGTGGCGTTATCGACGAACGTCTTGACCTTGATTTACTGAGAGACCTGGCCCTGCGGTTGCCCGATTGGCAGTTCGTTATGCTAGGGCCGGTTGTGAAAATAGACCCCGCCACGTTACCCCAAGGTCCCAACGTGCATTACCTGGGTATGAAGGCTTATACCGAACTGCCCGCTTACTTCAGTAACTGGAATGCCGCCCTGATGCCGTTTGCAATCAATGAGGCCACGCGGTATATCAGTCCAACCAAAACGCCCGAATATCTGGCGGCTGGATTACCCGTAGTAGCGACCCCAATCCGGGATGTAAAGCGAACATATGGAGGATGGGATCAGATGTTGATTTCCGATTCAGCAGCCGCCATCGAAAAGTCGCTGGGCCAGATGATTCGGTACGCGTCTACATCGGATCGGACAGCACTGGATACATTCTTACGGGAACAGTCCTGGGATCGTACCTGGCAGCAAATGCAGAAGCTATTGATAGGGCAGTTAAGCTATGCTGCGGTAAAGTAAAGACACCAACCAAATCGACAAGCCGGGTCGCAAGAAGCCCGGCTTATTTGCTTCGTGTAAGTTTATAAGCCGGGCTAAACCGGTAGTACGGCACCTGACAGAAAACCTGGGTTATCCGAATCGAGCATGAAAAATTTACTGAGTATAACCAGTTTAGGGCTCCTTGCGCTGGCCTGTGGAGGAAGTAATACCCCATCCAACGTCAATTCGCCCGGTCAGGAAAAAACGGCGAAAACAAAAGTACTCGAAGTGGGTGCTACGGCTGTACAGGTAAGGAAACCCGTCGATAAGTTGACTATTTACCTCGACGGGTTTCACTTCTACAACGGCCATATGGCGGGTCAGATGGAAGCGCATCATTACTGCACCAAGCTTAACGAAGACCTGACCCAGTGCGTCATTTTCGATGGCAATGGCGATAGCGCCAAGATCATGGGTGTTGAGTATATCGTTTCCGAAAAACTATTTAAAACCTTGCCTGCCGACGAAAAAAAACTTTGGCACAGCCATCGCTACGAAGTTAAAAGTGGCTCCCTGATTGCGCCGGGGCTGCCCGATCTGGCCGAGCATGAACTGATGGAGACCATCGTCAGTACGTACGGCAAAACCTGGCATACCTGGCATACGGATCAGGACCTGAAACTGCCCCTGGGTAGCCCGGCCTTAATGATGGGTTTCCTGAAAGATGGTCAGCTCAACAGGCAACTGGAACAGGATCGTGACCGGCGCTTTGAGATCTCGACCGCCGATAAGCGGAAGAACCGCGCCGATATTCCGGCACCGCCCGTTCAGCCCGGTGCGGATGCCTGGCAAACGGGCGATGTCGTTCAACTACCCGTCCTGACCAGGCACGCACACCACTAAGTCTTTGCTCAACCGGAGGTCTTTCGCGGAGAATTTCCGCAGGGAATAAGGCGGGTCAGAGCGGGCAAGGTAAGTGTCTGGCGATTGGTCATTTGCTTCAAAAATTCGCGGATAGATTCAGGAAATAATAACCTCCGTTGAAGCCGAACTGAGTCTCTGGCCAGTAACCAGAATGGATACGCCGGGCAGACTGGTTCCGTTCGTAGCATCCGTTACCCGGCCCCGAACCGTTTGTGCAATGGAGAATGCACTGGTCAATAGCCAAAAAAAAGAAATGAATGTAAGGCGCTGATGTCGGTATAGGTTGTGCATAGTTGGTCTCCCAGGGCAGCGTCTCTGCCTCGCTGGTGCGCACTACTAACTAACGGGTTACGGAGTACAGTCCTGGAAATGAGGAAACGGTGCTGATGCCTGAAATACATGCCAGAAGGATTATTGGATCGGCGAAACAGGCCGTTCCCTAACCATACGGTAACACTACCAAACGATTTGTGCCGTGCGGAGTATAGTTAGTTGTATTGTCAACAGTTTAACACCTGGTAAATTATGAACTCAACGACCCCGAATAGCTCGTCTACCCAACAGGATCCGCTAACAAAATACCCTCAACCACCTTACCCTGATCAGGATCAATCCGTACCCGGTACGGAAGGCGAAATGCAGCCCAAGGCCGACCACGGCGAAACGTCATACCGGGGTTCCGGTAAGATGGAGGGGCGCAAAGCACTCATTACGGGCGGTGATTCCGGCATTGGTCGGGCGGTGGCCATTGCCTTTGCCCGCGAAGGAGCCGATGTGCTGATTTCTTATTTAAACGAAGACGAAGATGCCAGCGAAACGGCCCGTTATGTGGAAGAGGCAGGTCGGAAGGCTGTACTGGTGCCTGGCGACATTCAGGATGAAGCCCATTGTAAGCAACTGATTCAACGGGCTGTCTCCGAACTGGGTGGGCTCGATGTACTGGTAAACAATGCCGCGTATCAGATGGCTCATGAGTCGTTGCAGGACATTTCGACGGACGAACTTGACCGGACATTCCGGACGAATATTTTCGCGATGTTTTACTTGTGCCAGGCAGCCGAAGAACACCTCAAGCCGGGTAGTACCGTGGTGAATACCACGTCGGTCAATGCCTACAAGCCCAGCCCTCAACTGCTGGCCTATGCCGCTACAAAAGCCGCTATCCAGAACTTCACGGCCAACCTGGCTCAGGTCTGGGCCGAGAAAGGCATTCGGGTCAACTGCGTAGCGCCGGGCCCCGTCTGGACTCCGCTCATCCCGTCGACGATGCCGCCCGAGAAGGTACAGAAATTTGGTCAGGATGTGCCCTTGAAACGGGCTGGTCAACCCGCCGAACTGGCCCCGATTTATGTCTTGCTGGCTTCCGATGATTCCAGTTACATGACGGGCAGCACGGTACAGGTAACGGGTGGTTCGCCAACGATCTGATTGGCTCAAGTCCGGTTGACTAGTCAACCGGACTTGAGCTGAACTTTGACAAAGCTGACGGCTCTGCTAATCAGATAGCTACAGGTATCAGCTTTGTCGAAGCTTTTTATTCACCTGGTTATTTTTCGATACATGTATGGCGCAAAAAAATATCACGGATCAGGTTCAGCACGAAGCCAACGTTATTCAGGGGGAGGAAACGAAAGACAAGGTTTATGCCAGCCAGCATACGTTTCCTGATCAGGCCAGTGCACAGGAGGCCTTTGGTCGCTCCGTGGAGAAACTGCTGAATGTAAATGGATGGTCGGGGCTGTCTATGTTTACCGCTGACTTTGTTTTGCATGATCCGGCGGGTAAGCCCAAAGCCGGTGGACCACCTCAGGTTGGCGATTATATTCAGATACTATTGCCCGGACCCATGCCCGAAAACTGGGTGCAGATCGTCGATTCGGCTACAACCGAAGAGCGAGTCGAGTTTACGGTTAAGCCCAGTAAAGATCCTCGAAACAGGCAATCAGAGGAAATAAAACACTTTTTTCATGCCGAGGCCAGCAGTACGTTTCGGGTCGAGTTGTCGGGCAATACCATCACGGCATCGGAGATTGGAAAACACGAAGGCATTAACAACGAGGGGCCCCAGGCCGGAGATCGTGCCCTGGTTAATACCGTGATTGCTGAAGGTGGCTGGCTCTTTTATCAGAAACTTCAGTGGAAATTACTGACGGATTACCTGGTGCATGTGTAGTCGTCAAACGGAATCACCAACGGGCTCGATAAATACTTGCTTAATGCTGGGTTCGGCAGCCTGAATCGTTTGCCGAATACGGGTTACTCCCTGAATAATATCATCGGCCGATAGATTGGGTACAAACAGAACCCGTTGGATAAGCACAATATCATTAACGCCCATTTGGAACGTGAGGGTTTGCCGGGCTTTTATCACAATCGGGTCGGCTTCAGTTAGGGTAACGGTTTGTTGCACAATAGTCGGGTCGGCTCCTTCGCCCATTAGTAAACTTTTACTCTCGTGAGCCAGCAGCAGCGCCACCGCCATGAGTAGGATGCCAATCAGGATAGATGCCAGCCCGTCCAGATACGGATTATTGAGCTGATGCCCCAGAAACACACCCAGAAAGGCAATAATTAGCCCCAGTACATCGGAGCCATCTTCAAACAAAACCACAAACGTCGAGGGGTCTTTGCTGTCTTTAACGGCAGACCAGAACGGCTGATTGCCCCGTTGGGCGTTGAACGCCTTGAAGGCTGTCACCAACGATGCGCCATCCAGCACCAGCGCAATGCCCAGCACGATGTAATTCCATTGCGGATTTTCGATTGGCTCCGGGTGTTGTATGTGCGTGATGCCTTCATAAAACGACACCCCGCCCCCTACCGCGAAGATGAGCAGCGAGACGATGTAAGACCAGAAATAAAGCTCTCGGCCATACCCGAAAGGCCGTTTATGGTCGGCTGGTTTCTGGCTTCGTTTCAGGCCCAACAGCAGTAGTATTTCGTTGAGGGTATCCACCAGGGAGTGAATTCCCTCCGAAATCATGGCCGAGCTACCCGTTACGCCAGCGGCTACAAATTTGGTGAGGGCAATAGCCAGATTAGCCCCCAGGGCGGTATAAATTGCGGTCTTCGACGATGCCATACCGATTCAACTGGTTTGAGGAATGGTATGTTTGTAGCTGTCATCAGGTGGGGCTGATCGGGTTCGGGGGAGTAGGAGGTGAGGGGCGTCGGGCTGCCATTTCGTTCGCCAGCGCATCGGCGGTTGGGTCGCCTGTCTGGCGAAGTTCGGAGATGATCACCTGGTAATTGGTATCGTCACGGTTTTGGCTAAGTTTGGCCGCACCCTCCATTTTGTCGATGGTCATCGAAAAAGCAACAAGACCACGCATTTCCTTCCGGACGTAAGCCTCGGTCATGCTCTCGATCGATACGGGACAGGCCGATTTTGTTTCGTATTTATCAACTTGTTGCCGTAAAAAATTCAGGGTTTCATCCTCCGTCAAAAGGCTTGTCTGACCGGTAACATGCACTGAGAGATAATTCCAGGTAGGCACATTGACGTGATTGTACCACGACGAGGAAATATAACTATGTGGCCCCGAAAATACAGCCAGTGATGGTGTGCCATGTGCAAACAGTTTCCAGTGAGGATTGGCTTTGGCTACGTGACCGACCAATTGAAATTGACCATCGGCGGTCGGCCTAAGGTCAATCGGCAGGTGAGTGGCTACTGGAATGCCATCGTCGCCGGTGCTGATCAGTAAGGCAAATGAGTGAGTTCGGATGAATTGAAACAACGTGTCGCGGTCGGTTTCCTGAAAGGATTTCGGTATATACATGATGACGAGTATACTGTGGCGTTTAGCGCTGACCCGATGCCAGCGATGCAATAAATTAAGGCAATCCCTGTCAGACAAGGTAATCAGGTAGCGGAATAGCCGTTTGACCTTCCTGGGTTACCGGAGCCAGCCGTACGGTTTGCATTGGAATCACGCCTGCCCAGGTTGGCAGGTCTTTGTCTTCGGGTTCATCATTAGGCCCACCCGTACGTACTTTTGCTGATGCTTCGGCCAACGAAAAGGCCAATATGGTTGTTTTGCGCATCTCACTGGCTGTTGTAGGGCGCAGATCAGCCCAGCGACCCGGAATCAAATGATCGGTAATGAGTGCCAGTGCTTCCATCCGTTCGTGCTCGTCGGTTACTTTTTCAGCAGTAGCGAAAATAACCACGGAGCGGTAATTCACGGAATGACTAAACGCTGATTTGGCCAGCACAAGCCCGTCTGCCAACATGACCGAAATACAAACAGGACCGCCTTTCTCCAGCTCCCGGATAAAATGACTACCAACCGAACCGTGGATATAAATCGTATCATCTTTGCGGGCAAAGGCCGTCGGAATAGCCATGGGTTGGCCATCAACGGCGTAACTGACGATGCAGAATAAGGCTTCGTCCAGAATCGGGTAAATCGTTGCTTCGTCGTAGTGCGCGCGTTTGGCCGAACGGCTGGGTGTTGTGCGTGGGGTTTGCATAGATTTTCTTGCTTTTTAGACCACAAATGTCTTGTTTTAGTGGTCTACGCAAATCGTCCGGTTTTTATAAATCAACTAGTCCGGTTGTGGTTCCTTTACCGTCATTGATTCAACTCGATAAGGCATCGTCACTGCCTGTGTTTGTGCAACTCAGCAATCAGCTTGGACAGTTGATCCGGTCCGGCACGTTATTGCCGGGCCAACGGCTGCCCGGCACCCGCCAACTGGCCAACTTGCTGGCGTTAAATCGCCAAACGGTAGTAGCTGCTTATGACGAAGGAATGGCGCAGGGCTGGCTCGAAAGCCGCGCCGGAAGCGGCACGTATGTAGCGTCTCACCTGCCCGACGTAAAGCCACAGCCTCTGATGTCGGGCGAGGAGTCATTATCGAAGGATAGCCTAACCAATGAACAACCCGGTTACCCTTTTGAAAGGCTTGATTTTCTGGTCCGCCCCGTGTTGACCACCCAGTCTGGTCTGCATCTGGACGATGGTTTTCCTGATATTCGGCTGGCGCCGATGGACGAATTGAGCCGGGCCTATCGATCTTATTTTCGGTGGGGGAATCCGCAACGGCATTTTGGTTATGCAGACACGAAGGGGCATCTTTTGCTCCGGGAGCAGCTCTCGTTGCATTTGAACGAAACCCGCGGTCTGCAAACTACGCCCGATAATGTACTCATCACGCGGGGCAGTATCATGGGCCTGCACCTCGCCAGCCAGGTACTGTTGCGGCCGGGCGATGTGGTCGTGACGGGCGAAACGACCTGGGCGGGTGCTACCATGAATTTCCGAAAAGCAGGCGCTACGGTACGTACCATACCGGTCGACGAACACGGCATCGACCTTGATAAACTGGCTGTTTACTGCGAACAGCAGCCGATTCGCCTGGTGTTTGTAACGCCCCACCATCATTATCCAACCACCGTAACGCTTCACCCCAGCCGACGTGTTCGATTATTGCAACTCGCTGAACAGTACGGATTTATCATTCTGGAAGATGATTACGATTATGATTTTCACTACCTCAGTCGACCGATTTTGCCTTTAGCCAGTGCCGATCGTCGGGGAATGGTCGTGTATGTCGGGTCATTAACCAAATCGGTAGCCCCGGCCTTCCGGATTGGTTACGTAGTGGCTCCTACAGCGCTGATCGACGAGTTGGCCCGTCTCCGGCGCATCATTGACCGGCAAGGCGATCCGATGCTGGAATTTGCTATCGGACTGTTGTTCAAAACGGGGGATTTAAAACGTCATTTTCGCAAAGCCCTACGCACGTACCATACGCGTCGGGATCATTTTTGCGCGTTGCTGGCCAATGAGTTACCGAATGCGATTCAATTTACGAAGCCGGACGGAGGATTGGCCGTCTGGGCTCGCTTTGACCCGGCTATCGACATGGAAACTATGGCCAACCGGGCAGCCCAGCAAGGGTTGATCTTGTCGAATGGTGTTTTTCATAATCCACCTGGTCAGCGGTTAAACGGAACGCGGCTGGGCTTTGCATCGAGTTCGGAAGAGGAACTGGAGCGAAGTGTTCAGGTGCTGAAAAAAGTGCTTTATTGAGCAATAGGGAGACTATAGATTACTTTCCTGAGCGCTCCTGATATAAACGTCTGCATCTTCTGCCAGTAAAAAGCGTTGGTCGACTAGTTTCTGCACAGACTTCCGGATGGCCTTTATGTAGTCTTGGTGCGTTTGATAACGCTCCTGTATCGATAATCGTGGGTCGGCGGTCAATAGCCGTTCGGCTTTTGTTGCTTTAAAGGGGATGTACTGACCCGATCCTTCGCAGCCGTCATTCTCACCATATTCGGACCGGCGCAACGCCCAGCCGGTAGTGGTGGCAATGGGTACGGCAACACCCGGTAACCGAATCCCAGCCACTTCATTGCCATCTTTATCAACCTTCGAAACAAAATTGACATAACTAGGCCGCCCGACGACACTAGTTGGAAAGGTCGTTAAAATGCCATGACCAGATGAGAGACCAAAGTCGAGCAGGTAGCGGGTGGTGATCAGTCCCGTGTAGGTCACGCTCGGAAGGGTAGGCCAGCCAAGCGCGGCCTGCGGCACCACCCCCGTTTGAGAACCTGGTTGCGGCACGGCAATAACAGCCGTTTTGGTTGACTGCCTGGGTACCTGGCTGGCTGGTGGGGCAATGCCTTTCGTCACCCAGGCATCCAGCGCCATAAAGAGTGCCCGCAAGATTGGTTCGCCGTTGGTTGGGTTCTGAAATTGCTGACAGATGCCCTTACTGGTTTCATTACCTGCTCCGTGCTGTGCACCGGATACCAGATAAAATCGGACGTTATCGGGGTCCGGCAAATCCTGTCCCTTGCTGTCGGTATGCAGCAGCGAAGCGGCTTTTACCCAATATTCATTGGCGGAGTTGATCTCAACTACTTTTGGGCAAGTATGGCTAGCGGTGCACCGAGCCAGGCGTCCGGCGGTTTTTCCCGTAAGTGAGTCGGTAAGGACAGGATAGGCAAAGGGGAAAACGCCTTCCGGGTATAAATGATTCTGGCGATTTCGCTCCGTCCGCGACGGCTGGGCGAAGCGGTAGTTGAGGGCAATACCACTGGCTCCGCCCAGCCAGTTTTCGATGCCATCCAGCACCCGCCGGTTCTGCTCGTCGGCATTGAAGCCCAGCGTCTGGAAATCATTGACGTAGCGGGCGGGTTGTGAGACCGAATACGAAAACGTGTACTGGATGTCGTTCGCCAGCGGATTTCGATTGCCAAAATCATCGGTGGCCGCGTACCGCAGGAAGGAGACGAAATCGCGGGTAGCGGCAAAGCCTATTCCGGCCACAACGGGGTCTTTGGCTATGTAATGGAACTCATAAATGGCACTTTGTCGGAAGGACGTCCCGCCTGGTAAAAGCCGAATGGATTTATCCGTTGCGTATTCCCAGCCATCGGCCGGAATAACGGTGGGCCGATCGCCTAACCGATCGCGCACCGTAAGTGTCGCCCCGGATTGGTCCAGCGTGGCGGCTGGGTACGCAAGCGAATAGGTTAATGAAGTCGCGTTATCGAAGGAGATATATTCGTAGGACGGTCCTGTAATAGACGATCCGTCGGCGTTTCGGGCAACGGGCACACTGATGGTGAGGTTGTTGTTGTCCGGCGCTGCCGAACAGTCCCATCCGTTCCAGGCCAGGGTGTAGCCCCTATTCATCAGAAAGCCCTTACCGGCCTGGGCTGCGGTGGTTGGATCATTGCCACCACTGCTTTTGTTGAATCCACCAACGAGCTTGCCACCCCGGTTGTTTATTTCCAGAAAAAGTTTGTGGTTGCCCTTGTTGAGATCGATGGGCTTGAGAATGTAAATATCCATGACATATGCCACCATCCCCTTTGCATTACGCGGTGCCAGTGCAATATCCGTAATGAGTGCATTGGTCGGGCTGGTTGGGTCCAGTTCGCCATAGGCTTTGCCGCGCAGTTTTTCATAGGCGCCCACCTTCCCAAACGTCTTGCCCTCAAACGTGGGCGACTGAATACCAGTGATCTCAATACGGATAATTCGCGCCTGAATGGGGAGAGAGAAGGCGATTGTAAGAGTCAGTGAGCAGAGTAGACGAGTGAGTGAAAAGGGCATTAGCATATGTTTTGACTAGTTCAAAAGTCAGCGCCCGTCTTATCCTGACGTCGTTCCATCGGCCCGGTTTAGGCGACGTTTGTCTGAGGAGCTGGAAAAGATCGGAGGCCATGTTACAAGTTGGCTTTATTTTAATTCTCATCACTATACTGACTAAAAAAATCCAAAACATAAAAGCTGCTTAGGGTTACTCCTTTGGCCATCATTAGGACTGTTCTTTGGTCCATTTTACCCCTAAATCCCCTGAAGGGGACTTTACTTATGAGTGGACAAAGTCCCCTTCAGGGGATTTAGGGGTAAAATGGTTAAGGAAATCTAAATCTACTTCATCGTCAAGTCCAATTGTTCACTGCTTGCTCCGCCAGGATCTGTATTGGGTCGGCATACAGACCGCGCAGGGTCGGTAGCCTGCCTGAATGGCCTCGGCTTCATCCCAGAAAAAGACGCGGTTGTCAACCTTCATGCGCTTGCCCGTGCGGCAGGTAAGCCGCCCGTAAATTTTGCCGGGCCGATGGCCACCGAGCCCGACCCGGCCAAGACGCACAAGTACCAATAACGCTCGTAATCGGGAAAAAAGCGTCGAGCCCAACTCAACGTGCCGAATCATGCGGCATCATGAAAGATCAACCCAACGTTAATACGGCACCCCTCTCTAACTTGGCTGACCCCGTGCCGCATAGCCACCCGAAAATGGCCCCGCGCACTTTTGGCGGGCCTGAATCTGGTGGTAAAGAGCAGGATTTGACCTTGTTCTGGTAAAACAACGGTTGCTTTCGACTGCATCCGGGGACGTTGCTCGAGCATAACGAACTCACCACCCTTGTAGTCCCTGCCTGGTTGGCTCAGAAATAAAACAGCCTGAAACGGGAAGTATAACTCGCCGTACATATCCTGATGGAGTGCGTTCCAGTCGCCCGGTCCATATTTTAGAATCAGGGGTGTTGGACGCATTTGGCCAGCTTCGTGACATCGTTCAAGCCATTCGCCCAAGTCGGTTGGGTAGCGCAAACTGATGCCAAGCTTATCATGCCAGTCATTGGCTACGGGTGCTAACTCGCTGAATAGCTGGTGCCGAAACGCGTCGATCAGGTGAGGCAGCGGATAATTGAAATAGTTGTACGTACCACGTCCGTAGCCATGGTTCTGCATCAAAATCGTTTTGCGAAACAGCGATGGCGTGTCGAACAGGTCGGCTACTTCCCGACATTCATCGGCTGATAGGACAGAAGGTAGCAACGCGAATCCAGTTTCAGAGAGGGTTTGCCGATGCTGGGGCCAATCGAGGGTGGTTAAGTCCATCATTTTCTACTTATTTATCGGTTTGAGCGGCTTCCCAACCGAGCATGGCCTGCTTTCGATCGGTCCCCCAGCGATACCCACCGAACAGACCCGTCTTTTTTATAACCCGGTGGCAGGGAATCAGATAGCCGACGGGGTTCGACCCAATCGCCGTGCCAACTGCCCGGGAGGCTGTGGGTTGCCCAACGCGGGCGGCAATCTGGTCATAGCTAGCCAACTGACCTTCAGGAATTTTCAGGAGTGCTTCCCATACCTTGAGTTGAAAAGCAGACCCACGCAGTAAAACGGAAATCCGTTGTATTGGCTGTGAAGTTGCCGCAGCCATTGACGGAAAAATCTGATCGGCCAGTGGCTGTAGAGCCGCCGGATTGTTTTCGTAGGCGGCTTCGGGCCAGGCCGCTGTTAGAATGGCTTCGGGTTTACCGTCCGGATCCAGAAAATGCAGAAGAGCGACTTTCCCATTGATAGCGCCCAGTATGTATTGGCCAAATGGACTCTCGAACAGGCCATAGACGAGCCTCAATCCCGAACCCGCCTGCTTAAACTGGCCAGGGGTTACGCCTTCAATACTGACGAATAAGTCGTGTAATCGACCCGTACCGGAGAGGCCCGCATCATAGGCCGCATCGGCTAGCGCAGCGCCGTTACGCAACCTTGTTTTGGCATGTTCGAGGGTTAGGTACTGGCTGAATTTTTTCGGGCTAACACCAGCCCATTCCGAGAATAACCGCTGGAAATGGAATTCGCTCAGATTCGCTTTTTCGGCGAGTTCACCCAGGGAAGGCTGCTCACGAAATGAAGCGGTCAAGTGTTCTATGGCCTGGGCAATCTGTTGATACGTATATGGACTGCTGTTCGTGTTCATGCTGTTTCTGTTGTTTGATCAGAACAAAGGTCGCCGGAAACATCATTGTGGTAAACCCGATTCTTGCGGAGTTGATAAGCACAGCTGGTTGGGGATGATCTTTCGCGCTCGACCGAAGGTTTACCTGCTAACGGATCAGTGGGTAAAGGGATATATAATAACCAAACTAATGCATCCGATTTGTTATCTTTGATAAACATTGGTAACATTCTTGTAAGGGGATGTATGGCCAGGTAAGGCTCATCTGCGTATGAAAAAAGGGTTACTTCTTCTGTTATTTCTGGTTAATACGCTGGTCGTCAATGGGCAAAACCGATTTGGCCATGAATGGATAAAGTCGGGTCAGAAATACCTTAAATTATCTGTCAATCAGGCTGGTATTTACCGCGTTAGCTACGACGATATCAAAACCGCGGATGCCTCGCTTCTCCTGACAAACCCAATCAACTGGCAACTGTTTTTCAGAGGTCAGGAGATGGCCATACGGGTTGTCGGTCAGCAGGATGGCCTGTTTGGCGCTCAGGATTACGTAGAGTTTTACGGCGAAGGAAATGATGGTGCACAGGATTCGCTTCTCTATAGGCCGCAGCAACGGTTACACCCCTATCAGACTCTGTTTTCAGATAAGTCGGCTTACTTCCTGACCAATGGTGTTACGTTGCCCGGTAAGCGACTGCCCGAACTGAACGCATCGGCGCAGGGCTTGTCGCCCGTTGCGTTTCACGTAGAAGAAACGGTGCAGGCGTTCACCAGTGAATATACCTTCAATAACCTGAAAGGGCTGGAACCTTACCTGCAGCAAAGTTACTTTGAGCCCGGCGAAGGCTGGTCGGGGCATATGCTTACGCCTGATTCGACGGGCGTTGTCCAGATGAAATTGCCGGGACGGGTGTCGGCAAACTGGCCCATAACGGTGCAGGGGATGATCAATGGCCGGGACAATACAACCCACCAGATACAGCTACAACTCGATGCCGCGACAACGTCGGCAATAGCTCCTCTTTCGTTCTCGGGTTTTGCCAGCAAGACGTTTCAGGCAACCGTAAAGCCAGAATCGATTCAGAATGATAAGCTTACGGTTCGGTTTAACGCGTCTAAAAACGGATTCACCAACCAGTACTCGATTACTTACGTAAAGGTTTCCTATCCGCAGTCACTGGACATGGCCGGTCAGTCTTTCAAGGTGTTTCACCTGCCGCCGAATGCCAGTCCAACGGCAGTGATGTCGGTAGCCAATGTACCGCCTGCATCGATTGTCTACGATGTTACAGACTGGGCAAACTGCCGGTTTCTGACGACACAAACTACGGGCGCACAAACGCAGATCGTGGTCAGTGATGCGGCCCGGGGTCGGGATATACTCGTCACTAGTCAGTTCAACAAACCGCTTGCCATTCAGTTGGTTAAATTATCAACGGCCATTCCTAAAACGACTGATTACCTGATCATTACGCATGCATCACTCCGGGCGTCGGCCGTTGCTTATGCCAGTTACCGGGCGTCGGCGCAGGGCGGAGGCTACAAGCCCTTCGTCATTGAGTCTGATTCCCTGTTCGACCAGTTCAATTATGGGGAAAAAAGCCCGTTGGCCCTCCGGCGTTTTGCCGATTATGCGCTGGCGAATACAGCCGCAAAAAATTTATTGCTGGTAGGCCGGGCAAATAGTTATCCGTATACGACCAAAACGGCAACGGACGATCTGGTGCCAACGGTTGGCTATCCCGGTTCCGATATTTTGATTACGTCCGGTCTGGGTACTTACCCAATCAATACACCTTCTATCCCAACCGGCCGGATTAATGCCACCACAAACGAGCAGGTGCTGGCGTATCTGGAGAAAGTAAAACAACTCGAGCAATCGACTCCGAACGGACTCTGGCGCAAGCACATTGTCCACATTAGCGGGGGCAAAAGTGCGCCCGAAGCAGCGGGCCTTCGGGAGGCTTTGAGCGGCATCGGTACGATCTATTCCAATGGGCTTCTGGGGGGGCAAATTAGCTCGTTCAGCAAGAGTACACTCGATGAAGTGGAGCCGATCAACATTAGCCCGCTGGTAAATGACGGGGTCAGTCTGATTACGTTTTTTGGGCATGCCGGACCCGCCGTCACGGATATGAACTTTGGCTTTGCTTCGCCCCCCGAAAATGGCTTTCGTAACCAGAATTACCCACTGATGATTTTTAATGGGTGTGGGGTAGGGGAGATCTTTTCCAGCTTCAGCACTCTCTCGACCGACTGGCTGCTGGCTCCCCAAAAGGGAGCCGGCCTTGTGCTGGCGCATACGTACTGGAGTTTTCAACAACCCACTACCCGCTACCTCACAAAACTCTACCGCGACCTGTATACGGATGCCAGCACGCTCAATATGCCTTTTGGACACGTACAGCAGCAGTTGAATATGGCCCTGGAGAAAGAGGGTGTTGATCCGTACGATGTCTCGGTTATGCTGCAAATGCTCCTGCAGGGCGATCCCGCCGTAAGCCTTTATCCACTGCCCAACCCTGATTTTACCGTCGAGCCCAGGAGCGTCTACATCCAGGCTAAAGTCGTTGGCAGTTCGCTCAAGAACAGCGATTCGCTCCGGGTAGTTATTCCGCTGGCTAACCTTGGTAAATACGTAGCGGGGCAGGCGGTTTCGCTGACGGTGAAAAAGACGATCAACTCGGTGGCTACGACCAGTACAGTACGGTTCAATGCGTTTCGGTACCGCGATACCCTAACGTATACACTGGCTAAAGACGAGCGTCTGCAAAAAATTGAGGTAGCTATCGATCCGGAAAATCAGATTGTCGAACTGAGTAAGACCAATAACATCGCCACACTGGACATTGACTGGGCGCAGGCGCAGAGCAGCACCAGCTACCCGATCAATAGCTTGCCGGACCGGGTCAGCCCGGAAATCAACGTGTTTCTGGATGGAAAAATGAGGGAGAATCAGGCATTGGTCGGTCTGAATCCGCAACTGGAGATCTACGTTCTGGACGAGAATCCACTCTCGTCGAAAGACACCAGTGCTGTGGATGTATTTCTGAAAAGCTGCGAAACCTGCTCGCCCCAGAAGCTGGCCACTTCGTCGTTTTCGGTATCGACGGTGTCTGCCAATCAGCTACAGGTAACTACCCGTCTGTCGCTCGCGGCAGGTGGCCGCTATCAACTCATCGTGTTTGGAAAAGATGCCGCTGGTAATCGTACGCAGCCGCCCTATACGCTTGCTATTGACGTATTGTCGGAAGACAAACCGATCACGTTTAGGGCGTATCCGAACCCGGCAAGCACCTACGTAAAGTTCGAGCTAAGCCTGAATGTGAAGGAATTACCCGTCGAGTCCCGGCTAGTCATTTATAATCAGGCGGGGGTAGTGGTCTTTGAGAATAACCTGCCCGTATTGACCGGAAAAAACTCGGTTCTCTGGCAGGGAACGCTGCCCGGTATTTACCTGTACTCGCTACGGTTAACCTACAAAGACGGTCGCACCGAACTGCATCCGGGCAAGGTTGTCTGGCAGCCTTAAGGGAGTCGGTTGCTGGCGATCAACGCCCATTTTTGCCGGGTCCCCGAATCAATTTTGCCTTTGCCAATGCAATCGGGCGTTGATTGGCAATATGCCAGGGCCGCGTTTTCACGGTACACCAGCCCTACGTTTTGCGCATATACCCGCTGGTATTTAGTCAGATTGATCAGCGTCGAATCGTTTGGCCCAACAACCGAAACGGTATGGTCGAACGATAACTTACCCGTGGCAAACGGACGACCGATGTTCTGGTATTGCAGGGTTAGTGTATCGGCTGAACCGTTATAGGTGTTGCTATTCCAGGATGTATTGGCGGAAACGGGAAAAAGTAAATTGATCGTCGGTACGTTGTTATCCTGGCTAACGACTTCGGAAAGACTTTTGTATACGGTGCGCGTGGCGCTGATTTGCCAGTCGTTTTTTTCGGATTGACGGGTGAACTCTTCTAACTGAAAAAATAGCTGGCCATTCCGGGCAAACGAACTGCCGATTTTTTGCTGAAGCTGGAACACCCGCGTGGCAGCGCCGTTGGTGAGCGAGTACGTCTCTTCCGTAACCTGATACACCCAGTAGTCGCCGGTTTGGAGAGGATAATACGCCGAATCATCGGGGGCCGGATCGCTATCTGGCTGGCAACCGCCCATAAGGCTCAGTAAACCAAAAAGAAGTAGTAGGCTGTATAAACGACTGCTTTTACGCATGGTCAATCGACGAAGGGAATATGTTATCCCGGTGGGAAACCGTCAGCTTTTTGACGGTGGGTGGTTTTTAAGGCGAATTCACGAAGATAGCCAGTTATGGCTAAAATGTGACCCTGACGTAGATATGAAGTTAAGCGCTGTTGTAAGAAAGAATCCTGTTGTGTTCGATTTGAGTTGTTCGTCAGCCGCAACGTGACCACGCGCAACATGAATTAAATTAGGTAGTTTTGGGGATATAGAAAACCAGATTTCAGACTATAATTGATTGTATGAGTGGAATTGCGGGAGTTATCCGATTTGATGGACAGGAGATGCCTGAGGTCGATATCGCCGGAATGATCAAATCGTTAGTCCATCGGGGCGAGGTAAGTCTACAGGCTATTGATCGGGGCGTGTTGCTGGCCTTTGGCGGTAGCCCGGAGATTGATCCAGTAACGGGAACCTGGGCCACGGTCGATGCCGATGTGTTTACGGCTACGCGACAAGACCGCGTTTTCACCTCGACGTTCCTTCAGGGCGGGCCCGGTTCCTTCAACGATATAAATGCCGACTTCGCCGTAGCGCTATGGGCAGCCAGTAGCCATACGCTTGTTTGCGCGCGGGATCCATTAGGGATAAAGCCACTTTATTATGTCCATCAGCCCGGCCGCTTTTTCGCCTTTGCCTCCGAAATAAAGGCGCTGTTGGCCTTGCCGGAGGTCGTTATTAAACCAAATGAATATAAGTTCAGGGAGTACCTGACCTGGACAACAAGTTATGTGCCCTATAGCGCAGAAACGTTTTATGAATCCGTGTATAGCCTGTTGCCCGGTCATTATATACTGGTAAATGAGCAGGGTGCTGACCTTCGGCCTTACTGGCAAATCGACCCGGACAAACACGGTAACCTGGTTCGTACTGAAGACTATGCTGTAGTGTTTCACGACGCCTTCGCGGAGGCTATTCGACAGCGCATAGAGGGGAAGAAACAGGTGGGGGCTCACTTAAGTGGCGGACTGGATTCCTCGTCGGTAAGTTCTGTTGCGCAGTTTTTGCTGGAGAAACAGCAGCGCCCCAACCTGCATACGTTCAATATCGACACGGGGCTGGCTTCTACCGATGAGTCTGAATACGTTCGGGCGTTCGTCAATAAGTGGCACCCGCAGCATCATACGGTTCATCCCAAAGCGGATGTGCTGGAGGCTATTCTTGCCATAAATCACATCTTCGACCGTCCTGACCATTTTGTTATACCCTCCAGTTTCCATCTGGGTGTTTCGCAGGAGGCCAGTCAGCTTGGTTGCGATATTCTGCTGACCGGGCACGACGGCGACAGTGTCATTGCAACCGGTTTTGATTTTCTGGATCAGTTGCTCGACGCCAGCGACTGGGAAACGTTGCAGGCCGCCTGCCATCAGTATATAGATCACCGGTATCCACCTGACTTTGTCGCTAATCCACCCCGATTGCGGAATGATGCGGAGTTTGAGCGCCATGCGTTGAGTATTCTCGGAACGAATCTGAAGAAACGATTTCGTGAACAGTCTTCCGGTGAATTTCTGGCTCAACTGCGCCAGCAAAAACAAATTTTCGGCCTGTCGACGACGGGAATTCTTGGCTACGCTGCCCGGCGGGTCAACGCTAAACTGGCCCATCGGGCACTACTCAATAATGCGTTTAGTGCGGACTTCAACCAGCGGGTTTCGCGACGGGTACCCGTATCGACGGAGCCGCTAACGACAGCGTTGAGCCAGAGAAGACCCGTTCAGGTAAACCAGGTTTTGAACACCACCAACGTTATCTGCACCGAGCAATTGAATCATATTGGCGCTCACTACGGCCATACGTACTCGTTTCCTTTCTTTGATAAACACGTTGTCGAATTAGGCTTGGCAACGCCCCTGGAGATTTGCTTCGATAAAGGGCGCGGGCGCGGCTTGATCCGGAATGGACTAAGTCCTTTGTTGCCTACGGCCATTATAAACCGCTTTACGAAAGCCAACTTTGTGGAATACGGCAATGTATCTGCCCGGCAATTATACCAGGCTACACACGAGCAATTTGCATCGCCGGACCATCCCATCTGGGGAGTAATCGATCGGGCTATTTATACAAAAATCGTCCATGTCGTTTTCAATACCAGGATACCCGTAAAGCAGAAAACCCGGTATAACTGGCTGTTGAGCCGTATTACCTACCTGGCTCTCTGGCTGGGCTCATTGCCCAAGAAGGGTTGAGTGCGATAGCTGATGCCAGAAATTACCCAGCGTTCATAATATCGGACGTTTATCGACGGCCCGGCAGGAAGCGGAACAGAGACTGAATGGCGCGGATGAATATGGTGATAAAACCGGCTTCTTTAGGGACGTAAATCAGCCGTTTGCCGATTCTGAACAAACTGTACCGGAACACGCGGCTGGAGAGAAACGTAGCGCACGTTTTCAGGCGATCACCAATAGATGTCTGCGCATTTAACAATAAGGTTAACTGTTTCAGGATTAGGTAACTGAATTCGCTCGGTTTTTCAGTCTCCCAGTTTTTGGCATAAGCTTCGGCAAGTGACCGGGTTCTGGAAGTAGACACTAGCTCCTGAACGGCCGGGGGCAAGGGCAAGTCCCATAGTTGCTGGCACCAGTATAGGCCTGCCAGAAAAACTTCCTTGAACCCGTATCGACTTAATTCCTCCAACAGCCACGGCCAGTTTACATCGTCCTTAATCAGCGTGAAATACAGATCGTTGATGTAGTAGATCTGCTGCCAGATATTATTTACGCCATGATGGGTTGCCAGTAAAACGATTTTCTGTTCGGCCTCAAACGCAGGTTGCGCCTGTGTATAAGCCAGCTCAAACAGGGCGTAATGCTGATTGAAGCCCATGATTTGCCAATGCATGTCAATATCGAACTGACTGTTATTGAAAAAAGGCTTGAACAGGCTTACTTCGAATAAATCGGAAAGAATCCGTTTCTCGCCCTGCCGCCATTGCAACGCCTGTTTTTCGGATAAATGATACTGGTGTTTCTGTAGCAAGTCGATCGTGGCAAAAACGTCCTGTTTCCTGACCAGAATGTCAATATCGCCACTGATGCGCAGGCCGCTATCCGGATAAACGTGTTCGGCCAGGTATATTCCTTTTAGCGGCAAATGCTCAATGCCATTGTCGGTCAGCAGGGTAGCGACGCCATGATACTGATGTATTTTTAGCAGATTGTCGGTTGTTGTCACCTGACAATCCTGTTTCAGCGCAGCGATGAAGGACGCGGGGACCGTGGCTATCTGGCGGAGTGACCGGTATAAAAAAGGCTTGAGCCGGTGCCGCTCGGCCAGAACATACAGGCGATTCCAGTTGATGGACTGCTGGGCGATGAATTGGGTAATCGTATCTCTCTTCTCGGCCGACAGCTCTACCGAACAGGCCATCAACAATAACGTTACTTCAGGAGACAGATCAACCTTCATATAATGTGCAGACATCGTGCTCAATTCCAGTCCAGGATGGGTTCGAATACCTGGTTGGCCTGTTCCCCCAAAATGATTTTTTCTTTATAAACGACCCAGGCGTGTGCCAAGAAATCCTGCTGTATGCTCTTGTGAACGCCGATGCATACGCGGACGTCCGGGTTGTTGTGAAGCAGCCATTTGG
This sequence comes from Spirosoma humi, assembly GCF_054776575.1. NCBI lineage: Bacteria > Pseudomonadati > Bacteroidota > Cytophagia > Cytophagales > Cytophagaceae > Spirosoma > Spirosoma humi. The sequence goes on from NZ_BAAHBR010000008.1 coordinate 1,760,611, forward strand.
CACCGAGCGCCTGTACCAGGCAGGTAAAACCAAGGGGAATCCGGTTACTTACTACCTGAATAGCCCAAACGGTATCGGTGAGTGTGGTAGTGGACAGGACAGCTGCGGGTCGAATGGCCTTTGCAGTGGTCTTAAGAAATTTATTGAAGGGAAAAATGAGCAGCAGGCATTTGTACGTGGCCAGCACCCCAAATACCTTGACCAGCAGCCATTTTTTGTGACCGCTCAGAGTAACAAATCTGGCTACATTATTCGCGGGCTTCGATAAGCTTTTCACGGAGTAGATTGTCTAGAAACAGCATCAGTTCGTTCTGGCAAACGGCGGGCTCCACATCGAACTCCTCCAGCAACTGGGCCTGAATTTCGTGAACCAGCAGGCTTTTTTTGTCCTGCAAAAGAGCCCAGATGAAGCCGCCAACTTCGTTCAATTCGTAATAATTGCCGGCCTCGTAATTCAAGAGAATCGTTTCGTTGCCAAGTACAGAAGAGGATTGGTTAGGCAGTAATTGAACGCGTGTGTTCAGCGTAAGGGGCATAGGAATACAGACTAAATCGGATTGAAGTTAATGAAATGAGCTTGATTCGCCAAGATGCAGGCAAATCAAGCTCAAACGTGTGTTTACTGGTGAAAACTAAACGAATGTTCCGAAGCCGTCAACGGCCGATCCACTCTTCAACGTTAGTTTTTTAACGCTACCCAGCGATTTTAACTTGGGCGTTTTGTAGGCTTTTTTGGGCGCCGGGGCCGATATATGTACAGTCTTCGTAGTCATGAGACAAAAAAAGTAAATGTGTTAAAATGAGTGAGTTGACAGCCTTGCTTATTGAACAACGATGCGATGCTGGCGCGTCTGTCCCCGTTCTTCCACGGTAAGTACATAGATTCCAGCCGACAACTTACCCGTTGCTTTCAGTAACAGATTGCCCGATTGAATGCCCGTTTTCTGGAATGACATTGGTCGGCCATCCGCGCCAAAGAAACCAACCGTCGCTGTTTCGGGCTCGTCTAACCGAAGCGTAAACTGACCATCATTCACTACGGGGTTAGGGTATACCCCATAGGCTTCTTCCCGCAGAACAACCGATGCGACGGGGAAGACCGTTGTTTTGCCGCTCAGATCCGTTTGGGTTAGCCGGTAATAGCTGGTACCTGCGTAAGGCATCTGGTCGATCAACTGGTAGCTTTTCAGCGAATTGCTCGTAGCCGCCAGTTCACTTACTTCACCTACCCGCTCAAATCGTTTGAGGTCTTTACTGCGCTCAACCAGAAAGCCTTTGTTGTTGGTTTCCAGCGATGTTGTCCATGATACGGCTACCGTGCGATTTTCCTGCGCTTTCGCGGTAAACGAAACCAGCGCTACCGGCAGGGGATTGGTGATGACCGTCATGCTGGTCGTACTATTGTCATTCTGGGTGCTGAGGTTACCGGCCACTGTACAAGCCGCTCCCTGTAAGGGATCGTAGGTAATGTTCCCCGATATATCAGAAGGTCCACCAACAGCTACACCCTGCACCACTACGGATAAGGAAGCGGCAGAGAGGGGCGTTAAGGCTGCTCCTGTATTGACAATCCGAATAGAAGAGCCGTCAGTATTCACTGTTCCCGTAAAGTTTGGGTCACCACCTGGCGCCAGCCCAACTATTCGCCCAATTGGCGGGACCGAGATCGTAACGAAAGCACAGCCAGCATTAATAGCCGTTGCCCCGTTGTTAAGAACAGTGACTAGCACTGCGCCAGACGTAGACAGCGAAATCGAGGCTGGCTGGAAGACAATGTTGATGGCAGGGTCAGCAGTCTGGGCATATAGCCGACTCGAACTGAGCAAAAGGCTAAATAGAAGTAGAGTAAAAAGCTTTTTCATGAACTAGTAGTTTAATTTGACTTGAACAAAATTAGTATTTCATATAGTATAATAATCTTATTACCATATGAAATACTGTAGAAATTTAGTTTGCGACTAATCCCGTGACTGCGATGTTGTTAAGGAAGTTTTGCTCCCCACCAGAATTGGGCACAATCGTTACGTTAATGCTCTGCCCTGTTCTTGACGGAATCCCCGTTTTACGAGCAATACTGAACCCGACGATTTTGGCACCAAACCCTGCGAAGGCTGCGGTCGTTTGCACTGTAATGAAATTGTCATCTTCGCTAAAGCTCCACTGGCTATTTGTGTTAGGCACTCCACCAATTACTTGCGAAGTGCCACTAGCGGTCGAATAGGTGATCGTGAAAGCGGACAGCTTGGCAATTTTGAACGAAACGGTTCCCGCAGAAGGCATGTTCTTAACTTCCGTTATGTTGACAATAAAGTCGCGCGTAGTACCCACTGAAGCAGCAGTGAAATTTAGGTTGTCAATTAAAATGGTAGGCGTCAAATCCGGCATTGCCTGGCCAACCAGTACGTGCAGCGTGGCGCTACCACAAACCGATGGAGTGCTGTTATCACAGGCTGTGTAGGTAAGATTGACCGGTCCCGTTACACCTGGGGCTGGTGTGAAGGTGTAACTGCCCGTTGCCGTCAGCACCAGCGTTCCCGACGACGTCGACGTTGTGCCTGCATTCGAAACTGTCAACGTATTACCCTGGTCGTTCGTCAGTACATTACCCGTAGCAGGAGTACCGCCTACAGTCGATACATAGTCGTCGTTGATGCTCACATTAGCCGGAGCGCCCGGTGCTTTCACCGTAATGCTAACGGTTGCCGTTGCACAATTCGCCTGCGTTTCACAGACTCGGTAGGTTACGATATCGGTTCCGTAGTAACCCGCTGTTGGGGTGTATACCAAATTGCCGTTTCCGTCGATGCTTGCCGTGCCATGCGCCGGTCCCGTGGCAATGGTTGGGTTGCCTAGAGTACCACCGGGATTACCCGGCCCGTCGTTCACCTTTACGTTGATGACAGTAGCCGCAGGCGTGGTTGGACTGCCCGTTACGGTTGCAAAATCAGGGTTGGCAACGGGTGGGTTTGTGGTTGCTGCCGGATCGAGTACCGTGATTGTCAACGTCTGCGTGGTGCAGTACGTAGGAGGAGCCAGTGCACAGACAGGAACATTATAGACATACACCCCTGGCGTTGCACTGCTGAAGGTAAATGTGCCATCGCTGTTGACGGTCAGAGAAGGGGTCGAACCGCCCGGCGAACTGGCTGGCGATGGTGCAGGACCGTAGGTGGCACCTACAGGAATCACATCGTTCGTTTTAACACTGCCTGTTACGGGTACAGTCTTGTTTGTAACCACAAAATCCGGGTTGGGATTGAAAGGGTTGATCAAGATATGCAGTGTTCCGCTGGCACTCACCGCCGGAGAGCCATCATCGGTCGTTGTGTAGGAGAAATCAACCGGGCCAGTCGCGCCTGCCACGGGTGTGAACGTATAGCTGCCTGCCGATGTAACGACCAGCGTGCCTTTGCCCGCAATGGTTGTGGTCTGAGCCGTAACAGTCTGTGTATTCCCTTCAGGATCACTATCGTTGGTTTTTACGTTACCCGTCGCCGATAGGCTCTGGTAGGTACTTATGTAATCATCTGCGGCTACGGTTGTGTTTGCGCTGCCTGGTGCCTTAACCGTAATGGTTACGGTGGCCGTAGCGCACAGGTTCGAGCCTGGTGTTTCGCAGACCTGATAGGTCAGCACATCCGTTCCGAAAAAATTAGCATTGGGCGTATACACTACGTTTCCGCTACCATTTACCGTTGCCGAGCCATTGGCAGGGGGCACAGTAATGGTTGGGTTACCTAGCGTACCACCGGCATTGCCTGGCCCATCGTTCGCTTTCACATTGATGGTTGCGGCAGATGGATTAGTGGTTGCGCCTGTCGTAGACACAATATCCGGGTTAGCGACCGGCTTATTGGTGTTTATCGTTGGATCAAGTACTGTAATCGTCAGTGTTTGCGTTGCGCAGGCCGTTCCCGACAAGCCGGATCCGCAAACGGGCACAGCGTAAATATACACTCCGGGGGTTGCGCTGGTAAATGTGTAGGTGCCGTCGGAGTTGACCGTTAGGCTTGGCGAGGAACTGGCTGGCTGGGTTGTCGACGTTGGTGCTGGGCCGTAGGTGGTGCCTGCTGGTACAAAATCGTTCGTTTTTACGCTACCGGTTGCCGGAACGTTTTTATTGGTTACGGCGAAGTCTGGATTGGTAGTCAACGCACAAGCCAGACCACCACCTGTTGATGTTCGCGTATCAACGAAGGCACCGAATACGTCGAGATTACCCCCCAGTACACTCAGCCCAACCAGTGGCGCTACCGTTAACTGAATTTCATCGAATGGTTTGGTCGTAATAAAGCCAACGTTGGCAACCGTACTCGTCGAACCAAATAGGGTTACGGATAGATCAAGCAGACTACCATTACCGGTTCTGCTTTCCTGCAGCACACCATCATTGTAAGTCGAAATCGTTAATGCACCGAACAAATCAGCGAGTACAAGACCGGATACTTTTCGAACCGAGAAGCCAGCGAACGTGCCTACCGGATAGGTACTGATCGGGTCGAGTACAGCAATGGAGGCATTTGTGGCTACCGTTGCCAGGTTGGTAATGGTAGCGAAGTCGGTCGTAGAGGCCGAAACGACATTCCACGGGTCGCGAATAGTTGTTGCCGCTGACACTACCCCTGTAACGCCCGTGCGGGCCGCATCGATAACAACCGGGAACGTTGGATTGCTCAGGTTATAGGCGGTGTTACAGACGATAGTTGCCGCGCAAGTCTTCTCAAATATGGCACTGTAGATGTTGATTGTGCCCAGATTGACGCCCACTAAACTGGGAATCGTGATCTTAACTTCATCGTAAGGCACCGTGGCCACAATACCGACAACCTGGCGGGTCAGGCCGTTCAATAAAGCCGTTGTCGCTCCAACAACGATGGCATTGCCGCTACCCGTCTGTACCAGTGTTCCATTGTTGTACAATGAGATTATTGCCGAGCCTACAACATTGGCTGATACTACCGAATTGGTTTGAATATCAAAGCCCGCAAAACTGTTGACAGGATACGTATCCAAAGCATTCGCCACGGCAAAGGTTGCGCTGGTCGATACACCGGTCGTCAAGACGATCTCCGCAAAGTTTGTCAGGTCCGTGTCAATCACGTTTCCGGCGTTGTTGATGGCGCATGCCGCACAGGCAGCTCCCGGAAATCCTGTGTTGTTTCCGTCGACATAAACCGGGGAAGCAGGCGCAACCAGGGGCGTCAACGTGTTTTGAGGAATTGTGTTGTCGGCGCAGGCAACGCTTGGACCCGCGCAGAACGTTTCAAAAACGGCCCCATATATATTCGTTGTACCCACGACAGTAGCTCCTGAAATGGTAAGTTTAACCTCATCAAATGCCGCTGTCGCGAGAAATCCAATCGTTCGACGACTGGTACCACTCAACAAGCCACTCCCTACTGAGATCAGACCAGCTCCAGACACACTTTGCCCGGTGGCTACACCATTTAGATAAGTAGATAGCGTCAACCCTCCCAATGCTGATATCGTAGCCAGACCAGGACTGGAGATATCCATACCCGCAAAACTACCGATTGGGTAATCGGCAACTTGATCTTTGATCGCAAATGAAGCGCTACCTGCAGACAATAACAGATTTACAGCGGCAAAATCAGTTGTATTGGAATTGATGGCATTATCCTGATCAGTTACGGTTGCTACATTAACACCGCTAAATCCTGTATTGACAGGATCAACAATTACTGGATAAGTAGGTTGATTCAGGAGTGTTGATACGTTACAGGCCAAAGGTGTCGTTGGTGCCTGGTAGGCGCGCATTACCGCATAATACACATTGAAGTTCTGAAGTACTCCGGCAAAGGTGATCTCGATCTGATTGTAAGGTTTGGTCGTGTAAAATCCTACCTCATAGGCACCAGATACGGATGAACTTACCGAAAGCAAATTAGCGGCCGTCTTTTCTTCTTGAGCTGTTCCTCCGTTCAGGTAAGTTCGTATTGTGATGTTGTCAAGTAAGCCAATATTTATGGCCCCGGAGGTGCTAATCACAAACCCGGCGAAATTTCCTGCACTGTAGGTGTAAGAAGCCGGGTTGTCAACTACCTTGAGCGTCGTACTCCCAGCCGCTACAACGTGCGCAGTAGCAAAGTCAGTTGTACTGGCGTTGATCACGTTAGCTGGGGTGTCATCTCCTGATAAACCACCGCTTTCCCAGAAAGCAGCTCCTTCCCTTGAATTTGTTTGGCTTACCGAAAAACCTCCTGTCGTGTTAATCCAGGGCGTTGAGGTTAATGAATTGATGGAGGTAATCTTGCTTTGCTGGGCATTAACCCTAATGCTCATAAACAGCGATGTGCAGAGAATCGCCCATATAAGGCGTACGGCTAATCTCCTCCTTGGTAAGGAAGTAGAATTGTGTTTCATAACTGGTTGAATTAAGGGGAATTGAGAGTAAGTAAATCTTTTGCGACTTGAGTAAATACTAGTTTATGAATTAATTAAAAAGGTTCTTATATATGTATTTATTGGCTGTTTATTGGGCCTAAAAGTATTGTAAAGTTTACTATATTGAGAAAAATATCTGTTTTTCGGCAAAATATGTTAATATATTTGATTGTGATAACATTTGATGTATTTACAGTTAATATTTAACACATTGTATGGTATTTGGCTGATTTTATTGAACGAATCGAACCACCGCTTATGCTTTATTTTGGCTGACAAATTGGTGGGTTGTGCTTATAGATAGAAACAAAACCAAACCATTTGGCTGGCAGGCTGTTTATAGAGTACTCAACTAAAGAAACACTACCATGGATAAATTGCAGAAGTTTGAGTTGATGAACAAGATCGTTCGTGAACTGGAAGACCTTCAGAACAGCCAGACGGCACTTATTGAGAAAATCGGTAAGATTGAAGTAGACAATATGAACGGGCTGAATGACTCATACCTGGAGCAAAATCTGGGCACCATGCACGGCAAGATTGCCGAGAACGTCGATTCAGTAACCGAAATATTCGCGCACTTTGAAGCGCAACGCGACGAGTACGGCGAAAAGAACAGTGCAGCCATTGCCGCAGCCGAAGCTGCTGCTGCTCTGGAAGCAATCAAGTAATACCCCCCTTTTCTACACAAAAAGCCGGACAATCTGTCCGGCTTTTTGTGTTAATGAGCAGTCTTTAACCAAACCCATCTGAAGCTAAAAACAGTCGCAATCAGTAAAGCAATTTACTGGCCCGGAACGGCCCATCGGCAGCTTGCAGGAGCTTAGCCCGTAAACGCACATTATAAGTTGGGTGGTCAGCCAGAAACTTGCGAACCAGTTGTGTCGTTTCGGGAGTCTGGTAGCTGGATAGGGTGGCGCGGAGCCAGGATTCGGGGAAGAAGATATCGCCTGTTCGCTGAATTTCCTCTACTAAGTCAAGACTCTTGGGTAAGTATTTGGCCGATGTCTTCGCCCGTAATGGATGATGCAGATACCCCAGGGCTGCCGTTACCCAGGCCTCGTGCTCACGGTTATCATCGCTGGCCAGAGAAGCGAAAAACGCGTCGCGATCCGATACATTCGATGATAGGGCAGGCATCATAAACGTCAGCCGTTTCCGTCGATCCGGGTTTTTGATGCGGGATAGTTGTTTTTCCAGAATACCACCGACCGGATAATCACGAACGGCCAGCGATAGAGCCAACGCCGTATAATCGTCTTCAGTAAGGGTAACACCAGCGGGGGCTTTCTGCTCATTCCAGATCGTATAAAGTCGATCACGAGCTTCGGTACTTAGGGCTATCGATTGATACAGGCGAAATAATAATTTCTTTTTTCCAGCAGCGGTTTCCTGTTTCATGGCTTTCCAGGCATCCTGCTCCACGGCGGCTGCGAGTGCAGACTGGTTTTCAGGTTTGGTCAACGTCCAGACAATATCCGAAAGCTGGTTGGTCAGCAAGCGAAGATTCAACTCTTCCGGTTCATGCGCCAGCAAGGCCCGGTAGGTAGTGGCCAGTTGTACCGGCGTTATGCCTTGCGCCGAAAGCATATTCTCGTACAGATTGATGTAAGCCGAAGCCCGGGTTACGGGGTTCTTAAGCGTCGCCAGGTTTGGCATCATCGCGGTATCGACCGGAAAAAGTCCGTAGCCCTGCCCCGATGAATTGAAGACGATGAACAACGGGACGGGCTTGCCCACTGCTTCTGTCAATAGGGTCTGTGGCTGCGTCATATTTACGGTCAATTCCTCCACATGATCAGCGTATACCAAGGCAAGCTGAAATCCCTGTGGCCAAAAGCGGGCCGAGCCATCCTCTGCCGTTTGTGACACGACTAACCGGCTGATTTTGTCGCCCTGCCTATCGAGCTGGTAACTGAATTTCGGCCGACCGGTTTCGTTGACCCAAACCCGATTCCAGGTTTGTAAATCGGCGGGGGTGTGCGTATCCAAAATGCTGATCAGGTCAACCCAGCTCGCATTGCCGGACATATATTTTTTGAGGTATTCCCGCAAGCCATCCCGCAGCGCGGTTTTGCCCATCAGTTGCTCCAACTGGCGCATCATAATGGGTGCCTTGTGGTAAATGATTCCACCATAAAGTGAACCGGCTTCCTGTAAATTGGCCAGCGGCTGACCAATGGGATTGGCTCCTTCGGTACGATCTACGCCGTAAGCCGCCGGGTAATGATCGACCACAAACTGAAGATCATAATTGGCCTCGGCGCGGTCCGACGCTTCGGCGGATACCTCCATGATTTTGTCGGCGATGAAGTTGGCAAACACTTCCTTGAGCCAGACATCGTCGAACCAGCGCATTGTGACCAGATCACCAAACCACATGTGGGCTGTTTCGTGAGCAATTACATGGGCTCGGGCCAGACGCTGGTCGCGGGTAGCGCCGTTGTCCAGAAACAAAGCCGATGAACGATAATCAATTGCGCCAACGTGCTCCATGCCACCGTACTGAAAATCGGGCACCGCCACAAAGTCGAACTTCTGAAAAGGATACGGAATCTGCGTGAACTCTTCCAGAAACGTCAGGGCATCGGCATGGAGTGAAAAGAGCAGATCGGTACTTAGGCGTAGTTTGGTCGAGTCGGTTTCGCGGTGGAGGAGCGTCATGGCGCGCCGGTTCAGCGTGCGGGCCACCGGCGTAAACTTACCCGCCACGAACGAAAACAGATAAGTGGGAATAACGTCCGACGTCAGAAAGTTTACTGTTTTTCGATCGCCCACAACCGACGAGTCACGCACGGGCGCATTCGTCATGGCCTGCCAGTTGGTTGGAATGGTTAGCGAAAGCTGAAACGTGGCTTTCAGGTCGGGCTGATCGAAGCAGGGAAAAACCGTTCGGGCGCGGTCAGGAACGAGCAGTGTATACAGGTATTCATCGTTGCGGTTCAGGGATAAATTCCCCGCCGTAAATTGAATGGAAATTATATTCTTTCCCGGCTTTAACGAAGCAGTAGAAATGAGCAGATGTTCGCTCTCAAAGACAATAGGAATGCTGGTGCCATTGGCTGAAACCGCTTGCAAATGAGTGCGTTCATCCTTGAAGTCGAGTTGTATCGCTTTTTCTTTCCGGCCCGATGCTGACCAGAAGAAAGTAATTGTTTCGGTGGATAGAATAGGCTGGCTTTTCTGCGCGGGAATGTTGAACTTTAGTGCATACGCTAGTTGGCTGATCTGCTGCTTTCTTGCTTTGGCGAGGGTGTGCGAAACGCCGGTTTCGACCATGAGGGACTTGGCTGGGGAGGAACGATGACTGCACGACATCGTGAGTAAACTAATGACGAGTAGCGTACTGCCGTAACAAGTGATTTTTGAAAGGTTCCAGACCATTGAGGTAGCGAAGTTGATAGGCGTTTGTTGGTTGCGATTCCTGAAAAGTCAGGCAGTTGATGAGGCAACAACTAAAACCGACCAAACGACACACTGAGATTGGGAATGGGTTAACAACGTTGGGTCAAAAATAACGCACGTTATGAAACGGCAGCTATCTTTTCTGTTATTACTGGCAATTATCGGTCGGGCTGTTCCTGGCTGGGCCAACTCGATCCTGATTCCGATGGATAATCAGCAATCGAATCACCTCAAGGCGTACGGTATCGCGTACAAAGCGCTAAAAGAAGATCTGGATGTCGACTGGCTGCTGAATTACCGGGGCGGCAGTTTTATGATCAAACAAACAGCCTCGATTGAAACCGAATGCCGGATACGGGGCGTTTCGGTCGAAGTTATTTCGGATGCTAAAGCGGCTTCGATTAAACAGCAACTGGCCGATCCTGACGTAAACATGAATGTGGTCACGCTTCAGAAAGCGGCCAAGGTCATCGTTTACTCGCCCATCAAAGTAAGTCCGGCTGAATTCGAGAATACCGATGCCGTGTTGCTGGTGTTGACGTATGCCGAAATTCCCTATGAAGTCGTCTATGATGAAGAAGTGCTGAAGGGCGACCTGCCCAAATATGACTGGCTGCACCTGCACCATGAGGACTTTACGGGCCAGTACGGGCGCAACCTGCATCGGCAGTCGCTGACCGACATTAAGGTGCAGGAAGATATTGCCCGGAAATACGGCTACTCAAAAGTGTCGCAGATGAAACTGGCTGTAGCAAAGGGCATTAAAGCTTTCTGTGCGGGTGGAGGATACCTCTTCGCCATGTGTTCGGCCGCCGAGACGCTCGATATCGCTTTGGCTGCCGAGGGGGTCGATATTGTGGGTAGCAGCTACGACGGCGACGATATTGACCCGGATGCCCAGTCGAAACTGGATTTTAGCAAGACTTTTGCGTTTGGCAATTTTACCCTCGAAGGCGACAATGGCTACCGGGGCTTCTCTACTTTCTCAGATATTAATTCGGCAGGTGGGCGTGGCTTCGATCAGGCCAGCGGTTTCTTTGAGCTGTTCAATTTCTCGGCCAAGTGGGATGTTATCCCGGCGATGCTCACTCAAAATCACGAATCGATTATCAAGGAATTCTTCGGCCAGACAACGGCCTTCCGGAAAACGGCCGTCAAGCCAAGCTCGCTGGTGATGGGCGAAGGCAAAACCTCTGACCGCTATATCTATGGTGAATCAGGCAAAGGGCAATGGACATTCTACGGCGGCCACGATCCCGAAGGGCTTCGGGGTGGGGGCGGCTTTCGTAATCCTACCGACCTGAATCTGCATCCCCACTCGCCCGGCTATCGGCTCATTCTGAACAACGTTCTGTTCCCGTCAGCCCGGAAGAAGAAACGGAAAACGTAATAGTTTAACTGCGATTTTGTCATGCTGACGAAGGGAGCATCTTAGGATTTCTGCACCTGTCAACTGGGAAACCTTAAGATGCTTCCTTCGTCAGCATGACAAAATTCAGAACGTCAGCACGATTTTTCCGGTTGTCCGTCGGCTTTCCAGTTTTTGATGGGCGTCGGCAATCTGACTGGCGGGGAGAACCTCGCTCACGGTGATTTCCAGTTTACCCTCGTCGATAAACTGGTTGATCGTCCGGAGGTCGTCGCCACTGGTATGGACCAAGATACGTTCTGCACGAATATCGGGGCGAATGGCCAGCACTTTGTCCATAGCACCATAGGCGATGGAAATCAACCGGCCGTTTGGTTTCAGAACTTTAGCCGAAGCCATGATGGTATCGGCACCGGCCGTGTCGAAAACAAGGTCAACATCGCTTACCGACTCGTCCACACGGGTCTGGGTATAGTCAATGAATTCATCGGCTCCCAACGACCGGACAAAGGCTTCGTTTTTGCCCGAAGCGGTTCCGATCACGTGAGCGCCCAGCGCTTTTGCCAGTTGAACTCCCAGGTGACCAACTCCGCCGGATGCGGCCTGAATAAGAACGTTTTCACCCGCTTTTAACTGACCGTGTTCGGTGAGTGCCTGCCAGGCCGTAAGCACAGCCAGCGGAGCTGCGGCAGCCTCTTCAAACGATAACGTTGCGGGTTTGAGCGCCAGGTGAGCAGCGGGGGCGGCTACATATTCGGCATAGGCCTGGCCTGGTTTCGGGAAATTGACCATGCCATACACGGCGTCACCCGGTTTGAAGGCTGTCACCTCAGAACCGGCTTCAACAACCTCCCCCGCCATATCCCAGCCCAGTACAATAGGATGCGAATAGTCTTTTGAGTAAGGAGCTGCACCACTACGGGTTTTAAAGTCGGCAGGGTTCACGCCAAACGCCTTGACTTTAACCAGGACCTCATCGGGCTTGATGTGTGGAGTCGGTATGTCCTGAATAGTGAAGTTTTCGGCACCACCCCAATCGCTTAACACAACGGCTTTCATACGTTTACGTTTAGATCATTCTTTGCGTCTGAGTCAACAGGAGCACGCCCGAAAGAATTCACATTTCAGCTTGGCAATAGCTTAAATTCACCCGTGGTTACGTCATACTCATACTGGCGCGGGGTACCTGTCGCCAGTTCCACTTTCTCAATGTCTTCGGGACTAATATGTTCCAGGTCCATCAGCAGGGCCCGCAGACTGTTGCCGTGGGCCACCACGAGTACCGGCTGGCCTGCCTGCAAATGGGGCAAAATTGTATTCTGGAAGTAAGGGATAACCCGCGCGTGGGTGTCGGCCAGGCTTTCGCCGTTAGGGGGCTGATCGGTATAGCCGCGTCGCCAGCGAAAAACCTGCTCTGCCCCAAACCGCGCTTCGGCTTCATGCTTGTTCATGCCCTGCAGATCGCCATACATACGTTCGTTGAGAGCCGCATTTTGCTCAACGGGCAACTCCGCCTGACCAATCTCGTCCAGAATGATTGCCATTGTCTCAATTGCCCGTTGCAAAACCGATGTAAAGCCAATGGCAAAGTTCGGCGGTTGTTTGGCTTTCAGTAGAACTCCGGCCTCGCGGGCTTCGTGGCGTCCCAGATCGGTTAACGGCGTATTCGTGGAACCCGTAAAGCGATTTTCGGAATTCCACTGCGATTGTCCATGCCGGACGATGACGAAAAGAGGCATATTAAATTAAAACAGGCTGTATAGGGCAACTAATGCTATGTGGAGCAACGTGTTCAGGCACAAAGCAGTTTGGGGGCTTCTTGGCATTGCAAGCGTTGTGCCTGTCTTAAATGAATGAACTCGGCTAGGGTAAGTTGATCACCTCGGCAACGATATTGCTTTCGGCCAGCACTTCCTTGGCATAGGAGCGATGCCCTCTCGGCGACATTAAGTACAATTTTCCTCCTTTTACGGCGGCCAATTGACTCAATAATTTTAATTTAGACAGCAAGTGCCGCGCTTCATCGCCACTGCTTTTTAATATCACCTCGAAGTAGGACTCCTGATCGAACTGTTTTCCGGTTACGTCAGGAGTGAACTGTTCGCTGTCTTGCTGACGACCGTAAGAAATGGGAGTTTGAAATCCTTCTGTATTGGCTTTGATGTCGTTGAAGCCATGTACCCGCACCCAGTCAGCTACTTTCGGAATGTATGTTTGTTTGCTCATGAATATGGTAATTTAATGGTCAATTAAGCAGCTTCTATCTGCCGAGTGCGCCGACGCGGTAGATGAGCTGTTCATTAGATCAGGTTAAGCGAAAAAAAAGTCAGAACTTTTTCTTTCTGACAGGGTCCGAACCAGTTTCGGCTAAAAAGTAAATTAGGCAACCGGTTTGTGTTTGAGTAGACGCGAGGTATAGCCGTCAGCCCTAATCCTACCGTACTGGCGTTAATTAAGGTTTTGTATTCAAAAAAGGCGTATTACACAGCTTGTATTGGCCGAATAGAGGGCAAGATACGAAAGTATCCTGAGACAGTCCCTCAGTTCGATACGGGTGATCCTGATGTATTCGAGTGACTACTCGGTAAAGCGTTGATTCAACGACCAACGTAACCGCAAAAAAGAACACCACCACATGCCGCGTTTCTTCGCTTCAGGTATAAAACGAAAAAACATGCCGTTTGCTTACATGAGGTGAGAAGAAACAAAAAAACCGGTCGCGCGACCGGTTTTTTTAGGTGTTAAAGAAAGCGTTCTTTTCAGAAGAGAAGAATCTTCATAAACCACTCTCAATTGATTCGGATAAATTTTTGTTGGCAGTAATAGCAGTGATACACACGGGTTGGGATGAAGAAAAGTACATATTTGAGGAGGAACGGGCGCGGAACCCGTTCCAGCGCATAGGTACGCTGGCACCATGGACAGGAACGTTTGAACGTTAAACGGAATCCTTTGGGGGAGTTGGTTCCCGGTTCAGCTTCCTTATCGGATGCATAGTTGGATGTAGAAGAGAGGGAGTACATAGCCTAAAGAGGAAAAGATTTCTGGCAACTAAGTTTGCGATTTTTTGTTTTAATGAACATTAAATATACCTAACGGTGCTATGTATAGATATTGATCAAGTTCCCCTTTGATTAGTGAAAAAGCGGGCTATAGAGGCAATGAGGGCACTTGCTAATAAGTAAGTAGATTGCGTAATTGGGTTTCGCTAAAAGTTAGATATACTCAAATGAGCTATTGGGTGCGGGGAAACACCAGGACGTAAAAAAGGCATAGTAGATATAATCCACTATGCCTGGTCTTTGCAGGAAATTTACTTCAGACAATAAGGCGTATTCAGGGTATCAATCGGAATGCCGTCTACGTAAATCTGGCTCAATGAACCGGTAATTAGTAAGCTAACGCATAATGTTAGGTAGATACAAGCGCTTCATAGTGGACAGGTGGATTACACTATATCAAAAGAGCCCAATCACCGACGAAAAGTCGTAATAGCCTCTTCGTAGATATGGACGCCGGGTATTTCGCGTACACCGTTGGCTACATCGGCCTTAATAGCTCCCTCATCAATGATCCAATATCCATTAGGTACCTGATTCGGATCAACAATAGTAAAAGTCCATTTCATATGCACCCCCTTCGGCTTGGCGACCAAGGCTACATCGGGCATTAACCAGGTTGTCTGCCCCGGTTCAGTAAGCGCTGTTTGCCGCTCGGCTTCGGCCCGTTGATGCTCCCGTACGCGCAGTAATTCCCGATTGTAATGTTCCACGGCATCCTTGAGGGGTTGCATGGCAGCCAGAATAGGAGCCGTCATTTCTTTCTCAATCTCCATCCAGTCGTGTTTTTGTTTGTCGAGTTGACGGGTAATCTTGAGTCGCTCAGCAGTAACGAGTTTGATTAGTTCATGACCTTGAGCCACGTGTTTGATTAAGGCTTCCTGCTGCTCGGGTGTACCACAGACAGCAGGCTGTTTACGAAGAAAGGCAATATAGCCTGACAGAGAAGCCTGGAGTTGTTCGCGCTCACCCGAATCAGTTAGGGACAAGCCGGTAGTCGGTTTATGTTCAGTATCCATATCCCTAAAAGCAATTAATGGGTATAAATGTTGACAAAATCATATTTATCAAGCGTAGGAAACTGCTAGTGTGGATTTATGATGCGTACCTAAATATAAAAACCGAGAATCATTCTTATAACTTTCAACAAGTCAAAACAAATTCTTCCGCGCTTGGGACAGGTATATGAAATACTTTATAAAAAAGTGGTGATGTTAATAAAAAACTGTTCAGTATTCTGGTACTACATATAAGATAAGCCGGTTTGGTCAAGCTCCAAAGCCGAATATGGCTAACTGATTTCAATGTGGGTTTCGCTTGCTCTCAATCCGCTATAATCCAAAGCCTTATTTGATTGAATTGCTTATTAAACGTACAGAGAAGTTGTTTCAGCTATCATCCTATAACGTCTGTTTGCTTAAGTGATGTTCCCCATATTAGTCAGTATAAATAAGAGAAAATAAGTTTAGATTAAGTTTGATCTATTTACGTTAATAGCATTGCTGCGTATAGCTTATATTTCTTAGTAGGAAATTGTTTCGGCTATTGATAGCATTGCAACTTAAATCAAAACAAGAGAATCTCGCAGTCAGGTAAATACTTTCGCGGACTTAGGAAGTATATAATCAATGATACAAGGTGAAAACTGCTGGAATGATTAACTAAAAGAGGAATATTATAATTAGATATATTTCATCACTGATCGCTATCTACTTAGATAAAGTCTCATCCATAAAGTGCACAATTAGCTAATGTTTTGTGTAACTATATGATTAAATTTTATTATTTTATTGCTTGCAAGAAATCGTATGTACTAGCTGCATGAATATAGCACTGCTTTAAATAATACTATTATTTTTTTTATAATTATTTATTAATATTGTTGGTGTATGGTCATTATTATCGTTTGCAAATAAACTATTTTTCGACTCTACGTGAAATTCAATACAAAAGCTTTAGTTAGCTAAATGACTTGTTTTGTTATAACATAAATGAACGCGTTTTTTATTGTATTTGCAATCTTTCAAACTAATCATTAAATCATTTAACAATACTTGTAGTAGTAAAGTAGCTTGATAAAAGAAAAAACGATAGGATAATAAATATATTATTTATTTAAACAAGCTTAAATTAATTTTAAACAGAACGGCTGATATTATTACAATGCAAATTATTTTTTATTATTATTGATGAGTTGATAATCAACATGTTGAATAGGATATTGCTGTTATATATGTTCAAATTGGCTTAATTTCTTCAATAAATCGGTGACGTTCGTGACATTAAATTTATTGAATACTTTTTTCTTAAATGTACTGACAGTGGTAGGTTTTATCTGTAAGATAGACGCGATTTCTTTAGTCCATTTTCCTTCAACTATAAGTTTTAAGACTTCTAATTCACCTTTTGTTAAACTTTCGATCGGATTGTCAACCATTTTTTCGCTCTTACCATTCAGTTTATTCAACATAAGCTGGTTCACTTTAGAGCTTACATATTTCCCCCCCTCCAGTAAGACAGAAATCGCTACATTAAATTCAGTATATGGATCATGTTTGGATAAATAGCCATCCGCCCCTGCAGTGATGTAAGGAATAGCATATACTTCTTCGTCTAATCCAGAGTATACGAGAATAAGTATATCGGGTTTTAAAGATTTAATTAATTGAATCATCTGACTTTTAGGCGAACCTGGCATGACGATATCAAGTACAATTAGATCTACTGAATGCTCACTCAGCGCTTGAATGACAGCTGGAAACGTTTGACATAGAATTACGGTAGCTTCAGGTAAAATTTCCTCCAACTGCAACTGAAGTCCTTTTAAAACAATGGTGTGATCATCGGCAAGTAATACGGTCATCGTTATCTGGTATTGAGTAAAACAAATATCGATTCTACAAAGTAAAATACATAATTAAATTATTACTTAACTATTTTACTATATGACATTACAGAAAAATAAATGTTTATAACGTAACTGTATGCCAGAATACTCTGTTTATTAATTGAAGGAAACATATAAAGATAAACAATAGTTAATGGTTATTAAATTTTTTTATAAATAGAATTATTACTATTCTCTTTTTAGTACGTATTCTATGTAAATTTTACGTAATTCGATTTCATATTAGGAGCAGACGAGCTAAGTTTGATCATCATAAAGTGTAACCTTTTCAATATACCCTATCATAAATTTTGTAATGTTAATGTTACCGAATTTAAATTATTTAAAATATAAAGTTGACTTTTTGTCTACTGCTATTGCTATATGAAATCACTATTTTTAATGTTAATTCCATTTAGTTTTTTTAGTTCGCTACTCATACGAACTGGTAAATATATAGGGACTTAACAAGTTATCATGTGTAGTTGCCTCTTTAAAAATCCGTAAGAAGAAAGTTTTTTTATAACTAAATCAAACAAACTAGCGCTTATGGGCGATTAGTTAAATTCAAGGAGACAAACCAATTTATACCTGGAACGTACCGCGTGTAGTCTATACATTTCTTTAGTGTATCCCTACTGCACTTACTTATGACAACTCAAACCACCTGGAAATTTTGATAGGTTAAAATTGGGGCTCAGTCCAGTCTGAAACCCGTCTTTTAGCGTCTAATTGATTCTGGTGAATAAACTCGGAAATCCCCAGTTTATAAGTTCACACCGTCACACTTTCAAATTATATTTTACCATGAAGATTAAAAACTATGTTATTGCTAACTTCAATAGCGCAGATGCCTTACAGCTCAAAGAGCTTATTGATCCAATGTCTTTTTTACAGTCAGTGGGTACAACGTCAACGTTAGAAGAAACTATTGAGGTATTGAGTAATCAATCGGTTGATTTTGTGTTTTTAGACTTGGATCAATCGCCAAAACTGGCTCTTGAGTTGCTCCAGTATAGTATTAATTTTCCACCCGTCATTATTACTAGCAATTCTCCTGAATATGCGGTTGAATGCTACGAAATTGGAAAAGCAAGCGATTACATACTCAAACCATTTGCTTATAATCGATTATTCGTCGCAATAAATAGAGCACTAGGTCAGAAACCGGATGAGAACTTAGATTTCATTTTCCTGAAAATGGGCCGCAAAATACAACGCTTTGAGCTAGAATCAATTTTGTATGCCGAAGCATACGGCGTTTATACTAAAATATATTGCGAGAATAATAAATACGTCATTAATGAACGGCTGCTGGAGTTGGATAAGATGCTGCCATCGAACATGTTTACCAGGGTTCACAAGTCCTACATTATTAACATTACGAAAATGTCTAGCTATGATAAAAATAGCTTTTATCTCGGGCAGGAGAAGATACCCATTGGAATTTCATTCCGCTCAAAATTCGATGGATTAATGGGCCGTTTTGATAACGATGTTATGTCATCTAATAAGCTCACTACTATTAATTGATGAGCTATCGATTCAATCTTTCGCAAGCCGCTAGTATAGTAGTCCTAAAATAAATCGCACACCTAAACAGAAGTTCTTATAAAATAAATCTATATTAATCAAGACCACCCCTTTTCGTGATACCACAATCAATTCGGGATGTCACGTAAAGAGGTGGTCTAACTAGTGAATGCCTGTCGGTGCTCTCTGAATTTTACGTTACAGTATAAATTGAGCTGACTAAGCCTTACAAGGCACCTTTTATCATAGTAAGAACACTATTGATTTGCGTCTTTACGGCCGGTTCCGTCGCTTTTGCCGTCATGGTGTTTTTATTCAGGTTACTAACACTTGCTAAGGCGCTTGAAATCAGGGACTGGCCTGTCGATTTTGTTTTTCCGCCAAGGAGTGAAAGGGCTGTACTTACTGTATTCAAACCGCTTGTTAATTGGCTGGCTTTACCAAGTAGAGATCCCGCCGATAAGATTCCCTCGAGCTGATTTCCACCAGAGGCAAGTTTGGCTAAATTGACGGCCTTCCCTAATGTTCCACTGCCTAAGGCACCCGTAGGAATCAAGGGTAGCAAAGCTTTTAGCGTAGCAACCTGAGCCAGCACTTTATCTTTAAATGAAGTTGGTTTTTGCTGTACGGAAGCCTCCAGTCCTGCTATCCCAGCTTTGAGTTCCTGGGATGTTGTCGCTTTATCTTCTTTTTTCAGGGCTGTGAGGGCATTATCCAGATGTTGTAAAGATGCACTGTCTGGTAAGCTTGTAAAAAGGGGGGAACCCTCCGGCAAAACCGTTTGCCTAATGACCATAGGCGCATCGAGCCGTCGTGAAGCTGGCCGCCCTTTTCCATAGCCAGCCGTTGTCATAACCAACAGTAAACAAAGGAAATAGGAGGAAGCAGGTAAAATAATAGGAGCGGGTTTCATAAGAAGTTGTATGGTTTCTGCTTAGATACTCAAGTAGTTGAGAACGAAAAAATGTCTGGAATACCTACCTAATCTACGGCATCCAGCTTTACTTTTTCTGGTAACCTCTCGGCTGTATCAAATAAGCCTTTCCACGTCATTGCGGCTAGAATACCCCCTAGAATTGGTGCGACGATAAATAACCACAATTGATGAAGAGCCAGCCCACCGGCAAAGAGGGCAGGGCCGAAACTACGGGCGGGATTGACCGAAGTTCCTGTAATGGGAATAGCTACCAGATGAATAAGTACCAGGGTTAAACCAATGGCCATGCCAGCCATGGTGCTGTTTGCCCACCGGTCAGTGGTTTGAAAGATGACCAGTATGAAGAGAAAGGTCAGCACGGCTTCTGTTACAAAGGCAGAGGCTGTATTGTAGCCGCCTAAATAGCCCTGGCCCCAGCCATTAGCTCCCAGGGCCCATTCACCCATAGCAAAACCAGGTTTGCCAGACTGGATTAAATACAGTAAGGCTGATGCCAGGGTGGCTCCCGTGAATTGGGCTGTTATGTATCCGGCTGCATGATTCCCTTTTATCTTACCCGCAATGAACATGGCGATCGTAATGGCTGGATTGATATGACAGCCTGAAATGGGGCCAATGGCATAAGCCATAACGACAACCGTTAAGCCAAAAGCTAGTGCGATACCCAGTAGGCCGATACCTGTTGGCCCTGTGGATGAGATACCTGAAATAACTGCAGCCCCGCAACCCAGCAGAACTAAAGAAAAGGTTCCGAAAAATTCAGCAAAGTACTTTTTCATGCGCTAAGGGGTAATTGGAAATTTAAGACATGTTGGACGCGCAAATTGTACAAAGTAACGGTAGCCAGTTGCACTTTTAATTTATAGACTGGTAGAGGGTTTTCTTAGTCAAAACAAGTTGCTGATAATCAAGGTATATTATTCATATTGAATCATTGATGTCGGATAGGGAATTGGGGACGGCTGGCAAGAATATATTGTTTTTTTTTGCGTTGGTTTGAGCCGTTTTATACAGTATACTGTCATCAATGAATAAGGTAAATGGATAGTGTATAGGAACGTATTTAGTTAGGATATAAAATGCGTAGAGCTTATAGAAATTTATGGTTATTTCCTTGAAAAGAAGGCTACCCTATTTTTAGGAATACTCATGAATTTATAGATAATTAAGCTATTTATATTGAAAATATACGCTTTAGCAATACCGGCACAACGCTGGCTATTAATTGGCAAAATTCTTGTAAAGAGTCTATCAAAAATTTTGCCAATTAACCATTGATAAAATTAGTATATAGATATATACACCAAATCGGGTTCCGTTTTCTAGCTCAATTAGACTTTTCATGTGCTCAGTACGTAGTTAATGTCATTGAATTGTGAGTTCATGTAAGTTTGGCCGCATTCAAAAAAATATTTTTCGTAGAGATTACAGCCTTAAGGCGGTGTAAGGAAAATTACATGTATTAAAAAGCAATTTGAAGTGATTAAAAGCCAATTTCATTGTTTTGGGCTATGTTTTTAGCCCCTATTACAAGACGAGTCAATGAATTTGCGTCTTAAGTTTTCAAATCGTGGAGCTACCTGAACATGTATATAAAGTTTGCCACACGTGTCTGGTCATCGATCAACACGTTTGGTTAAACTATATAAAATCAGCCAGCGGGTTATTATATCAACGGATTGTTATCCTAATGACAAATGCCTGTTTATAGCTCAATGATTAGGCATACTTATTATAGATTAAGTCAATGCTGTTGTGAGGGTATTCATCTAAAGTCTTTTAAAATTAACCGCTGATAATTTGCTGATATTTTACGCCTTACTCTTATGAAAGTATATATACACGTTCTCCAGGCATTGCTGTGTGCATTGTATGAGTGGCCATTGCCACTTTATTCCCACGTAAAAGTTAGTTCGTTACTAATCTACAATAGACCCACATTAAGGCGATTGAGACTACTCATCGAGAAAAAAGACGAGTCAAGATCTGTACTTGTCAAAAAATTGAGTATGCCTTTGTCGGACCGATCATCAACCGTATTCTTTAGCCTGGGTTTATGGTTATTATATAGGAAGTAGCCACGGCAATTAGTCTTTAAGCTCAGTTCTGGGCTCTCTCAATTCTCCTCTGAAATCCAATCAATTTATAGTCTATACGTCAGGATGGCAATCTCGCTGATTGCCTGCTTTGGGAAATAGCAATTCCATCCCATGGACTGGTGGTTTTTTCCAAACCTGAATACAGGAATAGTTACCCCAATTATCCAGCGGGTTCCACTTGATTACGCAGCAAAATAGAACTCTTGAAAACTTCCTCAAACGATCAGAGATCAGCCCGATAGGGGCTGGTGGGGAAGTTGATAATGTATTTACGCTTGGTGTTTTTTAGACCCCCTAGCACAGACCATATGAACGATAACGTTTACCACCGAAAAGGTAAGTTGCAGCTGTTTATTGACCAGAAGGTTACGTCTTCACTACAATGGATAGGCGGTCTACGGAATAGCCTGGCTATATGGTTAGCTTACGTAGTCTTGCTCGGGCTGTCTACAATGACGGCTTTTGCTCAGTGTCCTCCTGCTACCCCAACGTCTACAACAACGGCATCGTATTGTTCGACGCCGAACGGGAGTATCACCATTACAAGTATTCCGGCTGCGCAACAATCGTTGTACCAATTCAGTATCGATGGGGGAGCAACCTATCAGAACTCTCCTACATTCCTCAATCTGGCAGCGGGAAATTACCAAACGCGGGTCAAACATATAGCGCAAGGTTGTCAGTCGGCCATTGTGACTCGACCAGTTGGTCAGACCGCAGCTCCCGCTTCGACGTTGATAACCTCTAGTTCGGCAAACGTAACGAGCTGTACGGCTCCGGATGGAAAAATTACCTTCTCGGCCCCACTGGCAGGATACGACTACAGCGTCGATGGGGGCGCTACGTTCCAGGCGTCGCCTGCCTTCACGGGCTTAGCCGTGGGCACTTACAAGTTGGTTATCCGCAGTACGGTAACGGGCTGTGCCTCGTTGACCACAACCGCTGCCAGCCGAACCTTGACGCTGATCGGCGCCCCCAGCTCCCACACCACCACTTCGACGCCTACCTACTGTACGACCAACAACGGCAGCATCACCTTCTCCAACACCGCCCCCAAGGCACGGACCAGCTACGAGTTCAGCATCGATGGGGGCGCGAGTTATCAGTCTTCGTTCACGTTTCTGAACCTGGCCGCGGGCACTTATAGCACCCGCATCCGGGATATTGCTACCGGTTGTGAGTCGACCACCCTCAGTCGGGCTGTCTCCCTGACCGCTGCTCCCGCTTCGACTACGATAGCCGTCAATTCGGCAAACGTAACGAGCTGTACGGCTCCGGATGGAAAAATTACCTTCTCGGCCCCTCTGGTAGGATACGACTACAGCGTCGATGGGGGCGCTACGTTTCAGGCGTCGCCCGCTTTCACGGGCTTAGCCGTGGGCACCTACAAGTTGGTTATTCGCAGTACGGTAACGGGCTGTGCCTCGTTGACCACAGCCGCTGCCAGCCGAACCTTGACGCTGATCAACGCTCCCAGCTCCCACACCACCACCTCGACGGCTACCTACTGTACGACCAACAACGGCAGCATTACCTTCTCCAACACCGCCCCCAAGGCACGGACCAGCTACGAGTTCAGCATCGATGGGGGCGCGAGTTATCAGTCTTCGTTCACGTTTCTGAACCTGGCCGCGGGCACTTATAGCACCCGCATCCGGGATATTGCTACCGGTTGTGAGTCGACCACCCTCAGTCGGGCCGTCTCCCTGACCGCTGCTCCTGTTTCAACCACCATAGCCTCTAGTTCGGCAAACGTAACGAGCTGTCAGGATCCGAATGGAAGCATTACTTTTACCGCCCCTCTGGCAGGATACGACTACAGCGTCGATGGGGGCGCTACGTTTCAGGCGTCGCGCATTTTCACGGGCTTAGCCGTGGGCACCTACAAGTTGGTTATCCGCAGTACGGTAACGGGCTGTGCCTCGTTGACCACAGCCGCTGCCAGCCGAACCTTGACACTGATCAACGCCCCCACCTCCCACACCACCACTTCGACGCCTACCTACTGTACGACCGACAACGGCAGCATTACCTTCTCCAACACCGCCCCCAAGGCACGGACCAGCTACGAGTTCAGCATCGATGGGGGGGCAAGCTATCAGTCTTCGTTCACGTTTCTGAACCTGGCCGCGGGCACCTATCGTACCCGCATCCGGGATATTGCTACCGGTTGTGAGTCGACCACCCTCAGCCGGGCCGTCTCCCTGACCGCTGCTCCCGTTTCAACTACCATAGCCTCTACAACGACGGCTGTAACGAACTGTACGGCCGTTAACGGAGGTATTACTTTCACGGCACCGCTGTCGGGCTTCGAGTATAGCGTCGATGGGGGCGCTACGTTCCAGGCGTCGCGCATTTTCACGGGCTTAGCCGCGGGCAGCTACAAGTTGGTTATCCGCAGTACGGTAACGGGCTGTGCCTCATTGACCACGGCAGCTGCCACCCGTACCTTAGTGATTAGCGGAGCCCCTGCCGCTCCTACCGGTACCGCAACGACATCCAGTTGTACACTGGCGACGGGTACCATTAACTTCTCGACTCCCACCCCCACGACTAACTTTTTGTATAGTGTAAATGGAGGGACAACCTTTGGGGGCGCTAATCAGGTTTCATTCGATTCCTTGAGCCCAGGCGTATATACTACGGTTGCGCAAAGCAGAACCACGGGTTGTATATCGGCCACCCGGGCAATCACAGTTCAACCGGCTCTCACCGTTTCTACCCCAGCCGCTACGTTGTTTCGGCCAACCGACTGTAACAATCCGAACGGAAGCATCACCTTTACGAGCCCAGCGTCATCGCCACCGGCCAATATTTATGCCTACAGCATCGATGGGGGAGAAACATTCGGGGATGCTGCCTCAACCGTATATGGTGGGTTACTGCCTGGAGTTTATCAATTACAAGCCATACAATTGAACACGGGTTGTGTGTCAGCGGTGAATTCCGTCACGCTGGTGGAGAACCCTGCGGTGGGGAACCCCGTGAGTACAGTGGCCAATATGTCGGAATGTAATCCGACGGGAGGAGCCATTACGTTTACATCACCTGCCCCCCTGACAAATTACCAATTCAGCATCGACGGTGGACAGACGTTTGGGCCAGCCAACCAATTCACGTTCAGTAACCTCACCGTCGGTACGTATCAAACACTGGCGCGACTGATCTCGTCAGGCTGTGCTTCCGATACCGTGGTGAAAGTACTAAGCTATAACCTGGCCGCCGTGTCGCTGACGGTAACCGCTCAGAATCAGGATCCTTGTCTGACAACGAATGGGTCGGTATCCATTGCCGCCAGCGGGGGAACGGGCGTGTATGAGTACAGTCTGAATGGGGGACAAACGTATGCGAATTTAACCAGTAATCCGTTGGTCGTCAATAATTTATCGACCGGGAATTACATCGTTGTCGTTCGGGATAAAGCAAACATAGTCTGTATTGATCAGGAGGTTGTCTCGCTTGAGGCCGCCAATTGTCCGGTACCAATTCCCTTGGTAAGAGACTAGCGACCGGATTACTCAACTTAACATGAATTGAGGGCGAAGCCAACTACTCAACGCTTTCCCGTAAGCCTGAAAGCGCCAAACGATCAAAAAATATGCGTTCAATCGGTTACTCTATAGTGGACAAACAGGTACGCCAACTAGACGGACTAGTGCAAGTCACCCGGAAAGATGATCAGAGTCTGTCCGATAAGGTTTGTTTGCCCGGTAAATCGGGAGGCTATTTAGGTCAGCGAAAGCCGCAAACCAATCTGACAGCGCTGGGCCGCTCGTTGCGGTGCTGGCTGTGTCTGTTGGCTATGTTGACAGTGGCTGCTGGCTCCAGCGTATATGCCGACGGTACCGCCAATATTGTCGGATCAACCAATGGGACAAATCTAAATCAGCTTTACTACGCCTACGCGAATGCGGGTGAATACATTAATTACTCCTTTACCACTGGAACACCGCCTAATAGTGGTGGCACGCCAAACACGGTCACGATCAAGTTTTATTCGCCGACTGGTTTATACACGAGTAGGACGATGACGGCCCAAGGCCAAACCGTCACAGGAGCCATTCCGGTAACGGCAGCCACCGTCGGTATCTGGACCATTTCTATGGAATTTTCCCCCCAAGGTGGAGCACTCTTCCTAAGCCCCTATAACATCGACGTAACAACGACGACGGCTGCATCCAGTCGAATCAATGGACGGGTATATTCAGAATCCTACTGGATGATACAAACTAGTGGTCTGGCTAATATCAACATGTATATGATCAGTGAGTTTGGCTATAAATACTCCGTAGTGCTCAAGAACTATAATGGGATTGGTTCGCGGATACAAACCACGCGCTATGGTGTTCGAAAACAAAATGAGTGTACATCGGTCTATAAAAGCGTTGATGCTGTTTCACCTTATACAACTGGTACGGAGTGTGGCGGTATCTATAAGCAATTCTTTACGCCCATCAGCGCTGCCTTGCCGGCATCAGCGCCACGGTACGACCTCGCACTAGGGCAAACCGTATCGGAATGGCTACAACCCCCCGTTGCCGGCGATCCAACGATCAACGGCTTAACGTATACGCCATCGACCATTGGTAATCCCGCAGCCGGCACCTTTACCGCCAGCATAGCCAACTATGCCGGTAACGCTAGATTACAAATCGATGTTAACAATAACGGAGTATATACCGATGCCATCGATCGATCGATACCGTTCAACGTACAACTGGGAGCCAACACCATTAATTGGGATGGCATAAATGGACAGGGGGGCATCGTAGCTTGCGGCACTAACCTCCGGGCTCGCATCTTTATTGACAAAGTCGCCGAAATTCATTTTACGTTTCTGGATGTTGAAGTATTTGGGGGACTTACCGTCACACGAACCAATGGTCCTGGCGCCCCCAATTCGACCATCTACTGGGATGATACGAGTCTCAGCACCGCAAACCGGACGCTGACGAGCCCGCTGAGCGCTACCGCCGGAATAAACAGTAACACGACGAACGGCGTACATGGTTGGCCAAATGTAACACCAGCCCAAAGCGCTGCCGGATTCCAGCAATGGGGAAATAACCGGTACATCGATAGTTGGACGAATTTACCCAATGCGTCGGCTCAGGCAGAAATCCCCTTTACGGTTGCCTGTGATTTTGGCGATGCTCCGGACAGCTACGCAACGCTCAGCGGCAGTAACGGGGCCGCCCATAAGCCCACAGCCACGCTATACATCGGTGCGCTTGCGGCCGATGGCGAATCCAATGGGCAACCGACGGGTACCTTGGCCAATGGGGACGATACCAACGGCATCGATGATGAAGATGGCCTGACAACGGCACCTCCCGTGCTGGTCGAATGTTCTGACGTATATAGCCTGACGGTAGAGGTTACAAACACAACGGGACAGACGGCGTATGTCCGCGGCTGGGTGGACTTTAACCGGAACGGCACCTTCGATACGGGCGAGTTTACCAGCGTGAATTTACCCTACGATGCAGCCAATCCTTCGCAGGTGGCAACCCTGACGTGGGGTAATCTGGGTACCCTGGGGCTAAAGGCCGGACAAAGCTATATTCGCTTACGGGTCAGCACAACGAATTTTGTTTCGCCCACGGGTACCTTATTCGATGGGGAGGTGGAGGACTATCCCGTATCCATACTACCCGCGATTACGTTTAACGCCTTGGCAACCGATGCCAGTAGCTGTTCGGTGACTGACGGCTCGGTGACCATAACGGCTACCGGGAGCACAGGCAGCTATGAATATAGTTTGAACGGAGTCGATTTTACCCCGTTTGCCAGCCCGTATACGATTCCCAATCTGGGTAGAGGAGGCTATCGGATTACGGTGCGGGATCGTAATTTCTTAAGTTGCTTGGGCGATACCATCATTAATGTTAAGGCACCGGGTTGCTGCGATTTTTTCGACAATCAAACCATCACCGGTACGCCATTCAATCCGGGTACGGGGATAACGGTTCAATACGTTTTGACCAACAGTGCCGGACAAATTGTATCGGT
Organism: Spirosoma humi; assembly: GCF_054776575.1. Lineage (NCBI taxonomy): Bacteria > Pseudomonadati > Bacteroidota > Cytophagia > Cytophagales > Cytophagaceae > Spirosoma > Spirosoma humi. Next base: position 1,788,317 of record NZ_BAAHBR010000008.1, read on the forward strand.
ACAAAGCACCCCTAGTTTCCCAGCCCAGCAGATCGGTGATTATTACATATATACGCTGGCGTACGACACATCCAGTCCAGCCCCAACGGGCGTGACGGTCGGTCAGAATGTGAGTGGCATCACAGGCTGCTGTTACCGGCTTTATCCGCCTGATCCGATCACGGTCTGTGGTTGCCCAACGTTTACATTGCTTGATGCCAGCTACCAGGTTTGTGCAGGCCAACAACTGCCTCAGTTACGCATCGGAACAACGGCCGTAGCCCCGAGCCAGGTGGAGTTCGTTTACTTTACAACGCAGCAAACGACGGCAGCCGCCGTTTATGGAACCCCTACCGGCGTATTGGGAGCCGCTGCGCCCGTGAGCAACACGGCTACGCTGAGCAATGTGGATGTGCCAGGCGCACCGGGGACCTATTACGTTTATGCGCGGATTACCCCTGTACCGGCGGATGCGAACTGCCGACCCTTTGCCGAAATTCCACTAAGTGTATCGGCCTGTTGTGCCCTGACCGGTACAATTGATGGCACGACAACGATCTGTTCGGGGGAAGACATCACGTTAACGGCTACCTCCGACGGGGCAACAGGTACCTTGAGCTATCAGTGGACAGGTCCTAATAATTTCTCCACAGTAACCACAACCCCGTCCGTCACCATTCCGAATGCAACGACGAGTAATTCGGGGAGCTATACCGTGGTCATCACCGATAACGGAGCGACCAATTGCTCGGTTGCCGATGTGATTACGATTCTCGTTCGGCCAGCCATAGCCGTAACGGCCAGCGCGAATAGTGCGACTGTTTGTGCCGGTTCTCCGCTGACTCTATCGACCAGCGTAATACCAGTGGCCGGTACCTATACATACGCCTGGACCGGTCCAAATAACTATACGGACAGTGGAGCCACCCCAACGGTATCGGCAGCGGCAACGGTTAGCCAGAGTGGTACCTATACGGTAGTGGTGACCGATGCCAATGGGTGTTTAGCTACGGCGACGGTAACTGTTTCGGTAACCAACTGTTGCGCTAACTACACCTTGAACCAGATCGTAACCAGTGCCCACTGCGGTCAGTCCGATGGGGGAGCGACGGTAACGGTCAGTGGTGGCACGGCTCCCTATGTTTATGCCTGGAGTACAGGCGCATCGACCAGTTCCGTAAGCGGGCTAGCTCCGGGAAGCTACTCGGTAATGGTCACGGATGCGGCTGGCTGTAGCGCCAGCACGACGGTGACCGTTGGCAACGTGGCCGGTCCTCAGCTAGCGGTGCTTTCAACAACCCCCGCCACCTGTTTGGGAGCGACGGGTGCAGCTAGTGTCACCGCAACGGGAGGAACAGCTCCTTACACATACCTGTGGAGTACAGGAGCGACCACATCCAGTGTGAGTGGTCTGGTGACGGGTACCTACAGTGTGAGCGTGACGGATGCCAGTGGATGCCGGGATGTCTTGCCCGTAGTAATTAACAGTGTACCAGGTAGTCTGACCAGCACGGTAGCCAGCACGCCTTCGGCCTGTGGCCAGGCGACGGGCACGGCGACTGTAACGGCCAGTGGTGGTACAACTCCCTATACGTATCTGTGGAGCAATGGGGCCACAACCAATAGTCTGACCGGGTTAGTGGCAGGCGTCTATAGTGTGACGGTGACCGATGCCAACGGGTGTGTAAGCACCGGCAGTGTGACTATCAGTGATCAGTCTGGGCCGAGTGTGGTAGTAAGCGGCACAGCCGTGAGCTGTAACGGTACGAACACGGGTAGCGCCAGGGCGGTAGTCAGTGGTGGCACAGCTCCGTATACATATCTGTGGAGCAACGGCGCTTCAACTAGTATCGCCAGTGGATTGGCGGCTGGTAATTATAATGTAGTGGTCACCGATGCCAATGGCTGTAAGGTGAGTGGGACGGTGAGCCTGACTCAGCCCGCGGTGATTGTCTCGGAGTTATCGGCCAGCACCATTGCCTGTGGCAGTACGACGGGCAGCATCACGGTGGTGAGTGTGGTAGGGGGTACAGCTCCTTACTCGTACGGGTGGAGTAACGGTGCTACGAGCCAGAACCTGGTGGGTGTGGCGGCTGGGCCCTATAGTTTGACGGTGACCGATGCCAATGGGTGTACCGCTGAGGGTACGGCCACGCTGGTACTGCCCACCAATTGCTGTTCGCTGACGGCCACAGGGGGTACTCCCATCGTTGCTTGTGCGGGAAGTCCGCTAACGCTGACGGTAACGGCGGGCAACAGCACCACGGCAGCCGTGGCAACGCCATTGACTTATGCTTGGAGTGGTCCTAACAGTTTTACCGCGACTGTCGCGAATCCAACCCTTACTCCGGTGGCTGCCTCGGCAGGCGTTTACAGTGTAACGGTGACCGATGCATCAGGTTGTTCGGCTACAGCGACGGTGACTGTCTCCGTGAGCAATTGCTGCGCCAACTTCGCTTTAAATCAAATTACGAGTAATGCTCACTGTGGTCAGTCGGATGGTGGAGCCACCATCACCGCTACGGGTGGCACCGCACCGTACACCTATGTGTGGAGCACCGGGGCCAGCACCAGCGTGGTCAGTGGATTAGCCCCGGGCAGCTACTCGGTAACTGTCACCGATGCAATCGGATGTAGCACCACGGCTCTGGTGACGATCGGCAATACGGGTGGTCCTCAACTAGCGATCGTTTCAACAACCCCGGCCACCTGTTTGGGAGCCACGGGAGTTGCTAGTGTGACGGCAACGGGAGGAACAGCTCCTTACACATACCTGTGGAGTACGGGTGCAACTGGCACTAGTCTCAATGGCGTTGTCGCTGGTACGTATAGCGTTACCGTTACAGATGCGGCAGGCTGTCGCGACATAATTCCGGTAACGATCAACAGCGCGCCGGGCAATCTGACGAGCACGGTAGCTAGTACGCCTTCGGCCTGTGGCCAGGCGACGGGCACGGCGACCGTAACGGCCAGCGGTGGCACCACTCCCTATACGTATCTGTGGAGCAATGGGGCCACAACCAATAGTTTGACCGGGTTAGTGGCAGGCGTCTATAGCGTAACGGTGACCGATGCCAACGGGTGTGTAAGCACCGGCAGTGTGACTATCAGTGATCAGTCCGGGCCGAGTGTGGTAGTAAGCGGCACAGCCGTGAGCTGTAACGCCACCAACACAGGCAGTGCAGTAGCGCTGGCCAGTGGAGGTACGGCTCCCTATACGTATCTATGGAATACAGGAGCGGCTACTGCCAGTATCAGCGGGTTGAGTGTCGGTACCTACAATGTGGTGGTGACCGATGCCAATGGCTGTAAAGTGAGTGGAACGGTGAGTCTGACTCAGCCAGCGCCGATAGTCGCTGAGTTGTCGGCCAGCACCATTGCCTGTGGCAGCACGACGGGATCGATCACAATAGCGAGTGTGGTGGGTGGCACAGCTCCTTATACGTATCTGTGGAGTAACGGTTCAACGAGCCAGAACCTGGTGGGTGTGGCGGCTGGTCCGTATAGTGTGACCGTGACGGATAGTCAGGGATGTACGGCTCAAGGTACGGCCACCCTGGTATTACCTACCAATTGCTGTTCGTTAACAGCAACAGCAGGTAATCCAATCGTTGCGTGTGTGGGAAGTCCGCTAACGCTGACAGTAACGGCGGGCAATAGTACTACAGCTACCTTGGCAACACCACTGACCTATGTTTGGACGGGACCAAATGGGTTTACGGCTAGTATTGCCAATCCGATTTTGGCACCGACGGCCTCTTCGGCGGGCGTCTACAGTGTAACGGTGACCGATGCACTCGGTTGTACTGCCGTTGCCAGCTTGAGTGTTACGGTAACTAATCAACCCAATGCGGGCGAGGATAAGATCCTGTCCCTTTGTAATAACGAGACACTTGATTTGTCGACCTACGTACCCGCTGGCGGATCGTTTACCGCTCTTAGCGGGTCGCTGACAGGTAGTGTTTTCAATGGTATTGCTTCCGGTGCAGGCTCCTATACCGTTATCTATTCGGTGGGTGGTACGGGTTGCCCGGTAGACCAGGCCTTCCTTACCATTTTGGTTCGAGATTGTACGCCACCGCTTTGTAATTACCCGATCAGTGCTGGTGTGATTGATGCCACCTGCGGAAATAGCGACGGTTCAGCGATGGTTTCGCTGGGTGGTTTACCGGCAGGCGCGACCACCGGATTTGCCTGGAGTAATGGAAAAACCGGACCTTCGGTTTCCGGACTTGCTGCAGGTGTCTACAGCTTAACGGCAACCGTGACCACCACCAGCGGTGTTTGTCAGGTCATTGATAGTGTACAGGTCAATGATATTAGCGGACCCGTCGCGGAAATTAATCTGATTACCGCTGCGGATTGCCGGGGCAATAATGGAGCCGTTGCTATCGATATCACGACGGGTAATGGTCCGTTCATGATTTCGTGGAGCGGAGCGGCTACGGGTAGCCTGCCTAGTGCAGCACTTGGGGTAACGACCATACCCAACCTGGCACCCGGCTCGTATATTTTTAAGATCACCAGTACCAATAGTGACACCGCCTGTGCATCCTACCTGCCCATTACCATTCCTCAGAGTGATGGTGATCAGATTAGTGTGACGGCCGTACCAACCAACGCGACGGCTTGTGGCACAGCGACGGGTAGTATCGTCATTACCGCCATCCCGGCAGTGGGTGTTGCAGGACCTTTTTCCTACTCGCTCAATGGTATTGCGATCGGAACTTCTGCGTTACCAACGTTTACGGTCAATGGTCTGGCTGCCGGTGTATATACCGTTGGCGTGAGTAGTGCTGGTGGCTGTTCCGTGGCCAATGTTCCCGTGACGATTTTAGACCAAACGGCTCCGGCCATCACGGGTTGGAGCGCGGTCAATCCCCTTTGCCCCAGTGACAGAGGCCAGCTTGTTTTTGCCGGTGGTCAGCCGACGGCAACCTTCCTGATTCGGGAGGTTACGACAGGGGCTGTGGTAGGACCCACAACAGGTATCAGTGGGGCGTCATCGACGACACTGACCCTACCTGCCGGTACCTATAGTATTGAACAAACAGGAACAGCATCGAACTGTACATCCCTAACCACGGTGACCATCACTGTTCCGGAAGGGCTGAAGTTCAATGTTCAGTATACGAAAGTAAGCTGCGCTCCCGGTGGCGTAGCCAATAATGATGGGACCATTTCAATTGTCCAGATCACAGGGGGAACCGCGCCTTACTCAACCACCGTGTTGAATGCGCAGAACCAACTGATCGCGTCCAGTTCCCCAGATACCTATACGAACTTAAAACCGGGCGTTTATCAGATACGGGTACTCGATTCCAGAAGCTGTTTGGGCGTAGAAACCATCTTTGTGACGGTGCCGGATTGTCAGGTGCTGTGTCCGATTATTCCGATGAACACATTCGTGGTCGACGCCAATTGTACGGCCGCCGATGGACGGGCTGTTGCTCAACTTGGCAATCTGGACGTCAATGATGTCGACTATTTGTGGAGTAACGGATTCTCGGGAGCAAACACGAATGGCTTAGCGGCCGGGATATACTCGGTAACGGCCACCGTACTGACAGGTCCCTACGTGGGCTGCCCCTACGTGGAAACGATTAATGTCAATCAAATTGGTGGACCAATCGTATCACAGGGCATCATTAATCCATCAAGCTGTGCGGCTAGCACGGGAACCGTTGCCTTCAGCATCACAAGCGGTACGGGTCCATTTGCGGTTAGCTGGACAGGGCCGGTCAGCAGCACGAGAAGTGTTAATGGTACAGCGCCGTTCCAGTTTACCCAAACAGGGCTGGCTCCAGGTCTCTATACCTTCACCTTTACCAGTAGCAATTCAACCTGTAAGACGGTTCTGGACGTAACCATTCCGGTGTCGTCGAGTGGAAGCATAGCCCTAACTGCTACGCCGAATCCGGCGTCGAGTTGCGGTGCGCAGGATGGATCGATAAACCTGACTGCATCAGGAAGTGGCCCTGTCTACACGTACCTGATGAACGGAACATCCTTTACAACCGTATCCGCCAGCACGATTCAAATTCCTAGCCTCCCGGCAGGTGTATATACAGTAGGAGTTGTTAGCGGAGCCAATAGCTGTTCGACAACGACAACGGTGATTGTGCCCGAAACGGGTGCTCCCCCGGTTACGGGCTGGACATCTTTGAGCGCCTTGTGTGCCCAGGGTACAGGATCACTGACGTATGCGGGTGGCACCGGAACGGGTACCTACCGTATTCTCCTGGGAGGTACGCTGGTGGCTACGGTGCCCGAAAATACCACAGGGCCATTAGTGACTAACGTTCCGCAGGGAATCTATACCGTTGAGTACACAAATGGGACGTGTACTTCTTTCCGGAACTTTACCGTCGTAGGTCCTTCGGGGATTGACTTCAACGTGCAGTATATCGCTGAAACCTGCGGACCGGGTGGGGTTGGCAATGGCGACGGTACGCTGAATGTAATTCAAATCAACGGCGGCACGCCAGCCTATACGGTTTCCCTTATCAATAACCAGGGACAAACCATTGCTGGGGCCAGCCATTCGAATCTGGCAGCCGGTAATTACTTTGTATCGGTGGTCGATGCCAATGGTTGCCCAGGCAATCAAAATGCACTGGTTACGGTGCCACCCTGTCCGCTCAAATGCCCTCCGCTGGCGTTCAATTCATCGGTTATCGATAACCAGTGTGGAAGTGCCAATGGGGAAGCGACGGCTCAGCTACTGAATATTCCTAGCGGTGCCACGACCACCTATGTATGGAGTAATGGTCAAAATGGCCCGATTGCCAGTGGCTTAATGGCTGGAGTCTATTCGGTAACGGCTAACTTATTTGCTGACAATACGATTTATGCCGGTTGTCAATACGTAGATACGGTCAATGTCAATGATATCGGTGGCCCTGTAGCGACCATTCAGGCGACGGCGGCAGCAAGCTGTACGGCTTCAAATGGCTCAGTAGCCCTGAACATTCAGGGAGGTACAGGACCCTATTCTATTACATGGACAGGTGAAACGACAGGATCACAGTCGGCGACTAATCCGGGCTTAGTGAATATCACAGGCCTGAAAGCAGGTGATTATGTCTTTACCGTGTCGGGTGCCAACTCAACCTGTAAATCAGTCATTGATGTACACATCCAGAACCGCACACCGAACGGCTTCGTCTTGACGGTAACGCCAACCAATGTAAGCACTTGTGACGCGTCGGATGGTAAACTAACCATCAGCGTGTCCGGCGGTACGGGACCATTTACGTATAGTGTCAATGGGTATGTAAAAGGAATTAGTAGTGGCCGGTCCTTCACCGTTCAGGGATTACCTGCTGGTACCAACACGGTAACCGTGACGGATGCCAATGGCTGTGAGGTCACCAGAGAAAGCATTCTGATCAATCCTCCCGGACCGGCAGTCATTGCTGGCTGGACCAAAACGGATGCGCAGTGTCCACAGGAAAATGGTCTCCTTCAGTATGCTGGTTCAGGATCAGCGGCCGATGAATATGTAGTTACCATTGCAGGTACGGCTACCGAGATTGGCCGGACACCGGGCAACGTAGCAGCTACTTATACGGTACCCGGAGGAACGTATTTACTGACCCGGACCACATCGAGTTCTTGTGTATCGGTGACGACGATTATCGTCAACCAGCCGGATGGACTTGACTTTAATATTCAATACAATAATCCAGTCTGCCTTTCCCCCGCGTCTGGAAGTTTGACCGTTGTTCAGCCCGCGGGCGGCACAGCACCTTATTCATACACGATTACCGGCTCCCTGGGTGTTGTGTCTAATGCTGCATCCGTTTCCAATCTACTGCCGGGTAGCTATACCGTAACATTTGGGGATAGCCGAGGGTGTCGCTTCAGTGATGTGATAACGCTGACAACAGGTTCGAATTTAACCGTCACGGGCAGTGCCACACCCGGCCCCGTTTGTATTGATAGCCCGATTGCGCTCAATGCGACCGCAACGGGAGGGACGAATCCGCTTACCTATAACTGGAGTGGCCCGAATGGGTTTACAGGCAGTGGCCAGACTGTATCAGCGACGGCGGCTGTAACGGGTGCCTTTACGGTAGTGGTCACCGATGCAGTAGGCTGTTCGGCAACGGCAGTCACAGCACCTGTCACGGTAACCCTCTGTCAGGTTTGTCAGGATCCGGTGTTAACGGTACAGAGCCCCGTGTGTGATCCGGTAACAGGACTCGGTGTAGCCAGTTACTTCGTCAGTAACGGAGCCAGCGTTAGCGCGAATGTAGGTGTAGTATCAAATGGTCTAATCACGGGTATCCCGTCGGGTAGTCAGGTGATTGTGACAGCAACGAATGGTTGTGGCGAGATAAGCCGTACCGTAGTGACACCTGGAATTTGTACGACATGTACCCAGCCAATCAACTTGGTGACGGGTAATGCTGTCTGTGCAAACGGCATCAGCTATGTGGCCAGTGTAACAGCGACAGCCGGGGCAACAATCACCGCCTTCGGTGGTACTTATGCCAACGGGCAAGTAACGGGCACGGTGGGTAGCAGTGTGACGGTAGTCGCCAGTGTGGCAGGTTGTGCCTCCCAGACTCAGGTGATCGGCAGCCCAACCTCCTGTACTAACAACTGCCAGGAAGGTAATCCATTAGTAAGTATCTCTGGGCCTGTCTGCGATGGCAACGGCTCAACATACAGGGTGCAGTTCACGGCTCCTACGGGAGTCACGGTAACGGCCAGCGCCGGGGTGATCTCGGGTAATATAATCAGTGGAATTAGCTTAGGTACCTCGTTGACGCTGACAGCGGTGAGTAGCACATGCTCGCTGACCCAGGTAATACCGATCAGTGCCCCAACTTGTCCACCGGTGTGTCAGAATCCGGTGCTGACCGTGACGGGTCCGGTATGTGATCCGGTGACGGGCTTGAGCTCGGTGAGCTTTGTAGCCAGTGCGGGAGCGAGTGTGACGGCGAATGTGGGCGTGGTGAACGCGTTAGTGAATACCATCACGGGCCTCCCGGCCAACACGAATGTGGTGGTGAGTGCCAGCGTAGCGGGGGGTTGTGTAACGACCCGCACGGTGGTGACGGGAGCGGTGTGCACCACGTGTACGCAGCCCATCGCTCTGCAGACGGGCAACGCGGTGTGCGTGGATGGGGTGAGCTTTGTGGCCTCGGTGACGGCCAGCCCGGGAGCGACACTGGTGGCCCTGGGGGGTACGCTGGTAGGCAACCAGGTGACGGGCACGGTAGGCAGCAGCGTGACGGTGGTGGCCAGTCTGGCGGGCTGTGCCTCCCAGACCCAGGTGATCGGCAGTCCGGCCTCGTGTACGACTGTAGATCCGTGCCAGGCCGTCAACCCGCT
>NZ_BAAHBR010000008.1:1797650-1799186 GCF_054776575.1 Spirosoma humi
CGGCAGCACCTACAGTGTGGTACTGAGCATCCCCACGGGGGTGACGGTGACAGCCAGTGCGGGCACCCTAACGGGCAATGTGCTGAGTGGCATTAGTTTAGGCACTTCGGTGACGCTGACGGCGGTCAACAGCTGCTCGCTCAGCCAGGTGGTGGTGATGACCAGTCCGGTGTGTCCGCCGGTGTGTCAGAATCCGGTCTTGACCGTGACGGGTCCGGTGTGTGATCCGGTGACGGGCTTGAGCTCGGTGAGCTTTGTAGCCAGTGCGGGGGCGAGTGTAACGGCGAATGTGGGCGTGGTGAATGCCGCTCTCCAGACAATAACGAATATTCCAGCCAACACGAATGTGGTGGTGAGTGCCAGCGTGGCGGGGGGTTGTGTAACGACCCGCACGGTGGTGACGGGAGCGGTGTGCACGACCTGCTCGGTGGCCATCAACCTCTCGACGGGCAACGCCATCTGCGTGGATGGGGTGAGCTTTGTGGCCTCGGTGACGGCCAGCCCGGGAGCGACGCTGGTGGCCCTGGGGGGTACGCTGGTAGGCAACCAGGTAACGGGCACGGTAGGCAGCAGTGTGACGGTGGTGGCCAGTCTGGCGGGCTGTGCCTCCCAGACCCAGGTGATCGGCAGTCCGGCCTCGTGTACGACTGTAGATCCGTGCCAGGCCGTCAACCCGCTGGTGAGCGGAGTAACTTCTTGTGACAACAATGGCAGCACCTACAGTGTGGTGCTGAGCATCCCCACGGGCGTCAGTGTAACGGCCAGTGCGGGCACCCTGGTGGGGAACACCGTCACGGGTATCAGCCTGGGCACTTCGGTGACGCTGACGGCGGTCAACAGCTGCTCGCTCAGCCAGGTAGTGGTGCTCAGCAGTCCGGTGTGTCCGCCGGTGTGTCAGAATCCGGTCTTGACCGTGACGGGTCCGGTGTGTGATCCGGTGACGGGCTTGAGCTCGGTGAGCTTTGTAGCCAGTGCGGGGGCGAGTGTAACGGCGAATGTGGGCGTGGTGAATGCCGCTCTCCAGACAATAACGAATATTCCAGCCAACACGAATGTGGTGGTGAGTGCCAGCGTAGCGGGAGGTTGTGTAACGACCCGCACGGTGGTGACGGGAGCGGTGTGCACCACGTGTACGCAGCCCATCGCTCTGCAGACGGGCAACGCCATCTGCGTGGATGGGGTGAGCTTTGTGGCCTCGGTGACGGCCAGCCCGGGAGCGACACTGGTGGCCCTGGGGGGTACGCTGGTAGGCAACCAGGTGACGGGCACGGTAGGTAGCAGCGTGACGGTGGTGGCCAGTCTGGCGGGCTGTGCCTCCCAGACTCAGGTGATCGGCAGTCCGCTGAGCTGTACGGGGGTAACGCCTTGTCAGCCGGTCAACCCGCTGGTGAGCGGAGTAACTTCTTGTGACAACAACGGCAGCACCTACAGTGTGGTGCTGAGCATCCCGTCGGGTGTCACGGTGACGGCCAGTGCGGGCGTGCTCACGGGCAATGTGCTGAGTGGCATTAGTTTAGGCACTTCGGTGACCTTGAC
>NZ_BAAHBR010000010.1:0-1289 GCF_054776575.1 Spirosoma humi
AGGCGCTGGATGGCTTGTACAAGCTGGACAAGGCGGAGTTGGGTCAGTGGCAGGCCAAGGCGCAGGCAGCTGCGGCCGGTCAGGGGGGCAAGCTGGATGCGCAGGCCATCGAGAAGCTGGTGGGCCAGATGCAGAAGGGCAAGGCGGTAGATGCCAATAACGGCACCTGCGCTGTGGTCGCTGTTGTGGTACTGGTTGTTGCCGTAGCGGCTGTGTGGGTGGCCATTGCCCTGGCTGCCGAAGAAATGATGAGTGACAACCGCAACACCAAGACCTTATTGCACGAGCAACTGGTCGCTTCGATCTGCGCTGTAGCTCCTCAGATTGCTTAATCCCTCAAACCGATTCCGGGTCGGCGTTCGCGCAGACCGGTGCCTGTACGCCGACCCGTTTAGTCTCTTACTTCAGTCCTTAACCCTAAACGCCTTATCACCCATGATCACCTTCATTCGGAATTATTTACTCAATGCGTACACGGTTTTTCCTTTGCTCGTGTGTTTACTGGTTGCCAGCTGGTCTACCCACGCCAAACCCCTCACGGTCAACCATCGGTATTCGGGCGAAGAAATGTTTCGTGGTCTGTTTTTCGGCGAAGGCCGCTACGCCGAAGCTATTCCCGAATTACAGAGTTTACAAATGAGCTACTCGAAAAAATTAGCCAAGCCTGCTGATGTAAAGGTCGTTAACCAACTGCGTAGCCAGGTTGTGCACTATATCCAAGCCCAACAGCCCCGCTTTTTCGACAACCTTCAAGTCGCCTTTGAGAGTGGTAACCCCACTAAAGTTCAGACGGCACTTGAGTCAGGCCGGGCCATCACGGCAAAAGCGGTTGAGCACATTATGAAAGATAAAAATAAAACCCAGTTTGAGATTCGGCGGGAAGCGGGTACGTGCATTGTCATCGCGAACTATTGCACAATCATACTTTTGTGCGCCGTAATCATAATGATTCAGCCTGAAGAAATCGCGCAGGGTGGCTCAAAACTGCTGACCGAGCAACTGGTCGCTTCCATCTGCCACGCATCGGCTAACCCATCCTGACTCAACTGTCCAGTTTTCCTAATCCTTTCCTAAACCTGTTTATCACTCATGGTTACTTTTATTCGTAAATCACTCCTGAACGCTTACACCGCCCTGCCCCTGCTGATCTGCTTCGTGCTGGCCTCCTTCAACAGCTTTGCCAATACCAACAAAGCCACCCGCACCACCTTTTTGAGCGGCCAGGAGCTCTTCGAGGGCGTCTTCTTCCTGGAAGGAGCCTACGCCCAGATGCTGCCCGAGACCCAGTC
>NZ_BAAHBR010000011.1:0-4357 GCF_054776575.1 Spirosoma humi
CAGCGAAGGCGGCAGGGTGAAGTCCACTTTGTAGGGGTTCACCCGGGTGGTGGTGGCCCACTGGCCCGCTGCGTTGGGGGGCTTGATGTAGACATTGGCGGAGGTGGTGCCGTTGTTCTGGGCCAGGTTTCGGCCGAAGACGGAGAGGGTGGCTGCTTGGGGTGCCTTGTCGGGCCCCAGCCACCAGGCGTCGGTTTTGTTGAGGGCGATGGGGCTGCCATAGCCACTTTCATTGCCCGGCCAGATCAGGTACATGCTCCAGGGGGGAAGGTTTTTGGGCAGGGTGATGAGGGCTTTGTCGTCATCGATTCGCTGGATGCTGGCCTGTGTGGTGGTTCCGTTGGCGGTCATCAGGGTGAATCGGGTGTCTTTGGCGTGCTGGTCTCCCTGGTATCGGGAGAAGTTAGCGCCGGTGATGACGATGGATTCGTCGGGAGCTGCGGTTCGGGTCCACTCGGCGCAGGCGGGTGCGTTGGGGTTGGGCGAGCCGCTGAAGTTGCTGGAGAAGGCCTCCCCTGGAGCCGCAGGGGCGGGGTTGGGGGTAGTAAAATTGGAAAAGGCAGGAAGAGCCGGTTGACCGTTAACGTTTGTAATAAAAATATAACTTACAAGTAGAGAGATTAGTAAAAAGTAGAACTTACTTCTATCTTTTTTCTTGTAGATATCTGATTTGAAAATGTAAAGATTAAGCATCTGACTATAAGTAGCTAATAGTGTTTTTTCTATATAAAATTATAAGTAAATATAGAGTTAATTAGCTCTTTTATGCTATGCTTTTGTATGAAATAATTGAGGGCCAATAAGAAATATTGGCCCTCTTGTTTAAGCGTTTATTTGCTGGCAGGAAATTACTTTATTAAAATTAATTTTTTAGTCATAATCTTATTCCCACAAATTAATTTACACAAATACATACCGCTGGTGTATCGACTTCCGTCGAATTCATATTGGTATTTTTTACCCCCTTCCAGAATGCCAGTCTGGATTGTTTCTATTAACATACCTTTCATGTCGAGCACTTGAATCAGGCCATCTCTACTTTCAGGGAGTGTAAATTCAAGAGTTGTCTTTGTTTGAAAAGGATTAGGGTAGGCATTTAAACCATCATTGGTAAACTCTTCGAAGTTTTCATTCGCTCCCATTCGAGATCCTGACGATATATATGGGATAAGGTTTGTTCCGGGAATTGGCCGCTGTGAAGTGCCATCTGGTAACTTCCAGCCCACCTTAAAATAGTCGCCACCTGCACCCTCGATATGCAGCGCTTCAATATAATAACGTTGGCCTGCCTTGAGCTGAATTACAGTCGACTGTTGATACGGAAATTTATCATATTGGCCTTCACAGGTATAGTCGGCCCAAGCTATTTTTTGTTTATTGGCCGGATCGTCACTGGTGCTTAAGTACAGTTCTGCCTGGTCATCACCAGCGATATAGAACACGTATCCCCCATCCGTAGGAGGGCATATATACCCCCTGGCTCGGGAACTGTAATAATCAGTCAGATTTGTCGGGCTGGCAAATGAGGTCAACTGTCGCGTTTCGGTTGGGTTTGTATTGACGGGAATGTTCGAGATGGCATCCCATGGTGACCTATTTGCCCAATAAGACCAGGTGATACTACCCGTACCTGAACAGCTGGGAGCAGCCAGAGGAGAAGTGACTAACTCAAAAGGAATGAGGTGGGCGCCGTTGATTGGCCGTTGCAGCACACCATTAGGCAATTTCCAGCCTACCATTAAATAGTCACCACTTGATCCATCAGCTTGTAGTGCCTCAATGTAATAACGTTGACCTGCCCTAAGTTGAATCACTGCTGACTGCTGGTACGGAAATTTATCATACTGGCCGTTGCAGGTATAATCAGCCCAGGCTATTTTCTGCTTATTAGCTGGGTTATCATTGGTGCTTAAGTACAATTCTGCCTGGTCATCACCAGCAATATAGAATACGTAATCCCCATCTGCAGGGGGACATACATACCCTCTGGCCCTTGATCCGTACGAGTCCGCCATATTGACGGGTGACGCAAACGTAGCCAATTGTTTGCTACCATTAGCGGGTCTATCGAATGGAACATTCGCGATGCCCCCTTCTGGTAAATTCAACCAGTAATACCAGTTGATACTGCCTGTGCCCGGACAAGTAGACACTGGCGTTGCGTTGATAATAACAGTGACTTTACCTGATGTGCTGCTAAGTCCATTGTTGTCAAAAGCTTTAGCCGTCAGGTCATAGCTGCCAGCCGTACTGGTAGTCCACGCAAAGCTGTAGGGGCTATTGGTGTCCTCACCTACCTTAGTTGAGCCTGCATAGAATTCAACCTTACTGATACTGCCGTCTGTATCCGTGGCCGTAGCCGTGATGGTAATGGTCGTTGGCGCGAGCCGGACACTATTGGCTGAAGGGCTCGTCAGATTGACCGCTGGAGGAATTTGCGATGAATTGTTAGTTACGTTGAAAATGACTGTATACGCTCTGGTTTTATCCCCCGCTGTCACCGTGATCGTAGCCCTGTAAGTACCCGTCGGCAATACATTAGGATTGGCACTCAAATCGAGAGTCGTACTACCGTTTTGATCCTGAATCGTGCCACTGGTGGCCGACAAGGTTAACCAGGATACGTTACTTGAGGCAGTCCAGGCCATTGAATTAACCCCTGAATTCCATATAGTGAGTGCCGATTGGGAAATACCCGCGCCTGCTTGTCCATTCATGTCGATAACATGATAAGGGGCTTCGAGAACCAGTAGACTGCCGTTATAGGTGGTTGGGAAACCAGAAATGCTGTTCTCGCGCAAGGCTATCTTGGGTGTCATTTTAATACCATACCCTGTTGAGCCAGCTATGGTATTTTTGTAGAAAACCTGATTCTCAATTTCTTTCCCGGTTGTAGGGTAGCCATCTAAGCCTACATCGCCCCCCGTCGAAAAGCCATTGGTCACGCCCGTAATTCTGTTATACTCAAACACTAAACTATTACACACAGGTAAATTAGACGTACCTACCGAGTTAAGAATGCCCGACTGCCGGGCGGCTGTAATCTCGTTGCGCCGATAGATGGTGCCCAGTATTCCCATACCTACGGTGTTAGCGTTTGCCATACGTAAGCTGTTATTAATTCCCCATCGGCAGTTGATGAGTTTGTTGTTGGCATAAAAGCTGAAATAGTTGGGGTCCAACTGACCCGAATGCTCCAGGGCCCAGTTGGCCAGCCCATACCGCGTCTCCTGAATGGTGTTGTTGTCGGCAATAAAGTTGAACACGCCCCCAAACGGCTCAATGCCGGCCGAGGCCCTGTGAGCCACGCTCTCCACGGCCGCCTGCTTGCCATCCAACTGGTTGTTGTAGACCACCACCTGATCCAGATACCGACCAATCGAGATCCAGCTCTGGCCATCGGGGGGCACATTCCAGGCCTTCTCCAGGGTGATGCTCTCCCCGTTGTAGCCCACGATCCGGCGCGACTGGCCCAGCCCCTTGCCCTTGATAATGACCGCGTACCGCAGGTAGTCCGGGTTACTTATGTGGCCCGCCAGGCCGTTGAGGGTGGTGGTCAACGGGGTCGAAGCACTGGCCGTGCCGGTCCAGTCGGTGCTCATGCCCTCCCACAGCAACTGCTCGCCCGTGTTCTGGTCCACGCCCGTGGGGCGGGGGGCCAGGTCGCGCGTGGTGTTGCCCCCAATGTAGGTCGCGCGCATGCCGCCCCAGGCCCCATTGCCCACAAAGAAGCGGCCCTGGCCCCATCCCGCCCCATCGTTGGGGTTTTTGTTATCGAGATCTTCACAGCTCGAGTTGGTCAGACTCACCCCCAGCCCCCCCCAGGAATGCAGGGCCAGTTCGGTGTCGTTGGTCATCTTGAAGTGGCACTGATCGATGAAGAGCTGTGAGCAGTTACCCAGGAAGGTGAGCTTGCCGATGATCTCACAGTTGGTCAGGAAGACATATTTGCTCAGGTGCAGATCCAGGGGGTCGTAGCCGGGGAAGTTGAGCTTGAGGTTGGTGAGCCGGAGCTGGGTAGCGGCTCGTCCGTAGATGGGCACGCTGTAGTTTCCCCGGTAGGTGCGGTTGCCTTCCAGGGCCAGATCCCTGACCTCTAGGTTGGTTAGGTTCTGCATGTAGAGCAGGCCATAGGAGCCGCTCGAGAAGTTGGCCCCACAACGGATGAAGGTGTTTCCGGGCCCATCGCCTTTCATGCGCAGGTTATCTTTCAGGTAGAGCGTGTTGGTGACAATGTAAGTGCCCGAGGGCAGGTAGAGGGTGGCCCCGGTTGGGGTGGCTTTGATGGCATTGAGGATGGCCTGGGTGTCATCGGTGCTCCCGTCGCCCTTGGCCCCAAAGTCTTTGACATTGACCT
>NZ_BAAHBR010000012.1:0-507 GCF_054776575.1 Spirosoma humi
CCTTAGGCATCCCCCAGACGCCCTTTTGCTGCGTGTCTGTCACGCTTTACGTAAGTAAGTATTCATCACTAGATAAACTAGTCTTGGTTTTCTATCATCATGAATCACCTAAGTGATTCAATCTCTCCCTGTAGGTCAAAGAACAGCTTGTCCACTCCGTGGAGCGGACAATGTCCTCAACAAACGCCAGCACTTAACTCAACCACTTCATCTGCTCCGAAGAGACAAACAAATCGGCTCCAAAAAGGAGGTGTTCCAGCCGCACCTTCCGGTACGGCTACCTTGTTACGACTTAGCCCTAGTTACCGAGTTTACCCTTGCCCGGCTTTGACACCGACCTTCAGGTCCCCCCAACTCCCATGGCTTGACGGGCGGTGTGTACAAGGTCCGGGAACGTATTCACCGCGCCATGGCTGATGCGCGATTACTAGCGATTCCAGCTTCATGGGGTCGGGTTGCAGACCCCAATCCGAACTGTGACCGGCTTTACAAGATTGGCATCTCTTT
>NZ_BAAHBR010000013.1:0-2935 GCF_054776575.1 Spirosoma humi
TACCGACCAATACCTACCCGCTCCCGTAAAACCATGAACAAACTCGCGTCCGGGGCCATTAGTACGGCTCAGCTTAGCGACTCTCACCGCGTACACCTGCCGCCTATCAACGTCGTCGTCTACAACACCCCTTTATACCGGAACACTCATCTTCAGGCCAGTTTCGCACTTAGATGCTTTCAGCGCTTATCTGATCCCCACGTAGCTACTCAGCCATACCACCGGCATGATAACTGATCCGCCAGCGGTGAGTCCATCCCGGTCCTCTCGTACTAAGGACAGATCCCGTCAGTATTCCCACGCCCACCACAGATAGGGACCGAACTGTCTCACGACGTTCTGAACCCAGCTCGCGTGCCACTTTAATCGGCGAACAGCCGAACCCTTGGAACCTTCTCCAGCCCCAGGATGTGACGAGCCGACATCGAGGTGCCAAACCTCCCCGTCGATGTGAGCTCTTGGGGGAGATCAGCCTGTTATCCCCGGCGTACCTTTTATCCTTTGAGCGATGGCCCTTCCATGCGGAACCACCGGATCACTATACCCGACTTTCGTCCCAGATCGGCTTGTGGGCCTCACTGTCAAGCTGGCTTCTGCTATTGCACTCCCCTACCGATTACCGTCCGGTATGAGCCAACCTTGGGAAACCTCCGTTACCCTTTCGGAGGTGACCACCCCAGTCAAACTACCCACCAAACAAGGTCCCAGTCTCCCGGTTAGAACGCCAGTAAGCCAAGGGCGGTATTTCAAGGTTGGATCCAGGATGCCTGGCGACACCCCTTCAACTCCTCCCGCCTATCCTACACATGACTGACCGGCATTCAATGTTAAGCTGTAGTAAAGGTGCACGGGGTCTTTCCGTCCCGTGGCGGGTAAGCGGCATCTTCACCGCTACTACAATTTCACCGAACTCATGGTTGAGACAGTGCCCAGATCGTTACACCATTCGTGCAGGTCGGAACTTACCCGACAAGGAATTTCGCTACCTTAGGACCGTTATAGTTACGGCCGCCGTTTACTGGGGCTTCAGTTCAAACCTTCGCCTTGCGACTAAGCTCCCCCCTTAACCTTCCAGCACCGGGCAGGTGTCAGACCCTATGCGTCAACTTTCATTTTGGCAGAGTCCTGTGTTTTTGGTAAACAGTCGCCTGGGCGTCTTCTCTGCAGCCTCCCATCGCTGAGTAGGCCCCCCTTATCCCGAAGTTACAGGGTAATTTTGCCGAGTTCCTTAACCATGATTCTTTCGCGCACCTTAGAATATTCTTCCCAGCTACCTGTGTCGGTTTACGGTACGGGTATCCACACGCTTGACGATCACTCACTTTTCTTGGAAGCCCCTTCAGTCTTTCGCTTCAGCCGAAGCCTCTGCTCAACGCTCTATTCCGTCAGAACGTAACACCCCCGGCACTCCGTCATGAGCTCTCCTGCGTAGATAGTGTGGGAATATTAACCCACTCCCCCTCAAAGCCCGGCATTCGCCTGCTCCTTAGACCCCGACTAACCCTCCGATGACTGCCATCGCGGAGGAAACCTTAGCTTTTCGGTGTGAGGAGTTCTCATCCTCATTCTCGTTACTTATGCCTACATTTGCTTTTCTATGCGGTCCACCAAAGCTCACGCTTCAACTTCACCCCCCATAGAATGCTCTCCTACCACACTATACTCCAAGTATAGGTCCATAGCTTCGGTGATGTGCTTGATGCCCGTTTATTATCGACGCCCGCCCCGCTCGACCAGTGAGCTGTTACGCACTCTTTAAAGGAATAGCTGCTTCCAAGCTAACCTCCTGGCTGTCTCAGCAGCCGGACCGCCTTTGTTCAACTTAGCACACACTTGGGGACCTTAGCTGATGGTCTGGGTTGTTCCCCTCTCGGAGCAGGACCTTAGCACCCTGCCCCTCACTGCCACGCACCTCTCTGCGCATTCGGAGTTCATCAGAAGTTGGTAGGATGTGACTCCCCCGCATCCTGTTGGTCGCTCTACCTCACAGACAGTAACACGTAACGCTGTTCCTAAAAACATTTCGGAGAGTACGAGCTATTTCTCAGTTTGATTGGCCTTTCACCCCTATCCCCAGCTCATCCGGAAGCTTTTCAACGCTTATCGGTTCGGCCCTCCACGGTGTGTTACCACCCCTTCAGCCTGGCCAGGGATAGATCACCAAGTTTCGCGTCAACCCCCACTGACTAGACGCCCTGTTCAGACTCGCTTTCGCTTCGGATCCGTACGTCCACGTACTTAACCTCGCCAGTGACGGTTACTCGTAGGCTCATTATGCAAAAGGCACGCTGTCACGCCACGCTGGACGCTCCAACCGCTTGTAAGCGCCTGGTTTCAGGTTCTATTTCACCCGGGTACTCCCCGTACTTTTCACCTTTCCCTCACGGTACTCTGCGCTATCGGTCTTCTGATTGTATTTAGCCTTACCGGATGGTGCCGGCTGATTCAAAGGGAATTTCTCCGGTTCCCCCCTACTCAGGATCCCCAACCCACCAACGCCCTGACCCGTACGGGACTCTCACCCTCTATGGTTGACTTTCCCAAGTCATTTCAGTTCGGTTGTTGATTTGCTGTCGGGTCCTACTACCCCGCCTACGCCGTAACGTAGATGGTTTGGGCTGTTCCCCGTTCGCTCGCCACTACTTAGGGAATCACAATTGTTTTCTCTTCCTGCGGGTACTTAGATGTTTCAGTTCTCCGCGTTTGCCCCTCGAAAGGTACTGGTTCTTCAAACCAGTGGGTTGCCCCATTCGGATACCAACGGATCAGCCCCTGCCAGCGGGTCCCCGTCATGTTTCGTCGCTTGCCACGTCCTTCATCGCCATCAGAAGCCTTAGGCATCCCCCAGACGCCCTTTTGCTGCGTGTCTGTCACGCTTTACGTAAGTAAGTATTCATCACTAGATAAACTAGTCTTGGTTTTCTATCATCATGAA
>NZ_BAAHBR010000014.1:0-731 GCF_054776575.1 Spirosoma humi
GTGGTGCTGAGCATCCCGTCGGGTGTCACGGTGACGGCCAGTGCGGGCGTGCTCACGGGCAATGTGCTGAGTGGCATTAGTTTAGGCACTTCGGTGACCTTGACGGCGGTCAACAGCTGTTCGCTCAGCCAGGTGGTGGTGCTGAGTGCCCCAACGTGTCCACCGGTGTGTCAGAATCCGGTCTTGACCGTGACGGGTCCGGTGTGTGATCCGGTGACGGGCTTGAGCTCAGTGAGCTTTGTGGCCAGTGCGGGAGCGAGTGTGACAGCGAGTGTAGGCGTGGTGAACGCTTTATTACATACGATCACGGGCATCCCGGCCAACACGAATGTGGTGGTGAGTGCCAGCGTAGCGGGGGGTTGTGTAACGACCCGCACGGTGGTGACGGGGGCGGTGTGCACCACGTGTACGCAGCCGATTGCTCTGCAAACGGGCAACGCGGTCTGCGTGGACGGGGTGAGCTTTGTGGCCTCGGTAACGGCCAGCCCGGGGGCGACGATCGTAGCCCTGGGGGGCACGTTAAGTGGCAACCAGGTAACGGGCACGGTAGGTAGCAGCGTGACGGTGGTGGCCAGTCTGGCGGGCTGTGCCTCCCAGACTCAGGTGATCGGCAGTCCGCTGAGCTGCACGAATGTGAATCCGTGCCAGGCTGTCAATCCGCTGGTGAGCGGGGTAACTTCTTGTGACAACAACGGCAGCACGTATAGCGTGGTGCTGAGCATCCCGTCGGG
>NZ_BAAHBR010000015.1:0-76183 GCF_054776575.1 Spirosoma humi
GGCCCGACCGGGTGTGCATCGATACCGGCAAATTCCGTTCGGCAGCCCACCGAAGCTGGGTTTCGAAAGCGGTAAATTGCTGATCGACGAAGGTCATATCCCAGTAAAAATCCAGACCGATTTCGCCAACGGCCATGAACGCATGGCGATTCAGCTGGTCTTCCACCGTAGTGAGTTCCTCTTCGACTGTAGCCGTCACATAGGCCGGGTGCAGGCCCATCATGGGCAGGCATCGCTCGGGATACTGCTCGGCCAGTGCCATCATACCCGGTATGGTTTCACTGGCGCAGTTGGGCATCCAGATCTGGCTGATCTGCTGAACCTCGGCCTGATGTAGCATTTTGTCCCGGTCTTCGTCAAACTGAGGGTCGTAAATATGGGCGTGGGTGTCAATAAGTAGCATGCGTATTTAATTTTTGATCTGTAGTTTGTCATGAGATGCGCCGTGGGTATGGGGAGCTAATCGTTCATGACAACTTAAAAAATCCTTAGGTATATCGCCTTCCTTTCCATTCGATGGGTGTGGGAAGCAGGTAAAAAGCAACCGACAGCGGCCCGATAATGAGTTGATAAGGTTCAAAAAGCAACGCGAACAGCCATAAGTTGGTTTGCTTCAGGCGGCTTAATCCAAACGAGAGTACCGTTGTTTGAATAAAAAGCCGGATTACATACAAACCAACAGCCATTACCGGCGAAAAATACCCGACCAGCAACAGAAGTGGTCCAATCAGGTACTGGACATACAGCGAACCGACCATCCAGGCGGGCAACGCCGTAGCGCCCCGCATCCAGCGTTTGCGTTGCTGAAGAAATGCCCTGAGGGTCGTAACCGGCGTTGTATCGGCCAGTACCTGCTCATGTAGCAGGTTTTGAAAACCATACCCTTTCGAAACAACGGCCTGAAATAAGGTGTAATCTTCCACGACCGAAAACGGCAGGGCTTCGTAGCCACCAACAGCCTCGTAGCCAGCCCGGCTTATGGCCATGTTGTTTCCCATGGCCGTAACCGGAACGCCCATACTACTAACCAAATGCGTGAGTGTCAGGTTATAAAGCCAGTCGATGGTTTGGAGCTTGGCAAACAGACCCGTCCCCTGTGGCAGTGTAACGCCCGTAACGACACCGGTTTTCCGCACAAATTGACGGCTCATTTCGGTAAGCCAGCCTGCCGGAACGTTGGTATCGGCATCCGTAAAAAAGAACAGGGAACCCCGCGCCTGCCTGGCCAGTTGCGCCAGCACGTTCGCCTTTCCCGGCAAGCCAATCCTGGATGCCTCAATATCAACCAGGCGAAAAGCGGGTTTGTCGGCGATGAACGTCATCACCACGGCTCTGGTTTGGTCGGTGGATTGATCGTTGCCGACCAGCACTTCGACATACCCAGGCGGGTAGTTGAGTTGGGTTATGGCCCGCAGGCAATCCAGAATGGTATGTTCTTCGTTTCGGGCGGCAATCAGAATACTGATAAACGGGAAATTCGGGTCGGGGCGATCCGCGCGGGACTCATCAGTAACCGGCATAAACGGGTTGCGGAACAGCGCGGAATGAGTAGCCCCGATTGGCAAAATAAGCCAGCATCCGGGGCAACACATAACGCATGGTCGGCCAGGCTTTCAAGCTATCGTGAAACACCACAATGGAGCCGGGCCGTGTATACTGTATTGTCTTTCGCAGGCACACATCAGCGGGTAAACTCCGGTCGAAATCACCGGTTAAAACGTCCCACATAACAATCGAGTATTGTTCGATCACCTCGGCCACCTGTGTCTTTTTTATGCGGCCATAAGGTGGCCGAAACAGGGAGGTTTCAACGTTTAGCTGTTCCTGGCATTTTTGGACATTTTCCAGATACGTCTGATCATCCGTCTTCCAGCCATTGAGGTGGTTGAAGGTGTGATTACCGACCATATGACCGGCTTCCAGCACCTTAAACAAGATATCCTGGTGTTTCCTGACATTGTCGCCAATGCAAAAGAAGGTTGCCTGAGCGGCAAATTTATCCAGTTGTTCCAGGACGAACTCCGTCACGTCGGGAATCGGCCCATCGTCGAACGTCAGGTATATAGTCGGTTCAGCGGCTTCTTCAATCTTCCACCAGAACTCAGGGTATACCGTTCGGAGTAAAAAGTTAGACTTGTGCAGAAAAAAAGACAAGATAGTAAACGGTTTAGCTGTGTAATTAGACTATAGTGTAGTTGATGTACGTCCGCGATAAACTACGTCAGGCACCACACATCAGGTAAGGTTTCGTTCTTTCCAACGGTAGCCTCTTCCCTGAGCGGCTAACCCAAAGAAAAGCACATAAAGGGGGTATACGAACTGGGTCAGCGGGATTGCCCATACCGACGATTTTTTTTGTAAAAAAACAAGAATCTGCCGTAAAAACAAAAACTCCGGCAGAAGCTTCAGCCCTATAACGGCCAGCGTAACATTTCCGTTTAAAAAAC
Source organism: Spirosoma humi (assembly GCF_054776575.1). Lineage (NCBI taxonomy): Bacteria > Pseudomonadati > Bacteroidota > Cytophagia > Cytophagales > Cytophagaceae > Spirosoma > Spirosoma humi. Next base: position 2,448 of record NZ_BAAHBR010000015.1, read on the forward strand.
CGAGCCACCAGCCCCCCATGGCCATCACGGGAGCGGCATTACTCAGAAAGACAAACACCGCCAGCATCGACGGGAGGTAACTCTCGTAGGCCCGCCACTTACTCGCCCAACGTTTGCGCTGGTTATAAAAACCCCGCCAGGACTGATGCGCGCCCGTCTGGACAATGGCCAACGGACTTTTCAAAAAATGGACCCCGGCCGGATACTTTACGGCGATCTTGTGCATCAGCAACTCATCGTCGCCCGAGGCCAGGTGATCCACCCCGGCAAATCCATTCACTTCGGCAAAGACCCGCTTTTCGTAACAAAGGTTGGCTCCGTTGCACATGGTTGGTACGCCCAGGGCCATTGTACAGGCTCCGCTGCCGATCAGGCTGGCAAATTCGACCGTCTGCAACGCATCGAAAACTGATTGCTCCGGAGTAAACGTAACGGGTCCCGAAATCAGCTTTGCGCCCGTTCGCTCGTAGAAGGTAGCGATGGTGGCTAACCAGTCAGGGCCAACCCGGCAGTCGCCGTCGGTCGTGACAATCAGGTCGCCCGTGGCGATGGCGATACTCTGGGTAATGGCCCGTTTTTTGGGCGATGCGGTCCGTTCGTTGGCCAATGGCAAGGGCCGCAACGGAAAAGGGGCCGTTTGGGCATACTGGTAAAGAATGGACAAAGTGTTATCCGTGGACGAGTCATCCGCAACGATCACCTCAAAACGGGTATAGGATTGCCGACTAAGGTCATTCAGCAGGTTTTCGATATTCCCGGCCTCGTTTCGAACGGGTATAACGACGGTAATGGCCAGACCCGTTGACACCGAATTTGGCGATCGAAAAGGCCGCATGTCCCGCCAGGTGAACCAAAGAATAAGGGTAAAGCCTGCGTACAGACCGCTTACGACGAGCAGAAAAATGGTCATTGAGCCGTGATTTTTAGTTTCCAGACCCAGATCAACCCAACCAGTACGGGCGTCAGCACGTTGGCCACCCAGAGCGTCAGGGTAGCCGTCAGCAAGACAGGAACGCTAACCGCGAAGGGTGAAAAAACCCAGAGAGAAGCAGCCTCCCGAACACCAAGATCACTCAGCAGATTGAAGGCTGGCGTGATCGTTTTAGCCAGAAAGACCAGCCCAATACCCGATGTGGCCACGCTGTTTGGCACGACCAGACCAACGACCCGCATGGCCAAATAAAACTGCAAAGAAAACACCAGATACCGCAGGGCAGCCGTGCTCAGCGCCAGCCCGATTTCCCGATCTGAATAGAGACCGGCTACCTGCCAGTAGTTGGCAAACCGCTGGAGGGCGGGGCGGCCTGATACATAGGCAACAAGCCGCTTTCGCAGCAATCCGAAAACAACGCCCCCTACCGACAAACCGACCAGCAACACCAGAAGCCAGTTACCGGCCGTATGGCTGCGTTCGGGCACCAGCGTCAGGTAATGCGCCCAGGCCACGGTGCCGAAAACGATAGCCACGTAAAACTGCATCCCGCCCGACACCAGCGACGCCCCCACAGCCCCGGCCCTGTTGGTACGCAACGAGAGTACCCGGCCCGCCGTGTCGCCCAGTTGGGCAGGCATAGCAAAGCCCAGCGAGACACCCGCCAGCACCCCCTTACAGGCCTCCCAGAAACGAACCGGTTCAACCCGCCGAAGCAGGATCTGCCATTTCAGAGCCTCCAGCCCCCAGTTGGCGGGCGTGAGCAAAAGCAGCGACATAGCCCATCGTTCCGGGTGACTGACCGACCGTAGCTGGGTGTGCAGGGTGGCCCAATCGAACGACTGTTGCCGGATAACCTGCACGATGTAGGTTAACAGACCCGCAAAGACGACGATTTTAACCCAAAAAATGAATTTTTTACCTGGTTTCAGCGACAAAACAGAAGAGAACACGTTACTTTGCAATAGACCCAACGCCCAGGTATGCTCATTACTCCCACTTCTTCCACCACTACCCCCGATAGCCGACTATCGGAGAAACTGATACTAGGGGTAGACCCTGGTACGCAGGTTGCCGGTTACGGCATCATTTCGGTGAAGGGGGGTGTTATGACCATGATTCAGTACGGCGTGGTTCAGTTGAGCAAATATACGACCTACCAGCTGAAGCTCCAGAAACTTCATGAAACCATGCTTCGGCTGATCGACGAGTACCACCCCGACGAGATGGCGATCGAAGATCCGTTTTTCGGTAAAAATGTGCAGTCGATGCTGAAATTGGGCCGGGCACAGGGTGTGGTTATGGCGGCTGGCCTATCGCGCAACATTCCTATTGTGGAATACGCCCCCCGCCGGATCAAGCAGTCCGTTACGGGCAACGGCAATGCATCGAAAGACCAGGTCTCGCAAATGGTGGGTCATCTGCTGAAGGAGAGTCTGGATCCTAAATTTTTCGATGCAACGGATGCGCTGGCCATTGCCATCTGCCATCATTTCCACGAAAATGCCTTACCCGTCGTATCCAGCAAGAAAACCAAAAAAGGAGCCTGGGGTGCTTTTGTGAGCGAGAATGCCAACCGGGTTCTCTAGACTTTTCTGCCGCGAAAGGGTCGCTCCCACTCCTCTACTCTTCACTGAACATCAGACTGGCGGTCGCTAAAATGGCAGCCTGAGCAGGTCCTTAAGCCGCTCAACTACAACCGATAAGCAACGCTCAAATTCAGGCTTCGGGCATCGGCCGAAATAATCCCCGGTCCAGGGAAACCCAATGCTCGCCGGGTGAAGTAATAATTGTTGGTCAGGTTATTGATACTCAAGCCAACGTCGAACTGGTTGATCTTATAGGTAGCCGTTACATCCAGTAGCCAGTAAGTCGGAATTTCGCCCACCAGGCCGTCAGCCGTCTGGAGCGAATTATAGGCGTCCGTAAATTGGCGGCTGGTCCGTGAATACTGGATGGTGGTTCTAAACCCTTTTTGCTGGAACGTGACGCCCGTGCGAATAATCGTTTTGGGCGCATACTCGACCTGTTTGCCCACAATGAGCGTGGTCAGCAAGGGATTGATGGCCGCGGTATAGGCGGCATCGGTATAGGCAACGCTACCGAACAGGGACACCTCTTTAGTTGGGTTTACCCGGTTGATTTTGGAGAAGTTGATTTCGCCAAACGTTTCGATGCCTACGCTCCGCGAACGCCCAACATTGGTCCGGTATCGTACGACCTCCAGGCCGTCGGCCGAAGCCACCCGGATGATCCCGATTCGGTTATTATAATCTAAATAATAAGCGCTCAGGTCATACGTCAGCCAACTTTTGTAATTGCCTCTGAAGCCTAAATCCGCATTAAATCCGGTAACATCTTTTAAATTCGGGTCTACCTGAAAGTTGGGCGTTCGAACCAGTATATCAGAATAATTGACGGGGCTATAGTTCTGGGAAACGTTGACATAAAGTTCCGCCTGTGCGTTTACGGCATAATTGACCCCAATGCCAAACAGCGGGAACTGCCGACTATTCTGTTGTTTCGCCGTTAGATTCTGATTCGTCGCGTCGACGTAGCTGTACCCCTGCGAATTGGCATTAATATACTCGTAGCGAAAACCGGGCGTAACACTCATTTTCTTCGTCAGCCACAGAACGTTTTCCACGAAAAAAGCCGCGTTGTAAGACGGAAAATGGTAATCGAATTCGTCGACCTGCGCCGGGTTTGGAAAGCTAAAATTGGCATCGCTACCCGTGAAACCCGACCCTTGCTGGCGATGCGTGTTGCCCTGATAATACCGGGCTCCCACTAACACCGACGCTTTTTTGGTGAACACGGCATACCGGTGCAAAAGCCGGGCTTCGGTGCCAAAATTCCGGTAATGATCGTATGTCAGTTGGCGCCGTTGGGTGGTATCCGCTTCGTCTTTCAGCAGGTTAACGATATTACCAACCGACCCGCGCTGGGCGATCAGGCCATACGCCCGAATATTGACTTTTGTGCGCTCATCAAGCTGGTAATCAACCGTCAAGGCGGGCATGGTCCACTCGGCCTGAAACCAGTTTCGGTGGCGGTAACTTGCCCGTGGATTCTCGTTGAACAGCGCATCGGTTAAGCCGCCCGGCTGCTGCATCAGGTAAGACATGGCCGTTAACTCGGCCCCGATCCGTACCGAAGCCGATACCTGATAACTCAACGCACCATAGCCCGTGTTAACGTTGAAGCCCGTATTCTGTCGCCAGCCATCGCCCTGCTTATGGGTGAAAAAACCGTAGTAATTGAGTTTCCCAACCTGTCCCCCAATTGAGTTGAATGAGTTAAAAAAACCATATGTACCGCCGGTTTGCCGAGTCGTAAACTCAAATTTTTTGGTCGGATTTCCCTTCTTGAATTGAAAGTTTAACAAGCCGCCAAACTGCGTCCCGTATTGCAGCGATGCCGCCCCCCGCACGATCTCAATGCGATCGATGGCCTCGCTGGGGGGCGTGTAATAGCTTTCGGGATAGCCAATCGGGTCGGCCGAAATGTCGTAGCCGTTTTGCCGGGAGTTGAACTCGGTTGTTCGGTTGGGGTTCAGTCCACGCGTCGCAATTCCCAACTGAATCCCGGCGGCATCATTTTCAATGATGTTTACGCCCGGCACTTTAGCGTAGATCTGCCGGGAATTATTGGTCGCCAGATTCGCGTCGATACCGCTCAAAACAACTACTTCGTTTTTTTTGCCGGCGTAAATAGCCATATTCTCCACATCGCCCAGTCGGCGAATGCCATTCTGGTCCTGATACTTGCCCGCAATTGTTACCTCGTCCAGGGCACGCGTATCGACGTCCAGGCTAAAGTTGAGGAAAATTGACTCGCCCCTTCGAATAGTAACTACCTGTTTTTGCGAGATATAGCCCACAGACGATGCCACAATCGAGTAGGTTCCTGGCGCCTGCTGAATCATGTATTTCCCATCCGCATCCACGATCGTCCCTTTGCCGGATTCATTAACGCTTACGCTGGCTGACGGAATGGGCGCTCCATTTTTCTGAGTAACGGTTCCCGAAATAGTACTGTTCTGGCCTAGAACCCGAAGGGGTAGACGTAAAAACAAGCAGCAGATGATCGGAATGAGGAGCCTTGACCGGACGCAGTTCATGGTTGATTCAATTCAGTTTTGTTATCCAGGTTTTCGGCTGGAATCCTTCATTCTCTTTCGCCAGATCAACCGTGGGGTCGATTAGCAACGCGCTTCCACGCCCATTCACCGACGCATAACATTCGGCCCTGACTTCCGTATCACCGACACCGGTTTCGAGGTAATAAGCGTGTAAATAGTGCGCGAACTGTAAGATCATATCGGGCTGAAAGCTCATTTGCCGGGCCTGGATGCGAGTCAGAAAGTCGCCTGGTTTTACTTTAAATTCGCGGCCCGTCTTTTTAACGTTGATCGTATACTCAATGCTGGCATTTTTTTCCATCAGCATGATATTCCAGGAAAACCGGTAGCCCTGTTCGTGCCAAAGGACGTTGCCTGCATACAGATAACTGCGGAAGGGAAGCAGAAACTGGATCAGAAAGAAAACCGTCAGTATAAACCGGATCGCGCCCGTTGGATACCGGATCGCTGGTAACCGATCGGAAATCCGGACAGGGTTCACCTTTCTAGCCTGAAAAAAAAGCAGAATTTTCTGATGAATCGTCGGTGGAAAGTAAATCAGCGCCGTAAAAATCATCATCCACGGAAACATACCAATATAGAAAAGGAAATGCGTCAGGAGATGAAAAACAACCAGAAGGACGTAAATGGGAAGCCGGGTCTGACGAAACGACAGGAAGAATGGTGCGGATAAATCAAACAGCATGGCCAGCCAGCTCAGTACAAACGCCACCCATTTTTCGGTAAGCAACGGTCCGACAAGGGGCAGGTGCTCGTTGGCAGCCAGCCAAATTCGAAGCGGCTGCGCCATAAAAAGCCAATCGTATTTTAGTTTCGCAAGCCCCCCAAAAAAATAGACCGAACCCACTTGCAATCGCAATGCCCAGACTGGATTATAAATAAATAAAAAAAGGCTTCGTGGTGCTACCGAAAAAGGCACCAGTGACCAAATTGATAACGGATAGGAAGCAATTTTTTTATGGAGCCAGCTGTCAACAGAATACGTACTATTCATCGGAAACCAGCACATCAGAAAAGCGAGCAGACTAACCTGATAATAATGATTTAGATAAACACTTTTATCCAGCAATTCGACGTAGGTAAAAGCGAAAAAAAAAGCAATAATGGCCACTCGATAAACCAGCCCGATCGCAATCAGAATACTCAGAACAACCAGTCCATAAAACACCCAATGCATGTAAGGCTCGGGCAATGGGCGTACCCAATCGAATCCGTAAAATGTAAAAAAGAATTGAGGTTTTACGTAGAACGACGTTATCCAGCCCTGGTTAATAAACCGAAGTTCGGCAACGAGCATAAGTAAGCCGAAAATTATCCGAAAAAAGGCGAGTGAATACCGTTGGGCATCCTCAATTGCTGAAGAATGGGCCACGACCTTAGTCACCATCATTATCGCTAAACGTCAGCAACACACCCAGATTATTAATCATGTCCACCTCCATCATAACCTGTAGTTTTTTGATCTCATCGTAAGCGGCCTGTACCTCCGTTTTGTTTGAGACAACGGCCGTTTGTAGGGGAACCGGGATGGCATTTAGCTTGGTGTAGACCGAAGCAAATTGCGTTTTAATTTTTGTCGATAGCCGATCCGTGCCGGACGTGGCACCTAATTTATCCAGTAGGTCATCCAGTCCAATACCGTCGACGCCAGCCGGCGTGCGTCCCAGGAAAGCGTTTTCAAGTCCTTTTAATTCATTGATCACTAGCGCAATAGATGAATTACTAACGGCAGATTCGGCCAAATCAGGTTGCGGAACGCCGTTGTTCCGGTTACCTTTTGGCGCGCCGATCCGTTCATCCCGGATGGTATAAATCAAATCGATCAGTTTATTGGAAAGTATGCCCAGCGACGAATTAATATCCCGACCGTCGGCATTGATAAAGGTGGTCACGTAACTGCCCTTCCAATCATCCAGAATAATTTTTGCCTGATTTTTCAGATTCGTCGCGAGTGCTTTTACATACGCCATGCGATTTACTCCATTACTGGCTGTGTATGTACCGATGATGGCTGCATTATTTTGGGACTTGTCGAATAGTAAATACTCAATGGCATGAATTCCTTTAACTGTAGACCCTTTCGACTCAATGTAGGCATTATCGATAGTGGTGCCGTCGGTAATTGCTTTTTCCAGTAGCGTTGGATTTAGGTACACCCCTTTAGTCGAAAAATCGATATTCGACGCTAAAAATTTATCCTCAATGGGGCCTTGTTTAAATACAGATGCCTGCTTCCAAACAAGTGCCATTGCGAGCCAGGCCTGCTGAGCGGCTAGTAGCTTCTGCTCATTTTTTACATCAGCCGCGTAGGCAGTAAGAGCAACCTCCAAAGCATCCGTCTTCTGGTAGAAGGCGTCGAAAGAAGGAATAATGACATTGTTGCCCAAATTGGTCAGCATACTCTTGCGGTCAAACGTATCGAACGCGCTCGGCTCTTCACTTTTCGAACAGGCCCAGACAACAAAAATCCCTAAGAGAAAAGCAAGTATATAGTGTATATTTTTCATAAAGAATCGATAAACTTTAAGAGTGTTGACCGTTCGTCTCTGGTCATTTTCATGAACGCTTTTTTAGACGTTTCGGCCTCTCCGCCATGCCACAAAATGGCCTCCTCCACATTTCTCGCTCGTCCATCGTGTAACATATACGTATGTTTCGCGACCGTTTTCTGCAATCCGATTCCCCATAAAGGGGGCGTGCGCCATTCCGTGCCGCTCGCGTCGAAATCCGGGCGGTTATCTGCTAAGTCAGGACCCATATCGTGCAGTAATAAATCCGTATAGGGACGGATCGTCTGATTCGATGCGTACCCAGGCGATGTCACCGTTGACGTGGTCATTTTCGCGACGTGGCAACCCGAACAGTTTGCGCTGACAAAAAGCTGTTTGCCCGTCAGAATATCTGTATTCTGCCAGTTTCGACGGGCCGGAACCGCTAATGTTTTAATGTAAAATATCACATTTTGCAGCGTTGTTTCGTCGATTTCCGGACTGCCGCCGGTTGGCAGATTGCCATAACTCGCTTTTTGCTTATCCGTAAAGCTCTCCAGGGTAAATAAGGTTGACGTAATGCCGATATCGCCGTTAAAGGCTGACGCAACCTGCTGTTCGATACTGGGCTGATTCGCCTTCCAGCCAAATTTACCAAGGGCCTTTTTCTGATTTTTTTCATCCCAGACGTAATTGGCCCGTCCGGAGATTCCGTCGCCATTGGCGTCATTGACATCCACATTAGCCAGAATCGTTTGTTCGGAAACGGCTTCCAACAGCCCAATGCCCATCATTTGCGGAGCCAGTCGGGGCGAGACCAGGGTGCCTGTCATGGGGCCGTAATTCAGGTTACTGAACGAATAAACAGGCTTTCGGAGGGTGTAGGCTGTTCCATCGGGGTAGTTTCCTGCCACAGCCTGGTACGCCACGGCAACACGGCCTTCAGCGACCACATTCGGGATGCTCTTCGGGTTAAACTGGTTGCCGTAATTCGGATCGTTCAGGGGTTCGCTATGTGGGCCCTGCCCGGCAATCGACAATCGAAAAAGCAGGGCCTGATTGATGCTGACGCTGTCGTTGAGCAGGGGCGATCCTTTGCCATCGAGCGAATGGCAACCGGCGCAGGAAGACGCGTTCAGCAGCGGCCCCAGTCCGTCGCGCGCTGCCGTTGACGAAGGCGCAATGACCCAATTGTTTCGATTAAAGGAATTGCCGATCACAAATCGGTCGGTTTCGTCGGAGGTGAGGCTCACGAACGCATTGCCAAAGGCATTGAAAGTGGCATCGAAGACGGTCCCTTCGCGCCCGCCCGAAAACTCCTCATCGGTTTCGGCACTGATGGCTGGGTCAGGATCAACGGGCCCTTTACAGGCCCAGCTACCTGCCAGCAGCAAGAGGCCTGCCAAAAATTTACCTACTGTGTTCATGCAGAATTACGTTCCAACCAACTTAAACCAGCGTAACGAACGGCCGTTCGTTACGCTGGTCTGGATACGCCTGAAAATCAGTTATCTAGTTTTGTTCGGGAACATTCAGATTAATACCCAGTTCTTTAGCGGCCAGCACCAATTGATCACTTTGATCACGGAGAGCTTTAATGGCGGTCTGAATGGGTGTTTTCGCGTTCAGAATAGCCTGATCAAACGGCTTGGGAATGGCATTGATGGCGGTTGTCGCGGCATCCAGCTTCGCGATCATGGCTGTATTCTGGGTAGTGTTCCGGGCTTTTACCAGGTCATCGATACCCGGTCCGTCGATAATTGTGCCGTCAATTTGTTTGTAGCGGCCCAGGTAGACGTTATAAACACCCAATTCGTCGTAAATAAAATCGTTGGTCGTATTGTCCGAAAAGCAGGAGTGTTCATCTTCCTGATCACCCGAAGCTAAGGCGACGGTCATGCGCTCCCCCGACAATTCGCCTTTTGTCAGCTTTCCCATGCCCAGCATCATGTTGGTCAATGCAGTCGTTTCGTTACCCGCTTTGGTGAAATCAGCGTAGTAAGCGCCCGTTTTACTGTCCCATTGGGTGGCAACCTGTTGCAGGGATTCGATCAGGGCGTCGGTGACGATTTGCAGGTAAGCGGCCCGACGTGTTGCATTTTTGGCTGTTGAATAATCAGTAAACGGTCTTTTTCCCGGCGAATCGGCGTAAAGGTCCTGCCCCCACAGCAAGAACTCGATGGCGTGATAACCCACCCGTACATCGGTTTCGCCCCCCGACCCATTGGCGTCGAAAATACTCGCTTTCGTAATGGTGGGATTGGCTGTCAGGTCATTGATCATACCGCTGTTCGGATTGCCCTGTACATAATCGATATAGGCTTCATCCAGAGGCCAGGAATTGATCAGTGCTTCTAATTCGGCGGGGCTGGCATCAATTGGGCCGCCGTAGAATCGATAGGCTTCTGTTTGCAGATAAGCGGGGCGCGCATTGATCCAGGCCGTTTTACACGCTTCTAACCCCGCTGCGGTGGGCGCTTTTACAAATGAATCAATCGTCGTTTTCAGAGTTTGAACCCCCAGAATGGCATCGGCATAAGAGGCCTGCACAATGGTGGCATAATTGAGGACGACGTCACGTTGCGTGTTGACGGGCGTGGTATCCTCTTTGGAACAGGCGGTTACACCCAGGAAAAGAATCAGAATGGGAAATGTAAACTTTTTCATCGTCTAAGGATTACATATCATCTATCGAATGCAATATTAGACCAATTCTAAATAATAATGCTATTTTTAATGGTATCTTAAGATGGTACCCCTTGGTAGCGTACCTGACGGTAAAGGCCGTTTACAAACTGAAGCAGGCAATTCGGACCTTGAAGAACAGCTGAAAGGGAGTACGGAACTCTAAACAGACCTTGACCACAGAGCCATGCGAATGTCAGCAGATAACATACAGACAAAAAAGACGAACAGCAGACTCGCCGTCATCTACCGTGAGGGATTGATTAGAAGCCCAATCGCTGGAGCCGCTTAACTAATTTCGGTCAGCTAAACCCGTTTCGGTTATTTACCGACACATTTGGCCCGCTAACCACAATTCGATTATCAAAGAAACGGCGTTAGCTGATTCAGCCGTAAATTTCGGTCATGAATAACCGGCTTTCGCAACTTGCCATTCACGGGCTGGGTTGCCTGACTTTTCTGGCACTGCCCTACCTGTTTGCCTCAAATGGCCTGTCGAAGTTAACAGAACTGCCCTATAACCCGCATGAACAACGGAATGTTGTCTCCTATCTGCTCACGATTGCCTTCTTTTATACGAACTACTTTGTTCTGATCCCAAAGCTGTTTTTCCGAAGAAAGTATGTGCTTTATGGGGTCTGCGCGCTGGGCTGTTTTTTGCTTATCGAAAGTAGTTTGGTGACCATCAACCGGCAGAACGGTGCCCCACCCCCAATCGGGCGAATCGGGCCAACACGGCCTTTTCGGGATCGGAGCCAACGGCCACCTATGCCTCCGGGTGAGTATTTTCCGGGGCGAGATCCGGAACAACGAGGATTGCCTTCTGAATTCAGTCAAACATTTTTCCTCACACTAGCCGGTTTCCTGATGGCACTGGCCTTGCGTATCAACAGCCGCTGGCGCGAAACAGAACAGGAAAAGACCCTGGCCGAACTCGCTTATCTGAAAGCGCAGATCAACCCTCATTTCCTGTTTAATACCCTGAACAGTATTTACTCGCTGGCTATCGTTGAGTCGCCCGCAACGGCGGATGCGCTGGTTAAGCTGTCGTCATTTCTGCGCTATGTTATTCAGGAATCGCAGAAAAATCAGGTCTCGCTCCACAATGAACTCGCCTACATTGATCAGTATATTGCCCTCCAGAAGCTACGGTTAGGCGATACGGCAGCCGTCGACTTTGTGGTGCGGGGAACGCCCAATGGCAAACAAATTGTGCCGCTGCTTCTGATCTCCTTTATTGAGAATGCCTTTAAATATGGGGTTAGCCCCGAAGAGCCGTCCTCTATTCAGATCGCCATCACTATACAAGACAACCGGTTATGCTGCCATGTTTTCAACAAAAAAGTACGCGTTTTTCAGCCAACAGCGGTAGCGAGCGGCATCGGTCTGCCCAATACGAAAGCCCGTCTGGCCATTCAGTATCCAGATCGGCACCAGCTCGTTATCAAGGATCAACCCGATAGTTTCACCGTTGACTTAGCCCTTACTCTCTCATGATCCGAGCGATCGCGCTGGACGACGAGCCGCCAGCCCTGCGGGTACTTACACACTTTTGTCAGCAGGTCGATTTCATTGACTTGCAAAAGACGTTTACCCGCACCGACGAAGCCCTACAACACCTCGCCCAATGTCCGACCGACCTGCTGTTTTTAGATATCAACATGCCTTCTATGTCGGGGGTAGATTTTTACAGAGTCCTTACCGAACGTTCGACGCAACCCGTGATGGTCATTTTCACGACGGCCTATGCAGAATATGCCGTTGAAGGCTTTACGCTCAATGCCGTCGATTATTTGCTGAAACCGTTTACGTTCAAGCGTTTTTTACAGGCGGCCAACAAAGCCGCTGATTTCTACCGGTGGCAGCAGCAATCGGACAAACCTATCGATGCTTTCCTGTACATTCGGGCCGACTATACCCTCCACAAGATCACGCTGGCCGATATTGTCCTGATAGAAGGCCTGGACGACTACATAAAGATCCATTTGCAAGCCGATTCGCAACCAGGCAACCGACCCATCGTAGCCCGTATGACCCTGAAAGCCATACTGGAACGGCTCCCCGCGTCGGATTTTATTCGGGTGCATCGGTCCTACATTGTACCGCTGAACCGGATCGACGCCTTGCGTAACAAGACCTTGTTTGTTGGCAATCGAGAAATCCCAATTGGTACCAGCTACGAAGCTGACTTCCTGAATCGTTTCCGTCTATAAGTGTCCGATTCACCGACAGAATCAGCCTGTTTACCTAAAATTGGCCCATCTGTGCAACGAAACACCCCACTCTGCGCTACTGGAAGGAAAAGGCATAAGTTGATACGCCCAGTACACAGGCTATATATCAGCCGGTTATTTTCCACTAAATCTGTTTCCCGAATGGAACGCAAAGAATTTTTAAAACGAGGTTTTGGCAGCTTACTCGGTATCGCTGCAATGGTTCCGCTGGCGGGGTCTTGTTCATCGGCCACGGTTGACCCGGTAACCACCACGACCGGCGGCACGAGCACCTCAACGGGTTCGGCAAACGGTAGTTCAGCAGGCAACTGCAGCGTGACACCCAGCGAAACGGAAGGTCCTTTTCCAACTAAAGTACCGGCCAACTTCGTTATGAAGGATATTCGCTCGGACCGAACGGGGGTCGCGCTGGCCATTAATCTTACCATCAAAAATAGCAACAGCAGTTGTGCGGCCTTAGCCGGTGCGCTGGTCGACATCTGGCACTGCGATAAAGACGGCTACTATTCGGAGTATGGCGGCAGTGGCATGCAAAGCGTCAACTATACGTCCGTCGATTTTCTAAGGGGGCGCCAAACAACCGATGCCAATGGCCTGGTGGCCTTTACATCGATTTTTCCGGGTTGGTATTCGGGCCGGGCACCCCACATTCACGTCCATATTTATACCGCTGCGGGTAAATCACTCTTGGTAACGCAAGTGGCTTTCCCTTATGATATCACCAACGGCGTGTACACCACCGGTCAGTCGTACGGGTATACGAAGGGGGCACAGGATACCAAGAATGAGCGGGACAATGTCTTCTCGGATGGTTTTACGACGGAGCTTGCTACGCTTTCGGGCAGTGTATCAGCCGGTTATACCCTTACGCACACCATTGTCGTCAGCGCTTAGTAACCGACTTGTCTGGGCCAAGCCAGAGCCTGGCCCAGACGCAATTTATCCAGCTTTTTACACAGACCAAGCCAGAGTTTGACCCAGACAAGCCAGGTCAAGTCAATGTGGCGAATCAATTGTTTGCCTACCAATGGTCAAGGGACTAATTCAACTGAGTTATCGTAAAATCATTGATGTGAATTCCCCGAAGTTGTGGGATAAATACGTCTTCGACGATACCTATCAGGAGTTTTTCATGCAGGCCCAGTTTTATAATCAGGCCAACACGTACGCGACTTTTCAGGAGTTGATCGATCATGTACCGAATGCCGAACGACTACATTACCTGACCAGTCAGGCTGCCATTGGGTATATCAGGCAATTGGCCAAAACGATTCCTGACATAGTCAATGTATCAGGTAAATTGTGTCTTCCGTTTACGAACTTCAAATTCGAGATTATTCAGTCCAACGTTCAGCATAAAGAGACCCACAAAATTGCCATTTACTTTTACAGCGATCCGCTAACCTGGATCGACACGATTGATACGCATCTGCTCATTTCTTACGGAGACCAGCGAGCGGCCCTGCGGGAAGGCCTGGACGTGACTACGGATCTGATTTCCCTGCAACCCTATCTAAGCATTTCTTCTTTCCAACCATAAGGCGTTGGGCCCAAATCGAGCGTTCTTAGCACCATGACTACCCCAATTCAGACTCAACTATATCGGGCAGACCAGCGGGGCTGTTCGGAAACAGCCGGGGCCAGAAGTCTGCACACGCTTAACTTCGGCAGCTATTTCGATGCGCACAGAAAGCCATTTACCTCGTTAATGGCCCTGAACGACAACCTGTTGGTTGCAGGGTGTAGCCTGAACAGACAGGTTGATCAACAGACAGACCTAATCATTATTCCGATCGTTGGCGGCCTTGAATTTGATAGTAGTGTTGGGCATGGCTTCGTTCAGACTGGGCAGGCGCATGTTTTTTCGCTCGACACGAACATGGAGTTAACGATTCACAATCCTTACGAAACGGAAAACATAAATTTTATTGAGATTTGGTTTACGAAACCATCAGCCAATTTTGTTCCAGCCTGTCATTCATCCGAGTTCGACCTAGCCACCAAAAATATACTTCTTCCCCTCTATGACCTGAATACGGAAGCACAGGACACTATCCGTCAACCCTTTACCGGATTTATTGGCAAATACGATGGCCGACGGCACGGGGTTTACCGGGCAAAGACCGTTGACGGTCAACTACCATTACCGGGTATTTTTGTGTTTGTTCTGAGCGGTGTATTTGAGGTGCAGGACAGGCTTTTACAAACGGGTGATGGCCTGGCCCTGACGAATACAGACGGTCAGCTGATTGAATTTGAAGCACTCTCCCATGAGGCACTCCTCCTGCTATTTGAAGCTGGCTAATCCCGTCGACTTCAGACTATTACATACGATAAAAAAGATTACACTGAACCGATCCGTAGACCCGATAAACAGACAACTCACAGGTTGACGGGGTAGCTACACCGTCGTTCAGTGCAGGTTTCCAGTTAAGTTTGTCTGGCGTCCATTCGGGCATATTCCGTATAACCTGCTGGGTGTAGCTCACCACGTCGGGCATCTTTACGCTTTCGGCTTGGTTTCCATTGACGATGGCTTTAACGCCGATCACCTGCCCGATCTCATTAATGGTTAACGTAGCGGTGATTCGGCGAATACGATCCCCATCCACAACCGAGCTTAACTTCTGCTTCAGATAGGCCGACAAATCATTCAGCTTTCCCTGGAACTGGGCCAACTGATAAAACGGTGCGCAGGTTTGCTTTGTCCCATCCGGCGTGTAGCAGGCACTCTTACCGAGGGTGCCACCCCGGTAAAATTCCCGACGTTTAACAGAGCCATCTTCGTACAACACCATAAACGGCCCATGCAGCATGTTTCCCTTGTATTCACAGCTTATGTAAACCTTTCCATTGGGATACATAATTTTCGTAGGGCCGTGCCGGGCGATTCGGCTTACGCTGTCCAGTTGAAAGCCGTTAGGAAGCGTTTTGGGCAGAAGCGTATAGGAATCGAGCCGAAATAAAGACCCGTTTTTCAGATACGTTCGAACCGTAAAATATTGGTTGTGTTTACCAAAATACAGAATCTCTTCGTCGTGATCGGCAAACGAATGGCGAACGATGTGGCTCACCCGTGCCGAATCGGTTTGTGCCACGACAGACTGACTGACCAGGATGCCGAGCAGTAGTGCGTAAAAGGCATACATAAACGTATCGTTCTATTAATTCGCTTGCTGTACTTGAGTTCAGGGGCATTCGGCCCGCTATTCTCCACAACGGAAAGGGTAAGAATATAGTTATTTCTTAATATAATTTTAAGACAGTCTTGATTTACCGGCTATGGCCATTTTCCAGCATACTCTTCATCTCCCCGCCTTTGCGCGTGGTTTTCATCTGATTACGCCTATCGTTGAGCGGGAATTCACGGATCTGCGTCAACTCAGGATCGGCCTGCTCCATGTCTTCATCCAGCATACGTCCGCCAGCCTGACCATTAATGAGAATGCGGACCCGACCGTTCGTGGGGATTTCGAGCGTTTCTTTAACAGGACGGTTCGGGAAAATGAATCCTACTATCAGCACGATTACGAAGGATCAGACGACATGCCGGCCCATTTGAAAGCTGCCATGCTGGGCAACTCCGTGACGATTCCAGTCACCAACGGGCGTCTGAATCTGGGTACCTGGCAGGGTATCTATCTGGGCGAACACCGTAACCAGGGCGGTCGGAGAACCCTGATCCTCACCGCCTGGGGCGAGTGATGTATGGTGTGTCTTTAAATCTATATTTATAGCTGCTAACTAGATCATTAAAAATAGCGTAACTTATTTTTGTCATGCTGACGCAGGAAGCATCTGCTCCGGCAGCCCGGTTAATGCTTGACGTTTAAGATGCTTCCTGCGTCAGCATGACAAAAAATATACTCTTTAAAATGCTTCGTATTCGTAGTGCAGCGTTTCGGTTACATTCCCACTACTCGAAGTGATTCGACTGGTCGGCAAATTGGCCGCATTGTAGGTATACGTGTACGTATTTGCCCCAGCGGTAAGGACGTTATTTTGACTCAAATTGAGCAGATTGGAAAGTCCACCATAGTAGGTGTACGACCCAATGAAAACGCCGGAAGGCGGTGAAACGTATTCGCCAGGGGCCGGAATAACGAACACCCCATAGAATGGATTGATACCGGTGTCGTAGGTGTAGGTAACATTGACCGTCTGCGAAGGCAATGAATAGCCTTTCTGGACAGCGCTTCCCGTTATGCTGGCAACGGTTAAATTATTTCCCGTATACGTGAATGTGCTGTTATCTCTGGCCGAAACGCCCGATACAGAAAAGCTTTTTGACGAACCCGTTAGCCTGTGATCCGCATCATAAACCGGCGTTATGGACCACAGGTAAATCGGATTGGCGTTACTAAAGCTCAGCCATGCCTGACCAGCAGCATCGTACGAAAATTTATAGACTTCATAGTCAGCGCCTGCAACGGTACGGTTGAGCTGAGTGAGCCGGTTCTGTGCATCGTATTGATAAACGTTGTTTTCTACTGGAGCTAGGGTGCTGTCGGGTGTTTGATAGGCAATAATCGAACCCAGCCGCCCCTGCGCATCATACCGAAAGAGACTAACCTTAGCCGCGTTGTTGGGCATATCCTGGGTTATCTTTTTAACCCGCAGACGGCTGGTGCCAGACCCTGGCATTATCGATGGAATGCGGTGGTCACCACAACCAGCGAGAACAATAATGAACAACAAATACGCAATCCCCGGACGTAATCCTGCGGTCTTCATAGCCATTCATGTTTTTAGTGTGTTTAGTTTCGTATGTAATAGCCAATTCAGTACTACCCTGCAAATCAATAGGTTTCACAGGAAGGCTACTCTGAACGGGGGTTATTCAATACGGCATGAATGTATTGGCCACAAACGTATATTCCTATTTTTTCCCGGTATAAGCGTATATGTACGACGAGAAAGTGAGTAATCGGTAGGTAATTTACCGAACCAGCTTCCATACCTCAGCCACACTTGTCACAGGCAGTTGACAGGCACGATTATAGCAGACATAGATAGCCGTTTGTCCGTTAATTGACCCACGTTGCTGTAAAAGCGGCAACTCGCTTGTATCAGATGTACCACACAGAACTTTGTTGGGGTAAAATTCCGCGTCCAGCTCCGCCCGAAACCGATCGGCCTCGGGACCGACAATAGCAATTTCGGCCGTTGGCCGGGCACGCAGGGCAAACTGGGAGGCCCAGTTTGTGAGGTAATCGGCGTTTTGCTGCACCAGGGGCTGTATACGCCCCAACATCTGGTCGGCTCGTTCGGCATAGTGGGGTCTGTCGAGTAACAAGCTCAGTGCGTACAGATTTTCCGCCATCATGGAATTCGAAGCCGGAATGACGTTATCGAATAGCTCCTTCCGACGGGCGATAAGCTCCTCTCCATTTTTATCGGTGAAGAAGAACATCGGGTCGGGGCCCGTTAACTCATCGACCTCGCTATCGGCAAAGTTTGTCAGCACATACTGCATCAGTTGGTCTGCTTCGGTTAGCCAGCTCTCCGTGAACGTAGCCTGGTACAAGGCCAGTAGCCCGTCGATTACGGCAGCATAGTCGTCCAGGAAGGCCGGTTGGCGAGCCCTGCCGTTTTTATAGGTATGCCAGAGACGGCCGTTTCGACTATCCCGCATTTTTTTGAGCAGAAAATAGGCTAACCGTAAGGCCAGCGTCAGGAATTCCGGTTCACCAAAAACGCGGTAAGCCGTGGCCAGTCCTTTCAACATAAGGCCATTCCAGGAACACAGTATTTTATCGTCCAGACCTGGCCGGATACGTTCATTCCGAATCCGCAGCAACCGTGTATGTGTGGCATCTAAACGAACATTAAGGTCAGCCAGTGACCAGCCCATTCGCTCGGCAAACGAATCGTCGGACTCCGTTCTGTGCAGAATATTTGTCCTGTGTCCGCCGTGACCCGGATCCCAGTTCCCTTCTTCGGTCAGGTTATACAATTCAGCAAACCAGTCGTAATCGGCACCGAGCGTTTCCCTGAGTTCCGGCGTAGTGAATGTGTAAAATTTCCCTTCTACCCCTTCGCTGTCGGCATCCAGGGCTGAGTAAAATCCACCCTCGGGGCTTAACAGCTCTCGTTGCAGAAAACCAACTGTCTGATAGATAACATGTTTATACAGCGGACTTCGCGTTAAACTATAAGCTTCCGCATAGAGCGTCAGCAATTGCCCATTGTCATACAGCATCTTCTCAAAGTGAGGAGCAAACCAGTCGGCATCGGTCGAGTAGCGGGCAAAGCCACCGCCAAGCTGATCGTAAAGGCCCCCGAGGGCCATCCGGTCCAGTGTCAGTTTAACCTGGTGGAGTGCCGATTCATTATCCGTCCCCGTCGCCACCGTAACATCGTAATAGCGCAACAGAAACCGCCAGACGCTGGGCATTGGAAACTTGGGAGCCCGGCGCAATCCACCTTTTTCATCATCGGATTTGACGGCTACTTTCCGATACAGTACCTCCAGCGTTTCGGGCGAAAAAAGCGGGTCATTTTCCGACAGGCCATATCGTTCGGCATCGGTCAGGTTCAGTTCACGGGCAAACCCTTCCGCCGACTGCGCCAGGTCTGTGCGATGCTCGTCGAAGGCCGTCCTGATGCTGTCCAGCAGATGCATCCAGTTTTTCTGCGGCAGGTAGGTAACGCCATAAAATGGTTTAGCATCGGGCATAAGAAACACGTTGAGGGGCCACCCGCCCTGCACGCCCATCGCCTGCACCGAATCCATATAGATAGCATCGACATCGGGGCGCTCTTCCCGGTCTACTTTGATGCACACAAAATGCTGGTTCATCACCTCGGCTACCGTCTCTTTCTCAAACGATTCCCATTCCATTACGTGGCACCAATGGCAGGCCGAGTAGCCAATACTGACCAGAATGGGTTTGTCTTCGTCAATGGCTTTGTTCAGCGCTTCCTCGCCCCAGGGATACCAGTTCACGGGGTTTTCGGCATGCTGAAGCAGATAAGGACTCGTTTCGTATTGAAGTTGATTCGGCATAATTTTCAGGATGACAGAACGATAACTAGCAATCAGGCAAACCCGGTTTCGGACGTATTGCTGATCCGCTCTCTATGATAACTGTTCTACGGGACAACTACTTTTTTCGTCTGAACGCCCGTTTCGTTTTTAATGCGCAGGATATACTGACCAGCGGGCAAATTGGCTACATTTATGACCTCCTTAACAGTGTTAACCTGCCTCCTGAGGACGGATTGGCCGGTTATATTAATTAGCTCAAGTTCTGTGCCGGGAGCAGGCACCCGTCCTAAAGTAACCGTAAGGGTCGTCTGCGCTGGATTGGGGTAGACCATCAGATCGGCAAAAGCAGGCTCGGTAGCTGTCACTGTCCCCATGTCAAACCGACACAGGTACACTTCTCGCCCGGTCAGTTCGATGCTCTGCTGCCAGGATTTGTAACGAACCGTCAGGTTTGTTTTTTGCGTTTCTGTGGCGTAGGGATTCTGGGCAGCTATCAGGATTTTATTCTCCTTCACCACACCCCGCCAAACAGGCAGTTGTTTATCCATCAGATCGCGGGCGGGTGTTTCGATGACGAGCTCATACTTATCCTGAAACATATCGGCGAAGCGCGACAGCCGATACAGCCCGTGGGTAAAATATTCATAAGCCGCATAGGTGTCCGTACGGGCGGGGGCCAGGGTTGGATTCTCCCAAAGCCAGAGACCGGCAGCGCCCGAAAAAAATGGAAAAATTGCCGTAGCCTCCGCCATGAAGGGCTGGATAAAATTGGGAAAGCTATTCGAACTATCGTGGTACCGCAACCAGACCCAGGGAATCACGGGCTTGTTGCTCCACGCCCGGTTTACCTCCACCTGAAACAACAGATAAGCCAGGTAATCTTTCGCCAGTGGGTTCGGGTAATCATAGTAGTAATAGGCTGAGGGCGACAGCGCGTCCAACTGTTCGTAATAGGGGCCGCCAATTCCCCGCCCCGTCGAGTCCTGGACCAGGTAATTCGTCCGACCAAGGTTCGTTGTCCAGTCGGTCCAGCTAAAGGTAGGTACGTTCAGATAGGTGTTCAGAACGGGGGTATCGGCATAGCTGGTCACACTGATCCCCGTCAAATCGGCATGCTGACGAATGTAGCGCATGCCTTCGGCATACAGGTTTCGGATGGCTTTTTTGTAGGCGGCCACAAAGTCGGCATCGGAGAGGTTCCGGTACATTTCGGGCACGCGACTGTCCCGCTTGATCGTTAAAATCCGGCTATCGGTTTCCAGAATACGCTCGTAATCCAGCGCCAGTCGCCCAATGGGTAGCTTATACAGGCCAGCCGCGTTTTTCTGCCCCCCGGCAATTCCCGACAGAAAGTTATCCCATTTGGCGCGATAGGCCGTCAGATCGTTTGCCCAGGGGCTTTCCAGGGTTTCCCAAGGCTGATTCAGGCCTGTCGCGATGCCGTAATATACCACCGTCCGTTGGGCAGGCTGCACCAGCGTTCCGTACTCACTATCCTTAATATCAACCAGTTGACTAAACCCATGTTTGAGGGGGCTGGCCTGCGTATCAGTAAACCGGGGGCCGCCGTAAATAACCGGAAACGGGAGCGAGAACTCCGGAAATTTGCTCCATTCAATTTGGTTCGGCTGGCTCACTGGCGTAAACGTAAGCCGCTCGGCGCACTGCTGTTGCGCCAGCGCAGTTGATTGAATTGTCAGCCAAAACCCACTTATCCAGAATAAGAAACAACCAAAAGGGATACGCATTGCTTGAAGTTTCGCCAAAACTACGGAATTTTAAGGGCGAATACTGGTCCAGTTGCTAAACGAATACCCCAGCGCTGTTCGTTAGTTAACCTCACGACAAAACGAAAAAACAACCTAATCCGGTTATGAATACACTACGCATGCTTATTCTCACCTCGGTTCTGTTCGGCTCACTAGTCAGTTGCAAAAAAGACAATGGCGATGATCCCAACCCCACGGTTGACTCCCGCACGGAATTGCTGGTCGCCAATAACTGGCGGACGGCGAAGGTAACGACTCCCGACGGGCAGGAAATCAACAGAAACCGGCTGGGTCTAACGACTCAGGTACTCTTTGACCTCGACATGCAGTTTCGGAAAGATGGATCGGTTCGTGCCCTTGATTACAACCGGTCTAACTCCGTTGTCAACGGAGGCAGTTGGAAACTGACGGCCGATAGTCAGTCAATGGATGTCGATGTACAGGGCTTCAAGGGTAATTTCCCGATTATTCAGCTCAATAAAAGCAAGCTCATCCTTCGTCAAAGCGCGCCCGTCGATGGCAAAACCTCCGACATCAATCTTGAATTTAACCCAACGTTGTAAGTGATAGAATGAGTGATTGATAGAATGCCTGGCGCATCCCTATTCAATCATTCTATCATTCAGTTTATATGAAGTTTGAAACAGAGCCGGGTTTCTTTTTATCGGCCGACGTATGGGGCAACCCGGCAAACCCGCCCGTCATTTTGTTGCACGGGGGCGGCCAAACCCGGCATTCCTGGGGCGACACAGCCCAACGGCTGGCCGATGCGGGCTGGTATGCCATTGCGCTCGACGCCCGGGGTCATGGCGACAGCAACTGGTCGGCGGAGGGACATTACAGCATTGATTACCTGGCCAGCGACTTGCGGGCCGTTTGCGCACAACTTTCCGACAAACCCGCTTTAGTGGGCGCTTCCATGGGTGGTATGACCGCCCTCATTGCCGAAGGTGAGCGCCCGATTGACTCCCCATCGATTTGTTCAGCAATCGTTCTGGTCGACATTGCCCCTCGCGCTGAGCAGAAAGGCATCGAACGAATTTTTGCCTTTATGAGTGGCAATCAGGATGGATTCGCTTCCCTCACCGAAGCGGCCGAAGCCGTAGCCGCTTATTTGCCCAACCGCCCCCGCCCATCGGACAACAGTCGTCTGGAGAAAAACCTTCGACTTCGGACCAACACGATAGGAGAAGTCCGCTACTACTGGCACTGGGACCCGCAGATGCTGGCCCTCTGGCGGCAGCACACCGGGCCCGACCAGCAGACCAGCAATGAAGAACGGCTATATCGGGCCGCTCATGCGCTCACCGTTCCGACGCTGATTGTGCGCGGGGGAATCAGTGATGTCGTGAGTGAAAACGTAATGGCTGAATTCATCGACGCGGTTCCCCATGTGCGCAGTGTCAGCGTTGCCAATGCCGGCCATATGGTTGCTGGCGACTCAAATCATGCGTTTACGAAGGCAGTCATCGACTTTTTAAAAGGCGAAAGAATGAAAGAGTGAATGAGCGAAACATAACAGTTCTGCTTTTGTATCTTCGCTCATTCACTCTTTCGCTCGTTGAGCAATGAAAAACTCCCCCCGTGTCCTGACCGCCTGGACATTTTATGACTGGGCCAACTCCGTTCATTCGCTGGTGATTGTATCCAGCATTTTCCCGGTGTATTTCTCCGCAACGGCGTTAAACGAGAACGGTGGTCCAATCATTGATTTTCTGGGCATATCGATCAAGAATTCAGTTTTGTTTTCCTACACGATTTCAGCAGCCTTTCTGCTGACGGCCCTCCTATCCCCTATTTTCTCCGCCATTGCCGACTACAGCGGCCAGAAGAAAACCTTCATGAAGGCCTTTTGCTATACCGGTGCGATCAGTTGCAGCCTGCTGTATTTTTTCACGAAAGAGACGACGACTTTGGCTGTGATCTGTTTCTGGCTGAGCCTGATCGGGTGGAGCGGCAGTATCGTCTTTTATAATTCGTACCTCCCCGATATTGCCACCGAAGATCAATATGACCGGGTTAGTGCCCGTGGGTTTTCAATGGGCTACCTGGGCAGCGTTCTGCTCATGGTGTTTAACCTGCTGGTAATTCTGAAACGCGATTGGTTCGGAAATATCTCGGAAGCGATGGCCTCCCGGATTGCCTTTCTGACCGTGGGTATCTGGTGGGTTGGTTTCGCCCAGATCCCGTTCAGCCGCCTACCCGATGGCATCCGAAAAACGGGCCGACAACCAGGAAACTACCTGCTCAATGGATTCAGAGAATTAAAGCACGTTTGGGCTGAGTTACAAAATCAACCTTTAGCCAAGCGGTTTCTGGTCGCCTTTTTCGTGTATAATATGGCTGTGCAAACGGTCATGTACGTGGCTACGATCTTCGGAAGTGATGAATTGAAACTACCAGGGCAAAGCCTGATTATCACGGTCCTACTGATTCAACTGGTGGCTATTCCGGGGGCTTATGGCTTCTCGCGCCTGTCGGAGCGGCTAGGCAATACATACGGACTCATGACAGCCGTGTTGATCTGGATTGCGGTATGCGCCGGCGCTTATTACGTACAAACGCAAAATCAGTTCTTCGTCCTGGCGGCTATTGTCGGGTTGGTCATGGGGGGCATTCAATCACTGTCCCGTTCGACTTATTCCAAGCTCATCCCGGCTACGACCGACACGGCCTCCTACTTCAGTTTTTACGACGTAACCGAAAAAACATCTATCGTATTTGGCACCCTGGTGTATGGGCTGATTGAACAATTAACGGGGAGTATGCGAAATTCGATACTCGCCCTGTTAGGGCTGTTTGTAATTGGATTTGTCCTTCTATGGCGAATTCCTTCACAAAAAGTTTACCGGACCCATTTGGAAACAGAGGAAGTTTTGTAAGTTTGCAGCCCCGGAAGGCGTTAACGACGCCATTTTTCTGGAAGAGCTCCACGCAGGGTCTTCCCCGGAACAAAGGAGGTTAGCTCAGTTGGTTCAGAGCGCTGCTTTGACAGAGCAGAGGTCAGCGGTTCGAGCCCGCTACTTCCTACTAAAACCTAAAAACGCCCCAAATTTACTGAATTTGGGGCGTTTTTAGGTTTTAGTGTGAGCAAAGTGTATTTTGTAGAAAGGTATAGTAATTAGCCACACTACCCCACCATACCTAAATGAATGATTCACATCCTGAGCCTGAAGGTCCAAGAAAGCTTTCCGTTGGTGATAAACTTTTTTCTGAAGGCAGTTGGGACGTTCTCTTCGTCACGATTGTGTCTGTCACCGAAACAGAAGCGCTTAGTGATCATGGATACCGTTTCTATCGTATCTTTAAGGATGGTGATGCTCATATCAATGCGGACTTGTCACCCAGTTGGGATTTTCGTCATTGGGTAGTTGATTCGTAGTTCGTTGGCTTACCCGTTTCGTCCAGTAAACAACTCTTTTCCGTTCCCGATGCCTACTACTTACCGCAAACGCTTCGGTTTGTTGCGTGACCCGGCCGTTCGGCAAGAACTGCAATCGCTGGACCCTGTTCGCGATCACCAGCGTATGGTCCACTTGCTGACGGCCTACGAATTTCCGTTCGACATTACCCGTGCGCTGGAACTGGCCCTGTTTCATACCTACGCCAGTCCACGGGTATCGGGGTTGCTGGCCCGGACGGGTGAGTTTGAACACCACGGTCAGAAACGGTACGACGACACGAGCCGCCTGATCTCGGAGTTTATGGAATCGGGCTACGACAGCGCCAAAGGGCAGCGGGCGATCGAGCACATGAACCACATTCATGGTCATTACCGCATCGACAACGCTGACTTCTTGTTCGTTCTGGCCACGTTCGTGTTCTATCCCATCGACTGGATACGACAGTACGGCTGGCGACAGTTAAGCACTTCGGAAGAACTGGCCCTGTTTTATTTTTTCCGGGAAGTGGGCCGACGAATGAACCTCCAGGATTTACCGGCGAGCCTGACGGATATGCGTTCATTCACAGCCGCTTATGAAGACAGGCATTTTCGCTACACGGAAAGCAACCGGAAGATTGCCGATGCCACCGTCAGAATTGTGCAGGGATGGTTCCCCCGGTTTCTGCACCCGCTCGTGCAGCCAACATTTGCCGCGCTGATCAACGACAAGCTCCGGAATGCATTTGGCTTTCAACAGCCACCGGGCTGGTTTACGGCCATGACAACGGGAGCGTTATGGTTGCGGAAATGGCCATTGCGCTGGATCACGTTTGAAAAGTACCCGTCGACAGTCGATAAGGCAACTTATCGCTCCTATCCGGAAGGGCCGCCCGATATAGAAACTGTTGGGCCAACGGCATTACTAAAACCCTAGTCTGAACGCCACGTCTATTTTATTTCGCCTTCCTATCACCGCTCGTCGGCAAAAACAGATTGACAGCCGGGTGCATGGTGTAGAGTCGATATTGGTCACCATCAATCACAACAATACCGCTTGATCGATTGCCGCCGATGATGGGATTGGCACTATATTTTTTCCAGTGAACCAAATCGGTCGAGACGGCTATATTGGTTGACCATTCGTGCCAGTCAGCAAAGGCAGACGCGTGATAATAGGCATAGTAGGCTCCTTTGTAGTGAATAATCTGGTTCATGGCTACGGCATACCGGTCATAGTTTGCAGGGCCTCTTTCCAGTACCGGCTCGTCCTGCACATTCGTCCAGACTTTCAGATCGTTGGATGTCGCCAGCCAGACAGCCTGGTCCTTACGTTCGTAAAAAAGATACCATTTCTCTTTTTCTTTCCACAGAGTTGGTGTTCCGTAAGGCCCTTTGCTCAATGGCTGATTGGTTGTGTACCGGATGTCGAGGGGCCCCTGTTCCGTCCAGTGTATCCGATCCGTTGACGTAAGCAGATGAGCCACATCGTTTTGCCCTTCGGCAACCATGTAGTAGGTATTCCCCGATTTAACTACACACATGTCTTCCACCCAGGTCGTGTTATGGACAGGGTTGCCTTTGTAACGGGTCCAGGTGACGCCATCGGCCGACGTAGCATACCCCAGAGACCGGCTCTGGGTAGCGCCTTCCCGGTAGCCGGTATACCAAAGATGATAGGTATTGCCTTCGCGAAGGATATAGCCGCGCTCACGAATTTTCTGATCCCAGGTGTCTGTGCCGGTTCCGGTAAATACCGGATTGGTTGAATGTGGTGAGAACGCCGTTAGTTCTGCCGGAAAGTCCGGCACATCCTGCACAGAGGGGTGCAGTGCATCCAACCCCGCCCACTGGGCAGAGCCGATTCCGACAAGCAGCAGACTAGCAACAAACGCAGTTCGAATGAAGATCAGCATGGGTTGACAAACGACAGATTACTCGACTAAATAGGTACCAACAGCACCACCCGGCAGGACAGCCACCGCTCGTTTTCCTTCTTTCTCAATGGTAAACCGATGGGTTGTCGAGCTGTCGTTCAGCACGATCAGGACGACACGCCCCTCCGGTGTTTTAAACGCAACATTGGGCAGTGATGTTGGCAGGTCGGAGCCAATACGGACGGAACCGGGCCGAACGAATTTAGACGCGACCGCAATGTTGTAATAGGCTGGATTCCGCTTTACTAAGTTCCCGTCGATGGTTATCGCGCCCAGACACTGATCGCAGCCACCCGGTGTATGCGGTTTCTGCGCCGGGTCGGCAGCCAGGTTCCACTGCAAAACGGTTCGGCTCCAGTTTCGGGTAGCGCCAATGATGAGTTCCCGAACGTGCCAGACCAGATCCCCTTTCAGGTTACCGGGGGCACCAATCCACTGCTCGGTAAAGTACAGGTTTTTGTCAGGATAAGCCTTATGTACCTCAGACAACGCATTGATTGGACCAGCATACAAATGAAACGCCGACCCATCAATATAGGGGCGGGCAGCCGGATCGTTCAGCACCATAATTGGGTAATCAGGACGATCAGCGTTGTGGTCGTACAGAATAATTTTTGTTTTGAGGCCCGCTTTTTTGACAGTCGGCCCCAGATTCTGTTTGATAAACAGGGTCTGTTCGGCGGGCAGCATCAATAAACTGGGATTATTACCGGGATGCAGCGGCTCATTCTGGATCGTGATGGCGTCGATACGGATACCAGCCGCCTGCATCCCCTGAATGTATTTGACGAAGTAGCGGGCGTAGGCGTCGTAAAATTCGAGTTTCAGGCTTCCACCCTTCGTATTGCCGTTTGACTTCATCCAGGGCGGGGGCGACCAGGGCGATCCCAAAATTTTCAGGGCCGGGTTTATGGACAGTATCTGTTTGAGCACCGGAATCAGGTACTCGTTGTCGGGTGCCAGGCTAAATTTAGTTAGTTTCGGATCTGTTTCACCAGCCGGAAGGTCATCGTAGGAGAACACCCGCTCGTCGAGGTCCGATGCCCCGATACTTACCCGCAGATAACTCACGCCAATCCCCGCTCCTTCTGTCGAAAACAGTTCTTTTAGCAGGGATGCCCGCGCGGCTGCGCTCATCCGGCTGATGAGCATGGCACTGCCGCCCGTAAGCGTATAGCCGAATCCGTCGATGGTTTGGTAGGTTTGCGACGTATTTAGATGGATCGTTGGGTTGTCGGTATCGGCAGGCTTACTGGCATTCGCAAAGGGGATCGACGGCTGCTGAACAAATAGAACCGGCCGACCCGGATCAGTCAGCCAAACGGCTACCCGGCCAGGCTGCCCCTCCGTTTGGGCAGCCTGATGTATGTTTTTTTGCGGAGCCTGCTTTTGGCTATACACCCGAACCGCCGAAGCAATTACCAGCATAGCGACCCCTAAACACAGTTGCCGAACTTGTTTCTTCATTTCATTTACAAAGCAAAGGGCGCGTTCCGGCAGGCCTGCATCTCGCTGCCATACAGGCCGGTTCATCGACTGGACCAAGTAACGATTTTACTTAACCGGATTTGTCATTGCCTGTTCAATAAACGACGAATTATTGCCTTTTCGGTTCCATTTTGGTTGGGTCAACACTACGTTTTTGAGCTCGTAACCAATCCCCTGGATCCTGGCAATGTCGCGATAATCGTGAAGCATCGTATAGATGTCGTGGTCGATGAACGACGCCTTCGTTCCATCGATAATTACCTCATCCCCAGACACCAGCGTATTGAGGGCCTCTTTCAACTGAGGTTTGCTCAGAAAATAGAGATCTTTCTCAAACTCAATCGTCACGTGGTTCCCATCACGGAGGAAACTAAATGTCGACTGAAAATTGGTGTACATTACGTAAATAATGCCCACAACGGAACCAAGCGCAATGCCAATCAGTAAATCCGTGAACACAATTCCGGCCACCGTGACAACGAACGGAACAAACTGGCTCCACCCATCCCGGTACGTTTTCTTAAAAATACTTGGCTTGGCTAATTTGTAGCCAACCAGAATCAATACAGACGCCAGACATGACAGCGGAATGTAATTCAACAGGGGGCCACCCAGAAATACCGCCACCATCAGAAAAACACCGTGCAGAATGGCCGAAATTCGGGTTATTGCCCCGCTGTATACATTGGCCGATGTGCGGACCACAACCGATGTAACAGGCAAACCCCCAATCAGACCGGACAACATATTCCCTATTCCCTGCGCAATCAGTTCCTGATTCGTCGACGACACTCGTTTGGCTGAATCGAGCCGATCCGATGCTTCGAGATTCAATAACGTTTCCAGGCTGGCTACGAGGGCAATGGTAGCCGCAATTTTGTAAATTTTGGCGTCCTGCAGAGCACTGAAATCAGGAAAATCGAAAATCGAGAACAAACTTTTTCCCGGCGCAATGGTCGGAATCTGCACCATATGCTGATGGGCAGTATCGCCCAGATACCAGTCCGGGACAGCTACCCGGAAAAATTCATTGAGGCCAACACCCAACACGACGACGGCCAAAGCCGCGGGGAAATTCTTGAAAAAAGCGCGGGTACTCCGCCCCGCCGTACGCTCCCAGGCAATTAAAAAAGCCATTGACATCAGGCTGATGACAACCGCACCCGTACTGGCCGTTTCAATGGCCCGGTATATTTCGGAAATTGTGTTTTCGCCATCGGCCAGTTGCTGAAACTCAAATTCGCCCTCATAATCACTATCGCGGCCCAGGGCATGCGGAATTTGTTTCAGAATAATGACGATGCCAATCGCAACGAGCATTCCCTTAATCACGCTATCGGGAAAGAAACTGCTGAATCGACCGGCTTTTACGAGGCCCAGAGCCAATTGAATGAGCCCTGCGAGCACAACGGCCGCCAGAAATGCCTCATAAGAGCCTACTTTTGCAATGGCATCGGCAACGATAACCGCCAGGCCAGCGGCTGGTCCGCTTACGCTAACTTCAGAACCAGAAAATAAACCGACGACGATGCCACCGATCATGCCGGCAACCAGCCCTGAAAACAGAGGAGCACCCGATGCCAGGGCTATACCCAGACAGAGCGGCATAGCGACCAGAAATACGGATAAGCTGGCGGGCAGATCCTGCCGAAAATAACTCGATTTATAATGCGTGAGTGTGTATAGCGGATTAACTCGTTTCATACGATATGTCGATTACGATGCGTACCCTGTTCCAACACCGACATTTGCCTGAGTAGTAAACAGCATTAAAAAGAAATTAAAAACAGATTAATACTTATCCATTGCTTACTCTTTCTACCGCTGAACGAGAATTTATACGGGCTCACCTGACCGACGATGTCCGGGTGGTAGCGCTGCGGAATCCTCCCCAGGGACTGGATGTCCGCAAATTGGTGGCCCAACTGGCCGCTCGCCAAAAAGCGCGTGAAAAACTGCCAGCCTGGTACGCCAACAATGCCCTTATTTTCCCTCCGGCTCTGTCGGTCGAACAGGCATCATCCGAACGAACGGCCCAGTACAAAGCTACATTGGTCTACGGAAACCGATTGCTCGACCTGACGGGTGGCATGGGCGTCGATAGCTGGGCATTTGCCCAACATCTGGAGCAGGTTATCTATGTCGAGAGAAATGAGGAGCTGGCACAACTGGCGGCTCACAACCTGCCCCTGCTTGGAGCGACCAATGTTTCGGTGGAAACCGGGGATGGACTGGCCTTTCTGAAAACGTATCAGCCCTCTTCGGAGGAAATAGACTGGATATACCTGGATCCACACCGACGCGACGCAACCGGTGGCAAGGTGGTCCAACTGCAAGATTGTGAGCCCGATATGTCGCAATCCACTACACAGACTTTCCTGTTGACGAAGGCAAAACGAATTTTACTGAAAGCCTCCCCGTTACTAGACCTGAATTCGACCGTCCAACAACTCATGGGTCGGGTAGAATCGGTTCATATTGTAGCGGTGTCGGGAGAGGTCAAAGAAATTTTATTTGTCATTGGTCCTCAATCGATTGCCAGGGATGATGTCTTGATTAACACCGTTAACCTATTGACTAATGAAACAAAAAACCTGTGCTTTCGCTGGCAGGAAGAGCGTACGGCCAACGTGTCCCTGGGTAATCCACGCGCGTACCTGTACGAGCCCAACGCGGCTGTTTTAAAGGCAGGCGCGTTTCGGTTGGTGGGTGCTCGCTTTGGCCTCACGAAGCTTGCTCCGCATAGCCATTTATACACCAGCGATGAAGTGCGCTGGGATTTCCCAGGCAGAATCTTTTCTTTGGTAGAAATACTCAAACCAGATGCTAAATCGGTTAAAATGCATATTCCAGACCTGAAAGCTAATCTAACCGTTCGTAACTTCCCTCAGACCGTGGCGGAGTTGCGAAAAAAACTATCTCTACGCGATGGCGGAGATACCTATATTATGGCAACTACGCTTCTCAACGGCGACAAACGGCTGTTGATCACCAAAAAAGTCAGTCAAGTTTAACCACCATAAATTCACCTTACGTATACCGGCTTAATCAGCCACAAAATGTCAACATCACCATGAAAACCACCCTACACTTTATCCTGATTTGTTGCCTGTTAGCCCCCGTATCCTCAACCATTGCTCAAACCGTTTATGCGGGCGAAAGTACCGTTGACAAAGCCAAATTATCGGGTCTTTACTTAACCATTCAGGGCGATGGGAAACAGATTGAAAAAGACTGGGAAACGCAGCTTCAAACCTATGGGCGGGCCAGTTCTTCACGCGGGACCTACCGCGTACCCAATGCGAGTATTTCGACTGTATCATCCGAACCAATCAATTTGATCAGTACAGTGAAATCATCGCGTACGTCGGCCACCATTTTTACAGCGTTTGATCTGGGTAGCGGAAACTTCGTAACACCCGGAGGCACTGGCTACTCCGCTGCTGAGGATATTCTAAAGAGCTTTGCCAGCAAGACCTTATATGATCAGGAAGTTCGAATTGCGCAAAATAGCTTCGACGAGGCCCAGAAAAACCATCAGAAAATGGTTCGTAATGGCGAAAAACTTCAGCGGGATATTGAGCAGAATGCTAAAGAGAAAGAGAAGCTGTTAAAGCGGATTGACGACAACGCCAAAGAACTGGAACAACTGATCAAAGATCAGGCAACAAACAAAACCGACCAGGAAACAGCCCTTACGGAACTGGAAAGTCGTAAAAAAAATGTAGAAGCGGTAAAGACGAAGAAGAGTAATTAAGCATTCTTCGCAGCCGGCGAACACCCCTTCTATTCAACCCATCTTAGTGTGAAACGTGCATTAATGTGGCTTGATTAGAAGGGGTGTTCGCTTTATTATTAAATTTTTTTCAAAATCCCCAAACTCAATATAGTACTATTAAAATTTATTATCATACAAATGTATAGAATCGCAAGCTACGATAAACAAAAGGCGTTCAAGCATATAACTAGCTGTATTACAAAGAATTAAAAACCAACTACAATTCTCATGGATGATGCTTTATCAAATTCAAACCACTTCATTTTTCATATCATCACATATAATATCCTAACACCGCTTAATATATTAAGGCTTTTTTAACCAACCAATTAACATCCCGGAAATGTTATCTGTGCGTATATAAGACAAAAGCTCATATACCCATTTACTAACCCATTTTTACTTCATTACTACCCACTCATGCACGCTTCATTAACAGACGAAGAAACGATTCGCCAGTTTTTATCGAGTCAACCCAATCACTGTTTTGAAACACTGTATAATCGATACGTGAATAAAGTTTATCGACGGTGTCTGTCGATGACCAAGGACAGTGAAAAAGCAGAAGATTTTACGCACGACATATTTCTCAAAGCATTCGGTAAACTCGACGCGTTTCAGGAACGATCCAGTTTTTCCACCTGGCTTTATTCCATCGCCTTTAACTATTGCTCCGACCAATTGCGCATAGCCAAACGGGCTAATGTGGTACCCATCGACGATACCTCCAAGCTGGATATAGCGGACTCGCAAGACAGTCAACTGCATGAAGAGTCGCTTTTACTCGTTCGGCGAGCAATGAAAAGCCTGACCCCAAAAGAACAGGACTTGTTGCAACTAAAATACGAAGATGGGATGACCATCGAGCAGATTGCCCAATTGTATGATATTAAGACCAGCGCGGTTAAAATGAGACTCAAGCGCTGTCGGGAGAAAATTCACCGACTGTATACCCAGCACGAAAATAGTTAGCAAAAAATAATCGCTTTTTAATAGTCTAGCAGTAAAGTAGCTTAGTCGTTCATAGTCAGCAGAAATATACTGGAAGCGGTAAGAATATCGCTCGGCTTTTATTCTTCCCACATAACAATATGCCTCAACGGCACGTTGGGCTAAGTTAGAAGGCAGTTCACTGCTTTTGTAGGGGTTTTTTAATTACGATTAATTAACTCCTAGGTGTGGATAGAAAGCGGAAAGCCTGGCTACTTTGTGGCTAGGCTTTTTTGTTGCCGCCATTCTTCGTTAGGTTTCTTCGCTGAAATGGTATTATCAAAAACCAGTACTTCTATAGCGTTTCTCTGTATATTCGCTACGTCGTGCAGCTCAGATCTTATTTAGCTTACCATTTGTCAATATGAAATTTGCAAGTCTAGCCCTTTTCTTTCTGATCGGTTTGTCGTCCCTGGGGTTCGCCCAAACGAAATCGGTAGAAAACGAAAAATTCGTTTTTCTCAATAATGGTGCTACAATCGGTATGATCGTTAAGTCGGTCCTGAAAGCCGACAAACAACGGTTGAAGCTAACTGATCAGCAATTGCCCAAAGCCAAAGAAATAATCACCAATGCTACCGTCAGTTTCAATGAGGGCGTAAAGAAGCTGAAAGCAAGCGGTATGACCAGCAAAAAATTACGAGCGTTGGCCGTCGTGGTCGAAACCGACAAAGTGCATGCCTACAAGCCCCTCCTGACCCCTGAACAGTATGCCATCCTGGTGGCCAACCATAAGAAAGTTTTCCCAGAAGGAAAAGTGTAATAACCGCCAATAAGTACACTTATGCCCGTCCGGTAGTAAGTCGTCGCCAAGTAATGATCGAAACGTTTCACCCATACCCTGACCAGCTATGATCGCTTTTTTGATTGCCTTGGGTACAACCCTACTTTGGTGTTTCTTTGACAGGCCCTGGAAAACGAAACGATCTATAAACAAGCCTGTTAACTATTATCAGGGTGTTGTCCAAAAAAATAGCGTCGATACGTACAAACGGGAATTTGTAAAACGACAGGCAGAAGAAGGACTACGCCAACGGCCTCTGGACCGGGTTTATTTCAGTACCCCCGGCCGGTCATACATGCGGTATATTTGGAAAGGGCGTATCCTGACTAGTGACAAAACCTGGCCCTATCCGCCCAACACTCCGTAACGATTGCGCCCAGCCGTCAATGACGGCCGGACGCAAAATCAGTTTCCTTCTTTGAAAAACACCCGTTTGACGCGTTCGCTGACGCCCGTCAGAATTTCGTATGGAATGGTTCCTATGCGCTGCGCAAGCTCCGTGATAGGAAGTTCAGGGCCAAAAATAAGTACTTCATCCCCTTCGCTGGCCGATGCAGCCGTGACGTCGATCATGGTCATGTCCATGCAGACATTTCCAACAGTTGGGCACCGGGTTCCATTGACCCAAACTTCGCCAATGCCATTGCCCAACCGGCGGTCGTAGCCGTCGGCATACCCAATGGCCAGCGTGGCGATTCGGGCGTCGTGGTCGAGTACACCCCGGCGACTGTACCCCACCGACTCCCCCGACCGAACGGCTTTGATCTGGCTAATCACCGTTCGCAATGTGCCTACCGGCTGCAAAGCAGCCTGGTTGATCTGGGCCGCTTCCACGCCATACAAACCAATCCCCAACCGAACCATATCGAGTTTGTACGCGGGAAAGCGCACAATACCGGCGGAATTAAGCAAATGCCGGGTCGGGCGGTAGCCAAGTGCCGATTCAAGAACCGTCGTACTCCGAATGAAACTCGCGTATTGCTCGTCCGTGAATGAGTTGAACTGCGCATCGTCGGCCCCGACCAGATGGCTGAACACGGTAGCCACGCGCAAAGCCGGGTTGTGAATCAGGTAATCGGCAACCGTTGGGATCTCATGTTCCAGAAAACCCAGCCGGTGCATACCCGTATCAATTTTCAAATGCAGCGGATAAGCGGCCGTTCCCGACACGGGCTTTCCATCGCCCGGCTCCACGTATTCGCGGATGTATCTTCCCCATTCCATCAGCATTCGTAGGCTGTATACCTCGGGTTCCAGCCTGTATTCCAGCAAAGTAGCGAAAGTTTCGGGGGCGGGATTCATAACCATTATCGGCAAATCGACGCCATTTTGCCGAAGCGATACGCCCTCATCAGCATACGCCACTGCCAGGTAATCAACCCGATGAAACTGAAGCAGTTGAGCCACCTCGGCGCTACCACTTCCGTAGGCAAATGCCTTAACCATCACCATGAGTTTCGTGTCAGCGGGTCGGGATGCCGCATCATCGCTCCGGGCGATCCGCTCGCGGTAATAGTTCAAGTTATGAGTTAACGCATCCAGGTTTATCTCCAGCACCGTACCATGCACTTTCCGCTCCAGCCGATGCACGATCCGTTCGAATGAAAAGGGTCTGGCTCCTTTTACCAGAACGGTACTATCGCGTAAATCGCTGAACACAAAACGGGTCAGAAACTCATCGGTCGTTGCGTAGAACAGGCTATTTGTCGCAAAGAAATGGGCATTTCGGCTGACAACAGAGCCAATTCCAATGAATTGTTCCACCTCGCTGGCTCGCATCAACTCGCCTACCTGCTGATACAACTCGGCTTCGGGCTGCCCGGACTGAAGCACATCCGACAGAATAACGACCCGGCGCGTTCGGGTCCGTTGCTGATTCAGAAAGCGCAGGGCGAGTTGCAAACCAACCACATCATTGTTGTAAGAATCGTCGATCAGCACACAGTTGTTGATGCCTTCTTTTTGCTCCAGCCGCATGGAAACGGGTCGCAACCGGTTCAGGCGACTCTGCAGCTCGGCGGTATTCCAGGGGCGCAGGGTCAGCATCGTTACGATGCAGTGCATGAGGTTTTCCAGCGAGGCCGGGTCGGTAAACGGAAGCGTCAGATTCAGCCCGCTCCTGCTTTCTTTTTCCGTCAGGGTTAACCGATCGCCCTGTAATGATCCCTGATAGGTAGCGGACTGTCCTGTTAACGACCAGGTTATGAGTTGCATATCGGGATTGACGGCCTTCAGCAGCATATTGACTTCTTCGTCAATATCGGCGTAATCGACGGAATAGATCAGCGTATTGGCGTGGATAAACAGCCGCAGTTTCTCCGCCACTTTTTGCTTCCGCGTTCTAAATCCTTCATCATGAGCCGTACCGATGTTTGTGAAGATGCCCATAGTGGGCCTGATGATGGCTTCAAGGGCCTGCATTTCCTGCGCTTTGGATATGCCAGCCTCAAAAATCCCCAGTGTATCGTTCTCCGTCAGTGTATGCACGGACAACGGCACACCCAACTGCGAGTTATAACTTTTGGGGCTTTTGGCCACAACAAATCCATCGGTCGAGAAACCCCGGTCGAGCAATTGAGCCAGCCACTCCTTAACGATGGTCTTTCCGTTGCTGCCGGTTATGCCGATGACGGGAATGCGAAACTGCCTTCGGTGTTCAGCCGCCAGGGTTTGCAGGAGGTGCAGGCTGCTATCGACCTCAATAAATTGAGCGTCGGCATAAGCGGCCAGTTCGTTCCGGCGTTCGG
Organism: Spirosoma humi; assembly: GCF_054776575.1. Classification (NCBI taxonomy): domain Bacteria; kingdom Pseudomonadati; phylum Bacteroidota; class Cytophagia; order Cytophagales; family Cytophagaceae; genus Spirosoma; species Spirosoma humi. The sequence continues at coordinate 38,797 of NZ_BAAHBR010000015.1, forward strand.
GGGTCAAGGCCGACCGTTCGACCACGAACTGACGTATTCCTTTCCGGTACAAGTCCCCGATGAACGCATGCCCGTCGTGGTGTTCGCCCTGAATGGCAAAAAAAACAGACTCAGCCGACCGCGCATCCGTAACCGGCCCAGTCACCTGCCGGGAGTCGGTAAACCACTGTTGGTTAATTAATTGAAAGTCTTTTGAAAGCATACTAGGTGTCAAACTGCCTATGTTGATGTAGCCGATAGTCGGTTTACGCGGCTGGATGCAGGAAGAGACGCATCGAAACGATCACATCCATCCCCGTCGTTTAAAATAAATGATCTCGCCCAGGGCAATGAAGGCCATAACAAACAGGGTCCAAAAATAGCCCGTTGGCGAGCGAAGCTCGGGCATGTTACTGAAATTCATGCCGTAGATACCCGCAATAAACGTCAGCGGAATAAAAATAGCCGACACAATGGTCAGCGTTTTCATCACCGAGTTCATGCGGTTGTTCACAATCGAGTAATACACATCCATTAACCCGGCAATGAGTTCCCGATACGATTCGAGCGTTTCGATGACCTGATTTACGTGGTCGGACAGATCACTCAGGAACGGCATCGTGCTGTGCTGAATCAGTTCAGATTCGCCACGCAGCAATAGCCCAATCATGTCACGCAATGGGTTGACTGTTCGACGGATAAAGGCCAGTTCACGCTTGAGTTTATACAGTGTAGCCAGGGTTTGCTGAGTGGCCTGCTCCTGTACAATCTGCTCCTCCAGCTCATCCATTTTTTCGCCGATACGCTCCGTTATCACGAAGTAATGGTCGACGATAACGTCCATCAGGGCATACAGCAGGTAATCGGCTCCATTTCGGCGGGTTTTGCCCGACGAGGCCTTGATGCGATCAATGACTGGCTCAAAAATATCCTTTGATCGTTCCTCCTGGAACGAGATCAGGTAGTTCTTTCCCAGTACCAGACTAATGTGCTCGATGTCGATTTCCTGCAGTTGGCGGCTGTGGTGCAGCATTTTAAGCGTCACAAAGACCACCGTATCGTCGTACAGGTCGATTTTTGGTTTTTGCTCCGTATTCAGCACATCTTCCAGCAACAGTGGATGCAGGTGATACTGTTGCCCAAGGGCAGCCACTACTTTGGGTTCATGGATACCATCCACATCGACCCAGCTAACGTAGGGTGATTCTGTGTTGGGCAGCTTGCACGCACTCAGCCGACTGCTGTTATCAATGTGGTAATCCGTGGCGTTATAATCGATGCGTTTAATTTTTATGGCGTGTTCAATTTCCTCTCCCACATAGGTAAGGGTACCCGGTGAGGTGCCGAGCAATTTCTCAGCGGATCGGTTGCGTCGGCGTTTCGACATACGTTACTGAATGAATTCGCCAGGGATGGCGTTCGTTTTGAGGTCAAAGATAAATGAACTACTCTGCACGTAACCGAATGTTCAGAAAATGAGTTTTAGCCAGCCTCCGTCAGCGCACTTCCCGGCCTTATCTGTTCGTTCCCGGTGATGAAAAATGACGCTCACCGGTTTAATTAACCCTTATTGAACGGCGCTCCCTACGTATATTTGTGCCCCAGGGTCCTGCACTGGCCTTTTTAGCGCGGCTCTGTCATTACCGTTTCGACGGCCTGATTTACCCTCTCACTCATGACCATGAAACCCATTCGCTTCGTTGCCATTGCCCTCATTTTTCTCTTTGGACCAACTGTGCAGGCGCAGTCGACGCCAAAACCCTACGTCATAATTGGCTATGTGACGGGCAACGGCTGGACCAAAGACCAGATTGAAGCCAAGAAATTAACCCACATCAACTACGCCTTTGGCGTTCCCGACGAGCAGGGGAAAATAGCCCCACTGAGCCAGAAAGACGCCGAAAACCTGGCCGCGCTGACGTCGCTCAGGGCTACGAACAAAGACCTGAAAGTCTTGCTGTCCATTGGTGGCTGGGGCGGCTGCAAGTATTTCTCAGACGCAGCCCTGACCGATGCGTCTCGCCGTAAATTCACCCAAAGTGCGGTCGATATTCTCAAAAAACACCGGCTCGATGGCATCGACATTGACTGGGAATACCCGGACCAAATTGGCGCTGGCAATATTTTCCGGCCGGAAGACAAGCCGAATTTCACTCTCTTTTTGAAAGCCCTACGGGATGGTCTGGATGCTCAGGGAAAACTCGACGAACGGACGGGCACCAATCATTACCTGCTCACGGCTGCCACCGGGGGCGATACGGCCTTTGTCAATCATACCGAGTTGGGCAAAGCGCAGGTTTACCTGGATTACGTCAACATTATGACTTATGATCTGTACCACGGCAATGATAAAGTAACCGGGCACCATAGTCCCCTGACCCAATCGGCCAAAGGCGACCACGCCCGCAACAGCAGCGCCGATGCCGTCGATGGTCACATTCGGGCGGGCGTACCGGCCAGTAAACTAGTGCTGGGTTTACCATTCTACGGACGCGGCTGGGCCGACGCCCGCGACCAGGATAACGGTCTGTTTCAACCCGCAACGGGCAAACATTCGTTTATCAGTTACGACGAACTGGCCGATAAGTACATCAACAAGAATGGGTTTACGCGCTATTGGGACGCCGACGCCAAAGCGCCTTACCTCTGGAACCCAACATCACACACGTTTATCTCCTACGCTGATCCTGAATCATTTAAATATAAGATCGACTATGTTAAGTCGAAAAAACTGGCGGGGGTTATGTTCTGGGAGTACATCTACGACCTCAAACAGAAAAGCGTATTGCTGAATACACTGGTTGAAGGCCTGGAAAAATAAGCCGCCACAAACGGTGTCTGGGCTGCGCTTCGGTAGCGCCCGGACACCAAACTCAATCACCCTTCTTTCGGTAAGTTTTCGATATGTCTCCCGACTCCCCCGCCCTCAGGCACATTGCCCTCGATCCGGTCATGGCCCGTATCATTGCCGAAACGCCATCGCCCAAGATTTTCAACGACTACGCCGACGATCTGTACCTGGCTCTGCTGGAAAGCATTGTCTCTCAGCAGATTTCGGTCAAAGCAGCGGATGCCATTTTTAATCGTTTCCGGGCGTTGTTTCCCGATAACTACCCGGAAGCAAAGGCGTTGTTGCTCAAAACCACGGACGAACTGCGAAGTGCAGGCTTGTCGTTCCAGAAGATCAAGTACCTGCAAAGTGTAGCAACGTTCTCGCTCGAAAAGTCGGGCGCGGCACTGAGTCGGGCCTACATTGACACGATGACCGATGAAGAAATCGTGCAGTACCTGTTGCCTATCAAAGGCGTTGGCCGCTGGACTGTGGAAATGTTGTTGATGTTTGTGCTCAACCGGCCAGACGTTTTCCCGATTGATGATCTGGTGATTCGGCAACGGATGATGCGGGCGTATCCTGAACAAACGGACGGCCTGACGGGCAAACCACTTTATAAGGTTTTGCTCGAACTCGCCGAACCCTGGCGTCCTTATCGAACAACCGCCAGTCGCTACCTCTGGCGATGGCAGCCGAACTAACTCCGTTATAACTTCTTGACCTTGACCGCTACCTTCGACTTTACCTTGATCAACACCTGAACGCCATCGGGACGAACAACGATGCGTTGCGGGATCAAGCGGAACGTGTCCAGATTGAGGGCCGTTTTCTGACCTACTTTGGCGTTGGCAAAGGCGGTTTCTATTTTCTCGGGTATGGTGGCAATTTGCTGACGAAGCGGAATAACCATGGCTGCCTGAATGGTGTCGCGCAGGTGATCGTGAAGCAGCCAGTCAGCCGTTGCAAAAAGGCGCTCTTTGGTGTCTACGTCAAAATCGACGTCCTGCATTTGAAGCGTATTCGTGAGCGTATCGTAATGCGGATTGCCGTGGAAAAATAAGGTTCCTTTTACGCGCCCGCCTACATCCGCCTTCAGGATAAGTTTACGGCCACTGCCATATACTTTTGCCTTATTTACCGTCACATTGCCCCCGGCGAGATTGAGCTTTTGCTTGATCAGTTTGTGCGCCAGTACCGTATTCACATCGGTATAGGGAATGAAGGCCAGCACTTCGATACGAGCCGAATCGGGCAAGCTTTTTCGGCGCAGCAACCGGGGCAGCCGCTCCAGCGAATCGACCAGCGGTTTGGGTCCCAGGTGTGTTTTTACCCGAAAAGCAATCTGAATGGGAACCGTAATCTGTTTTTTGTTGCCATACACGGGCGCAACCGCAATGCTGAACGGCTTGGGAAGCAGCCAGAAATTTTCGGGTACTTTGGCAATGCGCAATGGGTTTTGCATGTCCCGCCAGACTTTCCTTACCTCGCGATCGAGCCGAAGGCCGTTGTAAACCGCTTTGTCGATAGCCGCTTCAATATCGGCCCGACGCTTGTCCAGAATTTTTTCGGCAATTTTTTTGACGTTGAACTTTATGCCCAGCATCTGCACTTTCGGTTCCTGGGTCCACTGGTAGTTCTCGAAACTGGATTTTGTCGCCAGCCGCCAGGACGAGCCGACGCCGACAGGGCTATTGAACGTCACGGAGAGGGCGCAGAGTGGTCGACTTTTGCGTTTACCTGCTTTGCGAAGACCGATTGGGTTAGTGTACCAGACTTGCAACGGGGCGGAGAAATATACTTTCCGATTCGCGTACCGGATACGCACCGGGCCGGTACGCTCTACCCGAAGCTTCCAGGATTCCCCTTTCCGGCCTTCGAAGGTTTCTTCAGGAACCAGGGTAGTCGAGAGCGACCGGTTGATTTTGGCTTCCAGGTCGCTGATATTGAAGGTCAGATTTCCGGCCATGTAGGAAACCGGATCGGAAATGGCGGGCTCAAACTCCTCCTGAACCGGCGCATCCGGGCGAACGCGGTGGCACCCGTCCAGACTTAAAATAAAAACGAGTAGAACAACTAATCCGGTAATTCGCTGAGCATTCATTGCTACACCTAACTACGGACTTACTAAAATGTTATGGGCGCTAACGTATATTCATTTTACGGCAGATCGGGCTGGCAGCTTAGTATCTGTGGCACAGCCACATCCTTTGCCGCAACCCGCCTTTTTTGCCGAGAAATTCCGGTAAGCCCGACTGCCTAAATAAGCAAGCGCAACGGCAAAAATCAGAAAAATGAGGAGTTCCTGCATGAGTCTATAAAATGTTACTGTAGTAGATAGGTCGATCATCCGGGATCATACAGCCTACCTACTACAGTATACATTTTTTCACGCCCAACCGTTCCGCTGGGCTAGTCGGTACGCATGCTGGTAGTGGTGTTCTCCGTGCCAGGCATACATGGCAATAACTTCCCGCAACACAAAGGTTCGCTGGCTACCGGGGTGGAAATACGTCCGGCTTAATTCGGTATCGGTAAGGGCGGCCAGAATCGTCACCCAGCGCAGATGCAGGTTTCGCAACAAAACCAGCGAAGGGGCGATGTCGAGGGTAGAGTCCGGCAGTTTTGGCCATTCCCCTTCTTCGTAGGGTGAAATGGTCGGGTTAAATTCCGTCAGCGCCAGTTTCGTGCGGACATACGCATTAATGTGGCTATCAGCTATGTGGTGGACCAGCTGTCGAATTGTCCAGCCCTCCGGCCGATAGGGTGTATCCAGCCGGTCATCGCCCCATTTACCAACCAGTTCGGTTAGTTTAATGGGCAGTCCATCGATTGCTGAAATGTGCTGCCGGGTGTCTTCATCCGAAAAAGATTGCCCGTAAACGAAGTCGCCAATTGGGTATTTGAGTGCATCCAGATCCTGCATTAGACAAGTTGTATTTTGAGGTATGTCTTGGCTATACTGGCCGGGGAGACCCGGCCTGACAAAACAAATATAGCGTTTCGCTGGCCTGACACGTTCGTCCGGTTTTCAAAAAATGACTAGTCCAGCCTGCGTATGTACCAGACAGCTTCTAGCTGTCTGAATGAAGCTGATTCTATGCGAATGCTCAGACAGCTAGAAGCTGTCTGGTACTTTACCGCCAAAACTCGCGCATGACCTTCATCAATTCAGGGTGTATGCCACAGGCCGCTACCACATCACCCCGGAACAGGAATTCATCCCCTCCTGCGAAGTCAGTAACGACGCCACCCGCTTCCCGAACGAGCAGTACGCCAGCAGCCATATCCCACGAATTAAGGTTGTATTCGTAAAACGCTTCGAACCGGCCGGCAGCCACGTAAGCCAGGTCAATAGCGGCCGATCCCATTCGGCGCAAACCATGCGTTTGCTGCATCAGCGACTCCAGAATACGCAGGTAGGCCTGCATTTTATCAAACGCATAATACGGAAAGCCGGTCGCAATTAAACTCTCGCCCAACTGCGTGGCGGGCGAAACGGACATGGGTTTGCCATTACAATAGGCTCCTCCACCCTGCCAGGCCGAAAAACATTCGCTTCGGTTGGGGTCGTAGATGACACCGGCGATGGGTGTTTTGCCCTGGGCCAGCCCAATGCTCACGGAGAAAACGGGGAGATCATGAATGAAATTGGCCGTACCATCGAGCGGGTCGATGATCCAGTTGAGCGCCGATTGATCCGCTTCCTGCCCCGTAGTGCCTTCTTCGGTAATAAAACCGGCTTCGGGCAGTAGCTGACGCAGCTTTTCAACCAGTTGCTTTTCAGTTTCTTTGTCTACGTAAGATACCAGATTATTCAATCCTTTGTATTCGATTGCTTCGCGCTGGAAGCGACTCCGTTCCTGAAGTAAAAAAGCGCCCGCATCCGTGGCAATAGTGGAGATTTCCCGGGTAATCGCGGCTAAGTCAAGTGTCATAGAAGTAGTTAAGATGTAAACTGGCCGATGATCCGCCAACAAGCTGCTTGCTGGGCGCATCGTCGGTCAGTTCAATGATTTTTAGCTAAACACGTTCATGGGTGAGCCATAAGTTTACCCAACGCGTTGTCATATAGCTCTTTCGCTTCGGCCAGTGTAATGATTGGCGTACCGTCGATCACGAACGCGGCTGACGAATCCGTTACGGTACCCAGCAACATAAACGGCATGACCGTATCGTGCAGGTAGCCTTCCAGGTGCGTTTGTTGTTCCGGCGAGATCGTGACGACTACGCGGCTCTGGCTTTCTCCGAAGAGGAACGAATCCAGCCGGTGACGATCGTCCGAACTAATCGCAAAGCCTTTGTTACCCGCCATAGCAGACTCGGCCAGCGTAACGAACAGACCACCATCCGACACATCGTGTGCCGACTGAATCCAGCCCTTGCGAATCATGGTCTTGATGCCTTCCTGCACGTGCCACTCGTCGTCAAATTCGAAATAGGGCGCGGGCGACGCTTTCATGTCCAGGAATGAGTACAGGTACTCCGACGAAGCAAGGTCGTTCGTTGACTGGCCGATCAGGTAGATCAGGTCGCCTTCATTTTTGAAATCCAGCGTCATGCGGTGAGTCGGGTCTTCCATCAGGCCGAGCATACCGATGGTGGGCGTCGGAAATACGGGGCCATCGTCGGCGCTTTGGTTGTAAAAGCTAACGTTACTGCCCGTAACGGGTGTGCTGAACCGGCGACAGGCTTCGCCCATGCCCTGAACCGCTTCCACAAATTGCCAGTATACTTCCGGCACGTAGGGATTCCCGACGTTCAGGTTGCTGGTGACCGCCAGCGGCTCGCCCCCCGAGCAAACGATGTTGCGGCAGGCTTGGGCAATGGCAATCATGGTCCCCTGGCGTGGGTTAGCGTTCACGTAGCGGCTGTTGCAACCAACGGTGATGACGATGGATGTATCGGTAGCCGGTATACCGGGCCCGTTTACCCGCACAACAGCCGCGTTGGAAGGCGCATTAGGGCTGCGGTCGGCGGAGCCTCCCATCGAATCATACTGCTCGTATACCCATTTACGCGAGCAGATATTCGGGTGCGCCAGCAGATGCCCGGCAATTTCCCGAATGTCTTCCATCTCAATGTCGTCGACGTCGTCGATATCGAACTTGGCGTATTCTTTTATATAGGCCGGTTCTTTATACTCCCGGTTGTACTGGGGCGCTCCCCCACCCAACATCAGATCATACGCAGGCACATCGGCCACGAGTTTGCCATGGCGGTAGAAATGCAGACGACCGAGGTCCTGTTCGCCCCGGGCCGTTACTTCGCCAATTTGTGCGCAGTTCAGATTCCATTTATCGAAAATCTCCTGAATGATAGGCTCTTTCCCCTTTTCAATTACGACCAGCATGCGCTCCTGCGATCCGGACGACAGAATCTCGAAAGGAGCCAGGTCCGGCTGGCGGGTGGGTACTTCGTCGAGGTCGATGATCATGCCGTGCTCGCCTTTTGCGCTCATCTCCGCCGTTGAGCAGATAATACCGGCAGCGCCCATGGCCTGAATACCAATCACATAGCCGGTAGCCATGATTTCGAGCGTGGCTTCCAGCAACAGCTTCTCCGTGGACGGATCACCCACCTGTACCGCTGAAAGCTCATCGGTCGATGCGGCTGAGATGTCTTCGGGGGCCAACGTGTCCCCGTGAATACCATCTTTACCCGTTGCCGAGCCAACAATAAACACCGGGTTGCCTACGCCGAAGCTGATTGCCTTCGCCGATTTGCCGACTTCTACAATGCCCGCCGAGAACGTATTCACCAGCGGATGGGTGTTGTAGCAATCATCGAAAAAAAGCTCATCGCCCACGGTCGGGATTCCCAAGACCTTGCTATAATCGCCGATACCTTTTACGACACTGCACAGTAACTGCCTGGTTTTTGGCAGTGCCAGATCGCCTAAGCGAAGGGAATTAAACTGGGCAATGGGCCGGGCACCCATCGTAAATAGACCGCGGTTGATACCGCCAACGCCTGTGACCGCTCCCTGGTTAGGCTCCAGCGCCGACGGGTAGTTATGCGACTCAATCCTGAACGAACAGGCCAGTCCATCGCCAATGTCGACCAGACCGGCGTTTTCTTCACCCGCTTTGGCCAGCGTACGATTCGAATCGCGGGGCAGGGTTTTCAGCCAGACGATGGAGTTCTTATACGAGTAGTGCTCCGACCACATCACCGAGAAGATACTCAGTTCTGTAAAATTTGGCTGACGCCCCAGAATTTCTGCGATTCGATCAAATTCTTCGGGCAGCAGGCCCAGTTTGCGGGCGGTCTCGAGCGAGGGTAGCGATTCGAGGGTATCCATTGTATAGAGCGAAAGGGTGAACGAGCGCCTGAGTGGCCAGAACGGCATCCGTTCCTGCACTCATCGACGTTTCTGCTCGTCAGATCATTGTCAAAATTAGCCTTTTTACCTGAAAATGGCCCGCTGTGGGTTGACATATCTCAAAACGTTCTTATATTTGCACCCAAGAAAGAGAGATGGCAGAGTGGTCGATTGCGGTGGTCTTGAAAACCACTGACTGTAACAGGTCCGGGGGTTCGAATCCCTCTCTCTCTGCAAACTCCCTATATCGTTGAGTATGGTGCCCGAAACTAGCCGTTTCGGGCTTTTTTTTTGTCCCTTCTGACCCATTCAAGCCGGTTTTGCCCATTTTGAAGCAAAGGAGGTAGCACCCCTTTATATCAGGTGACACCTCTTAACTAGTAGTTAATCAACTATATAGGCAATAATTAAAAATAAGTTACAATAAATGGTCTAAAATTTTTAATTCCGGTTCTATAATCGCTCCACACCGCTCCGTACCAAAATACAGAGCAATGAAAATTGTCAAGCGTATGGAAATTATCTTCTGGCGTCGTAAAAGTAAGCAGAAGGACAAAGTTCAACTTTATTGCCGGGTCACGGTGGCCGGCGAACGAGCAGAGATCGGAAGCACCGGCATTACAACCTATCGGGATTACTGGAATGACAAGCAGATCAGCGAACGGGATCCGGAAGCGCTGTTTAAAAACGAACAGCTGGACATCATGCGGGATCACCTTAGGGCCATCTTCAATGACCTGTTCCGCCGAAAGGAAAAAATTACCGCGGCTAAAATCAAGCGTATATATGAAAGCGGTAGTGAATGCGTTTCCCTGCTTTCAGCCTTCGAGCTGTATTTAACCGATAGCGCCCAGGATCCTGAACGAAGGCTGAAAAAGTCTAGCTTAGAGGTTTACGATAATGTGCGTAAAAAACTGGTCGACTTTCTGATCAGCGAAAATGCCCAGGATCTGCTGGTAGAGGATTTTGATTTGACCTGGGTAAAGAAGTACCGGCGCTGGATGAAGCAGCTGCCTCTGGATGGTGATCAGATTGGCCACGCAGATTCTTACGTGGTCAAGCACACCCAAACTATCAAAAATGTCTTGACCTGGGCCAAGCTGCACAAGGTGGCCGACAGCAATCCACTCGACGGGATGCGCATCAAAAATGCCGAATATGACGACCCGGTATTTCTCAGCGAGGAACAATTTCAGAAACTTAGGACGCACACCTTCGAAAATAGTCACCTTCAACAGGCGGCTGATATTTTCGTCATCCTGTGCCGTAGTGGGTTCCACTATGGGGATTTGAAAGATTTTGTTCAAAAAAGTAAAACGGCGGTTCGGAAGGGTCTCGATGGCGAGGTCTGGCTGATCAAAGACCGGATAAAAACTGAAGTATCCATTCGGGTGCCTCAGTTTGAGGAAGTGAAGGCAATCGTCGATAAATACGGTGGCTGGGAAAGGTTACCCCTTACCTCCTTACCCAAATTCAACACCTGGCTGAAAGTCATCGCGGGCAAACTCGATCTGCCGGAGGATTTATCCAGCAAGGCGGGCCGTAAAACCTTTACCGACTGGTGCTTCAACAAACTTTATCTAAGCACCGACTCGGTTAAGGTAGTGCTGGGTCGGAAAACCGACAAAGGGCTTGAAGTGTACGGCCGACCCGATGAACGTCGTGTAATCGGCGAAATGGAGCAGAGCAAAGTATTGCAGCAACGTAAGATGAAGTAGATCAATTAACATGCCCGGTAGATGTTCTACCGGGCATGTTAATTGATCTACTTTGCGCATGCACCTAAGTAAGTTTTTAGCAAGTACGAATTTGGCCTTGCTGTCACTTGAGCCACGTCTAAAAAATTATAGTTACCTTAAAGTAATTACCTTACGATTTTATAAAACTTATAGTTATCATTGAGCCGCAATAAATTTATCTACACGCTATATAATGATTATGACACAAGGAAAAGTACTCTTTTTTGATGCTAGAAAGGGATTCGGCAAGATCACCACACCTGAAGGGCACGAGGTTTTTGTTCACTATTCACAAATACAAGATGACGCTAAAGTTCTCCTTGAAAATGAAGATGTGGAGTTCGAGATAGAAAGTAGTGCAAAAGGTCCCTCTGCAAAAAATTTAACCCGAGTAACTGACAGATACGTCGGCACTGTCGATCAGTTTGAACGTGGGTTCGGATATATAAAAGCCGCAGGAACTGACGAAAAATATTTTATTCATCACACTGATATAATAGGAAAAGGCTTCAAAAATGTGGAACCAGGTTTTGAAGTTGAGTTTACTGCAAGTGTTTCTGATAGAGGCTTACAGGCAAAGCAAGTTGTCATGCGTGACACTCGCTCTGGATTAGAAAAATTCGCTGCTTTTAGAGATTGGGACAAAGACATAGAAGATTTAGCTAAAAACCACGCCCAGCCAGAAGACGGAGATTGGGATTACATTTCAAATAAGACAGGAAGACATCCTGTTCTAGAGAGTTATATTACATACACATTTGCTCGTTTGCATAAAGAAGAGAAAATAAAGTATGCTCTGATTAATGAGAAGGGCCGTGATTTAAAGTTTGCATGCTTTAACACGGGGCTCGCTACTATAAAACAAGAAGATATCTTTGCCTATTTTGAGCATAAAGACAATTTTCCAGGAAATCGCCATACAGATAGCTACATAAAACAGCCTGCTTGGGTATTCAAGTGCTTCGATAGGGAAAGTAATAGGACCATGAATTACTTTGCCGAGAAACCGGAACTAGCTAATTATTTTCAAAATGCAGCAGAGTTGATTTACGAGTCGTCAAGAAGGCTCATCCCTGATTTTGAACATATTTTAGACGACAGAGAAAAACGTTTTCCAGCGGTTTTTCGTGATTTAAGCAAGCCGCAACAAGTAGAAAGAGTAAAAAGTGCTATTGACTCAGCTCTCACAAGAATCAGGAGAAATTATAAAACAGCTATTCCTCAATTTTATAGCGACTCCATTCAACTACTTCTACCATTATGTATCAGCACTGCTGAAACTACAGATGTGGCTTTGGTGGTCGCACGAGAAGGCGAGGTATATCGTGCGAATACAGTATTGCCATTAGATTGGGCCTATAACAACGCCCGCCTATTGGCTAAGCCTGATAGAGAGTGGTTAAACCCTTAATTACCCTCTTTTCATAAGTCATTAATATATCACTTCTTATTTATCAGGGGTAAAATAAACTCTTTGTTTTAGCCTTTTTAATTAAGTTCATCTAACTCGATGTTTAAGGCCCACCAATCTATGGTGGGCTTTTTTTGTGTCCTTTCCAGTAAGCTCGTCCCGGCTGAATTTTGGTCTGACAATCACCACCACAGCCATGATCGCCTTCCTGACTACCGTTGCCCACTTCCTGCGGGGCACCTACGCCAAGTTTGGCACCAGCAGTAACCTGTTTCGGGAAATCATCGTCAGCGTGCTCACGGCCGTTTCTGTGGCCGTGCTGGCCCAACTCTTCACTCCGGCCAATGAATCACCGGCGGCTGAACTGAATACGACTGTCAACACCGTGCTCAGGGCGCAGCGGAATGCTGACTCGACCCTGGCACTCGTGCAGGCATGGTGGTATCAGAAAACCATCGATTCCCTAAAATCTGTACTCCTCGACCGCGATGAACAAGACTCTTTACGCCGTAATGCTGGCCTGTCTGATTTGGATGCCATGCGCCGGATCAATGGGGCAATCAATATTGGTCGGCAACGTGCCAAACAGTAGACCCGGCATTCCCCAGGATAGCCTGGCCATTGCGCGGGCCTTCGTGCACAACGCTAAACCCCTGCTCGACAGCCTGACGGCACTGCACTTTGCCCGGATCCAGATCGGCCGACTCAAGACGGACCTCACCCAGCGGGAAACCCAGCGCGATGGGCTGGCCAGTTCCTACACCCAGGCCCAGCAGCAGATCGTGGGCTTTCAGTTGGAGAGCCTTCAGGTTCGGGGGGAGCTGAGCCGGATCAAGCGTAAACGACGGTTCAACCTTGTCGAGATCTGGCTGTGGCGGGTTGGGGCTGGCTACCTGGTCTACAAGAAAATCTGTCCTTCGTGCCGTCCCTGATCCAGCCCAACTTCGTACCATGAGTTCAGAAAAACGCATCAATCGCCGGGCGGTCTTCGCCGAAATTCACCAGGATGTCCAGGGCGGTGAACCCCACGAGTTTTCGGTGGGCTACTGCCGGGATGATGGGACGCTGGGTTACAAAGCCCGGGTCACCAAAAGCCAAAGCCGTCAGGCGGGTGAGCGGGGCTACCGGGGTAACGTCTCGCTCAATTTTGTGCTGCTACTCTGCAACCAGGAGAACGGTCAGCACTTCGAACTCGCCATCGATCGGCTGCTCTATTACAACGGCCGTCGCATCAATCACCAGAGCTAACTATGGAATGGATTAACGAAGATGTGGCCGTGGTCACATCGACCACCCACACGGCTGCTATCCTGCAGCTCACCGACCGCGTAGGTCGGGACCATGCCTACGGTACCACCTATGGCCTGCTGGGCAATGGCCTCGACCACGTGCCCTGGGGCAATGCCGACAACCAGCCCAATACCATGGGCGTGCTGGTGCAGAAAAACAACCAGATCAAGCCCCTGCTCGATTCGAACCGGGATATGATCTACGGCACCGGCATCACCTTCAATCGACGGGTGATCGTGGATGGGAAGATGCAGCTGCTGCCCTACGAGGACAATCAGCTCATCGAGTGGGCCATCAAAACTCGGCTGGCTCACTACGCGATCGGCGCGATCAACGAGCGGGTCACCAACGGGAACCACTTCACCCGCATCGAGCTGGAGATGGACGGTTTACCCCTGCTAAGCGTGGTCGACAGCTACAATGCCCGGATTGCTCAAAGCAGCACCCGCCTGCAGCCCAGCTTCTTTTACAATCCGTTCTTCGGCGACTTCTCCTATTTCCGGCCGCGTGATTCCGAACGCGTACCCGGTTTCGATCCCCGCAACCCCGAGGCTAACATCGTCTCGTATTTCCACTCCAGAGAGCATCAGTCGGGCAATCCACACTATGCCTTCCCCAGCTGGTGGGGAGCCAGCGAATGGATCGAGTTGGCCAACCTGATCCCCATTTTCCACCGCTCCGGCATCACCAACGGCTACAACATCAAGTATGTAGTGAAAATGCCGAAAGACTACTTCGATTATGAAGGGGGCAAGCCGGTGGAAGCGGGCAAGGTAGCGGCCAAATGGCGCGAATTCGGCAACAACCTGTCGAGCTGGATGTCGGGTACCAAGAACGTCAACAAAACGCTCGTGCTGAAATACATGCGGGACGAGCAGGGCAAAAACAACGATGCCATCGACGTGGTCCCCCTGAAAAACGAGATGAGCGACGACGCTTACTCGAAGGTTTGGGAAATGGCCAACGTGTCGATCGCCAATGCGGCCGGTATTCTGCCCACCCTGGGTGGGGTGAATCCGGGCAAGGGAAACGACTCGGGATCCCAGATCCGGGTGATGGCCGATTTCCAGCAGCATTTCCGCACACCGGTGCATCACGTGCTGCTCAGCGAACCCATTTACTACGCCCTCCGGCTGATGGGCTACAAAGACATCGTGCCCAGCTTTTCGGGTGTGCAGATCACCACGCTCGATGTCAATCCGACGGGTACCCAGGCCGTCACAAACCACAATTAAGTATGTTGACGGAAGAAATCCTGAAGGCTCAGCTGGGTACGATTCAGACCGATATCAGTTTTGAAACAGTGGCCCCTTTTGCCCACCACGCTGAGCGTTGGTTCCGGGACGAGGTTGGCATCGATTTGTATAATTTTCTAAAAAGCGACGATGCCCAGAAGCCCGAAATGCAGGAGCTGCTCTGGCTGGCTCAAAGCTGCATGTCCTGGCAGTGCTTCGTGCTGGCCTTTCCCCACATGAAGTTTCGCATTTCGGATCTGGGCATCATGAAAGGCTCCCCCCAGGCCACCATCGCCGTCACCAAGTGGGAGTACGTCGACAGCCGGGATGCGAATCTATCGATGCTCGACTGGGCGTTGGAGTATTTCTGGCGGGAACTGGAGGCCGTACGCCCAGCGGCCTGGCTCGATTCGGACGGTTATAAAATCCGCCGGAGACACTTCGTCCGCTCGGCCGACGAATTGGGCAGCCTGTTGCCGCTGGCGGGCCGCAATTACCGCTTTTTCCAGAAGATGCTGGTCCACATCGAAGACGTGGAAGACGAGCTGATCTGTGGCGCTCTGACACGCCAGGTCTACCAGGCATTGAAGCAAAAGTGGCAAACGCCCCGCACGCAGCTGAGCTTCGAGGAAGAGCTGCTCATCAGCCTGGTGCGCAAGGCCGTGGCTTACCTGGCTGTCGATCGGGCCTGGCCATACCTACCCCTAACCTTTTCTGAGATCGGCGTTACGGAGCGTCGGCAGAAAGACGGCACCGGTGGCGATGACGTAGCGGCCGACGAAGGCAAACGCAACAATTTGCGGATAACACTATCCCGCGATGCCCAGATTCGGCTCGATCGGGTGATCACCTTTCTGGATCAGACGGCCAGCCCTACTACGTTCTCGACCTATTACCAGCAGCTGCAGGCATCGACAGCATCCATCATCCCGGATGACTTCACGGACACACCACACGCAATCCTCTAATTTTTTAATCAATCAAACCAATCATGCCAGATCAAAACAACCCCGCGCACGAAGACAAGCTGACGGCCGATGAAGCCGCTCAGGAAATTTTTGATGGATTAGCCAGCTCTGGCTACTCCCTATCCGAAAAAGTTGGCGTTAGCCGCACGCTTCGCCGATTGCTGCGCACGGAAGCCGAAGACGCCCAGAAACAACTATCCACCCTTATTGACAGCTTATAATGAATTTCACGCGCCCAAAAGCGAGTCAGCCGGTGATCGATCCGGCTGACTCGACGCCGTCGGACCGCCGAGCGGTGGATCCAATCCAGGCCGGACCCATCCCTGAACCAGGGCTTGATCGGGATGAGTATGTTCCCACTCAGGACAAACCAAGCCTGGGCCGCAAAGTGCTTGATAGGAGTCGGTATCTGCTGAGCCTATACGGAGGTCTGGTCGGGGCTTTCCTGGTGTTTTACGCCCTGGCCGACTATACGGCCTATACCGTTGCCGAGCAGCGCCCGGGCCAGCTGATCATTTCCAACACAATGACTCAGCTCTGGACGGCCTGCTTCCGGATGGCCTTTATTCTGGCAGCAAGCCTGGGCCTGCTGCGGCTATTCTGGCCGGAACTATTCCGGTTCTTTCGCCCAGGCACCGATGGCCCCGATATGATGACCACTATCAAATACGAGCTTACTTCTTTCCAACGGCTATGCGTTTTCCTATTGGCCTTTTTTGGGCTTTGCTTCTTGTTCATTCAACTGCTGTCGGTCAACCTGCCGCAGACAGTAAGCGTCGGTCGATAGCCCTGCAGCGCCAGGCCGTCACGGAAGCGGCCGTCAAATACGTGGGTACCCGGGAGGTCGGCCAAAACCGAGGCCCGGTTTACAACCTGTTCGTAAAGCCCTACGGCTACGGCCCGGGCACCATGTACTGCGGTTTATTCTGCCACCACGTGTTCGTGACGGCCGACGTCCGGCACGGGGTCAAAGGCCCCGCCCTGGCCGCTAATTGGTCCCTTCCTGCCAGCGTCGTCGTTTGGCGGGGAGGCCATGCCGTAAACGGCCGGGTTCCGCTGGCCGGTGACCTGGCGCTGTTTCGGTTTGGCGGCAAACGCATCAACCACGTCGAGGTGATCGTCAACTGGCCCAATGTGGAAAACTATTGCTGGGTGATCGGGGGGAATACCTCCAACCCAGACGGCCCGGGTGAGGGCGTTTTTCTGAAGAAACGGCTCAAAAGCGAAATGATCGTGGTGAGCCGGATCACCTTTTAATTCCTACCGTAATGAAACTTTCCACTTATTTAGTTGCCGCTCTGCTGGCGGGCCTGCTGGTCCTGGCGATCGGACGCCCCTGGCAGCAAGTCAACCAGACCATCGGCTTTGCCATACCGGCCGATTCGCTGCGGGCAGATACCCTCTCCCATGCTGAGCTGGACAGTTTGATCATCAACACCGACCAGGTGGCCATCACACTGCCTGATGCGGTGAGTGACAGCTTATCGTACTCTGTTGCAGCCCGAAAGAAGAAAAAAGCTTACCTGGAGGAGCAGTCGCAGATCCTGCAAAAGCAAAATCAGCAACTCGATCTCCAGCTCCAAAAGAAGAGAAAGGAGCTGGAAGTCAAGCAGCAGAGTCTGTTATCCATGGAGCAGATCGAGCAGGCACTGGCCAAGCAATCCGGAAAACCGCAAACAGCTAGTAACCTGGTTGTATCGGAGCTGGAGATCGAATTGAACAAACGAAGCCAGGGAGTCAGAAACAACCGCCCCTGACGGCCCCAACGAGGAGCAGGCGGGCCGAGCGATTGGTCCGACGTTGGGGCGATCCTGTTCGATTGATTTGTGAAACCGAGCTACTCTATCCAGAGACGGCCGTGGCGCTGGCCGTGCTGGAAACGGGCCACTTCAGTTCCCGCCACATGATGAAGACCCATAACTGGTTTGGCTTCCGCAAAAATCGTCGGCCGTTTCAAATGTGGATCAAAAAGGGCTATGGCGTTTATGCGACGCCCCAGCTGATGATGCGGGATTACCAGGCATGGGAATCCGATCTGTGCATAAAATACAATCTCACCACCGAAGCAGCTTTCAGAAACTGGATCAATAAGCATTATGCCGAGGATCCTCACTACCCAGCCAAATTAGCGACCGCCATCAGTGAAGTAAAACAGACCTGGCGGTAGTATTTCAAGTCCAGCCCCTACTCGGGAAGAATAAGAGGTCGATCGATTTATACCTGTGGAAGTCTTGGACCAACGAGTGAATTGGTATTCATATCTGTGTCATCTTTCCCCTTCTTATCAAAAGCTTTACCAATTTTTTTAAGGATGAGATTCACGCCTATTCCGTCAAAAAGCCAGAATAGCCACTTCGCAATCACTTCTAGTATGTCCATTGCTTTTGATTGAGTAAAATAAAAAATACCCTTTTGCACCCATTAAGCAAAAATGACTTTTAGTCTACTCTACCGTTAGCAAGTGTCACGAAACCGTCCTTTAGGGGGCGGTTTTTTTCTTGGTACTTGCCAGCCATTTCTCTTACCAAAACCAATCGATTTATGAACATTCAGGACGAACTAAGTATCATCCAGCGACTGACCACCAGACCACCCGCGCTCTTTAGGGCCCTGCGCATCATTGGTGTAATTGTAACCGGTATCTCCGGGATCCTGATGGGCCTGCAGCAACAGGGTGTGATGTTGCCTGGCTTCCTGTCGATCTTCACAAACCTGGCCACGCTGATGACGGGATTGACGACGATCGGCGTCAGCTCGCTCACGGTCGACATGAATGCGGCCAAAGCTAAAAACGCCCTGTAAATGCGGACGATCCAGCTTGATGGGGTAAGCTACTCGCTCCCCCAGACCTGGGCCGAAGTCAAGCCGGATCAGCTCCCGAAACTGATCCGGCTGATTTATTTGACGCCCGAAAACGGCCACATGTACCACCAGCTGCTGCAGACGATGCTGGGCATCAAACCCCGGGCCTGGGCCAAACTCCACCGGCGGCATTTCGGATCCCAGCTTAGCGCGGCCGTGCGTAAAAAAAACGCGGTGGTGCTGCACGATCTGATGCGTATGTGCAGCTGGGTATGGCAGGAGCCGATGACGAGTCAACCGGTCGAAGCCATCACGGTCGACAAGACGCCCTGGCTATTACCCGAGGCTGGCTTTGTGACGGTCAGTTACGGGGAGTTGAGCGATCTGTATGTTCATCTGCAGGCATACATCACCCAGCAGGAAACCGGCGAGGGGGAGCTGGACTACCTGGTGGCCACGGCCTGCCGACCGGCTCGATCGGAGCGGGAGTGTCAGGATCCGGACTGGAATGGCGACCGGCGTGAACGCTACAACGAGTTTATCGTCCGGGAGCGGGTGAAGCAACTGAAAACCGTCCCCTTCGAGAAGAAATTAGCCGTCTTGCTGTTCGTGGCCAGCACGGTGCAATCGGTACTGAGCAAATACGCACTGTTCGATCCGGACGCCAAGGCGAGCACCGGTACTGGCGAAACCTACATTGGCCAGGGCTTTATCAAAAACACCCACCTATTGGCTGAAAAGGGAGTTTTTGGCAACCTCAAACAAACCCAGCAGGCCAACGCGCACGAAGTATTACTGTTTTTAGAAGAATTCCGCGCCGATGCCATCGAGCGTCAGTCGGAACGCCGAAGCGACACAAGCCCATGAACAGCCGTAAATTATTCTGGAGTTATTTCAAACCCCTGGCCGAGCAGGTGGTCACCCAAGGCACCGTTCTGCAATCGGACGGTGGCCGGATGGAGAAGCTGATGACCAAATCGGTCAGTACGAAGGGGTTTTACCCGGCCGTCTTTGTGATGCGGCCAGCCTTTAAACTTTTTGACAATGGGGCTGAACAGTTCTACTTCTGGTATCACGTCACCTTTTACGTTTTCTGCAAAAGCAAACCCGGTGACGAGGACAGTATAGATGCGGCATTTGACCAGGCTGAAGAAATTGCTCTGTCCATTGCCCACAAGCTGCGCGAAGAGCACCAGTTGACCGAGAACGTCGAATTCGATTATAACACCACCGCCCTGGAGCCGGTCACCATGATGACACTCGACTCGACCCAGGGCTATGAAGTAAAACTTAAACTGGCCTTACCGGCCAATGACGTGCTCCGCACCTACCTGTAAGCTATGATCGACCCGCTGGCGAGTAACCTGGTGTTCCAGGCCCTGCAATTTTCCCGGAACCGTCTGGACGTGCTGATCGATCCGGCCGACACCACCCTGACCGACCGCTCCGATCTGCGCTATGCGCTGGCGGTACTGGTTCCCAAGTTTCCCCAGTCGACCGAGCTGGAGCTGCTCACCACCCTGGTGGGCCGCGAGCACCCGCCCCTGATGGTGGGTGGCCTGCAGCGCTTCGACGGGGCCAGCTTCCGCATCGAAGCGATCCTGGACGGCTTTCTGGAAACGCAGAAACCCGATTTCGGGCAAATCAAAATGAGCATCGTACCCACCCTGACGATGCCCTACTGTCTGCAGGAAAACGTCACGGGGGGCATACCGGCCGTAAACACCACCCTCACGCGGCCCAAAACGTGGGTATTCAAGGGTGGGCTGGCCAACGAAGATTTTGCAGGCTGGAGTGACCGCTTTTTCGATCGCTACCTGGCCGACACCCGCCAGTTTCTGACCTGGCAGCCCGACGCCAAATCCGTCTCCCAATACCAGCCCGAATACCTGTACTTTTTGCTCAATTGCTCGCCGGTACCGGCCCTGATCAACCGTCGGCTGCAGGTGAATTACCCGGATGGTCGATCGGACGTACGTACGCTCGATACCCTCTCCGGAGCGGCCATCAACCAGGTCGTTTGCGTCCCGGCCGGTATGGCTCCTAATGGGCTGGTGAACGACGTGGCCAGCTACCAGCTCTGGCTGAGTGACGGCAACAACAACCGCATCTCCCAGGTACGCACGTTTATCGTCGACAACAAGGAACAAGCCCAGGAGCGCTTTATTCTGTTCGAAAATTCGCTGGGCGGTTTCGACACGCTGCGGATTCTGGGTCAGGGATCCGAAAGTACTACCGTCCGGCGTACCCTGGTCGACATCGATCCCCAAACAGCCGCCATCGATGCGGCTCAGCTCCGGGTGATCCAGGTCGACGGGGAGCAGAGCCTGACGGTGTCGACGGGCTATTTCACCCGGCAGGGATCCGGTTGGGCACGCTACCTGGAGGAGTTACTGCTGAGTAAGTCGATTTACCTGGTCACTCCAAAAGGCCACGTTCCCCTGCTGCTGAGCAACACCGAACTGCTAACGGCCGACGATGACATCGATCTGGTGTCGCGGGTACTCACGTTCAAAAAAGCCAAGGTCGAGCAGAACTTTAGCCGTCTGCCCGCCACGGCCGTTCAGCCCGCCCGGGCCACCGGCTGGCGGGGTGTGGGCTTCAAGCAGGTGCTGGATGGATACGGCAAGCGCCTGGGCAAAGTGGTGCCGATTCGGCTCCGGCGTTATTACCTGGACGACGGTACCGACGTCAAGCCCATCGTCGAGAAAGCCAACAACCCGGGCGACACCAACTACATCGCCCCCTCGCCATCCCCCGAATCCGTGGCCGGCACGACACCCTTTCCCAATGTGGGCATTTCGCGCGCGGGCACCTTCAACCGCTCGAATTGTGGCGGTGTGCTGCTGGGTGGACCCGCCACCATCAGCGTGGCTGCGGGCAAATACGGGGGCGAGTCGGCTGGCGATGCCGATCAGCGGGCCGAGGCCGAATTTCAATCGATCGACACCCAGGCGTATGCCGATCAGAATGGCACCTGCACGGCCATCAACGAATTTTATACGACGGCGGTACCGACCAACCACTGGCACTACCGCACCAACCGGCCCGACGTAGTGAGTGTTTACCACCGGCAGGATCCACCGGCCGACATGGGTAATGCCCAGTTTATGCAAGATCAATCCGGAGAGTATATTTTCCGTCCGGGCACCAACGATATGAATTTTCCGGCTGGCAACAAATGGTGGTATTACTACGCCGTTGGGCCGGTGGGGAGCCGCATCCGGATGAAGATTTACATCAATGGTGTCCTGATCCTGACCCGGACTAGCGGCAACATGGTGGAGGGTGGTTATGAACCCGGGGGCATCTTTACCGACGCCCTGCTCGGCGTCGACGTGACGCCGGTCAGTGGGGATAAACTATTTGTATTTTACGAGCTGATCTAATGCTTGATATTCGCATCGATGGCCGCTCGGTGGAGTTGGCCGCTGGCTCCTCGCTCGATATGAGCCTGGCCAGCCCCCACTTCGATTATTCGAAGATTGTCGGCAGTTCCTACAACCTGCCGGGTTTTCCCCTGAGCCGCCGGAACCAAGCTATTTTTGGTTACTGGGAGCAGCCCCAGGCGGGGGCCGTCCTGCAGCGTCGACACCTGGAGCAGTACCTGAATGGGCATCTGATCCGGGAGGCCACCTATGTGCTGACCGAAGCCGGACAAGCGGGTTACGCAGGCCAGATGGTCGAAGCCCTGGGCGAATTTTTCGGCAATAGCCAGAACCGACCCCTGCCGGAGCTGGATCTGGGCACGCTTCCCCTGGCTGGCCTTCTGAACGCCGAACTGATCAGTGATGGCCAGGTAGCGGCCGTTTTTCCCGTCATCCGGAACCCTGATTTTTATGGTACCAGCGGTGGCTCCATTAACTACAATGGCCTGGTGAATGACTTCACATCGGCGGGGCCTATCACGCCGATGATCATGATCGGCTGGCTGCTGAAGAAAATCGGCTTTATGACCAATACCGTCATCGATGGCGATTTTATTACCCATCCGGTGTATTCGAAGCTACTGCTCTACAACACCCGGGCGCTGGACGGAGCGACGGCCGTGACGGTGAGCCGACACCTGCCATCGATGAGCCTGGCGGAGTTGCTGCTGGAAATCCGGAAGCTGTTCAATTTAAAGTTTACCTTTAATTTGGCCGATCGGCGACTAACGATCGACTTCTGGCAGGATGCGATCCGCAAACCGGCCGTCAAGGATTGGAGCAGCAAAGCTGTGGGCCAGGGCCTTAAAACGTCGGAAGTAAACATCCGGCTGCAGCTGAGCTACGACCTGGATTCGGGGGATCAGCTGATGAAGGACAAACCGGCCCTGATGGCCGATTACGAAACGCCTGGCACCACGCCTAATTTTGCGCCCCTCAAAAGCCGTTTCTCTACCCTATTGACCGATAGTGCCACCGGCCGTACGAAAGCCGCGCAGGCGGGCGTTACGGCCCAATTCGGGCAACTGACGACGAGCTTCGCGCCCCGGCTGCTGTTCTGGAACGGAATCGTGGCCGGTGAAGCCGATGCATCACCCCAAAAGGGTGGTTATTCGCTGTATTGGAATGGCGAAAACGGGCTATACAAAAACCACTGGTCGGTGCTGGAGGCCATGCGCCAGGCGCAGTTCTACGTTAAACAATCGCTTGATCTGACCGAAACGGATCTGGCCATGCTGCGCTGGGACGAAAAGGTGCACATCAATGGGGTAAATTACTTTGTGCTGAGCGTGACCGTTAGTTTGCCAATCGTCAAACCGGCCGAGTGCCTGCTGGTGGCGGCATAAGCTGGGTGTGATAATACACGAAGGATATCACTATAACGCTGGCCGTAGAGCCGAAAAGAAAGCAAGGTCGAATGCCTAGTCCAGAACTATTGATACGAATCCTTAATCCCAAAATGGCATATTTTATCACACTTGACGTATTCATGATACATGTCATGCACGAGTCAACTGGAGTAACTTAGGGAATGATCTTACGTTATAATTTGTTAAAAATGAACAATTAGCGAAGCTCAACAGTATGTATTGACAGTCTTACCGTTTACTATATAAGTATTAGGCAATGATATTTATATCAACGGCAATTAGTTTTAATTAACAAATGTGTTAATATTTGCCAACCCGTTTCGCACTCAAACTTTCCACATATATGACCAGAGAAGCAGTAGAAACTCCCCAGATTAGCAGGGGGGCGTGGTTTGACGACCTCGTTTCTAACTTGCGATCACACGAATTACAGCTGGAAACCGATACGGCTTCCAAACCGCTTAAGGACTTTTACAATAAAATGATTTTTGGTAATGCCGAAGAAGCAGCCCGAGCTTCAAAGGCAACGCTTCAAAAATATTTTGTCAGCCGTATTGTCCTTGACTACGTAGAGATCATTGCGAACTCGGGCTTAGCCCAACTGAACCGATTAGCGATCGACCATAACGATTCGGAAGTTTTGGTTTGGGCTGAAATCCCTGATGATCAAGACGAATTAGAAAAAGCATTGATTATGGCGGAGGCTAAAATTAATGCTAAGTATCATGAGTTCGGCTTCGATATGAATACAACGATTGTCGAAGAGAGTGACTATCTATCTACACCGAACCACTACAGTGTAGTGGTAGAGAAAAAATCTTAATTTTCTTGGCACAATTTGATGATCATGCTAATCAAGCTGAGAGGAATCTCCAGTTCTTGGAGCAAATTAATGGCAATGTAAGGGATTGTGTAGATTGGCAGGTTACAGTTTGTTTTTATACTGCTCTTCATCTTATTAATGCTCACCTAGCTAATTTTGGCCTTCAGTATAGGACGCATAACAGTGTAAAAGACGCACTTAACCCTGAAAAGCAAACCTCAATTAGTAAATTGCCAGAAAACGAGTACACCGCTTATGTAGGGCTACAAATGCTATCTAGACGTTCTCGATATTTGGTTAACGAAAAGGATGGTCAAGTAACATCACAACAAGCTGCCCTAACAAATGAAAAGCATCTAGTTAAGGCTTTACGAAACTTGGACAAGTTGTTGATGTTTTTCACTGCTTCCTATGGTCGAAGAATGCCGCGCATCAACGTTCATTGTGATATACTGAAGCCACAAAATGATCTTCAGTACATGAAAGTAAGCCACAAGTAAAATATATACAGTTTCTTAAAGCCCCAATTCTGAGAATTGGGGCTTTTTTGTGTCCTTCCCTATACCTGCGATCGGAGCCAATTTCGTAGCATGGCAAACTCCCAAGGCACCGACGCTACCGGCCTGCGCGCAAAAGATGCGCGGGGCGAGTGGCTTTCTACCAACCGCGATGCGATCCGGATCCTGGACGCCTACATCGAAAAAGCAAAGGAGCTGTTCATCAAACGCGCCCAGGATGCGGGCCTGGAGCTAACCGGTGAGTTGCTGAATTCCTTCAAAACGTTTGCGGCCGTGGAAGCGAACGGCTACATCGAGGCCCGGCTGACCATGTCCCCCCTGGCCCGGATCAAGGATTTACAGTCGCTCAACTACGCCCGCACCCCACCCCTGTCGGCGATGATCCGGATGGTGGAGCAGAACCTGGAAAAGCACGGCCGGGGCTATTTCTACAAAGGCGTGCCGGGCTATCCAGCAGGCGTCTGGCCCGCTTCGGAAACGCAGGCCATCGAGCGCATCGCCTGGGGCTACAAAATGGCCCTTAAACGCCACCCCAACGTCAAACGAGGCTACCGGGGCATGTATTCGGATCCACTGCTGCAGGACGTGCTGCCCTACCTGTTTCGGGATCTGCTCGAAGCGGCTGGCCACACCGCCCTGGCGGGAATGAAAATGGCCCTCGAATTCAATTAACCTCCCGCTACCATGTCACTGAATTTAAACGAAGAAGCCACCCTCAAGATCAAAACCGACAGTGGCCAGTTAAACGCAGAGCTGAAGGATCTGAACGATAAGGCGACGACCCTAACCAAAACCCTGCGCGAGATCGAGAAAACCGGCCCGGGCAAAAACTCCGAGGAGTGGCGAAAAGTGAAGCTCGAACTCGATGAGACCCGTAAGGCCAGCGAAGCCCTGCGGAAAGAGGTCGATATTACGACCCTGAGTTATGGCCAGTTAGAGAACCACGTCAAGCAGTTAGCGCGGGACCTGAAAACGCTCAAGCCGGGCACCGACGAGTTCGTGGCCGCATCGGCCAAATTGCAGACGGCCCGGGCCTACCTGGACAACGTCAACGCATCGGCCAAGGGCGTAGCCACCACCGCCAAACAGGCCGCCAAAGACCTGACGGCGATGGCCGATACCAGCCTGACCTTCGGGGAGCTGAAAACCAAGATCGAGCAATTGAAGGCCAAAATGGACACCCTCAATCCCGCATCGAAGGAATTCATCAACACCAGCAAAGAGCTACAGACCACCAAGAAATATTACGACTCCATCGTCAAGGTGGTGGACGAAGCCACCGTGGCCATGCACAAGCAGCTGCTGGAGGCCAAAAATAGCGAGCTGACCTATGGCCAGCTGGAGACCAAAGTGAAGCTGCTCAATGAGCAGTTGAAAAAACTCACGCCCGGCACGGAAGATTTTGTCAAGGCAGGCAAGGATCTGCACCAGACGGAGAAAGATTTTGCGGCCGTCACGGCCGAAGCCAATCACCTGCGCACAACCGGCGAGGAGCTGGCTAAACCCACCCTCTGGGAGCGGGCGAAATCGCAGATCAAGGATTTATCGGTGGCCGGGGTGGCCGGATTGGCGGGCCTGGGGATGGCCGTCAAAGAGGCCATCACGACGTCCGTGGCTAAATTCCGCGAATTCGAATCGGCAGCGGCCGATATGTCGGCCGTTACCGGTATCGTGGGCGAACGGCTGGACTACCTCAAACAGCGGGCTAAAGAAGTCGGACCGGAGGTGGGTATGTCAGCAGCCGAGATGCTGGATGCTTACAAATTGCTGGCGTCGGCCAAACCCGAACTGACGGCCAACGCCGAGGCCCTGGCCAGCGTGACCGACCAGGCCATCAAGCTCAGCAAAGCGGGCAAGATCGATCTGACGCAGGCGGCTAAACTGGTGGCCGAATCGCTGAATCAGTGGGGTGTAGGAGCCGAGAAAGCGGGGGAATACGTCGAGGTGATGGCCGCTGGCTCCAAAGAGGGTGCCGCCGAAATGAGCGATCTCAGCTCCTCGCTCAAATATGCCGGTACGGTAGCCGCAGCAGCGGGGATCAGCTTCACCCAGACCAATGCGGTCATTCAGAGCCTGTCGACCATTTCCATCAAGGGCGAGCAGGCCGGATCCCAACTGCGGAACATGCTGGTGAAGCTGCAGACCGGCGCGAAGGATACCAACCCGGCCATCGTCGGGCTGGACAAAGCGCTGGAAAACCTGGAGAAGAAAAACCTGTCGACGGCCCAGGTGACCAAGATGTTCGGGGTAGAGAACCTGGTGACGGCGCAGCACGTGATCAGCCACCGGAAGGAAATCGCCCAGATGACCCAGAACATGACGGGCACCCAGGTGGCCACCGAGCAGGCAGCGACCAACATGGCCACCCTGGACGAAACCATCAAGCAGGGCACGGCCACGGTAATCGGCTATGCCGTCAGTTTGGGCCAGAAACTGGCACCGGCGCTGACGATGGGGATCCAGTACGGGCTGGCGTTTTTAAAAGCACTGGCCAGCCTGCCCGAATTCTTAATCCAGAATAGAGTCCTTATTTTAGGGCTGACCACTGGGCTAATTGCCTTCAATGCCCAGCTGATCATTTCGTCGGCGCAATCCCTGAAAGCAGCGGCCGTCGAGAAAGCCCGGGCTATTGCGGCCACCCTGGTCAGTGCGGCTGATAAGATCCGGGCCGCTGAAGCCGCCCGCAAAGCAGCCGCCGAGGCCCTGGCCACCACGGCCACCAATGCCGGTACGGTAGCGGAGAACGCAGCCACGGCCGCTACGACCCGGCGTACCCTTACGGAGCGATTACAGGCCGCTCAGGCGACGATCATGGCAACCATCGACAAAGGGCGCGTTGTGGTGACCAATGCGCTGACGATCGCCCAGAACGCGCTGAACGTAGCCATGAAGGCCAACCCGATCGGGCTGATCATTACGGCCGTGACGTTACTGGTCGCTGGCTTTTATACCCTGTACGAAAATAACCAGAAGGTCAGAGCGGCCGTCGACGGGGTGTGGCAGGTAATGAAAAGCACCGGCAACTGGCTGTCGGGCACTTTTGGGCCAACCCTGAGCAAAATCAATGGATTTTTTTCCGGCCTCTGGACCAGTATTAAGGGGGTTGGTACCAGCATCTCGGACGCCCTGATGCCCTCAATCAAAACAGCGGGTAACACCTTCGACTGGCTGGGCACGAAGGTTAAGTCAGTGATGACGATCATGCAGGGTCTGTGGGACTTCTACAAAAACCTGGTCGGCAATGTGGTGGGCTTTATCGATAAAGTAACCGGGGGAGCGGTGGGTAAAACCGTGGCTACGTTCCAGGATTTTGGTCAGAAAGTGGGCAAAGCCTTTACCAAAGGATACGATGAGCGCATTGCCAGCGAGATGCCCAAAGTAGCTAAAAAAGCGGGTGAAGCGGCTGGGAAAGAACTGACCACAGCCCACGCTACGGCGGTCAACACCATGACGCTAGCCGAGGAAAAAGCGGCCAAGGCTAGGGAGAAAGCCGCCAAAACAGCCCGGGAAAAAGAACAGAAGGAGACCGACAAACACCTCGAAGAAATCCGGAAGGCCAACGCGGAAGCCCTGAAACGAATCGACGAAGACGAAAACGAGGCTTACCTGGCTTTCATCAAACGCACGAAGGGGGAAGTAGCGGCCGAGAAAGTGAAGCTCGCCCAGATCCTGGATGCCGAGCTGATGGCCATTCAGCAATCGCTGGCCAGCACGGCCAACAAAGATGCGCTGCGCGTGTCGGCCGAGAAAAAATACCTGGCCAAACTCGACCAGGTAGACGAGGAAGCCCGCCAGAAGTCACTCAAAAAGGAGGAAGAAAAAACCCAGAAGCTGGAGCAGCTGGAGGTTAGACGGCTGGAAAATGCGCGGTTCATCATCGATCAGAAGCAGCAGGCCGAAAATGCGCTCTTCGACTGGGAGGAGGTCAATGCTAAAAATAGTGCCACCAAACTGGCCGATATTCACCAGCGGAGGCTGGACGCACAGCTGGCGGCATCGCTGGCCCGGAATGCGGCCGAGGAAGCGGCCGATCGAGCCAAGGCCGTGCGGGATGCGACCAGCAAGGAACAGGAAGAGGCTATGCTGACGGCCATCGAAGGCAAGTACGAAACCGAGCGGATCGTGCTCACCCAGAAAGCCGCCAACGATAAAGCCCAGATCGAGAAGGAGCTGAAGGAGAAAAAGAACGGCATCTGGACCGAAGCCTCCAATGCCTTCTCGGCGCTACTGAAGGGAGATTTGCTGGGCTTTGTGGAGCATGGCGCGGCTATGTTCGAAGCGGAAAAATCAGCCTGGCAGAAGCGACTGGATCAGAACATGGCCAAGTACCAGGCGGTGGCACAGATGGCCACGGCTGCGGTGGATTTTTTGAATCAGCTTGAGCAGAAAAAAGCCGAAAATGCCATCGCTGAAGCCCGGCGGGAACGCGATGCCAAAATCGCGCTTCTCAATGATCAGATTGCGATGGAGAAAGCCGCTCAGGATGCGGCCGAGCTGGAAAAGCAGCGGGTCACCCAGGAGAGCAACGACAAGATCGATGCCATCAAGTCGGCCTCCCAGAGCACGATCGCCAGCCTGGAGCAGCAGTACCGGCAGCTCTCCAGCAGTGAAGAGAAAAAGAAACTCGATGAGCAGCTGACGGGCTACAAAGAGAACGCCGAGGGCAAGACCGATGCGGCCAAAGAAGCGGCCGACGAGGCTATCGAAGCGGCTCAGGACGAGGCTAAGCAAACCATCGAGGCCGCGCAGAAAACCGAGAAAGAATCGATCAAAGCGGCTACCAATGAGAAAAATGAAAAGATCGATGCGGCCGAAGCCACCCGGGATGCCGAGGTTGCGGCCATCAACAAACGGAAGGATATCGACCAGGCCACCCGGCAGCAGCTGCTGAGTGAAGCCAAACAGGCGTTCGAAACGACCAAACAGCAGACTGAGGCCGAGGCTAAGGATAAGATCGAGAAAGCGAAGGACACGGCTAAAACCCAGACCGAGCTGGCCAAGGATACCCAGAAAACCAAAATCGAACTGGCCGAAGACCAGCGGGATGCGGAGCTGAAAGCCATCGAGGCCGTTCAGAAAGGCGACGAAAAAGCGGCCAAAGAAATCCTGGCCAAAGCCAAGGAGGATCAGCAAGAGAAGATCCGGCTGGCCAAGGAGCAGGCCGATAAGGCGATCGATGAAGCCGAGAAAGAGAAGCGGGAAAAATTAAAGAAAGTCGAGGCCGAAAAACAGACCCGAATCCAGAACCAGAAGGAACTGAATCGCAGCATCGAGGCCGAAAACAAAAAAGCGGCAGCGGCCGAAGCAGCCGCCAAACAGAAAGCGTGGGAAGCCCAGAAGAAGGCCGATATCGCGTCGGCGCTGATCACCGGGGCGCTGGCCACGCTGAAAGCGCTGGCCTCGAGTTTCTGGCCAGCCAACTTGGTGTTTGCGGCCATGAGTGCGATCATGACGGGGGTGCAGGTGGCCAAGATCAAATCACAACCGATGCCCCAGTTCGAGCAGGGTGGCTTTATTCCCACCGGTGGGCGTCACGCCAGCACCTATGGCAAAGGGGGGATCGGGCTGATCGACCGGCAGAGTGGCCGCGACGTGGGCGAAATGGAAGGGGGCGAAGCGATTATTTCACGGGATCAAACCCAGGCCAATATGCCGCTTATTCAGCGTATGTTTGCCAACGCCCGCACACCCGGCCGTCGTCATGCGTCGGTGACCGATTACCGCGATGCCCGAGGTGGCCGTCCAGCCGGGTTCCGGGATGGCGGAGTGTTCGATCCACCGGCCTGGCAGAAACGTATGTACCTGTACGGTGGCATACCCGGCCGCAGGCGTTACGACGATGGGGGCACCGTCGAGTATGACAGTGGTGGCAGCGATGGATACGACAGCGGCTACGACGATGCCGAAGCCAAAGCAGCGGCCGATCGGGCCGAAAAGCAGGGGCAGGAGCAACTGCGATTGCTGACGGCCATCAAGGACGCGCTGGAGAAACAGCCCGACACGACCCGGCAGCTGCTGCAGAACATGGAGGCCAACCTGCGCACGGTGATGAGCAACCTGGCTTACTACGAGGGGCTGGATCGATCGAATCTAAACCAGCAGTTGCTCAATGGCCTGGAGCGGTTGGGCACCAGTTTGAGTAATGCCCTGATGCGTATTTCGACCAGTCAGACCACCGACTCGAAGGTGATCGTGGCCGAACTGGTCACGCTCCGGAGCGCCCTGACGCTGGCCCTGAGCGAGCACCGGTCGCAACTGGTGTCGACGCTCGGCACCAACCGGTTGACCAACCAGGTGGCCCTGAGCAACCTGAGTCTGCAACTGGTGTCGAGTCTTAAATCGCTGTCGACCGATACGACCCAGGCGGTGGAAAACCTGGAGAAAACGACGGCCACGGGGCTGGATAAACTGACCGTTCAAAATAAAGCGGACTTTACCCGGCTCACCAACCAACTGGGTAAAAACCAGGACGAGGCCACGGCCAAAACCATTCTGGCCATTACCACGGCGAGTCTGGCCAATAGCCGGGCGCTGGCCAGCCTGAGCCTGAAAACGGTCACCAGCCTGGATAATTTGTCGGATGAGATGAAAGCGGCCCTACTCGATCTGCGAAAGGCGACGGTATTTAGCCTGGACGATTCGGCCGATCGCACCGAGCTGGCGCTGGCGCAGCTGGACAAGGACATGACCCGGTCGCTGGCGCAGCTGAATCGCAACGTCACGCTTTCGCTGGAGGTGCTGAACGAGGACGTAACCACCTCGTTGGATATACTCAATACCGAGCAGAAACAGGCATTGAGTAGCCTGGGCAACAAAACCGAGCAGGCCCTGGAACGATCCGCGACCCGAACCACCAGTTCGATCGATGGCTTATCGGTCGAGGTGCGCAGCCTAAAGGGATCCATCAATGCGGTGGAAGGGGCCGTGTACCAGGTGCGCGGGGCTGTCGATGGCGTGCAGGGAGCGGTCTGGGGCAGCAACCAGGCCGGACGGCTCGACGCACTGATCGGGGCGATTTCCACGTTTGGCGGCAAATAATAACGGTGAGCGGAATATTCTCCGCGTGGGTAATTACTCACTTGGCAAAGTCACTGGGTGCTCGTATCTTTATGATTTCACCCATTGCGTAACTTGACATAACCTTCCTTTTTTTAAAGTCTTCCCTACTCATGCTGAAACGCATCACGTTACCAGTACCAGCGTATTTGAAAAAATTTTTAGAAGGCGAGTACAACGCTCATAGTGGCGTTATCAAAATTGAAAAGTGGAGTCAGATCGGGCAGCTGATCAACCTGGTGAGTCGGCCGTATCCGCTCACCATTCCGGTGCGGCCCGTGTCGGGTAGTTCGGTCACTTTCGCTTACTACTGCCGGGAGAAAAGCAATGACATTGCGCCGGACAAACACCTGGCCATGGTGCGCCAGTTGGAGGAGATCTTTCGCACGGCGATGATCTTCGAGGTGCGCAAAGTGCACGAGCTGGTGGGTGGCGACTACTCTCCGCACATTCGGGTATTTCTGGATCGGTACGATATCCGACGCGATGTGGACATCGATTGGGAGACCGTCCGCAAAATTTACCGGGACTATTTGAACCGAAACGACCGAAAAAACCGAAAATCTCAGGAAAATATCTGCTTAAAAAGTCCGGCTGTAGCCTAAAAAGTCCGGCTGTAGCGAAAGAAGTCCGGCTGAGTGCTAAAAAGTCCGGGCAAAAAGCGCTCTGGTGTATCACCAGGGCGCTTTTTTGTGCAAACTAGTCCCGGTAATCCGTCCTTTCCGACGGGGTTTTTTGGGCCTAATTTTGGGCATGACGATCAGTGAACAAGTCTTTGGCCTTCAGCCTGGCCAGCCGAACGCGGGCTTCATCCGGACGCTGTGGCTGCTGCGGGCCGTCGACGTGGTGGATGTACTGGAACCCCACCAGCTGCCGGTGGCTGGCCAGCCCCATACCGTCAGCAAATCGGGACTGCTGGTGCGGGTCGGCTCGAAGCTGAGCAAACTATCGCTACCCGCCAAAACGGGTACCTTCGACGAGAGCAGCCTGCGGGAAGCGGCCGGTACGGTCTACACCCAAACGCTGCAGTTACCCCTCCCCCGCTCATCGGCCGCACTCGACCATTACTTGGGCCAGAACGCTGTTCATCGCTGGGTCGCGTTCTGGATCGATTACAATGGCCAGGGCTGGCTGGCGGGTCGGCCCGACAACGGCCTGCGGCTGACCACCACCCGCCTGCAGGCGGCTAGTAATGGCATCCAGCTCACGTTGGTGGGTAAAAGTCATCTTTCAATCTACCGGCTGGAGGGCACCGATCCGGCTGTTCTATTTCCTGATTCGGCCTTCGACTTTGGTTTCAACCTTTCTTTTGATTCATAATTATGCTAGATTCTTCTCAAGTTGAGAATCAGATCGATAGTGATCTGGCCGATAATACCACCCGGCAAATTAAACCGGCTACGCTTCGCTCCATCCTGAAAACGGCAGTTCGCTGGGTGCGCGATGCCGTTAATAACAATTTATCGACCTGGTACCGGGTCAGTGATGGGTTGCCGGGCGGAGCCAACGCCGACAACGTGTACCACACGGGTAAGGTCATTGTGGGGGCCACGGCCGATGACCAGAGCGGGGCCAATCTCCAGGCACCCAGCGCCAACTTTACCACACTCAATGGCCTGCCAGCGGGGCGCTTACAGACCATTACGTCAGTGGCCGAGACCAACCTACCACAGTATAGATACTACCCATTTGCCGAATTGGCAACGCCAACGGGTGGCACGTTCGACTTTATGACCGTGGAAATGGTTTGCAAGACCTGGGACTCTACTGCCGGGGATCCGCAAATTATCAAAGCGTACTTTACCAACCGGGGCGGGTTCACCTATTACTATACCGTTACGGGGGGGGCCATCGGAGCTGGTATTGTGGCCGTTCGGCATCCGGACAACCGAATTTTATTTTATGCCTATGCCGACAATGGGTTTAAATTAATTTCGGTCAAAGTGCTGGATATGGCAAACGCCATTGTCTACCCAACCTTCGGCGCTCCCCTTGCCAACATACCGGCCAATACGACGCAGGTATTTAATTCCACTCTACCGAACGTTTATTTACCCAAAACGGAAATAGGCCGCTACTTTACGTCTTTCCCTTTGCCAAACGGGGATGGGGTTTACCCGGCACCAATCAGCACAGCAGGATTGTCGAAACTCACCATAGGCGGCAACTTTTCGGCGGGAAGCTCGGAGGTATCGCTAATGAACGCCAACACCCTAGGCGGGGGCTTTACCTTCTGGCAGCAGCTTACGGCCAATACAAAGCGGTTGCTGGCCAGCCTGAACGGGAACGGATGGCTTGGCCTAGGTACTCTGGTTCCATCGGAACGGCTTCACGTGGATGGTAACACGTTTATAAACGGTGTTCTAAAATTTCCGGCCAACATCCTGGCAAAAAAGATCAATCTGTACGACAACGGGTCTAACAATGACCACCAGTTTTACGGGTTCGGTATTTTAGCAGGCACCCTAAAGTACCAGGTAAACAGTTCAGCCGATCGGCACGCGTTTTATGCGGGTCAGGATCCGGCCACCAGTAAGCACCTGATGACCATTAAAGGGGATGGCACCACCGGCATCGGCACCGAAACACCCACGGCAGCCCTACACGTAAAGGGAGCGAATGGCTACCAGCAGTTAAAGCTGGAAACCAGCTACGTACCCACCGGGCCAACGGATCCGAACGGCGAAGCGGGTACCGTATGCTGGGGTGAAGATTATTTTTATTGGAAAACGTCAGCCAATCCCCACCGGTGGCGCAGAGCCGCCAGTTCGGGTTGGTAATCTTTTTAACTATTCATCTGTACGCCAATGGCTCCAATCGAAAAAGTGATCAGTACTGAGGTGGTGACGGGCTTCAACCGCCTGGCTCTCCACGAAAATTTTGTCATTCTGGCCGACCTGAACATGGTCCAGCAGATTCGGGTAGTTACGCTCGACTCGACCGGCGTTCCGATTCTGGAACGTATAGAGACGGACGACAGCCTGACGGCCGCTCAGAAACAGGCCGCGCGCACTCGGTACCAGGATCAGATCGTAACCAAAAACACGACGGGTGCCTTTGTTGACCCTAAAACCGGTACTGTCGTGGCTGAAGGGACGATCGGAGCGGTGGACCAGCGCCAGTTTTTCCAGAACATTACGCTGGGCGATCTCAAGAAAATGGGCCTGACCATTACCGATAAGACACCCATTGCCACGCTGATCTACGCGCTGATCGGTAATGCGATCGGGGATATTGACCAACGGGGCGACCTGTAATTCACCAACCTAATGCTACCAACTTCTTCCGCTTACGCGGCAACGGCCAACATCGAGCGAGTACGCCGGGACTCGAGTAAAATCGGCTTTCTGTTCGTTCTTCCGGACGGCTCACCGGTGACGGCCGTATCGGCCCAAACGTTCGAGCTATCTTTTGCAGATGAGTCAGGCTTAGTGGTCATCACGCTGCCTATGGTTTCGACCCTGGATAATCAGCTGGAGGTTACGCTCACCGATACCGTGCGCGGTAAACTCTACAAGAGCAAATACAGCTACAGCCTGTATAACGTTAGCCTGGCCCGAACGGAGGTGGTGGGTAGTTTCATCTGGATACAGGGGCGAAATCAGGCAGCGGGCGTTTTTACAGCTCCAGATTTTCGGGTTGTTTACAATCCGATTGGGAATGATATCGTCATCAATGGCCTGGTCGTGACGGATAATACCGCTCCTGTCGTTGTAGCGGCCCGGGCGGCAGTATTTGCCACTAAGTTGCTGGTCGATGCAGTCCATGACGATGTAACGACCATGGCTGCGCAGGTCGTTACCATTGGCACCAATGCCGCTAATTCGGCCAACACGGCCAGTACGAAGGCGGGCGAAGCCCTATCGTTGGCCAATGCTGCGGCCAACAGTGCAACAGCCGCCAGCACGAAGGCAGGCGAAGCCCTGACGTCGGCCAATGCCGCCAACACCAAAGCAGGGGAAGCCCTGGCATCGGCCAATGCAGCCGCTGGCTCGGCAGGAACGGCCAACACGAAGGCGGGCGAAGCCCTGACGTCGGCAGGCACGGCCAGCACCAAAGCAGGCGAAGCCCTGACGTCGGCCAATGCTGCGGCTGGGTACGCGAATTCGGCCAGCACAAAGGCGGGCGAAGCGCTCGCGTCGGCCAATGCCGCTAGTGGCTCAGCTACCACAGCTAGTACCAAGGCCGGGGATGCGTTGACGTCGGCCAATGCTGCGGCTGGCTCAGCGAGTTCAGCCAGTACGAAGGCCGGGGAAGCGCTGACATCAGCAGGCACGGCTAGCACCAAAGCAAGTGAAGCCCTGGCATCGGCTAGTGCAGCAGCTGGTTCAGCCAGTACGGCCAACACGAAGGCAGGGGAAGCCCTATCGTCGGCTAATGCTGCGGCCAACAGTGCAACAGCCGCAGGCATAGCCCGGGATGCCGCCATTGCGGCCGTACCCAACCGGGTCGTGACGGCCAGCGCGGCCACCACCTACAGCATCGATCTGGCTCCAGCCGACAACACCTTTTTAATTCTGACGCTGACGGCCAACACCACGCTGACGATCCAGAATGCCGCGCCAGGCAAGTGCCTCTATATTGATTGCATTCAGGGCGGGGCGGGTAGTTTCGTGCTCACCTTCCCCTCAGCCGTGGCCTTTCCGGGCGGGGCCTCGGTGGACTGGAATACGGCAGCGGGGAAGTGCAATACCTTCTCGCTCATGGCGCGCAGCAACTCAGTGATCAACGCTACTTACGCCAAAATGTGATGATACGGAGTAGCCAACAGAGTGCCCAGTTTGCGCCTTCCCTGAACCTGGATTTTCGGTCTGGGGTGATGCCTCCGGGCCTGACGTTTATTCGCAATAGTGTAGCGACGAGAATCAATCCTTCTGGTGTACTGGAGACGGTAGCAGCCCATACGCCCCGGTTCGATTATGATCCGGTAACGGGCCAACTACGGGGTCTGTTGATTGAGGAGACCCGGACAAACAGTTGTCTCTATTCGGAACAATTGGACCAGGCCACCTGGGGGAAAAGCCTGTTGACGGTGACGGCCGATGCCACCACCGCACCATCGGGGGGCACGTCAGCCGAATTAATGGTACCAACCGCCACCGTGGGGCACCATTACCCCTCGCCGGGGGTGCTGAGTTTTGTGTCGGGAAATACCTATACGATGTCGATCTTCGTTAAGCCAGCCGGGTATACTGTCGTCAGCCTTCAGACGATCAACACGGTCTTTGGTAACTACCTGGAAAATCGTTTTTCGCTGACGGGTAACGGTGCCGTGCTGTTCACGGGGGCCGGTTGTACCAATACGATCACGCCCTATCCCAATGGCTGGTACCGGGTCAGTATGACCGCCACGGCTACGGCTACGCTTACCTCGGGTGGTTATTTTCTGATTATCCGAAATGGCAATAACACCAGTACCTACGCAGGTGATGGTACATCAGGCATGTATTTCTGGGGTGCACAATTCGAGCAAGGCGCTTTCGCTACCAGCTACATACCCACGACGAGCGCAGCGGTGACCAGACAGGCCGATGTGTGCCGGTGGACGGGCATTGCCAACCTGTTTAATGCCACTGACGAAGGGACGCTGTACGTTGACTTTACCCGAGCGGC
>NZ_BAAHBR010000015.1:76361-77034 GCF_054776575.1 Spirosoma humi
GCTGCGGGGGCGACGGCCAATACCGGTTACAAGCTGGCCGGGGCTTATAAGCTCAATGATTTAGTGGTTGCCTCCAATACAAGTTTATCCCCGCCAGTGTCTTCCGTGAATATACCCACGGGTTTGCTCAAGCTGGACGTTGGGTCGAATAACGGTAGTTTCGTGATGAATGGCTGGGTTCGCCAGGTCAAGTACTACCCGCGCCGGGTTTCTAATTCGTTCCTTCAATCCCTCACTGCTTAACGATGTTCACCCCTACTACTTTCGAGGATTTCCGCGCGATCTGGCCGCGGCTGAGCAAAGACCAGAAGGAAGCCTACACCGTCGATGGTCCCGTTCGGCGCATCATCAACGCGACCAATAACCAGGAGGTTTTAGGCTCGAATTACTCGCTGCCAACCAATCAGACGAATGTGCGATCGGTGTACATTTTTGGGCCGCACGACCTGCCTGAGTTCATTTTAGGCTCAGCTAATGAAGCCGAATGGCAGCGGGTCGAGAACATCGACCCTACCCACACCGCCCAGGTGTTGGGGTATGGGATGCAGGTAGAGCCGCGCATCGTGGTCGCCCTGATGGCCGTCAACGAGGGCGTTATGCCCCAGATTTTACCACCTTCTCCTGTTGAATAGCGATGACACCTATCCTGGTTACGTATTTAGAAGATAATGTA